>JASJCQ010000029.1 GCA_030065915.1 Woeseiaceae bacterium
TGCCGGATCCCCGCTCTCGACGGACGAAGGATTGGCCTCCATCGTGATCTCGATACCGGGTTCCAGGCGGTAGTGACCGCGAACCGCATCCACCAGGGATCCGATCTCTTCCGGAGAAAAAAAGCTGGGTGTGCCGCCACCGATGAACACGGTGTGCAGCGGCCGGTCCGCGACGTCCGCCGACTGCCGCTTCAGGTCCTCTTTGACGGCCCCGAGGTAGCGCGACCTCGGCGCATCCTGCGACGCGGTGAAGGAATTGAAGTCGCAGTACGGGCACTTTTTCACACACCAGGGCAGGTGAATGTAAAGCGATAGCGGCAGCACTACCCCTGGCTCGACAGTTCTCGCAGGCGACGGGCCAGCTCCCGGAGAGCCTTGCCCCGATGGCTGCGCGCGTTCTTCTGGTCTTGCGTCAGCTCAGCCGACGCGACGCCGGACTCCGGGTCCAGGAACACCGGGTCGTAACCGAAGCCGCCGCTGCCGCGTCGTTCGTCAAGAATATGACCGTGCCAGACACCCTCAGCCACGACCGGTTCGGCCTGCGCATCGGCAACGAAGGTCACGACGCAATGAAAGGCAGCCGCACGATCCGTCACGCCGCTCATCTCCTGGAGCAGCTTGTCGACGTTGGCGTCGTCGGTGGCGCCGGGCCCGGCGTATCGAGCCGAGTAGACACCCGGGCGCCCGCCCAGCGCATCCACGGAGATTCCGCTGTCGTCCGCAATCGCGGGCATGCCGGTCAGCTCTGCGGCGTGGCGGGCCTTGATTAGCGAGTTCGCTGCAAACGTTGCTCCGGTCTCGTCCGCGTCCGGCACATCGAACGTCGACTGCGGGACGACTTCGATGCCGAACTCCTCGAGCAGTCGATTGAATTCTCTGATCTTGCCGGGATTGCTGGTCGCCGCGACGATCTTGCTCGGCAGAGACATGTTATTGGCCTCCGGTGCAGTTGACCTGGAACGGGGGCGGCAACGTCATTGCGCTCACTCAGAGCGCCTCGGCGAGCGCTTTGTCCTGGGCCTCGATAATCCGGCCGATGCCATGGCGCGCCAGGTCGAGCATCGCCGTGAACTCGTCGGCGGAGAACGCGTGCCCTTCCGCCGTCCCCTGCACCTCGACGAAACGATCCGCCTCGTTCATGACGATGTTCATGTCGGTTTCCGCTTCGGAATCCTCGGCGTAGTCGAGGTCGAGCACCGGCGTTCCGCGATAGATACCGACAGAGACCGCGGCGACGCGGCCAATCAGCGGGTTTCGCTTGATCGCCTTCTTGCGGTGCAGTCGCTCCATGGCGAGCGCCAACGCGACGTAGGCGCCACAGACAGACGTCGTTCGTGTACCACCGTCGGCCTGCAGCACGTCGCAGTCCAGCGTGACCGTCCGCTCCCCCAGGGCCTTCAGGTTGGCGGTCGAGCGCAGCGATCGGCCGATGAGTCTCGAGATCTCCTGTGTCCGGCCGCTCTGCTTGCCGCGCGCGGCCTCTCTTGCCGAGCGCGTATGCGTCGAGCGGGGCAGCATGCCGTACTCCGCAGTAATCCAGCCGCTGCCGGAACCGCGCATCCACGGCGGCACGCGATCCTCGACGCTGGCCGTGCAAAGCACGCGCGTATCGCCGAACTCGGCCAGGACGCTGCCCTCTGCGTGGCGCGTGAAATCGGGGATGAACCGGACGACACGAAGCTCGTCCGCGGCGCGGCCACTGGGTCGCATGGAGTTCTCCTGCGGTTCTATAGGATCAGGCGCCGAGCCACTGCAGCGCGGTGCCGGTCGTATTGTCGCCGTTAGGCGCGTTGACACTCAACGACTTCATACTCAGCTCTTTGAGTTTTTCCGACAACTCCCTGCCCTCCGCGGTCAGCGCCGCGATCTCGTGGTCGCTGATCCCGGTCCAGAGACCGTCGGAGCAGCTGAGCAAGACGTCGCCTTCCCGTAGGCTCTTCTTGCCGGTCACCGTCATATCGGGAACCGGCTCATCGCCACCGAGACAACACTCGACGTAGTTGCGCATCGGGTGATCCTGCGCTTCCTCTTCGGTAATCGCCCCCTCCTGGATCAGGACTTCGACGTGGCTGTGGTCGCGGGACCGCTCCACGACGCGCCCGCTCCTGAGCTGGTAGATCCGGCTGTCTCCGACATGCGCCCAGAAAGAGCCGCCTTCCTGCACCAGGCAGACGGCACAGGTCGCCCTCGGCCGGTAGTCGATTTCAACATCCTGCGCCAGTTTAACGATCGTGTCGTGAGCCTTGGCGAGCGCGAGGTAGAGGAACCCCTGCGGGTCGAACAGCGGCAGTTTCGCGCTCGTGAACTCGTCCTGCAGGACCTTCAGGCAGGTCTCGGCCGCAAGCGCGCCATCCGAGTGGCCACCCATGCCGTCGAACACCATCATCAACGCCGCCTCCTTGGCGACGATGACAGCGGCCCTGTCCTGATTCTCCTGCCGGTCGCCGAGCGCCGACACTTTTGCGTATTCCACGTGCATCGATAATTTCTGGATGAAGGCTTTGTTTATGTTCGTTGTGAACTCGTTCTATAGCTGGCGGTAAGCGTTGCATCGCGTAGAATGCAGCTCGCCAAAGGTGCATCCTAGACCTGCGTCCGCTCGAAAAGCGTGACCAAAGCGACAATCCGGAGACGCAAGCGAATGTTACACAGTATGACCGGCTTTGCACGACAGTCAGTCGAGTCCGACATCGGGACGCTGACGTGGGAGCTCAGGGCCGTCAATCACCGTTACCTCGATGTGCAGCTGAAGCTGCCGGAAGAGCTGCGTCCGCAGGAAACCGCGTTTCGCCAGCTGGTGAGCCAGACGCTGAGTCGCGGCAAGGTCGAGTGCAGCCTGAATTACCGGCGGACGCTGAACCAGTCGCAGGAGATGCGCCTGGATTTCGACCTCATCAAGCTGATCGGTTCTCGCATCGATGACATCAAGGTCAAGCTGAACGACGTCGGCCACGTAGACCCGATCGACCTGCTGCGCTGGCCGGGCGTTATCCAGCAAGTCGAGGTCGACGCGGAGCCGTTGTTCGCCGAGGCCGGCGCGCTGCTGGAGACTACGCTTGCCGCGATGGCCGACATGCGCGCCAGCGAGGGCGAGCGCATTGCGGAGATGATCCGCTCGCGTTGCGACGATATTGAGAAGCTGGCCGACAGCGTCAAGGCGCGGATGCCGGCCGTTCTGGACGCATCTCGCCAGAAGCAGCGAGACAGAATCGAAAAACTCGATGTCGACGCCGATCCCGGCCGCCTGGAGACAGAACTGGCGCTGATCGCGACGAAACTCGATGTCGATGAGGAGATCGATCGGCTGGGGAGCCACGTCACCGAGATCCGCGAGGTACTGAAGAAAGACGAGCCCGTGGGCCGCAGGCTCGATTTCCTGATGCAGGAGCTCAACCGCGAGGCCAACACGCTGGGGTCCAAGTCCGGCGATACGGAAACGACGAAAGCGGCCGTTGAGCTTAAGGTCCTGATCGAACAGATGCGCGAGCAGATACAGAATGTCGAGTAGAGCCTCGCGCACCCGGGAACGACAACGAGAGCCGACAAGTCCCGTGAAGGACGCAAAGCTCTTCGTAATCGCCGCGCCTTCGGGCGCGGGCAAGACTACGCTCGTTCACGCAATGACTCGACATCACCCCGAGCTCCGGTTTTCCATTTCCTACACGACCCGGCCACAACGCCGAAACGAGGCGCATGGCGTCGATTACCTCTTTTTGGAAAGCGAGGATGAGTTCAGGCAGCTCGAGCAGAGCGGGGCGCTGCTGGAGTCCGCACGCGTCTTCGACAACCTGTACGGCACAAGCCGGGGCCAGGTCGAGGAACACCTCGCAAACGGCGACAACGTCATTCTCGAGATCGACTGGCAGGGCGCACAGCAGGTTCGGCAATCGATGCCGGAGGCCATCACGATCTTCATTCTGCCGCCGTCGGTCGAAGAACTGGAGCGACGTCTGCGCAGCCGCGGCACGGACAGCGAAGCCGTGATCGACCGGCGCCTGCGCGACGCACTGTCCGACATGTCGCACTGGCGCGAGTTCGACTACGTCATATTCAACGACGAACTGGACACGGCCGTTGCCGATCTCGAGGCGGTTTTCCGCGGGGAGGGCGACGCTTCCCGCACCACCGGCGCGGCGCTCGCCGAACGCATAGAGTCGATGCTGGCGGCGCCCAACTTATAATCGTTTGGAATAAAGCCTTTATTCCGCTTCTGCCAGCGCTTAACGTCCTCGACTCTTTCAGATTAACGACCCGCCGGACGACACCGAGTTTGATTCGGCTGACGAGCCGACGGCGCAGAACAGGATCAAGCACACATGGCCAGAATTACCGTCGAAGACTGCCTGGACAACATCAACAATATTTTCGAGATGGTGCTCGTGGCGTCAAAGCGCGCTCGACGCATCGCGCACGGCGCAGACCCGTTGGTCGAACTCGAGAACGACAAGCCGACCGTGATTGCGCTGCGTGAGATTGCCGAGGGCCACATCACGCCGTCCATCCTCGAGGAAATCGACCAGCCGCCGGCAGAAGACCTGTTACAACAGGAAGTCGCCGAAGAGGTCCTGCCGGTACGCGGTATCTCGATCGCCGACTAGCTAAGCGACACAACGGAAACACGAAACGCGCCCGAGGGGCGCGTTTTTTTTGCCCACATGTCGCGTACGGCTCGCCATCGTCTCTTCCCGGGGCAATACGGTCCGCACGAAATTCGCCAAAGTCCGCGCCCCAGGTCGTTGATACATAGCGGAAAAGGCCTATAGTTGAACGATGGAGTACACCGCCAACCTGTTGTCTATGCTACCCGGCGCGTCGAAGCGCGATCACGGCATGCGGCAGCTTGTGGCCACCACGGGCGAGTACCTGCCTGAAGATCATGTGCAATCCATCGTCGATGCGTATGAGCTCGGCCGCGATGCACACGACGGGCAGAAGCGTAAGACCGGTGAACCCTACATCACGCACCCGGTTGCCGTCGCCCAGGCGCTCGCCGAGATGCGCCTCGACTCGCAGGCAATCCAGGCCGCACTTCTGCACGACGTCGTAGAAGACACCGACTACGAGCTGACCGACATCGTCGAGAAGTTCGGCGAGGAAGTGGCCATGCTCGTCGACGGCGTCAGCAAACTCGACCAGATCCAGTTCAGGAGCCGGGCAGAGGCGCAGGCTGAGAGCTTTAGAAAGATGATGCTCGCGATGATTGGCGACATTCGCGTCATCCTCGTCAAGTTGTCGGACCGACTGCACAACATGAAGACACTCGGGGGCATGCCGACGGAAAAACGCCGCCGCATCGCTCGCGAGACGCTCGACATCTATGCCCCCATCGCGAACCGGCTCGGCATACACCGCCTGAAGGTCGAGCTCGAGGATTTGGGGTTCAAGTACCTCTACCCGCTGCGCTACAAGGTCATCGCCAAGGCGCTCAGTCGCTCAAAGGGCAGCCAGCGGCAGATCGTCAACCGTATCTCGGAGGAAATCGGCGCCACACTGAACCAGGAGGGGATCAACGGCGAGGTACTCGGTCGAGAGAAGCATCTGTACGGCATCTACAAGAAGATGGAGGAAAAGAAGCTCACTCTGAAAGACATCGTCGATGTCTACGGCTTCAGGATCGTCGTCGACGATGTCAACGAGTGCTACAAGGTCCTGGGGTTGGTCCACAGCCTGTACAAACCGATGCCGGGTCGCTTCAAGGATTACATCGCCATTCCCCGCATGAATGGTTACCAGTCGCTGCACACGACGCTGTTCGGACCCAAGGGCTTGCCGATCGAAGTACAGATCAGGACGCGCGACATGGACCGCGTCGCCGAGTCCGGCGTGGCCTCGCACTGGCAGTACAAAGCCATCGACCGCTCGGACGCGGCGCCACAGCGTCGCGCGCGTGAATGGCTCGCGAACCTGGCGGAGCTGCAGAATACGGGCTCGTCGGAGGAGTTCCTGGAGAGCGTCAAGGTCGACCTGTTTCCGGACAAGATTTACGTCTTCACGCCCAAGGGCGACATCATGCCGCTGCCGAAAGGCTCGACGACCGTAGATTTCGCCTACGCGGTGCATACCGATATCGGTAACAAGACGGTCGCGGCGAAAGTCGATCGCCGACTCGTACCGTTGCGCAGCGAGCTTAGCAACGGCGTCACGGTCGAAGTCGTCACATCCAGGAGCGCGAAGCCGAACCCGAACTGGCTGAGTTTTGCCAGGACGGCGAAGGCGAGGAATGCCATCCGCAGCTACATGCGGAAGCTGCGTTCTACCGAGTCGATCGACCTGGGACGTCGGCTGCTGGACCGAACACTGAAGGACCTGGGTTCATCGATCCGCAAGGTCGGCAAGGTACGAATGAAGGAGGCGCTGGATACGCTCGGCTTGAACAACCAGGCCGAGCTGTTCGAGCAAATCGGCCTCGGCGAACGACTGGCGCCGCTGACGGCCCGCTTCCTCGTGGGTGACGGCGACGACGAGTCGCTGGAAGCACAAACCAAAGCCAGTCTGGAGATTGCCGGCACCGAGGGCATGGTCGTCTCGTACGCCAAGTGCTGTTACCCGATTCCCGGAGACGACGTCATGGGCTACATGAGCAGCGGCCGCGGCATCGTCCTGCACCGCACGTCCTGCGGCAACCTGAGGAACTTCCGGAAGCACTCCGAGAAGTGGATCTCGGTAAGTTGGGAAAACAATATCGACGGCGACTTCCAGTCCGCCATCAGCGTCGACACCATCAACAAGCCGGGCGTCCTTGCGGAAGTCGCGGCGACGATCGGCGACTCGGACTCCAACATCGAACAGGTCGAAGTGCTGGGCCGGCAGGACGACTGCTCGGTGCTGTCGTTTTTGATCCTGGTGAAAGACCGCGCACATCTTGCCAACATCATACGGCGAGTCCACCGCATGCCTAACGTCATCCGCGTATCGCGAGACTGCGCCTAGCAAAGATTCGACCGGAAACTCGGTTAGCAGCGCCACCCGACGACGCCGGAATATCGATCAAACTGCACATTCACTGCGTGTAAACTCTAACCTCTGCCGTTAGCCTTCGTTGTCCTGAATTTGCTTTTTTCTCATTGGAAGGGCTGCCAGCCCGGAGCGCCATATGAAAAAGAAACCCATCCACACGCACTACGCGCCGGAAGCCATTGGTACCTACTCGCAGGCGATCAAGGCGCGCAAGCTGCTGTTCATGTCGGGGCAGATCCCGCTGGACCCCGCAACGATGGAGGTCGTCGACGGCGACTTCGAGGCGAGGGCGCGACGCGTCTTCGACAACCTGAAGGCGGTCGCGGAGGCAGCGGGTGCGTCGCTCGATGACGCGGTCAAGATCACCGTGTTCCTGACCGACCTCGATAACTTCGCCACCGTCAACGCTGTCATGCAGGACTATTTCACCGAGCCCTATCCCGCGCGAGCCGCCGTGGGTGTCGCATCGCTGCCGAAGGGCGTGGACGTAGAGGCCGACGCGATCCTCGCCCTACCTTAAGGCAGACCCGGCCGCATTGAGCCGCACGTCGTGAGCAAGGAACTGGACTCTCCGCTGACATCGCTGGCCGGTGTCGGGCCGGCACTCGCAAAGAAGCTCGAGAAGCTGAACCTGTACCGGGTCGAAGACCTGTTGTTCTTCCTGCCGAACCGTTACGAGGACCGGACCAAGCTGCACAAGATCGGGTCCGTTCTGCCCGGCGAGCGCTGCCTCGTCAGTGGCGAGGTCCTGCTTGCCGAGACGGCCTATCGCGGGCGGCGCAACCTGCTCGTTCGAATTAGCGACGGCACCGGCCAGCTGACCCTGCGCTTCTTTTACTTCTCCAACAGCCAGAAGCAGCAGTTCAAGACGGGCGTCCACGTGACCTGCTTCGGCGAGGCTCGCAAGGGCAGCGGCGGTCTCGAAATTATCCATCCCGAGTATCGCATCATGCGCGATACCGACAGCCCGGCGACGAAGGACTCGCTGACCGCCATCTACCCCGCAACGGAGGGCGTACAGCAGGGACGGCTGCGAAACCTGACCGACCAGGCGCTGAAGCTGCTGGCAAAGACGCCACCGGAAGAACTGCTGCCGGAGGCGCTCCGGGAAGAGCTGGACATGCCGTCGCTCGCGGATGCCATTCACTACCTGCACCGTCCGCCACCCGATGCCGACGTCGAACAGCTGCTTGCAGGCACGCACCGGTGTCAGCGTCGCCTCGCGTTCGAAGAGCTGCTGGCCCATTACCTGAGCCTGCAGAACGTGCGCGCGCTGGCAAACAAACAACCGGCGCCGCCGCTGAAGAAAGAGGCGGCAATCGTCGATGAATTTCTCGACTCGTTGCCATTCACACTGACCGGCGCACAGCAGCGGGTCGTCGGTGAAATTCGCGACGACCTCGCGTTGGACCACCCGATGATGCGCCTGATCCAGGGCGACGTCGGATCGGGCAAGACGGTCGTCGCAGCCATCGCGTGCCTGCAGGCCGTAGCGTCATGTGTCCAGGCCGCCATCATGGCGCCGACGGAGCTGCTTGCGGAACAGCACTTCCGATCCTTCAGCGACTGGTTTTCTCCGCTCGGCATAGAGCCGGTATGGCTGGCCGGCAGTCAGAAGGCAGCTGATAGGCGCGAGTCCCTGGCCCGCATTGCGGACGGCCGCGCGGCGGTCGCCGTCGGCACTCATGCACTGTTCCAGGAAGGCGTCAGCTTTGATGCCCTGGGGCTCGTCGTGATCGACGAGCAACACCGCTTTGGTGTTCACCAGCGAATGGCCCTGCGGGACAAGGGCGCTACGGAACTCGGACAGCCACACCAGCTCGTCATGACGGCGACGCCGATTCCTCGGACCCTCGCAATGGCCGCGTACGCGGATCTCGACACGTCGATCATTGACGAACTGCCGCCCGGCAGGCAGCCGGTAACGACTATCGCTGTGCCGGACTTGAGACGGGACGAAGTCGTACAGCGGGTTCGATCGGCCTGCACCGAGAACAAACAGGCGTACTGGGTCTGCCCGCTGATCGAGGAATCCGAGGTACTGGACTTCGAGGCGGCCGAGGCCAGTTACGAGATGCTGACCGAGCAGCTTCCCGAAGTGCGTGTGGGCCTCGTGCACGGCCGAATGAAGGCTGCCGAGAAGGAGCGGGGCATGCGTGCGTTCAAGGATGGCACGATCCAGCTGCTGGTCGCGACGACCGTTATCGAGGTCGGGGTCGATGTGCCTAATGCGAGCCTGATGATCATCGAGAACGCCGAGCGCATGGGTCTCTCGCAACTCCACCAACTGCGCGGGCGCGTCGGGCGCGGCGCCGAGCAATCGCATTGCGTGCTGATGTACAAGCAGCCGCTGGGTGAGATGGCCAAGAGCCGCCTGTCGGTGCTACGACAGACCAATGACGGTTTCCTCGTCGCACAGCGAGATCTCGAGTTGCGCGGGCCCGGTGAACTACTCGGCACGCGGCAGACTGGACTGCCGGACTACCGCATTGCCGACCTGTCGCGGGATGCCGAATTGATGCCGAAGGTACAGCGCGCGGCCAACAGCCTGCGTGACTCGAAAGACGTCAGTCGCGCGATCATTCGACGATGGATCGGCCAGGCCGACCGCTACGTCAAGGTGTGATCATCAAAGTGGCATCACAATGGCGAGTTCTTAACCCGCCGGTTTCCGGCAATTGTAGTGTCGGACAACCGAATCTAAGGGCCTGACTCCTCACCGAGCTTGTGCGAGTTTTCTGGAAATGCAAGCGTCGAACAGCAATGGTCCGCTTTCTACGAGAGCCGCCGCTCTAGCGAACATTGTGGGGAAGTTGTGACGGTCCGCTAGCGGCCAGTAGCGCGCGGTGGCGAGTCAACCTGGACCATACTCAGATTACGTAGGAGCAGCCTCCAAGCGCGATCGCGGCACGATGCTGCTATCACGGTAAGTTGCATAGCATCCGCTTCGGGTCAAAATCGTTGAAGATCGCGATAACTCAGGACATCTGACCTGAAATACTAATTCTGGCTCGCAGCATCTAGTCGTCCTAGGATGTCAGATACCACCTCGCCGACGTCCGAGTCTCCTAGCAACGGTTCAAGAGTGGGCCGAGTTTGGCTGCATTGAGCTACCCAAAGGCCGCGGATCGCCGTAACTCGTAATTGGGAAGGTTCTGTGTCGGAAAGAGCCAACGACTCAAGAGTAGTACAGTCCCCGCTACGTGCCAGTGGCACGACGGCCAACAGCCTTGATTCCGTTTGCGTGCTGTTCTCTACGACTGCTCTTAACGCCACAACGACATCGTCATTTTCAACGTCGAATCGAAGGACCCGCAGAGTGTCTTCCACCAGATCGCTCGGTCCGGTAGATATAGCCCTAGCCACAATCTGTCCACCTACCTGACCTTTGTACTTCAGAAGATAAGCCACTATGTTCTCTCTAAGCCGCCTATCGGAGCCTGGATTGAATAGCGCTTCTTCCAGCGAGCCGATTCTCAGTGGAATTTCATATCGTTGAATCACATCGACGGAGGTAACTACATCGCTTGCATGGGAGAACGAGCCTTGATTGCCAAGGCTCAACAACAGCGCGGCTACGACGGCAAGCAGGACTCTCATTAACGCGTCCACAAGTCCACTTTGGGTCACAGGCAGAGATCATACATCAATCAGCTTGGCCGGCTGGATTCGGCCAGAAGCGGTCGGTGAATGACAAACCGAAGACTAGCTAGTCTTCTCATTCAAGATTCCCTTAAGTGCCACACCAACCGATCCTGATCTACCCGAGAATATGACAGGCTGATACCGATGGCGCACTTCCCAATACTAAAAGATGGGGTTCGACCCCTAATTCCTTTCTTTTTGATCTCAGCTACATCAAATCGGGAGTTATTGTCAGCTGGGACCTTGGGAGGTAACCAGGCTCAGGGCTTTCTGAACTGAAACGCTGTACCTGGTCCGTGCCGCAGGAAGAAGCCGCAATAATCGTCCCAAAGGTCGGCCGGCTCCTGCAATTCGTATACGTCGTCCGCCTGCGCAATGAAGCTGTGAAAAAATTGGCCCGAATCTTCATCCAGAATAATCAGGTCCGAATCCGACATGACCCAAACCTTGGAGTTCGGCGGGGCCGGAATGCCATCAAAATAGTCACTATCAAGTTGCAAGAATTCGGCAGCTTCGCTCATTGAGCGCCTGCCAATCCGCGAGAGAGGCAGTCCTTTCCACGCAAGGCTTGGATAGCCGTCGTCCGCTACCACCTGCAACCCCTCGGTAACCTGGTAGTAAGGTCGGATGGCTTCAGGCAACATCTTGTAACATTCAGCAAAATCGTAAAGGTCGTAAAACTGGCGTGTATACAGATCGCCCACCAGGCATTGTTCTTTCCCCTGGAACAGGAGATCGACTTTTCTTCTACCGGAAATAGTCTTTACGCCAATTGTCGGCGCACCGAATTCAAATTGAATTGCAGCAAATGTTTTCGGAAATGCTTCCTTCAGTTCCGGAAACAAGTCATCGAGGTCACCGGAAAACCGCTGCAGGAAAAACTCACTGAGCTGGTTAGCGGCGTACTCCGACAGCTCGTCTGCACTTCTGAACAGTTCGTCGTACTTATCGGAATATGTCATCTAGCTCCTTCCAGCTATGTTTGCAGCGTTGGAGCAAAGACAGTGCTGATCGATACAGGTCTGCACTCAGTCGCAGCGACGGCCTTCAGAACCCTTTGCGCAACTGCGGAGTCGATCCACTGTCAGCAGTGGGTCAGGATCTGTCAGATCACCTCATAACCAACGGATAGCGGATTTCGGGCATCAGCGGTCCGTGCTTCGATAGCGAAGGTGTCGGTGTTCTGTACGTATTTCCCTTTGGCCTCGCCATGCCGCCGACTCCATCAACATGTCTCGCTTCGTCCAGTCGCCATTGCCGTTCAACTCGTTTCGGTACTCAGTCCGGCCCGGGCGCTCCAATTCGTCCACCCACATTTCTTCAACTCGATTTCCGTCATTGTCGTAACGATAAGTAAACGGCGGCGACGATTCATACGCGACTTGAGAATTCCGGTTTTCACAACCGTTCGCTCTTGTTTCAACTGTCGCCTGGTTCGCCGCAAAGCGTCGCAGTTTGCCGCTTCTATGGTCACAAGACTCTCCAGCACCGTCACTGTCGGTATGAAACGAAAGTCCGGGGGCTGTTTCGTAGCCTTTCTCTGACGGATAAAGCCTCTCTACAGTTCCGCCATCCGGCGAAATAGCTAATACCAGGTGAAGCTCAGGTGTATTTCCTCCATATCCAACCATGACAGCAATCTCAGTATCGCTGACTCGTTTTGCGTAGGAAATGTTGGGCTGCGCGCCCAGTTCGCTTGACACGCTGGCTATCGAATATCCGTCACTTCCAATTACCTCGCATTCGAATCCTCTAGAGTCGTCCGAGTAGCGAACAATTAACTCAAGGTCAGGTCTCCGGCCTTCCTTCAGCCCACTGTTCCAAAGTCCAACTTCTCGTTCGAACGCGTGCGCGGCCATGAAAGATGCGCCTTCCGTTTGCGACGCACCATCGAATACGGCCGGATCGACATATTTGTCTGTTGCCGCGTCGCATTCGTCAGCGTATCGCTCACCGAGTTCTCCTGACTCGCTGGAGCAGGAAACTACCAATGCGAGTGCAGTGGCCAAAGATATATAGAGTCGACACACTCCAAACTTGCTCCTGGAAGCCTTCTGCATGATTTTCGCCGAATCTCCCGAATGGCGGGAAAGGGTCAAGAGCGGAAACTCGTTCACTTGAAGATCGAGGGTCCGCCGACCGCAGTATAGCTGCCGTTCGACTAATCTCCGATGCTTTCGAATCCTATCCGACCATGTTGGCTGCCAGAAACTAGCCGCACCATCAGCCTGCATCTGGTAGCCTCCCGCAAATGGCATCCGGCGGACTCCTTCAAGACTTGGTGGTACAGCTGTCGAACTACGGCAGGCTGATCCGCATTGACCGGCCTGTCGGCATCTACTTGCTGCTCTGGCCGACGCTCTGGGCGTTATGGGTCGCCAGCGACGGCAGTCCGAACGAAGGGCTGTTCGCCATTTTTGTCGTGGGCGTCATCGTCATGCGCTCGGCCGGCTGCGTACTCAACGACTACGTCGACCGGAACATCGATCCTTACGTCGAACGGACGCGATCCCGACCGATTGCGTCGGGCGCCGTCTCGCCGGCCGAGGCGCTGACGCTGTTTGTCGCACTGGCGCTGATCGCGATAGGTCTCGCGTCAATGCTGAACCGGCAGGCGCAAATGTTGACGATCGTCGCCGCGGCGCTGACGGTCATTTATCCGTTCATCAAGCGCTACGTGTCCGTGCCGCAGTTCATTCTGGGCGCCGCATTCGGCTGGGCGGTGCCGATGGCCTTCGCCGCGTCGACCGGAGAAACGCCGCGCGTGGCGTGGCTGATGTTCGGCGCGGCACTGGTCTGGGCCGTCATCTATGATACCTTCTACGCGATGGTTGACCGCGAAGACGACCTGAAGATCGGCGTCAAGTCGACCGCAATCCTGTTCGGCGATGCTGACCTGTTCATTATCGGTGTGCTGCAACTCGTCATGTTGCTTGCCCTTGTGTTGATCGGAACGCAGGTCGGCCTCGGCTTCTGGTACTTCCTGTCGCTGGTCGTCGCCGCCGGCATGATGTTGTACCACCAGCGGCTGGCGAAAGACCGCGAACGGGACGGCTGCTTCAAGGCCTTCCTGCACAACCACTACATCGGCATGGTCGTTTTCATTGGCATCGTGCTGCATTACAGCCTGGCCCCGTCGGCCTGAATTCAGGAACCGCCGGCCCGCGCGGCAACCAGCACACTGACCTGACGTACGCCCGCGTGCCTGAGCCCGAGCGCCAGGCTTCGACAGCTGTGACCGGTTGTCATGACGTCGTCAACGATCAGTACGTGGCGCGCTTTGATCGTAGCCTTAACCCGAAACGCACCGGCCAGGTTCTTGCGCCTCGACGCTGCATCGAGGCCCGACTGGTACGCGGTGTGGCGTTTGCGCTCGACGCTCGAGATCAGCGGCAGGCCCAGGTGCTTTGCGACCGGGCGAGCCAGCTCGACGGCCTGGTTGAACCCCCGCGCTGCCCAGCGGCGCCAGTGCATGGGCATCGGCAGCACCGCATCGACATCGTCCGGCAGGCGCTCGGATGCCTCACATAACAGGCTGGCAAAGACTGGCAGGTAGTACGACCTGGCCCGAAACTTCACGGCCTTCAGCGCGACATCGACCGGGAATTCGTAGCGAAGCGGCGCTATGGCCGTCCCGAACGGAGGAGCCCGGCGCTGGCACGCGGCACACAACGGCTCGGCGGTCGCCAGGGGCTTGGCGCAGCGACGACAGGCCACGCGGTTCCGGGGCAGGTCCTCAAGACAGCCATCGCACGCGCCCGGTCGATGAACTTCCATCCCGCAGAATGGACAGGATGGCGGCAGTACAACGTCGAGCAGCCGCCCAGCCACCCAGCATCCGTGCTGATACAACGACATGCTCAAAGTATCGCGGCACGACAAGGCAGTACCCGAGCCGCGATACTCGGTGTTTCGCACAGGAACGTGTACATTGCCTGCCCGTGAAAGAGACTCCCCATCACGCAGAGATCCGGCTTGTTGACGTTCAGCGTCGCTTCGACCGCGCCGCCGGAGGTTTCGATTCGGCCGACTTTGCCCACGCGCATATTCGTGGCGGGCTGCTCGAACGCCTCGAGCCGCTGGAAGTTTCGCCCGGACTCGTGCTGGATCTCGGGTCCGCGACCGGCAGCGCCGCGTTTGAACTCGCCCGACGCTATCGTAAGTCTCGCGTCGTCGCGATCGACGCGTCCCTGGGCATGGCCCGGCAAGTCAACTCGCGCCGACGCTGGCGCTCGAAGGTCCACGCGGTCCAGGCGGATGCAAGGGCGCTGCCGATACCCGACCGCTCGACCGCGCTGGTGTTCTCGAACCTGCTGCTGCCCTGGATCGAGGACCCGGACAGCGTGTTCAGCGAGGCGGCAAGGGTGCTCAAGAAAGACGCCCCGTTTATCTTCTCGGCGCTGGGCCCGGATTCACTGAAGACGGTCGCAGACGCATTCGAGAGCGTTGGCGCCGACCCCCGCGTCAACGCTTTTCCCGACATGCACGACATCGGCGACGGCCTGGTCAGGGCCGGGCTGCGCGACCCCGTGCTGGATGTCGACCGGTTGACGATCGACTATTCGTCAGCACAGTCGCTGTTCAACGACCTGACTGCCACCGGCGCCCGCAATGCGCTCGCGGCGCGTCGGCAAGGGTTGCTGGGACGGCGCCAGTTCGAAGCGGCGCTTGAGCGTCTCGGCCCATCGTTTTCCATCGAACTCGAGATCGTCTACGGCCACGCCTGGGGCAGCGGCCAGAGTCGCGACGGCGTCCGGATCGATGCCGACCGAATCCCGGTCCGGCGGCGCTAAATTTCATGGGCCGCCTAAGGTTTTGAGTCGGTTCGCCGAAACCAGGCTTAAGCCCCTGTAAATTAAGCAAGAAAAGACTGTAACAATCGGAAGGCCGGCATTGCCTGCTTTCCACGTCTTTAGTAGGCTCTAACTTCCTCGCTGTGGGGTGGATTCGGCAGGGGCATAGCACGCAGTTCAGGTGATATGTATTTGATACCTGTCGCTCGTGTTGTTTCGATTCTGCCATCTGACTTTTCGATTTTTCTGACGTGTTTTACGGGGCACGTCGGGCCATCGTGCAGGTGGCGCAGCGAGAAAAATAAAGTAAGGGAAACGGCCATGGATAGGGGCCGACGGGTGATTAATACAATGATACGCAAATCTTTTCTGGGACTGGCGTTGCTGGTCTTTGCTGGTGTTGCGCGCGCCGACTGGGCGCTGAACATGCCGAGAGGCGTGACGGAGCTCAGCGCCGAAACCTACGACCTGCACATGCTGATCTTCTGGGTGTGCGTCGGTATCGGTGTCGTCGTCTTCGGCGTCATGATCTATTCCTTGATCATGCACCGGCAGTCGAAAGGCGCTAAAGCGGCCGACTTCTCGCACAGCACGACGGCCGAGGTCGTCTGGACCGCAATTCCCTGCGTAATCCTGCTGCTGATGGCGATTCCGGCGGCCGAGACGATGATCAAGCTCGAGGATTCTCGCGACCCCGACATGTCCATCGTCATCACCGGCTACCAGTGGAAGTGGCACTACCGCTACCAGAACGAGGACGTCGGTTTCTATTCCAACCTGGCCGAGGAAAGCGTCAAAGCGCGCCGGCTGGACTCCGGCATCGACCCCTTCACCGTCGACAACTACCTGCTGGACGTCGACGAGCCGATGGTCGTTCCCGTTGGCGCCAAGGTCAGGCTGCTGATTACGGCCAACGACGTGCTGCACTCCTGGTGGGTCCCGGAACTCGCCATCAAGAAGGATGCGATCCCCGGCATCATCAACGAGACCTGGTTCCGTGCGGAACAGGTCGGCACCTACCGCGGCAAGTGCACCGAACTCTGCGGCAAGGACCACGGCTACATGCCGGTCGTCGTAGAGGTCGTCGAGCCCGACGCCTACCAGGCCTGGCTCGATACCCGCACGGGCGCTGAGCAGCGCTACGCAAACAACGAATCAACGGCGACGCCTGAGGCGACGCTCGCAGCAGGAGAATAACGATGGCCTCAACAGTCGCAGACGCGATCAAGGAACACGACGACCATCACGGACCGGCCAAGGGCATCAAGCGCTGGCTGTTCACGACCAACCACAAAGACATCGGCACGCTGTACCTGATTTTCAGCCTGGTGATGTTCTTCATCGGCGGCGCGATGGCGCTGGTGATTCGCACCGAGCTGATGCAGCCCGGCCTGCAGTTCGTCCACCCCGAGTTCTTCAACTCGATGACGACGATGCACGCGCTGATCATGGTATTCGGCGCGGTCATGCCGGCCTTCGTCGGCCTCGCCAACTGGATGATCCCGATGATGATCGGCGCGCCGGACATGGCGCTGCCGCGCATGAACAACTGGTCGTTCTGGATCCTGCCGGTCGCATTCGGCATCCTGCTGTCGACGTTGTTTATGCCGGGTGGCGCACCCGCCGGCGGCTGGACGATGTATCCGCCGCTGATCCTGCAGACCGGTGATGCCTTCCCGTTCCTGATCTTCTCGGTCCACCTGATGGGCCTGTCGTCGATCATGGGTGCGATCAACATCATCGTGACGATCCTGAACATGCGCGCACCGAAGATGAGCCTGCTGCAGATGCCGATCTTCGTCTGGATGTGGCTGATCACGGCCTACCTGCTGATCGCCGTCATGCCGGTACTCGCGGGCGCCGTTACGATGCTCTTAACCGACCAGTTCTTCGGCACGTCGTTCTTCCAGGCAGCCGGCGGCGGTGACCCGGTCATGTTCCAGCACATCTTCTGGTTCTTCGGTCACCCCGAGGTCTACATCATGATCCTGCCGGCCTTCGGCGTGATCTCGGAGATCATCCCGACGTTCGCGCGCAAGCCGCTGTTCGGACATGACTCGATGGTTTACGCCGGTTCGTCGATCGCGTTCCTTTCGTTCATCGTCTGGGCGCACCACATGTTCACGGTCGGCATGCCGCTGTCGGGCCAGCTGTTCTTCATGTTCGCGACGATGCTTATCGCGGTCCCGACGGGCGTGAAGGTGTTTAACTGGGTAGGCACGATGTGGAAGGGTTCGATGACCTTCGAGACGCCGATGCTGTTCTCGCTGGCCTTCGTCTTCCTGTTCACGATCGGCGGCTTCTCGGGCCTGATGCTCGCGATCACGGCGGCCGACATCCAGTACCACGACACCTACTTCGTCGTCGCGCACTTCCACTACGTGCTCGTGCCGGGCTCGATCTTCGCGCTGATGGCGGGTGCCTACTACTGGCTGCCGAAGTGGACCGGCTATATGTACAACGAGACCGCCGGCAAGTGGCATTTCTGGACGTCGACGATTTTCGTCAACCTGACGTTCTTCCCGATGCACTTCGTCGGGCTGGCGGGCATGCCGCGCCGTATCCCGGACTACTCGACGCAGTTCGCTGACTTCAACATGATGGCGAGCATTGGCGCGATCGGCTTCGGCCTGTCCCAGCTGATCTTCGTTTACGTCCTGCTGACGGCGAAAAAAGGCGAGAAGGCAACCGACGTCGTCTGGGACAACCCGGTCGGCCTCGAGTGGACCGTCCCGTCGCCGGCTCCGTATCACACCTTCGATACGCCGCCGGGCGAAGACGTCATCCGGAGCCACTCGCACAGCAGCCACTAGTGAGCGAGAAGACCGAAAAACAGAAGCGGGGCGTCACCCGCACAGCCGCAATACTGATCGCGGTGGCGCTTACCTTCTATATCGGATTCATCTTGATGGGTGTTCTGAACTCCTGAGCCGGGCATGACTGATTCACCGAAGACAGAGAATCGCAAGCTGCTGACGCGCCTCCTTGGCATGACGGTCGTCATGTTCGGATTCGGCTTTGCGCTCGTGCCGCTTTACGACGTGTTCTGCGAGATCACCGGTTTCGGCGGGCGCACCAATACCGAGGCGGCGGCTGCCGTCGAGGCGCCGGACCTGGATCGTGAGATCCGCGTCGAGTTCGTCACGACCGTCAACGACTATGCGCCGTGGGAGCTAAAGCCGGACGCGGACAGCATGATCGTGCATCCGGGCAAGCTGTACTTCGCGACGTTCACGGCGGAGAACCTGACCGACAAGGAGAAGATCGGCCAGGCCGTTCCGAGTGTCGCGCCGATTGCGGCGGCGGAGCACTTCCAGAAGCTGGAGTGCTTCTGTTTCGAGAACCAGGAGTTTGCGGCGAAGGAGTCGCGTGCAATGCCCCTTCAGTTCATCGTGGATCCGGATATTCCGGAGTACGTTGATACGATTACTTTGCAATACACGTTCTTCGATACGATGCGCGTATCGAGTAAGGACTGACAACTGGAAAAGACGATGTCTACACACGCTGAAGATCGCTATTACGTCCCTCATGACAGCCACTGGCCCATCGTAGGCTCGGCCGGTCTGTTACTCCTCATGGTTGGTGTCTCGGCCTGGCTGAACGGCGCCGAAACGGGCTTCTGGGTGATGATCGCCGGCTTCGCCGTCATGATCTACATGCTCGCAGGCTGGTTCGGCACGGTGATCGGGGAAAACCAGAACGGCGTCTACAACCTGCAGGTCGACAAGTCTTTCCGCATGGGGATGATGTGGTTCATCTTCTCCGAGGTCATGTTCTTCGCCGCGTTCTTCGGCGCCCTGTTCTACGCGCGCAACATGTCCGTGCCGTGGCTCGGCGGTGAGAGCAACAACTTCTTTACCAACTCCGTGCTCTGGCAGGGCTTCGAAGCGACCTGGCCGACCAATGGTCCGGGCGAGGTCGGTGGCGACTTCACCGTCATGGGTCCGATGGGCCTGCCGTTGATCAACACGGCCATCCTGCTGACCAGCTCGGTCACAGTGACAATCGCCCACCATGCGCTGATCGCAAAGCATCGCGGTACGCTGAAGCTGATGCTGGCGCTGACCTTCCTGCTGGGTTTCATCTTCGTAGGCCTGCAGGCTTACGAATACGTGCACGCCTACCAGGACCTGAACCTGAAGCTGACGACCGGCATTTACGGTTCGACGTTCTTCATGCTGACCGGCTTCCACGGATTGCACGTGACGATCGGCGCGATCATGCTGTTCATCATCTGGCTTCGTGTCATGCGCGGGCATTTCACGCCGGAGAAGCACTTCGCCTTCGAGGCGACCGCCTGGTACTGGCACTTCGTCGATGTCGTCTGGGTCGGGCTCTACGTATTCGTTTACTGGATGTAGCGAGCGCCCGAACACACAGATAAACAAACGGGCGCATAAGCGCCCGTTTTTAGTTCAGTCTGACAATCTCGATTTACTGCGGAACGGGCGGAATCCAGCCGAAGAAATAGGCAGAGATCAACAACGCCACCAACATAATCGAGAGCACGACGCGAATTTGCAGCGAACGCAGCAGGCGGGTCGGGTCGTCGTTCTTCTTTGTCAGGAAGAACAGACCCGAAGCGAGGCTGGCGACGATGGCCAGCAAGAGCAGAAGTACGACAGTTTTCATGGCGGCGTCCAGATAGAGGCCGCGTAGTATAAATGAATGAGACTTGGAAACAGTAACGGCCTGTAACGGCCAGCGAGACAAGCGACCTGCATGAACACCTCCAGCCCGAACAGACCAGACTGGCTGCCGTATGTCATCGGCACCGTTGTGGTCGCGATGCTCGGAAGCCTTGGGCTATGGCAGGTGGCTCGCGGCCTGGACAAGCGCGCCAGCCTGGATGCGTACTCCGCCGAGGGTGGCTTCGAGCGTTATTACGACGGCATGGAGGTTCGTCCGTTCCAGCAACTGAGGGTCGACGGCGAGTTTATTGGCGATCGGCAGATCCTCGTCGACAACATCATCGTCAACGCTCGGAACGGGCATTTCGTTTTCACGCCAATGGCCTTGTCTGCCGACGGGCCGCTGCTGCTGGTCAATCGCGGCTGGATCGAGCGAGCATCGCGCGATCGGATCGACGCTACCGTCGCGATCGAAGGAGCCAGGCTGTCGGTGCACGGCCGGGTCGGACGCCTGCCAAGAGCTGGTATGCGCATGGGCGACCCGTTTGCCGATGCCGGTGACTGGCCGAAGCATGCGGTATACCCGGATACTAACGACGTCGCACTGCAGCTCGGGCGCGAAGTCTTGCCCTTTGTGCTGTTGATGGATGAGAAAGAAGCGAACGGCTTTGTCCGGCAATGGGAGCCGGAGGAGATGTCGGCCAGCCGGCATTTCGGCTACGCGTTCCAGTGGTTTGCGATGGCAGCGGTGCTGTCAGCGCTGTTGATATTCCGCTTCAGGCGGAAGAGGAAGACAGAATGAGTACGAAGATCTCAGGAAAGCTGACGCTGTTCCTGATTGCGCTGGCCTTTTTCGGCCCGGTGGCGATTGCCGTCTACATGTATTACAGCGGCCAGGAAGTCGACCTCGGCGCGAACAAGGGCGCGTTGCTGGAGCCCATCGTCAACCTGGACGACGCCTTGCCCGAATCGGGCCTGAGCGAGGTCGCGCCCGGCAAATGGCGTCTCGTTTACACGAACGAAGCCACCTGCGACGAGACCTGCCGGGACGCGCTGTACACGGTGCGTCAGTCGCGCAAGATGCTGGGGCGCGAAATGGACCGTGTCGAGCGGATTTTCTTGCATGGCGACAGTGCGCCGGATACCCTTTTCATCAATCAGGAGCACGCCGGGCTCATCACGTTCCAGGATGGGGACCTGAGCCAGCTGCTCGATAACAAACGGCCTGAAGCGTTACCGGCTGGCGGCTTCTATCTTGTAGACCCTCTTGGCAATCTCGTGCTGTACTTCGAGCCCGGGATGAATCCGAAAGACATGGTCTCCGATATCAAGCGCCTGCTGCGTATTTCGCAGATCGGCTGAGTAGAACATCGTAATGAATGCTGTCGTCCAAAACCTGTCCGCCGACTGGCGTGATTTCTACGAACTGACCAAGCCGCGCGTCGTCATGCTGATCGTCTTTACCGCGGTCGTTGGCATGTTCCTCGCGGTCCCGGGCTGGCCAGGACTGCAGGCGCTCGTATTCGGTACCTTGGGCATTGGCCTCGCGGCGTCGTCGGCGGCTGTCTACAACCACCTGCTCGATGCGCGCATCGATATACACATGCTCCGGACCCGCGGACGACCGCTGCCGGAAGGCCGATTGAGTGAGCGTTCGGCATTCACCTTCGCGACGATCCTCTGCGTGCTGTCGATGCTTCTGCTGTGGTTCCTCGTAAACCCGCTGACCGCCATTCTGACGTTCTTCTCGCTGATCGGTTATGCGGTCATCTACACGGTGTGGCTGAAACGCGCGACGCCGCAGAACATCGTCATCGGCGGCGCCGCCGGCGCCGCACCGCCCGTGCTGGGTTGGGCCGCAGTGACCAACGAAGTCTCGGCGGCAGCGCTGCTGCTGTTCCTGATCATCTTCACGTGGACGCCGCCGCATTTCTGGGCGCTCGCCATCGCGCGCAAGGAAGACTACGCGAAGGTCGGCATCCCGATGCTGCCGGTAACGCACGGCGAAGACTTCACGCGCCTCAACATCCTGCTGTATACGATCCTGATGCTGGTCGTCACGATCGTGCCCTACCTGATCGGCATGAGCGGCCTGATCTACCTGGTTGCCGCCACAGGTTCCGGCGCGTACTTCCTGTACTACGCCATCGAGATGATGCGCAGGAAGGACGACGAGGCGCTGCCGATGCAGCTGTTCAAGTATTCGATCACCTACCTCGCGATCCTGTTCGGTGCGCTGCTCGTCGATCACTACCTGATGGTGCAGGTCAGCTTCTGACCGGCGATTGCTTCACCGATCGCCGGACGCGCGCTGGTCCGAGACACACATATGTGTCCGACCGTTCTCGATCAAACCGGTCCACAGGTTCAGCAGATAAGCGGCGGGGTCGGCGTTTTTCACCAGGTCCCTGTACAGCAAGACGGCACCGTTGAATCTTTCACTTCGCCACGTCGTACCCTCGGGTAACTTGACGTTCGGCATCTCATCGGGTAGCGGGTAGGCAGTGACGTAAAGGTAAGGCTCCGGAATACCGTCATCGCCAAACGCGAAACCGAAGTTCATCTGCTTGTCCGCATACTCCTCGTTCTCGGGGTCCTGATCCGGTACTTTCGTTCCCGGCAGCCAGATCATCGATAGGTCAAAATGATGCGGCCAGATCTGAATCGGGCTTTTCTCTTCGCGGATACCGGCACGAAAGTCCTCGAGCGCTGACGTAATCGACCCGATCGCTCCGTGCATGAGGCTCGCCTGTCGCGGTGAGTAGTCCGGATACCTGGTATCGGACTCGACATCGGCAGCCGGTGCAAGATCACGATCAACGCCAGCCGCGAACAGCACCTTTCGTATCGTCTCGGCAAGCTCGGCGCTCGACTGCCCCGCGAATTGCTGGCGATGCATCGACGAGCAGGTCCGAATTTCCAGGCAGCTCTGCATCAGGTTCAGCTCGATCTCGAAATCGGTGTCGCCGTACATCACGCCGGTCGTCATGCCGTACAGGGACGGTCGCAGGCTCGCATGCCACCAGTGCTTGCGCTTCTTCCGTGTCACTTTCGCCCAGGCGCCGGCGACCTTCGAGTAAGCGTGGAGAGCCCGTTGAGTGGGTTCGAGGGCGGTCGCATCGAGCTTCGGGAACTTGACGTCGGCCATACTATCGTCCCCCAACGCCACCGTAGGCGACGCCGGTCAGCTCGCACATATCTGACTTGAACGACGTCAGGTCTTCCGCGTTGAATTCGGACAGGTGCCGGTGGCCGGCAGCACGTGCGACGACCGTCATCAGTTCGACCGCCGATGTGAAGAAGCGTGCGAGCCGCTCCGCCGCGATGTCCACCGGCAAGCGATCGCGCAGGTGCTGCTTTTGCGTCGCAATGCCGACCGGGCAGTTATTCGTATGACAGGCCCGCATGCCGAGACAGCCAATCGCCTGGATCGCCGCGTTCGAGACTGCGACGCCATCGGCACCCAGCGCCATTGCTTTCGCGAAATCGGCCGGGGTTCTCAAGCCGCCGGTGATGATCAGCGTAATTCCGTCGGCCTCGCATGCGTCGAGGTGCCGGCGTGCGCGCGCGAGTGCCGGGATTGTCGGCACTGAGATGTTGTCGCGGAAGATCAGCGGCGCGGCGCCGGTGCCGCCGCCGCGGCCATCGAGAATGATGTAGTCAACGCCGACCTCGAGAGCGGCGTCGATATCTTTCTCGATGTGCTGGGCCGACAGTTTGAATCCGACCGGGATACCGCCGGTCTTCTCGCGCACCTCGGCCGTGAAGTCCTTGAATTGGCTCAGCGTTTCCCACTCCGGGAATCGCGCCGGCGAGATCGCCGACTGGCCTTCCGGGAGCTCCCGGACTTCGGCGATCTTGCCTTTGACCTTGTTGCCGGGCAGGTGCCCGCCGGTCCCGGTCTTGGCGCCCTGGCCGCCTTTGAAATGGAAGGCCTGGGTCTTCTGAACCTTGTCCCAGGAAAAGCCGAACCTCGCCGAAGCCAGCTCGTAGAAGTAGCGGGAGTTTGACGCCTGTTCCTCCGGAAGCATGCCGCCCTCGCCGGAACAGATTCCGGTGCCGGCAAGCTCTGCGCCTTTCGACAGGGCCACTTTCGCCTCTTCGGACAGCGCGCCGAAGCTCATGTCAGATACGAAAAGCGGTATATCGAGTCGCAAAGGCTTTTTCGCATTGGGGCCGATAACGATATCGGTTCCGACCGGCTCGTCATCCAACAGCGGCAGCTTGTGCAACTGACCGACGACGAACTGCAGATCGTCCCACGTGGGGAGCTTGCCACGCGGCACGCCCATTGCCGATGACGGTCCATGGTGTCCGACCTTGCTTAAGCCCTCGTCCGCCAGCTTGCGGATGAGCTTGACGTGCGGCTCGTCGGCGGTGCCGACCGGATCCTGGAACAGGCCCTGGTAGGCATCACGATTGTAGGGTTGCGGGTGCTGCCTGGCCCAGGCCGCAATTTCGTCTTCGTCGACGAAGACCTTGCCATCCTCGATCCACGCATTGAACTTTGGCAGAACTTCCGAGTTGTTGTATTCGCTGACGCCGGTATCCAGGCGATAGTCCCAGCCGTGCACGCCACAGATGATGTTGTCGCCGTCGATATGACCGTCGGACATGAGCGCGCCGCGGTGAGCACAGCGCCCATACAGCACGCTGACCGCGTCGTCATAACGAATCACGACGAGATCGACGTCAGCCACCAGCGCATACTGTGGCTTGCGGTCTTCGAGGTCGGCGAAAGTATAGAGTGGCAGTGCTTTCATAGTCTCAAGACTCCGGATTTTCTGAAACTGAGGGTCCGCTCCTGAGCGGAACGTCGGAAACTTCCCGCATTTCCTCGCATTCGCCCATCCGCTCTGTCAGCCGGCCGTAGGCGCTGGCCAGCGGCGCGGCCGAGATGCCGTGGAAGATGACGCTCAGGGCGACTGTGATGACGGTGATCGCGAGTAACTCCGCCTGGTGAGGAACGTCAGCCTCCTCGAGGATGAGCAGCACGAACAGGATGGACGCCAGACCGCGCGGGCCGAACCAGCCGAGGAACAGAAACGTCGGGAGCCGAATGCCCGATCCGACCAGGGACAGTGCAATAGGGATCATGCGAATCAACGTCAAACTCAGGACACCGTAGACGACGAACATGACATCGATGTGCTGAAGACCCTCGGGCAACAACGCGGCGCCGAATACGAGGAAGGTGACGAGCATCAGCAACTGCCCCTCACTCTCCATGAACTCGAACAGGTAGTCGCAGGGATGACGGAGCGCGTTGCCGAACACGAGGCCGCCCACGAAGGCGGAGATGAAGCCGTTGCCGCCCACGAGTTCCGCCAGCACGAAGGCCAGTACCGAGACAGACAGGATGCCGATGCCCTGGAATGCGACCGTCGCCCAGCCGCGCTCGGACGCCTCGTCGAGCACCCGGGCACCCAGGAAGCCGACGATCACACCGGCAATGGGGCCGAGCGTCACCTGCAGTGCTCCGAATCGAAGCCAGTCGCCCGCCTCCGTTGAGGCTCCATGTGCAGCGCCGGCCAGCGCAGCCAGAAGCAACACGGCCGGCAGCGCGATACCGTCATTCAGGCCGCTCTCGATGTTGATCGCCTGCCGGATACGGAGCGGTACCGCCTTCGCGGCGACAACGGACTGGCCGAGAGCCGCATCGGTCGGCGCGAGCAGGGCAGCCAGCAGCGCCGCCTCCCAGATTGAGAACGCGGGGAACAGCGCAGCCGCGACGAAAGTGCCCGTCGCGATGGCGAGCGGGAGCCCGATCACCAGCATGCGCACGGGCAGGTTGTGATCGGCGCGGACGGAGCGCAAATCGATGCGAGCCGCGTCGGTGAACAGGACGAGGATTAGTGTCAGTTCGGCGATGATGTGAATCGTGGAGTGCCCGACGTCGATGTCGGCGAAGCCGAGACCGCCGGCGCCGGCAACAAAGCCGAAGCCGACGAAGAGCAGGGGCGCGGTCAGCACCGTGCCCTCGAGTTTGCCCGAGACCAGCGAGTAGGCGAGGAAGAGGCCGCCCAATATGGCTATTGTCGCAAGATCCATCAGTTCCGCCTCGGTGGCTCGTTGTTCTTATGGGAAACGCGGCTCTGCGTAAACCCTTTTCTTGTAGGATCGGCGGGAGCACTAACCAGCGCATTCTTTTTGTGCAGCCTCGGAAATTCCGCACACGGAAGCAACTCCTCCCACCTGAATATAGCAGGCCTCGCCACACAGCGGCGACTCGTGCGCCTCGGCTATCGACGCTCGCCCGTCTTGCGGCGATACGGATGTTAAAACCCGGCCGGGAGAGGCCTCGCCACTATTGACGGTCCTGCGCGGCGCTATGTTGCCTGCGAAGGAAGCTTTGTCGAACTTTCGCCGCGGCAACAGTCTTACTCCTGTAGTTGCCGCCACAGAGACCGGTTCCTATGCACTCCGTCGCCGTCCGCCTGACCCTGATCGCTTTGTTGTTCCCGCTGGCCGTCTTTGCCGGGCCGGTCTCCGTTGCGCTGCACGATGGTGAAACCGCGGCCGCGAAGCTGAATATTGTCGACGACGGCACGAGGGCAGCGCTGCTGCTGCACCAGTGCAATCGCGACCAGAGCATGTGGGCGCCGCTCGTCGACGCATTGAACGAGCGCGGCGTTTCGACGATGACCGTCGATCTTCGAGGTTACGGCGAAAGCGGGACTGCGACTTATAACGTCCGGGAACACGGTTTCGACACGGTCGTCGAGAATGTCGGAAAAGATATCCTGTCCATCAACAACGCCTGGCGTGACGCGACGGCCGATGCCGACCGGCGCGTCGTCATCGGTGCGAGTTGCGGCGGCGGCCTTGCGACACGCCTCACGGTAGAAGCCGATGACATCGATGCATTGCTGCTGTTCTCGCCCAGCCTGCGATCGCGCTGGCTGCCGGATTCAGCGCGCGATGGGCTCGAACGCATCCGTCAACTCCCGGCGCTCGCCGTCGTGGCCGAAGACGATACGGCCGCTGTGGAGAGCATCGGTCTCGTGTTTGATCGAAATGCGTCCCCGCTGAGCCAACGCATTACCTACAAGGGGGGCCTGCACGGCCAGCCACTGTTCGAGCATGACCCCTTGCTCGCGACGGTCATGGCGAGCTGGATCGAGCGCGTACTGGATTCCGCTGACGCCGAGTAGGCCGATCGCACCCTGACCCGATTCGGAGTCTTG
The DNA here is from genome assembly GCA_030065915.1 of Woeseiaceae bacterium. Classification (GTDB taxonomy): domain Bacteria; phylum Pseudomonadota; class Gammaproteobacteria; order Steroidobacterales; family Woeseiaceae; genus UBA1847. The sequence continues at coordinate 27,217 of JASJCQ010000029.1, forward strand.
TTCTGCGGGTCTTTGTCCGCGGATTGCGGCATGATTCCTCTATGCCGTCGACTGGTCTGATACCCGCATGACGAACCCGAATTTCGCCAAGCTGATTCGCAGGGTCAATTGGTACCCGCCGTACCTCGGGATGGGCATACGCGTGAAGGACTACAGCGATGACTTCACCCGTTTCGACGTCGAGCTCCGTGCCCGCTGGTACAACCGCAACCTGTTTGGCACGCATTTCGGCGGGGCGCTCTACGCGATGGCCGACCCTTTCTTCGTCTTTATCGTCACGATGGGTCTCGGCAAGCACTACATCGTCTGGGACAAGTCCGCCGGCATCGAGTTTCTGAAGCCCGCGAAGGGCACGATCACCGGCGTGTTCGAGATCAGCCCGGAGCGTCTTGCCGAGATCAGGGCGGACGTCGATGAGCGGGGCAAGAACACCTACCACTTCGAAGTCGACCTGACGGATGAGTCCGGGCAGACCGTCGCACGGGTCAGCAAAGAGGTCTATGTCCGGGCGAAAGCCAGTTCGGGCGCAAGTCGATGACGACAAGCTCCGGATGTCGAGCAACTGCCGTTGATGACCGCTTCCGCGGCGACCTGCGGTGCATAGTCGCGCAGCTTGAAAGGGCTCCCGTCTTTAGGACATCAAGTACTGCCTGATCCGCAGCCGCAGCGACTCCCCCGACGAGCAGGAGAGCCGCTGTTTGTCTTCAGCGGGAGACTACCGGGCCGGTTCCTGCCTGGCTCAGTCGGCCTGCGCGTCTTCCTTCAAGGTCTTGATCGCCGGCGGCAAGGCGAAATGTTCGTCTGCCGGCGCGCCGAGCTCGATCGAATCAATTAAAAGCTGCTGGGCCTGACCCATCGTGGTCACCACGGTCGTGGCCGGCAGCTTGAGTTCAACGCCGTCACTCTCGAAGACCGTGTAGTCGGTGAACACCGTTGTGGTCTCTACCTCGCCCATTGGGGATTCCACTGTGAACTCCGTTGCAATCAGGTAACCGCTTTCGGTCGAGTAGCAGTCCGTAGACTCGCGGCCGGTTTTCCATTTGACGAAGACCTTGTAACAGGACTCGCCATCGTATTCCGCTATCTCAGTCGTGCGCATGGATTCCACGAATTCCTCGCTGCGGAATAAAGCACCGGGTTCGTTGGACTCGATCTGTATGTCCAGCTCAGCGCCCGTCACCAAGCGTGGTCCCATGAAGGGGTCCACCGACCACGCCGATCGGTCCTTGTACCCCGATTGGATCGTTCCGATGTCAGGCAGGTCGATACTCACTGCTCGCTCGACTGGCATGCGCGAAAACACTTTGACCGTACCTTCCAAACCGGCCGCCGGCATGACAAACCGCCCGGTCGTGGTGGACTCAAACTGGCGGTTAAGAACATCCTCGCCCCCAACGGCCTCAATATGGGCAGCCAGCAAAGCTTGCGCGGTCGGCAGCTCGCTGTCGGCCACCGCGGCACCGGATAGCGCGAGCAGAACACACTGTCCGAATAGCGCTGGGCGGCGCGCAAGGGAAAGGATGGTCGGAACGGGTGACGTGGCTTTCATTGGTCGGTCTCCTTAGTCAAGTATGGCGAGCCGTCTTCGTGACGACACCCCGGTTTTCTCAATAAGTTGTTCTAAATCAATTCGGACTATCAGGGCGCGGCCGTGTCCTGGCGGAGCCATGCAAGCGCCGCGTCCAGCTCAGCGTCGTCATTGTTGATTAGCGCATCGACGCTTTGCTCAACAATCTGATCGGGGACAACGCCGATGCCTTCAACCCTGCGACCCTGACCGTCATGGTAGTCAGCAAAGGCGTACATCAGAACATCACCGTTTTTTAGCGGCAGCATCTGGGCAGGCAGTGCCATGCCGGGTGAGCGTTGGCCAATGATACGCGCACGACCGAGAGACTGCATGCCCGAGGCAAACATCTCTGACGTGCTAGCTGAGAGTCCGTCGATCAGGATAGCGACAGGTCCGGAGTATGGGGTGAGACGCACACCATCGTCAGCCACTCGTCGAGGAAAGGCGCGAAAATCAATTCGGCCATCTGCGCGGACCAGACGGCCCAGCAACACGGGTTCGTCAACCAGATGCGAGGTCAGCGGCACCATGGTAGCCAACACTCCGCCGAGGTTGCCTCTCAGATCAATGACGAGGCCCTGGCACTCGAAGAGATCGTCGCGAACGTCGAGAAACCGATCGATCAACTCCGGCACCCAGACCGTAAAAGCCATTACGCCAATACAGCCATTTCCGTTCTCGATACGTCGGGCAGAGAATTCGAACGACAGTGGCGGCAAGTTGCC
>JASJCQ010000001.1 GCA_030065915.1 Woeseiaceae bacterium
GCTCCCCGCCTGACTCGTTCACGATGTGTTCGGCCCAGTCGATGATTGTCAGAGTCTTCAGGCCTAAGAAATCGAACTTGACCAGGCCTATCGCCTCCACGTCGTCCTTGTCCAGCTGCGTCACAACGTTGACGCCACCCTCTTCGCAGTAGAGCGGTGCGAAATCGGTCAACCGGGTCGGTGAGATTACGACACCGCCGGCGTGCTTACCGGCATTCCTGGCAAGACCTTCGAGCGAGCGCGCCAGGTCGATGATAGACGCCACTTCCTCGTCGTCCTCATAGATCTGCCGCAGTTCCTCGGACTGGTCCATTGCCTTGTCGAGCGTCATGCCGATCTCGAACGGAATCAGTTTCGCAATGCGGTCAACGAAACCGTACGGTTGCCCGAGGACACGACCGGTGTCGCGAATGACAGCCTTTGCCGCCATCGTGCCGAAGGTAATGATCTGCGAGACTCGCTCGCGACCGTAGCGATCGGCGACGTAGTCGATGACCCGGTCGCGGCCCTCCATGCAGAAGTCGATATCGAAGTCGGGCATCGAGACGCGTTCGGGATTCAGGAATCGCTCGAACAGCAGCTCGTGCTCGAGAGGATCCAGGTCGGTGATACCCAGCACCCAGGCGACCAGCGAGCCTGCGCCGGATCCGCGCCCGGGTCCGACCGGAACCGCGTTTTGCTTGGCCCAGCGAATGAAGTCCGCGACGATCAGGAAGTACCCCGGAAAGCCCATCGACGTGATGACATCGAGCTCGGTTTCCAGTCGCTCGACGTAGGGTCCGGTCAGCGCGTCGCGGTCGCCGGCCGCGACGCCTTCCGAGTCGAACTTCGCCTCAAGCGCTGCCTGCAGGCCCTGTCGCGACTCCTGCTCGAGGAACTGTGCCTCGCTCAAGTCACCCGGTCTCGGAAACGCCGGTAACACACTCTTGCCGAGCTCGAGATCCAGGTTACACCGTCTGGCAATCTCTACCGCATTCTCGAGAGCCGACGGGACGTCGGAGAACAGCGCCTGCATCTCGGCGGTCGTACGCAGGTACTGCTGGTCGCTGTAGTGGCGCGGCCGGTCCGGGTCACTGAGTGAACGCCCGTCGTGGATACAGACGCGGGCTTCGTGTGCCTCGAAGTCGCCGCTGTCGATGAAACGCACGTCGTTGGTGGCGACCACAGGCACGTCGGCCTCCGCCGCGAGACCAAGGCTCGCATGCACGCAGGCATCCTCGGAGGGCCGTCCGGTCCTGACAAGCTCGAGGTAGAAACGGTCGCCAAAGACCGAGCGCCATTCCTCGAGCCGTTCGCGCGCGAGATCCGGGTGATCGAGTTGCAGCGCATGCCCGATGTCACCGTGCAGGCCGCCGGACAGCGCGATCAGGTCCTGGCACGACTCCGGCGTCAGCCACTCTCGATGCGCCATAGGCTGTCCCCGGCGCTGTCCTTCGAGGTACGCGCGCGACACCAGTTCCGACAGCCGTCGGTACCCTTCCCGGTTCTGGCACAGGAGCACCATGGAAAACGGCCGCTGCGGCTCGTCCGGGTTCAGAACGCTCAGGTCGACTCCGACGATCGGTTTGATGCCCGCAGCCATTGCCTTGCGATAGAACTTCACGAGCGCGAACAGGTTGTTCTTGTCGGTTAAAGCGACCGCCGGCATGTTGTCGGCCTTGCAGGACTCGATCAGCGCTGGAATCCGCACCGTACTGTCGACGAGTGAGAACTCGCTGTGCAGGTGCAGATGAACAAAAGAACTCATGAATGCCCTCTCACACTGCCCGCCGTTCCTCGCCAGCGACACAGCGCAGGCCACTCGGCACTCATCGGACGAAAAGTGAACCGGTGCGCTGAACACGGTCCCTCATGCAGGATCTTCTCGCGATGAGACTGACTGCCGTAGCCCTTGTGTGATGCAAAGCCGTATGCCGGAAACAGCGTATCCAGTTCCGCCATCATGTGATCCCGGGTTGTCTTGGCGACGACTGACGCCGCACTGATCGCAAGCACCTTGTCGTCGCCGCCGATGATCGCCTCGCCCGGTACTTCACCATCGTCGAATTTCAGATTCGGGAGCCGGTTGCCGTCGACCAGCGCCAGTGCCGGCTTGACGCTCAGGCCGATTATGGACCTTCGCATCGCCAACAGCGTTGCGTTTAGGATGTTGATTGCATCGACCTCCGCAGGGTCGGCCCAACCGACACCAACAGCGATCGCCGCCTGGATTATCTGCGGGAGCAACTCATCGCGCTGGCTTGCCGAGAGCTTCTTGGAGTCGCGCAGGCCGGGGAGCATCGCTGTCGGCGACAGGATGACGGCCGCAGCGACAACCGGGCCGGCGAGAGGCCCGCGGCCGGCTTCATCGACCCCCGCGATCGGTCCATCTGTTGAATAGGTGGTAGTGGCGTGCAAGCTATCCGTGTCCGGCTATTCTCATCAACGCTTCTGCTGAGCGTTTGCTGGCATCAAGCGCCAGTTCGTCATGCAGTTTAGCAAAACTCGAGCGGATCGCGGCTTGCCTTGCTTCGTCGCCCAGGAGCCAGATCGCCTCGGCCGCGATGGCCTCTGGCGTCGCGTTTTCCTGCAGGAACTCCGGGATCATCGGTTCCGGGGTCAGGTTATTGGGCAGGGTCACGTAGTCGAGCTTCAGCAGGTTGAACGTGCGGACGATGGCGGCCGAAAACGGCGCCAGCTTGTACGCGGCGATCGAGGGTTTTCCGAGCAGCGCCGACTCGAGTACGGCGGTCCCGGACGCCAGGATGACGAGGTCGGCCGCTTCCATGACTCGAATGCTCCGCCCCGAGACCAGCGTGGTGACGGCGGCAATCCCGGCCGTGTCGACAGCGGCGTGTATCAGCGGTCGCAGGGAATCGGACGCCACCGGGATAACGAATCTGGCGCGATCACTGGACGCATGGATGCGTGCCGCCGTGGCGGCGAACACATCGACGAGACGCGTGACCTCGCCGTGCCGGCTGCCCGGCAGCAACGCCACCAGCGGCGCGCCGTCGACTCCCAGCTCGCGCCTTGCGCTACCCGTATCGACTACCGGGGACAGCGTGTCAGCCTTGGGGTGTCCGACAAACTCCGCCCGGACGCCCGCCTCGTCGTAGATTGGCTTCTCGAACGGCAGGATGCACAAGACGCAGTCGACCGCTCGTGCGACGGTCTTGACTCGCCCCGGCCGCCACGCCCAGACCGTCGGACTGACGTAGTGCATCGTCGCTATGCCGGACTCGCGCAGCTTGCGCTCCAGCGCCAGGTTGAAGTCCGGCGCATCGATGCCGATGAAGACGTCGGGCGGGTTAGACTGCCAGCGGTCTCTCAACCGGCGACGAAGCCGCAGGAGGCGAGGCACGTGCCGAAGCGGCTCGACCAGGCCCATGACGGCGAGTTCTTCGGCGTTAGCCCAGGCGTCGCAGCCCGCCGCGATCATCTCGGGACCGGCGACACCCTCAAAGACCGCATCCGCTGCCATCTCCTTTACGGCCCGGATGAGCCCGGCGCCCAGCAGGTCTCCGGACGCCTCGCCGGCCACGACACCGACTCGCAGGCTCATGGAAACCTAGCGAACGACACCGCGTTCAGACGAACGCAGCGACTCGAGAAACACGCTGAGCTCCGGCTGCGTGTCGACGATGGCCGCGATCTCGTCGATCGCCTCCGAGAGTTTCTTTCCCTGTCGATAGACGGTTCGGTAGGCATTCTTGATATTGCGTATCTGGTCCGAGTCGAACCCACGCCGCTTCAACCCCTCGCTATTGATGCCCTTGGGTTCGGCAGGATGACCGGCAATCATCGTGTAGGCCGGCACGTCGCGGTTAACGACGGAGAACATGCCGAGGAAGGAGTGCGAACCGATCTTGCAGAACTGGTGTACGCCGGTAAAGCCGCCGAAAATCGCCCAGTCGCCAACGTGCACATGGCCTGCCAGCGTGGCGTTGTTCGCCATGATTGTCTGGTCACCGACGCGGCAGTCATGAGCGATATGCACATAAGCCATGATCCAGTTGTCACTTCCGATGCTCGTCTCTCCGTCGTCATCGACGGTGCCCCGGCTGATCGTGCAGAACTCGCGAATGGTATTTCGATCGCCGATAACCAGTCGCGTCGGCTCGTCGCGATACTTCTTGTCCTGAGGGTCGTCGCCGATCGAGGCAAACTGGTAGATGTGGTTATCGCTTCCGATCGTCGTCGGTCCGTTAATGACGACATGGCTGTCGATCTTCGTACCACCGGCAATGGATACATCGTCGCCGATAATCGAATAGGGGCCGATTTCCACGCCTTCGGCGATGTCGGCAGTGTCGGAAACGATTGCGGTCGGGTGAATCAAGCGTGCGGTCCGGTAGTGTAAAGCGGCAGGATACCGTGCCCGTCAGGACTTGTCTTTCTCTAGGTCACCGACCCGGTCGAACAGCTTACCCAGGCGCCGCACTCGCGCTACGTTCTTCGCCCAGTCCTTCGCGGGTTCGGCGGCAAAGCTGGACGCATAGGCGCCCGGTGTATCGATATCCTTGGTCACCATCGTCTTGCCTGTGACCACGACGTCGTCACAAATCGTAATGTGTCCGACGGCTCCGGACTTGCCGGCGAACAGGCAGCGAGAACCGATTGTCGTACTGCCGGCGATTCCGGTGTATGCCGCCATCGCCGTGTGATCGCCGATGCGACAGTTGTGGGCGATCATGACCAGGTTATCGAGGCGCACACCATTCCCGATCACGGTATCCCCGATTGCGCCACAGTCCACGGTGGAATTGCAGCCTATCTCGACGTCGTCACCGATCTTTACGCCACCGACCTGCGGTACCTTGACCCAGCCTTCGGGTGTCATTGCGTTGCCAAAGCCGTCCCCGCCGATAACGGCGCCCGGGTGAATTAAGCCACGCTGGCCTGTCGTTACGGCTCGAACGAATGTGACATTGGCCAGCAAGCGCGTCCCGGCACCTATGACGCAGTCAGGTCCGACGTAGGACCCCGGTCCTATCTCGCAGCCGTCTCCGATGACGGCATTGCCTTCAATGACAGCATTGGGCCCGACGTACGCTGTCTTCGACACCACGGCGTCTTCCGAGACGAAAGCAGTCGGGTGTACGCCGGGCTGATGCGTCAGCGCAGGGTGAAGCAACGCCGCCATCCTTGCATAGCAGGCGTACGGGTCATCATGAACGATCGCTGCGACCGGGCAGTCGTCAGCATCGGCGGGCTTTAAAATGACTGCAGCCGCCCGTGTGTCGGGCAGCTGCGGTTTGTAGGCGGCATTGGACAGGAACGTGATCGCGTTCGGTCCGGCGCCGGAGAATGTAGCGACTGTCTCGATGACTGTCTCGCGAGAACCTCGCAGCTCGCAGTCAACCTGGTCCGCCAGTTCTCCCAGCGTTATCGCCATGTCGCTTAGCGGGAACCGGTCGCCTGGTAGTTCGCTTCGACCGCGCGCAGAACGTCGTCAGTGATATTGACGGCGGCACTGGCGAACAAGACGCCGTCGCCGACGACAAGATCATAGCCTTCGGCTTGCGCGAAATCGGTGACTTCCTTCAATACCGAACGCTGCAGCTTGGCGAGTTCCTCGTTCCTGCGCAGGTTGAAGTCTTCGCGAAACTCCGACTCGATGCGAGTAACGTCGCGACCCAGCTCGCGTAGGCTGGTCTCGGCATTACGCCGCTCGGTTTCACCCATGACGGCGGCGTCCTTCTGTACCTTCTCGACGAGATCCGTGTATTCCTTCTGCTTGGCGATGAACTCACGCTGGCGCGGGGCAAACTCTTCCTCGAGGGCCTCCAGTGCTGCCTTCGTCTGCGGAATGCGCTCCATCAGGGCCGGTATGTTGACCACTCCGATCTTCATCTCCTGCGCGGTCGCGGGCAACGCGAAAGCGAACAGGAGAGATGCTGCTGCGATCATCTTGATCAGGTCTTGCTTTAGAAAAGTCATGCTTGTTTCCGTTCCTTAAAATGCTTGTCCAATGGAGAACTGAAATCTCTCGATATCGTCCCCGTAAAATCTGTCGTTGCGTTCGTAATTGTTCAGCGGATAGGCATAGCTGAATCTGAACAATCCAAGTGGCGCGAGCCATTCGACGCCGATGCCGACCGATGCTCTTAACTCATCGAAGTCCGGCTCGTACGTCACCGGCGTTCCCAACCGGTCCGTAAAGGCGACCTCGCCGGTGTTGAACACGTTGCCGAAATCGTAAAACAGCGACGCCCGGGCCTGGCTGGACAGTTTCTCGGGCAGCGGGAGTATAAGCTCTACCTGACCTGCGACCAATACGTTACCGCCGTAAGGATTGCCGATCGAATCCCTGGGACCGAGGAAGGACTCGCGGAATCCCCGGACAGACTGCGGCCCGCCGCCGAAGAACTGTTTGTAAGGCGGCAGCGCCGTCGTGTCGTTGATGCCTTCACCAATCGCAAGATCCGTGTTCAGCTTAATCGTCCAGCGACGCGTCAGCGGGATGTATTTGGTGAAGCCGTAGCGCGCCGTGTAGTACTCGACGTCACTGCCCGGCACAGCCATCGACAGGAACAGCTGCTGGCGTGTGCCACGGGTAGCGAACAGCGAGCGGTTGCGGCTGTCCCAGCTCCAGCCGGCCAGCAGTTCCACCGTATCGAACTTGGTGCCAAAGAACTCGAAACCGAGGCCCGTGTCCTCCCGGAACGAATCGCCATTGTTCAGGACCCAGTCCTGAGACTGCCGCGTGCTGCCGGACGACGACAACAATTCCGATGTCTGATACGACAGACCGAAAGACAGCGACTGGACCTCGCCGATCGGGTAACCGTATTCGACCGATAGCGCCCCAGTCTTCGTCGAGAAGTCGGAGGCACCGGACACGAATTGCGTGATATCGCGGAAGTTGACCCCTATCGTGCGGCGCACGCCGTCCATCGTCGTGAATGGATCGGTATGCGATACGCTGTACAACTTCGAAAACCGGCCGGAATTCAGATCCAGTGCGACCCGGTTGCCGGACCCGAGGAAATTGGTGTGGACGATACTGCCGTTCAAGATCAGTTTTTGCGATTCGGAGTAGCCGACGCCGCCCGAAAACTGGCCGGGCATCCGGTACTCGAGATCGAAGTCGACATCAACGAGGTCCGGGCTGCCCGGTATAGGCGTGTTCTCGACTTCCGCGCTCTCGATGTAGGGCAGTCGCTGCAAGCGCACCTTGGACCGATCGACGAGGCGATTGGACAGGTAGGCGCCCTCGAGCTGACGCAATTCGCGTCGAAGCACCTCGTCGTCAACCTGGTCGACACCATTGAAGTTGATCCGCCGCACATAGACGCGCTGCTTCGCATCCACGAAGAAACGGATCGTCGCTTCCTTGGTCTCATGATCCAGTTCCGGAACCGGCTGAATCTCGGCATTCGCATAGCCCTGTTCGCCGAGGCGAATCTGCATCAGCTCCGCAGACTGCGTCAGCAAGCCCTGGTTGAATGTCGAGCCCGGCTGCGCAAGAACCAGCACGCTCAGGAAGGCTTCCGGGATCACCATCTCGCCGACCAGTTTCACATCGGAGATCGTGTATTTTTCGCCTTCACGGATCGTGATCGTGACGAAAATGTCCTTTTTGTTTGGCGATATCGCGACCTGTGTCGACTCGATACTGAAGTCGGCGTAACCGCGATCCTTGTAGAAAGACTCCAGCGTTTCGAGGTCGCCTTCCAGTCCCTGTTTCTCGTACCTGTCGTCCTGGCGAATCCAGGACAGCCAGTTGGCCGTGTCGAGCGTGAAGTCCTCGCGGATTTCTTCTTCCGGAAATGTCTCGTTGCCGACGATATTGACCTGCCTGATCTTCGCCCTCGCGCCCTCTTTGACGTTGATCATGATCGACACGGTGTTGTTCGGTCGGGGCGTCACTTCGCTGTCGATCTGAACGCCGTACTTGCCACGATCGTAGTACTGCTCCCGCAGGAACATCTCGACGTTGTCGAGGACCGAGCGGTCGAAGGTCTTGCCGGTGGCGAGTCCGACGTTGCGCAGGCTGTCGAACAGATCCTCGGACTTGATGTCCTTGTTTCCGTCGATCTCGAAGCTCTCGATCGACGGCCGCTCCTTGACGACGATGACAAGCGCATCGTCTTCGCGGCGCATCTCGATGTCGTCGAACAGCCCCTGCCGGTACAGGGCAGAAATCGCCTCCCCGATACGGATGCCGTCAATCTGATCGCCGATATTGATAGGCAGGTAATTGAAAACGGTACCCTCGGAAATTCGCTGCAGGCCCTCCACGCGCATGTCGCGAACGACGAACGGTTCAAACGCCGCGCTTGCCAGTGCGGGCGCAATCGCGATGATCGCTACCAGGCTGTGCCAGAAGGCTGAAAGAGTCTTTTTGGACTTCAAAATCGAAACTTCCTTTATCCGAATATTCTTGCCAGGTCGTTGTAGAAAGCGAAGCTCATCAATATCAGCAGCGCAAGGATACCGAATTGCTGCCCTGCGATCTGCGCCCGCTCTGACAGCGGGCTGCCTTTCAATCCCTCGATCGTCTGGTAGACGATCTGGCCGCCATCCAGAATCGGAATGGGAAGCAGGTTCAGCACACCAAGACTGATACTGACGATCGCGAGGAACCCGAGAAAGCTGCTCAAGCCACGCTCGGCGGAGTCGCCGGCAAACTGCGCAATGTTGATCGGCCCGCTGATGTTCTTGACAGACACGTCACCGGTCACCATCCGGGCCAGCATTCTCACCGTGAACAACGTCGAGTCCCAGGTCCGCTGTATCGCACGACCGACACTGTCGAGCGGACCGAACTGTTTCAGGTAAACGTAGTCCGTACCGCCGACGCCCGCCGCCACGCCCAGGCGACCGACCGTCTGTCCGTCGCGTTCCATCGACGCGATATTGACGACCGTATCGAAAGTTTCGCCGCCGCGTTCATAGACGACTTCGACAGACCGATCAGCCCGCGTAGAGACCGCTTCAACCAGGTCACTGAAGTTGTCGATAGTCACGCCGTCTATGCGGGTAATCCGGTCGCCGGACACAAGGCCTGCATTGCCCGCCGGGCTGTCCTCTGTCAGTTCGCCGATGATCGCCGGTATGTCGGAGACGCCCCAGGGCCGAAAACCCAGGCCGTCAAACAGCAGGCCGGGCTCGGTGAGTCGGGATGCGTCATCGCCGACGTTGATGGCGGTCTGACGCCGGAAACCGTCGTCGTCTTCCAGCGTTAACGGTATCGAGCCGGTTGCAACCATCCGGTCCAGCATCGCGAGCAGGGTTGCCTCCCAGTCAGCGGTCTCGCGGTCACCCACGGCGATAATCCGATCGCCGGGCAAGAGACCGGCCTCAGCTGCGTAGGATTCGGGTTCAACTTCGCCAACGGCCGGAACCACGGTCGGAACGCCGTAAATGAACAGGGCCCAATACGCCACAATGGCGAATGCAAAATTGAAGAACGGGCCGGCCAGCAGCGTCGCGATTCGCAACGGTATAGGACGCTGATCGAACGCGCGGCCATCGTCACTCGGATCGACCGCAGCCTCGCGGCTGTCAAGGAATCGCACATAACCACCGAGCGGGATTGCCGAGATGCAGTACTCGGTCTGGTCGGGCCCGGCGACTTTCTTGTACAGCGGTTTGCCGAACCCGATCGAGAATCTCAGGACTTTCATCCCTGACCATTTGCCAACGATGTAGTGGCCATACTCATGGACGGCCACCAGCACGGATATTGCTACGACGAACGCCAGAATGCTGCTGAGCACATCCATCATTGACCCCGATCTCCTTCCATTCGATCGCCCGCAGGCTCAAGTGCCGCGCGTTTAGTCTGTGACTTCGCGACGCAGACACAGTTCCCGCGAACGCTACGCGGTCCAATATGAACGCGGACTGAACGCCCGTTCATAAAAGTCCCATCCACGCTACGCCGAGCGCGAAGACCGGGGTTGCCGCGGCGATGCTGTCAACGCGATCAAGCAAACCGCCGTGACCCGGGAACAGCGTCCCGCTGTCTTTGATCCCGGCATTTCGCTTGAAGATGCTGACCGTCAGGTCGCCAACGACAGAAATACAGGCAACAGCGAGGCAAAACGGCAGCAGCTGAAGCAGACTCACGTCAAACCAGTAGCTGCCGGCCATCGACAGCAAGACGACGGCAACGAGGCCGCCGATAACCCCCTCCCACGTCTTGCCCGGGCTGATGCTGGGTGCCAGCTTGACCTTGCCGAACTGCTTGCCGGCAAAAAAAGCACCGATGTCGGCCGCCCAGACGATGGTCAGGGCGAACAGCAGCGTCTCGGCGCCCGCCCGATACAGCGTCACCAGCGCTACGAAGAAAGGTATCAATACCAGGACGCCGCCGAACCACACCAGGGGCTTCGCCACCGGCGTCGGGTAGGCCATGACCCAAATCATGGCGGCGATCCACCAGACTACCCCGGCAAGCAGTATTTCGACGCCATAAGTGCCGAGGAAGCTGTAAACAGCGGCCAGCAGTACGCCAACCAGACCGACGAACGTCACACGACCCGAAACGGACTTGAGTTTCACCAGGGACGACCACTCCCAGGCGCCGCCCAGCGTCGCTGCAGCCATGGCGGCCTCAGCGAATCGGGCGGGCACGGCGAACAGGACAACCATCAGAACAGCCAGTGCTATGACGGCTGTGATGATGCGTGCCTTCAGCACTTGACGGCCTCCAGCTGTTCAGGGGTGCTGCCGAAACGGCGCTGACGCTTGCCGAAAAACTCCAGCGCTTCGTCGAAATCGCGCGCCCTGAAATCGGGCCACTGGGTATCGGTGAACCACAGCTCGGAATACGCCAGATTCCAGAGCAGGAAATTGCTGATGCGTTTTTCGCCGCCGGTTCGTATCAGCAGGTCGGGATCCGGCAGGCCGCGCAATGATAGTTCGGACTCTACCGTCGCCTCATCGATGTCCTCCGGCTCCATCTCACCGGCGGCCACTCGCTCCGCGATTCGACGGGTCGAATTCACGATGTCCCAGCGCCCACCGTAGGCGACGGCGAGCACGAGCTGCAGGCCGTCGTTGTCTGCCGTTAGAGCCTCTGCCGCCGTGATCTTCTCCGTCAGCGCCAGGTTCAGTTGGTCACGTGCGCCGACGCACCGGAGTCGCACATTATTCTTATGCAGCTCATCGACCTCTCGCTGCAGCGACTCGAGGAACAGCGACATCAACATGCTGACCTCATCGCGCGGGCGATTGAAATTCTCGCTGCTGAATGCAAACAACGTCAGGTACTTCACGCCCCGGCTGGCCGCGGTCTCGACGATTTCTCGGACCGACTTGACACCGGAACGATGCCCGACATGCCGCGGCAGCGCCCGCTTGCGCGCCCATCGGCCGTTGCCGTCCATGATGACGGCGACGTGAACGGGTATGCGTGAATCCTGCGTAGTCAAATTCATCCTCGGAGCGCCAGGCTCAGACCTCCATCAACTCGCTCTCTTTCTCGGCGAGTGCGCTGTCGACCTCGGCGACGTACTTGTCGGTAATCACCTGTATCTCGTCTTCACCGCGACGCTCGTCATCCTCGCCGATCATCTTTTCCTTCATCAGGTCCTTGATATCGCTGATCGCATCCCGGCGAATATTTCGTATCGCGATGCGGCCGCCCTCGGCCTCGTTGCGAACGATTCGAATCATGTCCTTGCGGCGCTCTTCAGTCAGCGGCGGCAGCGGCACGCGGATAACGGTGCCTGCGGTGGCAGGATTCAGGCCGAGATCGGATTTCATGATCGCCTTCTCGATAGGGCCGACCATGTCCTTCTCCCAGGGCGTTATCGTCAGCGTGCGAGAGTCCTCGACGCCGACGTTGGACACCTGGTTGAGCGGAACCGGGCTCCCGTAGTATTCGACGGTAATGTGATCGAGCAGGCTCGTGTGCGCCCTGCCGGTCCTGATCTTAGTGAACTCCTGTTTGAGCGATGCGACGCTTTTGGACATCCGTTCGCCTGCGTCCTTTTTGATCTCATCCAGCATGCTTATCTCACTTCTATCTTGGTATCAGGTTGTGCGATTCCCCGTCGGTCCGGCTCATGCCGTAACGACGGTTCCAACGTTCTCGCCCGTCATGGCCTGAACGATCGCATTCTCTCTGGTCAGGTCAAACACTCGCAGCGGCAAACCGTTGTCACGACACATAACAATAGCCGTCGCGTCCATGACCCTGAGTTTGTCGGAAAGCACCGTATCGAAATCCACCGAGTCATAGCGCTTGGCTTCAGGATTGTTGACCGGATCGCTGTCGTAGACGCCATCGACCTTGGTCGCCTTCAGCAGTATGTCCGCGCCTATTTCGATGGCTCGCAGGCTGGCCGCCGTATCCGTTGTAAAGAACGGGTTGCCGGTGCCGGCGGCGAGCACGATGACGCGTCCCTTCTCGAGATGGCGGATCGCGCGGCGGCGAATGTAGTCTTCGCAGACAGAGTTCACCGGCAGGGCCGACATGACGCGGGCAAAGACGTTCTGAGACTCGAGGGCATCCTGGATCGCCAGCGCGTTCATGACCGTTGCGAGCATCCCCATGTGGTCGCCCGTGACGCGATCCATGCCGGATCGCGCGAGACCCTCTCCGCGAAAGATGTTGCCGCCACCGATTACGATGGCGACTTCGACGCCCGCCTCGCGTACGACGGCTATCTCCTTCGCGATACGCTTGATGACCTCGGGCTGAATACCGTAGTCGAGGCCGCCCATGAGGGCTTCGCCACTCAGCTTCAGCAGTACGCGGCGATAGGGAACCGCTGTCTCATCAACCATAGTCACTCCCGACCCGGAGTTCCGGGCTAGCTGGCGCCTTTCACCTGCGCCATGACTTCTTCGACAAAGTTGTCTTCTTTCTTCTCGATGCCTTCACCGACCTCGAATCGCACGAAGTCCGTCACTTTCGCGTTCGCGCCGGACAACAGTTTTCCGACCGTAACGTCCGGATCCTTGACGAACGGCTGCCCGACCAGCGTGATTTCCTTCAGGAACTTGTTGACCCGCCCTTCTACCATCTTGGCAATGATATCAGCCGGCTTGCCGCTTTCCTGTGCCTGCTCGGTCAGGATACGCCGCTCGTTCTCGAGAGTTTCCGCGGGTACGCCGCTCTCATCGACACACATCGGGTTGGTTGCGGCGACGTGCATCGCCACGTCCCTCGCCAACGCCTCGTCGCCGCCCTCGACGGCGACGACCGCACCGATCTTGGCACCGTGCGTGTAGGCACCGATCGTGCCGGCACTGTCGATCGTGCTGGCACGGCGCAGGGAGATGTTCTCGCCCACCTTTGCAACCAACTCGGTGCGAGCCGCTTCAACCTGACGACCGTCCGCCAGCGACTCGGCTGACAGCGCCTGCATGTCCGTCGTTCCGGACGCCAGCACGGCGTCAGCAACGCTGTCGGTGAACGCAACGAAGTTCTCGTCCTTGGCAACGAAATCCGTTTCGGAATTGACCTCGACGATGACGGCTTTGCCGCCATCGCTCTTGACAACGATACGCCCCTCGGCCGCGACTCGACCGGACTTCTTGTCCGCTTTCGCCTGGCCCGACTTGCGAAGCAGCTCTACCGCTGCGTCCAGGTCGCCGTTTGTCTCAACGAGTGCCTTCTTGCACTCCATCATGCCTGCGCCGGTCCGCTCGCGCAGTTCTTTAACCATTGATGCACTGATGGCCATCACTAAATTCCTCTAAATCTGTATGCCCGTCGTCCGGGCCATTCATACAACGATAGAAGCGCTTACTTGGCGTCCGCTTCGTCTGCTTTGTCGTCTGCCTTGGCGGCTTTTTCCTCGCCCGCGTCTTCAGCAGCAGGTTCTTCAGCTTTTGAAGCCTTGGCTGCCTTTTTCTCAGGCTTGGACTCCTCAGCTGCTTCAGCTTCCTTGGCAGGCTTGGCTTCCTTGGCTGCCTTGGCTTCTTCCGCCGGCTTCGCTTCTTCAGCCTTGTCGGCCTCGGGTGCTGACTCTGCGGCCTCGTCGGCTTTCTCGGCTTTGTCAGCGGCCCTGGCGGTCTTCTTTGCTTGAGCCTTCTTCGTCGTCTTCTTTGCGGCTTTCTTCTTACGCGGAGCCTTGGTCGGTCGGCCTTCGGCATCGAGCTCGACGAACTCGTCCTCGCCCAGCGCTACCTCGGGAATCGAGGCCTTGCCGTCGAGTACCGAGTCGGCAATGACCGATGTGTACAGTTCGATGGCGCGCATCGCGTCGTCGTTGCCGGGCACGACGTAGTCGACGCCCTCCGGCGAGCAGTTCGTGTCGACGACCGCTACGACCGGGATGCCGAGCTTGCGAGCTTCACGAATCGCGATGTCCTCGTGCTCGACGTCGATGACAAACATGACGTCCGGCAGGGACTTCATGTCCTTGATGCCACCGAGGCTGCGTTCGAGCTTCTCGCGCTCACGCTCCAGGCCAAGGATCTCTTTCTTGGTCAGGCCTTCGAATGCGTTCTCGGCCGACATTTCCTCGAGCGCGATGAGGCGCTTTACCGACTGGCGAATCGTCTTGTAGTTCGTCAGCATGCCACCGAGCCAGCGCTGGCTGACATACGGCATGTCGCAGCGGGCGGCGTGATTGCGGATCGCTTCTCGCGCCGCACGCTTGGTGCCGACGAACAGCACCGTGCCGCCATCGGCGACCGTTGCTTTGATGAAGGCGCTGGCCTCGCGAGCCATGGGAAGGCTCTTCTCGAGGTTGATGATATGGATCTTGTTACGCTCGCCAAAGATGAACGGTGCCATCTTCGGGTTCCAGAAGCGGGTCTGATGACCAAAATGCACGCCAGCCTCTAGCATCTGGCGCATAGTTACGTCTGCCATGGTATTTCTCCGGGTTAGGCCTCCGTATATCCCAGCGCAAAACCCTTTTTCGGTGGGCACCCAGTGCGCTGTGTCGATATACGTGTGGATTAATTGCCTCAAGGGCGCGCGCTTTATACCATAGGCCGCCGCGCCCAACAATGAGCGCGTGCCCCTTCCACAATACAGACCAAAATGACTGTTACGATCAAGACGCCCGAAGAGCAGGACAAGATGCGGGTCGCCGGCCAGTTGGCGGCCGACGTACTCGATATGATTGGAGATTATGTCAAACCCGGTGTCACCACCGACGAACTCGACACGATCTGCCACAAGTTCATCACGGAAGAACAGGATGCGATCCCTGCCCCGCTGAACTACCGGGGATTCCCCAAATCCATCTGCACGTCAGTCAATCACGTCGTCTGCCATGGCATCCCGGGCGAGAAGCGGCTCAAAGCCGGCGATGCGGTCAACATCGATATCACCGTCATCAAGGACGGATTCCATGGCGACACGAGCCGTATGTTCATGGTTGGCAAGGAAAATATCCAGGCGCGGCGCCTGGCCGACATCACGTTTCAGGCCATGTGGCGCGGCATCGAGGAGCTCGGAGAGGGCAAGCACCTGGGTGACGTCGGGGCGTCGATCCAGCAGTTCGTCGAGAAAAACCGCTTCTCGGTCGTCAAAGAATACTGCGGCCACGGTATCGGCCGTGTCTTCCACGAAGACCCGCAGGTCCTGCACTACGGCACACGAGGCACCGGGATGCAGCTCAAGGCCGGCATGACGTTGACGGTGGAGCCGATGGTCAACGCCGGCAAGGCCGGCGTTCGCCTGCTGCCCGACGGATGGACCGTCGTGACGAAAGATCACAGCCTGTCGGCACAGTGGGAACACACCATCCTGGTGACGGAGACCGGCTACGAGGTCCTGACCCTGGGGGCGGCTGACAGGTAAAGCATGGTTGCACCCGCACAGACTCCGGATAAGCTGAGGCACGACCCCGCTGTTCAGGCCGTCACCGAGACGATCGGCGACGCCTCGGGCCTCGCCGCGCGCAAGGCGCTGGCGGCGGCGGATCAAAACCTCGCACAGCGCTTCAAAGACGGTGAATCGGTGGTCGAGCTCGTGCATTCACGCGCTCGCGCCGTTGACTCCGTGTTGAGTCGTCTCTGGCGCTCTCGGCTCGCCGACTTGAGCGAGCAAATCGCGCTGGTCGCCGTCGGCGGTTACGGACGCGGCGAGTTGCACCCGGCATCCGACGTCGACATCCTGATCCTGCTGCCCGATGCCCTCCCCGACGGCGCGGAGGACCGGCTTTCGGATTTCGTGACCGCGCTATGGGATATCGGCCTGGAAATCGGCCACAGCGTGCGCACCGTCGACGAGTGCATTGAGGCCGCGACCGACGACCTGACCATCGTCACAACGCTGATGGAGCACCGGCTGATTGACGGTCCCGCCGAGCTTGTCGAGCGTATGGGTAGTGGCATCGCCCCGGACAAGATGTGGCCGTCGACCGAGTTTTTCGCCGAGAAGCGCAAGGAACAGATCGCGCGGCACCATCGTTACGACGACACCGGTTACAACCTCGAGCCCAACGTTAAAGGCAGCCCCGGCGGGCTTCGCGACATACAGATGATCGGCTGGGTCGCGAATCGCCATTTCGGCACCCGCACGCTGGACGAACTGGTTCAGTTCGGCTTCCTGACGCCCGGGCAGGTCAACCTTCTTAATAAGGGACTCGCTTACCTCTGGCGGGTGCGTTTCGCCCTGCATCTCCTGACGGGGCGTCACGAGGACCGGCTGTTGTTCGACCACCAGGTCAAGCTTGCCCAGATGCTCGGCTATGAGGATGCGAGCTACACGCTGGGCGTCGAACAGATGATGCAGCGTTACTACAGAACGGTCATGGACCTGTCCCGCATCAACGAAATGCTGCTGCAGCTGTTCGAGGAAGCCATCCTGATGGACCCCGATGCGGAGGCAGTGCCGCTCAACGAGCGCTTCAAGGTCCGGAACGGATATCTCCAGACCGTTGATGAAAAAGTGTTCGCGCGCCAACCGTCGGCGCTGCTGGAGCTGTTCCTGTTACTGCAACAGAACCCGGATATTAAAGGCGTCAGCGCCTACACGATTGGACTCCTCAAAAGAAGCCTGCCGCTGATTGACGAAGAATTTCGACAGAGCCCGCGGAATCATCGACTGTTTCTCGACATGCTCAGGGCGCCCGAGGGCGTCACGCATGAATTGCGCCGGATGAATCTGTACGGCGTACTCGGTCTCTACATCCCCGCGTTCGGTCGTATCGTCGGCCGAATGCAATATGACCTGTTTCATGCCTACACGGTCGATGAGCACACGCTCTTCGTCGTCAGTAATCTCCGACGATTTTCCCTGCAGCGTTTCGACGATGAGTACCCGCACTGCAGCAAGATCATGCAGGCGCTGGACCGGCCAGAGATCGTCTACCTTAGCGGCCTTTTTCACGACATCGCGAAGGGCCGAGGCGGCGATCATTCAGAGCTCGGCGCGGTCGATGCCAAAGCCTTCTGTCTCGAGCATGGTCTCGATCCGACCGACGCCTCGACCGTCGCCTGGCTGGTACAGAACCACCTGGTTCTGTCTTCGACGGCACAGAAAAAGGACATCGGGGATCCCGATGTCATCGTCGAATTCGCGAGGCTGGTCGGAACACAGGAAAGACTGGATTACCTGTATCTTCTGACCGTCGCCGACGTTCGCGGGACAAATCCCAAGCTGTGGAATTCATGGAAGGCCTCGCTGTTCCACGACCTGTATGAAGCCACATCGCGCCAGCTCCGGCGGGAAGACGACGTTCCCCTGGAACGTGCGCAGGTCGTCAGTGAATCGCAGAACGCAGCACGGAGCGAGCTTCTGGAACGAGGCATCGACGACGAGGCCATCAACGGCGTCTGGGCGGTCATGACGGCCGACTACTTTATCCGCCACCGCCCCAACGAGATCGTCTGGCATACCGAGTGGTTATCCGAGTCGAACATGGAGTCCGAGGTCGGGCTCGTCGACGTCAGGCGGCAGGCCAACGGTGAAGGCGTGGAAGCGGCGCTCTACACGAAACACGAGAAACACACGTTTGCGCACGCAACCGCGGCCATCGATGAACTGGGCCTCAATATCGTCGACGCACGTATCGTTCCGCTCAATAACGGTTACAGCCTGGACACATTCGTTTTCATGGAGACGGACAATCTGACGGAGATCGACGAGGCGCGCATGCAAAAAATCCGGCGGTCCATGGCGCGCGTGCTCACCGCAGATGACGACAATATCTCGAGCGTGACGCGGGCAGCGCCGCGAGCGGTCCGAATGTTCTCGACGAAGACCGTCGTCGACTTCAACAAGCACGGCCAGCCGGGCCAGACGATCATGGAGCTGCACGCTTCGGACAGGCCCGGGCTGCTCAGCACGGTTGGCGAGGTCCTGATGAAGCACGGTATCGACATCGAGACGGCCAAGATCATGACGATCGGGGAACGTGCTGAGGACGTTTTCTACTTGCAAAATGAAGACGGCTCGGTACTGACCGAAGAACAAAAACACACGCTGCAGGAAGCCCTGGAAAGCGCCCTGGATCAGGACAAATGAACAACGACAAGATTGAGATTATAGAAAGAGCGTTCGACGCCGGCGGCAAGACAGCGTCTGAAGCTGAAAGGTCGGAACTCGAGGCCGCCGTGAATGAAGCCATCGACGACCTCGACCAGGGACGCGCTCGCGTCGCGGAGAAGAAGGACAGTGGCTGGCAGGTCAATCAGTGGCTAAAGAAAGCGGTCCTGCTAAGCTTCCGCCTCAATGACAATGAAGTCATTACAGGCAGCCACTCGCGCTTCTACGACAAGGTGGGCATGAAGTATGCGCATTACTCGAAAGACGACTTCGTCCGCGACCAGGTGCGCGTCGTACCGGATGCGATAGTGCGCCGCGGCGCATACGTTGCGCCTGACGTCGTGCTGATGCCGAGCTATGTCAACATCGGCGCCTACGTCGACAGCAGCACGATGGTCGATACCTGGGCGACGGTCGGCAGCTGCGCCCAGATAGGCCGAAACGTCCACCTGTCGGGCGGTGTCGGTATCGGCGGCGTGCTGGAACCCTTGCAGGCCGGACCTACGATCATCGAGGACGACTGTTTCATCGGCGCTCGTTCCGAAGTCGTCGAAGGCGTCGTCGTCGAGCAGGGCTCCGTCATATCGATGGGTGTGTACATCGGGCAAAGTACGCGCATCTACGACCGCGAAACCGGTGAGATCAGCTACGGACGCATCCCGGCCGGTTCCGTCGTCGTGTCCGGCAGCCTGCCATCGAAGGATGGCAGCTACTCACTGTACTGCGCGGTCATCGTAAAGCGAGTGGACGAGAAGACGCGGGCCAAGACCAGCCTGAACGATCTCTTGAGGAACGCTCAATGATCCGGCCCGCCGGACAGAAATGCACAGAGGATCGCCGCCTGTGACGCTGGTCGTCTACGGCATCAAGAGCTGTGACTCTTGCCGCAAGGCCCTCAGGTTCCTGAAGGACCGCAATCTCGAACACCGGTTTCACGACCTGCGCGATGACGGTCTCGACATCCAGATGCTCGAGCGCTGGGCGGACCAGGTCGGCTGGGAGAAGCTCGTCAATCGCCGAAGCCTGTCCTGGCGAAAGATCCCCGAGGTTGACCGGAATGATATGAATCGCGACAAGGCGATGGCTGCCCTGCTCGATCAACCAACACTGCTGAAGAGACCTGTGCTCGAGACCCAGGGTTTCTTTGCGATCGGCTTCTCCGAGAAGCGCTTCTCGGACTTTCTGGACGGGCGGTCCTGAATTCCAGTCGCTCATGCGCCTGCGAATGAAAATCGCATCAACAGCGTTGCAGCGGAGACTGACCTTATGCCAGCGCCAGAAGGACTGGCAGTGGCTAGCCGATTCGACCGGTGATGTAGTCCTCGGTCAGCTTGTGTTCCGGGTTCGTGAACACGGTATCCGTATCGTTGACCTCGATTAGGTGGCCCAGGTGAAAGTAGGCGACTCGACGCGACACGCGTGCAGCCTGCTGCATTGAGTGCGTGACGATGACGATCGAATACTCCTGCGCGAGCTGATCCATCAGGTCTTCGACCTTTGCCGTCGCGATCGGATCCAGTGCGGAACAAGGCTCGTCCATCAGGATAACCTCAGGGTTGATCGCAATCGTCCGCGCGATACACAGACGTTGCTGCTGTCCGCCTGACAGACCGGTACCCGGATCATCGAGTCGATCTTTGACTTCCTCCAGCAATCCAGCCCTCTCCAGGCTTGAATGCACGATCTCGTCCAACTCCGCCCGATCTGCTGCGAGACCGTGGATGCGCGGCCCGTAGGCAACGTTGTCATAGATGCTCTTCGGGAACGGATTCGGCTTCTGGAATACGATACCCACCCTCGCCCGTAATACAACGGGATCGAGCGACTTGCTGTAGATGTCTTCGCCGTCCAGGCGGATGTCGCCAGATACGACGGCCGACTCGATCGAGTCGTTCATTCGGTTCAAGCAACGCAGGAATGTGGACTTTCCGCATCCAGAGGGGCCGATCAGCGCAATGACCTCTTTCTTGCCGATTTCGAGGCTGACGTTCTTGATCGCGTGGTTGCTTCCGTAATGCACGTCGACGTTTTCGGCAACGAGATAAGGGTTCTGGCAGCGGTATTCGCCGACAGTCTTGAATTCGCCGTCCGTTGCGCTTGAGTCGGGCTTATCTGCAATCGCATTGACAAGCGCCGACTCCTGCACTGGAGCAGGCGGCGTTATGCCGGATGCACCCTGGGCGGGCTGATCATCAATTGCACTTCTTTCACTCATGGCTGACATATTCATACAGGCTTACCGATTGCTCCACAACTACCATTTCCTTTCCATACGCTTGCGGATAATTACCGCAGTCAGGTTCATAAGCAGCAGGAATCCGAGCAGCACGATGATTGCTGCCGAAGTTCGCTCTGCAAACGCCCTTTCGGGGCTATCAGCCCACAGATAAATTTGAACAGGCAAGGCCGTCGCTGGATCCGACAGTCCCTGCGGCACATCGACGATGAATGCGACCATGCCGATCATTAGCAGTGGCGCTGACTCGCCCAGCGCCCGGCTCATACCAATGATAGTCCCTGTCAGCATACCCGGAAGCGCCAATGGCAATACATGGTGGAAAACCACTTGCATTTTTGACGCACCCAGGCCGAGAGCCGCTTCCCTGATCGATGGCGGGACGGCCTTGATGGCTGCCCGTGACGCGATGATGATCACAGGCAATGTCAGCAGGGCCAGCACGAGACCGCCGACGAGAGGCGCCGATCGCGGCAGCGATGCCCAGTTGACGAATATCGACAGACCCAGCAGACCAAAGACAATAGACGGCACGGCGGCGAGGTTGTTGATATTGACCTCGATTAGGTCAGCCCATTTGTTTTTTGGCGCTAACTCCTCAAGGTAGATCGCGGCGGCTGCACCAATCGGCAGCGACAGGACGACGGTGACGAGTAACATGTAAAAAGAGCCCATCAGGGCGCCGCGGATACCGGCGAGCTCCGGCTCACGTGAATCGCCGTTCGTGAACAACGCAGTGTTGAACTGCTTGCGGACACGCTCGTTGCTCACCAGCTCATCGACCCACGCAATCTGCTTGTCCGATATCGGCCGCAGCGATTCAACAATCTCCCGGTCAATATTGCCCTTGAGTAACATGTCGACCGTCGACGCAGCGGGCACCCAAACCTGGACGGTCTGACCGAGAAGCTCGGGATCGTCCTCGATCATGTCCCGCGCGATATAACCGGCAGAAATGCTCAGCAGGCGATTCAATTCTCGCCGCTCTGAACGGCTGGTGACATCGGGGAACTTCGCGCGCAGCGCGTTTCTCGGGATGGCGTCGAAGTTCGCGTACTCCAGGTCGAGTTCACCATCCGGTGCGAGGATGTCCTCGCTGAATTCGAGATCGACGAGCACAAAGCTCTGCTGGAATGCCGACGAACCGTTCTGGATTAGCGTGAAGAAGAAAACGCCAAGGAATAGGACGCCGACGGTTGTCGCGAGCATTCCGGCGCTGCGAAAGATCAACTCGTTTCTGCGGCGACGCGCGAGCCCCTTCTCGACTTTTGCTTTGGTTGAATTATCAGTCATCGCTAGAGCTCTAATCGTATTGCTCGCGGTATTTGCGGACCACGTACAGGCCGAGGACGTTAAGCAGCAGGGTCACTACGAACAGCATCAGACCCAGCGCGAAGGCGGCCAACGTCTTCGCACTATCAAATTCCTGGTCACCGACCAGCAACGTCACGATCTGCACGGTAACGGTGGTTACCGCCTCGAACGGGTTCGCGGTCAGGTTAGCCGCAAGACCCGCGGCCATAACGACAATCATCGTCTCGCCAATTGCTCTTGAGACGGCAAGCAGGATACCGCCGACGATTCCGGGCAGAGCCGCAGGCAGAATGACCTTGCGCATCGTCTCCGACCGTGTCGAACCGAGCCCCAGCGCACCGTCTCGCATCGCTGTCGGCACGGCGTTGATGGCGTCGTCTGACAGTGAAGACACCAGCGGGATGATCATGATGCCCATTACGAGCCCCGCGGCGAGCGCACTCTCCGACGACACTGACAGGCCGGCCGCCTCGCCGGTATTGCGTATCCATGGCGCGACAGTCAGCGCAGCAAAGAAGCCATAAACAACGGTCGGAATGCCGGCTAGGATTTCCAGCAGAGGCTTGGCAACTGAGCGAACGGTTTTCGAGGCATACTCAGACAGGTAGATCGCCGTCAGAAGGCCAACGGGCGTCGCAAAGACCATCGCAACTGCCGTGATCAACAACGTTCCTGTAAACAGCGGAACCGCACCGAAACTGCCGGATGAGCCCACCTGGTCGGCTCGAATGGCCGTCTGCGGACTCCAGTTCAAGCCAAACAGGAACTCGGTCGCCGGGACCTTCTGGAAAAACCGCAGCGCCTCGAACAGGACGGACAGCACGATACCGACAGTCGTGAAGATAGCGATCGTCGACGCAGCCAGCAGCAGCAACCGTGTGATGTTCTCTACGCTGTTACGTGCTCGGAAGTCTGGGTGGATGCGTCGCCACGCGAAGAACGCAGCGAGGCCTGACAGGCCGAATACCAGTACGGCGAGGAGCTGGCGGCTCTGCTTTGTCAGCTGCGTGAATCGATCGGCAGCCGCCTGCAGACTTTCGTCGGCCGTGCCACTGATCGCGTCACCGAGGGCGAGGTTCTGGATATTGTTCAGCAGCAGGTTGAGTTCGCCCGCGCTCATCGACCGCTGGGTGTCTGACAGGCCCTGAACGGTCAATGCCGCAATCACCCGTGGCTCGAGCAGAATCCACGCAAGCAACAGCCCCAGCGCCGGCAACAGGCACCAGATGGCCGTGAAGTAGCCATAGTATCCGGGCAGCGAGTGCAGGCGCGTGGTACGCGCAGGACCGCCGACGATGGCTAATGAACGACTGCGGCCCGCGAAGTACGCGAAAGCCGTCATGCCGATCAGAATTATGAGCAGGCTTGTGTTCTGCATTATTTTGGCCTGGGGAAGATAGAGACGGCGACGGCCCGCTAGGGGCCGCCGCCGATGCCAATCACGTTACCTTGCAAGGTACCGGCCTGTCACTGCCGCCAGTAACAGGCACGTCGCTAAAGTTAAGAAACTAACTTAAGAAATTGTCTTAAGTTCCTTTATATCCGTCGCTACTTGCCTGCGCTCGTCGTCCGGCATCGGGATCAGCCCGCGTTCGGAGAGATAGCCTTCTTCGCCCCAGGCGCGCTCACTCGAGAATTCCTTCAGGAACTCACGAAGGCCCGGTATCACGCCCACATGCGCTTTCTTGACGTAGAAGAACAACGAGCGAGCGACAGGATAGTCGTTGTCCGCGATCGCATCGAATGTCGGAGCGACGCCGTCAATCGCGACAGCCTTCACCTTTTCCGCATTCTGATCGAGGAAGCTGAAGCCGAAGATGCCGAATGCCGCCGGGTTTGCCTGCAGCTTCTGCACGATCAGGTTGTCGTTTTCACCCGCCTCGACAAAGACACCGTCCTCGCGAATCGTGTGGCAGACGGCCTTGAACTTGTCGCTGTCGGTTTTCTTCAATTCAGCAATCCAGTCGATTGCCTTGCAACCGCCTTCCATGCCCAGCTCGACGAAGGCGTCACGCGTGCCTGAAGTTGGCGGCGGACCCAACACCTCGATCTCAAGATCCGGCAGCTCCGGGTTGATATCTGACCACTTCCGATAAGGGTTTTCGATCAGCGAGCCTTCGCTGTCGCCCGGCACTTCCTTGGCCAACGCAAGGAAGATCTCCTCACGCGTGACTTCGAAGTCGACGGAGTTAATGGCGTGCGCGAACACGATACCGTCGTAGCCAATCTTGACTTCAACGATTTCGGCCACGCCATTGCCGGCGCAGCGCTCGATTTCAGACTGCTTGATGCCGCGAGACGCGTTGGCGATATCGGGGTAGT
The DNA here is from genome assembly GCA_030065915.1 of Woeseiaceae bacterium. GTDB lineage: Bacteria > Pseudomonadota > Gammaproteobacteria > Steroidobacterales > Woeseiaceae > UBA1847. Next base: position 24,267 of record JASJCQ010000001.1, read on the forward strand.
CGACGCCGATGCCGTCGCAGAACAGCTTCAGTCCGCCACCGGAACCCGTAGACTCTACCTTCGGCGTGCGAAAATCACTGCTGCGGCCGAATCGCTCAGCGACGACCGTTGTAAACGGATAGACCGTCGACGATCCAACGATATAGATATAATCTCTTGCGCTCTGCGCCGCGGCTGGCTGTGCAAAGGCCAGTGCGCCCAACAGACAAACGACGGCGCCGGTGATTTTGGTTCTATTTGCCACAACCTACTCCTGACAGTTGACTTCTGAATCTGGCCGAAAGGATAGCGGGCAATTGTTACGGAATTATTGCAGGCACGAGGAATTACGCGTCATTAATTTAGCGAGCAGCGGGGTTTTTTCGTGAATTATTTCAATAACTTACGGAGCAATCTCCAAACATGAGCGAGACCACGTCTCATCCAGCGATCGACTTACTGAAGACGTTGATCGAATTGCCTTCGGTGACACCCGAGGATGCCGGCTGCCAGGACCTCTTGATCGAGCGACTATCGGCGCTTGGATTCGAGTGCGAGACACTCCAATTCGGCGATGTCACCAACCTCTGGGCGCGTTTCGGGCAGGAAGGCCCGGTCCTTTGCTTTGCTGGCCATACCGATGTCGTTCCACCTGGGGACCTCGACCGCTGGGACACCGACCCTTTTGATCCTACCGAAGTCGACAATGTGCTTTACGGTCGTGGCGCCGCGGACATGAAGTCCGGCCTCGCCGCGATGACCGTGGCCATCGAACGATTCCTCGAGCAAGGACCCGCGATTAACGGCAGCATCGCGTTGCTGATTACCAGTGATGAAGAAGGCCGGGCGCGTGACGGGACGTTGAAGGTGGTAGAGACGCTGAAGGCGCGCGGCGAGTTTATTGACTGGTGCGTCATTGGGGAGCCCTCCAGTCACCAAAGCTTCGGGGACGTCGTTCGCATAGGCAGACGCGGTTCGCTGAGCGGCATGTTGACCGTGCACGGTATCCAGGGTCATGTTGCCTATCCGCAGTGGGCCGACAATCCGATTAAGCGTTTTGCGCCCGTTCTCGCCGAACTCCACTCCATCGAGTGGGACCAGGGCAATGAACACTTCCCACCGACGAGCTTCCAGGTGGTGCAACTGAATGCCGGGATCGGTGCACCGAACGTCACGCCACCGGAACTCTCCGCGCGTTTCAACTTTCGTTACTCGACCGAGTGGACACATGAACAGCTAAAGATGCGTGTCGCGGAGATATTTGATCATCACGAGATTGATTACACGCTGAACTGGCATTTGTCCGGGGAACCCTTCCTGACACAGCCGGGGGCGCTAACAGACGCGGTCTGCGAATCACTGAATGAAGTAGCGGGCATCACACCTGAGTTGTCCACTGGAGGAGGAACATCCGACGGCCGCTTCATTTCTCCCATGGGCGCAGATGTCGTCGAGCTTGGCCCGATCAACGCTTCGATTCACAAGATCAATGAACACGTCTCGCTAGCGGACGTAGAGACCCTGACGTCGGTCTATCAGCGGATACTGGAAAAGCTGTTGCTTGAGCAGCCTTCCTGACTGCTGACAACGCAATAGCCAGCGGCCTCGAAACGAGCCTTCTGTGAGTCTGGATCAGCGGACGATTTGTCAGAGAAACAAGCGATTCTGCTACCTACCTGCGAAGGTTGTTCCAGATACCGCCTGCGCCGAGGCAGATAACAGCTATCAGCACCCATTCCGGCATGCTCAGGCCCAGCAAGCTCCATGAGACTTCCGCGCACTCGCCTGAACCGGAGAATACTTTGTCGAGAACCTCGGAGAATGGCAGCGTCTCAATCATGTAGCCGAGACCAGGGCCGCAGGCGGGGACCTTTTCCGGTGGCAGGTGCTGCATCCAGACGTGACGCCCGGCCACGACGACACCGAATATTGCGGCCAGCGCGGTGAGCCCAGAGTAGACTCTGCGTGCCCCGCCGGCCGGGTTGTGCAGTGCAGCGACCAGGAAGATCAGCCCAAGCGCAATAACCGCAATGCGCTGCAACACGCACAGGGGACAGGGCATCAGGTGAAGGCCGTGTTCGGCGTAGAGCGCGAACGCCATGAGGCCCGCGCAGATGAGGAAACCGACAATGTTGCCGGCACGTCTCGAGGGTAATGTCATATTCAATCGGCGATATCAGTGGGGTCCACTTCCCCAGTATGCCGAACGTCCTTGCCACGCACCATGAAGATGACATATTCACAGATGTTCTTTGCGTGATCGCCGATGCGCTCAAGCGACCTCGCCGTCCATGTTACGTTCATAGAGCGCTTGATCTTGCGCGGGTCTTCCATCATGAACGTGATGCACTGCCTGGCGATCGCATCGTACTCCTCGTCGACCTGGTCGTCTTCCTGCGCCACTCGAATCGCCTCATCGACATCGAGGCGAGCGAATGAGTTCATCGCGTCCCTGAGCATCACGGACACGTGATTACCCAGTGTCTTCAGCTCTCGATAGGAATCTGACGGGCGATCCATCGCAGCCAGTTTGGACGCAAGATAGCCGATCTTTTCGGCCTCGTCGCCAATGCGCTCCAGGTCCGTAATCGTCTTGATGATTGCGACGATCAGGCGCAAATCACCGGCAGCCGGCGAACGCGTGGCCAACAGTCGCCGGCACTGCTCGTCTATGTCGACTTCGAGCTTATTGACCTTGTAGTCGTCCTCCGCGACTTTCAATCCCAGCTCGCTGTCACCAGAGACAATCGCCGTGATCGCACTCTGCAGCTGGCTCTCGACGAGGCCACCCATCTTGAGAACGTCGCTTCTGAGTTGCTCCAGATCCTGATCGTAGCGCCTGGAGATGTGATCGCCGAGATCTGATACCTGCATGACTGACTGCCCGTAAGTCTTATAGCCCTAGTGTATGCGCAGCGGACGTCAAAAATCTACGCGACTTTGGTGAGGGTCGCCCGCCGCGCCGGCCTGTTAGTTGAATTTGAACTCGATGTCGATCTGGATGCGATCGTAGTCTTTCTCAACGTCCTGAAAACGATCGATGCTGTTGACGAACAGCGAGCCGCCGAGAGTGGCTTTGTCAGTCAGGGCGTACTTGTAGCGCACGATGTGGCCGTCGGCGTCTGTCCCGCTGCTGCCGAAGTTGGAGTCGTTGAATGTGCCAATGACGGCGTCGGCTTCCACATCCTGGTAAGTGTAGATGAACTGCATCGTACCTTTCTTCTTTGCCGAGCCCAGCTTGCCGCCGAACGCATACGCCGTGTTCTCTTCATCCGGATCCGAATTCTCGGTCCAGTGCGTGTACAGTTGCAGCGGCCAGTCGCCGACCTGGGTGTCAAACTGCGCGAACAGCTCGACGTTTTTGTAGTCGTAGATGTAATTGCCATCCGTATCGACACTGTTGCTCTTCGAGCTCCCGTTAAAGAACGGTGTGAAGCCAACGGTATTGGTGTACACGAGATAGCCGGCGCCGAAGGTCACCGATGCGTCATCGCTAACGTCGACTTTGGCGCCACCCTGAACCGAATACAGGAAAGAGTCATCTTCGCTGCTGCGCTCCTCTACGGCGAAAACCGAGGCATTGCCGAATAGGTTTCCGGACTCGAACACGACAGATGCGCCTTCCGGTGTCAGATCATTGTCGAAGATGAGCTGTGATTTGCCCGGTCTGAACATCGGGTTCTTCATCTTGCCCGCCAGCACGGTGACGGAATCTGAAGCCGCCCATTTCACGTACGCAAGGTTGATCCGGAATTCATCCTTATTGAATCCACCATCGATAGTGGTATTCGCGGAGACGGGATTGTCCGCCCCAGTGGACAATTCGAGAATCACGTCGACATCGTCCTGCACTTCGGCCTCGACCCCGAAGCGGGCTCGATAGCGGAACCGATCGCGGCTCTCCTGGCCCTGCTCGTCGATGCCTTCGTAACGGAGGCGGAAATCGCCCTTCAGGTTGACGCGGTCCGTGAGCGCCTCGGCGGACACCTCGGCAGGCGAGAACGTTACCGCGATCGAGAGAGCGGCGAGAACTGACGTGGTCTTTTTCATTGTTTCCCCTTCGGCCTTGAGCGCCATTTCTACGCTGGCTCATCGAATGTTACGCGGACGTTAACGACCGACCATTACGCTCGTATTACCGAAATATTGCGTTTTTATGACAGCTCCCGCTACTTATGAATCCGCCCGGAACAGCCACGCCGACGCCATCGACTGCTTGTTCGCGCGATCCCTGGACGGACTGAGACTAGCCGTGAACGCTCGACCGTCTCGAGAAGGGCTCGCTGATCCGGTGCTCCGGGAAAACGCAGGAAAAACGGGTCCCGACATCGATTTCACTGGAGATTGAAAGCTCCGCCTCGTGCCGGCCCAGGACGTGCTTGACGATGGACAGGCCAAGGCCAACGCCGCCGTCTGCACGACTGCGGCCGCGGTCGACCCGGAAAAACCGCTCAGTCAGTCGCGGAAGATGCTCCTCGGCAATTCCCTCTCCGGTATCGCTGACGCGAAGCTCTGCGCCTGAGTCGAGCCTGCGCCAGGTAACGGTAATATCGCCATCGGTTGCGGTATGGCGAATCGCATTGGCGATGAGGTTCTGGATGACAGACTCTATTTCGGTCGCGCTGCCCAGCAGCCCGTCATTGCTTTCGATCTGTAGGCGAACATGTGCATGATCGGGGTCAATGGAGAATTGCTCGCTCACTCTCGTGATCAGTGAGCCCATGTCCACGAAGTGCTTATCGTCGGCCAGGCCCGCACTTTCCAGCCGGGACAGCTCGAGCAGCTCATCGATGATTCTGCCCATGCGTTGCGTCTGCGACCTCATCTCGATGGCCGGTTGCGTCCATTGCTCCGGCAAGTCCGGGTAATCGACCAGCGCATCGACGTAACCGCTGATCACGGTCAGTGGCGAGCGCAACTCATGCGATGCGTTCGCTACGAAATCGCGACGCATCTTATTAACACGCAAACGCTCGGTGATGTCTCTCAGGAATAGCAGCTTCTGGCTACCGCCGTACGGCGCGACCCGGCAGCTCAGCCGTACGTCCGGGTTTAGCGGCGACGGAATCTCGACAGATTGCGCATAGTCACCGGATTGCAGCAGTTTCGACAGCGCAGGGGCGCGGATGATGTTGTCTACGCGACGACCGCGGTCCTTTTTTCGTTTGATGCCCGCGAGGTTCTTGGCTGCCCGGTTACAGAAGATGATTTCATTGTTGGCGTTCAGCACGACCGCACCATCGAACATGGCGTTGGTAGATCGCCGGATCTCGCGCAAGAGGCTCCGATACGTCGCCTTGTGACGATCGGCCCGGGTCCGCTGAAACTTGTACTGTGAGAAAATGTACTGCCATATGCCATCGCCATAACGGAATATCGCGAAGTCGTCATTGCGCAATGCGCGCTCGAATGCAAGCAGGTATCGGATATTGTAGATCAGCGTGATGACTGCGCCCAGAAGCAGGCCGATTAACGGCTCTCCGTGAAACCAGCCAACCGCGAAGGCCGTTGCCAGAAAAACAAAAAGGCCAATCAGAAATTTCCGTGATAGCTCAGACATTACGAATCGCGCGTTGAAAATCGATATCCGGCACCTCTGACCGTCTGCACATAGGCGTCGGTCCCGGTCGGGCTCAGGGCTTTCCTCAGTCGCCTTACGTGCACATCGACGGTACGTTCCTCCACGTAGACATTGGCCCCCCATACACGGTCCAGCAACTGTGATCGACTGTACACCCTGTCCGGATGTGTCATCAAAAACTGTAGCAGCCGGTATTCTGTCGGTCCGAGATGAACTTCAATGCCCGCAGAGGTTACCCGATGTCCCGCTGTATCAAGGCTGATATCGCCTGCATCGAGAGTAGCCGAATCGGTTGACCGGGTACGACGCAGTACCGTCTGGATTCGCGCGATCAATTCTCGCGGAGAGAAGGGCTTCGTGATGTAGTCGTCCGCACCGCTCTCGAGGCCCGACACCTTGTCGTACTCGTCGGCGCGTGCGGTCAGCATAATGATCGCGAGATCTTCGTTGTTGCTGTCGCGCCTCAGCATCCTCGTCAGCTCCAGACCACTCATATCCGGCAACATCCAGTCTACAAGCGCTAGCTGGGGACGCTCGTCGACCAACAGTTCGCGTGCTGAGCGACAGTTTTCAGCCTCGACGGTATCGAATCCGGCTCGCAGGAGATGGAAAACGATCATCTCGCGGATTGCGGCCTCATCTTCGACGATCAGTATTTTGGTCGCTGCCATTGTGTAAACAAGGATCGATGGTTAGCAGAGCTCTGGAATTACATCAGCACTATATTACAGGAGCGTTACGACCGTTCCCGTGGCGTTGCAACCTTGTGCCGCAGGTAACTTGGACTGATATCGGCCGGGTCTATCGCTCTTCCTGCCTCGAGATTCCTCAACGCGGTCGGCAGCAGGTACCTGGCTGACGGATACACCTGGTGCGAAATCTCCGACAGCAACGACTCATTGGCATCCAGCAGGTCCGGATACTGCCTCCAGCCCGACCCGGCCGCGATTCGCTCGACCTCGCCGTGCAGTCCGGAGATTCTCGACTGCTCGTGAATGCATTCTTCCTCGAGCGAGGTGACGGCTCCATTCTCTGCTCGGGCGAAACGACCGAGATATACCTCACTCATGTGCGCGTCCTGCGCGACGATCACCTCGTCGCAGTCACGCTCATCGAACACGGCCTCGGCGACGGCTAGCAACGACGACACCGGCACGACCGGCCTGGACGCTCCGAACGCCATACCCTGAACGAGGGATGCGGATATGCGCATCCCAATAAAAGAGCCGGGTCCATTGCCGAGCACGAACGCGTCCAGTTCCTTGAGCGAGACACCGCCCTCGCCCAGAAGCGCCTCAATCATCGGCACCAGAAGCTGCGTGTGTTCCCGTGCCTGCTCCTCGTGCCGTTCCGAGATTTCTTCGCCGAGCAACAGCGCCACAGAACAGGCCACTGAGGAGGTATCGATCGCCAGCAGATTCATGCAACCTCGCCCGAGCGATCGCGTGTTGCCAGGAACGACGCAACGTCTCTTAGCGAGTCCGTGACCGGCATGGGTTCCAGTGCGTCGAGGAAGATCTTGCCGTAGCGTTTCTGCGTCAGGCGCGGGTCGCATAACACGACCACGCCATAGTCTTCCTGGTCACGCAGCAGTCGACCGGCGCCTTGTTTCAGGCTGAGTACCGCCTGTGGAACCTGGTGGTCCATGAAGCCGTTGCCGCCTTCCCGTTTGAGGTACTCGAGGCGCGCCATCAACAGCGGGTCGGCCGGTGACGTAAACGGTAATTTGTCGATGATGACCATCGACAGTGCGCGACCCCGAACGTCGACTCCCTCCCAGAAACTGCCGGTACCGAGCAAGACGGCGTCCCCCGCTTCACGGAAACGACGCAGCAGGTCATCTCGCGGCGCATCCCCCTGGATGAACACCGTCCTCCCGCCGAACTGCCGGCGGTTTGCTCGTGACCAGTGCCTGGCCGCCTGCAACGCGCGGTGGCTGGTGAACAGGCAGAACGCGCCCCCGACCCCGAGCTTCAGCATGTCGGCCAGCGTTTCCATGACCTTGGCGGTATGGTCGCGGCTGGACGGCTGTGGCATGTCGGGGGGAAGGAACAACAGGCTGTTGTCGGCGATCGGGAACGGGCTCTGAAACGACAGAGCTGTCGCGTCCTGCAGGCCGACCCGTGAGAGGTAGTGCGAGAAGTCCTCGCCTACCGCGAGCGTTGCCGAAGTCAGTATCCAGGACTGGTAACCGTTGCCCAGCAACGAGGCCAGTGTGTCAGACACGTCCAAGGGCGTCAGGTGCAGCCGCAGGCTGCGAGGGTTGACCTGCAGCCAGCGCAGGCCATCCCAGCCATCTTCGTTGGCGAGATGAGCGAGCCTTTCGAGATACGCGAGGCACAGCTCGGTCGATTTTTCGAGTTCCGGCGATGCATCCGCCAGGATCTCGAGGCCGGATGAGAGACCGCGAAGCGCGTCCGCCAGCTCGTCCATCGCCGGCCTTAGCGCGTAGACGACGTCAGCGAGCTGGTGTCGGCCCTCTTCCCTGGGCGCGGCCGCGCGGAGTCCTCTTATCGCCGTGTCCAGGCTGTCGATACGTCCGAGGAACTCGCTATTCGCGTGGCCGAACGCCGCCGCGCGCGTCTCCTCGACCAGGCGTTCGAGCTCGCGGCTGCCGAGTGAGACACCGAAGAACTGCGTGGCGAGGTCCGGTAGCTGGTGTGCCTCGTCGACGATAACCGTCTCGGCTCCGGGCAGGAACTCGACAAAGCCGCTTTCTTTCATCGCAAGATCGGCCAGCAGCAGGTGATGGTTGACGACGACGAGATCGGCTTCCTGCGCGGCGCGGCGCGCCTTGACAACGAAACACTCGTTGTAGAGCGGGCATTTTTGTCCGAGACAGTTGTCCGACGTCGATGTGACGATGGGCCAGACTGACGAGTCCTCGGCGACCTCGACGAGCTCGGCGCGGTCGCCGGTCCGCGTGCGGTGGCGCCATTCACTGACGGCGACGATATCGTCCCTCAGGGATGCAGCCACCGAGTCAACCTGGTCGAGACGTTGCAGGCAAAGGTAATTGGCCCGTCCCTTGAGCAGCGCCGTCGTAACCGGTCTGCCGATGGCTTTGCCGACCAGCGGCAGGTCGCGATGATACAGCTGGTCTTGCAGCGCCTTCGTGCCGGTCGAGATGATGGTCTTCTTGCCACTTGAAAGCGCCGGGACGAGATAGGCGAACGTCTTTCCGGTCCCGGTTCCTGCCTCAACGACGAGTCGCCGGGAATCGGCGATAGCCTCCGCCACGGCCTCGGCCATCCAGCCCTGCGCCGCCCGCGGCTGAAAGCCCGGCAGGTGCGTTTTTAGGGGGCTGGAATCGCCAAAGAAGTCGGACAGCGTTATCACGGACGGAAGGTTACACAAAGCCGGGCCGCTTTGCGCGCTTCGGAAATACGCGGTTCCGGGCCTTATCGAATACCCGCGATGTCCTTCAGCGTACGCTGGTCTGCCTTTATCGCGAACCGGATGTACGGGCCCTGCGCCGAGTATCGCGCCGCTGCGAAGTCATCGTCATGGAAGCCGGTAACGTTGTAGCCAAGCGATATCCACATGTTGGTCGCGAGATTGAGCCCTACATCGGCGCCGACGCTGTAATCGCGAGTCCCGGATTCGTAGGCGTTGAAGACGCTCGCGTTCACACCGACGTCCCAGCGGCCGCTGATGCTGCGCCGCAGATCGAAGCCCGCCAGGTCGCTGTAGCCGGTGAAGGCATCGGCATCGAATTCATCGCGGACGTACTTGAAGGCGTATTGCAGCGACAGCTGCGTCCGCGCACCGAAGCGCCGATTGGCGTTGAAGTTATTGATGAAGCGCCAGCTCTTCGACTCGGCTCCGTCGCCTTTTGCATCCTCGTACACGAGGTCTAAACGGTCCAGGAACGACCAGCGGCTGTCCGCCATTCGCCACGCCCAACCGAACTTCAGATCGGCCGCAGTCTGCTGTGTGCCGGTGGCGAGTTCGCTGTCGAATATTGTCAGGCTGGCCGACAAGCCGTGCCCCTTCTGCGGTTCGCGATACCAGCCGAACAATAGCGAATTTCTTTCCTCAGAATCGGCATTGCGCAGCTCAAGTCGCGAGGTCGCACTCCATACGTCGGCGGTGTACATCGCGCCAACAAATGCGGCAAGAAAATCATCATTGAGCGAGCCACTGACGAGCTCGGTGTCAGAATCGAACTGCCTGAGATCCGACTGACTCAGCGTGTTGCTCTGGTCGATGCCGACATCCAGCAACCAGTTGTCGTTGAGCTTGAAGCCTTGTATGAGACCAACGTTGGCAAACACCCGGGGACCGAATTCCGTAACCTCGTTGGTGACGGAGCTCGAGAGTTCAGCACGTTGCCAGGGCGACGCACGCAGGCCAACCCGGGTCATCGTTGCATCGATATTCTCGCCTGATGCGTTCTCGTATTCGGTCACGAGCTCCACGTTGTCGCGCAGCTTGAAGTCTGCGCCAACGACGATCGTATCGGGATAGTCGGCATTCTCCGCGACGTCACCCAGCGCGGTAGACCCGCTGATCCGCAGTCGCAGGCGGTTGTCGAAGAACTGCTGCGACACACCGATCTCGGCAAGATCGCTGACGCGACGGTCGCCATCTTCGAACTTGTCCTCGGCTCTTGTCAGGCCGAGGCTCGCGTCGAATCCACCACGGTCGTAACGCAAGGTTGCCCGCGCCAGGTTCCGGATATCCTCGGTCGCCAGCTGCTGCTGCCACGCGGCTTCACCCTGCAACGTCAGCGACTCTGAGATCTTGCCCTTGCCCTCGATACCCAGGCGGCGAACTCCGCTGTCCGATGCCGACTGGAAGCCCAGACCGAAGTCGTCGTCGACCTCGCGAATGTAGGCGCGAATGTCGGCACGCTCGGAGTTGTGCTCGACCTCGATCTTGCTGGCGCTGCCGCTGCGCGACGTACCGCCCTGCACGGTATCGGTGGTTGCATACTCGGCTTTGACCAGCGTACTCGCATTCACCTGCCAGCGAAGGTCGACGCCGGACAGTTCGCCCTCGGCTCCCTGAGTCTCATCGGTGACGTAGGTGGCTCCGACTTCGAAGTTCTCGCTTCCCGCCGACACGCGCCCGCCGGCAACCAACTCGGCGTCGGCACTCGTCTGGGATTCGTATTCGACCACGATGAACACCGGGTTGAAGTCCAGGTCCCGACTCGGCACGGGCTGCTTGAAAAACAGGGTCCCGTTCAGCGGATCGAACGTATAATCGAGGAAGCGCGTCATCGCCTGCGTGTTCAGTACGCGGCCGGAGTCGAAGCGATCCCGAACCTCGATGCGAACGGTTTCGCTGTTCGCGACGATTGGCGATCTCGACAGGCGGTAGAGACCGGACGTCCCGTCTCCCCGGATCTCGTCGCGGTTGAATGCCTGTTCGGACTCGGCAGCAAACACGGTGTATCCGATCGAGTCGCCTCGGTACTCGGCCTTGAACCCGTTGAATACTCGCTGGAAGCGAGCCAGCTCCGTGACACTCAGCCCGGTGTCGAAGTCGCCGAACAGCGCAACGAACTGCTCACGCTCCAGCTTCACGTAGAGCTTGCGCTGGCTGGCCGCCTCAAAGCGCTGCTCACTGCCGTCCGCGTACAGCGGATAGTAGGCATCGGGATCCACAACGGTCTCGAAGCGGCTCTTGTCGCGCTCGCGATCCGAATCGTAAGCCAGCGTCAGCAGGTACTCACCCTTGATCTGGCCCTTTGCGAAGAACGCAACGCGGCCCTCGTCGTTGTAGCCCTCCTCGAACCCGGCATCCACCGCTGCGCTCATGTTGTCCGACAGGGTCCTGTGTGCCGCCGTGCCCTCGGCGAAACCGACCAGGATCCAGTCGCGGTCGACGGGTGCAAGCCAACCGCGAATCTCCTGTTCGCGCTGGTTCTCGAATTCCAGGTCGACGATCAGCTCGCCGGCACGAGTGGTTGGCGCGAGCTCGATGAACGCGATGCCGTCCTTGCCGATGCGATAGTGCGCCTGGCGATCGCCGATTCGAATCAGGTCGTTGGTCCGCGCGTCCTCGACGTCAAACCATGAGCGATACGGGTCGCGGACACCGAAATTGCCCGTCATGCCCGGGCGTGCCGGCTGGCCTGATCGATCGAACAGACGGATCGCCAGCGCCGGCCTGGTCCTGCCGTCGGCGACGAGATTGGACCTGTCCCTGACGACCTCGGCGCGAATGGGCGGTCCCGCGAAATACACGTCACGCTTGATCGTCTTCGCAATGCTGCCGTCGGCATTGAGGATCTCGGCGAGAATACGGTTCTGACCGTCTTCGAGTCCGACCGTGCGCCAGCGGCTGACCGCCAGCGTCTGACTCGCATTCTCGACGACGGCGTCAAAGCCTAAGGGGCTGACTGCGATGCCATTGACCGTCAGTCGCACCTTCTGGCCAGGCCGGTGTTTGATCGATACTTTCGTTGCCGGGATTGCCGGATTAAAACCCTGCTCCGGCAGTACGAAACCATAGCCCTTCTGCAGGGACTCGATGTTCGCCTCGACCTGCGACCTGGGTGAGCCTGCGTCGGGGTCAACCTTGAAGCGCAAATCCTCGACAACCTCGCTGCCTGGCACGGCGCCGGTAGTCGGTGCCATCTGCGTACCGGACGCTGCCTTTGTCACTTCGAGGAAGGACGGCTTGCTCGGGCGCACGCCGCTCAGGATCAGTTCCACTCGACGGTTCGTCTGGCGGCCCTCGGCCGTCGCGTTGGTTGCGACCGGGTCATCGGGCCCGCGCCCGTCAACCTGTATGCCGTTCTCGGCCACCTGCAAGGAGGCGCCCAGGTAGGCCGCAGCAGCCAGGGCTCGCGCGCGGGACAACGCGTAGTTGTCGGCGAACAGGTGGTGGTTGCGCGGCGCGATGCGCTGGCTGTCGCTGTGCCCGATCGCGCTGATGCGCACATCGCGAACGCCTTTCCAGTCCCTGATTAGCTGATCGAGCTGCTCCCTGTCATCGCCCGACAGTTCGTCCGACAGAACGTCGAATTTGAGGTCCAGTACATAGCCGGCGTTTTCCAAGACAGCGGGCTCACGCAACATGCGGGTCTCCGCGACTGGCGTCTTCTGCTTCGCCTCGATTGGCGTGTCGAACGTCGCGATCGCTTTTGTGGCCAACTCACCGACCACTGACGGGTCAATCGTGGCTGCGAATGTCAGCTTGCCCGACCAGTTGCCGTGTCGGTCCGGCAGCGCCATCGAGACTGCCTGGCCCATGATCTTCGGATCCCCGAGGTCGTTGCCGTCTATTCGGAGGCTGCCCGGCTCGAAGCTGATGCCCTGCGGCAGGACGACCATCAGGTCTATATTACGGATGGTTACGTTGCCGATGCCGTTCATCAGCAACTCGTAGTTGACTGCCTCGGCCGTGTCGCCGCCCTGGCTTACGAGTTCGAGTTCGATACGTCCCTGCGGCGCCGGCTTGCGGCGCAGGTAGAAGTTGGCCTGCTTCAGGCCGCCCTTGTTCAGCTTGACGAACTGCGAGTCCGGGCGGCCGGCCTGGTCAGCGTTATCGGTGCAACCGACGACGTCGAAATAGGCGGGGACCGTGAATCGATCGAGCTGCGCGACATGGGTGCCGGCTTCGAGCCCTTCGAAGTGGAAACGCCCGCCTTCATCGCTGACCGCATAGCGGCCGTCCTCGAGATAGATACGAATCCCGGCGACGCCCTGCTCCTCGGTGACAGTCTCGGCAGAACAGTCACCTTCGATGATGCGGCCGATTACCGTGCCGGTGCTGCGGAACAGGTCCTCGGTCAGGCGTATCCCGACCGTTGCCTCATTGGACGTCAGGCCTCCGGCTGCAAATGCCGTCGCGCGGTTGACCAGGTCATCGCCGCGCTTGCCGCCGACCACCTCGACGACGTAAGTGATCGTTGTGCTCTCTGACGCGAACAACGCGTCGAGGCTGAATTCGAGAGTCTGGTTTTCGCCACTGATCGCGGGGTCCGCGGCACTTTGCCCATTGATGCGAGTAGATCCGGGCACGTAACGCATCGCGGCGGGCAGTTGGTCGACAACGCGCAGGCTGCTTGCGACCCCGGCGGTGCCGCTGTTCTCGATCGCCAGCTCGTAGCGGACGAAGTCGCCCGGCGCGGCGCTGGTCGACTGGGTTCGCTTTTGTATGAAGAGCTGCGACGCGTTCGGATCGACCGGGATGTCGATAGCGAAAGACAGGCCGCCCTGTTTGCTGAAGGTCTGACCGAATGACGCCGGGCTGATGTCGTAGGGAGCACCTGGCAGATTCTGGATAACGTTGGCACTAATTACCGACGGCGCGGTGAACTGTGGTGGCGGGGTGACGACGATGCGATAGTCGCCGTCGGGCACGACCGGGAAGCGGAACTCGCCTGGCGCGAACACATAGGCTGTGCCGCCGCTGTCCGTCGTCGTACCGCCGCTGACAATGGACGACGGAAACTGGCTGACGCCGTCGTTGCCGAATACGGTGGCCGGCAAGCCGGTATTGGTGTCGATCAACTCGACGAGGCTGCCGCTGACGACAGTGCCCGTCGTTGTCTCGAATACACGCTGAGTCGGATCGACGATGGCAATCGACTGCGCGGTATCCGTCGGGTCGGCGGGGTCCGTATAGGCGACCCGGATGTCGCTGTTGGCCGCGGCCTGCAGGCGGCAGTCGCCGGCTATTGCGGCAGCGCCGATACTCGGCACGTAACCGGCAAACACGCCGGTATCCGGTCCGGTCTCTGTCAGTCGAATGACCTCGGCATCGCCGGTGACGGCATTGCTGACCGTGACCGTCGCGTATTCGATGACCTGGTAGTCCAGGTTCTGGTCGCTATCCGACAGGCGCAGGAAGATCGGCTCACCGAGATTGTAGCTCTCGCTCGTGTTGATTTGCTGCACGAGCGACGGATCGATAAGCGTTCCACCGACGAGTGTCGGGGCCGCGAGATCGATGAAGCTGCCGTTCTGCTCACAGGCAGCCGGACCAACGGTTTCCTGGTACAGGCCCGGGCCATTCTGGATTACTCGTGTCAATTCGACGCTGGCGGGGCTGCGTATGACCGCCGTTGTCAACTGTACGACATTGCTCTCGAGAAGCTCCGGCTGACCCTGGACAGTCAGGTACGAAAAGCTCGCCTGGTTCTCGATTTCGGCGCCTGGCGGTGCAGCGTTTACCGGAACGTTTCCGGTCGCCGAGAAGATCAGGAAAGCAAAAATGCTGCGAGTCGTCACACTTGAGCGTTCAACCCAGACGTGCCTCGGGGGAAACTTCTGTTTCCCCCGAGATTTGACAAATTCAGTGCGCGACGCGACGCGGCCGGGTGGCCCCGATCGCATAAGAGCACGCCCGAGTTCGCCGTCCATGGCAAACATCAGGCGTACCAACTTGCGCAATGAATCAAGCACCGTGATGAGGTTCCGACAGTGATCTAGCTGTTGTCGATCTCTGCGCGGAACTGCACGTCAACCGAGTCGTTCGGGTCCAGGTTCGGGACCGTAATGATCAGTTGAGGGATACCACCGGATCCGCCGGTCGGATCGACCCGGCAGTTGTCTCCATTCACGTCGACGCCAATCTCTGCGACGCAGTACGACGTGCTTGTGCTGCCGGCACTATCGTCCGTGAACTCGATACGAACGTTCTCGCCCGACGCACCGTAGTCAGGCACTGAGATCTGGAAGTTAAGGTCCGGCTGGATGTCATCGGTGATCGTCAGGCTCGTCGTCGACGAAGAACCCGGGTTACCGATGCTCACGGTGTATTCGATGATGGCGCCCGGGATCGCGAACGGTGAACTCGTGCCGTTAACCGGATCCGAGATGACCGCGGAGGCCTTGGCGATTGTCAAAGCGGTGAAGTCGAACTGGTAACCGTCAGTGTCAAACACCTGGATACCGTCGCCGCCAACACCGGGACCGTCTTCGTCGAATACGGACTCGATGAGGCCGGTGGCATCCAGGCCACCGTCAACAAGATCGGCGCCGAGGCTTCCGTCCGCCGCCGGATTAACAGTGTTTACGCCATCGTATGGATCCGCCGCTATCGCGCTGAGCGTAACCAGCGCAATCTCACCGTCAACGACGACGGCTGGCGCGTCGGCCAGGACCGTAATCGTCACCGTGTCGCCCTCAGGCAGCGCGTCGACGAAGGCGGTTTCAGCGCCATCCAGTAGACCGTTGGTATTGGTATCGACGAAGGCGACAAACGTGCCGGCCTGCATATCGTCGTCGTCACCTGTCGTAACGTTGTCGGCGACGAGACGGAAGTCGAGCGGCGAGTTGCCGATGTTGGTCAACGTATAGAGGACGATGGCGCCCGTCTCGCCCGGCGCCGTGTCTGTCAGGGCCGCGTTGTCCGTGTCCAGCGTGAAATTCACTACGCGGTCGACGACAAACGTCGGGGCCACCGCGTTCAGGTCCGCCTGCGGGGCGTTGTTCACCGAGTAGCTGATTACTGCCGTGTTATCGATTTCTGTGCCAGCGTCAGTGCCGACGGCGATAGCCTGCTGCCCTATGAGCAGCAAACCGGCCGCGGCGCTAAACTTAAGCAACCTGTCGAGTTTGTATCTTACTACTTTCATCACGGTACTCCTTGTCCGTACTTTCATTGTCAGAGCGCAGGTTCAAGTCATTCGGACAGCCCGACCTGCGGCAGGCTGGCGAAAAAAACTAATTGAGTTGCGCGCTGAAACGCACGGTGCCCTGGGCGCCAGCGCTCAGGTCGCTCTGCATGACCCAGCGAATGTGCGTGTAATCCTCCGGCGTGGCCGTGCGCGTCTCACCGTCTTCCTCAACCGTAAGGTCCTCGGCCGCCCCGAAGCTCTGCCCGTCAACCGAGAACTGCAGCTCCATGCCGGGGCCAAACGCGGAGCCCTGGACATAGGTCAGTTCCTCGGAGATCGGGTTGGTGATGATGACGTCGTCGGCAGGCTCTTCGCCGGTATTGCGGAATGTAATTGTGTAGACGACGCGTTCGCCCGGAACCACCGTTTCGGCTGGAATGAGCTCCTTGATTCGCTCTCCGTCTTCGTTCGTCGTCACGGCCTCTTTCTGCACCGTGGTCTGCACTTCCAGCGTGCCCTGAGACATCGCAATGCCGCTCGCCAACAACAGCAACAGGGCTGTCACTCTCGAGATCATGGTTTTCCCCTTTTGGTTTTCGCTCATTGTGTTTTCCTCTAGTCGATCAAAACGTCGAACTGGACGGTCCGCGGACTGCCTGTCGCGGTAACGTCGCCCAGCCGGACAACAATCGTGGGTGTCGTGGATGTATTGAGTTCACCGGCATCGGCATCCGCCGCATCGGTTAAGGTGCCGGCGTCCAGCGTCAGGCTGCCGGGAACGTAGGTCGTAAAGGTCGGGATAACGTCCTCGACGATACCGCCGACGGCGGTGCCGGAACCGGTCACGCTGACCTCTATCGTGTAGGTGATCGTGGCGCCAGGTACGGGCTCGTTGCCGCCGAACGGATCCGATACGGTCTGCGATTTCTGGATGCTGACCTGGACGTCGGATACGAGGTACTCGCCACGGACCGTGTCGATACCGCCGCTGGTGCCGAGCACGGCAGTCACACCGCCGTCTCCCTGGCCTGCGAAGTCGTCGCCTGGGCTGCCAGAACCTGTAGCCGACGACACGATCAGTTCCGAGAAGCCCACGTCGCCATTAAGGCGGTCGGCCGGGATGTCGTTCAATATCAGGATCGCGACCGATGCATCCGGCGCAAGGACCGGATCATTGTCGCCGGGTACATAAGGGATATCGCCTGCGGTGAAGTCACCGCTGCCATCGCTGTCGAAGTAGATCGAGACCGTCGACGGCACCGGGTCGAAGTCGTCTCCGGACACAGTGCTGTTGATTGCCAGTTGGAAAGTCTCGGTGCCGTTGCCGGTGTTGACGACTGAGAACAGCAACGCCTGGTTTGTATCGCCGGCGCTTACCAGGGTCTGCGGGCTCTGCAGCGTGACCGCGAGATCGATAAGTTCAACGACGGTGATGGACGTTGTATTCGACGTGATCGTTGCCGGATTCCCATCGAGCTCGAAGCTCAGGGTCGCCGTATTTTCGATCACAGTACCGGCAGGCGTACCCTCGGCCAGCGCAGGGTTTGCCAGACAGCATAGAACGACACCGCAGGAAGCGGCCGCTAGAATTCTTGCCAACATTTAAGGTTCATTCCTTAATCAATCAAGGCACAGTCGATGCAATCCATGCACCGCTTCGCAGTCATTGCGAAGATGTGGCGTACTCTAAACTGTTTCCAAATGCAGACAGCTATTTTGTCAATAGCGGCGACGTATTTGTGAGCGACTTCACAGTATCTCTGTGAATCAGCTCACAATCGCAATGCGTTGAAATATCGCGGGTTACCGGGAGTGTCTCGAGAGCTTGTTGTGGCTTATGTCAGCAAACAAACCTGTTATGTCGACTGCCTGAAAAAGGCAGCGTCAGTCAGTGCGGTTTGACGATGTCCAGTTTCTTCATTTTGGAGCGAAGCGTGCTGGGCGGCAGGCCAAGTTGAGACGCTGCACCGGACGGTCCCGAGATTTTCCAGGACGTCGATTCGAGCACGTTGATGATGTGCTGACGCTCGACGACGCTGAGGTCGGAAATGGTCGACGAAACCACTCTCGGCCCATCGCCGTTCTCATGCTCAGATGCCAGCGGTTCGGGTAACTCGAGCATGGTGCCCGCATTCGCGATGACGGCCCGTTGAATGACGCCCTCGAGCTCGCGAACATTGCCCGGCCAGTGGTATTCGTTCAGCTGGCGCATCATCGCGGCGGAGATGCCCTCGATATCGCGACCCAGTTTCTTCGAGTACATCCGGACAAAGTGCTGCGCCAGCAGTTCGATATCACCGATTCGGTCTCGAAGCGGCGGCGTCTTGATCGGAAACGTGTTGACGCGATAGTAGAGATCCGAACGGAACGTGCCGTTCTTCACCGACTCGGCGAGGTCACGATTCGTCGCAACGATCAGTCGAACGTCGACCTTGATCGTCTCCGTGCCACCGAGCCGCTCGAATTCTCCTTCCTGCAAAACGCGCAACAGCCGCGTCTGCAATTCCAGCGGCATCTCACCGAATTCATCGAGGAATAACGTGCTGCCATTCGCAAGGTCGAAACGACCGCGCTTGAGTGCGTCCGCGCCGGTGAATGCACCCTTCTCGTAACCGAAGAGTTCACTCTCAATCAGGTTCTCCGGCAAGGTCGCGCAGTTCACTTTGACCAGTGGACGATCACTGCGACTGCTTCTTTGATGGATCGCGCGCGCCAGCAGTTCCTTGCCGGTGCCCGTCTCCCCGAGAATCAACACCGGCGTGTCAGTCTCGGCGACCATCTCGACCATCCTCAACGTACGCAGGATCGCCTCGCTGCTGCCGACGATCTCGTCGAATCCATGAGACGACTCGATCTCCTCACGCAGATAGACGTTCTCCGCCTCCAGCCTGTCTTTCGCGGCCTGCAACTCGGTCAGCGCGTCGCCCAGCGCCGTGTGGCTCTTGAGTCGACTGACGAAATTCGCGAACAATTCCGCGACCACTCGAAGATCGAGCACGTCCTGATCTGTCCACCGTTTGCGCCTTGTCTTGGTCGCCAGTGTCAGCAGTCCGTGGACTTCACCCGCGATCGTCAGCGGCATGGCGATTATGGACTGTATCTCCCAGGCCTTCAGGCGTCGTTTGTCGGCATCGGCCCTGGGTGGCAACTCATCGACGTCGTCGAGGCGAATGACCTTACCGGCCCGTACCTGTTCGGCCAGGTACGGAACCTGGGCGATGTAGATCTGTTCCGGTACCGGCGTCGCATCTTCACCCCAGCGGTAGTTGACATGGCCACGTACGTCTTCCCAGTCTATCCACAACAGTGAACCGCGCTGGGCCCCGACAAACTCGCTGATCTCCTTGAGGCAGCTTTCGATGATCTGTTCGGCGCGCTCGATCGGCGTCATGATCATGTACGAGCTGATACCGGCGATCAGGTCCTGGAATACACGTCGCCGTACAAGAGCCGACTTCGTTGCGCGCAGGTCCTGGATATCGGCTTCGGATCCCCAGATTCGCATCAACTTGCCGTCCTCAATGATCCCGGACCAGCTGATCTTCAGGGCCGTCTCCACGCCGTCCGCTGTCTTGTAGGAAAGCTCGTATTCCTGCAGCCGGTAGTTCGCCGCGACAAACGCCTGGATCAGGCGACCATGCGAGTCTTTGTCGGCTGCGCTATCGAGATCGCCAAGTCGGACACCGATCGCCTCAGCCGTCGAATTCAGGTCCAGAGCGCTGACGAAGGCGGAATTACATTCAATCAGTGATGCATCGTAGCTGCGATCGATGTGAGTCTGGACCGACGCATCAATCGGTAACGGCGGGTCGAGAGCGAAGCAATATACCGGGTTAGATGTCGTATCCAGCAAGTGCCGGAAGCGGGACTCGGACTCCATGACGCTGGCCTGCGCTGCCCGGATCATCTCTTCCCGGGCCCGGCTGAGCGCCGCCTCCGCGCGCTTGCGTTGCAGCACTGCCAGCAGGATTCCGCTGACGATCATGACGAAAGCCGCTTGTGATGCGAACCAGTGGATCGCGCCCGGGATCGAGGCCGGCAGGAAACTGGGCCCGTCGAAGAAGGACAACTCCGGGTCGAGCAGGCGAACAACGAAGCCGGCAGCCTGCTCCGCCAACAGCACGACAACACCCGCTACAACGAAGAAGCGGCCGGTCGACGGGATCAGCCTCGACCGAAGCAATCCGCGCGACAGGACGAACCAGACCGCCACCACGCTGAACACGAAGATCGCGACGTCGACGATTCGCATCGTCAGGATCGTCATCGACGAATCAAAGCCGTTCATGCGACGCCGCTGCCGCTTGCGCGTCGCGAAGCTTCAGCACGGCATAAATCAGTGAGAGTCGAGGGGCAGTAGACCTGGTCAGTATTTTGACCGTCTGTCCGAAAAACGATGCCGGCAGTGTCCCTGATGCGTCTGACCTTTCATAATCTGGCGCGTAAGTCTTTGTAACACCGTCACTTGTTAAAAGTCACGATATTTCGCGACTTATGTCGTCATTTCGCGACTTCGGCTGAAAGAAAATGTAGTTTCACCTGACATAAAAATTCTTAAGTTATTGTTTTTAATAGTTTTTATCGGTTTTCTTTCCGACTGGTCGGTTTTTGGCACGATTACTGCAGTTATCTGGCGTGTGAAACTCAATTTCGGCGCGCAGGACAGGGATGCGCGGGGGACCCAGAAAGGATGGAGAGCGAGCATGAAGGATAATGGTTCAGGTATGAACATTTTAATAATTTCTGATGACAGGCATCAGTCGGGGCTGTTGCGACAGGCTATCGAACAACGGGGTATCGAATGCGGTATGCGTCGAATCGACGCCACGAATGCCGCGTGTAACTACATTCGTCGCGCTGCGCCGCGAGGCGATAATGTCGCACCTGACCTGGTTCTGTTCGATCTGACGCAGTCTGACCCGGACAAGCTCCAGGTCCTCAAGCGTATTGCATTCGGCAAACGACGTTCACCGGCCCCTGTGGTCATCCTGACGAGCGACGTGTCCGAACAGGTTCTCGATCACGCGGGCGTTGCCGACGGCCGCTCAGTCATGTTCGAACCTACGGAGCTGAGCTGTTTCCTGAAGAAGATGCAGGAGCATCATCGGGATCGTTTCAAACGTGCGCTTGGCGTCATGTACGAGCTCGGTCCGATCCTCGTGCGCCTGCCCCGCTCGTTCGTCAATCGACCGGAAACCCTGATGGCCTGAGAAGCCGCCGGTCTGGCCAGGACCAGACAAGCCACAGTTCAATCCGAATTGCCGCTCCACGCAATTGGGTGAGCAGCACCCTGGAAGCAAGCTGTCAGGGCTTTCGAAGGTCGTAGCGTCGAATCTTCTCGACCAGGGTTGTCCTGCCTATACCGAGTTTCTCCGCCGCACCCTGCACTACGCCGCCCGCTTCGTTCAGCGCGCTTTCGATCATGTCCCGTTCGAGGTTGCCGAGGTAGGCCTTCAGATCGAGTCCCGATTCCGGCAGCGACGGCGATGTCGACACCAGCGATGAGCTTAAGACCTCCACATCTGAATTCGGCTCGCTCGGACTTTCAACGATCGGCCAGGGCAAGTCGGGTTCGTCCACAATACCTCCCGGCTTCATTACCGCCAGCCGTTCGACCAGGTTCGCCAGTTCGCGAACGTTGCCCGGCCAGGCATAGGCCTCGAGACGTTGCATAGCGCGATCGGAGATAAACAGGTCGACCTCCTGCTCCTGGCGGACTCTCTGGATGAACTCCGCACACAGTGACACGATGTCTTCCGGCCGGTCCCGTAACGGCGAGATCTCTATCGGGAAGACGCTCAGTCGGTAGAACAGGTCTTCGCGGAACTTACCCATAGCGATGCGCGATGGCAGGTCCCGGTGTGTCGCTGCGATGACGCGAACGTCGACCGGAATGCTCTTGGTGCCGCCAACACGTTCAACGACGCGCTCCTCCAGGACGCGCAGCAGTTTTACCTGCATCGCGGCCGGCATGTCGCCGATCTCGTCCAAGAAAAACGTACCGCCCCTTGCCAGTTCGAATCGGCCTGCCCTGGCGCTGGCGGCGCCGGTGAAGGCGCCGCGTTCGTGCCCAAAAAGCTCGCTTTCGAGCAGGTGATCCGGAATAGCGCCGCAGTTGATCGCAACGAACGGGCCCTTCCGGCCCGACAAGTCGTGGATCTGCCTGGCGACGACTTCCTTGCCTGTCCCGGACTCGCCGGTGATCAGCACCGTGGCCATTGACGGAGCGACTTGCTCGGCCAGCTTTCTGATCGCCTGCATGTCGGCGCTGTTGCCGACCAACCGGCCTTCGGGTTGCTTCTGCTCGTTCCTGCCGCTCCGACTCTTCGTTGCACGGATTTCCTCGAGGACTGTGCCGAGCTCATCGAGGCGAACCGGGTAGCGCAGCTCGTGAATTCGAGCCCAGGGGTGCTGTGTGTGCGTCGCCGTGTTCATTTGGCATCTCCGGGGGTGAGCATGACGATCGGTATGTTGGGGTCGATGCTACCGATATCGGTCAGCAGCTCGTCGACGTCGGTCGGAGACAGATCTGCACCAACGAACAGCGCTTCGATAGTCTGGTCGCCGACGCGCTCGCGCCAGTCACCGGGTTTGGCCGTCAGCACGTCCGGCGTGTCCATGAATTCGATCAGTGACTTGAGGTTCGCCGCCTGCTCCGGGCCATCGTTGACAACCAATATCATGGTCGGCTCCAGCACCCTGGCTGCGAGCATATTCCGCCGTCAATGACGTTTGAAGACACCATCTGGTGTAGCGCTTTTTGCATGCTGGCCACGACGTTACGTTCCCCGAAAACCCCTTAATCCATCGCTCAACAACAATCGATCGTTGATGGTCAAAATCTAGCGTTTTCACACCATATTTACAAAACTAGGTTCTTAATATGCCGTTTATGGTGCTTTTTTAACATACTTTGCAGTGTTTTGCAGAGAACCGCCGATGTTCGGCTTTCGCCCGGTTTTTCCGCCTGGAAACGTTCAAGAACCGGTCAAATTTGCCGATAACCCAGCTATCGGAGCACAGCGATTTCGCGGTTGCCGAGGACGGCTGACAGTCGCCTGAATCGAGACCGAAAGATCAGATCGGGCGCCGATGACCGCAATCGTCATTTCGAAAAGGTTTCTTTGATGCGAAAACTGTTCACCGGGCACGAGGACGAAGCCGGCGCCGATGAACCGGTCGTGACCAGCGACGTGGATATCACCAACGGCGCGCTGGACACGCTGTCTTCCGTCATCCAGACAATGGGGGAACAAGCCTTCCTGCTGGACACGGACCGGGACCCAAACCTGTTTCCCCGCGAGTGCGCCGACTTCGTTCGACACATCGAAAACGGCGAAGCGGTCCCTACCCGCGACATTCCGCGCTCGCTGGACGGAAGCCGTGAATGGCCGCAGATCCGGAGCTTCTTCTCCGAGAGACGTAGGGCCGAGCGCAGCTTCGTATCCGAGCGGATCGGCAACTACCGCGACGTGGTTGAAGACCTGATCGCGGGCCTGAGGCAGATAGGCGAACGCGATCAGGATACCCAGCGCCGGGTATCGCTCTCGCTGTCCGCCGTCGAGAACGCCGTAGGCACGGGCGACCTGATGAAAATCCGCGAGGTCCTGAAGGAAGCCGTACACCAGGTGACCGAGACCTTCGAGCAACAGCAGCAGGCGTATGAGCAGCAACTCAGCGATCTGCACAAGCGCATGGACTGCCTGCGGGAGGACCTGGTCGCAGCGCGCGAGGAAATGAAGCGCGACTCGCTGACGGATGCGTTCAATCGCGGCGCCTTCGACTCCGCCATCGAGCAGAGTCTCAACATGCACTTCGTGCTGCAGCAGCCGGTGACGCTCCTGATGATCGACCTCGACAAGTTTAAAGAGGTCAATGACCGGCACGGCCATTCCTGTGGCGACCAGGTGTTGAAGGCCATGGGCGAGTGTCTTGCCCGCGCCTTCATTCGCAAAAGCGACCTGGTGGCGAGATACGGCGGTGACGAATTCGCCGTCATCCTTAATGAAACCAGCGCCGCGAACGCCGAGAAGGTCATCGAGCGCTTTGTCGCGTCCGTCGGGAAGATCGCGATCCCGACCTCCGACGGCGAGATCTCGATTTCCTGCTCAGTCGGCTACACCGAGTTGCACGACCGGGACACGGTGGAACAGGCGATCAATCGAGCCGATCGCGGGCTCTACTCGGTGAAATCACGTGGCGGCAACGGATCGGAATATGTCCCGTTCATCGATGAAACGCCGCTCAACTGAGCCGAAGAACGGCTTGATCGATGCTAAAGCGGAGCCGCCGCCTGCCGATACACACTACTGGATTGCGTCTGATCGTAGTCACGGAGGATAAACCTTGGATCTGGCGACATTAATCGGATTGATCGGTGCCTTTGGCATCGTCCTGGCGTCGATTGTCATGGGCGGATCGGCGGGCACGTTCGTCAACACGCCATCCCTGCTGGTCGTGTTGGGCGGCACCGTGCTCGTTACGATGATGAAATTCAGCCTCGGGCAATTCCTCGGCGCCGCCAAGATCGCCGTCAAAGCCTTCGTCAACAAGCCGGTCAAACCCGAGAGCCTGATCGAGAACTCTGTCGAACTGGCCAAGACCGCTCGCCAGGGTGGCCTGCTGGCGCTCGAAGACGCCGAAGTCGTCGATGACTTCATGAAGTCCGGCCTGGGCCTGCTGATCGACGGGCACCCGGCCGACACGGTCCGGGCAATGCTGCAGAAGGACCTGAACCAGACGGTGCAGCGACACCAGGACGGCCAGCAGATCTTCAAGGCAATCGGCGACGTCGGCCCCGCGATGGGCATGATCGGAACGCTGATCGGCCTCGTGCAGATGTTGGCCAATATGGACGACCCGAAGCAGATCGGTCCCGCGATGGCCGTCGCGCTGCTGACCACGCTGTATGGCGCCATCCTCGCGAACATGTTTGCGCTTCCGATCGCAGACAAGCTGGCCGTCCGCAGCGGCGAGGAATACACGAACAAGTCGCTGATCATCGACGCCCTGCTCGGCATCCAGAGCGGACAGAACCCGCGCATCATTGAAGGCATGCTCGAATCCTACCTGCCGCGATCGCAGCGCAAGGAAGAAGACGTCTAGCGCGTCGCCGTGACGATGGACAAGCCGCCTGAGCCACCACCAGACAAGGGTGTACCCGCCTGGGTAATGACCTTTGCTGACCTGATGACTCTGCTGATGTGTTTCTTCGTACTGCTGCTGGCCTTCTCGGAGATGGACGTCCAGAAGTTCAAGCAGCTGTCCGGCTCGATGAAGGAAGCGTTCGGCGTACAGACGGAGGTCAAGGTCAAGTCGATTCCGAAGGGTACGAGCCTGATCGCCCAGGAATTCAGCCCCGGCAAGCCGGAGAAGACCGCGCTCAATGAAGTTCGGCAGTTCACGATCGACTCCAACAGAAACACGCTCGATGCGCTGAACCGCGAGATCGCGGAAACGCGTGAGCACGCGAAAAAGCTCAGGCTTGCACTGCGTGACGAAATAGCCAAGGGCGCCGTCGCTATCGAAACGGATGGCAAGAAGATCATTATCCGGATTCTCGAAAACGCTTCCTTCGATTCAGGCAAGGCCGACGTCAAACCGCAGTTCAAACCGGTCCTGGCCAAAATCACCCGCTTGCTGGACAACGCGTTCGGCGAAATCACGATCTCCGGACACACGGACAACGTGCCGATATCGAACGACGAATTCAGCTCGAACTGGGATCTGTCGACCAACCGGGCGGTACGCGTCGCCCACGAGATTCTGTCCAGGGCGAGGATCAACGAGAAACGAATCACGGTCACCGGGCATGCGGACACGCAACCCGTTGCCCCGAACGACACCCCGGAGAACCGCGCCAAGAACCGGCGCGTCGACATCAGCATAGTCCGCGGCAGTCAGCTGGATACCCAGGAAACGATGGGCGTCGATGATGCGGGCGTCGAATCACCTTCGGCGGACAACCAGGCACCTGGCGAAGACGAGGAGGACCAGGTATGAGCAACGAATACGATAATCGGAGGTCCTTTAGAGTCAGCGAAACCGTCTACCTGAAGTACGAGTCGATTACCAATGACGAATTCAAGGGCGGGCTGGCTCACTACAAGATTCGCCTCGGGTTAACGGACGGCGCCAACTCCAAACTGACCGAGATCGAATCGAGGCTCGGCGAGGCCATGTTCCTGCTCAGCAAGGAATCTGACCAGGTCTCTCGCTGCCTGACTTTGATCAATGACAAGCTCAACGTTGTGATCGGCCAGGTACCCGCGTTTCGTGAGAGCAGCTCGGCGCTCGCCAAGCAGCCGCCGCAGACTTGCGACGTTGGCGCCGACGGTCTCGTATTCTCCAGCGAGAAACCGATGCAGATTGACGACAAGCTCTACCTGAGGTTCCTGCTGTCGTCGGACAACCGCTACGTCGAGACGTTCTGTACCGTCGTGCGCCTGACCGACCCACCCGACACCAGCGACCCGGCGTGGCAGTACGGTATCGGCGTAGAGTTCAACGGCATGAAGCCGGAACTTCGTGAAGTCCTAATCCAGCACATGTTCAATCGTGAATCCGAGACGTTACGCATGCGTCGCCTCAACCTGGAAAAGCTGGAAGACATGAAATAAGAAAGACGGGCCGAAGCAAGGCTCACGGTCCGTCCGTAGGTTTGACAGGCAGGTCCAGCCTAGTTCAACGTCGACTGCATGCCCTGCATCTTGTCGCGATAGCGTTCCATGATCGCGCCGACAGTCGAGTCGTCGACACCCAGTTTGCGGCAGGACGGAATCTCGGCCAGATCCAGCGACTCATCCTCGGGATTTTCGATCAGCATCTCGGCGACGTGCATGACGTCCGCAAGACGCGGCTCCTCGGCGCCATTGTCGGTAACGTAGCTTTCGGAGTCGGCCGACTCAGCCATCTCCTCGTTGAATCCCCAGGATTCGATGATGCTCTTGCCGATCTGCGGGTTCCATTCCTTGACGATTTCCTTAAAGCCCTCCGGGTTGCCCAGCAACTCCGGAAACTCGCCGGTCTTGGTGATGATGTAGAGCGTGCCGACGTCGTGCATGAGCCCAGCCAGGTAAGCGGACTCGTCGTTCACCGTGCGATTGGCACGTGCGACCGACCACGCCATGCAGGACATCTTCATGCTGCGCGCCCAGGCCGCCTGCAGGTGTTTCTTCGCGTGCGAGTGTTTCTCGGCCGCGTACAACTGCTCCATGGCAATGGACATGGCGGTGTTCCGCACGACCTCGAATCCCAGCCGACCAATGGCGCCTTCCAGGGAATCGATGGTCACGCCGGCACGGTTGTAAAGCGCGGAGTTAGCGTACAGAAACAGCTTCGAGACCAGCACCGGGTCCACACTGACCGCGCCGCTGATCTTCTCGAAATCGACGTCGTCCTTTTCGAGCATGTTGCGGATCTTGACGACCACATCCGGCAGCGACGGCAGTGAGATGTCGCCGTTGGTCAGCTCCAGTGCAAGAAGGTTTACAAATCGGAATTGTTCTTCGGCCTGTGCGCTCATCTTAAGTGTTTTCCTGTGCTGGTTACGCGGCAACCTTGCCGTGAAGTTTTTGCAGCAATCGGGCCTCCCCGATGTTCAAGCCGCAGGTCCTCGTCAAGTCATCCACGGATGCACCGTTTTTGGCCATACGCAATGCATGTTCTATCGGCAGGGATCGCTCAAACTCAATAGAAGGCAAGGGCTTTTCTTCCGCCTGTCGTTTGGCCACTTCATTCAAGCGACGCTGGAGATCGTTAACTCGCTGATCGAGCTTGAGTTTTTCGAGCAGGGCCTCCTCGGTGCCCACCGTCATAATCTGCATTAGCGGCGCTTCCTCGACGGTTTCCGACTGGTCGTCGGCAAGCATGGCCCCGGTCGGGCTCTGCCAGAAGTCCTCCAGTTCGCGGAAGCGACGCTGGAATCGGAACAGCGCGATACACGCACCCCCCAACAACAGGGATTGCGCGAAGAAGATCAGGTAGAACGCGGTTGAGTCAGGACCAATCATCATACGTGCTCATCTATCAGTGGCTTGTTGTCATCGTCGTCATTGTCAGGCTTTCGCGGCGGCTCCTGCTTTTTCTGCTTTCGCTCGCCGGTCTCCCTGTCTTTGTTGACAGGCTGAATCGGGCGGACCGGATAGGACGGCGTAATGTTCCTGACGCCGCCAATAAACTCGTTCATCTCGTGCCTCCTACCATTTGGACACAATAGATCGCATCCTTATGATCGCCTGTCCGTGAATCTGGCAAACGCGAGACTCCGTCACATCGAGAACCTCGCCGATTTCCTTCAGGTTCATCTCGCGTTCGTAGTAAAGCGACAGCACGAGGCGTTCGCGATCGGGTAGCTGGTCGATCGCGGCAACCAGTCCCTCGCGAAACTGCTCTTCATCGAGTTCCTGGTCGGGTGTCGCCGTGTCGGACGTCGGTCGTGTCCGGTGCAGCGCCGTCTCGTCCAGCGTCTCGTCAAGACTGAAGAGGCGACTCGATGCGCTGTCAGCAAGAATCTTGTGATAGTCCTCGACCGGAATGCCGAGGCGCTCGGCGATATCGGCGGACCGGGCCGGGCGTCCCGTTTCGGCCTCGATCGAGTTGATCGCCTCCGCGACCTGCCGGTACTTGTGATGCACGGAACGCGGCGTCCAGTCATGCTTGCGGATATCGTCCAGCATAGCGCCGCGAATTCGAATGCCCGCGTAGGTCTCGAAGCTGGCACCTTTGGACGCGTCGAAGTTGCCGGCGGCCTCTAGAAGGCCGACCATGCCGGACTGCATCAGGTCGTCGATGTCGACGGAGGAAGGCAGCCGGGCTGCGAGATGCTGGGCAATTCGTTTGACCAGCGTGATGTGTTCCTCGACGAGGCCCTCGTTAGAGAATCCTTCGCGATCAGCTGCCGTGCTATACGCGTTCATGCGACTTTTCCTTTGTACGTTGCATCAGCCATGACGAGGCTTTCCATGAAAAACTGCAGCCCGCCGTGCGCCCTGGTTGCCGAGGGCAAATCGCTCAAGCTTCTTGCGAGCTGTCTGAACGCTCGTCCGGCGGGGCTGTTGGGATAGGCGTCCGTGACGGCGCGCTGCTGCTGGACTGCCTTGACGACGGTGTCATCCTGCGGGATGTCGCCGGTATGCCTGAGCACGACGTCGAGATAGGAGTCGGCGACCCGGTCCAGTTTGGCGAACAGCCGGCGGCCGGCCTGGCGTCCCTGGCTCTGGTTGGTCACGATGTGAAAACGGTGCATGCCGTAGTTACGGCTGAACACCTTGATCAGCGCATAGGCATCGGTCAGCGAAGCCGGTTCGTCGCGGAGAACGACAACCGGGTACTGGGCAGCCTTGACGAATCTCGCCACCGACGGCGCGATACCGGCCGCCGTATCGACGACGAGGACATCGGGCTGATCGGTCATCTGGCTGAACGCGTTGATCAGCGTCGCCTGGCCTCGTGAGTCCAGCTTGCTCATGTCGAAGTTTCCCGACGACGCCGGAATGATCCGGACGCCTCGCGGTCCCTCGAGCAGCGTGTCGGCGACGTCGACTTCGCCACTCAGGACGTGCGACAGGTTGAACCTCGGTTGCAGGCCCAGCAGCACATCGATGTTGGCGAGGCTCAGATCCGCGTCGAGCAAGGCAACCCGGTGTCCTTCGGCTGACAGGGCGATCGCAACGTTCGCTGCAATGTTTGTCTTGCCCACGCCGCCTTTGCCGCTGCAGACGGCGATGACCTTGACCGGGCGCGGGGCCTGGAAGCGCTGTACGAATCCGCTGCTGACCTGACTATCCATGTGCCGTGCTCGCTTGCGAGTAGTTTTCCGCCATGGTGTGTTCGTCGATGCGCGGCTGGCTGCTTTTTGCGCACTCGAGCGCTTCATTGACCATCCACAGGCGCTTCCTGGTTGCGGCATGCAGGTCGTCCGGGATGCGTTGACCATCCGACAGCCAGGCGACCGGCAGGTCGTGGCGAATCAGCGCACTCAGGGCGCAACCCAGCTGGGCGGCTTCGTCGATCTTTGTCACGATGCAGCCGGCGAGCGGCACCTGGTTGAATGTGCGGATTACTTCATCGAGGCCCGCTTCCTGCGTCGCGGCCGACAGCGTCAGGTAGAAGTGCACGCGGTCTGCGTGCGAGCCGTAGGCGGCCATGCGGTTGGCGAGTTCGCGGTCGCGCTGTGAGCGGCCTTCGGTATCGATCAGTACGAGTTTCTTCGTGGCCAGGCGCGCCAGCACGTCGTGCAGCTCCTCCGATGAACTGGCCGAGTGCACCGATACACCGATGATGTTGGCGAATGCCTTCAGGTGCTCCCTGGCACCAATGCGGTAGGCATCGGCACTGACGAGCGCAATCTCCTCGGCACCGTGCTGCATGGCGAACTGGGCCGCGATCTTCGCTATCGTCGTCGTCTTGCCGACACCGGTCGGGCCGATCAGCGCCGCGATACCGCCGTCCTCGAGCAGGCGGCTCTCGGCGACAGGAATCATCTGGGCGAGAGTCATCAGCGGCGCACGTTCGAGATTCTCCTTATCGACCGGCGGTGTCCCGTCGACGATGATGTTTGCGACGTCCGGAGCGATACCGAGCTGCGCCAGGTTTCTCAGGATCTGCACGCGCTGAGGGAAACGGCGCGTCGCATCCTTCCACACGAGACCGGACAGCTGTGTCTCCAGGAGTCCGCGCAGCGAAGTAAGCTCTTCCTGCATCGATAGCAGCGTGTTCTGGCTGTCGTCGTTCGTCGATTCCTCAGTCTGGGTCAGCTCAGCCGCCTGCTTTGCCGATAACAGGCTTGCATCGAACGACTCGGGTTCTGTTTCCGTGGACTCGACGATCTCGATATCCAGGTCGGCCGCCGGTGCTATGTCGCTCGGCGTCTGCTTCAGGTTGGCACTCAGGACCTCGGCCGAAGACGCCATCGGTTCCTGGCCCTCGTCGACCTTGTCCTGCATCAGGCGTGCCAGCGCTTTCGGGCTCAACTCGGCGTCGGCACTGCCGGTCAACGCGGTCTTGACCAGCGCCTCGTCGTAGTCGATCGCGGCGATGACCTCGATGCCGTCGCTGACACGCCGGTTCGACAGAATGACGGCATCAGGGCCCTGGTCCTCTCGAACCTGGCGCAAAACGTGTCGCATGTCCTTATCCAGATATCGCTTAATTTTCACTGTCTGTTCCTGTGTTGCTCGTCACTTCGCTCGTTTTGGCCTTCAGCCCTCAACCCACCGCTCCAATCATCTGCACGCGCTTCTCGTCCGGGATCTCGTTGTAGGCGAGTACGTGCAGGTTGCGGACGCTGCGCATCATGCGCGCCATCCAGGGCCTGACCTGCGGGCCGACCAACAGCACCGCCGGCTCTCCGGCGATTTCCTGGCTTTGAGCTTTCTCGCTCAGCGTCTGGTGCAGTCGTTCAACCATGGCGGGCTCCAGTCCCATTGATCCGTTCTCTGATACGGACTCATTCAAGATTCGTTCCAACTCTGGCTCCAGCGTCAAGACTGATAGCTCAGGCCGCGTCCCTGCTACGTTCTGGACGATCGAACGGCCCAACGCGACGCGCACCGAGGCCGACAAAACGTCGGGTTCCTGACTCTTGGTGCCCTGCTCCGCCAATGTTTCGGCGATCTTGCGGATGTTTCGGATCGAGATTTCTTCCTGCAGCAGGTTCTGCAGCACCCGGGTAATGACACTCATCGGCAGGAGCTTCGGCGTCAGCTCCTCGACGAGCTTCGGCGAGTTGACAGCGAGGCGATCGAGGAGCTGTTGCGTCTCCTCATGGCCTAAGAGCTCGTGCGCATTGCTCTGCAACAGCTGACTCAGGTGGGTCGCGACGACGGTCGCCGTATCCACGACCGTAAATCCGAGCATCTGGGCCTCTTCTCGCTGGGACGCGTCGATCCACACCGCGTCGAGGCCAAAGGCCGGATCGGTCGTTTCGATGCCATTCAGCTTGCCGAACACCTGGCCGGGATTGATCGCGAGATCCTTGTCGATGTGGACCTCGCCCTCGCCGATCGTCACGCCCGCCAGCGAAATTCGGTACTCGTTGGGCGACAGGTCCAGGTTGTCGCGAATGTGAACTGGCGAGACGAGGAAGCCGAGTTCTTCGGTCAGTTTCTTGCGCACCCCTTTGATGCGGGCCACGAGCGCGCCGTCTCGCTGACGATCCACGAGCGGGATCAACCTGTAGCCCACCTCGAGACCGATCAGGTCAACGGGGTCGACGTCCTGCCAGCTCAGGTCGGCGGTCGTTTCCTCAAGGTCGACCGGCGCCTCGACGGGCGGCGGTGGCGCCTCCCCGGCCTTCAACATACGGAAGCCGGCGAACGCGCAGGCCAGCGCCAACGACAGGAATGCGAAGTTGGGCATGCCGGGAATCATGCCGAGGATGCCCAGGATCGCCGCCGTGACGAACATCGTCCGATGATCCGTGAACAACTGCGTGAACATCTGGTTGCCCATGTCCTGGGACCGTGATACGCGGGTCACGATTATCGCGACAGCCGTCGACAGCAACAGTGACGGGATCTGCGCGACGAGACCGTCGCCGATGGTCAGCAACGTGTAATTGTGCACGGCGGCGGACAGCGTCAGGTCGTGCTGCGACGTGCCGATGATCAGGCCGCCGATGATGTTGATGAACAGGATCAGTATCGACGCGATCGCATCGCCGCGAACGAACTTGCTGGAACCGTCCATCGAACCGTAGAAATCGGCCTCTTCACCGATCTCCGCGCGACGCTTGCGCGCTTCGTCCTGGTCGATGACGCCCGCGTTCAGATCGGCATCGATGGCCATCTGCTTGCCGGGCATCGCGTCGAGGGTGAACCTCGCCGAGACTTCGGACACGCGCCCGGCACCCTTGGTCACGACGACGAAGTTGATGATGACGAGGATCGCGAAGATCACGAAGCCGACGGCGTAGTTGCCACCGACGACGAACTCGCCGAAGGCCTCGATGACCTTGCCGGCGGCCGATGTGCCCGTATGGCCGTTCAGTAACACGACGCGCGTGGATGCGATGTTCAGCGCGAGCCTGAGCAACGTGACCACCAGCAGGATCGTCGGGAACACCGCAAAATCCAGCGGCCGGCCCACGTAGACGGTCGTCAGCAGAATCGCGACGGACAACGCGATGTTGAACGTGAAAAGTATGTCCAGTGCCAGCGGCGGCAGTGGCAGCATCATCATGCACAGCATTGCCAGCAGGAACAGCGGCATACCTGCACTTCTAAGCGCGCCGGAAGCCATGTTGTTTGTATTGTCAGCCATTCAACTCATCACTGTTTTTTTCGCGGGTCGGGGAAATCGTCTTCGTTAACCTCTGGCACCGGCTTCGGCATCGGCCGCTGCCCGGGTTTCAGGGTCTCGTTCAACTGGAAGATGTAGGCGAGGACCTGCGCCACTGCCGAGTACAGCTTGGCTGGAATCTCGTCGCCCAGGTCCGTGCTCCTGAACAATGCACGGGCCAGCGGCGGCGCCGAGAACAACGGGACGTCGTGTTCAGTGGCCACTTCACGAATGCGCTTCGCCAGCAGGTCCTTGCCCTTGGCGACAACCCTGGGCGCACCCATGGAGTTTTCGTCGTACTTGAGTGCGACGGCATAGTGCGTCGGGTTGGTAATGACGACGCTCGCAATCGGGATGTCCTCCATCATGCGGCGCTGCGCCGCCTGCTGCTGCAGGGTTCGAATCTTGGACTTGACTTCGGGTCTGCCCTCGGTGTCCTTCATCTCGTCGCGCACTTCCTTGCGTGTCATGCGCATCTTCTTGTGGAATTGCCAGAGCTGGAACGGCGCGTCGATGGCTGCGATCACGATCAACCCACAGCTGACGATCACCAGTGACATACCGCAGATTTTCAATGCATGCGCGATCGCACTATCGACCGGCTGGCGGCCGAGGCTTGCGAGTTCTTCGGAAGAGAACCACAGCCAGGCGACGGCAAGCGCACCGACCAGCGAGAACTTGCCCATCGCCTTGACCAGCTCCATCAGGCCATTCGGACCGAAGATTCGCTTGAGGCCCTTGATCGGGTTCAGGCGCTCGGGCTTGAAGGCAAAGGCCTTGACGCTGAACGACACGCCGCCAATAGCCGTGCCCGACAGGAATACGGCCGCCAGCAGGACGATGATCAAAGGTATGAGACCGGTGAAGGCGCTGATGAACGACTCGGACAACGCGACCGGCAGGAAAGACGCATCGAAGATCTTCTGGCGCTCGATCGAGAATCCGCCGCCGAACGTCGACACAAGGTTGCCGCCGATCGGTCCCGCCATGACCAGCAAAGCGCCCGCACCGGCGAGCGTCACGCCGGCCATCGTCAGTTCACGTGATCGAGGAACCTCCCCCTTCTTCTTCGCATCCGCCAGACGCTTGGGAGTCGGTTGTTCGGTACGTTCTTCTTGCGGTTCGTCAGCCATGCGTCGTGTCCGTCGACTTGATCAGGGCTCAAGCAATTGCGAAACCACGGACAGTGACTGCGTCAGAAACGCTGACACGTTTTCGGTCAGCACGCCCATGTTGAAGAAGATGACCAGAAAGCCCAATAACATGGTTACCGGGAAGCCGACGGCGAACAGGTTCAGCGTCGGCGCCGCCCGGCTCATGACGCCAAACGACAGGTTCACGACCAGGATTGCCGTGATCGCCGGCAAGGCGATCTTCAGTGCGAAGACAAACAGCTGTGCCGTCCAGGCCAGCAACTCCGTCAGCACGGGCATCCCGAGCCCGTTTGAGGCGATGGGCCAGTTCGTGAAACTCATGACGAGCAGCTGAATCAGAGCGAGATGACCGTCCAGCGACAGGAAGATCAGCATGCCCAGCATCAGGAACAGCTGACCAAGCACCGGGATATTCACTCCCCTCGCCCGATCCACGAAGATGGCGAAGCCAAGACCCATGCCCATGCCGATGATCTGGCCGCCCAGCGCGATCGCGTCGAAGACAAGCTGAACTAAGAATCCCATGATGACGCCAATCCCGATCTCCTGAATTACCGTGACCAGACCCTCCACACTCAGTACGTCCAACGTGCGCGGTGTGGGAATAATCGGTGCTATCACCATCGTCAGAACGACCGCGAAGAGCATCCGCACCCGGGTCGGGACAAAGCTGCCCGAGATCAGCGGCATCACCATCAGAAACGCGCCAATGCGTACGAAGGGCCACACGTAAATCGCGAGTCCCTCGAGCAACGGCTGAATTGAGATTTGAATATCCATGGCTTGGGTTCATTTCAGTGTCCTCTCTGATGTCGTCATGAGATCAGCGACGGAATCTGCTCCATCAGTTGACGTGTAAAATTGATAATCAGGCTCAGCATCCAGGGTCCGGCCACAATCAACGCAATGACCAGGACGAGCAGCTTCGGGATAAAGCTCAGCGTCATCTCGTTGATCGAGGTAGCGGCCTGGAACATGCCGATCAGGAGGCCGACGGCCAGCGCCGAGCCCAGCAACGGCGCGGCGAGTAGAATCGTGACCCACAGGGCCTGTTCTCCAATCGTTGTGACTACTTCCGGTGTCATCTGAAGCCCCTATAGGTAAAAGCTGGACGCCAGCGTGCCGAGCAACAGGGCCCAGCCATCCACCATGACGAACAGCATGATCTTGAACGGCAGCGAGATGATCATCGGCGACAGCATCATCATGCCCATGGACATCAGGACACTCGAAACGACGAGGTCGACGACGAGAAACGGGATGAATACGAGGAAGCCAATCTGAAACGCCGTCTTCAATTCGCTGACCATGAAACTCGGAATGACGATCGACATCGGCGCCTCGTCGACGGATGCGAGATCCGTGTGACCCGCGATCGATGCAAACAGGTACAGGTCGCTTTCGCGTGTCTGGTCCAGCATGAAGGCACGCAGCGGCTTGATGCCGTTTGCGAGCGCCTGGTCAGCGGACAGTTCACCGTCGATGTAGGGTTTGGCCGCGGTCGTATGAATCTCGCTGATTACCGGCGCCATAACGAAGAAGGTCAGGAACAGCGCAATGCCGAGCAGAACCTGGTTCGGCGGCGTCTGTGCGGTACCCAGCGCCTGCCTGAGGATGGACAGCACGATGATGATTCGAACGAAGGCGCTCATGGACAGGACCACTGCTGGCAACAACGTCAGCAGCGTCATCAGCACCAGAATCTGAATGCTCAGCGAATAAGACTGGCCGCCCGTCGCCTCGGCAGCGAGCGCAAGCGCCTCTGTCTGGGCATTGACGCCGGTCGCAGCAAACAGCAGCAAGACTGCACACACCGGTCGGATCACTGCCTGGCCTCCCGCACTGTGGAGCGAAGACGCTCAGCGAAGCTCGACGAGGCTGCGTCGGCGGCGCTGGAATCGACAACCGGCTTATCGAATACGTGCAGGGTCTGGACCTGCGACGCCGTCATCCCCACGAGCAGTTGCTGGTCCGCAACCTCAATGAGTAACAGTCGTTCCTTCGTACCGAGTGCACGGCTGGAAACGATATTGATCACGT
The DNA here is from genome assembly GCA_030065915.1 of Woeseiaceae bacterium. GTDB lineage: Bacteria > Pseudomonadota > Gammaproteobacteria > Steroidobacterales > Woeseiaceae > UBA1847. The sequence continues at coordinate 60,823 of JASJCQ010000001.1, forward strand.
CTCGGTTGCCGGCGATGGCGAACTTGCTGCGTGAGTAGACCCAGCCAAGGGCGACGATAGCTGCGACCACGACCAGCGTACTGAGAATCATCGTCGCGACGTCTGCGCCGCCGACGATCTTGCCGGGCTCGGCCGATTGCGCCGTGTTGGCGACAATCGCGGTTGTAATAGCCAGAAAGCGTGTCACGAGAGGTCCTAGTTCAGCTTCTCGATGCGTTCTGCAGGGCTCACGACATCCGTCAGCCGAACGCCGAAGCGATCGTCGACGACGACGATCTCTCCGTGTGCGATCAGCGTCCCGTTGACCAGTACGTCCATGGGCTCGCCCGAGAGCTGATCAAGTGCGATGACCGAGCCCTCGACCAGCGATACGAGATCGCGGATCGAGATATCGGTCGTGCCTACGCGCAGCGCGACGTTGACCGGAATGTCGAGGACCAGGTCGAGATTGACGTCGGCGCCCGACTTGTTGCCGCCATCAGCGCCCGAAAGCTCGTCTGGCTGGTACTGCGGCGCGTCAGCGTTTTCTTCGGCCGGGTTGTTTGTCGATTCGGATTCCATGTTTCGATTTCCTGTTGATCGTTACTGCGACTGGTTGTCCGCGGATGGCGCAAGCCAACGCGTGGTTTCAATGGCGTACTGCCCGTTGTGAACGCCGAAGAGCCCCTCGAGCACGGGGACGTCTTTGGCAAAGATGAATGTCCTGCGTGGGTTCTCGATATCGATGATGTCGCCGGCAGACAGCTCGGCGACGTCTCGAAGCAGCATCGACGTCTGTCCGACCTGCGAGGAGATCTTGATTACCGAGTCCGTGACACCTGAGCTGATGGCCGATCGCCAGCTCGCGTCCTTCGCCGCGTCCGCCTCCCGCTTCTGGTCCTTCAGCGCAGGCAGCAGCGGATGAATCGTCGATTCCGGCCATAGCACGCGAAATGCCCAGTCTTCCTCGTCGATGATCATGTGGAAGGTACTACTGACGATGTCGGTCGACGCGTCGATGCCGTCGATGAGATCCGTGCTGAGAAACAGACCCGTCGCCTTGGGACTGACGGGTGACAGCACCGCCCAGGATTCTTCGATGGACTCGAGTATCGAATCAGAGAACTTGTTGACGACCCGCTTCTCGCCCGCCGTAAACGGGTTGTTGCCCCTCGGCGTCGCTTTGGCGACCTTGCCGCCGTAGAAGCATTCGGTCAGCTGTGTGACGACGCCGCCCTCGAAGCAGATCATCGCCGGTCCTTCGAGCGGTTCCGCGGTGAAACGGTTGATCAGCAGCGCCTTCGGCTCATTCTCGACCAGCGTTCCGAAGTCCATCAATTCGATGTTGCCGGCCTGCACCTTGACCTTCATACCGAGTAGCTTCTCGACCGTCTTTGAGAGAATGATGGCCAGCTGGCCGTTCAGGAGGTCCAGTCTCGGCAAGCTGTTGGTGACGATGTGCGCCCGCGGGCTGATAACGAAGTCCTTCACTTCGGCGTAGACCGGTCCCTTGGACGAATGCACTTCCAGTTCGCCATTCTCGATACCCTCGAGCAGCGCGCCTTTTTCTTCATCAGACAGTACGGGCTCATCAGGCGACTCCGGCGCATCCGTCACGCCTTCTTCGCCCGGGCCGTCTTCGCTGGCGTTTTCTTCGTTCGCGTTTTCGATGTCATCCGTCATCTTTGTCACCGTTACTGGATGACCAGGCCTGTGAAATAGACCTCTTCGATCGCCGGCTTGCCGATGCGCTGTGTCATTACCCGCTGTATCTCTGCGAGTCCGTCGGCGAGCATCATTTCCTTGCCCTCTCGCGTGGACACATCCTCATAGATGTAGCCGCTGTAGAGCAGGATCAGCGCGTTACGAATGATCGGAATGTGTTCCCGGACCTCGTTGATCGTCGCCTGGTCACGTGCCATGACTTCAAGCGTCACCTGCATGACGTGCGGGTCACCGAGGCGATCCTTGAAGTTGACGACCAGCGGGGGCGCGAGGTTCGTGTAGAAGGTGGGGCCATCGCCTTTCGACGCTGGCTCTTCGGCCTCGGCTTCAATCGGATTGCCGTCCTCGTCCAGCGGCGCTTCGGCATCGCCGCCCATGAACATGAGTCCGACAAACGCGCCGACGCCGACGAGTGCAAGCGCTGCCACGGCAAGCAGCAGCTTCTTCATCATGCCGCCGCCTTTCTCTTCCTCTTCAGCGACTTCCTGAGTTCCAGTTTCTTCAGCCATCATTAGCTCCAGATAGTGTCAACGGGAGTAATGCAAGCGTCGTGCCAAGAAGCGGATAAGCTATTTTTTATTATTTATTTCAATATCTTATAAGGTTTTTCTAGATTTCTTCCACGACCTGGCAGGTGTCAGAAATCCGCCGTCCGAGGGGGTGAGGACAGCCTGTAGGCAGGTGGCCGTCATTTTTTCGTCACCGCCCCGTGAGCGAGCCTGTGACAGGCCCCGGCCTCGTTACGCAAACGTGTCGAGCAGTCCGCGACCCAGGCGTACGGCCTGACGCGAATCCGACGTCAATTCGGGCTCGGCGCCCGGACCGATCGATGCCCGCGCCTCCAGGATGTCTTCCGGTCGGGACGGCTCGGATCCGTCGCCGTCGGCGGCGCCCTGGTCAGGACCCTGCTGGTCCACCGACGTATCGCCAAGATCGATGCCGTTCTGCTCGAGCAGCGACTTCAGCCGCGGCAGAGCCTGTTCGATGGCGTCCCGGGTAACGGCATGCTGCGCAACGAAGGAGACATTCGCTGTGCCATCCTCAACGCTGACCTTGATTCTTAAAGGGCCCATTTCGGCCGGAGACAGCCTCAGGTCGACATTCTGCAGGCGATTGTTCGCCATCATGACGACGCGATCGTTGAGCCGGTCGCCCCACGAGGCCTCCTTGACCGGCACATCGATACTGCCCGGCAGAGGCTTACTCGCGACATCCACCGGCTGGTAGGTCTGGGTAGACGAGACATTGACCGGATTCTGCTGAGGCGCCGCTACCTGGAATCCACCGGGCGAGGGTTTGAGGTTCAGCAACGACTCCTGCCTGAGCACCTCCGACGCTATGACATCCGCACGCGGCTGGTTCGCCCTGTGCAGGTCCGGCACGGTGACATCCAGCTCGACGACGGTCGGGCTCAGACGAGCCTCGCTCGCCGGCTGCGGCTGGCCTACCCCGACAGCACGCAGTCGCTGTGCCTTGCCGTCGAGGATGAGCCCGTCAATACGCGCCATCGGCGCCGGTACAGGCGTCGCGGACGCGCTCAGCGAATCTGTCCGCGTCGCGACGGCGACCGCCTGCTCCGCTGACTGTTGCTTGCCGACCAGGAACTCGGTGATGCGCTTTAGGTCTGCCGTCCGGATATCTCGCTGCTCAGCGAAGGACTCGAGCTTCTCTGCGGGGACCTTGGTAAGGCTCGACAGGCGTTCGATCAGTGCCTGGCGATCGGTACCCGGACCGGATTGCAGAACACCCGTTGCCGGTTCGGCTTGTGCGAGCGCAGAAGCGGACTCAGCGCCGGCCAGCGAAGCGATCGCCGTCAACGGCGTCTCAATCGACCGTGAGAATTCCGGTGAATTCACCGGCACGATGGTTGGCGGCAGTGTCGAAATCTCGGTCTCAAACGCCAGGCCCGGCGGCAGGTCCAACTCTGCCGGGCGATAGATCGGCAGTTCCGTGTTCAACGCGATATCCGACTCAGGCGTTGCGGGGACCGCAGCTACGTCTTCAGGCAGCAACTCGGCTGTCACAGGCCGAAGCTCGTCCGACGCGACGAGGCCGCGGAGCTCGTCCATGACAACTCGCAAGTCGACCGGCAATTCCTTGCCGTCAAACGGCGGCATCTCGCCGCCCTCAGTCAGGGCCTCCGAACCCTTTAGCGCCCATTCGCCGGTGCCGTCGGTCGGCATCCATTCACCGGATTCGGGAGGCGTTGCCGCTGGCTCGCGATACAGCTTCATCTCCGTCGAGAAAGCAGCGACGGGCTCTGTGGCCTCACCGGGCAGCAGGTTCGAGGCACTGCCTTGAAGCGGGTTTGCAGGGGTGTTTGACGGTAGCGTGAAAGTCGGGGTCATAACCTGGTCTCAAATGTGTGAAGTCACTAATCGGGTTAGTAGTGTTAGAGCAAGAAGCGTGCCAGCTGACTGCGCCGTCGTTATTCGGGATCAAAGCGCTTCGCCATCGGGCGCCGATCATCCGCGACACGCTGTGCCTGGCGGTCCGCAACCTGTTGCTCCTCTCTCTGGTAACGCTCTCGGACGCGTTCCAGCGATTCCAGCCGGTGCTTTTTGGACATCCAGTGCCGTCGATGACGTTCGAGCATCAGCTCACAGTCGTTGATGATCTGCTGCTGCGCCGCGACAGCCTGGTCGAGCCGGTCCAGGAACGACTGGTAATCCTTGAGCTGTGCCGCGCTGGTTATCCGGGAGTTTGATGCGTCGCGGGAGTAGTTGTGCCGATAAGCCGACAGCTCGCCGAGCCTGTCGATCTGTTCGTTCAGACGCTGTTGCGAGGCGCCGGTCGCCTCGGCGTAGCGCCGCTCCTCCGAGGCAGCGAGCTTGACGATCTTCTCGAACTTGGCAGAACGCTTGCGCACGCTATACCTCTACCGGTGCCGTAGCTTGTTGGGGGGATTCCTGGGGCTCATCGAATATCGCGCGCAACTCCCGGACGCTCTCTTCGAATGAAACCTTCTTGGCGTAGTGCTGCCTCAGGAACTCGACAATGCCCGGCCACAGCTTCAGCGCTTCGTCAAGTTCGGCGTTCGTGCCTGGCTGATAGGCACCGACAGCCACAAGATCGCGGTTCTGCTGATACGTCGAATAGACGTGTCTGAAACGGGAGACGAGCTGCTGGTGTTCGACATCGACGATATTGTTGAAGGCGCGACTAATCGACGATTCGATATCGATCGCGGGATAGATGCCGGCATCCGCCATGTCCCTGGATAACACGATGTGTCCGTCAAGGATGGCACGCGCCGCGTCGACGACAGGATCGTTCTGGTCGTCACCTTCGGCGAGTACAGTGTAGACCGCGGTAATCGAACCCTGCCCGGCAAGGCCGTTGCCCGCGCGTTCGACCAGCTGCGGCAGTTTCGCGAAAACCGACGGCGGATAGCCCTTTGTCGCCGGCGGTTCGCCGATGGCCAGCGCGATCTCACGCTGCGCCTGCGCGAAACGCGTCAGCGAATCCATCAGCAGCAGGACATTCTTGCCCTGGTCGCGGAAATGTTCTGCAATGGCCGCCGTCATCCAGGCGCCATGCATGCGCATTAGCGGCGTATCGTCAGCAGGCGTTGCGACGACGACCGAGCGCTGCATGCCCTCGGTCCCCAGCGAGTCCTCGATGAACTCCTTCACTTCGCGACCGCGTTCGCCGACCAGCCCGACAACGACGACGTCGGCCTCGGTGTTGCGGGTCATCATGCTGAGCAACATGCTCTTGCCCACGCCACTGCCGGCGAACAGGCCCATACGCTGGCCGCGTCCGATCGACAACAGCGAGTTGATCGAGCGGACGCCGACGTCGAGCGATTCCCTGATTGGCTGCCGGTCGAGCGGATTGATCGGCGCGCCGAACAAGGACACGCGATGCCCGTCAACGATAGGCGGGCCGCCGTCCAGGGGCTTGCCCCTGCCATCGAGGACACGACCCAGGAGCTCGTCGCTGACGAGCACCTCGGGCGTGCCGGACACCGGTATCACCCTCGCGTTCGGAACCACGCCGCGCATGTCGCCGACCGGCATCAGGTACAAACGCTCACCGGCAAAGCCGACGACCTCGGTCTCTACACGCCGGCCGTCATCGGCGACAACGTCGCAACGACCGCCGAGCGCCGCGTGGCAGCCCTCGGCTTCCATCGCGAGTCCCACGGTACGGCGCAGGACACCTTCAACGATCAGGTCGGTGCTCTGCTCTTTTGCCCGGGCCATGTAGCGGTCCAGGCGCGCCACGGCCTGGCGGCTGCGGTCCTTGTCGGGTCCGGGTAAGGGTTTGTCGGTCATGTTTTTCTCTCGTCCCCGGCGATCGACGTGATCAGCGCGTTCAGACGCGATTCCGCTGTCGCATCAATCTGCGAATTTTCGGTCGTGACGTGGCAGCCACCGCGTGACAGCAATGCGTCTTCAACGATCTTCCAGCTAGGCTGCCGGTCGGACACGGCAAGCGTCTCCCTGACCAGCGTCGCATCGTCGGGGTGCAGGTGAATCTCGACCTGCCTGCTCGCGGCGGGCAGTATCTTCAACGCATCGCGAACGACGCCAATCACGTGGGAGGGGTCCGTACGAATTTCGCGGCGGAACAACTGGCGAGCGACGAGCATCGCCAGGTCGACAATCTGGTGCTCAACTTCGTCATCCAGCGTCTCGAACGGTTGCGACAACGAGTCCAGCAAGCCGTCGAGGCGCTCACATCGTTCACGGACCACCTCACTGCCGGCCGCCTCGCCGTCGGCGAGACCCTTCTTCCACGCCTCCTCGTAGGCTTCCTGCTGCAAGGCCTCGAGCCGGCCCGCCGTCATGTATCCGTTGCCGTCACCCCCGTCGATGGCGGGAACATCCCAGCGAACGGCGCCGGATTCCTCAGACATAGACTTCCCCGTCGAGTCCCAGGTTGATCTCGCCGCTCTCGGCCAGGCGCCTGGCAACTTCCAGGATTTCCTTCTGCGCGGTTTCGACATCGCTGAGCTTGATCGGCCCCTTAGCCTCCATGTCCTCCTTCAAGAGCGTTGCCGCGCGCTTGGACATGTTGCCCAGGATCTTTTCGCCGACGGCCGGGTCGCAGCCCTTCAGCGCGACGACCAGGAGGTCGTTGGAGATCTCGCGGAGCAGTGACTGGATGCCCTTGTCGTCGACGCTCAGAAGCGTCTCGAAGACGAACATCATCTCCTCGATGCGCTCACCGAGATCGGCATCGCGTTCCTTGATCTCGTCCATGATCGTATCGCCGCGTTCGCTCTGGATCGCATTGACGATATCGGCGGCACACTTGTCGCCGCCGACCTTGAACGTCTCTCCGCCGGACGTGTTGGAGGATTTTGCCGCGATCAGCGCCTCGATCTCCGCCAGCGCAGACTGCTGCACGTCGCTTAAGTTAGCGACGCGGATAATCATGTCGGTCTGCAGTTCGTTCGGCAGCATCTGCACGACTTCGGCAGCGATCGTCGGGTCGAGGTAGGCGAGCACGATTGCGACAATCTGCGGGTGCTCGTCCTGGATGATGTCGGCCACCTCACGGGCGCTCATCCAGCGCAGTGAATCGAGACCCTGCGCGCTGCGGCCGGTCATCATCCTGTCGACGAATGCGTTGGCCTTGGACTCGCCGAGCGCGTTGCCGAGCAGCTTTCGCATCTTGGATTCGGTGTTGACGCCCAGTGACGTCTGGTCCTCGACCTCGGTGATGAAACTGTCGAGCATCCAGTTTGCGTCGTTCTTGCTGACGGCCTTGAGGTTCGCCATGGCCGTACCCACGGCCTGCACCTCGTCGGCGCCCATGAACTTCAGGATCTCAGACGCCTCGTCCTCACCCAGAGTCATCAGCAGTAGCGCGGCTTTTTCAGTGCCGCTCATTTCCTCTTCGGCTTCAGCCATTGTCCTCTACCCATTGTTTGACGACCTGCGCGACGCGCGCAGGATCGTGACCACTGATATTTCTCGCGGCGGTCACCTTGTCGTCGAAATTCGGCGCTGCGAGCGCGGCCTGGCCGCCGGCCACGGCCGGCACACCGCCACCTGCCGCCAGCGCGACCGCGGCGCGCTGGCCCTCGGCGTGCGATGACACGACGTTGTTGAGCATCGGACGAACGATGCCGAAGACGATCGCGAGCACGACGGCGGCGCCGAGGACCTGCTTGGCAATGTCACGAACGATCGGCTTTTCCCAGATGGCCGGCGCCTCGACCGGCTCTATCTCTAGCCTGTCGCGAAACGGCACGTTCTTGACAACAATGACGTCACCGCGTGCTGCGTCGAATCCGATCACGCCCTGCGTGATCTCGGTGATTTCGTCGATGTCGGCCTGGGTCAGGCCTGCGCCTTCAGCGCCCTGTTCCTCCGTGCTGTCGACGAGCACCGAGACGGACAGCCTCGTAATCGTCGCGGGCTGCGGCTTCTCGTAGCGCAGCGTCTTCGGCACCATCAGGTTTTCCGTGCTGTTGCGGGAGTTGTTCTGCGCTGCGACGTTCTCGGCCTCTGTGGGCGTCACGCCACCCGCCTCCGGCGGCTGGTTCGTCAACGCGCCGGGTACGCCGCCCGGCGTCGCGCTGCCGCCGGAAACATTGGTCTCGCTGATCTGCCGGCTGACGACGGCGGCGTTGGCGCCATCGTATTCTTCGCTGGCGACCTCGCGGTGGCTGAAATCGATGTCGGCCGATACCCGGGCACGCACCTTGCCGATGCCGACGTAGGGAGTCAGCAGTTCCTCGACCTTGGTCCGCAGGTCCTCCTCGACACTCTGGCGATACTTCAGCTGACTGGCAGCCAGTGCCTCGTTGCCGAGCTTGTTGCCGGATGCCAGCATGCGACCGTGCTGGTCCATGATCGTGACATCGGACTGTGACAGGTTCGGGACCGCCGTCGCGACCAGTTGCGAGATCGCCGCGGCCTGCTCCGGGTCCAGCATGCGGCCACTCTGGGTCTTGAGTACGACCGATGCCGTGGCGCGCTGCCTGTCCCTGATAAACGACGTCTTGTTGGGCAGCGCGAGATGTACGCGAGCCTCTCGAACGGCGCCCAGGTTACTGATCGTGCGCGCCAGTTCCGCTTCGAGGTTCTGGTTGAGCATGCTCCGCTCAACCTCGGCGCTGCGGCCGAACGCGCCTTCGTCCATGCTGCTCAGGCCCCCGTCCGTCAGGATGCCCTGCGAACCGAGCTGCATGCGGGCCTCGAACAGGCGTCCCTCATCGACCAGCACGCTGCCGTCGACGGAATTGATCTTGTGTTCGATGTTGGCGGTACGAAGCGCGCTGGCGATCTCGGCAGCCTCCGCGCTGTCACCACCGTCGTAGATCGAGATGAAGCTCGGCGTTTGCGACCAGAGGAAGACCGCGAGGCCCGCGGCAACCGCGCCGGCCACACCGACCAATAGCATGATCTGTCGAACAGCCGGGATACCCAGGACGTTGCCGAGGGCCATGTTCGAGACAGGAACGGCGGTTGAATCGATTACTTGTGCATTATCCATGATGAGTTAGTCGTCCTTTTTGCTTACACCGGCATGTTCATGATGTCCTGGTACGCTGTGACCAGTTTGTTGCGAACCTCGGTCACCGCCCTGAAAGACAGGTTGGCTTTTTCCGAAGCGATCATGACTTCGGCGAGACTCTTGTCAGTCGTCCCCTGCTCGAAGCCAATCTTCAACTCTCGTGATGTCTTCTGCGCGTCGTTGACAGCGTCCAGCGTGCCTTTCAGCAGCTCGCCGAATTCGGGGCCGGACGGCGCCGCGCTCTGCGTCGGCGCCTGCGGCATTTGCAGCTGGCGGCTCATGCTGCGTATCTGACTCAATAGCTGGTCGGGGCTGATTTCATTCATTGCGGTACTCCTGTAATCGCCGCACCCTCACCCGGGATGGCGATGCCTGCCTCTCGCATTCTTGCGAGCTTGTAACGTAGGGTTCTCGGGCTGATGCCGAGGGCTCGAGCAACGGCGCCACGCTTGCCCTGCTGTGCCGTCATTGCGTCGATGATCAGTTGGAATTCACGGTGCCTTAACCCCGCCTGCAGGTCGTCGTCAGCAGGCGTTGGAGCTTCGCTGGCCGGCGCTGACTCGAAGGCCAGGTCGTCGACCCCGATCGTCGAGCGGGACAGCAGGATCAGCGTTCGCTGGACAAGGTTTTCGAGTTCGCGAACGTTGCCGGGCCATGGATGCGCCAGCAGCGCACGCCTCGCGGACTCGTCGAATGAGATGCTCGTCGCCGGATCCTGGGAATAGCGTGAGAGGAACATCTCTGAAAGCGGCAGGATGTCGTCAGTCCGTTCTCTGAGCGGAGGAATCTGTACCGGGAATACGTTCAAGCGATAGAAGAGATCCTCGCGGAACCGACCCTCGGACACGTGGCGGCGGAGATCACGGTTCGTCGTCGCGATGACGCGCACATTGAGCGGAATGAGCTTTCGCCCACCCAGCCGCTCGACCTCTTTCTCCTGTATGACCCGAAGCAGCTTCGCCTGCAGCGCCATGTCCATTTCGGAGATTTCGTCGAGCAGCAAGGTGCCGTTGTTTGCTTGTTCGAACTTGCCCGGGTGTGCCGCCGCGGCGCCGGTAAATGCGCCCTTCTCGTAACCGAACAGCACGGCCTCGAGCATATTCTCAGGGATGGCCGCGCAGTTGATCGCGACGAAGTTCTCGTTCGCACGGGGGCTGCGGTCATGAATGAACCTTGCAACGACTTCCTTACCACAGCCGCTCTCGCCACTGATTGTGACTGTTGCGTCCGTGGACGCCACGCGCTCGGCCAGCGCGAACAGCCTTACGCTCGCCGGATCTTCGGCGATAGGTGAGTCATCCGAAGCACTCGCCTTCAGGTACCTGCCCACCATCGACTTCAGCTCGTCAGCTTCGAACGGCTTGACGAGGTAGTCGGCAGCGCCGTTACGCATCACATCGACGGCGCTTTCGATCGTGCCATAAGCGGTCATCAACACGGCCGGCAGCGACGGGTAGGTGCTGCGAATCTCTTCCAGCAAGCGGATGCCGTCCATTGGCTTCATCTGAACGTCGCTGACCACGAGGCCAACATCTGAAGTCTTCAGGATCTCGAGTGCTGACTCGCCGTTGTCGGCGGTCATGACGTCCAACTCGTCCGAGGACAAGGTATCGAACAGGGCCTCGCGGAGGTTCGCGTCGTCTTCGACGATCAATACGGTCGGGTTTGTCATTCGGACACCGGCAGTTTGAGTGTGAAGGTGGTGCCCAGACTCGACGAGCTCACGGTGGCGCTGCCGTTGTGTGCAGCTGCCACGGCCTGCACAACCGAGAGCCCAAGCCCGGTACCCTGCGGGCGCGTCGTGAAAAAGGCGTCGAACACCCTCGGCAGGAGTTCGTCGGGAATGCCGGGGCCGTTGTCGCTGACGCTTAGGCAGACGTCGTCTGCAACGCGGCGCGAACCGATAATGATGCGGCGTGAACCGGCCTGGTCGGCGTTGTTGACGAGATTCAGCAACGCGCCTCGCAAGGCGTCAGCGTTGCCCTCGACGCAGAGCTCTTCGTCTGCGACCAGGCAATGCAGGTCGGTTCCGGCTTTCAGCTGGCCTTCGATGGAGGCTTTGGTACTCTCGATCAGTGCGGCCACGTTGACCTGGTCGGACGCCGCGCGCGGGCCGCCGGCAAAGGCAAGCATATCGTCGACCATGCGTCCGAGATCACTGAGGCGTTCACTGATCTTCTGCGCGATCCGTTGCTGGCCGGCAGTCTTCGTGTCCAGCTGCGCCGCATACAACATGGCCGATGCCAGCGGCGTACGGACCTGGTGCGCGAACTCCGCGGTCATTTTGCCGATCGACGTCAGTCTCTCCCGACGCTGCCTGAGCTCTGACATCTGGCGACTGTCGGTGACGTTTGCCAGCAGCAGGATTTCGCCGGGCTCATCGCGGAGTCGGCGTCGAGACAGGCTCAGCCAGCGACCGTCTCTGAGCTGGATGTTGCCGTCCTCCGAACCACCGCCGTGCACTTCGCGCCGCACGATCGTAGCCCAGGCGCAGTCGAGCAGCGGCTGGCCGAGCAGCTCCGCGGCCTCCGAGTTGTGCTGGATGATCCGGCCCTCGCCGTCAATGACGACGATCCCGCCCGGCAGCGACTCCAGCAGCTCTGCCAGTCGGTGACTGATCTGCTCATTCTTCTCGAGCTGCCGAACCCGGGCGGCCTGCTCGCTATTGAGCGCCCTCGTCAGCGCCTCGACCTTTAGTTGCAGGTCGCGGTAGGACTGCTCCAGCAGCCCCGACTGATGATTAAACGCATCGAAAGCTACCTTCAATTGCTCGCGATCGATCGATGTTGCTACCACGTTTGTCTCCGTAACGTGCTTTCCTGCCTATGAGTAAGCAAATTACGTGCCACATTAAATATTCAATATATTCAATGATTTACAATTTCCGGAACCGTCAAGAATCCGTCAAAACTCCGTCCGGTGACGGGATCCCGCGCCGTTCTGCAGGTGTTTTCGGCATCACGGAGGAGCCTCTGCCTGCGAAACGGGCCGTGCAGCTGTAGGTTCTCGCATGAAGCCGGCATCCACGGATGGATGACGAGCGCGGCGCGCCAGGTGGGGTTATTGATCGGTGTCGGCCGGCGCTTCCCGGCCCGAGAGTCAGTTCAGCTGGTACTTGCCGAGTTTCTCGACGAGCGTCGTACGGCGCATGCTCAAGAGGCGTGCGGCCTTGGCGACGACGCCATTGGTCGCTGCCATCGCCTGTCCGATCAGCTCGCGCTCGACCGATGACAGGTGCTCCTTGAGGTTGTCGCAGGTCAGCTGCATGGCCTCGGAGACCACGTTCGGCTGGCCGCTGACACGATTCTCGTCTGCCAGGTACTTCGGCGGGAGATCAGAAACCTCGATCGTACCCTCTGGCTTGATAATCGCGAGGCGCTCGACAAGATTACCGAGCTCCCTGACGTTGCCTGGCCACTGGTAGGAAGCGAGGACCTGCATAGCTTCCTGGCTGACCCGCAGCTCGGCCTCGCCGGTGCCGGAATACCGCGTGAACAGCTCGCCGATCAGCTGCGGCAGGTCGGATGCCCGCTTCAGCAGCGGTGGCATCTCGATCGGGTAGACGTTCAGGCGATAGAAGAGGTCCTCGCGGAACTCGCCTTCTTCGACCATCTTGCGCAGATCCCGATGCGTGGCGGCGACGATTCGAACGTTGCAACGCTGCGTCTTGTTGCTGCCGACTTTCTCGAAGCTGCGTTCCTGTAACACGCGGAGCAGCTTGACCTGCATGTCGAGTGACATGTCGCCGATTTCGTCCAGGAACAGCGTACCGCCCTCGGCGAGCTCGAAACGACCGGTGCGGTCATTGACGGCGCCGGTAAATGCGCCCTTCTCATGACCGAACAACTCCGATTCCAGCAGCTCGGCCGGGATCGCGCCGCAGTTGATGGGTACAAATGGCTGATCTGCTCGCTCAGACAGATCGTGAATGGTTCGTGCCACCAGTTCCTTACCCGTGCCCGACGGGCCGGTGACGAGGACGTTCGTGTCAAAGTCTGCGACCTGGTCGATCGACGCACGCACGCGGCGAATCGACGCTGAACTGCCCGTCAGCCTGTGCCGGCGCTCGGTACCGTGATAACGCTCTGCCCGCCTCATCAACCGATCCAGCTGCGACCGGCGCAGCGGCACGTCCAGAGACCAGTTCGCATCGGGACCGGTAGCGGTGGATCCCGTGTTCAGGCGGATAAAGGGAATGTCGGGGTGCTGGTCGCGGATCTGCTCGGCAATGGTTCGAAACCCGTCACCCGGTTTCAGATCGCCGAGCACGACGGCAATGCCATTGTCGCTCTTGAGTGTTTCCAGCGTTGGGTTGGGATTCGAAGCGACCGCAGCGTATTCCAGGTATTCGAGACGGTTGCACAACTCCACTGCCCTCTCCCGATTCGAGTCGAAAACGATAACCCTGGCTTGCGATGTCTGTCCCATTCCCCGTGCCCCGCTTCATTGTCTAGAGCTTTCGAGAAGGGAGCTTACGACCGTCAAATCACCGGCAATGTGATTCGAATCACAAATACCGCATTATGTCGCATTGTTGCGACGGCGGAACTATCTGTCAGGAGTTGCCATTTGCCTTGTAAGCTTTGGCAGCATCGCGGCCGGTGCGCAGTGTAGTCAACTGGTCTTCGATGGTCTTTTTGGCGTCGACAACCGTTGAATGCACCAGTGAGTTACTCTTCTGCAGGCTCAGGACAACGTCACGCCTTGCCTCTTCCGGTACCGCCTGTACCGAGTCTCGGAGTTCGACAGACAGTCGGTGTACGTCTGTCCACTGCCCGAGTTCGGCACAACGCTCCATGCGCAGCGCGATGTCGAGGGACTGACCCTCGAGCTGGTCCTCGATTGAGTCGGGAAGTTTGTCGCTCATGCAGGCTCCTCGCGCTCGTCCAGACCAACCGAGGCCAAAGGGTCGCCGGCGATGGCGTCCCAGGCGTCCTTGAGTTCCCGAAGCAGGTTCTCGACCTCTTCGAGTATCGACTTGTCGTTCTGCAGGTTGGCTTCGAGCAGTCGACGAGTCATGTAGCCATAAAGCTCATCGAAATTCGCGGCCATCTTGGCGTCATGCTTATGATTCAGACTGGCCTGCAGCCCATTGACGATATCGATAGCGTTGCCAATGTGTGCACCCTTCGCCGCTATTTCCTCGGTCTCCATCATGTTCTGCGCGAGACCGATACTCTGCAGCGCGCGTTCCATCAGCATCTGGATCAGGCGATGAGGCGAAGCCGATTCGACAGTCGTCGAGACATCAAGTTGTTTGTATTGCTGAACGGCGCTTTTGCCGAGTCCACTGCTCATTGTTGGCGGTCCTTAGCGATCGCCCGGCTTCGTGAAGCCCGGGAGATTCTGCAACTGTGAATTTAAGAAATTGCTCGTGTTGTTCAGTTCGGACAACAGCCCGTCGAGCGCGTTGTACTGTCGTAGCAGTCGAGCTTCGAGTGACCCGAGCCGGTCATTCAAGGACTCTCGCTGCTCTTCGATGTCCTCGATCGTGCTGTTCAGGCCATTCGTGCGTGCCTCGAGAATGCCGTCGGAGTCGAGGAAGCTCTTCGCCGTATCAAAGGCCCGAACGGCGAAACCGTCGGAGGCCGAGAACAGCTGGCCGACCTGGAAGAAGTCGTTGTCCAATGCCTCTGTCAGTTTTTCGCTGTCGACCTCCAGCTTGCCATCGACCTGCAGTTCGACGCCGATGTCGACGAGCAGGCTGTACGATCCCGTCGCGCCGGTGACCGCCTGGCTCATCTGCCTGCGTACCTCGGTGACGATGCCGCGAAGCGTGGAATCACCGATCAGCGCCCCGGCGATGTTGCTTTCCTGGTCGTAGCTGGTCAGCGACTGGTAGGTATCGATCAGCGAGTTGTAGCTGTCGACAAAATCGTTAATCGCAGCCGACGTCGCGTCTTTGTCGTTGTTGACCGTTAGAGTCTCGACCCCGCCTTCCGTGCTGCGAACGACATCGATGGTTACGCCTTCGACCGCGTCGCTAAACGAGTTGGTCTCGCTCCGGACGTCGAGGCCGTCGATACGAATCAACGCATCCTGCGCGGCCTGCGATTCGGTCAGAGAATTGAGGCCGCTGCCAGGGTCGTATTCAAGCGCGGCCAGGCCGCCGTCGCCGCCACTCTGCGTGACTTTGATGGTCTTCGAATCTCCAGTCGCATCACCGGTCAGGATCAGGTAGCTGCCGGTCTCGGCGTTAACGATGGATGCCGACACGCCGGGGTTGTTCGATGATGTGTTGATCGCGTCGCGGATTGCGTCCAGCGACTCATTGCCGACCGTTATGTCGAGATTCACCGTCGAACCGTCGTATTCGATGGTCAGCGTACCGGTACCGACCGCCGTGTTGGCATCGGCGAACGCACCGGAGGACAATTTCTGGACCCGCGCCAGCTGCACGACCTCCAGCGAGTAGCTGGCGGGCTGTGCCTCGGTCGATGCGGTGGCCAGGAAAATTTCGGGATCGCTGCTGGAAGCGCTGCGGACCAGTATCTTGTCGAGGTCCTTGATGGCTTCCGACTTCGACTGGAAATCAGACAGCGCAGACTTGATGCTACCGAAGGCAGATAGCTTCGCCTGTGCAGTCGCTTCCTTTCTCGCCAGCCGAGATTCCACCGGTGCGCCCTCCGCAGCAACCAACTGCTGCACGATTCCCGTGATATCGAGGCCTGAACCTATACCTGATGAGACAATGCTAGCCATCGTGTCTACCCGTTCCCTTAAGCGGTCGTCGTCTGCCTTCAAATGTTTACAAGAAACATGCCAAGAGGCGTCGATGACGGGAAAGAAGTTCTAAACGCTTGCGTCCAGCAACCTCAGCGACATCGCGCCAGCCTCAGTCAGATAAAACTCCGCCTTTTCAGGGGGTATCTGACGGATGACTTCGCCGGTTTCGCTGTCCAACACCTGGATAACTGCCCTGCGGCTGTTCAGGTCCACTTCAAAGCGCAGGTCGCGCCCCACACTGAGGCTCGCAACATTCAGCTTTTCCGCAAGTGCTTGCAGATCGGGCTTGGGAGCCCTTTCAACCGGCACGGAATTGCCGTCCTCAGGCGATTTGCTGCCGCTTTGTGGCTTGTTGGCAGCAGTTAACGCCGGATACTGTCCGGTCGAGGCGGAGACTGATTTAATGTCGCTATCCGACATTTGCGCCCTCCTTAAATCCCGAGGGGGACGGTGTCCCTACCGTCCCCCCTGGGGGTACTGCTAAAGGTCGTACTCTTACTGGAGCAGACTCAGAGCCAGCTGCGGCTGAGAGTTAGCCTGCGCAAGGATGGCAACGCCAGCCTGCTGCAGGATCTGCGCCTTGGTCAGTGAAGCCGTTTCAGCCGCGAAGTCGGCATCACGAATACGGCCACGTGATGCTGTCAGCGACTCACTTACCGTTTCCAGGTTCGTGATGGTTGACTCGAAACGTGACTGCAGTGCACCGAACTCGCTGCGCAGCGTGCTGACCGTGGTCAGTGCCGCGTCGACGCGGTTGATGACGTCGTTAGCACCGGCAACCGTAGCGATCGTACCGGTAGACAGCGTCGTTGTATCGACCGCTACCTGCGTGCCAAAGCCGATGTTCGTGCCGCCGGTGATGTTGATGTTCTCGGACGCAGACAGCGTCAGCGAACCAGACAGTTCGCCAGCGGTGTTGAAGTCCGTCGCATCGAGGCCGCCCGACAGGTCTGCACCCAACGTCTGGTCGACGTCGATGGTGTCGCCATCGATGTCGGTCAGCGTCAGGTCGGTGCCGACGATACCCGCGGTTACACCGGTGTTATCCGACTGCGCGTTGATCGCGCTGACGATATCGGCCGTTGTCAGTGTTGCGCTGAGGCGTTGGCTGACAACCGTCGTGCCGTTGATCTGCAGCAGGTAATCATCGTCAGCATCGGTACCGTCACCGCCTGTTACAGCGGCAATCGAACCCGTTACTTCGGTCGTAGCCGTTGCGGTCAGGCCCGGAACGGAAGCGGCGTTGATCGCAGCAGCCTTGTCCTTCGCGCTTCCGGAAACGGATGCACCGATCGAGACCTGCTGACCGCTACCAACACGGATCGTGACTTCGTTGTCGGCGATAGCCGTCGTCGTTACCGTGTTGCTTTCGCTCGCGATCTGGCCCAACTGGTTCGTACGAACACCCTGGGACAGCGTAACGCCGATCGTCTCACCGACGTTCGCGCCAACCTGGAAGTTGGCTGAACCGAATGAGCCGTCCAGCGTCTTCAGGCCGTTGAACGAGGTCTGAGAAGCGATTCGATCGATTTCAGCCAGACGCTGCGAAACTTCGTTCTGCAGAGCCGCACGGTCAGAAGCCGAGTTCGACGCGTTAGCAGACTGAATCGCCAGCTCACGAATACGCTGCAGGTTGTTGCCAACCTCAGCCAGTGCACTCTCAGACGTCTGCGCCAGGGAGATACCGTCGTTTGCGTTACGAGCAGCCTGGTTAAGACCACGGATCTGTGTGGTAAAACGCTCGGAAATCGCCAAGCCAGCGGCGTCATCCTTCGCGCTATTGATTCGCAGGCCGGTCGACAGTCTCTGGAGCGACTGGTTGAGCAAGCTCTGCGACTGCGTCAAGTTACGTTGCGCATTAATAGACGCGACGTTTGTATTGATCGTCAGTGCCATCGTTATAACTCCTTAAGTTACGAATTAAACCGACTGCATAAGCCTGCCGGAATCCTGTACACGTGCGAAAAGGTGAAATCCTATTCGCCGTACGGAGGAGTTATCGGACGCTGAAAAGAAACCTTAAGTGAATACGTAAATTAAATTCGAAAAAATACAAACGGGGCCCGGCAGCTTGATCGATTTCTTTAGCCGCAGTTTCCGAAACTGTGACATCCATCAAGAAAAGACTGGCAACTCGAATGGCGCGTGTCTCGCCTGCGTCGCCCGCCTGCCAGGCAATGAGCAATGCGCAGCTAACGCCATTTCGATTAGATGAAGTTGAATAACGACAATCCCTGGGTGCGAACGAAAGATTTCTGTGCGGCTTCCAGGATTGTGGTCTGCTGGCTGAGTCGGGACAGCGCCTCGGCATAGTCGAGGTCCTCGATACGCGCCAGCGTCTCCTGGAACGTGATCGCATTCGCGCTGTTCGTATTTTCCTGATCCTCGATAATGGATAGCCTCGATCCAACGTCGGTTCTTGCGCTCAGGACCGATCCGATTGCCTGGTCAAGGTCCTCGAGCCCGCGATTGATGCCGTTGTTGAGACTGGCCTGGCTGATATCGTCGAAGACGGCTGTCTCGATTGCATCGGCAAGATCGCTAACCATCGAGAACACGTCCCGGAAGCGGCTAGGCTCTACGTCGAATGCGTCGCCTACGTTCGGTGCGCCATTCAGCGTGAATTCGATACCGCGGAATGCGATCGTGTCACCCGGTGCAAACGTCGATGTGGCGACCAGGGCCGCTGACGAGTCCCGAACCTCGTAGGTATCCGCCGCGGTGAAGGTTACCGTGTAGGTGTCCCTGTCATACTGCGACGGGTCGAACACACTGCCGTTCCCAACGACGCCCGTGCCGGTATTGCCCGCCGCGGGACTTGCCGCGAAGGTGCCGTTCCCGTTCCTGATGCGGAAAAAGATCTCGGCGCCCGGGTCTCCATCGGGAACCGTGCGGCCCTCACCGATCTGGATCAGACGACGACCGTCGTCACCGTTGTAGGAGAAGGAGCTGCCGTTCTGGATCACGGGTTGCACGTTCTCACGGGTACCGGCAAACATGTAGGCGCCATTGCCATCTTTTTGATTGGCGAGATTGATGAGCTGTTTGAGCTGTGCGCGGACCTCTACACCGATTTGTCCGCGAGCCTCATTGCCGACCGTCGCGTTGTTGGCCTGCAATGCCAGCTCGCGAATCCTCTGCAGGATGTCGTTCGTTGCCGCCAGCGCCGTCTCTTCCTGGCTCAAGCGACTCGTTACGACAGCGGAGTTCCTGTCGAACTGCTGGGTTCGCGCCAGGGACTCGCGCAACTCGATCGCACGCGCCGATGAGATCGGGTCGTCGGCCGGCGTCAGGATCCTCCGGCCGCTCGCGATCTGCCGACCGGTGAGATCAATGGACGACTGCAGCCTTTGCATCAGGCTGATCGATGAATTCAGTGAGCTAAGTGTCGAAATGCGCTGGCTCATCGTCTTGTCATCCCGAGTACGGTGTCAAAAAGCGTCGCGGCGATGCTGATTACCTGGGCGGATGCCTGGTAGGCCTGTTGCAATTGCACCAATCGCGCCGCCTCCTCGTCCAGGTTCACCCCCGATACCGACAGCACCTCTGCTTCGGCATTTCTCTGCACCGCGAGTGAGGCGTCGAGGCCGGCGATGACCTGGTTCGTCGTGCTGCCTATCTCAGACACGAGTCGTCCGTAGTTCTCGTTGATGCTGACGATGCCACCATCGAGAATGTCGACGGATTGCACGTCACCGAGCAGCAGTCCGTTGGCGTTGTCACCGGTGGAACCGAAGTTCGCTTCGATAACGAATCGGTCGCCCGCATCCGGTGTACCGGTTATCGTGACCTGTGATCCGTTGATAACGATCGGATCGCCCGACGTGTAGGCGAAACTGCCGGCGCCGTTGATGCTGTAGGTCGACGCGTCGAGAAACTCGATCGTCGCGGTATTCAGCAGGTTCGGATCGGCCGGGTCGACCGTCACGGCAGGCGACAACGTCGCGTTACCGAGATTGTTCAGGTCCATGCGGGAGCGAGTCGCGGCGGCTATCGCAACGGACTGGGGATCGGTCATCAGGTTCTGCATCGTCGCGGCGGTGCCGCGCGAGGAGCGAATCAGGATACGATCGCCCGCTGCAGGCGCGCCGCCGACTTCCACCGACATGCCGCCGAAGACGAATGGATCAGCCGGCGTGCCCAAACCGGTAAACGGTACTGACGTGTTGTCGATCGGATCGATTACATTGTAGTTCGCGCCGTCGAAGGTCAGCACGTAATCCTGTCCGGTCAGTGCACCGAGGTCGATCACGGTCGCTGTCGCGGTACCCAGTCCGGTGTTTGCGCTCGACGGCAGGATTGTCGGCGGATTGATGCTGAAGAAGTCTCCGCCCAGTGCCCCGCGAAGGTCCATGCCGGACTGGTGCTGCGTGTTGAACGCCTGCGCGAACGCGATGGCAGTCTGCCCGAGTGACTCGCGCGCAGGCGACAGGACGCGATCCCGAAACTCCATCAACCCACCCAGCGTGCCAC
Source organism: Woeseiaceae bacterium (assembly GCA_030065915.1). GTDB lineage: Bacteria > Pseudomonadota > Gammaproteobacteria > Steroidobacterales > Woeseiaceae > UBA1847. The sequence goes on from JASJCQ010000001.1 coordinate 81,202, forward strand.
CGCTGAGCGTGTTCTCCAGTGGCGTCAACAGCGTGTCACTGGCAAACGCGATACGCGCCTCGGTCGAATCGAACTCATTGCCGATGACGAGCAGCTGCTGCGGTTCCGTACCGATGATCAGGCCCTGGCCGCTGCCGACAAACACATTCAATGTGCCATCGTCCTGGGCTACGGTCTGTACGGCAACGAGCCTCGACAGGTCGAGAACCAGCCTGTCTCTAAGGTCCAGCAGGTCGTTCGGGTCACTGTCAGGTCCCGCAGTAGCGATCTTGGTATTCACGTCTGAGATCGACTGCGCCAGCCCGTTGATCTCGGCAACGGCCTGGCGCACTCGCTCATTGACCTCGCTGTTCAACGACGACAGCTGGTTGTCGACGGCGCGGAAGCGGCCTGCGAGACCATCGGCCTGGCCGATCATCGCCTGGCGTGTTGGCACGGACGACGGATCATTGGTCAGGTCCTGCACCGACCCGAAGAAAGTCTGCAGGGACGAGTTGAGCCCGGTGTCCGGGTCCGCCAGCAGTGAATTCACGCGATTGGTCATCTCGTCGAGGATTTCCAGCCTGCCGACTCCGGTTGTCGCGCCCTGAAGCTGGCGTACGACGAGTCCGTCGTAAGACCGCTTGATCTGCGAAACCCGGACACCGGCACCGACCGTACCGTCGCCGGCCGTCGCACCGATGCGCGAGGCCAGCGTCGTGATCTGCCGGCTGTAGCCCTCGGTATTGGCATTCGCGATGTTGTGACTGGTCACATCCAGCGCCCGCTGGAAAGCGGCCAGTCCCGTCATGCTGATATTTAGAATGCCCACGTCATTAACTCCTCATGCCGACTCAGTAGCCCGCGTCACCAAGTGACTCGAGCACACGTTTCATCGTCGGCCCACTGAAAATGTCCTGTATCTTTTGCGCGTAGCGCGGGTCGGTGGCGTATCCGCTGTCCGCGAGAGCCTTCGCGAAGGCCGCGATGTTGCCACCGGTGTTCTTTACCGATTCATACCTCGGGTTATCGCCGAGAAAGGACGCGTAATCAGAAAAAGTCGCCGCCACGTCCGGGTAGGCGCGAAAGCGCGCGACCTCTTGCCGCGCGACGTCGCCGTCGAATTCGACGGTCTTCCTGGCCACGCTGTCACCCTGCCAGCCGTTGGCTGCCTTGATGCCGAACAGGTTCAGGCTGCTTGCGCCGTTGTTGCCGGGCATGACCTTGGCGCCCCAACCTGTCTCCAGTGCCGCCTGCGCGAGAACGCCAACCGGCGATACGTTGAGCCTGTTCGCGGCGTTCTTCACATGTGGCCAGACAGCCTTGGCGAAGGTGACGGGGTCGTTCCACTCAGTCTTCTGCTTGTCCGACGTTGGCCCTGCTGTCCTGGCAGTGGCGAGAGCCGGCCCCGATTCAACAGTGCCGGTCTGTGCGGCCGTCTTCAGTGGAGTGTCTGCTAAACCAACCTCAGATACTCTCTCGATCGGGCGATAAATCGCCAGCGGCTCCGGCACGTGCTTCACCGGCGTCCCACCCAGCTGCTCCACGATCTTTTCAGCGAGGCCTACACCCTTCCCGTTTGCCATCTCGAGCGACAGCTGCTTGTCCATCATGTCCTGGTAGAGTTCATGCTGCTTGCTGTCGCCCATCAGCGGATCGCCGAATGACGCAGCCCGCATGTTTTTGAGCATCATCTGCAGGAACAGCGCCTCGAATTGATTCGCAACCTCGTTGATCACGGCCGGATCCTTGCGCTCTGCTGCCGCGCGCATCTCCGTGAACTGGTTGAAATCTGTGGCCGAGACTGTCATGGATAAGCTTCGCTAGATCACGACGAGCTCAGCTCGCAGCGCCCCGGCCTGCTTCAGCGCCTCCAGGATTGCGACCAGGTCGCCCGGCGCGGCACCGACGCGGTTAACCGCCTGCACGATTTCGTTGAGTGACGTTCCAGGCTCGAACAGGAACATGCTGCCATCCTCCTGGGTAATCTCGACCTGCGAGTCCGGGAGGACGACGGTTTCCCCGGCATCGCTGAAGGGCGCCTGCGGCTGGCTGGCGAACGGCCGTTCGCTGATCGTAACGACGAGCGAGCCGTGCGATACGGCGGCCGGTGTCACGGTCACGTTGGAGCCGATAACCACCGTTCCGGTGCGTGAGTTCACGATGACCTTGGCGGCGACCTCGCCGGGCTCGATCTCGAGGTTCTCGAGCATCGACACGAACGACGTGCGGTGTTTGGCCTGCAACGGCGGGCGGACGCTGATCGAAACCGCATCCATGGCCTGCGCCGTGTCCGGGCCCATCGTGTCATTGATCTGTTTGGCCATGCGATTCGCCGTCGTGAAGTCCGGCACGTGCAGGTTCAGGATGATCGAATCGCGTGTGTAAAAGTCGCTGGACACCGAACGCTCGACGGTCGCACCGTTGGGGATCCGCCCGGCGCTGGGTATGTTGACGGTCACGCTGGAGCCGTCATTGCCCGATGCGCCGAAACCGCCCACGACGAGATTGCCCTGGGCAACGGCGTAGACGTTGCCGTCGGCACCGCGCAGCGGCGCCATCAGCAGGCTGCCGCCCCTCAGGCTCTTGGCATTACCGATCGAAGCGACGGTGACGTCGATTTTCTGGCCGGGCTTCGAGAAGGCCGGCAATTCGGCGTGGACGGTGACGCCGGCGACGTTCTTCAGCTGCAAGCTGACGCCTGCGGGGATCGTCACGCCAAACTGCGTCAGCATGTTGATGATGCTTTGCACCGTAAACGGCGTCTGCGTGGTCTGGTCACCCGTGCCGTTAAGGCCGACGACGAGACCGTAGCCCACGAGCTGGTTCTCACGGACGCCGGCGATACTCGCGAGGTCCTTGACGCGTTCGGCCATGACCGGCTGAGCAAGCAGCGGTAAGAGCAGAATGACGCTCGCCGTCCTGGCGAATTTTCGAATCGTTGCAGGAAGCATCGCGGTGTCCCCTAGTAAGGATGAAAGACGGAGTTAAAGAAGCGCGAAATCAGACCCTGCCGGTTTGCAGCCGCCAGCACGCCCTTGCTGCTGTAGCTGATCTGCGCATCGGCAATCCGGTTCGACTGGATGGAGTTGTCCGGACTGATGTCGAACGCGCGGATAATCCCGGACAGCCGGATGAACTCGCGTCCCTGGTTCAAGGTCAGCCATTTTTCGCCGCGGATTCTCAAGTTCCCGTTCGGCAGACGTTCGACGACGGTGACCGTGATGTCGCCGACCAGGCTGTTACTCTGGCTGCTCGAGCCGCTGCCGTCGAACGTGCTTTCGCCGTTCAGGCTGCTCTCGAACAGCGGCTGGCCGTCTTTGGTCAGAACCTGTCCGAAGACGGTCGGATTCGCGAGCGTCGCCTCGGTCGACTTCGAGGTCGACGTGGCCGAGTTCTTGCTCGCGTTCGTCTGTTCGACGAGCCGCACCGTCAGGATGTCGCCGACGCGCCCTGCGCGCAGGTCCTCGAACAGTCGAACATCGGTCCCGGACCGGTAGATGCTGCCCGATGTCGGCGGCTCGTAAGCGGGCTCGACCGGGTACGGCGGATCGTAAGTCTCGCCGAGGATCGCCGGCCGCGACATGCACGCACCCAGCGTCGAGGCGATAAAAAGGAAGAGGATTCGCGGCAGGAGTCTCATGTCAGCTCTCGTTACAGGTTGTTGTTGACGTACTGCATCATCTGGTCGGTCGTGGAGATCGCCTTCGAGTTCATCTCGTAGGCGCGTTGCGTTTCGATCATGGAGACCAGCTCGGACACGACGTTGACGTTAGAACCCTCGAGTGCGCTCTGTTGCAGTGAACCGTTTCCAGAGTCGCCGGCTGTGCCAGCACTTGGGGACCCGGACGAGGCCGTCTCAACGAACAGGTTCTCGCCGATCGGCTGCAGGCCGCCCGGATTCGGGAATGTTGTTACCTGGATCTGGCCGACCTGCGAAGGCGACGCCTGGCCCGGCAGGGTCACCGTCACGGTGCCGTCGACACCGATCGTAATGCTCTGCGCATCGGCCGGAATCGTGATTCCGTCCGTCAGCGCGTAGCCGCTGGACGTGACCATCTGGCCTTGCGCGTCGAGCTTGAAACTACCGTCTCGTGTATATCCGGCTGTGCCGTCCGGTCGCGTGATTTCGAAGAAGCCGCGGCCGTTGATCATGACGTCGAGGGCATTGCCAGTATTGACGACCGAGCCCTGCGTAAACATCTTCTCGGTAGAAACCACGCGCACGCCGGTGCCTAAGGTCACACCGGTAGGCAGTGTCGCATCCTGGGTGTTGGAAGCACCCGGTTGCCTGACGTTCTGGTAAAGCAGGTCCTCAAACATCGCTCGTCCCTGCTTGAACCCGGTCGTATTGACGTTCGCCAGGTTATTCGACACTACCGCCATGCGCGTTTGCTGCGCGTCCAACCCTGTCTTCGCAATCCATAAAGCCTGTGTCATTTCCTATCTCCCGTGTCCCGGGTGTTATCCGAGACGCATCATCTGTGCCGCGGAATCCGCATTCTCTTCCGCGGACTTGATCACGTTGACCTGCATCTCGTACTGGCGCGCCAGTTCGATCATGTTGACCAACGTCCTTGCAACATTGACGTTGCTCGATTCGAGTATTCCGGACTGCACGCTGACGGTCGCATCGGCAACAGCTTCCTCGCCGTCCGGCAGGCGCAGCAGCCCGTCTGCGCCTTTCGTTAGCTGGCTCTCGTCGGGCTTAACGAGCTTGATTCGATCCACGATGCTGACGGTCTCCGCGCCCTGTCCGAGCGGCACCACAGAGATCGTGCCGTCGTTGCCGATCGACAGGCTGCTGTTCGGCGGTACGGCGACCGGGCCGCCGTCGCCAATGACGAGCTGGCCTGCACCATTCATCAGCAAGCCGCCGGGTTCGATTCGGAAGTCGCCGCGACGCGTATAGGCCTCGGTGCCATCCGCCGCCTGTACGGCGAAATAACCCTCGCCGGTGATAGCGACATCTTCCGCTCGACCGGTGGACTGCATGGCACCGGCAGACAGGTCGGTGCCGTACGAATCGGTGACCGCGTTGACACGCGTGTCGACGCCCGGTCCTTCGACCGGTACGGAGCTGAAGGCGTGCAGATCCGCGCGGAATCCCGTCGTGGAAAGGTTGGCGAGATTGTTGCTGTTGATGGACTGCGCGACTTCTGTCTGCTTCGCGCCGGTCATCGCAATGTAGATCATCTCATCCATGTCACTGCCTCAGCTCGAAACCGTTTGCCTTATCGAATGTTGATGATCGTCTGCGTCACGGTGTCGGACGTGGAGATCATCTGGGCATTCGCCTGGAAGTTACGCTGGGCGGTAATCATCGATACGAGCTCAGCCGTCAGGTCGACGTTCGACGCCTCGAGCGCACCGGACTGGATGTTGCCGAACGAGGCCGTTGCCGCTTCGCCCAGCAGTGCGTCACCGGACTGGAAGGCTTCGCCCCAGGTCGTGTCGCCGATCTGCTGCAGGCCCTGCGGGTTTACGAAGTTCGCCAGCGCGAGCTTGCCCAGTTCCTGTGACTGACCGTTCGTGAATCTAGCGAAGACGACACCGTCCTCAGCGACGCTGACGCCCGTCAGTCGGCCGGTCGTGAAGCCGTCCTGCGACAGTGAGTTCACGCCGAAGGCGTTACCGAACTGCGTTGTATTCGCAAAGTCGAGACCGACCGCCAGCGGATCTGCGCCGGTCGTTACCGGAAACGGGTCCAGCGGCATCAGCCCGCCCAGCGGCGTATTCAGGCTGCCGTCCGGGTTAAAGGTGACAGGTCCGTTGCCGGTAGCCGGCAGACCATCAATGCGGACCTCGGTGTTCCACGTATTGGGCGCGGCATCCTTAATAAAGTAAACCGTCGCGGTATGCGGTGCTCCCAGCGAGTCGTAGGCTGTGAACGACGTCGTATGACTGAAGCTCGACGGGTCGTTGACATCGAACACCGGGTTAACCGGCACCGGCGCATCTGCAGGCAGGTTCAGGCCAAGCTCGGCTCGACCGGTCGCCGACGGCGGACTGGCGCCCGTGATCAGCTGCAGGTCCTCTGGCGTACCGGTGTTGAACAGTCCATTGCCCGCCGACGGGTACGCCTGAAGTCGCGCACCCTGCGCATTGACGACAAAGCCGTTGTTATCGACACCGAAGGCACCGGCACGCGAGTAACTTCGGGCACCGTTGTCTGACAGCACAAAGAAGCCTTCGCCGGCGATCGCCAGGTCGAGTGCATTGTCCGTAAAGTCGATATTGCCCTGCGTGAACTGCTGGCTGATCTTGGCCGTTTTAACACCGCTGCCCGACTGCTGGACGCTCTGCGTCCCGGTCGCGAATACCTCGGCAAACTCGGCGCGTGACTTCTTGAAGCCCGTTGTTTCGACATTGGCCACGTTGTTCGCGGTAACGCCAAGATCTTCGGATGCGGCATTCAATCCGCTAAGTGCAACTGCAAATACCATGTGTCTCTCCTGTCCCTAATGCTTTAGTTGATGCGGTAGATGCGGCCGAGTGATAGCTCTCCACCGCCCAATAGATTCAATGTCATGCCCTGCCCCTGGCGGCCCAGCGTGACGCTCTGCACGTCGGCCTCTACGAGGGTCGGGATATTCTCGACCTGGTTGCCCCGCAGAATTCTGGCCTCCAGCTCATAGTTGCCGGCTTCGCGCTGTTCGCCGAGCCCATCCTGTCCGTTCCATGAGAACTCGACGATGCCTGCGCGCTGCTCACCGAGATTCAGTCGCTGGATCACGGCACCCGATGCGTCCTTGATGTCGATCTGAACGGCGGATACGTAGCCGTCGAGCTCAACGGAACCGTTTAACGGCCGGTCGCTGCCGAGATAGCCAACGTTCGTCTCCGCGACGACGGTCCGGCCGACGAGGCTCGCCGCCTTCAGCGCCTGCTCGTCCTGTATGGACGTCGCGAGCGAATCGAAGCCGGAGTTCAGGTCGTCAATCCCGCTCACGGTGCTGAACTGAGCGATCTGTCCCAGAAACTCACCGTTCTCCATCGGCTTGAACGGATCCTGGTTCTGGAACTGCGTGATCATCAGCTTCAGGAAGTCCGCCTGGCCGAGTTCCGCCTGGCTCTGCGCCTTGGGCGGCGGAGGCGCCAGGCTCGGGATATCGTCAAAGGGTCTGATACTGCTCATCGCTTACTCCCTAGCGCCCGAGTGACAGGGTCTGCTGCAGCAGATCCTTGGTAGTGTTGATGATTTCGATGTTGTTCTGGTACGAGCGCGACGCGGAGATCATGTTGACCATCTCCTCCACGGTATTGACGTTGGAAACGTAGACGTTGCCCTCGGCGTCAGCGTCCGGGTGGCTGGGCTCGTATCGAACGGACAACGGCGCCTCACTCTCGGTGATGCCGGAGATCCGCACGCCTGCGGTGCCTGACTGAAGATCCATTGAGTCCCTGAAGGTCTCGAAGATCGGCTGTTTCGCTTTGTATACGTCATCGGGGTTGCCGCTGACGCTGCCGGCATTGGCAAGATTGCTCGCCGTCACATTCATTCGCACCTGCTGCGCGTTCAGCGCGCTGCCGGCGACATCGAATACTTTAAATAGCGACATCGTTCTCTCTCCTTGATTGCGTGGCGCGGGCTGTTGAGTCAGTCAGCATCACTCACCGCCCTTAATGGCATAGCGAAGACCTTTGAAGTGGCCGTCCAGGAACCGGAGACTGGCCCGGTACTTGATCGTGTTCTCGGCAAACGCGGCCTGCTCGACGTCAGTCTCCACGGTGTTGCCGTCCAGCGTCGGCTGCGTCGGCACCCGGTACATCAGCCGGCTGCCGTAGTCATTCGTGCTCCACGAGTTCTTGTGCAATTCGCTGGTCTGCTTCATTGGCAGTGCAGCGTGTTGCTGACCGACTTTTCTCATCGCATCGGCGAAGTCATAGTCACGCGCCTTGTAGTTGGGCGTGTCCGCGTTGGCGATGTTGGTTGACAGGACCTCGTTACGCATCGCGCGCATCGCCAGGAATTGCTCGTGTTGTGATGAAAAAGAAATCGTCATAGCTCGGTCACTCGTTGTGTTGCAGGAATAGCTATGCAACCGGCGTGCCAAGTTCAGAAACACAGTCGCATTAAGGTTTCTGAGAGCACTGCCGATATCGCTCGATCCCCCGCGGCAAGCATTTGCCGGCCTAGCGGCAACGATCTGCAGTCGGTCGCTGAAGCCCAAGCCACGCCTCGACTGGCGGACTGGCATGCCTTTTGCAGCTACTTCCCTGTGACACGGAAACGGCCCTTGCGGCTGACTCCGCCTAAGCAATGAGGAAATTTCTGAAGCGCCCGCACGACGGGGCTTTGTAGGACGAACGAACGGAAAGCAATGACTGCAAAACGCCAAAAACTCGTCGGAAAAATGACAGGCCACCGCCGCGGCCGACACAAAATTGACGGCCGAAACAGTCTCCCGGCCTTTCTGATCGCCTTGATACTGGCCCTGTTGACCGACGGAACACCGGTCCTGGCCGCCGAAGCCAGGTCGTGGACACCGACCACTGATATCGAGGACGCGGCCGTCGCCCTGATCAAGCGACAGGTTGGCGACGACAGCGGCAATACCAGCGTCAGCGCTGCGAAACTGGACTCTCGTCTACGGCTGGCGGACTGCAGCGAGCCGCTCGAGGCTTTCTTAAGGCCCGGCACCAGGATAAAGGACCGCACAACGGTCGGTGTGCGCTGCACTGGCGAGAGGCCCTGGAAAGTCTATGTGCCGGTGGACCTGGTCGTCACGAAGAGCGTGCTGACGCTTAGACAGCCGGTGAGTCGCGGCCACATCCTGGCGGCGTCGGACCTGGTTGCCGTCGAGCGCGATGTGACCAGGGTCCGGCGCGGCTACTTCACCGACCCGAAAGCGTTAATTGGCCAGAAGGCCCGACAGTCACTGATTGCGGGAAAGATCATCACACCGTCGATGATCGAGGCGGCCACGATGATACGCCGCGGCCAGACGGTGACGCTTAGCGTTGCCAATGAACGCATCAATATTCGGATGGCGGGAAAAGCCTTAAGTGACGGGGCTTTACACCAGAGAATCCGCGTGGAGAACGCCAATTCCGGCCAGGTGGTCGAGGGTATTGTCAGGTCCCGGGAGCACGTCGAGGTACTCGTTGCCACGGCGGACCGGAATTTTCGAAAACACCCCTAAAGTATCTGCCACGGGGGCCGATACAGGGAATTAGCAACAATGATTGTTGAGGAAAGTCATTATGACAAACAGGATTGGTCCGATGGATCAGGGTTCGATAAGCAAGCTTACGGGCAAGGTCGATGAGGCCAAGACGTCCGGCTCGCAGGGCGCCACGTCAGCGCCGGCGAATCCGGCGTCTGGCAAAGCTTCGTCCGGCGGCGATACGGTCCAGCTCACCAGTGGCGCGCAGCTGCTGTCGCGGCTGGAAGAGACGCTTGCGAGCTCCCCGAGTGTTGATGCTGCGAAGGTCGCCGAGGTCAAGGCTGCCATTGCAGAGGGCAACTACCAGATCGATTCCGGAGCCATCGCCGACGCGATGATTCGCTTCGAACGATCCCTCGGTGAATAAGCATGAGCATCCAGACGTCTGACGCAAGAGACCAGGCGATAGAGATTCTCGACAGCTGCGTTTTTCACGCCACCCGCCTTAAAGAGTGTCTGCAAGATGAGCATGACGCGCTGGCGGAGCAGGATCTCGACGCTTTGATGACCGCGATCGAGGACAAGGGCCTCTGCGTTCGTGAACTGCAGAAGTCCGAGGCCAGGCGCGCCGCCCTGTGCGACGCTGCCGGTTTCCCCGACGGCCCCTCCCAGATGGCGGACTTTTCCGATTGGTGCGATGAAGAATCGCTGATCGAGCGCTCGTGGGACGACCTGCTCGGCATCGCGGCCGAGTGCAACTCGCTCAACCTGGCAAATGGCGCCTTTATCCGCGTTCGCAAGCAGCACATCGACGCGGGAATCGCAGTATTACGGGGCATCGACCCTGCCACACCTACCTACGACCGGCACGGCGGAGCCCGTGATGGTCTGGGCAACCGCTCAATCGCTGAGGCCTGAGACAAGGAAGCAAAGGAGACCACCATGCTGATAGTGAGCCGACGAGATGCAGAATCCATTTTGATTCGCCCGGGTGACGACATCGATATGTCGATGACACTGGGTGATCTGTTCCGCGACGGACCGATCGAGATCACGATTTTTTCGTCAAACGGCAACCGCGTAAAGATGGGGGTCCAGGCCCCCGGACAACTCGCCATATGGCGTAAGGGCGCAGAAGAAGCAGCCTGATTTGAACTGAGCTATGACACCGGCGGGCAAGGATGTTCCGCCGCAGGGCCAAGGCCCGGGGTGTTAAGGACATTGAGAGTTTTCGATGAGAATCTCCGCCCATTGGTACGTCCCGTTACTGGCGCTCGTCGCATCCTGCGGCGGCGGTGGCAGCGGCGAGGCTGCAAAGCCCGCCGATGCTCCCGTCACTGTCGTCGAGAAAGCCCTGCCCTCCGTCAGCGACGTGTTGGCGCTCGTCTACGACAACAACTACCAGGTTCCTGCTGACTTCTTTGTCGACGCCCGGGCGTCGACAGCACAAAGCTACACGATGCATCACGTCCTCGATGAATCGCGCTCCTTTGAAATGTGCACCAACGACTTCGCCACGGCGCAGGCCCTGGAAGCCGCCGATAATGAATCACGCGCAGTACAGGGCCGCTTCGTCGGCACCGTCGAAACCGACCGCTACTTTGAATTCGCACGCGAACTGTCGTATTCGGCGTCGATCGGCAACATCGATGACATGACCTCCCCCGGCTTCGCCCGTGTCTTCAAGTGCAGCGATACGCTGCGAGACGGTGTCGACCGCTCGGTCCACTCGGGCTTCGCCGGCCGTATCAACGCGCGACCGCTGAATCCGGATCGCGTACGCGAGTTCACCGAGTACTTCTGGCAGTTTGCGTTCTTCCCGACAGCGCGCAAGAAAGTACTCGACACGTACAGCGCAGAAACGCCGACCCACCTCAGTCACACGCTGTTGCTCGGCTTCGTCTCGACCGGCGCGGGTGGCGAGGGCTGCGACCTCGTCGAGATGGTCGAGTGGCGGTTCACGACCAGCCGCACGACGGGCGAGACGCAGAAGGCTTTCGAGGTCGTTCAGACCTACCGGGCAAAACTCGTCAACGGGTCACCCACGCTCTGCAACTGATCCCCGCACAAGCCGCGATCGCGAGCAGGCTCTGCGCCGGCATCCGCCTGATCGAAGCTCAGTGCGCGGGCACAGGCGCTCGTTGGCGGGATGCTTCTCGCGGCATTCAAACCTTCGAAAGTTGAATCCGAATCCGTTTCGCCTGCAATTAATTAGCAAGCCTATGAAAAGCCAGCGCCGCCCCTGCTCTAGGCGAATGCAATCGTATACATTTTTGATTATGTGATGCATTGCTACGTGGGGATAGAGATGGACACCGTAGGGACTACAAGCCTTTCCGAACTGAGAGATTGGGTTGATAATATCTCTCAAATTACTGATCCTGATAAGATTTATTGGTGCAATGGCAGCGAAGACGAGTACGCAGAGCTAATCCGCCAAATGCTCGCTGACGGCACGTTGTCGGAGCTGAACCAGGAAACGTATCCAAATTGCTACCTGCACCGGTCCGACCCGTCAGACGTCGCTCGTGTTGAGCATCTGACCTTCGTCTGCACCACAGTTCAGGACGACGCCGGGCCCAACAATAACTGGATGGCCCCCGATGAGGCCCACTCGAAGATGGACGCCCTGTTTGAGGGCTGCATGCGGGGCCGGACCATGTATGTCATCCCCTATTGCATGGGACCCATTGAATCACCGTACGCCAGGCTCGGTGTCGAGATCACAGACAGCCTTTATGTTGTCGCGAACATGAAGCTGATGACCCGCATGGGCGATGCCGCGCTCCGGCGGATCGAAACCGAAGGCCGGTTCGTCAAGGGACTGCATTCCACCGGCGAACTGGACCCGGAACGGCGTTTCATCATGCATTTTCCCGAAGAGCTGTCGATCCAGAGTTACGGTTCCGGTTACGGCGGCAATGCGCTCCTTGGCAAGAAGTGCCACGCGCTTCGCATCGCGAGCCACCAGGCACGCGACGAGGGCTGGCTGGCGGAGCATATGCTGATCGTCGGTATTGAGAGCCCCGAAGGTGAAACCCACTACATCGCCTGCGCGTTTCCGTCAGCGTGTGGCAAGACGAATCTCGCCATGCTGGTACCGCCGGACTCGATGCCCGGGTGGAAGATCTGGACGCTCGGTGACGATATCGCCTGGCTGCACCTCGACAGTGAGGGGCAACTGCGGGCCATCAACCCCGAATCAGGGTACTTCGGCGTAGTCCCCGGTACCAACGAGAACACCAACAAGAACGCGTATGACATGGTGACGCATGATGCGATCTTCACCAATGTCGCGACGACCGACGACAACGAACCCTGGTGGGAAGGCAAGACTTCCGGTACGCCGGCCCTCGATTGGCAGGGACGACCCGTTGAGGCTGCCAACGGTAAGGCTGCTCACCCGAATTCGCGCTTCACGGTTGCCGCTACCAACAACCCGAGCTACTCGCCGCTCACCGAGCATCCCGAAGGCGTCCCGATCTCGGCGATTGTCTTTGGCGGAAGACGCAAGGAGCTGGCACCGCTCGTCTACCAGGCGAAGAGCTGGGCGCACGGCGTACTGGTCGGCGCAGGCGTCGCGTCGGAGACGACCGCAGCCAGTGTCGGGGATGTCGGCGTCGTGCGTCGTGACCCGATGGCGATGAAGCCTTTCTGTGGCTACAACTTCGCGGACTACTGGTCGCACTGGTTGTCATTCCCGGAACGCTCCGAGGCGCTGCCGGATATTTTCCACGTTAACTGGTTCAGACAGGACGCCGAAGGCCGCTTCCTGTGGCCCGGCTTCGGAGAAAACCTGCGTGTCCTCAAGTGGATCATCGACCGGTGCGAGCGCCGCGCGGACGGCTCCGAGACCGCGATCGGTTTCCTGCCGATGGCCGAGGACATCGACCTGTCAGGACTGGACATCAGTCAGGCGGACTTCGATGCGCTGACAACGGTTGACGTTGACGCCTGGACGAACGAGATGTCGGCAATCGGCGAATACATCGACAGCTATGGCGACCGCGTGCCGCCGGCGCTCAAACGTGAACTTTCAACCGTTCTCGCGTCGCTGTCGACGTCGAACGGCAAGAACGCAGCCTGAGCTGGATTCCGGCGACAAGAAGCGAGGCTGCAGAGGTCCGCTGAGGGTATTCTGTAGCTAGTCGATCGCCTTGAAGTAGATCGACAGCGCGGTCCCCGGCGCCTCGGACCGCCCGAGCCCGATCGTTCCCTCGCTGTCCAGCTCGGTCGAATCTCGCCTCAGGAACGACTCGTTGCCCTGCACGGACTGCATGAACGTGCCGTTGGTACTCTGATCGACGATAAAGAACTTGCCTCGTCGCATTTCCACCTTCGCGTGAATGCGCGAGATCAGGTTGCCCTTGATCACCAGGTCATTGTCCTCGGCCCTGCCCAGCGTGACGCTTTTCTTGCGGTCGCTAACCTCGACGGTCTTGTTCTGGCAGGTCAACAGCATCTTGGTCGCCCGCTTCTCGCGCGGGGCGTCCCACGCGATGGTCGGCAACATACTGGTTGCTTCTTCGGGATCCCAAAGCAGCTCGAACAGCGCGACCTCGTCAATACGGCCCCGCACGGTAGCAACATCAATCTGGCGCGTCTGGCGCCTGAACTCGGGGCTCATCTGCTCGACCGTGGCACCCGAGATGACAATCTGGCGACCTTTGGCCTGGGAGGTCATACGGTTCGCCGTGTGCACGGCAGCACCAAAGATATCGTTCTGTTCCTGGACGACCGGGCCGAAGTGGCAACCGATGCGGATCGAGACCGGAATACGGCCCTCTTCCCTGTTATCGGTGCTGATCGCGGTCTGCATCGCGATGGCTGCAGACATCGCCTGGTCGACCGTGGGGAACGTGGACATGACCTCGTCGCCGATCGTCTTGATGACGGTGCCCTCGTTCTGGTACGTGGCCTCCTTCATCGTCTCGAGACAATGCGCAACGGTCTCGCTCGCCTTGGTGTCCCCAAATTCCTCATAGATCTGGGTGCTGCCGACAACGTCAGCAAAGATGATGGCAACTTCCAGATCTTTAACCATTCGGGCTTAAGCTTTCAGGTATCCAACAAGGGAACGCGATTATAGGCAATTTTGGCGTACTTGATGTCACAAAAGCGCCAAATTTCGAGTTTAGGTAATTTATGTCTAAGTCGACCAAGCCTCTAAATATACAGACTATTTTTCTGCAACTATATAAGCAATCCACGCTAGGTCGGCCACGCCGGTATCGCTGGGCGTAAATTCGCCGTTGCCCTCGCCATCCTCATCTTCGCCTTCCCAGTAAACGGTGGCCTTCCTGAAGCCGGCTTCCAGCAGAATGTCCCTCAGTTCGGGAGCCGTCCACAGTCGCCACGAGTAGCTGAACGCGCGCTTGAGCTTCGAGCCGTCAGGAAACTTGAAATGGATGTAGCACTGCATGTGGTTGGTGACCGGATGGAACTCGGCCTGCTCCCAGATGTACGTGAAGCCCTTGTGCTTGGTCTTTTCCTTGGTCTCATCGAACGAGTCGGGTCCGCCGAACAGGTCCATGAACATGACACCGTCATCCTTCAACGCGGCAAGACTTTTCTTCATGTAGTCCAGCATCACGGCGCGTTGCTCGAAGATCCAGTAGCTGAAATTGAAGGCGACAAGAACGTCGGTCTTCGGTGTCTCGGCCGTCAGGACATCCGACTGTACGAGCTGGATGCGCGCCTGGTCCGTCGCGGTTAACCGAGCGACGCGATGCTTGCGCCCCCAGTCCAGGACGTCGGGGTCGATATCGACGCCGACCGCCGTGTACTCGTCTCCGGTTCGAACCCACTGGCACGCGGCGCTCGCGGTGCCGCAGAAATCCTCGCGGAACGAGTGCGCGTCCCTGCCGCGGATTTTGCGGAAGGTGTTCTGTACAAACTCGACTTCGGCCGGGACATTCTGCACAGACTCCTCATAGAGTTCGTGTATGTCGGCCGTTTCGGCCATGCTCGGTTTCTTTTTGGCAAACTTCGCGCTCATTAACGGGACCCTGGACTGATCGACGATCGAATTGTAACTGTGTTCATCAACAGTTGCAGTCACCGCAAGGCCAAGGGCGGCTGGCAAGCGTCACGCTGCCTGGCTCGCATCGCGCATTGCCGCAAGCGCAGACTCGACGACGTCGATACCCGCGCCCTTCCTGAACGCGTTCTCGCTTAAATACCGCCGCCAGGCTCGCGCACCGGGCTGGCCGGCAAACAGGCCGAGCATGTGTCGCGTGATACTGCCAAGTCGAACGCCCTTCGCAATCTGTGCGGCGATGTAAGGCAGCATGCGCTCGACGACGTCCATCCGGTCCGGCAGGTCCTCCCGATGGCCCAGGTACCGATCGAGCTCCGCCAGGAACCACGGGTTGTGGTAGGCCTCGCGCCCTATCATGACGCCGTCCACGTTAGGCAGGATACAGTCGACGTCGGCAATCGTTTTCAATCCGCCGTTCAGCATGACGTCGAGTTCGGGATAGTCACGTTTAAACTTGAATACCCGCTCGTAGTTGAGCGGCGGGACCGAGCGGTTCTCCTTTGGGCTGAGTCCCTCGAGAATTGCGATTCTCGCATGCACGATGAAGCGCCGGCAGCCCGCGTTCGCCAGCGTATCGACAAATCGATACAGGAAGGCCTCGTCGTCCTTGTCATTGATGCCGATTCGCGTCTTGACCGTGACCGGCACGTCGACGGACGCCTGCATGCCGCGAAAACAGTCGGCGACGAGTTCAGGCCGGTCCATCAGGCATGCGCCGAACTGCCCACTCTGCACTCGGTCGCTGGGACAACCCACGTTGATGTTAATCTCGTCGTAGCCGCGATTGGCGGCTTCTATGCTCGCCTCGGTCATCAATTCCGGATCGCTCCCGCCAAGCTGCACAGCCAATGGGTGCTCGCTTTCGTCGAATGCCAGCAGGCGATCGGCATCGCCATGATGGATAGCCGCGGCCGTCACCATCTCGGTGTAGAGCTCGGCATTCGGACTCACGAGCCGCAGAAAGTAGCGACAGTGCCGATCTGTCCAATCCATCATCGGCGCGACGGCAACCGTCGGGAAATTGCGGGATTCGTTCATAGGCTTAACCAGACGGAGCCCGGGCCCGGACACCGTCCTGCGTAGAGAGATGTCAGGGTCACACGTTGAAATCGGCGGGTCAACCGATGGCCATTGCCGGATCCGATCCGCCTGCAGGCCGCGTCCCGGCCACTCGACCCGTCAGGACGGTCAACGGGTGGTCCACGGCCTGCCGGTGTATCACTTTGCATAATTCAATAGATCGACCAACTTTAGTGAATATAACTTATTGTTTTATATGAAATGAAAAATTCTTCTTGCACTTTTTCTATAGATCTATAGATTTCGGCTCATAACTCATGAGTCACGCCCATGCTCGACAGAAAAAATCCGAGAACCAAACAACAGCGCGCCGTGCTTGCCGCCGCCAGCGTGTTCGCCGAGAAGGGCTACCACGGCGCGTCGACGCGCGATATCGCGGAGCGTATGGGTATTCAGCAGGGCAGCATTTACTACTACTTCAAATCGAAGGAGGACGCGCTGGCCGACGTGTGCCTGTTCGGCATCGAGGACTATGTCAGCCATATGGAGACGACGGCCGTGTCGGACCAACCGTTCGAGACGAAACTGCTTGCAACGATCACATCGCACCTGACGAGCTATCGCGAGAGAAACGAAGCGCTGAGAGTGCACAACACCGAGCGCCTCTACCTGCCGAAGGAGAAGCGCACCAACCTGAAAGCCCTCGGCAGTCGCTACAGGCAACTCCTCGAAGAGATGTTCGAAAAGGGCATCGCCGACGGCGCGTTGCGACCTACGGTCGATGCGCATTTTGCGGCGCAGACGGTCATCGGGCTCTGTAACGCCTGGGGAGACCTTATTGTTCGCGACTCGGCGCTCGACGTGTTCGATGCCATACAGAAGTGCCACGACCTGCTGCTGAACGGGCTGCGGGAACGACGAAGCAAAAACCGCGACTTAAGCGGCGATTAGAAGACAATCAATACAGCAACTACGTTTGACCATTTTTTTAAACTAAAGGGAACATTCAGATGGCAGAGCAAAAAGCCACCAACGTTACATGGCACGACGGCGACGTCAGCCGGGAGGATCGACAGCAGATCCTGCGCCAGCAGGGATCGACGATCTGGTTCACCGGGCTGTCGGGCAGCGGCAAGAGCACGGTCTCCGTCGCGCTGGAACGCGCGCTTTACAAGATGGGCAAGCTGTCCTATCGGCTGGACGGCGACAACGTGCGTCTCGGCATCAACAAGAACCTGGGTTTCTCCGAGGCCGACCGCAAGGAGAATATCCGGCGCATCGGCGAGGTAGCCAAACTGTTCAGTGATGCAGGGACGATCTCCCTGTCCAGCTTCATCAGCCCGTACCGTGCAGACCGTGACGAGGTGCGCGCGTTGCACGAAGCTGCCGGCCTGCCCTTCGTCGAGGTCTTCGTCGACTGTTCGCTCGAGGTCGCCGAACAGCGCGATCCCAAGGGCCTGTACAAGAAAGCTCGCGCCGGGGAGATCAAGAACTTCACCGGTATCGACGATCCCTACGAGCCACCGCTCAAGCCGGAGATTCACCTCAAGACCGACGAAATGAGCATCGAAGACGAGATACAGCTGATCATCGATTACCTGCTCGAAAAGGACATCGTCAAGACAAACATGCTGACTCGCGAAAGCGACGCTGCTTAAAGGACTAACGCAATGATCAAACCCCATGGCGCGGACAAGCTGCGCCCGCTACTGAACACCGACCAGGCACTTGTGGCCGAGGCCGAGTCACTGCCATCCATGCTGCTGAGTTCCGCCGCGGCCGCGAACGCGGTCATGCTCGGTGGCGGCTATTTCACGCCGCTTACCGGATTTATGAATGTGGACGACGCCCTGTCTGTGGCGACGAACATGCATACGACCGGCGGACTGTTCTGGCCCGTGCCTGTACTGAACCTGGTTGACGACGTCTCTTCGATCGAAAATCATGCACGAATCGCCTTGCGTGACCCGAATGTCGACGGACGTCCGGTCATCGCAATCATGGACGTCGACAACATCGAGCGACTCAGCGACGAGCAGTTCGAAACCCTGACCAAGCAGACCTTCGGCACCGACGATCCGGCACACCCCGGCGTTTCGGTGTTCCAGGCTCAGGGCCGCTACTGCGTGTCGGGCCCGATCGAGGTGCTCAACCTGAGCTACTTCGAGACCGAGTTTGCGGGAACGTTCAAGACGGCCGTCGAAATCCGCGACGAGATCAACGCGCTCGGATGGGAGACCGTCGTCGCGTTCCAGACCCGCAACCCGATGCACCTCGCGCACGAAGAATTGTGCCGCATGGCGATGGAGCGTCTCGATGCCGACGGCATCGTCGTGCATATGTTGCTCGGCAAACTCAAGGCCGGCGACATTCCAGCGTCCGTGCGTGACGCCTGCATCCGCAAGATGGTCGACGTCTACTTCCCGGAGAACACGGTGCTCGTGAACGGATACGGATTCGACATGCTGTATGCCGGTCCCAGGGAAGCGCTGCTGCACGCCGTCTTCCGCCAGAACATGGGGGCCACACACCTGATCGTCGGTCGGGACCATGCCGGCGTCGGCGACTACTACGGTCCGTTCGATGCGCAGGCAATTTTCGACGAACTGCCAGACGACGCGCTCGACATCGAGATATTCGCTGCAGACCACACGGCCTGGTCGAAGAAACTCGATCGCGTCGTCATGATGCGTGAGGCGCCGGACCATTCGCCGGAAGACTATGTGTTCCTTTCCGGCACCAAGGTCCGCGATATGCTGTCGCAGGGCATTGCGCCGCCGCCGGAGTTCTCGCGCCCGGAAGTCGCGGAGATCCTGATGGACTACTACCGATCGTCCGACGCCGCCTGAGCAGGTCTCTGTAGCCCATCGCATGTCGGCCGGCGCAATTGTCGCTATCATTGCCCGGCCGTCATGAGATCACTTGCAGTATTAATCGCCGCCGGGTTGCTGGTCGGTTGCGCGACTATCCCGGACGACGATCCCATCGTCGTCCTCATCTCTATCGATGGCCTGGGCCCGCGTGTGATGCAGTCGGTCGATACTCCGACACTGGACGCACTGTCGGCGAGCGGCCTGACCGCAGGGTACATGCAGCCGATCTTTCCGACGATGACGTTCCCGAATCATTACAGCATTGCGACGGGCCTGTACCCGGCGGAACACGGTATCGTCAACAACACCTTCCCGAACGCTGACCGCAGCGACTGGTATACGCTCTACGATCGAAGCAAAGTCCAGGATGGCCGCTGGTACGGTGGCGATCCGGTCTGGGTGCTCGCCGAACAGAATGGCTTAACGGCCAAGAGCTACTACTTCGTTGGCACCGAGGCAGACATCAGCGGCGTCAGGCCGACCGTTGCCTTCAACTACGACGCCGACGTAACGGGCACCGAACGCGTCGACACGGTGCTGGAGTGGCTCGCATTACCAGCGGCCGAGCGGCCGAGATTCGTCACGCTGTATTTCGAGGAGGTCGATACCAATTCGCATAGGTTTGGACCCTGGTCCGCGAGATCGAGGGATGCGGTTCGACGCGTCGACGGGTACCTGCGTCGCCTTATCGATGGCGTGAATGAGCTACCGATTGCGGACCGTGTTCATTACGTCGTCGTGTCCGACCATGGCCTCGACCGATATCGCATAAATCAGGACGTTTTCGTTCTGGATACCGTTATCAACCTGGACGGCGCGCGAATAGTCGAAGGCGGCTCCTATCTGAACCTGTTCGATCCAACCCTGGATGATCGCCGGGCGGATGAAATCTGCGAGATCGTTAACCGCCAATGGCAACACGGCAACTGCTACACGCGCCGTTCGGCGCCCGCGGAGTGGCGCGTCACTGATGATCCTCGCTACCCGGAAGCGCTGATGGTGGCCGACGTAGGATTTGCGCTGATCAGCACGGAG
The DNA here is from genome assembly GCA_030065915.1 of Woeseiaceae bacterium. Lineage (GTDB taxonomy): Bacteria > Pseudomonadota > Gammaproteobacteria > Steroidobacterales > Woeseiaceae > UBA1847. Next base: position 101,259 of record JASJCQ010000001.1, read on the forward strand.
CAAGAGCGCTCACGTATCACGATCGGCGATCATGGCTGGCCACCGGAGGCAGCCAGCATGCGGGCTATCTTCATTGCGTCCGGGCCTCGAATCAACAAGCAAATTCGCATCGAGGCGATCAGAGTCATCGACGTCTACCCATTGCTGCTGAAGTTGCTCGACCTTCCGGCACCGCGCGAATTTCCGGAAGAGCAGCGCGTGCTGCTCGACTACGTCGTAAACCCCTAGCGCGTAAAGCTGGCTAGCGCTGGTACGACAGCTCCACAAAGAACTCACGACCCCGGCCGGGGAAATAGCGATAGTTGCCGAACGCATAATCGGCACGATCTGCGATCACGGCGTCGGCGACGTTCCGGACACGCAGCGACAGCGAGGTGCGGGCATTCAGGGCGTAGTCAGCATTCAGGTTCAGAAGTTCATGCCCCGGGTAGCTGAACTGGTTTTCGGCATCGAGGAAGTAGCGCCCGATGCTATTCAACTGAAGTGCTGCGGCGAATCGGTCAACGGGCGCAAAGCGCAGCGTCGCCGTTCCAAACCAGCGTGGTGCGGTATCGACGTCGTTGCCGGACGCGAATGTCTCGCCGCGGGCCGCGACAAGGTCGAAGTCGTAGACATGGCGCGCGTACGTCCCGACCAGACTGAATGACCAGGCATCATTCAGGCGGCCTTCCACCGAGAACTCGAGGCCGCGATGCTCACTCTGGCCATCGCTGATATTGAATCCCTCTGCGTCACGCAACACCGAGTTCTTCTTGGCCATCGCGAACACGGCAAGTTCGCCCCTCCAGCTCTCCGTAACGGTACGCATGCCGATCTCGAAAGCGTCGATCGTCTCGGAGTCCAGGTCGGATACCAGCTGACCGCTCTGCAGTCGATAGAGCTCGGTCATCTGCGGCGCACGAAATCCCCTGCCAAGGGCCATAAACGCGGTGACGTCTTCACTCGGGTGATAAGAGAGTCCCAGCTTCGGGGCCACGTTCTCGAAACGATCCTTGCGGTCGGCCAGGCGCGTGTAAAGGCAGCCGCCGAAACCACAGGCTGTACCGTCATCGCGCGTGTTGCCGTCGAGCATGAGGTTGTCGTAGTCGTAGCGCGTCAGCTCCGCGCGGAGGCCCAACGACAGTCGCCAGCGATCGGACAGAGAGACGAAGGATTGCACATAGGGCGCGAAACTCGTGCTCGTCACTTCATAGTCGTAATGCTTGCCCGCGGGGCGGGTCTCCTGAAGAAATGCCGATCCCTCTGTCGGACCATCCTGGGTTTCCTTAAGAAACACATCGGCCCACTCGACGTCGAGCCCGACGACCGTCCGGGACTGCCCTTTTTCAATAGTCACTGCCGAGTTGATGCCGGCGCTCTTGTGACCGTTCTCCTCCAGCGGCTGCCCCGGCAGGAAGTGCTGCAGGAACACCATGTCAGAGCGCCTTGCGAACGGTCGTACGTCCACCGTTGCTGCGCCGACGGGTCGCGTCCAGATGCCATAGACACGCTGGCTCTCGGCCTGCCTGAATGCCTCCGGATTCGGGTTGCTGCGGTTCAGGTCATCGTCCTTGTAAGCATCCTGACCGCGAATGAAGCCCGCCGTTTCCTGGTCGAGATCGGTCAGAGAAACGGCAGCGAGCAAATCACCGCCGAACACCGACGTCGACCACTTGGCGTGCAGCTTCCATTGCTCGTAGCCCGTATCCTCGCGAAAGCCGCCATCGTCTGCGATGACGACATCGACCAGCCCCCGCTCAGCGAGGACAGCAGCTCCACGAAACCGCCGGAAGTCGTTTGCACCAAGTTCTATGGAAGCCGCCGGGGCGGCCCCTGCACCAGGCGACGGCAAGCGGAAGTTGATCGTGCCGTGCAGGGCGTTGGACCCGTAAAGCGCGTTGCCCGGCCCGCGTATCAGCTCGACCGACTGCGCAGACTCGGACTGGATCTCGAACAGCTGGTTGACGTTGCAGAAGCCGGATGGCCGCGTGGGTACACCGTCCTCGAGCGTCAGGAATGCACCGCAGGATCCTGCACCGGTCAGCACCGGTGAGCGGATCGCCGTCAGGTTTTCCTGGCCGCTCCCGCGCGAGATCCAGGTGCCGGGGCTCTTGAGCAACAACTCGTGAACGTGCGCATGCGCCTCGTCGTCGATCTCGTCCTTGTTGAGCAGGGAGACGTTGCCAATGTTGTCGAGCAGCGGAGATTCCCGTCGCTCGCTCGTGACGACGATTTCTTCCAGCGTCTGCGCCAGCGCGCTTGCCGCTGGCAGCAGCAGCAGAGTGAAGACGATCGAACGCATCAGCGTTGCCCGGCCCAGACCGGTCTCTTCAGACCAGCACATTCGATTCCCGGTAAAGCCGACCCGCAACGTCCGAGTGCCACTATCGATTCCTCGCCCACTCGCTGAGAGTGGTGCCCTGCTCCACGAGACGTTCGAGCAACGGCGAGGGTGTCCAGTTTTCAGCCGAGAGTGTCTCCCTGAATGAGCGAATAGTTTCGAGAATCACTGGCAGACCCACCACGTCCGCATAGTGCATCGGCCCACCGCGGTGTGCCGGGAAACCATAGCCGTAGACATAGACGACGTCGATGTCGCCCGGCCGCTGTGCAATCCTCTCGTCGAGGATGTTCATGCCTTCGTTGATCAACGCGAACAGGATCCGGTCATGCACTTCCTTGTCGTCGATGTTTCGTCGTTTGATGCCCAGCGCCCCAGCCTCGCGCTCGATGATCTTGAGCACTTCAGGGTCCGGCTCCCGGCGTCGTGTGTCCGGATCATAGCGATACATGCCCGCGCCGGTCTTCTGGCCGAGCCTGCCGGCCTCGACGAGTACGTCAGCCACACGATACGCCCGCGGGTCGCCCTTCTGATCGTCCGGCAGAATTTCGCGCGCCTTGTAGCCAACGTCCATGCCCGCGAGGTCAAAAACGGCGAGTGGGCCCATGGCCATGCCAAAAGCCTCCATCGCCGAGTCGACGCTGTCGGGCGTTCCGCCCTCGATGACGCAGAGTTGGGCCTCTCTACCGTAGTCCTGCAACATTCGATTGCCGATGAAGCCGTAGCAAACGCGGGACATTACGGGCACCTTGCGGATCTTCTTCGCCAGCGCCATACAGGTCGCAAGCACGTCGGCGGCGGTCTTTTCGCCGCGCACGACCTCCAGCAACTTCATAATGTTGGCCGGGCTGAAGAAATGCAGGCCGATGACATCGCCGGGCCGGGCGGTGACCAACGCGATCGCATTGACGTCCTGGTACGACGTATTGGTCGCGAGTATGGCACCGGGCTTACAGGTCTCATCCAGGCGACGGAAGATGTCTTGCTTCAGCTCGAGATTCTCGAACACGGCTTCTATAACAAGGTCGACGCTTGCGAGGTCACTGAAGTCGGTCGAACCCACAATACGCTGGCGGCGTTCTGCGGCCGCTTCCTCGGTGAGCTTGCCTTTGCTGACCGTGATCCCGTAGTTCTTGTCGATGATGCCGAGGCCGCGCTCGAGCGCCTCGTCGTTGACTTCGATCAGCGTAACCGGGATGCCGGCATTCGCGAAACTCATCGCGATGCCACCGCCCATCGTGCCCCCGCCTACGATGCCAATCGTCTGGATATCCCGCTTTGGCGTGTCGCGGGGAATATCGCTGATTTTCGCGGCTTCACGCTCGGCAAAGAACAGGTGCCGAAGTGCTGCCGACTGCTCGCCCTGAATCAGCCGCATGAACGCTTCGCGCTCGAGCTTCATGCCCTCCTCGAAGGACTTTGTCGCGGCGGCAGCGGCCGCCTCGACGATTTCCATCGGCGCAATCTGGCCCCGGGCTCGTTTCGCCACCTGCGCGCGTATTGCCGCCAGCTCCTCGTCGGTCAACGCATCAACGCTGCGGTCTGACGTCCGGCGCGGCTGGGTATCGGCGGACAACAGCTCATCGCACCAGGCACGAGCGCCTGCCTCCAGCTCACCGTCGAAGATTTTGTCGACGACGCCCGCGGTCAGCGCATCCGACGCCGAAATCGGCGCGCCGCTCGTCATCATCTGTATCGCGGGACCGATGCCGGTGATCCGTGGCAGCCGCTGCGTGCCGCCCGCACCCGGCAAAAGGCCCAGTTTGACCTCCGGCAGCCCGACCTTGGCGCTTCTGAGCGCGCAGCGGTAGTGCGACGCGAGCGCCAACTCGAATCCGCCGCCCAGCGCGGTGCCATGGATGGCGGCGACAACCGGCTTGGCTGATCGCTCGATCGCACCCAGCAGGTCTGGCAGGAACGGCTCCATCGGCGGCTTGCCGAACTCGGTGATGTCGGCGCCGGCGACAAAGCTGCGGCCGTCGCAGATGATAAGCACTATGCCCGAAGCGTCTTGCTGTGCGGCCTTGATCGCATCCTCCAGACCGGCGCGGACAGCCTGCGACAACGCGTTGACGGGTGGGTTGTTGATCCGGATAACGCCTATCCGGCCTTCCAGCGAATAGCTGACGGGTGAAGTCATGGGCTTGCCTGCATATCTTGAGCGAACGCGATCATATAAAAGCCCCGTGACGCTGTCAGCCGGCTACCATTGGGTAAGCATTGGAAATCCGTTGCTCACGGGGTAGATTACGGTGTCACTACGACCTTAGCCGTTCGCGATCGCATGTACCGGAACTTAAGCGACCAGATAGAAAAGTACCTCAAATCCCTGAAATTTGAGGAAAATATTGCCTATGAGCTGAAACGGCGACTTGCCGACCTGCTGGCGCAGGGCGAGGCTAACGCCGACGCTGCCTGCCGCGCGTTGAAGCTCAGTCGTCGCACACTGCAGCGACGCCTAAAGGCGGAAAAGACGAGCTTCCAGGCCGTGCTGACCGAGGTGCGAGCCGAATTGGCCGTACGCTATCTTAAGGACGAGCGACTGAAGGCACTGGAAGTGGCCATGCTACTCGGTTATTCGAGCATCAGCTCGTTCACGACGGCGTTCAAGTCCTGGTACGACATGCCGCCTGCAGAATACCGGGCCAAGTTCCTGTCGATACGCGCTTAAGACGCAGACACAACCCGTAAACGGCACCGCTGGCACCCTGTCTGCAACCGCGCATGATTCCGCATGAATGCGGTATCATTCGCGCCTTTTGGAGCGCCCTTTCATGCGTGACTGGCTGAAATTCTACATCGATGGCGAATGGGTGGACCCTGCGTCACCCGCCACGATCGAGGTGGTGAATCCGGCGACGGAAGCCGTGTGCGGCCACGTCAGCGCAGGCTCCGCCGCCGATGTGAATAGCGCCGTCGCTGCCGCCAAAAAAGCGCTTCCGTCATTCTCGCAGACGAGCCGCGAAGAACGCATGCAATTGCTGCAAGCCATCCTCGACGCCTTCGCCGAGCGTCACAGTGACATCGCCGAGGCCGTCATGGAGGAGATGGGCGCCCCGTGGAAACTCGCAAAAGGCGCGCAGACCTATAGCGGTATCAATCACATCAAGACGACGCTTCGCGCTCTGAATGACCTGAGTTTCGAAACCTCGCATCGCACGACGAGGATCGTCAGGGAACCGATCGGCGTCTGCGCGCTGATCACGCCGTGGAACTGGCCGGTCAACCAGGTCGCCTGCAAGGTCGCACCGGCGCTGGCCGCCGGCTGCACGATGGTACTGAAGCCGAGCGAGGTAGCGCCGTTTGACGCGATGGTTTTCGCCGAGGTGCTGGACGCCGCCGGCGTACCCGCCGGCGTTTTCAATCTCGTCAACGGCACCGGTCCGGTGGTTGGCGCGGCGATGAGCGAGCACCCCGATGTCGCGATGGTGTCCTTTACCGGGTCGACACGGGCCGGTGTCGAGGTTGCAAGGAATGCCGCCCCGACCGTCAAGCGGGTCGCGCAGGAACTCGGCGGAAAGTCCGCCAACATCCTGCTCGATGACGTGGATCTCGCTACCGCCGTCAGAACAGGCGCTGAGGAGTGCTTCGAGAACGCCGGCCAGTCCTGTAATGCACCGACGCGCATGCTCGTCCCGGCCGACCGCGTGGAAGAAGCCGCTGAGATCGCCGCCGAGGTCGCCAATAGCATCGCAGTGGGCGACCCGAAGCAGGAAGGCATCGAAGTTGGTCCTCTCGTATCGGACATTCAGTGGAACAAGGTGCAGGCCCTTATCGCCAAGGGTATCGAGGAAGGTGCAACGCTGGCTGCCGGCGGTACCGGTCGGCCTGACGGCCTGGACAAGGGCTACTTCGTTCGCCCGACCGTCTTTGCCGACGTTAACAACTCGATGACGATCGCGCGGGAGGAGATATTCGGTCCGGTTCTCTCTATTATCCCGTACGCGGACGAGGACGAGGCGGTGGCGATCGCAAACGACACGCTCTACGGGCTGTCCAGTTATGTTTCGTCGTCAAACCTGGAACGCGCACGCGGCATTGCCGCTAAGATGCAGTCAGGGATGGTGCACATCAACTACGCCCATCTTGACTCTATGGCGCCTTTCGGCGGCTACAAGCAATCCGGCAACGGTCGCGAATGGGGGCCGCTTGGCATCGAGGAATTCCTCGAGACCAAGTCCATCTACGGCTACGACGCGCAATCGGCATAGAACCGGCGCGCGGGTACTTAACACGAACTGATTGAATGCTGAGCTGTCTCAGCCAAACATGGAATATCGAATGAAACCTGTCTTCACCGCCGCGCTAATCTCTGCACTGCTTTTTGTGGTCGGATGCAGTTCCGAGTCCTCATTCCCAACCCCGACCGGCAAGGGTTCCATACGCGCAATCAATGCGATCGACGGAGCGCCAACGTTCAATTTTCTGATCGAGGAAGTGTCGGCCGGCACCTTGGAGTACAAAGAGGCGACCTCACCGCTTCCCTTCGATGATTTCGAGTACCGTTTCAATTTTGAAGTCGTGCTGGCAGGGGAAGTCAACGCGACACGCGTCGCGTCACGCGTGCAGAAAATCGATGCAAACCAGGAGTACACCTTCGTCCTGACCGGTTCGATCGACGCGCCGAATGTCTCGGTCTGGGAGAAACCGGAGCGAGTGTTCGCTGAGGAAGAGACGGACTTCGAGATCCAGGTGGCCCACCTGGCCGAGGGCTTCCCGACCGTCGATGTTTTCGTCGCGTTCGAGGGCACTGCGCCGGTGGTCGGCGAGGAAGTGGCGACGCTCGCCTTTGGCGACCTGATGCCGGTACGTGAGTTCGAGGCCGGCGACTATGTCGTCACGGTGACGCAGGCCGGCGATCCGTCCGTCGTCGTGTTCCAATCAGACCCGGTGACCTTTGGCGCGCGCAACTCTCTGCTGGTGGGCGTCTTTGCACCGACCGGCAATGACGTCGACCCGCTGTCGATTGTCGGCTTTACCAGTGGCGGCGGGTCCGCACTGGTCACCGACGCAAGTTCGTCCCCGACGCTGCGCCTGATTCATTCATCGCAGGACATCGGCAACGTCGACATCTACGATGACGAGGCGCTGACCTCGTTCGTCGCCAGCGACGTCGCGTTCAGGGATTTCTCAGACGATCTGCCGATCGCGGCGGGTGATACCGACCTCCGGATAACGCCAGCCGGCAGCACGGAGACCATCCTGCTTGAGGGTACCGTGACGATCAACGAGGGCACGCGAAACAACCTGATCGTCTTCGGTACCGGCGGCAGCTACAACGTATCCAGCTACATCCCGGACCGTACGTCGGTCGAGACCTTCGCCAAGGTCAGCGTCTTCAATGGCGCGAGCAATTTTGAGCTGATCGATCTCTACGCGGTTGAGGCGGGTACCGGGATCCAGGAAGAGACTCTGGCCCGCGCCGCGGCTATTGGCACGGGTACCCGCTCGTCAACGGCGCTGATCCAGACGCCGGGCAGCTACGACTTCTACGCGACGCCGTTCACCGAGAAGACCATTCTAGCCGGGCCGCTGACGCTGGACGTTGCGCGCGGCGATGTGATCGAGCTGATTCTGTTCGACACGGTTTCACCCGACATGGGCGAGCTCGTGCAGATCCCGGCGCCGTAGCGCTCAGCCAGGATCCGGAACCCGTCTCATCAGCCGACCGTAGAATCGGCCTTCTTTTCCCTCGCATGAATCGCGGTGAGCGCGTCGACAATGGCTGTATTGTCGAGGTCCTCCAGCTCGAGCTCCGCCATTGCCTCGATTCGGCGTCTAAGGCTGTCATAGGCGCGGTCGAACGCCGCGTCGATGTCATCGGCATGCGCCGGATCGGGAATTCCCCAGTGAACGACGGCCGGGTGACCCGGCCATATCGGGCAGGACTCTCCGGCGGCACTGTCGCAGACGGTGATGACCAGGTCGATCTGGGGTGAATCGGGATTCGCGAATTCGTCCCAGGACTTCGAGCTCAGGCCCTCGGTCAGATGCCCTTCCCGCTCGAGCTTGGCGATCGCTCCGGGATTGACCCGGCCGACAGGTCGGCTTCCGGCGCTAAACGCCCGGAAACGTTCTCCGTCGAGATTGTCGATCAACACCTCACCGAGAATGCTGCGAGCGGAGTTGCCGGTACACAGGACCAGGATGTTCATAGCGAGGGTTGCCTGACGAGCCGACCCAAGAGCTTACCGCACGAAGATGACAGTTTGTCGAAGACCCGCTCTGCTGAAGACCGTCCGCAACCTTGCGGCAGGAACGAAAGTCAGGATCTGTTAAAAACCGCCAGATGCCGTCGCCACCAGCGCTATCAGGAGGCCGCCGAGTCTTCCACAACCGCCTCGGGGTCCGGAATGTCTTCGTTGGCCACCTCGGCCTTCGCGGTGTACATCGCCTGGTCGGCGACACTGATCAGGTGCCACAGTTCTTCGCCGTGCTCGGGCATCCGAGCCACACCGACACTGACCGAGCAGCGGATTTCCTGGCCCTTGATCAGGTAGGCATCGGAACTCGTCTCGATAAGACGGTCAGTCACGTGGTGGATATCCTGCAGGTCGATGTCCGGCAGTACGATGGCAAACTCGTCGCCGCCGAGCCGTCCCAGTACGTCCTCCGGTCGCAGGCAGTAACCCAGGCGGTGACCGAAGGCCTTCAGCAACGCGTCACCGGCCTGGTGACCGAACTTGTCGTTGACCATTTTGAAACCATTGAGGTCGAGATAAATGATCGCGGCGCGGTCCACCTCGCGCAGCCGCTCCCGCGCGCGCGTTTCGAATCCGCGACGATTCAGCACACTGGTCAGCGGATCACGCAACGCCTGCTCCATCATGCGGTCCTCGTTTTCCTTGCGCTGCGTGATATCCATGATTGTCACCGAGAAATCGGTGCCGACGGATTCGGCCGTAATGCGCAGCCACCGCAGGCTGCCCTCGTCGTCCTCGGTCGACAACTCGAAATTATTCGGTGAAGACGACTTCTTCGGATCGCTGAAGTGCGCGATCAGTCGGTCGGGCCCCAGCATCGGCAGATCCGTGAGGCGAACCCCGACAATGCGATCCGAATCCTCGGCGAGATAGTCCTCCGCCGCCTTGTTGGCGAAGATGCAGCGGAACACGGGCTCCTCTTGTCCTTCGTCAAGAGCGAAGCGCAGGATGCCGTTCGACGAGGTCTCGATCAACGTGCGGATCAGGTGTTCGTTCTCGGCGAGCTGACCCAGCGTGCGACGCCTTTGCGTCACGTCCCGGCACATGACGACCGTGGCATGGCTGCGTCCGCGCTTGTCGTTGAGTGGCGCGACGGTCACCTCGTAAATCAGGTCCCCGCGAAACTTCAAGGTTTGCGTCAGGTCCAGTTCGTCTGACTGCGTCAGTATCTCCTGCGCTTCCGGGAAGTCTTCCCACAACAGGCCGCCCAACAGCTGACGCTCGGACTTGCCCAGCATCTCGGAAGCGCTCGCGTTGGCGCAGACGATCCGGTGTTGCTGATCCAGCACGATGATCGGGTCGCGCACATGGTTGAACAGCGTGCGATAGCCAAGTGGGTTGAACTGGAAGACTTTCAGCGACAGGGCCGCGTATATGTGCAGCGGCAGCAGCATGACGATCGCGGTCACCGTGAACGGGAACTCGATCGGTCCGATGCCGAACATCGTGTTGCCGATCGACACACCGAAAGGCAGCACGGCGCAGACGAGAAGGACGATGATCGGATTGCGGTAGGCAAGCGGGATCGTCGTCAGGCGAGCCATCAGGCCAACCACGGAATATCCAAACAGGCCGTAACTGAAGGGCGCGTGGATGGAGCGGAACCAGTAGTGATCCGTTACCGCGGTGAACCGGGGGCCATCTGCTGTCTCTACGATCTGCCAGACGAGACCGTGCCATGGGTTGGTCAGGGCCAGCCCCAGCGTGATGGTCGGGATAATCGAAAACGCGCCGACCAGGAACCAGCTGAACTCCCCGTCAGCGAGTTGCCGGTACAAGGTATAGAAAACAACCGGGAGAAAACCGGCGCCCAGGAATGTCAGAATACGCCCGACGCCGTAGATCTGCGGGTCCGTCGCCCCGTAGTAGAATGCGCAACCCGCAACCATGACGCCCAGCAAGAACATGAAGGCCGGCACCATGCTGCGAGGCGACAGGCGCGACACATAGGCGGCCAGCGACAGGTACAGGACCGCCGCGACGCCGAATATGGGCGGCAAAACGGCCTCAAACACGGGCAAATCCCCTGTCATCGGCCGGTTTTATACATATTTCGGGCAGCATGACGCTAATGCTAACTGCGCGCACACGATCGGGATGCGACGTGGTCCGCATTCTGGGCGCTGAGACCCGCGCCAGATCACAGTTTCCGGAGATTCTTGGGGGCGCCGGACAGCGGTCTGCCAGCCCGAATTTCTCACCGATTAGCGGGTAAGGTCGGTCAGAACGTGATCTGTACGAGGGATTTGCCGATTGAGCGGGCTACCCGGGTGTATTTCCGAGTGATGAAGCGCTCCTGTGCAGGCAACGGGCTAGCGAGAGCCCGCACGTTCGCTGAATTATTCGGGTCGGAGGCCTTCAGCGGTATCGCGAATTAGCATATCGACGACGGCCTTCAGCGCGTCCTCCTTACTGGCGCCGGCGGCTCGTTCGAGCTCGTATTCCTTGAGCTGCCGATGTGCGCTGGTGCCACGATCGAGTATCGTTCTTGCCCTGGCAACTTCGGACTCGCAGTCCAGCGCCTTCGCGTCTTCGGCAATCAGTTGCAGGATCTCGTCGATCAGCTCGTCACACGGCACGACCGCCCCTTTCGCCAGGTCAATGAGCCCCTCATCGAAGCTGTAGCGCATCGCACGCCAGCGATTCTCGTTGATCAGCATCGGCGTGTAGAGACGCCAGCGCTGGTTGTTGCGGCGCAGTCGATACAGCATGCGCATGATGCAGATCAGCAACGCGGCCAATGTCACGGTGTCATCGAGCCGGGTGCAAACATCCATGACCCGCGTCTCCAGTGTCGGGAAACGCGCGCTCGGCCGAAGGTCCCACCAGATACGCGTCGAGTCCTCGATCAGGCCGGCCTCCATCAGCGTGTTCACATGACGGTCGTACTCCGCCCACGACGCGAAGCGCTCAGGCAGGCCGGTCCTTGGCAACGCGTCGAATATCGTCAGGCGGTAGCTCTTCAGGCCGGTGTCGCGGCCCTCCCAGAACGGCGACGAACAGGACAGGGCCAGCAGGTGCGGCAGGAAGTACGACAGCTGGTTCATCAGGTCGATACGCAACTCGTCGTTGCCGACGCCGACGTGCACATGCATGCCGCAGATGACAAGGCGCCTCGCGGCCGCCTGCATCTCATGCGTCAGGGACGTGTAACGCTCCTTGTCCGTCTGCTTCTGCTCTTTCCAGCGGCTGAACGGATGCGTCGATGAGGCGATCGGCGCGAGATTGTACTTGGCGGCACCATCGATAATCAGTCTTCGCAGTCTGACCAGCTCTTCACGTGCCTCGGCGACGTTATTGCAGACCTTGGTTCCGATTTCGACCTGGGAACGCAGCAGCTCGGCGGTCACCTGCCCACCACAAAGCTCCTCATATTCGGCCATGAGTTTTTCTGGCGGGTCGATGACGAGTTCCCGGGTATCCTTGTCCACAAGGAGGTATTCCTCCTCTACCCCGATCGTGAACGCAGGTTCTAGGTTGTTCATACGCCCCCCTTTTTTTGTTGTTCAGTCAGGCGCTGGCGCGTTGCACCTTCAGACCAAGCTTTTGCGGCATCGAGCCAATAATCGAATGTAACTGCTTAGCAACGTGGTCCTGCTCGGCCGAATGGCTGACCAGGTCCTGTCGAACCTCCAGTGCGACGTGCGGCAATCCCTCGCCTTCGGCATGATGATCGACAGTGAAGTCTTGTGGCGCCTTGCCCGAGTATGGGACGTTGTCACCGACCCTATAGCCCAAATCGCGGAGCTCATCGATCAAAATTCGGGCGCTGGGCTCGTCCTTGTCCCAGAGGACGCCCATCTCCCACGGGCGGTACTCACCGTTCAGCACCGGCGTGAAGCTGTGGATCGACACGAACAACGGTACGAGTCCGTTGCCCTTGATCCTCTGGATCTGGGCAGCGATTTCGCGGTGGTACGGCCAGTAGATCGCCTCGCTGCGTTGCTCCTTCTCGTGCATGTGCAGATTGCAGTTGCCCGGCACGACAATGCCGTCACCGAACTGAAGGAACGCGCCGGAATCGAGCAATTCACGATTACAATCGACGACCAGCCTGGAGTAGTTGCAGAGCACGGCGGTCGCGTTGAGGCTGTTCGCCAGTCGCTCGGTGACGCCGGCAGCACCGATGTCTATCGCCAGGTGGCAACGACGGGCAAAGGGGTCTAAGCCCATGTCACCGAGCGATTCCGGGAACCGGCAGCTGGCGTGGTCGCAGACCAGCAGAATTGGCCGATCCGAGTCGGGATTGATAACCCGGTACGGTCCAGGCTCGTGCGATTGGAGGAGCGGTTTCTCGCTTTCGGCGGTGTTGGTCATGCGGATTCGTAATACTCAGATGACCCGAGTGTACCGCATTGGGAGGCGTTTGAAGCCCTGTCAGCGCATCTTGCGGAAACTACTGACCAGGGCTTGCTCAGGCCAGCAACTGGGCCGAATCCGTGCCCCAGGGTTCGAAGCTCTCGACGCTGGCCGGCCGCGCGACATGAAAACCCTGTGCGAACTCAACCCCGATGTCAGCCAGCCTTTCCAGCACTTCCCTGCTTTCCACACGTTCAGCAATCGTCTCGATGCCCATCGCCTTGCCGACTTCGCTGATGGCCCTGACCATGGTCTGGTTGACGTTATCGGTGACAACGTTGCGGATGAAATGGCCGTCGATCTTGAGGTAGTCGACCGGCAGGTTCTTCAGGTAGGTAAAGGACGACAGGCCGCTGCCGAAGTCATCCAGCGAGAACAGGCAGCCCAGTTTCTTGAGCTCCTGCATGAAGTGCACGACGCGCGACAGGTTCGAGATGGCCGCGGTCTCCGTGATCTCGAAACAGACCGCACCCTGTGGAAGCTGCCGGTGCTTGAGCTCGTCGATCAGGAACTCAAGGAAGCGATCCTCGCTCAGCGAGTTGCCTGACAGGTTGATTGCTATCGTGTAGCGGGCCTCACCGTCGGGCGCATCCTTGTCCGCAAGCGTTCTCAGCGCCGTGCGGACGACCCAGCGGTCCAGCGTCGACATCAGGTTGTACCGCTCGGCCGCAGGAATGAAAAGGTCCGGGCTGACAATGGAACCGTCGTCGTCTCGCATACGAAGCAGCATCTCGTAGTGCCCGCGGCGTTGTGCGCCGCCCTCGCCTATACCGACGATCGGCTGGAAGAACAGTTCGAAGCGTTCGTCCTCGACCGCATTCGTAATGCGGGACACCCACTTCATCTCCTCGATGCGGATCGAGCCATCGCTTTCGCAGTACAGGTGCACCTGGTTGCGGCCGGAGTCTTTCGCGGCATAGCAGGCGATGTCCGCGCAACTCATCAGGTTGGCGACTTCCTGCTCGGAGGCCGTGACGATCACGACGCCGATCGAGCAGCGCACGGTCGTGAACGAGTCCTTCCACTCGAAGCGGAACTGCTCGACGGCCGTCCGCAACGTCTCGGCCACTTCCAGCGCGGTGTCTTCGCCGCATCGCTCGAGCAGGATGCCGAACTCGTCGCCACCTAGTCTCGACAAGACGTCGGATGAACGGATACAGGACTGGAAGTGCTTCGACAGTTGGCGCAGCAGTTCGTCGCCAGCCGTATGGCCGAAGGTGTCGTTGACGATTTTGAACTGGTCGAGGTCGACATAAAGCAGCGCGTGCGTCGACTCGGGATCGTCTTTCAGATTCGATAGCGCCGCGACAATTCGATTCTCGAACTCGCTGCGGTTGATCAGCCCGGTCAGCGCGTCGTGCGACGCCTGGTAACTCAACTGGCGGAACAGCCGCGACTCCTTACTCGTGTCGTGGAATACCATGACCGAGCCGATGATATTGCCGATTCGATCGCGGATCGGCGCCGCCGAATCCTGGATCGGTATCTCGTCGCCGTCCTGTTTGACCAACACCGAGCTTGCGCCGAGGCTGATGATGCGGCCCTCGGCCAGGCAGCGCTTGACCGGGTTGTCGATCGTCGCGCGCGTATCCTCGTTGACGACGGTCATGATCTCGTCGATGTGGCGGCCGTGCGCGCTGCGCATGTCCCAACCGGTCAGCTCCTGCGCCACCGGATTGATGTAGTCGACGTTGCCGTCGGCATCGGTTGTGATGACGCCGTCGCCGATCGATTGCAGCGTGACCTGCGCGCGTTCCTTCTCCTCGAAAACGCGCGTCTCGGCGCGCTTGCGGTCGGTGATGTCGGTGATCGTTCCCTCGTGAGCGACGATCTCACCATTGTCGTCGTAGACGGCGCGCGCGTTCTCGAGGACAACGATTTCGGAGCCGTCCTTGCGCCGGAGACGGTATTCGAAGTTCTTGACGATCCCCTCGGCCTCGAGTCGCGCGAAGACACGCTCGCGATCGATCGGGTTGACGTACAGGCGCGTCGTCGAACCGATGGCGCGAAGCTCGTCTTCGTCGCTATAGCCGAGCATCTCGACGAGTGCCGGGTTGGTCTCGATCAGCTCACCGTCGCGGCTGGCTATATAGACGCCGTCGACCGTGTTTTCGAAGAGCTCCCTGTAGCGCGACTCGCTCGTGCGCAGTCGCTCCTCGTCATGCTGACGCTTGATGGCGATGCCGGCGAGGCGGGCCATGCGAGACAGCTTGTCGAGTTCATCCGTGCTTGGCGAGCGAGGGTCGCGGCAATAGACGTCCAGCGTACCGATGATGTGCCCCGCGCCGTGCATCAGGAACGACCAGGTCGCACCGACGTTCGCTTCATCCACCGTGTCCAGTCGCGTCTGCCAGGCCTCCGACCCGGCTATGTCTTCGCAGATCCGATCCTGGTTGGTGTGAACCGCCAGGGCGCAGGTGATGCCGTCCTGTTCGATCGGCACGTAGTCCAGGCTCTTTTTCATCGGCTCGGTCAGCCCGGGACCTTCGATGATGCCGAGCGCGTGCGACTCTTCATCGTAGAGCATGATGGCCGCCCTCAGGTTCTCGTTGACGCGCTCAACGAATCGGCATATCGCACGCAGCGTTCGGTCGTTGGACATGCTGGATGCGATCATCTCGAGGATCTTGTTCTGCGCGAATGCAATCGCCTCGTTGCGCTTGCGTTCACTAATGTCGGTAATACCGACGCGCACCAGGCGATGCTCGCCAGCGGGCATCTGGCTGAAGCGCACCTCGCAAGGTATCAGGCCGCCTTCCGCGTCCTGGTGCATCCACTCGAATGTCGGGTGCTCGCCGGACAGCGCGCGCTCCAGGTAGCCGCGGCGCACACCGAACGACGGCGTACCGTCAGGCTGCGTGTCCGGGCTGATCGCATCGGGGCCAATGGACAGCAGTTCCTTGCGGGTCATCTTGAACAGACGACATGCGTTCTGATTCGCATCGACGAGACGGTTTTCGTCGATGTCATAAACCACAATAGCCTCAGGCGCGTTTTCGACGAGCACGCGATAGCGCTCCTCATTTTCACGCAGCGACTCCTCTGCCTGCTTGCGGCCCGTCACATCGCGCAGGCTTAGAACGAAGACGTAGCCATCGACGGTGCTGATGCGATTGGCATTCAGCTCGGCGTCGAACGCGTCGCCATTGGCGCGGCGCGCCTCGACGTCGTCACCGAAGGTCACCGGGTGTGTGGCGTCCGGGTCGGCCAGGTAGGGTTCGAGGAAGTCTGCGAGCGCCCTGCCCTTGGCGGCAGGGATGAGATGTTCGATCTGCGAGCCGATCAGCTGGTCCTTGGTCAGACCGAAGTACGCGGCGCAGACCTTGTTGCAGACGCGGATGACGCCGCTCGGATCGACAGACAGTAGAGCCTCGGTCACGCTGTCGAAGATCGTCTCGACCGGCGTCGACGTAGACATCGACTGCGTGATGGTCGCCTCCATCCGGTAGTAGTGGGAATCGATCAGGCGCAGGAGCTCAACGAAGTCGGCGGCTCCGTTCTCCGAGGCAATGGCGGCCTCTTTGATTTGCTCAAGCAGATCCTTGCTCATCGTGTCCGGCTGGCATCCTGTCACTTGCTGCCGGTCACGCGTCGAAACCCGAAGCCGGCCTGCCCTCTGACATTCAGTTGTCGAGAGCGATCAACCTGTACCGGGACCTGCATTAGGTTAAACGCCGATTCCGGTGCGTACCGGGTTAAGTTAGAGAAAATGCTTAATGGAGTCTGTGACTTAGCGCAGGTTTTGCAACTAATTCCGGTGCTGGGCCGGACCTGCGTCACAACGGATTGCCGTCAGTCGATGATTTGACCGGCTGCCGCATCTGGTGAAACAGGCGCACTCGTGGAGGACGTGACCGACGCAGGGCCGCCCGTTCGGGGTCTTGAAAGCGGTGTCAGCCTACTTGTCGGAGGCCGGCAGCGTCCGAATCAGCTGGCCCGACTCGTCCTCGATGACCGTGCCGTTTTCCTCGAGCTCACGCGGCGCAGAACCGACCTGGATGGGAATCGCCATGACGGTCGACTGCGGGCCGTCGGCAGTCTGAACCTCGGCCGAGACGTTCAGATAGAGGCGCCCTTCCCGCTGCGGCACGATCGAGACCTGGTGGGTCATCGCAGCATCGTCCTGCGGCGCGGCGAGCGAGACGCGCTCTAGCTGGTTAGCCGGGAACGCCAGAGCCGTCGTGTCGGGGATTCGATAGCTGAGCTCGACCGGCGCTCCGGGGTAAGACGAGCGGACGTCGAGGTTGATCTGTAACGGCTGCCCGACGACGGGTGTACCGATGATGCGATGCTTGATGCGGGCCGGCCCGAAGGGCTTTGCGTCTTTGTGCGAGATGTGACCGTGCTCATCGTCGTGATCTTGCGACGGCTTGTCGACCTCGACAGCCGCGGCCGCCGCCGGTGCCGCTTTCTCTTCCTCCGAAGCTGCCGTCGGAGCTTCGCCGCTGCAGGCGGCAAGCATTGCCAGCGCTGCGAGAACGATCAGGTAGTTGCTGTTGCGTGAAATAGTCATCGATAGCCAGCCTATTGCGGTGTCATGCTTACGTCGAAGCAAGTCTGTGTCGGGTAGTTTGCCGGGCTCTCAGGGTCCTGGTAACGGAATTCGACCAGGGCAGCGACGTAGGTTTCGCCGGACGACAGCACATTCTGCGTCTCGAAGATCTCTTCGTTAGCGTCGCCGCTGTTGCCCAGTGCGACGAGCGTACCGCGGCGATAGACGTAGATGTCCGGGTCGCTCTGGTCGCGAGAATCCGCCGGATCGTCCGGCGCCGGCATCGCGGTCGTCGTCGTGATGTTGACGTCGTAGCGCGCGCCCTGCGTGACGTCCATACGCAGATAGCGGAAGGTCGCCAGCTTGTTGCCATCGCCGTCGCCATCGTAGTCGGCGTTGGTGCAGATATTGATTACCGTGCCATCCAAGGGCATGTCGGTGTACAGCGGCAGCACGTCACGCGCGTTTTCGACGTCGACGCGTCCGCTCAGCTCGTTCGTGCCCCAGATATCCAGCCCGGCCGGGTTCATATCCTCACGCACCAGCTGCGAGTCAAGGAACGCGGCGTCGGCGGGGTTCAGCTGCGAACGCAGTTCGGTCGCGAACGAGAATATGGTCGTAAATGCCGACGTCGAAGCCTGCGGTCCGACCATCGTATCGTAGATCGGCTGGAAGCCGATCGAGCCCGCATCACCGCCCTCGTCGTTGGTGTCCCACAGGTCATAAATGAAGCGAACGACGGAGATCTCGTCGTACCACCCGCGGGCATCGAACGAGCCGGACTCGGTGCCAATACCAAAGCCGCCGCTGCCGAAGTTTGTGTCGCAGTACAGCTGGTTTTCCAACGCGATGCCGGACAGCGCGGTCGCCCAGCCTTCGCCAAAGGCCAGGCGCGCATCGATGCGAGCCCCGATGGCATGCGGTCCGCCAATCGAGTCGGAACGCGAGAAGTTGTCTTCGAAGTAGTGGCCCCACTCGTGAACGATGACGTGGTCGTCGAACTCTTCGGAGTCGCCGCTGGCGTCCCCGAGCAGGAACAGCGAGTCAATACCGCTGGAATAGAACGAGGCCGACAGCTCACCGGCGTCACGGCACTCGTTGAAACTGTCGGTGCACGAGGTGAGGCGATTGTTGACGCTCCAGAAAGCGTCCAGCGGCGCAAAGTCGGCCGTCGGATCGACGCTCAGGACGAGTTGCATCGACGAGTAGATGCTGTCCAGCACGGCGAATGGCGCCGCTGCGCGAGGCCCCGCGTAACTACCCGTATTGAACGTTCCGCCGCCCCAGCCGGTTTCCGCGGTCAGGTTGCGCGTCATGCTCGTGCCCGAGAACGTGAAATTACCGCCTTCGACGGCATACAACGGACGATTGCCCAGTGCCGGCGGGCTCGGGTCTGCGGGATCAACGACATTGTCGCGAACTTCGACATCCCAGCTGGGCGCGCCGGCGCGCTTGAGCTCGGCGAGTACGCGAAGCCGAACACTGCCGTCTGCGACAGACGAGAAGGAGTAATTGCCGTTGTCGTCGGCCGTCGTGCTATCCAGCACGTTACCGGTGCCGGCATCGAGCAGCTGGACCGTCGCCTGGCGAATCGGGCGCAGCTGGATGTCATTGA
Organism: Woeseiaceae bacterium; assembly: GCA_030065915.1. Lineage (GTDB taxonomy): Bacteria > Pseudomonadota > Gammaproteobacteria > Steroidobacterales > Woeseiaceae > UBA1847. The sequence goes on from JASJCQ010000001.1 coordinate 120,248, forward strand.
AATTCAGGCCACGGCAGTTGCTGTTCGGCGGCACGAATTCATAGCTAACCGTGCCAGAGATATCGCCACTGCCGCCGCCACCGCTGCTGGTGTCGCGTACCGTGACGGTCACCGAGTCCGTAGCGGACAGGCTGCCGTCGGACACCTCCAGCTCGAACACAAGGTTCTCGTCGCTGGATACGGCCGGCGCCATGAACGTCGTAGACGCCGACGTCGGGCTGGCCAGTGTCACACCGGTGCCGGACGTCTGCGTCCAAAGGTAGGTCAGCGTATCGCCGGCGTCCGGATCTGAACCGGAACCACTCAGCGTGACGGACGTATTCTCGTCGACCGACTGGTCCGTGCCCGCGTCCGCGGACGGGGCATTGTTCGTTGGCGGCGTGGGCGCAGGATTAGGATTCGGTGCGGGCGCTGAATCGCCGCCTCCGCCGCCGCAGGCCGTCGTAGTCAGCAGCGTCACCAGGATCGCAGCTGGTAGCCGCACGCGGTCCAGGCGTGCGTTTGCGGAATGTGATGTCATTCGCTCCCTCATGTGTGACAGCGTCGATCCTTGACGTGAGTCTTCGGACCCCTAGATTAGCGCTTCTACCTGAACTCAAACACAACGAAAAGCGTCACTCATTGGCGACAGTTCACTGTTTTCTCAGCACTTTGTGCGAAACAGGTCCGGTATACCCCCCTAAGTATTGCTACTCTTAGTACCGAATGCCCGCAGAGGGTTCACAAAATTACGTTTTGTTACTTAATACTAGCGGTTTAACTTAATGAGCGATAAGAAAATCCTCGTCACCGGCGGCGCCGGCTACATCGGTAGTCACGTCGTTAGACAGCTGGGGCAGCGGCAGGAGTCCGTAATCACGCTGGACAACCTGTCGACCGGATTCGAGGCGGCCGTGACGGCGGGCGAGTTCGTTGAGGGCGACACTGGCGACGCGGCCCTTCTGGACCGGCTGTTCACCGAGCATGACATCGACACGGTCATGCACTTCGCGGCGCACACGATCGTCCCGGAGTCGGTCTCGAACCCGCTGAAGTACTACAAGAATAATACCTCCAGCAGCCGCACACTGCTGGAGGCCGCACAGAATCACGGTGTCAAACACATCGTCTTCTCATCCACGGCCGCCGTCTACGGCGTGCTCGAGGGCAGCAGTGCGTCGGAAGACTCGCCGACCCGGCCAATCAATCCGTACGGCACGTCGAAGCTGATGACCGAGATGATGCTGAAGGACCTCGCATTCGCGGGTGGACCCAGCTATGTCGCGCTGCGCTATTTCAACGTCGCAGGCTGCGAGCCGACCGGTACCATCGGACAGTCGACGCCGAAGGCGACGCTGCTGGTTAAGGTGGCCTGCGAAGCCGCCGTGGGCAATCGCCCGCACGTGTCGATCTTTGGCACCGATTACCCGACGCCCGACGGCACCGGGCTGCGCGACTACATCCACGTCGACGACCTGGCGACTGCGCACCTTGATGCGCTCAGGTATCTTAGAAACGGCGGTGAGTCGACTGTGCTGAACTGCGGCTACGGCCACGGCTACAGCGTGCGCGAGGTGCTGAAGATGGTCGAAAGGGTTAATGGGCAGCCACTGACGATACACGAGGAAGATCGGCGCGCCGGTGACCCGCCCGAGCTGATCGCCGAGGCCGACCGCATCCGTGAAGTCCTTGGCTGGGAGCCAAAGCTCGATGACCTCGAGACCATCGTGCGTACCGCGCTCGAATGGGAACGCAAGCTCGCCGCCAGGGACCCGGCAGCCTACTGGGCTGCCTGAGGAAAGTCCGACAGAGAACGATGAGATTCCGCCGCCCACAATCGTACTACCGATCGGGAACCGACCGATGAGGTTGCGACGCCCACAATCGCCTTACCGATCGAGGCCGATCGAATGAATCTGAGGCGTTCACAATCGTTTAACCGGTCGAGACCTGTCCGATGAAACTGAGACGACCGCAGTCTTTGAACGGCCTCATACTGGTGGGCTTTGGCCTCGTCGCGTTGCCGCTGCTGATCGCCGTGATCTGGGCGCTGATTAACCTCGATCGGCTGGCGTCGCAGAGTGAGGAACTGGTCTTCACCGGTGTCGCCGCAGCCGAGAACAATCGCCTGCTCGATGAGCGCCTGGCGACGCTGGAGCGCTCCGCCAGGCAACACGTTGTGCTTGGAAGCGACGAGAGTCTCGACTTCATGCGCGATGACCTGAGAAGCCTCGAGCGCAGGCTGGGCGTCATGGCACCGATTGCCGTTGAAGCCGGCGCCGAAGCACTGACGGCATCGATAGGCAACAATGCGCGTCGGATTGTTTTCGAGCTAACGGCTGAAGACACGTCTGCCGAAGAAGCTGCCGCAGTGGTTGCGCGTTTCGCCGGCATACGCCAGCAGGTCGACAACCTGGCCGATGTGTTGACGAACTTCGTCGACGAGAAACTAAGGGAACTGCAGGAAAGCACGCGCAGCGCTCAGCGCATCTCTGCCTGGCAGACAGCGGCGCTGATCCCCGGCACGATCTTCCTCGTATTGCTGTTCACGCTGTTGATCGGTAAACCGATCCGACAGATCGACAAGGCGATCCATCAACTGGGCGAATCCGGCTTCTCGAAGCCGATCGTGGTCAAGGGCCCGACGGACCTCGAACGCCTCGGTCGACAGCTAGAATGGCTGCGTATCAGGCTGTTGGAACTCGCGCAGGAGAAGAACCGCTTCCTGCGACACATGTCGCACGAGTTGAAGACGCCGCTTGCTAATATACGGGAAGGTACGGAACTGCTGCTGGACGGCACCGTTGGCGAGCTGGACAAGCCGCAACGCGAGGTGACAGACATCTTGCGTATGAACGGGCTCAAGCTGCAGAACCTTATCGAGAACCTGCTGAGCTTCAGCGCCTGGCAGACAAAGAATGAAGTTCTGACGCTGGCCGATTTCCCGCTGCGTGCGCTCGCGATCTCGGTCGCCAAGGAACAGAGGCTCGCGCTGAAATCCGCGGGCATACAGTTAAAACTGGAGGTCGAAGACATCGTCGTGAATGCCGATCGTGACAAAATGCGGAGCGTTTTGGAGAACCTGCTGTCCAATGCGGTGAAGTTCACGCCGCAGGGCGGGCTCGTCACGATGCGCGCGGCGGCGACGTCCAACAGTTTTGTCATCGACTTCGCCGACACGGGGCCCGGCATCCCGGCCGAAGAACGGCCGAGGGTCTTCGAGGCCTTCTTCCAGGGACGCCGCGAACAGGGCGGACACGTGCAGGGAACGGGTATCGGCCTGTCCGTCGTTCTGGAGTGCGTACAGGCGCACCAGGGCGCCGTAGAACTCATTGACAGCGACGAGTTTTCGGGCGCACATTTCAGGATCCGCATCCCGCAAAAGATCGCTAGAACAGAACAAAAGCTAGCTGCTAATGGATAAGTTTCGACACATAAAAACCGTCGCGCTGATCGCGAGCCTCACAATGCTCGTCAGCGGTTGCGCACAGACCAAGAGCTGGCTGTCGACGGTACGCACGCCCACCTCTCTCGGCTCTTCTGATGACGTGCTGGGCGCACCGGATGCCGATGCTTATCTCGAAGAACTGAGGCTGCTGTCGAGCAACGACCTGGCCTCACATGCGGAGATCTACGCAGACGCACGCGCTGGTGCGCAGCTGACACCGAATCCGTCGACGCGACTTCGTTACGCGCTGGTATTGGCGACGCCGGGACACGCAGAGAGCGATGCGAGCGAAGCTCAGAGCCTGCTTCGAGAACTGCTGACCCAGACCGAGCTACTGACTAACGCAGAGATCGCACTCGCCAATATTTACCTGGCGTCGATCGAGGACCGGGTCGTCCTCGAGGCCGAGACTCGCCGGCTACGCGCTAGCTCATCGAGGGCTGCGCAGACGCAGGAGGCGGCGCTGAACGAACGTCTCGCCATCGTCGAGACCGAAAACCGCATGCTAAAACGCCAGCTCGAGGAAGCGGAGAGCAAGCTCGACGCCATCACGTCAATCGAACGCTCGATTCGAGAACAGGAACAGTAATACGATTGCTGCACGCTCGCGACCTTGCCGGTGGCGGCCATTCGAACTAGGCTTCATCCAACAGGATTATTGTTAAATAGCATGGCTGCAAACAAACACGATTTTAAGGGCAAAATTCTCCTCGTGGACGACGACCCGGGGCTGCTCCGACTCTTGAGCATTCGACTTCGGGCCGAGGGCTACGAGATCGAGGCCGTCGAGAGCGCCGAGGCGGCGCTCGGCGTCGTCGGTCGTTTCGCACCCGATCTGGTCATCACCGACCTGCGCATGGACAAGATGGACGGCATCGGCCTGTTGAAAGAGCTGCAGAATCGCTCACCGGGTCTGCGTGTCGTCATCGTAACGGCGCACGGAACGATCCCGGATGCCGTTGTCGCAACCCAGGGCGGCGCGTTCGGTTTCCTGACCAAGCCGATCGACAAGGACGAGCTGATGGGGACCGTCGAGAAGGCGATGAAGGTCTCAGGCTCCGTGCAGGTCGAGGAAGACTGGGCGTCAGCGATCGTCACGCGCAACCAGGTTATGAAGGAGTTGCTGAACCAGGCCAAGATGGTCGCGGCAACCGACGCACGCGTCCTGATCACGGGCGAAAGCGGCACCGGCAAGGAGCTGCTGGCCCAGGCTATACACGATGCAAGCCCGCGATCGAACAAGCCGTTCGTCGGCATCAACTGTTCGGCAATGGCCGAGAATCTGCTCGAGTCCGAACTCTTCGGGCATGAGAAAGGCGCCTTCACCGGTGCGACCCGTTCACACGAGGGCCTGTTCCAGGCCGCCGAGGGCGGCACGATTCTGTTGGACGAGATCGGCGACATGCCGATGCGCCTGCAGGTGAAGCTCTTGCGCGTTTTGCAGGAAAACCAGGTCCGCCCGGTCGGCAGCACGGAGGCCCGCGAGGTTGACGTTCGCGTCATCTCGGCAACGCACCGCGATTTACAGGCCATGATGACCGAGGGCAAGTTCCGCGAGGATCTCTACTACCGGCTCAACGTTGTCAACATCAAGATTCCGCCGCTCGACGAACGCCGCGAAGACATCCCGCTGTTGGTTGCTCACTTCCTTCAGGAGATCTCCAAGGAAGCTGACCAGGAACGCAAGGTCTACGCACCGGAGGCCGTCGAGATGCTCGTCACTGCCGACTGGCCAGGCAACATCCGCCAGTTGTACAACGTCGTGCGCCAGAACGTGGCGCTGTCGCGCTCACCGGTCATCAGCGCCGAGCTCGTACAGCAGTCGCTTGGCGAGCACGCCGGCAAGCTGATGTCGTTCTCGGATGCGCGCGATGAATTCACCAGGAATTACCTGTCGCAAATCCTGCAGATCACGACCGGCAACGTCAGCCAGGCGGCGCGGCTTGCGAAGCGTAATCGCACGGACTTCTACAAGCTTCTAGCGCGGCACGACCTTAATCCCGACCAGTTCAAAGGCCGGTAACCGCCCCCTGTGGGAGCGACCCATGGTCGCGACAATTTGGTTGCGGTCGGAGTCTGACCCTAACCAACGGCTTTCTTGGAATACGCCTCGGCGGAAAGGCCGTACTTTGAGAGCAGGTCATAAAGCGTCGGCCGCGTGATGCCCAGTAACTCGGCTGCCTTGGAGATGTTGCCGTAGCTCTTCGTCAACGCGACACGGATAGCCTTGGTTTCCGCATGCTGTCGAACTTCTCGTAGGTTTAGCGACTCGGCCTGATCGAGGTCGACATTCAGACCGAGGTCCTCGGCTGTGACGAGCTTGCCGTCCGCCATGATGACGGCGCCCTTGATCTTGTTCTCGAGTTCGCGGACGTTGCCTGGCCAGGAGTAGGCCTCGATTGCCTGTATCGCGTCGTCGCTGAAGCCGTTCAATGCACGCTTCTGCTTCTTGCAGTACTTCTGCAGAAGCGTACGGGCAAGGATCAGCCGGCCTTCTTCCCTGTCCCGATATGGCGGGATGTTGATCGTGATCTCCGCAACTCGGTAATAGAGGTCTTCGCGGAACAGCTGCTGCTGGATCAGGCTTTCCGGGTTCTGGTTGGTCGCACAGACTACGCGAACGTCGACCGAGATCTCTTCTCGCCCGCCGACGCGCTCGATGACACGCTCCTGCAGGAAACGCAGCATCTTGGCCTGCAATGGCATCGGCATGTCGCCGATCTCGTCTAAGAACAGCGTTCCGCCGTTCGCCACCTCGACCTTACCCGGCGTCGTCTTGACCGCGCCTGTGAAGGCACCCTTTTCGTGCCCGAAGAGCTCGGACTCGAGCAGGTTCTCCGGAATGGCCGCACAGTTGATTGCGACGAAGTTGTTGTCGGCTCGCGGGCTGCAGCGGTGTAGCGCCCTTGCAAGCAGTTCCTTGCCCGTACCACTCTCGCCCAGGAGCAGCGTCGTGACATCTGTCGGCGCGACCTTTTCGATCATCTTGCAGACAGCGAGCATGCCCTCGCTCGCGGCAACGATGCCATCGAGAGGCGATTCGCTGACCTGGTGCTGCAGGCGGCGATTCTCCGCCTCGAGTTCTGCAATGCTAAAGGCTCGATCGACAAGCAGCTTCAGCGTATCCGTATCAACCGGCTTCTCGTAGAAGTCGTACGCGCCCTGAGCGATGGCCGTTAATGCGTTTTCCTGGTCGCCATTTCCGGTTACGACGATGACCTTCGTATGAGGCGCCAGCTTGATGGTGTCACGAAGCGTTGCGAGACCTTCCTCGACACCCTCGGGCTTCGGCGGCAAGCCGAGATCCTGCAGCACGACAGCGGGTTCGTGGCGCCGGAGCTCGGCGATCGCGGTCTCGCGATCCTCGGCCGTGTAGACCTCGTAGCCTTCAAAACACCACTTAAGCTGATTGAGCAGCCCCGGGTCGTCTTCGACAATCAGAAGCTTGCGATCGTTGTCGCCCATGGTTCTCCAAGCGTACCCGCGAATTGACTCGTAATGGTGCCATGAAGAACAAGAAATTTGCAGAGTGCTGCGTCACACCGAAGACCGTGACGGGGCGCCAACTGCAGCCTGCCCAGCTGCACGGCCTGGTGCCGCAATCGCGCCCCGGAGAACCAGAAAGGGAAATGAATCACATTAAGTCGCATTTGTTATTGACAATCATTCTCATTTAGAGTCTACTTTATGCACAGGGAGGTGCTTGTATCGATGTTCGTTTGTATTTGTAACGCCATTACTGACAAACAGATTCGCAAGGCTGCAAAGGCCGGTGCCAGGGACCTGTGGGCGCTACAGGAGCAGCTGGGCGTTGCCACGAACTGCGGCTCCTGCAGCCAGGATGCCTTGGCGATCATTGAAGAGACGCAAAAGAACTCCCGCCCTTCCCGCTTCCCGCAACCGGTTCTTTACACACCGGCAACCAGTCGGGCCTGATTCCTTAAAAGAGACTGGCGCCGACACGGCCAGCTCGTGGGCTTCGCGGTGAGCAACTCTACTAGCGCACTGAACGCGATAAGTTACTAATTGATAATGATTTTCACTACGCAAGTAGCGCTTGCGTCCGGGCGCAGGACCGTTATGCTTGGCGACCTGCTTTTCCCCGTAATCAATATGGAGCCACCAAATGAAGGGCGACGAAGACGTCATCAAGCACCTGAACACGGTCCTCAAGAATGAGCTGACCGCAATCAATCAGTATTTCCTGCACTCACGCATGCTTAAGGATTGGGGACTCCACAAGCTTGGCGACTACGAGTACGGGGAATCGATCGATGAAATGAAACACGCCGATGTGCTCATCGAGCGCATTCTTTTTCTGGAGGGCCTGCCCAATCTGCAGGACCTGGGTAGACTTCGTATCGGCGAAGATGTGCTCGAGATACTGAAAGCCGATCTCGCGATGGAAAATGACGCTATACCCGACTTGAGGGACGGAATAGCGCACTGCGACAAGGTTCGTGACTACGTGACGCGCGAGATTTTCGAGCGCATCCTGGAATCCGAGGAAGAGCATGTGGACTTCCTTGAGACCCAGCTGAGCCTGATCGACAAGATCGGCATTCAGAACTACCAGCAGACTCAGATTGGAGATGGTGCGGCAGGCTGATTGCCTTTTGCAGGTTTTCGCGGTCTGGGCGTTGTCGCTCACGATAAGGCCCCGTTCTTCGGGGCCTTTTTCTATAGTCAGAGGCTGCCGTCGAGTACAAGCTCGGACCCAACACAGAATTTGCGGCTCGTGGTCCGATGCGGGCTCACCGGATCGAGCTAACCCGACGCATCGAACTCCGGAATTGTCCAGTCAGTCCGGCAAAACGTTACCAACGCTGTGTTGGCAGCGGTAAACCGACCAGGCCAGCAACTACGCCGCTCTGACATGTCCTATCCTCCATCTTCCGGCATCAGACTGTAAGAGCGGGATCAAAAAAAAGGCCGAAACCTGAAGGTTACGGCCTTTTTACTTCGACGAGAGAGAAGTCTACGCGTCGTAGCTGTTTCGCTATCCAACTCTGCGGCGGCGCGCGAGTCCCAGTCCTGCCAGACCAGACAGCAGCAAAATAGCGGCGCCCGGTGTTGGAACGGAGATCTTTATCGAACCAATGGCGAAACCGCTGGGTTCGTCTTTTCCGGTGCCGGTCGCGACAATCCTGAAGACCGTCCCGAACAATCCTCCGAATATCATATCGTCCGTGGCCTCGTCCGATCCGAAGATCGATCCGAGATCGACCATTACGCCGTCAATGTACAGTTCGAACGAGCCGCAAGGCCCTTCTGTAGTATTTGCATTGACGCAGTCTCTGTCGTTACCTGCGTTGAAGTCGATGCTCAGGAGTTCGACGATTCTGCCAAAGTCGAACAAGACAAATTCGCCTTCATCGGCTTGAACCTGGTCATCTCGGCCGGCTTCACCAGGAGAGACTACGGCAAGGCCGGAATTTCTCGGCCAAAGGTCCTGCATGAGCAGACCGTCGCCGTCACTGTTGTTGCCGGTTACGGTAACCGACTGGCCATCAACCGTATAGGTCAGACCACTACCGGTTTCGCAGATGTCGGTACTGGAGATGTTAACGCCGTTACATGTGTTTGTGACGTTGAAATCGACGCCGTCGGTGCCATCGGGCGTGACTGCGCCAGGATTTTCGAACTGGAAATAGATTTCGTCTGCAGTTACAGCGCCGGCGAGGGTCAAACTGATAACCCCAACTGCAGTTTTCAAAATTCGGCGTTTCATCTTTCTTCCTTCGTCCTTGAGACTTGAATGATTAGACAGCTATGCGCTAATTGTAAAGCAACAACCGTGCCACACTTTTTTTTACACTATTTTCAGAGAGTTAGGAGCACGCGGATCTTCTTAGACTATCAAACTGTAAAAAAAATCGACATTGTGCTGTTCCTGGCGAGATTTCGCTTTTTTATTGAAGGATGAACCCAGGTTAGACGTGGCTCTGCAGGGATAGCTCCGAACGGCAAAGTTCCTTCAACTCAGAGCAGGTACTGCCAGATCGATTGTTCGAGCCCCATTTGTCGACATTCTTTACATTCGAGGAAACCTGTGTCGGCTAAATCGCTGAAAATACGCTGTTTTTCCTTGTGGCATGTCTCTTGCTTCGATAGCAAGTGAAACGTCTGCTAAACGGAATTCAAGACATCATGAACATAATGGACTATGGCAAGATCAGCGCCACATTGGGCGCCTTTATGCTGGCAGCGACTGCAGCTGCAGACCCGATTGTCATCGACTACCTCGGTGACGGCGTCAGCGATGACGGTGGCAACGTCGGCGGCTATTCGATGACGGACATCGACCAACAGGCCAATACCGATCCGGGAAATACAACTGACGATGTCAGCTGCATCAATTCGACCGGCGTCACCGGCACCGTCTCTGCCAACGGTTCAAGCGGCAATATCTGCTTCCAGGGCCAGGGCGGAACGCTGTCCGACATTGACATCATCGACAACCCGATCAGAAACGGAACGGCATGGTGGCAGTTCCCCACTCAGGGTAACGTCTACGTAACCAACAAGAACTGGATAGAGATCCTCCTGCCGGAAAACACGTTTGCGGTGTCACTTTGGGTTGGCGCCTCCTTCAACGGAAGCGCATGGATCGGCGCCTACAACACTGACGGCGATTACGTTCAGACCGCACCGAACTTCAGTGTTGGCCCGGGCAAGACAAAGGGTTATGGCGTCTACGCGGGCGACAGCTGTTCGGCGCTGACCAAGATCATCGTCGAACCCAAAGACTGGGGATTCGGCAACCTGTCCATCAGCCAGGGGTCTTGTGTATCGGTCCCGGAACCCGGTCCGTTAGTCCTCTTGCTGCTCGGAATGCTTGGCATCGCGGTCAATCGTCGATACAGCCGAACCGCTTAGCTCGGGACTTAACACGATCTGCAGTAAGACCGGCATCTGCCGGTCTTTTTGTTTGCGGATCTACCCATCCACTGTCGCCGCCAGTTGCGCCGTCTGAGTGTGGAGATGCTTGTCAATTCCGTCGGACCACATTTGTCATTCGAGTTGAAAGCAATGCGTGCCTTCGCTCGACGATTCTCCCTCTACTACGTAGGAGACCGAACTCGGCCCCGAACACTGCTCTTTGCAGCCTGGTGAAAGCGTACTTCCCCAGACTGTTCGAGGTATTTGGTGCTCAGCCTGTATTGCAATTGTGAACTGTTTCACAAATTTGAGAATTGAAACATTGCAGCTTGTTCGAAGGCTCGCGACTCCAAATCGCAGAAAATGAACGGCTTTGGGCTGCTTCTCAGCTTGAATCTGAAACTATGTAAACTGGAAACGCCATTTTTGTGAGCTAAGTCACGAAGGTAGTTGCACTCGTTGTCTTATTCGAATCCCTCCTCCCGGATCTCGTACAACATAATTTCCCTGTCGCCGATTTGAGACAGCTTCTAAAAGCTGGACCAGATGCTATTGTCACCTCCAGTGATGTTCAACGCTTGGATCAAGCGTAAGTAAATACAATCAGGGCAAACCATCCGAAAGGTTGGGACGCAAAGCCACCGGTCTAAATGTGCCGTCTGACGCACATACGATAGCGGGGTTGCAAACCAGATCAGTCGTCCACCGTTCGCGTGCTTGCCTTCTTTATCAGACAAGGACGTGGTGCATTGACTACTTCACTCCGTACGACAAGAAAAGCTCAGTGGCTTCTCGTAGCCCTATGCGCGTCGACGTTATCAGGGTGTCTATCCGAGAAGGACCAGGGCGACGATCCCGACGGTTCGCGAATTGTTCAGAACAACATCGGCGGCAGTGTCGGGGATGGACCGCTTGTCGGCGCCACGATACTGATTAGCTCCTCATCGGGTGACCAGTTGGCGGAACTGGTGAGCGATAGCACCGCTGACTATTCGACAACAGTGACGACGGCGGTCGGCAACTATCCGCTTCGAATCATGGCTACCGGAGGCACGGACCTCGTGACGTCCACTGGGCCTGATTTCGATCTCCTCGGTGCAGTACCCTCTTCTGGTTTCGAAACAACCGCGAACGTTAATCCGTTCTCCACGCTCGCCGTGTTGATCGCAGAAGAGGCCGGTACGTTCACCGCCAGCGGCCTTTCAGCAGCCGAGGCGACGGTCTCGAACGAACTCGGCTTCGGGCTGTCGTCGTTGGCAATATCGGGACCAATGAGCACGGCGGTGGATGCGTCGAACGTCTCCGAACTCGTACGCGCTTCCGAAGGTCTTGGCGAACTCATTCGACGAGTCAGAGACGTGATGCTGGCCGCCGGTTACAACATCGACGGAGACTACGCGGCGCGACTACTGGCGGCGGATCTTGTGGACGGCGAATTAGACGGTGTGGGTAGTAGCCTGGTCGACAGGCGAACCTCGGCGATTGCCGTCCTGGCCCAGTCTCAAATCGCCTTGGAATTGATGTCGAATGAGCTACACGTGAACGGCAGCAACGCAACGAATTTAATGCGTTCAGCGATCATCCAGATACTGCCGGGCGAGCCGAGTGTCGATCTCGCTGACCTTACCGCAACGGACGGACTGCTCCGCCAGGCGACCCGGGGATTATCTGCAGCGGCGGCAATGTCTGATGATCCTGCTATCGATGATCTGTTGAACGACGCGCAGAACATTCAGATCGGCATGGACGCTTCCGACACGATCCGAGTCCTGCCCGGCGACTACCGTTTTCGACTCGACACATTTATGCGCCAGGTCGCGGAAGGCGGCACAGACCTGGCTGACCGTGTTCTGGCTGGAGGCTCAGACAACACACCGGGCCCTGGTAACAACGCTCCAAGCATTTCCGGATCGCCGGCTTCGTCGGTAGTGATCGGAAACGCGTACACCTTCGTGCCGCTGGCCTCCGATGCCGACGGTGATCCGCTGACTTTCTCCGTGACCGGACTACCCTCCTGGGCCATCTTCGACTCGAACTCTGGCGCCCTGAACGGCGTCCCCACCGCTGTGGATGTTGGTGTGTACGCGAACATCAGGATCAGCGTCAGCGACGGTCAGCAATCGAGCTCACTCCCGGCGTTCTCGATTCAGGTGTTTGGCGATAATTCAACGCCAGTCATCAGTGGAACACCAGCAAGCCGGGTCGCCGCGAACAACGCCTACAACTTCGTTCCGACTGCGTCGGACCCCGACGGCGACGCATTGACGTTCTCCGTCGCAGGTCTGCCGGGCTGGGCCGGTTTTAATCCAGCGAATGGCGCGCTCAACGGCACTCCTGGTGTCGGCGACATTGGACTTTACACAGGCATTACGATCTCCGTGTCTGACGGTAACCAGAGCGCCGCATTGCCCGCGTTCTCGATTGAAGTGATCGCCACGAACACTGCGCCGAGCATAACCGGGTCTGCACGGGGTTCGGTTGTGGTTCAGGACCAATACAGTTTCATTCCGACTGCTTCCGACCCGGATGGAGATGCCCTGGTGTTTTCAATCTCGGGACTTCCCTCCTGGGCGAGCTTCAATACATCGACTGGCGCTCTGACCGGCACTCCCGATAGCGGAGACGTCGGCGTCTATTCCAACATCGTCATCAGCGTATCCGACGGCTCACTGAGTCAGTCCCTGGCCCCATTCTCGATCGAGGTTGTGGCCCAGGGAGCTGCGACCGGGTCGGCCACGCTGACATGGGTCGCGCCGACGGTGAACGAGGACGGTTCAGAACTGACCGACCTGGTAGGTTTTCGGATTTATTGGGGTACTACGCCGGGTAACTATACGAATTCGGTAGCTGTAGACGGTGCAGATACGACGTCGACAGTGATCAATGGGCTGGTGCCCGGCACCTACGAGTTCGTCGCCACAGCGGTGAACAGCAGCGGCCTCGAAAGCGCGTTTTCCGGGACGGCAACGAAGACGATCAATTAGCTTCGCACAGCTCGTCCATGGACCAGGAGATGTCGACTTCCAGTGAATCCGGGGTTAAGGAATGATTTTCGTTGCAGGTGAAGAGAACGCACTCTCGATACCAGCCTCATTAAACGCCGTGGCGACGAACTCGTATTCACCAGAAGGAAGATCGCTGATAACGACCGTCGTAGCACCTGGGTCGTCCAGGGTCACGCTGTTTGTAAAGCCTCCGGGACGTCGTCCGTAGTAGACGCGGAAGCCCGCAAGGTCAGTCAGTGCAGAACCGTCCTCGTTCACCGTCGGCGCGACCCAGGTTAGCGTGGCCGAACCAGTCGCCGCGCCCTGCGCAATCACTTCAATCGAAAATGAGGGGAGCGTTGCGCTGAGGGAGCCATCGCTTACGCGGACGGATATACCTGAGTAGACTCCGACGTCTCCCGGGCCCGGCACGCCGCTGATGAGCCCGCTGCTGGAATCAAACTCGGCCCAGCTCGGCAGGCCCGAGACAGAGAAGGTAAGCGCATCGCCATCGGGGTCTGTGGCCGTAGGCGTGAAGACGAATGCTCGCTCAACGGACACCGATCCCGGCGGATTTCCGGAAATCGTCGGAGCAGAGTTAGCCGGTGACGGTGTGCCGGCAGGCAAGCTGGATTGATTGCTGCCTCCGTCAGAACCGGAGGATTCTTTGGACAGACAGCCCGCCATGCCCAACATAACCGGCAAAAACAGCAGCACTCGGAAGGTGTTGATAATCGGTCTAGCAGTCATTACGAAATTTTCTCGTGCCTGCCGGGCAACCGACCGTCGAATCAGACGATAACGTTCGTACTTTGCAGCTCCGCTATCACAGAAGGTGACCGGAAGCTTTGCGTCCCATCCTTGCGGAAGGTATGCCCTCAAGCAGAATTAACGTGGATTAGCGCCCTACACGGACCGCCTCTCTTAATCGAAATTAACCATAACATGCTGAAATTTCTTTGAAACCTGTCTCAATGTTGCGACAAAGATCTACCGTCGGCTGTTTTCGTTTGCCTTGTAGTGACTTATCACCAGAGCCACAACTGGAATAGCAACTACAGAGGAAAAGTGACTGAAAATATTGAAGAAAGCGTCGAAAATCGCCTGCTCGGCGCCAAAAACTTTTGTTTCATGATGTTTCGGGGCCGTATTTCTTCGATTCTGAAAGCAAACCGAGCAGTCCCAGGCGAATGCCTGGCTCCGGACACGCTTTGTCGACGACAGAACTTAGCGCCCGAATTCACCGGCCAGCCTGCGTCCGGATACGACCAACGGGCGTGCGGCTCCAATCACCGTAGGGACACACGTACTGGCGTTATTGGGACAGGCCTGGACAGGACCGGACTGTGCGTCGAAACGATACATACATAGCGTTTGCGTAGACTAGCGCAGCCACAAGAAGATCTCATACCGTGGGAATCGGCAGTCGTTCTACACGCCTGGCCTGGCCTGCTGGTATTCGGCACAAACGGGTCGGCTACGGTACGGCGCCCCGACGGAAATCAATTGGCGCTCCTCGCGAATCCCAAGGTAATCCGCTCTGCCTCCATTCCACCTGGAGCCACTGCTTTGCTTAGGCTGCCGTTAAGCATCACAATGGCGCAATCAGCGAGTCCGAGAAAGCGACCTCGTTCAGGATCTGCGGCATCTCGCATACAGGCTATTGTGGTGTGAACCGCACGAACCAGAGCAAGAAAGTCACCCTTATCCCGGGTGGCGTTCAACGTGAGAGACAAGCCGGACCTGTTTGATATGGCGCTGCAATTAGAGACAAGGATTGCGAATTCGTGAATGCCGACATCGAGAAACCACCGTTCTTTATCGTTGGATGCCCACGCTCCGGGACTACCTTGCTACAGGTCTTGCTTGATAATCAACCAAGTATCTCAATCCCTCCCGAGAGCCACATATTCGCTAATTTCTCCAGTTTCATTCAGCGACCGACAGACGTCGATAGACCAGAAGAAATGCACTTCCTGGCACAGCAAATGTTGGGTGCCCTGCGCATCGAAGAATGGGGCCTGAGTGTTTCCGCCTCGGAGTTCTGTGCTGGTGCCCCGTTCGAAAATCCCGCTCAGCTAATCGACAGGCTATTCCGGCTCTACGCCGAGCGTGAGGGCAAGCGACGGTGGGGAGACAAGACACCGCAACACGCTTTTTTCATAAACGACATCAAGTCCGTGTTTCCTGAGGCCAGGTTCATCCATCTCATTCGCGATGGCCGGGATGTTGCCGAGTCGTACAAGAGAGTCTTCATCGGACCCCAGAGCATTTACGGCGCCGCCAAGCGTTGGAAGAATTACGTCAACGCATTGGACGATGCAAAGAACGACCTCGACGCCGAGCACTACCTGGAGATTCGATTCGAAGACCTGGTGAGCAACCCCGACAAACAGTTGGCGAAGATCCTCGCATTCCTGGATGAAGAGTATGCGCCAACTGGCGACGGCGAGATGGAATCTCACGCGAGGAAACGCTACCTGAATATCGGATCTCACCATGGCTCATTGGCGAAACCCATTTCCAAGGCCAAAATCGGCGTATTCAAGTCAGCATTCAATACTCGTGAAGTGCAGATTTTCGAAAGCATAGCCGGAGATGAACTGTCCAGTCACGGATACTCGCTGCAAACCAATGGAGATGCTCGCATTTCCATTTCCGAACACGCGAAATTTTTCGTCCAGGACCAAGTGCTGCGCTATGCGAGGAAGTTCAAGAGCGCGAATGGCCGGAAACAGCTGGGACGAGATCTGATACAGGCCAGACAAAAGACGGCGCGTAAGCTAGGCCACTTGTGGCTCAGGTTATCGCCGGGACGCTAGCTCTGCTCGCTTTCCAGGCGATTCCGTTTTTTTTTGCAGCTTGTGTTCTTGGCTGTCGGGCAGACACGCATCATCCTGAGCGCAGTCGGACACCAAGGTGATCGGCGAGTCGGAGCGCCAATGCCGAGATGGTTACGGTTGGCGTCATGCCACCCCCGGTCGAGAATACTTCCGAACCACACACGTAGAGGTTTGGCGTCTCATGTACACGCAGGTCGCGATCCACCACGCTGCTGCGAGGGTCCTGCCCCATTCGACAAGCGCCTTGATGATGGCGGGAGAATGCGACGGGAGATTCGTGGATTCGTGTCGCGCCCAGTTTGTCGAGCCAACCGAGGATAAGCGTTCTCGCACGCTCGAGCAGCAGGCGATCTTCGTCAGAGTAGTTGAATATGAGATGACCGACCGGGTTCCCGAAACTGTCTTTGCGAGTCTGCGAAAGAGTCACCCGGTTCTCCTTGGAAATCGTCATCTCGGTACCCGCTCCAAAGTAGATCGCCGCTTTCGCTAGCCGGCTTATCATCGAAGCAGTGTTGTAGGGTATGTTTCTTAGCCTGAAAGGCAGAAGATGATTCGGCAATACCCACGCCTGACGAAATACCGGAACAATAGCGCCCAGTCCCTCCTCGCGGAACGTCTCATAGAACTGGTGTGTACGGGCTACCTTGTTGGTGGGAGCGAGTGTTCCCCAACTGTGAGGAACCTGGGCCATGAAACCGACGTTCGGGTGATCATTGAAACCGCGGCCGACCATATCGTGCGCGTTGCCGATTCCGTTCGGGAACGTTTCGCTTGCCGACAGAAGCAGCATCCGGGGCGACTCCAGGCCGCCACAACAGACCACGAAATATCGCGCACGGGCTACGTAGGTTTCACCATCCAGTGACTTGACCTCGGCACCGTTCACCTTACGATCCGCGTCCGCAAGGAGGCGCGTGACGGTCAAACCCGTCAGCACATGACCGTTGCCGGAGTCATGGAAAGCGGGGAGTATCTCTTTGTGCACGTTAAACATGCGAAACGTCTTGGTAGGCGTCGCCGTGGCGGACTCTTCTATGTCAACACCCAGGCGGTCGCAGAGGGACCTCAGGACTGATATGTCCGGGTTCGGAGGTAGCGGCAACGGACCGCTTCTCGGCGGCGAATACTCGTTTCGTTTTCCACCCCGGACGCGCAGTAGCTGCTCCGCGGTATCGTAGTACGGCTCGAGATCGGCGTACCGAATCGGCCATGGATTATCGGCGGGCGTATACGGGTGTGTTTCAAAATCTGAGGGATGGAACCGCTCGCAACGCCCTGTCCAGAAATTTGAATTACCACCGAGAAGACGGGACGTCGTTCTCTTTAGTGGATAATCCGTATCTCCCGTAAAATCGTACCGGGCCAAAGACTGCACACGACTATTCGTTAACCAGGTTGCGAGTCCGCGCCCCGACTCCAGGATTAACGTCCGCACACCTTGTTTCGCCAGCGTCGTCCCAAGGATGGTACCGGCCGGCCCCGAACCAACAATGCACACGTCGTATGGCTCGGTGGCTTCGAGAACTGCTCTAGGATCACTGCTTGTCATTAGATGCTGCTCCTTGCTTAGCACTTCCTTGTGAAGGGCGTTCCTTGGGATTCCGTTCGTATTGTCGCCCGTGCCTGGCCGTGCACTCAATACGGACGTCTAATGTGGGAATGGCCTGGCGGCTGCTGATCGGTGCTTCATAGCAGACCTTGATCACGATACCAGTCTGCGGTTATTCGGGTACCTTCGTCCATGGACGTCTGAGGATCGTATCCAAGCAGCTTCCGGGCCTTTTCGATATTCGCGGCACGATTGACCGTAAAGAAACCGACGCGCCGTCTGTGCAGCGGTGGCTCGACACCGAACGGCTTACAAATTGCCTCTACAACTCTGGCTGCCCCGAGTATTGGCCAGAGTGGCACATGTTTTACAGACCCCGAAGGCGCACCGACGGCCTTTTCAACCTCATTGACGAAAGCATTCAGCGTGACGTTCTCAGCGCCTCCCAGATTGAAGGTCTCCCCAACGGCATCGGGGTGAGTCGCACAGAGGAGCAATCCGCTGCACAGATCATCGATGTAGGACAGATTGTAGAGTGTTTCTCCAGAACCGAAGATCACGAAACGTCGCTTGGCCACATTCTTGAAGAGCTTGAGGTAGCGCATTTCACCCGGGCCGTAGCCGGCTGTTGGTCGAACGATCACGCCGTCCATCCCCAGCTCGTCGAACAACTGGCGGGCGACTTCTTCCCCTTCGATCTTCGTTCGATTGTAGGGCTCGTCCGTAGCCACGTATGGCCGCGATTCATCCGCTGGTACAGATCCGGTATCACCGACTACGCCGATCGTGCTGCAGTGGACGAATCTGTCCACACCGGCCTCGGCCGCTGCTCGAACGACGTTTGCGGTTCCGTCGACATTGATCGCCTGATAGTCCGCGTCAGCCAGGCTTGTTTCGCGAAACGCTGCAGCTAAGTGAAAAACGACGTCACAACCCAGCATCGCGCTGGCAAGACCTTCGGATTCACGGATATCGCCGAATACGACCTTGATGCCGAGTTCTTCAAGCTCTCGCCGATCGCTCGTTTTACGAGCGAGACCGACAACGTCGTGCCCGGCGCGAACGAGGTGACGGCAAAGGCTTCCGCCGGCAAATCCAGTCGCTCCAGTGACAAACGCTTTCATACACGGCTTTCCAAGGAAAGTGGCGTCCCCAAGGGGATTCGAACCCCTGTTACCGCCGTGAAAGGGCGGTGTCCTAGGCCTCTAGACGATGGGGACATAGGACTCTTACCGTAAGACTTGGTGGAGCTAGGCGGGATCGAACCGCCGACCTCTTGCATGCCATGCAAGCGCTCTCCCAGCTGAGCTATAGCCCCACGGAACGCGGCACTCTACGTTCTTGCTGCGGCACTGTCAAGAACTCCGGAGGATTCGACGCTAGTCTTTAAAAATCAGATAGTTGCGCAAAAAAAGTACCCGTCGCTGGAGCGTTACGAATTCGCGCTCGCAGCCCGTGCCTCGATGATCTCTATTGCGTTGTCGAGCCGCTCAAGAACCCTTTCCTGCCCTATCAACCATAACGTCACGTCGATGGGTGGTGAAACGGGACCACCGGTCACCGCCACGCGTAAAGGCTGGCCGAGCTTGCCCATGTTGATATCGAAGTCAGCGGCGACCTCGACGATTGCCTCGTGTATCGCTGTCTGCCCCCAGTGCTCCAGCTCGGCCAGGCGTCGACGCGCAACTATTAGAGGCTCGAGAATAACGGGCCGCAGGTGCTTCTTCGCCGATTTCTCGTCGATGACATCAAAATCCTCGTAGCAGTACCGAGCACTGGCGGCCATGTGCAGCAACGTGTCGGCCCGTTCGTGGTAGCCTTCAGCGATATGCTCTGGGTCGGGGCCGTCCGCGGGTTCCAGGCCAGCCTTGATCAGGTACGGCATGAGCCGTTCACCCAGTCGATCTGCGGGCATCGCGATCATGTGCTGTTGGTTGATCCACAGCAGCTTTTCAGGATTGAAAGACGATGCCGAGTGGTTGACGTCCTTGATGTCGAACAACTCGATCATCTGCTCGACGGAGAAGATTTCCTGGTCACCGTGCGACCAGCCCAACCGCACGAGATAATTCAACATAGCCTCGGGCAGGTAGCCCTCCTCCTCATACTCTCGTATGTCAACGGCGCCATGGCGTTTCGACAGCTTGGCTCCGTCCGGCCCCAGGATCATCGGCAAATGTGCGTATTTCGGCGGTTCGGCGCCAAGCGCAGCCAGCATGTTCATCTGTCGCGGAGTGTTATTGAGGTGGTCGTCCCCACGAATCACATGCGTGATTCGCATGTCATAGTCGTCGACGATAACCGAGAAATTGTACGTGGGCGACCCATCCGATCTTGCGATGATCAGGTCATCCAGTTGCTCATTCTGGAAAACGACACGCCCCCTGACGGCATCGTCAACGATGACCTCACCTTCCAGTGGGTTCTTGAAGCGGATGACAGGGTCGACACCCTCTCGCGGCTCCGTCTTGTCTCTCCACCGACCGTCATAGCGTACTCGCTCACCTGCCGCCATCTGCGCCTCGCGAAGTGCATCGAGTTCTTCTTTCGTGCAATAGCAGTAGTAGGCCTTGCCGGAATCCAACCAGTCGTCCAGAACCTCCCGGTAGCGCTCGTATCGCTCCGTTTGATAGAAGGGTCCTTCATCCGCGGTGAGCCCGAGCCAGGCCATGCCCTCGAGAATGGCCTCGACGTTTTCCGGTGTTGATCGCTCGCGATCCGTATCCTCGATTCGAAGAATGAACTGGCCGCCGTGATGACGCGCATACAACCAACAGAACAAGGCGGTGCGGACACTTCCAAGGTGCAGAACGCCGGTAGGGCTCGGAGCAAAGCGGGTTCGAACCATGATGAAAACCTGAGGGTCACGTTGAACGCAGGGAGTTTAACAGAGGATGCTAGACGCGTTTCCTCACGCGTTCGAGTACGTGCTAACGCGCCAATGGGCGCCGAACTGCGGCGATATGCGCGATCTCGCCTTTGCAGGGTCCACACAGGAGTCTCTCGGACTCGCAGACATATAGGCGATACTGTCGAACCACCTGAAACGCTAAGCAGTCAAGGATTCGTGAGACTCGTGCGGATTGACTATCTCACGAATCGTGTACTCCTTCAGGCTGGAAGCATGCGTGAATATTACGATCTCGCCTACGAGCCCAATCGCCAACAACTGAACGCCGAGGACGGCCAACAGGGACGCAACCAGCAATGCGGGACGATCGGCAAGTGGAACGCTGAATAGCAGGCGTTGGACAACCACCACCAACAGTGACACTGCTCCAACCGAAAGCGTTGCGCCACCCAGGAGTCCGAAGAAGCGAAGCGGCTTTTTGGTGAACTTAACGAGGAAGAAAACGCTAAGCAGGTCGAGAAGTCTGCGCGGGTATACCCCGAGATCAGGTACTCGCCGAAAAGTCTCTTTCTGGGATTGTGGAAGATCGATTTCGACGGTCCGGAAACCGCGCCTCGATGCAAGGATCGGCAGGAACCGGTGCTGATCTCCGTACACCGTCACTTCATCGATCAGCTTCCTCGTCAGAAGCCTTACACCGCAGCCAAGGTCTTTGTAGTCGTCACCGGTCAACGCTCGGACCGTGCGATGAAAAAGACTGGTCAGTCCTCTGTTCATCTTCGAGTCCTGGCGTGGCCAACGCCGGCCTATCTTGATATCCACATCTGATGAGTCTTCCAGTAACAAGGAGAGCGAGGACGGCTCGACCTGGTAATACGCCGGCAAGGTCAAGACTACATCGGTTGTTGACTCTTCGAAGCCAGCCGTTAGCGCTGTTGCCTCACCGAAGTTCCGGCCCAGTTGGATGATCGTCAGCTCGACGCCATCAGCGAGCATCTTGTCCAGCTGATTCCGCGCCCCGGTTTGCTCTCCGTCGAGCACATAAATGAAACGAGGGTCGCGGTCTGCGTCTCGAATCGCCGACGCGTATTCCGCGTGCAATTCCGGCAGGGAGTCGCAACGGCCAGAAACCGGAATGACTACATCGATATCATTCATAGTGGTTGTCCTTAAACAGCACTCTTGGTACGTCCTTGCGGACGGGATTTCATTGACGCAATCTGCGCAAGCCGCGCCAGGTCAACATCTCCTGTCCTGTAAATGAGCTCGCACAGCGCACCCGTCAGAATTAGCAGGAACGTCATCGTTGCGAGTAACACACCGGTGCCCGCGATCGACAGTGGAATCTCGCCGCCGCGAAGCACGGACCAGAATGCGTATAGCAGACACCACACACTGAACAGCGCGGGTAGCAGTGCCATGACGCCAAACCACCGAATCGGCCTTGCTCCGAACGAGACGATTGCTTTGATCGTCATCAGATCCATTAGCACTTTGTAAATGCGACTCAAGCCATACTTCGACTCGCCAAACCGACGAGCGTGGTGTCTGACTTTGATTTCCGCAACCGTTGCCCCTGACAAGGACGCCATGGCCGGAATGAAGCGGTGCATTTCACTGTACAGCGGTACGGATTTGATGACGTCCCGCTTGTAAGCTTTGAGCGAGCAGCCATTGTCCCGGATCGGCACGCCGGTAACCTTGCCGATGAGCCAGTTCGCTATGACGGAGGGTACCTTTCTGGTGAGAAACTTATCTTGCCGACGATGTCGCCAACCCACGACGATGTCATAGCCTTCCTCCATTTTCTCAAGAAAGAACGGTATGTCTCGTGGATCGTTTTGCAGGTCTCCGTCCATTGTCACGATGACCGAGCCGACCGCAAGGTCGATACCCGCCGCCATCGCCGGCGTCTGACCGTAGTTGCGACGAAAATCGACAATACGCAGGCGAGAGTCCCTGGCTGCGAGCTCTGCCGCTACTTCGAAGGTACGGTCGCTGCTGCCATCGTTAACGAATATGAATTCGCTCTCGAGCTCCAGGCCCTCCAAAGCGTCACGAATCGCCTCGTACAGGAGTGCGACGCTTTCTTCTTCATTGTAGAGAGGTACGACTATTGTTAAATCCACACGACTCACCGTTCCGGATCGTTACAACACAATACTGGTGCGCATTGGCGCCGGCCGCCCGTAGGATACCTGTAAAGTACGCGAGTAGACACCAACGGGTTATCGTTATCCAGTCGGACACTCGTCACATTTCAAAGATTGATGATTGTCACAACACTTTCACCAAGCGCGTACGTATAATCCAGCGTGTCGCTCGTGTCTCCGTGGAAAATAATGGAACGGGAGCGGCCGACAAGACCGAATTCGAGGAGGCTCTTCGGCTCAATGACGCGGACAAATGGGGAATTTCATGGGCTTCCGGCGTCCGCTGACGTCGTTATCGTTGGCGGCGGCATTGCGGGAGCCTGCGCGGCCTGGGACGCTGCCCAACGGGGACTCAATGCGGTTCTGGTAGAACAAGGCGACTTTGGTGGCTCAACGTCAGCCCAGTCGCTGAAGATTCTGCATGGTGGCATTCGGTACCTTCAGCATCTGGACATCAAGAGGCTGCGCCAATCGTGCCATGAGCGTAGTGCGTTTCTTCGAATTGCTCCCCATTTGACTCGCGTACTCCCCTTCGTGGTACCGACGGCCGGAATTGGATTAGAGGGTAAACTCGCGTTTCGCGCAGCGCTGGCACTATTGTCGGCGCTTACGTTCGATAGAAACCGCGGTATACGCCAGGCGCACCAGCGCATTCCCGTTGGCGGCATCATCGGCCGAGAGGAGGTTGAGCGCCGCTTTCCCGACATAGTCGATGAGCGCACCAGTGGTGCAGCGGTGTTCTACGATGGACAAATGCTCGACCCGCCGAGGTTGGTTTACGCAGTTGTCCGGACTGCGGCGCATGAAGGCGCCTCGGTGGCCAATTACTGCAGGGCGGTCGACATCGAAACCGGTGAAAGAGGCGTGAAATCAGTTGTCCTGCAAAACGTCGACACGGGTGAGGAATTTCGAATAGCTACATCCTGCGTAGTCAATGCCGCAGGACCGTTCGCCGTTGAGTCCTTTGCGACACCTGAGAACTGCGCCCGCAAAGTTAATTTTTCACGAGACATGGCCCTGGTGGTCGATCGAAAGTTCGATGACGAAGCGGCAATCGCAGTCCAGACGAAGTACAAGGATCCGGACGCCGTGCTGTCACGTGGGAACCGCCATCTGTTCATGGTCCCGTGGCGGGAATACACCCTGATTGGCGTTAACAGCAAAGTCTACCTCGACTCGCCAACCGAGATGAACGTCAATGACGATGAGATCCAGACGTTCCTCGATGAAATCAATGAGGCCTGCCCTCACCTCGCTCTGACACGTGACGATGTACTTGTTGTTAATGCCGGTTTACTCCCTGCCGATGAAAGCAACGTGCTGGGCAGTAACGTGAGTTTCGGCAAGCGTTCCGTAGTGACGGACCACGCGAAGCATGGAGGGCCGAATGGCTTGATCTCGGCGATGAGTGTCCGCTGGACAACCGGGCGATCGACGGCAGAAGACGCTATTGATCTCGTTGAGCAGAAACTCGGAAGGACGAAGACGCGCTGTCGAACAGCGTGGACACCGGTGCTCGGCGGCGATTTCAATGAGATTCAGCATCTCATTGACGCTATCGCGCAGGATGATCTAATGGGCAAGTTGCCGGAAGAGACGCGGGAGCGCATCGTTCATGCTTACGGAACCGAATGGACGGCGATCAAGCGACTCGTTGGCGAGAATCCTGAGGATTCAAGATTGATCCCGGGCTCTACCGTAACGGCAGCCGAGGTTCGACATGCGGTCAGGAATGAACACGTCAAGCACCTCGCGGATGTCGTATTCCGACGCACCGGTCTCGGGACGGGTTCTCACCCGGGTGACGCAGCTTTGAAGGAATGCGCAGAGATCCTTGGGGCAGAACTGAACTGGTCGGAAGAACACTATCTGCATGAGCTCGACGATGTAGCGGCTCGCTTTCCATTGTCGAATATCTCTCGCCCCGGAATCCCGTCCTACAGCCCGAAGGTGCAGCATGGGTGACTCGCTCAACATCTTGTGTCCGACTTACTGGTATCCCGAACATGCTACGGATATCCATGCAACGTACGTCCACGATATCAACCGACACCTTGTAAGCCTGGGCCATCGCGTTACTGTCATCACACCCGGAAACGGGAATATGGCACCGAGAGAGACGTTCGACGGCGTCGAGGTTGTTCGATTCAAGATCGAGTTACCGGATGACTTAACCTACGGCAAGGTGGCGCAGAGCAAGGTAGGACCACTCGCAAAAATCAACAGGCTTGCCGCGATGGCAAAATACCTTCGGCTGCAGTACGAAAGTGCGCTGACCGAAGCCAGGAGTTTCCCTGTCGATATCGTGCACGGCCATTGGGCGATTCCGACAGGTCCTGCAATCGTACGCGCAGCGATGAAGCTGAACGTGCCGTCCGTCATCACCCTTCATGGTGGCGATGTCTACGTCAATAAGCAGCAAGGGTATAACTTTCCAACGAAGTGGTATGTACGACCGGTACTTAAATGGACGCTGAACAAAGCCAGTGCGCTCACTGCAATCAGCGACGATTGTCGCGAACATGCCCTTAATGCGGGCGCGCTTGACGAGAAAATAAGCATCATCATGAATGGTGCAGACCTCCGAAGATTCAGCTGCGACAGCCAGGACAGCCACGATCTGGACTACGGGGAGCGCATGGTCTTTGCATGCCGGCAGTTGTTCCCGAGAAAAGGTATTCGTTTCCTTATCCAGGCGGCTGCGCGACTTGCTGACAAATACCCGGATTTACGTGTGGTCATTGCCGGCGACGGATTCGAGAAACCCGACCTGATTGCATTGGCAGAAGAACTCGGAATTGGACAGCGTGTTGAGTTCCTGGGCTGGGTCGCGAACACCGAGTTACCGCGCTATTTTCGTGCCGCGCGTTTCTCGGTCATACCTTCGCTCGAAGAGGGATTCGGAATTCCCGCGGCTGAAGCAATGGGTTGCGAGATCCCGGTAATTGCCAGTGATGCAGGAGGGCTGCCGGAGGTCGTAGCCGATGGGCAGACCGGTTACGTCGTTCCGAAGGGAGATGTCGACGCGCTTGCATCAGCAATGGACACACTTCTCTCTGACGATGCACTATGCGAACAGATGGGCAAGGCTGGTCGACAACGAGCTCTCGATCGATTCGACTGGCTCATCACAGCCGAGAAGATGCAATCCCTTTACCGGCAGCTACTTGCCTGATTTGAGAACTGACATGGCAGAAAAACTCTTCTCATTCCGATGGGACATTGATCACCGTGCATGCATGACAGACGGGATACCAAAGGTCCAGTCCTTGTGCCGTGAATTCGGAGTGCCCAACACATTCTTTGTCAACATGGGGCGCTCAACGAACCTGAAGGAGTGGCTCGGCGGCGGATTGAAAGGGACCAAAGCGAAGTTGACGGATATGGAGGCAATCAACCTGATCGAAAAGATCGGCTGGCCTCGTTTCATACTGGAAACGATAATGTCGCGTCCCGTCGGGCGCTCGTTCGTCAGTAGTCTGCAGTCGCTGCAAGCCGACGGACATGAACTGGGACTGCATGGT
This sequence comes from Woeseiaceae bacterium, assembly GCA_030065915.1. Lineage (GTDB taxonomy): Bacteria > Pseudomonadota > Gammaproteobacteria > Steroidobacterales > Woeseiaceae > UBA1847. Next base: position 146,461 of record JASJCQ010000001.1, read on the forward strand.
GGTTCCGACCACGTTGTCTGGAGCCGAAAGTTCGCTCAGCTGCCGGAGGAGTTTATCGTCGAGGACGTCTCGAAGACGCTTGAATTTTTCGAGTCTGTTTTCGGCAGGCCCACGGGATTCACGTCGCCTGGTTTCAAGTCAGATGAACGAATTATGCGACTGGTACAGGACCTGGGTTTCGAGTATCACGGCGACGCAATTGGCGGCATGCCGCATCGCTCCGAGGCGGATGGCCATAAGCTCGACCACTGGACCATTCCCGTCACCGTCTGCGGCCCGAGAACGATTCCGTACCTGGAGTGGCATGGAGCGAAAAAGACACCGATCGAAGATGTTATGGACGATTTTCAGGGAATCCTGGATGAAGAGCGGCTGGTGGTCTTGTACGGACACCCCTGCTATGAAGGCGTGGAGATTGAGACGTTGCGGCGAATATTCGAGGCGGTCGAGAATAGCGGGTTCGATTTCGTCACACACGCGGATCTCGCCAAGCGGCTCGCGAACAACCAGCTGAGCCTCAATTGATATGATTAAGGTGCTTACTGTATTCGGGACGCGGCCGGAGGCGATCAAGATGGCGCCGGTGATCAAGGCCCTGGAAGCCGAGCCCGACAAGTTTGTCAGCAAGGTCTGTGTTACCGCACAACATCGCGAAATGCTCGACCAGATGATGGACGTGTTCCAGTTATCAGCGGACTACGACCTCGATCTGATGCGTGAAGGCCAGTCTCCGGCACAAGTTGCCGGAACCATACTGAGCCGGCTGCCTGACATCCTGAACGAGACGAAGCCCGATATTCTGTTAGTGCAGGGCGACACGATGACCACCTTTGCCGCCGGGCTATCGGCCTATCTCGCGCGCATTCCTGTCGGTCATATAGAGGCTGGCCTGCGCACAGGCAACCTGGATCATCCCTTTCCAGAGGAGATGAACCGACGTCTGACAACGCAGGTTGCGCAACTGCATTTTGCCCCCACCGACTCTGCTCGAAACGCCCTTCTCTCTGAAGGCGTCTCCGAATCGGATGTTTTTGTTACAGGAAACACCGTCATCGATGCACTTCTGGCGACCATCGACTCCAATCACACGTTTGTCTCTGCCGAATTGGCCGCTCTGCCGGAGGATCGTGAGATTCTGCTGGTAACGACCCACAGGCGAGAGAGTTTTGGAAAACCGCTGGAGAATATTTGCAATGCGATTGCCACATTGGCAAAACGATACTCCGAATACCAGGTGGTACTGCCGGTCCACCCCAACCCCAACGTCAAGAGCCACGTTGTCAAATCTCTGGGGGATTTAGAGAACGTTACTCTGTGCGACCCATTAGAGTACCGTGACTTCGTCAATATAATGGGACGGGCGAAATTGATCCTTACCGACAGCGGTGGCGCCCAGGAAGAGGCGCCCTCTCTAAACGTACCTGTACTCGTACTGCGTGAAGTAACCGAAAGGCCGGAAGGTGTCCATAGCGGCGCATCGAGATTGGTAGGCACGGACTATGACTTTATAGTCGCGAATGCCATCGAATTGCTGGAAGACCAGGAAGCGTATTCGCGAATGGCTGCATCAGCCAATCCGTATGGAGACGGTACTGCCGCAGCGAAGATTCTAAAGGCCCTGGGTGAGCGCTTGCAGCCGGCGAGTCTTGATTGACCGCTACCCGCCCGGAACGTTGAGGACTTACCCTTGCCCAACATCCCCGCAGATCGAAGACTGACGCTTTACTTGCGGCATCGTCGCTAGTCTCTATACAGAAAATCCTGATGTCGAAGAAGCTATGGACTATCGCTAAGGGTCTCGTCGCCGTTGCGATATTGACGGTCCTTTTTGCTGCGCTGGATTGGCGCGACGCACTGCAGCGCTTATCCAACGTATCTTTGTCCTGGCTTGCAGTGGCGATCGCACTGAATATAAGCGCCTTCTTGCTGTCAGCGTGGCGCTGGCAGCGACTGGCAGCGGTACTAACCTCACCACCGAGATATTCGCAAGCGGTGCAATTCTACTGGATAGGCAAGTTCTTCAGCACCATTCTACCGTCAAACATCGGCGGTGACGTTGTTCGCGCGGCCATGGCGCGGCGATTCGGCTCGACAACCGTAATGCTCAGTAGTATCGCCGTAGAACGAGTCACAGGATTTCTCGTAGTAGTAACGATCGCCGTCGTGACACTGAGCACGATGCCCGACTTGCGAGAGTTGATCCCGTTCGGTTGGGCTCTACCTGTCGTTCTGATTGTATCGATGTGGATAGTTGGCTCGCGAGTTGTTACTTCAGACAGACTGAAGGAAATCGTAGAGAAGGCCAAGAATGGCGGTGGCCTCCGTTCGAAAATCGTATCAAAGCTACAGGTCATGATTAGCGGGGTCATGGCGTACAGGCATGAACGTGGTGCACTGGTGTTTACAACGTTGCTTTCTGTCGTGTTCTATGCGTTGCTGTTTGCCTTTCAGGGCAGTCTGATCTGGGCTGTCGATGGCGAAGTCACTGTAGCGGCGCTGGTGTCCGCAGCCCCGGTTGTCATCCTGGTCTCGGCATTGCCGATCACGATTAATGGACTCGGTGTCGCCGAGGCAGCATTCGTCGCAGTCTACGTCCTCGTAGGTGTCGATGCCGAGGCCGCATTGGCAGCTGCAGTACTGAGGCGCTTGATCATTACCGCGTCTGCACTGCCCGGCGCCTGGTTTTGGATGACGGTGCGCACAAAAGAGGCTGATCCCCGATAAGGTAACGGCGCTACGCTGAGTCGTAGGTTCTCCTACACGGCAGACCCCGCGATCTCGCAGCGTCTGCTGCCGAAATCAAACGTCGGCGCAAGACATCATAGGCTGTTGCCAATGGCGAGAGTGTTCATTGGCTCGCTTTCTCGAACAGACCGGGCAGAAAAGTCGAGTCGCCAAGGACCAAGAGCACCTTGGTATGGAAAGATGCTATCGCGCTCTTGCTACTTCAAAGAACGTCACGTATCGCGCCCAGAACGAGTTCCCTGATCCGGTTTCCTGAGAACAAATCAGCCACCCTGCAATCTTCAGCAATTCACTCGGATGGCGCCAATGCTGCCGCGCCAATCTTCTTCGTAAACAATTTGTTCTTCTTGCCATAGAGAATGTAGCTTGCCCGGAAGAATGCAGAAAACAACCATGCTGCAAACATGGCAACGTAGTTCAACGGATTCTTATAGAACACGTACAAGTTCAGCCCGAAGACATCGATACTCTCGAATCCCGTATGTCGCAGTACCTGTCTCAATGAATATTCCGTGAATGTATTCTGGTGATCAAAATTCTGAGCCAGCGCCTCTGCCCCGGTAATCGGATTTGCGCCGTTCAGGGCGAAGCAGACAAAACGCCCCCCCGGTTTCAGTTTTTCTTTGCACACGGTGAGAAACTCGAGCATTTCTTCTTTTGTAAGATGATTCAGTTCCTGCTCGCAGAAAATCAGATCATAGGAAGCATCACTGGCTTCGTCCAGGAAATCGAATGCATAGTCGACCTTGCAGTTCAGGCCCTTTGCCTCGGCATAGGCAATCTTTTCTTCAAATGAGTCTATTCCAAGAACGTGCTTGTATCCCTTGCTCGTCAGCAGGCTTACTCCGTACCCCGGACCACAGCTAATGCAGAGAATCTTCGCATCCAGGTCGTTCGGGAAGTATTGTGAGTAATTGTCCTCATAGAACATCGCAAAACTTCGATAGCCCTTTTCGATGTCGTCCGGTGCCTCCCAGAATGAGTCGAACGGCTCGATTTTTGCTGCAAGCTCCCTTTTCCTTTCTGAACTCATTATCAATGTCCTTGTGAGTCTCGATTATTGAATATGTTACCGTTTGCTGGCCAGACCGGACGAACGGTCCTGCGATCCCGAGTATCAGCCAAATCGCGACAGGTTGAGAGCCCTTGCCAGGGTTCAACATTTTCTACGACAAGTTTCGGTTAGCCAAGCCAGTAACGCGTATTTTACAGCGCCTTGTAGCGCGCTCAACCGCCGCGTCATGCGCTTCTTCATTCGGTGCCAGGCGGCTCGCGCTCTGGTCAATGATCTGCTCAACGCGGGGTCTTGCAGAGGCCGGAGGTCAGCGCAGTCTGCGCAAGAGCTTGAGGACACCGGGACCGACCGCAGACTTGAGTGCATTTCGTCGTTTCACCTTCTGCTTGATGGAGTCGAGAGACTCACCGTCCTCCAATTGGATCTCGATCACTGTAGGACCTTCTTGAAGTTGGGCGGCGCGAATCTGCTCTGCCAGGTCTTCGCTACCCATGACATATCTTGCACCCAGTGACGTCGAAAGATCCTTCAGATCGTACGGCTGAAGCCGCGTTGCTGATTCATGGCCATATTGTTCAAGCTGCTGCATTCGGATCTGGCCAAGGTATCCATCACGAAATACCAGTATCGGTAGAGCTACTCCTTCCTTACTCGCGGTCGTTATTTCTCCAGCTACCATCAGAAGACTGCCGTCCCCGATGAGGGCGGTCACCGGCCTTCCGGGAACTGCCAGTGCCGCACCTACCGCGGCAGGCAGACCAAAACCCATGGACTGAAAATCGGAAGGGAAAATCAGGCTGCGGGGGCTCATTGCATCGACATGCGTTCTCGCAAGAATCTGATGCAGGCCTGTGTCAGTAACGAGTATTCCATCGTCACCCATCGCATCGCTAACCTGGGCAAACAAGTGCCGGCAATCTCCCTTGCCCCGCCAAACCGGCTCGCAGCGGACGGACGATCGGGATTCACTCAGTCGCTTCCTGAAGTCAGCGACTGCCGCGTATTGTCGCCGGCTGGAACCGCCGACATCGTGGGAACCCATCTTGGGAAGCGAACAAGTCAGAAAGTCCCCGATGTCCATACGGCAGGCCCACCGAGCCGGGTAGTTGCCGTCGAGCACGCGACTGTCCAGGTCAACATGAAGCAGTTTGCTTTTGTCGAGAACAAGTCTGAATCCGCCCGTGCCGTTGTGGGAGAAACGACAGCCCAATGCCGCGACGAAATCGGCCGCACTCAGGAATTCATTCAGGACCTCAACGTCGTCGCTCAGCAAGTCCGCTCGAAGACACAAAGGATGATTCTCTGGGATGACACCACGAGCTGTGGGTGTCGTGAAAACCGCCGCTCCGGTGAGTTCGACCAGCTCTAGTAATTGGTCCGCGAAGTCCAAGGTCCCGCCGCCTGCGAAGACCACAGGCCGCTCTGCTTGCAACCAGCTTTCCAGTAACTCTGCGGGCACGGACTGACTCTCTGACCCGGATTTCACAACCGGATCAGGCTTGGGGCTCAATGCTTGTGTTTCCGTCCCGAGCACACTGGAATCGACCTGCAACAAGACAGGACGAGGACCGGATTCCATGGCCGCCGCAGATGCCTGCGCCAGTACAGCCCTTAAGGACTCTGTATCTGAAATATCAAACACGTGGCAGCCCAGCGACGTCGCAATTTCACGCTGCTTCAGTACCTGAAGATCGTATTGAAATCCTCGCTCCGGAGGTGTCGGCGTGATGAGGATAACTGCCGACGAATCCAGCGCCGCCTCAGCGAGCGGCGGCACGGCCCAGGCGAAGCCGGGACCTGCGATACCGAGAAAAACGGCGGGTTGCCCGCTGGAGCGATACCAACCATTGGCCATGAAGCCTGCACCTGCCTCGCTGGCTGCGAGAACCGTTCGAATGCCGGACTGCCTCAGAGACTCAAACAACGCCACATTCTGGGTGCCCGGCAGACCGAACACGCAACGTACCCCAATTTCATCGAGCGCATTTACGAGCGCGTCGGCTCCATTAGTCAATCTACGTCTTGTCATTCACTTCAACAACGATCTCTGTCGGCCAGAAGCGCTACCGCCGCAGCAGCGTGCGCGCGACCGAGCTCAAGCGACTGCCCCAGCGATATCTTCGAGTTGATGGATACTCGAGTACGAGACACAGACGCAAGTCTCCGCCGAACTGACTCTTGAAACGCGTCACACTATTCAAACTTGCATCGGTCAAATCGTTATGCAAGTAACCTTCATCAGCCAGGGTCTCGAATGCCTTCCAGCGAAGATACGCATTCGAGCCCGTTTTCAAATGCTCGCCATCGGCGCAGGCGCTTACCGTTTCACACACAGGGTGGTCGCCCGTCAATACGAGCTGGGAAGCAATTGACTTTCCGTCCGGAAGGCGGGCATGAAAGAGACGGGCAAGACCCGCTTCGTGCAGAGCACCAAAATAATTCCGAAAGTCCGTCCTCGGCAAGTAAATCGGGGCACCCTTTCGAATATGCGTCTCCTCGTGCATCCGATAGAAGCTCTCGAAATCATCATCTACGGTGACGGTCACGCCCTCTCGATCGCAACGGCGGATAAGGCGTTTAAGGTTCCTGTCGACGAGTTCCCACTGCTGCTTCAGATCCGACAGGGGCACCAGATAAGTATAGGTTGGCGCCGCCTGCCAACCACGCTGCAGGAGTGCTCGAGCATCGACGAACGGCCAACGGAATTTGATGAGCGTCCTTGCATATCCCTGAGCCTCTATGCTCTTTGCTAATTCGTCGGTCAGCTTGATGAGACTCGAGGTTTGCTGAGACGGGTATCTCGACGCACCCTCCCCGACCACGAAACCGTTATATTGCAACAGCAACCGCGGCTCCAGAATCGTACCCCAGCGAGTCTCCCTTTCAAACAATGCGGTGCCGCCAACGCATACACCGTTCGCGGTGAGCGCCAGAATACGGAAACGGCATCCGGTTGACTTGGCGAGAACGTCCAGATACCTCGTACAGGCATAGACACTGCCGGTTGGAGACGATGCGACGAAGCGATCCCAGTCTTCGTAGCCAGATTCATCCAGGATATGTGGCTCGATGTTCAAGCCGGAGTCTTCTCGCGATTTCGCGCGATTCGCCTGCTTATCATGCCTTTCGCCAATCTATAGAAATTTACGAATGCGGGCACCGGGTCAGACCACATGAATACAGGTTGATACGACCGCGTCCAATCGAAAATCATGGTCAGAAACGCGGCGGCGCCACGATCCTTACTGTTCTTGTATGCTTCCCAGTCGTAGACCGGATAGGTGCCGCGCTTGCCGATCTTGTAGGGTTCCTGGTCTGGTATTGGCAGGCCAAGCGCATCCGCATAGGCTGGCTGGCAAACACTCAGGCCACATCGGTCTGCATAGTCGATAAACCACCAGGGCCTGCAGTTGACTTCCAGGATCTTGTAGAGCTTGTCGCGATCATCCAATTTAAACTCGGCGCTGAATATCCCGTGGAATCCTGTGTGCTCAAAAAGACGCTGCAGCGTATCTACCGCTTGCTGCAGGGGCTGAAGTGGCACAGTAACCATGTCAGTGCTGTTGCCGAAATCGGGAGGATACATTTGCAGTCGCTGCCTTGCCAGCAACTGCATTTTCGAACCATCTTTCGATCGATAACCGTCTATAAAGTAGTGATTCGTCGGTGGACCCGGAACGTATTCCTGGATCATCATTTCGATGCCTTCGGCCCACGCGACTTTCACTTTGTTCAATGCGTCGTCGGCATCACTGACGGAGAAACCTTTGACCCCAAAGGCTGCAAAGAAGGTCAACGAGTCGAACGGTTTGAGAAAAGCGCTCTCGTAGACATTGTCCGGTATTTCCCACGCGCTACTGTCCCGCTGCAGGCTAAACGAGCGCGGATGCGGTAGATCGAGTCGCTCGAGAACCTCGCGAAACAGGTTCTTGTCAACCATCAAATCAACGATCTCGGGCGCGGGAGTCCAGTGTTTGTATCGATTACCAGCTGCGTTGCTTAGCCTTGATACAGACTGGGTCCAGGCGTCAGAGCAAGGCATCAGGACGGCGGTTTCCAGTCCCGTCGCATCCAACCATGCTTCAAGGTCGGCAGGTCCCAGCACGCCCTTCGGCCAGTCGCCCAGGGCCGTATGGAATCGTGACAGGCCCGCTATATCTGATTTATCCGAGGTGTATAAGACCTCGATGCCGGCGCGATGAAGAGAGCGAATTGTCCCTAGAGCTGTTTCTCCGACTCCCAATACAATTGCTGGCGGTTTGCGATGCGTTTGCGCACGATTGTGGCTACTGCCTTGGATCACTTTCTATGTCACTAAAACTACGGAACTGTCATTGAACTTCGAACGCAATACGATGCCTCGAACGCTGCATTCATTGTCGCAGTCTACATGGGCCTTAGTAAATGGAAATTTTCGTCCAGCGTTTCCGGCATCGTCGGCAGCGCATTCGAAACGTCAGCAATTCAGGCGTTACGTTAAACGGAAGGGACAAAGCGGACTTCCGCTGGCTCATTTTGTACCGGACCCTCCGGTGACACTAGCGGCACAAACTGCCGAGCGCGTTAGCTCCGCGCAGGCGTTGCGCCGTTGGCAGACGAGGTGTTAGAACATCGGCTTCGACAGGGCCAGACTTCAAGCGCCGCAGAGTGAGTTCGCGCAATCAAACTCGTCCCCGATTCTAGTACAATGCTGTGCGATTTTTACGCTGGATCAAGCCAGCGCACTCGCCCCGGCGTTCACTCGACAAGTCGGACTTTATAAACTGGAAGCGGAGGGCCCGATGCTCAACAGAGAGAATTCCTTGATCCGTGAAGACCACAACAAGCTGTTGATCGCAGCGATAGTTGTCGCGCTTGCTGTTGTCGCCGGATTACCCCGATTCTGGAATCTCGGCGAGTTGGGTTTTTTTGGTGACGAGGAGACAACCTCTCTTCCGTCGCTGGCTCTGGCGGTTGATGGCGACGCCGTGATGCCGAGCGGGATGCCATACAATCGCGCAATCTCACAAACATGGGCAAATGCGCAGTCCGCCAAGCTGTTCGGGTTGAGTTCGGAGTTTTCCTATCGCCTCCCGAGCGCCGTTTCGGGAACCCTTACAGTCGTTGCCGTGTTTCTCCTGCTGACGCCTTTCTGCGGCAAGTACGTCGCTGCGGTCGCGGCTGTACTACTGGCTCTGTCGGAATGGAATATCATTCTATCCCGAACAGCACGAATGTATGGTCCGTTTCTGCTTTGCTTCCTGACCTGCGCGCTATCGACCTGGCTTTGGGCCACATCAAGAAAGCCGGCGTATTTCGTGCTGTCGGCCGTTAGCTTTGTGGGCGCGGCCACGCTGCATGCTCTAAGCGTTCTCTGTGCGATTATTCCATTGCTCCTGCTTGCTTTCCCTGACAAGAACAAAGTGAGACAACACTGGCTGTTGATCCTGTCTGGCGCGATGGGAGGCGCGGCCTGGGCTACTGCAAGGTACTTGCACAACGTGCCGTTCAGGACCTGGCCCGTTAGCGACGGACGAACGAGAGTTCCAGTCAGTGGCGAATCAGCCGGTGACGAGCTGGCTCAATCTCTGTTTGAGATCGTGGGCTTGCAAGGAGTCGCCTGGTTGTTCCTGATCGCCGGCCTGGCCATCGGACTGTACGTTCTTAACACCCTGAATCTCTACAGACCTGATCGCCCGGCATACAGGTGGCGCTCAATCGCGCTTTCCCTGTTGATCATTGGTGCATGCATCGGCGCGTGCCTGGCTTATTTGCATGCTTCTTTCATCTTGGTATTGCTGTTTCTCATTATGTATCCGGATTCCAAGATCGAACTGCTCAAGAAGACATGGCCCGCGATAGCCGCTGTGGCGCTAATCGCAGCGGTTCATACGATAGTGCTCGCGACTGATCTGTCAACATGGGATCTGGCGAAACGCATCATCGGTCACCCCTACCCTACAATCCTGGTGTTCGCTGAAGCCATGCCGGTCTTGGTCACTCTGTTTCTAGCATCGGTTGTCATACTGGCTTTGAGCGATTACGAAGATTCCTCTGCCCCGGCTCGGCTATTCTGTATCGCCGCCATTCTGCCGCTTTTCGCGGTCGGATTGTTCGGCGGTGCGCCCATCCGGTACCTGACAACGGTGTACCCGTTCATTGTCCTGACACCTGTTGCTGTTGCGATACCTTTAATCCAGCGCTTTTTGGATCCTATGACATCGAACGCGAGAAGACTCTCGCTTGCAGCGTTGGGGATTGTGTCGATTGTCGGCGTACCGTCGCATAGCGTTTACGCGGCGATTGGGTCGGCGACGATAACTTATGGTGACAACCGGGCTTCCATGCAACTTCCATTCTATCCCGACCACAAGAATCCCGGCCTGTTCGTAAAGCAGATGATGAGAGACGAAGATGTTGTAATCGCGGAAGATGCATTACAACAAGCCTGGTATGTCGGGGACGTAGACTATTGGTTCCGGAGTCCGAGAATCGAAGCCAGATTTCACTATATCGACCCGAACGATGGAAGACAGAAGGATATTTATGTGTCCAGCGAGATTCTATCTGCTGGTGATATCGAGGCTGTGCTGAACGCCGCCGGTGGACGGGTTTTCTATATTACTTCGGGCGAGTTAGTCGGCAAGGAGCAATGGTATCTGGACGAGGATCAATCTGATTGGTTGACGAAGCTCAGGGAACTACGAACGCCACTCATGATTGGACAGGACGGGCAAACTGCGGTTTATTGCCTGAATTGTGACGCTCGTCTCGATTAACAGGTTGCATTAGGTCGGATAATCAGGGGCATTACTCCAGCGGTTCGCCTGGATCAGCCCTCTTGGCCCGGGCACGAGTCTGTAGCCGTTCAACGTGACTCAATCGCTAAGGATGCGGTTTCTATGGAAATGTCAAAAGCCCAGATCATGAGAGTAAGCCTGCTAAGTGTCTTTGCAGTGCCTCTCCTCTCTATTGAAACTGCACGGGGATCGGAGTGCGACACACTTGCCGTACCTGCCAATGAACTGATCTGGTGCGATGACTTCGAAGACAGTGACCTGCCGCCTTCCGGGAACATCGCAGACAACTACCATGACTATCAAGACGAGGGCGGCCGTCTGCAACGGGTTACGACAAGGGCATGGAGTGGTGATTTCTCATTGCGGCAGGAATACACGAACGCAGGCGTTAAGTCGGCCGGCTATTTCTTTCGAACGTTTGGCCGGAGTCCCGTCTCGAGCCTAAGCCACAGCGACCGGGATTTTCGACAGATATTCTGGCGAATGTACGTTCTGCATCCGGACGGATTCGTCGATTTTCCGAGCAAACTGTCCAGGGCGACTGTTTTCGCTGCTGCAAACCGAGCCCAGGCGATGATCGGGCACGTCTGGATCAATGGCAACGATCGTAACTATTGGCTTGTTGACCCCGCTTCGGGAACGGATGAATCCGGCAATCTTCGAACCACAAGGTGGAACGATTTCCCGAACCTGCGCTGGCTTGGCCAGGCGGCATCGACAACTCCAATCAGGACCGGACAGTGGCAATGCGTCGAGGCAATGATCTCCTTGAATACGCCCGGGCAATCAGACGGCGTGTTTACGATGTGGATAGATGACCAGCTCGTCGCGACAAGAGAGAACTTGAATTGGCTAGGCTCGTACGATGACTATGGAATTAATGCTGTGATGTTCGAGAGCTATTGGGGCGAAGGCTCTCCTGTTGTCCAGGAGAGGTATCTCGACAGCATCGTAATCGCCGAATCCCGCATCGGCTGTTCCAATTCAAGAGCGACCAGGCCGGCAAGAATTCCGTATTTGACTGTTCAGTGAAACCACAGCGAGATTCTTCTGTTTCTGGCCGCAGTAAGCAATAAGAAGTCACTGGTTCTGGAGCAGGATTCCGGTAGGGTTGACTCGAAGACCACAGCAATCTCTGCCGGAAAACAGGCGACGACGAACTCCGAATCTTCACGTCCACCCAAGCCGACACCCTGCGGTGCAAGCCACGATTACGCCAGGAAAGCACCGTCCCGCTGAGGGACCGTAATCATCAGACCGGCAGCCGGGGATCAGAGAACTTCGTCTCGTTTGCTGGCTCTGATAAACGAGCGAGATGATGCCTACCAATATGCTGGCTTTCTGAGTCTCCTTACGCATCGAATGTCTCGCGGCGCAAGTTTCCACATCAACCGAATCAGTGTTCGGTGTGCACTATGATCTTCACGATCTCGTCAACGACAAGTCTTGCGCCGTAGCGGGATAGATGGCTTCCATCATGCCAGACATACGGCTCTGCGCTTCCTTGCAGGAAAACTGGGCATGCGGGCGCTTCGCCGCAGAGGATTTCTGTCACATCCACAGTGTGAGCGCTACTGTCCTCCAACGCGTCGATCAGTATGTGAGAGTCCCGCCTTGCATCCGTAGTAGACGCTAGCACAGTACTCTTCTTATAAGATCCCGCTCTGATAATTGCCTCAAAATCTACGACTTTAGGATGTGGGAGTACGACAATTGGCGTCAAGCCTAGTTCTTCGAGCCGAGCCACAGTCCTCGCCAAGTTAGAGGGCAAATGATCTGCTCCGATCAGATCGCGACGAACCTCATCAAGAAGCACTGGTTCTCCGTCCCAGTTTTTTTCGTGCATATACCGAGTATAGGAAGATGATAAAACAACGTACGCTTCTGATTTGTAACGCGACGCGAGATTCCCGATTTTGGCTATAGTTTCGGAAGTATAGTCTTTGCATAGTGAGGTAAAGGGCTTCCCCATCCTGGCTGCTTCGTTTCGTTCGACATTCAAAATGGAGGGGCACGAATGCATGATAAAGCCTGTCATTGGAATTCCCAGCTGATTCAGTCTTTCGCCCAATTCGACGGTTAGGGTGTCCGCATAACTATCTCCCCATATAAAGACTGGACTTCCTGAACCTTCAAGATCGAATTGATCCACCGACTCGAGCGTCTCGCGAATATCGGTCGAATACAGTGGCTCCCTGAATAGGTTTAATGTGTTCCCGATATTGAACTGCAGGATACAGCCAAAAACTACGAGAAAGGATGCGCACAGGGCGCTCGAGCCGAATACTAAGCGCCGGCTTGTCTTGTTCTTTCGCCTGAAAGGGGCCTCAATGGTGCGCCAGGACACGATAGCGAGAAGGACACTTATAAATAGCAGCCACAGGGAATAGCCGGCGCTCAGCTCTTGGGGACTGCGATATTTTGCGAGCGCTAGTATTGGTTGGTGCCACAAGTACAAGCTGTAGGACACCAATCCCAGCATTACGAACACTTTTCTTGATAATAGAGCGTTCGCCAGTGTTCCAGGGACAGCGAGCAAAATCACCAAGGCAGTCCCAAGTGTAGGCACAACGGTGTAGAGACTAGGTGTAGGCGTACTCTCATCAAAGCCGTGGACCGCAATTGCGATGAGTATCAACCCGAAGGCACTACCCGTCTGGCTAAACACAGTGCAAGCGACAGCGCCTTTTTTCATCAGATAGAACGCACAGAATGCGCCCAACAAGATCTCCCAACCGCGGGTCGGCAGAAGATAGAATGCGGCGTTTGGATGCGAGAAGGCCGACCATTGTGCCATTGCGAGACTAATGGCAAACACGAAGGCTAAAACACAATAGATCACATTGGCACCGGAGCGCCACATCACCATTAGAAACAGAGGAAACAGAATATAATACTGCTCTTCGACCGCCAGGCTCCAAGTGTGCAACAAAGGCTTGAGTTCCGCTGCCGTTGCAAAATAGTCGCTCTCAAGCCAGAAAAGGACGTTCGAGGAGAATGTGACTACGGCAACTATGCTCTGTGCGAAATCAAGTAAGTCGCGTGGCAACAACCAGATCCACGCGAATGGAATCGAGACCAGGATCACGAAGAACAGCGCTGGTAGAATTCGCCTTGCTCGTCGTTCATAGAAGTCGAGGAGACTGAAACTTCCTTGCTCCATTTCTTTCCAGATGATCGATGTGATCAGGTAACCACTTATAACGAAGAAGACATCTACGCCAACGAATCCACCGCTGAATTGCTCGAAGCCCGCATGAAAAAAAAGTACCGGGACTACAGCGACTGCCCGCAGGCCATCAATTTCAGCGCGATATTTCAAGATTCATCCGAAATGGAATTAACGTGCGGGCCATTTGATAACATCGCGATCCAAGGAAGCAACCCATAGGGCAATCTAGAGACGTTGTTGATGGAAAACAACTCTGTTCGACGCAGTTTTCAATTGATCCAGGATCCACACTATCGGGTCCAACAATTTTCACAGCAACCGTCGAGATGACAGCTTGCGAAATCAACCGATCCATGAATTAATTCACCACTGTCTCTTACTGGCGTAGCATCCTTGTCGAATCGATTCCTGTTGCGTTTGACTCCTTCACTGTTGGCGGCGAAAGCCTTACGACAAATACCCACTTGCACCACAGTGGAACGCCCTTAGCCTGTGGCACCAACAAATTGCTGAACCGTGACTCTAAACAAACTGTGCTGCTGTTGCGCGCCGGTAACACTGTTCTCGGCGCGGAACGTGTTTGCTTCGAATTGTGTCGACACCTTCCGGATTTGGGAATACGTCCGATTCTCGGCGTACCGGTCGGTCCCGATGATATTGGTCAGGAAATCGTTTCCGCCGCGACGGCGGAAGGTTTTGAGGTTTGGCCGTTTGAGGTGAGTGGCGCATTCGACTTCGGTGTCATCAAGAGAATTCGGCATGCTGTGCAGTCTTCGGGCGTCGATGTTGTGCACAGCCATGGGTACCGCGAAGACCTGTATGCGCTAGGATGCTCGCGGCATGCCAAGCTGCTAGCGACCAATCATCTTTGGAAGCGAACCACCCTCCGTCTTCGAGCCTACGCCTGGCTCGATTCGATCATGCTGAGAAAGTTTCCCCGGGTAGTAGCCGTATCGAAACCGATTGCCAGGGAAATGCTCGAAACCGGCATTGAGCCACAGAGAATACAGGTAATTTCCAATGGCATTGATACGGAGGCATTCAGGCCGGGAGACGATGCCGGGTTGCGCGATCAGCTCTGTATTAGTCCCGATTCAATTGTGTTGGGTACTGTAAGCAGCCTGACTTCGGAGAAAGCAATCGATAATGCGATTTCCGCTATGGCATTAGTTCTTCCGGAATTCCCCGAACTGAAGCTCCTTATTGTTGGTGACGGACCATGCCGAGAGGAATTGGAACGACAGGTAGACGATCTGAGTATCGCACACGCTGTGATGTTCCTTGGACGACGGTCAGACATGGTCGAAGTCTATAGGGCCCTCGATGTGTTCCTGTTACCATCGCTAATCGAAGGATTACCCATGGCTCTCCTGGAGGCGATGGCCTGCGAAACTCCGGTTGTTGCGACATCCGTCGGCGACGTAGCAAGTGTGGTAGACGGTTCTGTTGGACGCCTCGTTGAGGCAGGTAGCGTAGAACAACTTGCAGATGGCATTCGGCGCCTGGTTGAGAGCGAGAGTGACAGAAATCGAATGTCCAGTATCGCCAGACAACGGGTCGAAGGGGGATTCTCCTCTCGCGCCATGGCATCGAAGTATGCTGAAATTTATCGCAGTGTTCTGGCAGGCGTTTCCTGAAGGGAAAACGTACTTGCGGTCTAAACGAAATATGTTAAGTGCTTAGCTGATGTGTGGAATTTCGGGTTTCTTCGACCCAGCTCTGATGTCGGATGCCGCGCTGAACGAGCGCACACTCGATGACATGCGAGATCGGCTCGCTCACCGTGGACCTGATGACTCGGGGACCTGGAGCGACGCGTCTAGCGGTGTCGGACTTGCGCATACTCGGTTGTCGATTCTGGACCTGTCAGCGGCCGGCCATCAGCCGATGGAATCGCACTCCAGCCGTTTTTGTGTGACCTTTAACGGAGAAATCTATAACTATCGCGCCTTGAATGCTGAATTACAGAGCTTGGGGTTTACTCCCAGGGGTAGCAGCGATACCGAGGTCTTCCTTGCAGCGTTTGATCAATGGGGCGTGGAGGCGACACTTCCGCGTCTAAGCGGCATGTTTGCGCTTGCCGTATGGGACAGAAAGGAACGAGTTCTCTATCTTGCTCGAGACCGGATGGGCGAGAAGCCTCTTTTCTTTGGATGGCTGGGCAAGTCCTTCGTATTTGCCTCGGAGTTGAAAGCGCTACGCGCGCATCCGGGCTGGAACCCGTCGGTCAACAGCGACGCTCTCGCGCTATTCATGCGTTACGCCTACGTCCCGGCGCCTTTCTCGATATATCAGGATATATACAAACTGCCCCCCGGTTGTTTTCTGTCAGTCTCGGCGTCTGACTGCCAGAACCCGTCATCTTTCAGCGCGGTGCCCGATGCCACCGCTGGTGTATTCGCGCCACGTCGATACTGGAGCCTGAAGTCGATTGCCAACGCCGGAACCTCTCAACCGCTTAGCGACCCGGAGGAATCGATAGTCCGACTGGAAACCACACTCAGCGAAGCGATCTCGGACCAGATGGTTGCAGATGTGCCGCTTGGCGCATTTCTGTCCGGGGGGGTAGATTCATCAACCGTCGTAGCGCTCATGCAGAAGCTCTCTTCCCAGCCGGTAAAGACGTTCACCATCGGCTTTGACGTTCCCGGGTTCGACGAAGCCGAATTCGCGAGAAGAGTTGCCGAGCACCTCGGTACGAACCACACCGAGCTATACGTGACCGGCGAACAGGCTCTGAACGTCATTCCTACACTTCCACACATTTACGATGAACCGCATGCCGACGCATCCCAAATCCCTTCGATTCTGGTTTCGCAACTCGCACGCGAACATGTAACCGTTGCGATGTCCGGCGATGGTGGCGATGAACTATTCTGTGGATACAACCGATACATGTTCAGTAAACGCATCTGGAAACTCGTAGAGCGACTACCCGGGCCGATTCGTCGTAGCATCGGGTCCGCATTGGGTGCGCTTTCGCCCACGACCTGGGAACGGGTCCTCAAACATGTGCCCGGTCGTCCGCCCCGCGTCGGATACAAATTGCATCGTCTGGCGGACGCGGTGCAGTCGGAAAGCCTGGTGGACGTCTACAAGCGGCTTATCAGCTACTGGCCACAGCCCGAAAGACTTGTTACGTCCAGCGTTGAGCCCACAGCGTTCTTTGGCGACGAAAACAGACTGGCGCCTCCAGCCACTTTCGTCGATCAAATGTGCTTCTGGGATCAGATCGCTTATCTGCCCGACGACAATTTGGCCAAGATGGACCGCGCTAGCATGAGTGTCGGCCTGGAGTCGCGTGCTCCGTTGCTTGATCACAACGTTGTGTCACTGGCGTGGCAACTGGACAACGGCTTGAAGATCCAGAATGGCGCAAGTAAATGGATTCTTCGGCAGGTGCTGTATCGTCATGTACCGCGAGAGTTAATTGAACGACCCAAAATGGGCTTTAGCGTTCCTGTAGGCGAATGGCTCCGAGGCCCTCTCAAGGAATGGAGCGGCGATCTTCTGAATCGTGATTCGCTGGTCCGCCAAGGTTTCTTCGACGCCGACCTCGTACAGGAGACCTGGAACCGACACATATCCGGCCGCCGGGACGAACAGAATGCGTTATGGGCAGTATTGATGTTTCAGGCTTGGCACAACTCATAATCGCGCTCTGCGACGTTAACCAGAGTGACCCGCCAGCTGTCGATAGAATCCTACTAACTTGGCCGAAATCTCCGAATTGTCGTAGTGCGATTCCGCGAGGCGCCGACCGGCGGAAGCGATCCGCTTCCGAAGCTCACTGTCTGCTATCAGCTCGGAGACCCGCTCCGCGAAAAGATCAGACGTGTCGGCAATCAACAAGTGTTCGCCATCGACATAGTCCACTCCGGCCGCTCCGAGCGAGGTCGAGACTATCGGTTTTTCCAGTGCCATCCCTTCGATTATTTTTATACGCATGCCTCCACCAGAATGCAGGGGAACAATCATTATCGAGTGCGATGCCATAAAGTCGAAGGCGCTCGGCACCTCTCCCACAACCTGCACACTCTTCATATTCAGCGTCGATAGCCAGGTCGGCATCGATCTTCCAGCTAATACGAGAGATACGTCCGGGTGTTCAGAAACTATATGCGGCCACACATCTCGTAAGAACCACTTCATGCCATCTTGATTTGGCAGCCAATCCATCGATCCAAGGTGGAAGATGGTCGTGCCAGCCGGTTTGCAATCGGAAGAAACGCTTTTCACATCCAGGCCGAAGGGGATCGTTGTAATGGGTTTTCGGCATCCCATTCTCTCGAAGGTCCGTTTATCCGCATCCGTTATCGCGGCAACGCCATCGAAATCATTGACGAATGTACGTTCATAGCGCTCCAATTGGTTTGCCAGATGCCCAACGTATGCACGCTTGAGTGGATTTGGTTCAAGCGCCTGAGTACCCCTCCAGATCTCGAACTCCAGGTTATGTGCGCGATAGACTGCGGGAGCATTGGAAACGCTGCGCACAAAGTCGAGGTAGGGCGCGACATATGCGCTTTCAAAATGGATCACGTCGAATTCTTCCGATTCGAGCGTCTTGCGCAACAATGTTTCAAACCGCTTTGTATAAAAACGTTCGATATTGTAGGAACGTTTCGAGAAAAGGTGGCGCAGTGCGGACCATGCCTTCACGCGAGTGTCGTGATTGCACGCCTCGAACCGAGTCTCATCACAGTAACTGGTATTGGCAAGAGCATCGGTCGCCGGATGCTTCGGCGTTGCAATAGAAACGACCTTGACTCTGTGGCCTAAACCCAGCAAGCCATTGGTGATGTTATTAGCCGCGATACACCCTCCATCAACTGGCGGGTACGGGGGCTTGGGGCAAATTTGCAGTACTCGCAACGGACTGCTGTGCGAAGCGTCAAGTTCTACCGAATCGGTGTCCATATTGCCTTTCGCTCTCCTCTCAAGTAGAGCCATTGGGCCCATAAGGCAGCAAAATTGACATGCAGAAAATAGAAAGGAATGTAAACAAACGGAATCCTTTTCCCAAGTGTTTGCGTAACCCATCCAACGGCCGCCAGAAGATATCCGAGTACCTGTCCTGTTAGCAAGACGCCATAGATTGACCAAATAGAGTGCTCGAGCACCAGGAGCCATGACGAGATAAGCGCGACAAGCAAGAGCTCGGGCACCAGGTAACGGAGAACCTTATGGCTCAAGAGCTGCACAGCGAATAGCCGGTACTTTGTGGGATTGAGCATGTAGGCGTACTTAACAAGCGCATTAATCGAACGAACTGCCACACGAACGCGCATATTGAATTCCGAGCGACTATCCTCCAGAGTCTTCTCAACTGCCGTTGCCCCGAGACCGTAGACGGTAACAAGCCCCATGCGGTATATCTCACTGGCGATAACAAAATCGCTTATCAGCTCTGGAGAAATTCTCGGGTAGTTTTCCTTCCGAACTGCATACAGGCAGCCCGATACACCGATCAAAGAATTAGCGGATGATTCCAGGTGCTTCAACCAGCGCTCGTAACGCCAGTAGAATCCTGCTCCCTTGCCGATACCGGTTTCCTGATCACTCACGTACTCGAGCTCCGCCGCGACGCAGCCCACGGCTGCATCGGCGAATGGGCGCAGCAACGCGCGAAATGATTCCGACGTGAATTCTGTACTCGCATCGGTGAAAACCACTATGTCACCCCTGGCGCGATCTGCAGCCTGGTTTTGGGCCGCTGTCTTGCCTCCTCGTTGACTCAGCACCAGAAGCTCTACACCTTGATCCGCGAATGTCGACACGATCTCATTCGTCGAATCGTCGGAACGGTCCGACGCAACCAGGATCTGCAGCTTATCCCGTGGATAATCCAGCGATAGCGAGTTCAACAGCTTTTGGGCTATCGATTTCTCCTCGTTGTATGCCGTAATGATCAGAGTACAGCTCGGCTCGATGTCTTCGGCATTAACGCGGCGACGACGCACCAATACCACCAAATAGAGCATTGCGGGATAGCCAATGTACGTCCACGTCATAAGCGCCAGCGATACCCACAGTACAAGCTCTAACACGGTGCAATAGTCTCCTGGACAGATGCTACGGACGACCTGCCGCATTCAGAAACAGCGATTCGTACTCTTTGACTGTCTTTTCGAAGTCGTAGTGCTCTTTGACTCGCTCGCGGCCGCGCTCCCCCATGGCGCGACGTTTTTCAGAATCTCCCTTCAATTCCGCTAAGGCCTTTATCAAGGCACCTACGTCCTCGCTCGGAGTGAGAATGCCGGTAACCCCGTCTTCAACGACGTTCGGATTCCCGCCCACACTTGTCGCAACCACTGCCAATCTCGACGCCATTGCCTCGAGAAGCGCGAGTGACGTACCTTCTGTTCTGGATGGCAGTACAAAAACGTCCAGCGCATCAAGAAACTCGGGAACATTGTCCGTGCGACCAATAAATCGGACGCGATCGGCAACCCCGAGCGAATCTGCAAGCGCCTGGAGCTGTGAATCGAGTTCGCCCGCACCAGCAATTACGGCCGTTACGTCCGGGCAGTTACTAACTGCTCGAATCAAGAGTTCGTGGTTCTTTTGCGGTGTCAACGAGCCAACGGTGCCGGCAACCCAGTCATCCACCTCAATCCCAAGCTTGCTTCGAATCTTCTGCCGATTCACGTGAGATCCAAACTCGTCGGTATCGATCCCGTTGATTATCTTGACAATCTTAGGAGCCTCGACGCCTTCGGCCCGCAAGACGTCACAGATCGCATCGGACACGGCAACAACACAAGTCGAATTACGAGTCATATGGACGCGCATTTTGCGCAGCAATGCGCCTTCGTCTTGTGCCAGCCGTCCATGCTCCGCGTGTACGACGGCTCCCACGCCTGCAGCCTTGGCTGCCGGATAGGCGTAGATAAGCGCACCTTCATTAAACGTGTGGATAATCGCAGGCTTGGTTCTCCTGAAGTGCCGATACAGCCGAAGCCAAAGCATGGGATCCACACCATTTCGTTTTTCAATAATGTGCGTTGGCACCCGATCCTTGTCTACACAATCCAGCGCCCCGTTCCTGGGATCGAAACAGACCAACGACGGATCGAATCTTGTCGGTTCAAGTCGATTCAAGAGCATCGCCGCCACCTTCTCCATGCCCCCAAGCTTGTGCGCTCCGACTCCCGGCAATACAAATTGAACATCCAGTTTGCTTATGACAGTTTCTCTACGGTCTTGGCTCAGTGCTAGTAAGAACCTGTAAAATATCGCCACCCCGCATCCACCGCGGCGCCCTCAGTCGACGGTCCCGCAAATCTCAACGCAAGGTCTTCCCTTTGTCTGGATTATTGATCGCGCGGTCGATGTTATCTTGCTTGTATTCTGTATAACAAACATTATTCTCACGCCTGTATTAAGTGCCTGTCTACGGATCATCGAAGTGCAAAAAGAAATCAATGTACTAATCATCGCCAGCGGATGGTTCAGAGGGACGGACGACGTCAATGATGGGAAATTTGACCTATTCTCTCAGAGGTTCCAGAACTGTATTGCACTTCGAACTGATCGCAAGGACTGCCGTTACGTCAAAACCAGCACCCATCTTACTCGAGGATTTTACCAGCCGAGCTGGGTTCGCAGAACCCGCATTCTCTCGAGGCTGCAGTTCTTTACCGCGGCGGTCTTAGAGTTTGGCCTGTTTGGCCGCAGGAAATGGCGCGCAGACATCGTTGTTGCACGTGACCCACTGAGCTCGGGATTGACTAGTCTGGTGATAAGCAGGCTATTGGGCATCCCGTTCATCGTAGAACTCAACGGGAATTTTGCGAACGATGCGATCTGGCAACGACCGGATGGGCGTACCGCCGTACTCAGGAGGCGTATTGCATGGAGAGTCAAGAAATTCGTAATACAAAGAGCCGCAGCGGTGAAACAGATCTACCCCACACAGCTTGCTGAGCTATCGATTCCACGGGTCTCCGCGAGACTGTTCACATTTCACAACTATGTCGCGCCCAGCGATGTACAGAAGCACGAAAAGCAGGAAGGCGATTACCTTATATCGATGGGATTCCCCTGGTACATAAAGGGCTACGATATTCTAATCAACGCCTACAACCTTGTTTTAAAGGAAAATCCAAATTACCCATATTCGCTCAGAATCGTCGGCTGGATTCGAGACCATGAGAAAGAGGAACTGGCAAGTCGATGTGACTTTTCAGACCCGCGAATTCACCTCTTGTCGCCTGTGCCATATGAGGAAGGTCAGCAGCTGATCGCGGACGCTGCAGCATTTGTTCTCGCGTCCAGAACCGACGCTATGGCGCGAGTCTTGATTGAAGCAATGCGGGCCGGAACCTTATGCATATCCTCGCGAGTAGACGGAATTCCGCACTACATTCGCGACCATGAGACAGGTCTCCTGTTTGATTCCGGGGACGAGCGCCAGCTGGCAGATCAGATTGCGTCACTTACCGACAACGACTACACCGCTCTGATCGAAAACGCACAACAGCGTGCGCAGGAAGACTACAGTGTCGCGTCATTTACAAGACACTATGAGGAGATGCTGACGGCGGTACTGGAAGATGCGGCCGCAAACAACGTTCAAGCTCGTGTCTCCTGACTTTTCATTCGTAGCCGAATCGCTCCAGGTTTGGCTGCATCAGGGTAGTCAGTCGATCGTATTCATCATTCGATAAACGATCCCGCCATTTGGAACTCTCCCGCACTGTGCCATCGAAACCATGGCGCATTGTGTTTCCGAGCACGTGGTATTCGGCGTCAGAGAAATCGAAAATTCTATCGACGTATGTGACGTCCAGGAAGTTGCAGATGTCTTTCACTGCGGTCTGGGTGTCACTGCAAAGATCCTCGTGACGGATTTGCAGTACGCGGGTTTCCGGGTAGCGGCGGATCAGCCTATCGACACTCTCAATGTAGCCGTTCCATAGATCAGCAGCTTTCTCAATCGAAAAACCGTTTTGTGGCTGTGCGACTTTATACGATGCTGCGAATTTTCGTCCGTCCCGCACCTCATACAGAACCTTAATTGGTATTGACGTGTAGTTCGCGAAAATATCTACGCGCCTGATGGACTTTGTACCGTCAACGTAAACACGGCTTCCGTCCCGCCGACAAATATTCTGGTAGAGCTTGACGTTGGCGGAAATGAAATCGCGGATCGTTGACTTGTAGCGCGAAGAATTCGGAAGAAGGCGATCGAGTACCGGGGAAAGACGAAATGAGCGGAGAAGACGTTGCACCGCTCTGACCTGTGAGAACTCGGGGAAAGGAGCGAAAATACGCTGATCGTACTTGCCGTCAATTCGGAAGTGTCCGCAGACGTCACGATAGAACTCGCAATTATCGAGATTCTGTCCGCAGGAACAAAGCAGACTATCGGTTGCCTGGTCCCAGAACGGCATCAGTTCCCCGTTGCTGGACAGCTCGGGATGGTTATTAAGTAAAATAGAGAGAATCGTCGCCCCTGAGTACCAATTGGCCAATTGGAAGCACAGGCCGACATCGGGGTCCTCGAAATCGTACATTCCGGTTTCATTCATTGTCTGACAATGCCTTGAAATCGCTGATTTTTTTCCTAACCGCCTTGCAGAACTGTACGCCTGTACGGCTGCGCCGCGCTTTCTCTCCAGGACGCCAAGTGTGACGAACGTCACGCTGGCTAGCGGACCTCGCACCTGTATAATACCGGTCTAGTTTGGGTTTTTGGTTATGAAAATGTCGACATACCGTTTCTTTATCATCGGTGCGTTCCTGTTTGCATCGATTCGCGTCGAAGCCAGCTGCGTCTCTGCGGAAGACGGAGACCTGTTCACGGACAAGGATCATCCGTCTGCCTCGGACAGCAACGTCGGTTCGCGCGAAAGGCCATTCGCAACCATCCAGAAATTGGTCGACTCCGTACAGCCCGGTGATTGTGGTTTCATTAGGTCATCGGCTGAACCTTATTTCGAAGATGTCCGGAAGTCGGGTAGCAATCGGGGTGGCATCACTCTCGATGTATCCGGCACAAGTGGCCAGCGAATCACAATATCGGGGTTTCCGGGTGAGCGCCCCGTCATAGACGTAAACAGACAACTGTCTTCGGACGGCGGCAAGCCGATGGCGGGCCTGTTGGTGCGCCGCGCCAGTTTTGTCACCATACGCAATATCGAGATTCGGGGCGCAAGGGCGTCTGGCGTGCTTATGTATTCGTCCGAAGATAACGAAGAGATCTTCGTTGAGGATATGCATATTCACCATGTCTATGGTGCTGACAATGTTGGCGCCGTGCGGCTGGACCGGTGTAACAAGTGCGTTGTTCGAAACAGCGTTATGCACGATATCTATGACACACGCCGTACCGAAAACGATATCAATGATGTCCCTTACGGAATGCACTCAGGCGTTCACGGTTACTTTCCATCCGAGTCGATAATCGAAAACAACCTGATCTTCAACGTGGATAAAGGTGTTTATCAGAAGCAATCCAACGAGGAAGAGTTAGCGAGCCATTCAGTAAGATTCAACATTTTTCGGGATGTCGGTTCCGCCTATAGGCTCGACGTCATGGGGGTCGGCAGGCCGGCAGGACAGTCGCCAGCGTTTCATCACAATATTATCGAAGATGCCGGATCTGCCGTGACGATACGGTGGAAGAATGCCGGAACTCAAGGCACGGACCTACTCGTTTACAACAACACGCTGGTCGATACCGACTCGTTGGTAGCTGCAAGTAACATTCGCGGAGTTCAGGTTTACAATAACGCCATTGTTGGTAGCAATTCCGCCAACAGCTCTGGGCGCGTCTTCAGTCTGGAAGACCCGGGCGAGTGGGTAAACCAGATTGCGTATATGGATTACAATCATTTCAGTGGAGATGCCAATCAAAGGTGGATTTTTGATCGGTACTTGCCGTCTGAGAATGAAGTGACGTCGATTGCCGGTCTCCGGAATCTCGGATTCGGCCAGAACTCCAGTAGCGGCGAGATTAGATTGTCCAATTCGGGCGACTATTCGCTCGAACCCGCTGGCGCGTGGGATACGGCCGGACGTAATGGCAGTCCGGTGGGTGCTGTCGGGCAACCAGTTGGTCCCACATCAGGCGCCGGTCTTATAAGACCCGCGCCGCCCGAACAATTCCGGCTTTCAGCGCTATAAGTCCTGGTATCGAGAGAACAACTCGTCGATTTTTTCGGCGCTCGTCGCGTTTTCCCCGAAAGCATCCAGCAGCTCTCTGGTACTCCAAAGCCGAGTTACATTGTCCTGGTCGTAATACGTTGCCTCGGGCGAATTAACCTTCACGACGAGACCGCGAGTCCAGGGCTCGCCGCTATCTCGCGCGATACCGGCTAGCACATCCTCGAGCTTTGCCGTGGTTCTTGCCGCCGCGATGTTCGAACAGGCCCAGCTGCGCGGCTCAAACGGCTTCTCTCGGCATTCTTTGTCCTGCCTCAGGGTCCGCTCAAGCTCGTCCTCACTAATCAGGTATCCAGTCGACTCATTGATATAGTCCTTGTTAACCCCGATGTTCTCGCGAAGTACCAGACCCGGCACGTTCGCAAAAAATCCTTCGAAGATCGTACGGTTGCTCCCCTCCTTAAGCGACATGAGGACGTTAAGACGAGATTGATTCAAGAGCTCATTGAGAGATTCTTGCGATAGCTGAACGAACTGATCCACGACATCGTTCAGGTCGAAATATCGGACCATAGACTCGATGTCTTTGCGGTGGTTACCCCACTGCCCGCATACGAGTGCCGACCTGTAATCAATATCCTTGAGTCTTGAAATGGTCTTTAGATAGACATGATGCCTCTTCATGGCATGGAAGTTGGCGATGAATATCGAGTCGTAGACCTTCGGTATCGAAACATCGAGAGGATGGAATACCCGATCGTCGACCCAGTCACTCGAACCAAACCGAACCGGGTACAGATTACTTCGTAGTGCTTCGATGTATTGGAAGTCCAAAGTCTCGGAGCATTGGATGATCACAGGATTGTCCAACGCCATCCATTGATGAATCTCCGGCAAGGCGTAGCCCGACCAACTGGGCTCCAACACGATATGAAAATAATTCTCAAGCTCGCGGCAATTCATAATGATGAACGCGTCTGCGAACGTCTCCGTAAACTTGATCAAGAGGACCCCGCGCTCCACCCGATCGCCGTCTAGCCTCGGATTTTTGAGCACTATGCTCCTCGTAAGGACTGCATTCTCAGCCATCTCGGTGGGGTGATGCACAGATTCGACGAACGGTAGCCGGTCGCGGCGCTTCAGCAGGTACCTTTGAGCCCTGCCTCCTGTATCGTAACGTTCCGCTTTCATCAACAGCTTCAAGGCTCTGGTCTCCAGGCCCGGGGCACGATGCACCAGGAAGAAGACAAGACGCAGCAACCTCGCGGTTATCTTCCGACCAACCAGGTAAACCAGATCTAGCAGCAGAAATTTAATATAAGCGATCATTGCAATGCGAAAGCAGTCTTTTCAGGATCGACTCGTACTCAAGAACCCTGAGCCATCCAGTTGTCTGATTAGAACGGCATACATCGCGATCCAAAACGGAATATGAGGATAGTACGCGATAGACACGAAGGCACCACCAGCAAGGAATGCTGCCATCGACAAGATCAGAATGGCGCAATTACGGGCCAATAGCCTGTCCTCCGGCGTCGTTCTGGTAATTTGGTTTCGAATTCGATACAGGCGCCATGGAAGCCGGAACATAATGTAACCGTAGATCAATGCTCCAACTGTTCCCAGTTCCGCTATCAGATCGAAATACACCGAATGCGCCGCGCGTCCCTGCAGTGACTTTTCACGCCCGGTCCACCATGAGGTCTTCTCCTGGAATTGATTGACATTGAATCTGAAATTCTTGGCGCCGACGCCAAGAACCGGATTGGCCTTGTACATCAACCAGGCGATCTCCCACGTGCGGATTCGCTCGATTCGTGTACTGTTCTCCTTGTCGCTTATTGACGATACCTCATCAACGTATTCGCTCGGGACCAGGGAGACCAGCGCACCTCCAAGAAGAACCGCGGCTACGAGACCCATCAGCAGATTCCTCCAGCGACGATCAGAGAGCCACCACATCCCGATTACTACTGCCGAAAAAGCGACGAATCCACCTCTCGAACGAGTTGCGATCATTGCACCGATCACAAGCAAAGCGCAGAAATACAGCAACAGACGCAATCGTTTGGACTTACCGTCCGACCATGCGACATACGCTATGAAGGGGAGTACCATTACCATTGCAACCGCAACGTCGTTCTGGTTTCCAATGAAAGAACCGGGGCCCCTCCCGCCGTTAGTGATCGTGTAAACGGCAGCCGCAGTATGAACGAAGATCCATAGCATAAAGAAGCGTTCGACTCGTTCGTGTGTATCTACGAGCAAGTAGACGGCGTAGACAAGTGGGAGCAACTGCGTCAAGTAGTCTATGAAGGTCTTTAGTGCTCCGAAATTGCGAGCACCAATGCTGCTGATACCTATGACTGCGATGATTAGCAACATAAGCCGGAGCGGGCTGTTGAAGTTCTGCCGGTTGAAATGCAGGAACGACCAGGCAGCGCAAGCATAGATGAACACTCCCGCAATTGGCAGGCCCTTCAACCCCGGAATGATCTCCTGTGGTCGCACGTATATGAATACTATCGCCAGGTACAATAGTATCGTCCCAAAGCGCCTGTCTCCTGGCGACAGCTCCTTTGTTACTGCGCCGTTGCCCACTATTGAACTACCGCTTCGCAAGAGACAGAAGCTCCTTGAAAATTTGTGAGTCGAGCAGGAAAACGCTCAGCAAATAAGCCGCGATTCCTGTGCCAATGAGGGCGCCGACTTCCAGTAACCTCGGCATTCCCAGCGAATGAGTCACGAAATTTGAGAAGACTACAGCCACGATCATGATTGTAGAGCTCGCGATCACCGTACGCATAGGCCCGACCAGTTCCCCAAGACTGGACTCAATAGAATGCGTCAGACGTTCCATCAGGTAGACATAGGCGAATGGAATCACAGTCGCCCAGGCAATCGTGACTCCCACCAAACCCCAACGGAGCCCGGCCAACATGCTGACAGGAAGCAAGAAAAACAATATCAACTGAAATCTCAGCGGGTATTGCGGATACGAAAGACTATCGAGCACACGGGACGCGAGACTGCTGCCAATCAACAGTACGTTCGCAACGCACATAATCTGGAGTATTGGTGCGATCGGCGCCCACTTCTCTCCGATCAGCAAGGGGATGAGATCGTCGGCCACGACCGCCAGTCCGAGAAACATCGGTAACGTAATAAGGTAAAGCACCGTATTGATCCGGATAAACACACTACGTGTCCTGGTCGCGTCGCCTCGAATTCTCGAAAATGCAGGAAACGCGATTGAGGCGAAGATCTGACCGATCTTGTCTGAAGGCATTCGTGCGAGCACGGTGGCCATTTGAAAGTACCCTGTCGCTGTTTGACCAAGAAACGCGCCGATAATCGCGATCGGCCAGTGTTTGTTCGCGTACTCTACTATACCGCCGCCCGCTACTTTCGACCCGTATCGAAAATACGGGACTACCACAAGCATGTTCACAGCGCGAACGGGGACGAATCGGACCAACCTCCAAAACGATAGAACGATAAAGGCCTCGGCAACCATCACGGAAATTATCAAGGACCAGTATCCGAAACCGGCGAATGCCATCGACAGTGTCACTAATGTGACAATCAGACTCGAGGCCATTCTTATCAGTGCCGCTTCCTTAAGCATAAGCCTGCGCATCGCAACAGCCTGCGGAACAATGCCAAGCGACGACAGAACAACGATCAATCCCGCAACCCGGACCACCTGGTCCAGGTCATCGAACGAAAAGTATCGGGCGATCGCAGGAGATGCGATGTACAAGAGCGCGTATATGACTGCTGCCGCTAACAGACAAACAAAGAACACGCTGCTAACGTGCTCCTCCTTTACGACCTTGCGATTCACTATCGCATTGCCGAGCCCCATTCCAGCGACTCTTACACCGAGCCCGGTGAAAATCCCTGAAATCGCGACCATACCGTAATCTTCCGGAACCAGTATTCGTGCGACCCAGATGGTCGATACCCAGGAGACAATTTGAACAATGAGCCGGGTTCCGCCTTCCCAAGCAAAGCCGCTGACTACTTTTTGTCGAAAGTTTTCCAACTCAATTGGAACTCAATGAAGTACCGTCATTGCACACAGCTAGGCGAGTCTTCGTCGGACAGAGCTCTTGACTACCTCGATCCACGATGCGTACTGGATCAAATCGGTCTTGGTGTCAGGGAAAGAGTATCTGGGCATACGATACAGTCGACTTCTGTCCGCTATGTTGACGCATCCGGGAACCGCACTCACAGCACCCAGGAATCCCAGTTCCCTCGCGGCCTGCTCCTCTCGAACACCGAAATCTACCTCTCGACCAACCGGATAACAGAAGACAGCACTATCCTTACCGAGTCTGGCGCGTAGATCGTTCTGCGACTTTTCGATCTCCTTCCTGCTCTCAGCCTCACTCTCCTGCGACAGAATGGAATGTCGATATCCGTGTGGTTCCACTTTCAGGCCCATTCCTTGAATATCAACGAGCCTTTCCCATGTCGTCGGCAAGTACTTCTCGGGTGCTGCGTCCGGAATCTGCACGTCCAGATCGCTAGCCCATTCCACTAGCTTCTTCTCTATCTCGGTGAAGCTGAGGTTCTTTAGCTCGTCTTTGAGCGCTTCCGCCATCTGTTGCCTGTTCATCTGCCTGGCGCCCTGAGCTCGGCGCCTACCGCCGAAACGAATGAACAATGGTTCTGAACACTGAGACAGCAAATAGTCTACCTTGGACTCCCAAAACCAGATATCACGATCGATGAACCCTGTGGTGACAAAGAACGTTGCCGGGCAATCGAATTCCAGGAAAATCGGTGCTGCTACTTCCGTTTGATCCCAATAGCCATCGTCCACGGTGAATGAGACCGATCGCGGAGGAAGAGATATCTCACCCCGAACAGAACGCGCGACGTCTTCAACCGTCACGAAGTTAAAGTCTCTCTGGCGGAGATATTCTAGAGACCAACGGAGAAAATCGGCATCGTCGCCGTTGATTCCCAGGGATGGGTGCGCGATACGATGCATCATAAAGATTGGCACATACCCAGGAAGAAAAGACTCGGCAACTCCAAGTACTGGCCGAGTCCCCATTAAGCGCACCGCGGAATCATACCCGACTCGTAGTACTCTACTCACTCAAAACTCCACGTTCTATCATCACGTACACTGACAACACCAAATTCGGAACCAGGTTGAACATTGCATACACATGAATTCGTCTAGACAGTCAGATCCGAAACACCGTCTGGTCACCGCCGAGCACAGGCTTCCGCTTGATAGTGCCACACGGTTGCGAATAGCACGGTTCCAGGAGACCGTCGATCATTTCCACTTCCGCCAGGGCGTAGACTGGTCCTTTGCGTCTTCATTCGACACGGCACGTTTTTATGAAACAGTCGATAATCACAGCAATGTCCTTGCTTCTTCACTAGTCTCTATAAACAAAAGCACGATTCCAGGTATCACGAATGCCGTAGTTTCGAGAGGCCCTCTGTTTGCGAACCTTGAGGCGCTTCGTGTGCATCTCACGCATCTTGTAGATTCACTGAAGCGAGAATGTACATCGCTACAGATAAGTCCGTTTGTGCCATATCCCGTAGCTTCACGCTGCGAGGACTGTCTCAACGATCTTGGATTCACGGCGAGCCAGGACGTGTCACTCTACGATCACACGATTGTCGCGCCCGTCCTGGAATCGAACGAATTACAGTGGCGATCATTACGACGGTCTTTCCGAACGTCGGTCAATAAATCCAGACGTCAACAACTGTCGCTCATAGACAGTCGTTCCAAAGAGAGTTTTCTCGAATTTTCTCGTCACTTTAATGAGTTCGCCAGCCAACGTAACCTTGCCCCACTATCTGCTGACGTCGTTTCAAGTATTTTTGACCGTTACGCTCAGCTGGATCCACCGGCCGTTCTGTTGGTTCAGGCCAAACGCTCTGAAGCCATCCTGGGCGGGATACTCCTCGTTCGCAATAGAGACAGATTGATCTATGAATGGGGCTGGACTGCACCCCACGACGTAACCCAGGGCACGCCCGTCATGCACCCGCTTTTCTGGCGAGCTTTTGAAATTGCTCGAGAGCGAGATATCAACTCGATCGATCTGGGCGGCTATTGGAGCGAACTGGGTCACGAAGATCCAATCAATCATTTCAAACTCGGGATAAGCAAGTCGGTCGTGAGGATCTTGCCGGAACACGTATACGTCATGTCGCCGCTGCTGTACGGTTTTCGGTCACACCTGCGAAAGTTGAGCTCCTTTGTTCGTCAAAAATAGTCGGATGAACGACGGCACTAGTCTTCCACTCTAAAGTCATTGCATTGAAGACTGTTTTCCACTGTATGGACGTATTGGCGAGTCTGCTTCTTCAGCCTGTTAGAGGACGGCATAGCTGAGCGTCAGGTCAGCTCGCGTCTCGTCATAATCGAATTCGGCCGTGTCACTGTCCCTCTTAAGATGGCGCACTGTCACCGATAGCCTGAGCTTTCGGCCTAATCTGGCCGCGAAAGACAGTCCGAACGTCGAGTCGTCATCTGCACGGTCGACCTGGTCGTAGTCTCGATTTGACAGTGAGGCGAAAACCGAGGCACTCATCGTCTGAGACAGTTCTCGGCTCACGCTGACGCGGCCCGTTATCGCTTCGCGATCGAGGCCGGTTATTGTCTCGTACGATTCGCCCCGCCAGCTTCCGCTCAAATCAATGTTTGTGCGTCCGAAAGACTGGCTGTAGCCAATGCTGGCGTAGTCATTTCGGAAGACATCGCCAAAGCCCTGGATGTCGAGGGCGCCCCTGTCGAAAAATGCATCGGAGGGCGTGGATGACTGAAACTGCTGTTCCAGCCTGAATATGTCGCCGTTGGTCGAATACTGAGAGCCGGCGCTAAGGCTCAGCGAAGCGCTTTCTGTTATCTCCCTCCGCAGAGCAAGATCCAGCAAGAATCCGTCGCCATCCAGTCCGCCGCGTTCGAAATAGTTCCAGCCCAGTTCGATCGACCATTCGTTCCTGGCCGTCTCGGCGACGAAGCCAAATGATGCATTGAGCAGATCGATCTCCGGGAGCAGTTGATCTTCGTCGTACTCCACCTGGCTGCCGCCCACATTCACGCTCACGGTCCGCGTCGGTGCTATCTGTCGCTCCAGCGACAGGTTGCCCTGAAGCCTTGAGTTATCTAGTGGACGCGTGTCGTAACTCGCTTCCGTTTGGCTGACGCCCGCATTCAGAAACGTACGGACACCAATTGGCAGAACAAGCGTCGGACCTGTGGACACTGTCGTGACGTCTTCTCTGTTCTCAGGTGTGATCGCCTGAAAAGGATCGACAATCTGCTGCCCATGATTGGCCGACAGATTCCAGTACAGTTGCTCCTCCAAGAGTATCCAGTCAAAGTTGCCGATCAATCGACCTATGGTCTCATCGTCAAACAGGCCATTGTCGTACTGGCGCCGCTCGACATTGCCCGTCGCCTCCAGCCTGTACGACCTCGACTGGCTGTTGACACCGAATTCCAGTCCGCCGGTATACACCGTCTCATCACGCTCGCCTTCAGGGTCCAAGCCGGACGAGCGTGACAGATTGTCCGAATGCTCGACGCCGACGAACACGTCAACCGATGCGTCATTAACCTGAGCCTGCGCGAAGCCTGTCAAAATGGAATACAGTGCGGTTGTCCAAAAGATATACTTGCCTTCTACTCTCATCCTACTCCTGCCTGGATTCTTCTGCCGCACGCTCGCCGGCAGCGTAGCCGTAACGGCCACCATAGTAGTCAAAACCCGCCTCGTTGCGTGCCTGGTTGAGAACGACGTTGACGGCTTTGCCCTCTTCCATCATTTCAATCGCGTTCAGCACTGCACTGCGCGGGGTCTTGTTGGCGCAGACGATGAGAACCACCTGCCCGACCAAAGTCGATAGCACTCTCGACTCGCTGGTGGGAAGCAGGGGTGACGAGTCAAAAATCACGACGCGATTTGGATCCTGAGCACTGACAGCCTTGATCAGGCGTTCCATCCTGTTGCTCGCGAACAGCTCAGTGACATGGCTATTCATCTTGCCGGCCGGGATCAACGACAGTCCATCGACATCGGTTTCCACTATGACGTCGGAAAGGTCATAGTCTGAATCTCGCTGCAGAATATCGGTAAGGCCCGGTTGCTCTTCGATCCCGAACAGCCTGGAAACATGGGCTTTCGCAACGTCTCCATCTATCAGGAGCACGGATCGATCCTGTTCACTGGCGATACTCAAAGCAAGGTTGATACAGGAAAAGGTCTTGCCATCTCCAGGCAATGCGCTTGTGACCAGGATCACGTGACCGCCCTCTATCTTCGTTGCACGTTTTCCGAATGCATGCGCAATAAGGGGACGCTTGATCTGACGGAACTGATTTATGATCAGCTGCTCTTCGTCATCCGGGGCGATAAATCCTGCGTCCGTCAACGATTTCCGAGACACCTCGACCAACTTGGTCGAGACCGGCGTCTCGAGTGCTGCTATCTGGCGTGTTTCGTCGCCCAATAAGGCTTCAGGCGCCTCATCATCCCCCGGAACGTCCCGTTTATCGACCAGAACACCCAGCTGGGAGACGGCCCCAGGTGTCCTTGCCTTGTTACGAGAACTCTGGATCTCATTAATGGCTTTCTGGATTTTACTCATAGGGACGCAAGCTTCCGGACTTCAGAGCCAACTTCGACTCCGACTTCTCTAAATACGAGCAGCAAAACGACTGCTACGAAGATCATTCCTGTCGCCGAGGCAAATACAAGCAGTTCCCGGCGCCGCTTGCTTCGATGTTGTGACTCCCAGGCCATGCTTACGCTACCCAGCACGGGCAAACCCGTGATTCGCCGCAGGCTGTTGCCATCGATAAAGACAGGCTTGAGCTGCTGCAGCAAGTACGCGATTGCGCCGCCGACACCGAGACCCGCCAATGTGACCAACAGAATCAGCTGGCTGCGCATGGGGGACACCGGATTTCGGCCGACATTTGGCGGCTCCATCGTCTCGAACGTGACGTTATCCCAGCCCAGGCGCTTACGCCGCAGTTTCTCCTGCTCGTATTTGGCGCGCATGTCGTTATAAACACTATTGATCTGATCGTAATCTCGTGTGAGCTCAGCAAGCTGCGCTTCGATCTGCGGGATGACGTCGATCTTCGCCTGCAGGTCAGCAACTTGTGTCCGAGACGTGGCCAACCGTCCCTGCAGCTCGGCAATTTCAAGATTTACCGAGTTCAATGAGATCTGGAGCTGCTGATAGACGGGATTATTTGACGCTACGTTCCCGGAGCCGCCGGCTGCCGAAAGCTCTTCCAACTGCTTTTCGCGCTGAGCCCTCAGTTGTGCTAGTTGATCCCTCGCAGCGATGACATCCGGATGTTTTTCGGTGAAGCGCGTCAGCAATTCCTGGATAGTCGATTCGAAGACGCTTATCCTCTGTTCAAGTTCGGTTTTAGGAATGACTCCGCCCGACCCGCCTGGGTCACTCAGAATGGGCTCCTGACCGCGTAACTGCTGCTGCAGCGTATCTCGCTGGTTCAGCAACAGGCTCAGTTCTCCCTGAATTTCGCGATTCTGCGCCAGGGCATCCTGCAAGGTTTCGAAATAGCCTCGACCTTCGCCAGGAAGCAGTCCGACATTTTCGCGCCTGAAATCAGCAAGCTCTCGTTCGCGCTGCTGTAGCTGCGCGCGATAGTCGGCGATACCCGACTCGAGAAATTCGAGCGCGTCTTCCGAACCGCCCGTCCTGCCAGCCCCGATCTCCTCGCGAAACGTGTCGAGCACCTCATCGACTACCTTGAGACTCATTTGCGGATCGGTATCGCGGTACGAAATCCGGAATATCGATCCGTCCTTGTTTCGTCTCGAGCGGGTGTTCACAGAATCGATATTGATTGCCAGCGCCAGACTATCGATTAGCGCTTGCTTCTCTTCTCTCGTCGTGGCCCTGAGATCGAGGTCCGTATTCCTGGCTACCTTCTCAAGCGATGGCGTCAGCAGCATACTCTGGCGAACCCGATCCACCAGTGAGCTGTCCTCTCCCCCCCCAACGGGCACGAGACTATCAAGACGTGATTTGCCGACGTAGAAGATCGCCTCGGACTCGTACTTGTTTGGCATCATAAAGACGACCGCCCAACCAACAAGGCACGTGACCCAGGCAATGCCCAGCGCTAACCAGCGGAAGCGCCACGCGCCTCGTAACTCTGAAATAACCTGTTCAATTAGCTCATGCATAGCTTGGAGATCCTAAAATCGGGCCTGCGGTACGATAATCACATCGCCGGGATACAGACGCACATTCTGGCTTACGTCTCCGTCTTCCATTAAGTTCTTAACCCGAACGCGGCATTCAGTGGCGCGCCCGTCGACCTGGCGAACGATTTTTGAACGGTTGCCTGCCGCAAATTCATCAAGCCCACCAACCGCCACCATCACATCAAGCAGTCGCAATCCCTCACGATACGGCACTGACTGCTCACGCACTACGTTGCCAACTACCTGGATCTGGTTGGCCGAGCCCTGGCTCGCGACAATAATGTTGACCTTCGGCGTGCGAAGGTACTCTGAAAGCTGGGTTTCGATTACTCGCGCCAGTTCCGTGGGCGTTCGGCCGACTGCAACAACGTCCTCCACGAGCGGTATCGAAATTCGTCCGTCGGGCCGGACCGGTACCGTGGTCGAAATGTCGTCGTGGCGCCACACAAAGACCTGTAGCGAATCTCCCGCACCGATTACGTATTCGGTCGTTACCGCCTCCAGCTCCGGGCAGTCGCCGGTCTTCTCCGGGCCCGTCCCTCCACACGCCGTCATGAAGACCGCAAGAATGGAGATGATGACCGATGATTTGTTCGACGTTGAATACATTGTGTCTACTATCCCTCAATCTCTGCCAGCAGGGCTTTTGCGTTATTGCGTTCGTCGAAGTCGTCCTCAACGTCGAGCAACGGCCGCAGAATATCGAGGCTGTCGGATGTGCGCCCAACCCGGTGCAAGACGTAAGCCAGATGATACTGAATGTTCCCGGAACGCGGTGACTTCTCGGCAGCCTCCTCAA
This sequence comes from Woeseiaceae bacterium, assembly GCA_030065915.1. Taxonomy (GTDB): domain Bacteria; phylum Pseudomonadota; class Gammaproteobacteria; order Steroidobacterales; family Woeseiaceae; genus UBA1847. The sequence continues at coordinate 182,324 of JASJCQ010000001.1, forward strand.
TGAGAACCAGGGCCTCCTCGAGATTGCCTTGTTTAACGAGGATCCATCCTAGCGTGTCGGCCACTGAGCCAATGTCCGGACGCAGCGTGTATGCTTTCCGCGCCAGCGGCTCAGCCTTGTCACTATCCCCCGATTCATTGTAAATCCACGCCAGGTTGTTCAACGCTGGCACGTTGTCGGGATCGCCGGCAAGCACCCTTTCATACAACGCGATCGCCTCCGCGGATACTCCGAGGCGGTCGTTCTCCTGCGCAAGGAAAAGAGCTGTCGTGGCGTCGTCCGGGTTCTCCGCCAGCCAGGCTTCCAGGGTTGCGGCGGCTCCATCACGCCCTGCCGAACGCGCCGCCTGAAATGCTCGAAGCGCCAGAACCGCAGACGGCGAAACGTCGAATGCGTCGTTGTACAGATCGGCCGCTCTTGCAAAATCCTGCCCGGCAAAATAGATGTCGGCCTCAAGATTGATGGGTGTTGCGGACTCGGGGTAAAGCGACTTCAGATCAGCTGCGATCTCGAGCGCCGCATCGGTGTTGCCGGCACCCATTTCGATTAGTGCCAACGTCGCCCTTGAACGCAAGTCGTTCGGATCGATTTCAAGCGCTTTGCCAAGCGCCCGTCTAGCGTCCTCAGACTGACCGAGAGACAGGTGGGCCTGGGACAGCCTATACCAGGCGTTGATCGACCCCGGACTCAATTCTGTTGCTGCGTTCAAATACGGCAGGGCTTCGCGGCCTTTACCGACCGAGACCAGTATGTCGCCCACACCCAGTTGAATCGTCGCATTTCCTTCCGCCAGGCGCGCTGCTTCCTGCGCCGTTTGCTCGGCGCGCAGCCGATTGCCCTGACGCAGGTAAGACTTCGCCAGCATCAGCTGTGGCAGCGCAGCGTTGTCGCTGGCTTCGATGGCCTGCAGCAAGAGCTGCTGGCTCTTCTCGAAATCGCCATCGACTGCCGCGTAGTTCGCGAGACTGGTCAGGGCGGTCAGGTTGCCCGGGTCGAGCTTCAATACAGCGTCGAATGCGGCGATGGAAGCATCAGCGTCGCCGGAACCGGCCGCAACCCGCCCGACGCCGATACGCGCCGGAACATGGTTCTCGTCGATGGCTAGCGCCTCGGTGAAGCGTTGCTGCGCCTTGTCGAGGATACCCCGGCGTAGATAGATGTCACCAATCAGCGTCAACGCCCGTACATCGTCGCTGAAATCCTCGGCGATCTGGTCAATGCGTGCCTCCGCCTCGTCGCTTCTATCGGACGCGATCAGTGCCAGCGCGATGACGAGATCCTTCCCGAAACTGTCGGCATCGTCGGGTAAGGATTCGGCCAACGCGACGGCCTCCTCGGATCGCTGTGCCTGCAAATATGCAGCGGCCAGCGACAACCTGAGCTCCGTGTTTTCAGGCTCTTTCTCCACGGCCTCTTCGAGCAGGCGAACTGCTCGCTCTACTGAACCTGTCCGTATCAATGCGTTGCTCGCAAACACTGTGAGCTGAGCATCGCGCTCAGTCGATTCGAGCAAAGGGCTAATCGTCTCGACAGCGGCACGCGGTTCGGCCATCTGCACTTGTGCTGCGGCCAGCAGACGGCGAGCTGCGAGATTCTGCGGCGCACGTGCTACGACCTGGCTCAGTGCGCCTTCGGCAGTCACGTAGTTCTCGAGTGCAACCTGTACGGAGCCGTACAGGAACAATGCGGACAGGTTATTTGGCGAGACCGACAGTACCTGCTCGAGCTCATTCGCTGCCAGTTCGTAGTCTTCGCGAGCGGCTGCGAGACGTCCGCGCAGGAAGCGGGTCATCGGCGTCTGGCCGGCAATGTTGCCCAATGCACGGATCGTCTGTTCGGCCTCGTCAAGCTTGCCCTGTGACAACTGCGCGTCCGCAAGCCCCGACACCGCCGGCAATTCAACGATGCGGCTGGGCTCCGCACGTGCCGTCTCTGCTGCACGTCGAAGCGCTTCTTCCGCCGCTTCCAGCTTGCCGGCACGAAGGTCGACCACACCACGCAGCAACCAACCGGGCGAATAGTCGGAATGTTCGCTGGCGAGGCGATCCAGATAGACTCGCCCCTCATCGACCCGACCCTGAGCTACAAAGGCGCCGGCCATCCCCCAGAGAGCCTTGGGAGAATCGGGCGCGATGGCAAGCGCTTCGCCGAACACCTCCTCAGCCTGGAGCGAACTGCCGAGTCCCAGCAGCGCTTCACCGCGGAATAGAATCGCCTGCAGGTCAGAGATGCCTTCCAGACCAGAGGGCTCCGACAAGAGCTCTAAAACGCCAGCAAAGTTACCAACGGCGAGCTGGACCTCGTAGTACAACGCCATGTGCTCGGCCGCATCGGCACCCAAGTCCTGCGCGCGCCTCAATTCCTTCTCCGCGGACAGCGGATCCGCGAAGGCCAGAGACACCTTTGCCAGCAGCAGGCGGCCGTCGACGTTGTCCGGCGCATCCTGCAGCAGATTCTTGAGCGTTACTACCGCTGTTGCGTAGTCCTTCTCAGCAATCTGTTCACGAGCATCGGCCATTTGCTCCTCGGGCGACTTGCTGCAAGCAGACAGCAGCAGCACCGAACAGCCGAGCAGGCACCATTGAAACAGTTTGCCCTGGCGTGGTCTGGATACTGCCTTGTTCATTTGTCTGTTCTCCCTGTCCTGCTCATTTCGGCCCCGGCGTCGGCAGCGCTCCAATCAGAGACCTGTTGATTGCCGGAAACTCTTCTGACAGCAAGGTTCTCGCTTCGTTGCAGTCTCGAATCTCGCATACGGTACTAACGGCAATTGATCCCGATTGCTCGGCGCCGACCAGTGCCAGAAGACCAAGCCGTAGCTGGGTCTCCACCCCCTTGGATCGGCTCTCGCCGTCGACCAGGAAGTGATACCAGATCAGGCGACGAACACCCGTAGGATAGTCCGCCATTATCTCATGGATTTCCAGCGGCTCGCCGCTTGTTATCGTGCCAATTGCTGCAGCCGGTTTGTCATAAGACACCCGGGCGTTCTTACCGGCGAGAGACGTGTAATAGCCGATGAGTTCGCGTCCCTGTGATTGCGTCTCATACCAGTTCACGTACACGTCCAGTTTGCGCCCATCCCTGCTGTAGCGGGCCTGCGCTTCACCGTCGGGATCAACGAATTGAGGCTTCCAGTCTTCCCGTTCTGCCGCGACTGGGAGCCAACCCTCGATAGATGGCAATTGAATCGCGACATCAGCCGTATCGTTGGTCAAGAGCCGGGCCCAGACCAGAACCGGCAGAGCAAGCAGTACACAAGCGTAGCCCGCAGGTGCAAGTCGAGATTTCCCGAACTTTCGTGGCGAATCGGCATGTTGGCTTTCTGCCGGCAAATCGGGCTCGAGACGCCGAGCTATGAGAAAGAACGGCACCAGCATGACCACGAAAAGAACCCAGCCGAACGTATAGTGATCGACCTGCACGAGGTAGGATTGCATGTCGGTCAGGTGACCGGCGACGATGACTACCGTAACTCTGATCCAGTTTACGGCGATTGACATCGCGGCCGCGATCGCGAGCAGCGCGACGGAATCTCTCGCGCGAACATAGTTTAAGTGGCCATAGACCGTCGCTAGCGTCAGTGCCACGATGAAGAAGTGAATACCGCTACAGCCGCCGGCGATTTCGAAGACACCCGCCGGAATCTGGACGAAATTGCCCTCGATAAATGCTGGCACGCCAATCGCTTTGAGGATCACCGATACGGCGGCGGTTGTCATGGATTGCAGCAACGGATTTATGACATCCCAGACCGGTATCGCAGAATAGAGCAGTAGCACAGGGACCAGGATGCGTGCGACCGTTTGCCAGCCTGAAACGGATAAGACCGCGCATATCAGTATCAGTGGCCACAGCACCGTGGCGCCGAGTGCGATGTTGGCGGCGAACGCCCAGATCCAGCCAAAGAGCAGGCCCGCCAGAACGACAAAGGCAGGTATAGATGGCCGCTGCGGGGTAGCAGAGATCGCGTCTCGTTGTCGATACACGAGCCAGACAACCAGTAGCAAGATCAACACGCCTTGAGAATAGCGGTGACTGTCCGACCACTTGGGCCAGAGCAACATCAGTGTCGGGCTCAAAGCCAGCATGACGGCGAGTAACGTGCCTGCGACGATCAGCCAATGGCTGACAGCTGCCCGGCCCTCATCCGCAACAGCATTGTTGCCGTTCGATTGCTTCGTCATGCGACCCCGATGGGTACAACCTTAGAATTGTCCTTCCGGACGCCCGTGCTGATCCGGCCAGCCTGGATGCGCTGGCCAGTCAGCCAATGTTAGCCGGTCCGCGGGTCTTAGTGTCGCGTCCGGTATGATGGGCCGTCAAAGTGTGAACTGCGTCACAAATCAACTCGGTACCGGCTCACTTCTCACCCACCACGCGACGGGTCACACGGCGCGCGGCAGGCAGACCGTCATCGTCGTGCCAACACGCGCTGTGCTGTCGACGTCGAGGTGACCGTCCAGCTCGCGAACGTATTCTCGAACCTGGTACGCACCGATGCCCATGCCGTCGACACCCTTGGTGCTTTCGAACGGCCTGAACAACTGTTCACGGATGAACGTGTCGTCCATGCCGTGTCCGTCGTCTTTCACCGAGACTTCAACAGTGGAACCGGTCGTACCAATGGAGATGTTGATATTACCCTGCTCGTCACATGCGTCCTGAGCGTTTCGAATCAGATGCACGAAAATGGCCGAGAGCTTCTCATGATCCGCCCGAACGGCCACTTCACGGTCCAGCCCGGCGACGTTCGGCACCGGTTTCCGATCGCTGACCTGCTCGATGACACTGCCGAGAACCTCGCCCACCGAAACACGCTTGCGCCTCTCTTTGCGATTGCGCTCGGCCAACTGCGCGATGAGACGGTTCATTCGATTCACCGAATGCTCGATGGTTTCGAAAGCGTCGTCGACAAAGTCCGGATTGCGTTTGTGCTTGCTGGCGTTCTTGACGACCAGAGACTGCTGGGCCGCCAGGTTTTTGAGGTCGTGCATCAGAAATGCGGTGAGTCGACTGTAGGCCTGGAACTGCCGGCCCTCGGCGACGCGCTCGGCATCGAGTTGCTGGGCCAGAAGGCCTGCTACCTGGCGGCCGACGATCTTCAGCAGGTCCGTGTCCTCGAAATGCAGCGTCACAGGAGAGTCCTGGTCCAGCACGAGCAGACCGATCAGCGCCGTGTCCTGCAACAGCGGTACTACCAAACGCTGGTTGTCGCTCTCGAGCCATTCGGGCAACTCGAGTTCCCCGTAGATTCCACGGTCCGTTCGGTACTGGCGTGTGTCGATCACCCAGCTGGAGGACTCCAGGAACCTGACGACGCCATCGCCCGGCGCCACGCGGATTCCTTCAGGCAAAGGGCAGTGCCACGCGGCGAACGGTAACATGGCGGAGGTCGGCCCCTCACGTTGCAGCAACAAGAATCCCGAGCGGCTGCTCATGATCAGGGCGGCCGCTTCAATGCTGCGCTCGCCCATCGACCGCTCGGCTTTCGGGTCGTAGAGGATCCTGGACAGCCGCTGCCACTCCTCCCGGTAGTCGTAGCGATTTCTGAAGAAATGCTTGGCGAAGAACACGCGGACCTGCCGCCTCAACTGCTCCGAAAGCAACAGCGCCGCACCGCCGAGCACTGCCGCAAAAACGAGAATCGCGGCCAGTGCGCTTCCCAAGCTGCCGCCAAACTCCTTGACGTAGTAACCGCCCACCCCCATCAGGATCAGGTAGATACCGGCACCAACCATGGTGGCGCTGAAGTAGGCCACCTGGCGAGAGATGAAGAGATCCACGGACCATTCCTTGCTTTGCCGCACCGCAACCGCAAGAAACGGTACGATGCAGGCATTTGCGACGCCTCTTGCTGCCCACAAGCCGGGTTCTATCTGACCGACGAGCACGGAGGAGGAGAACATTACAATGTCGAATCCGAACAGTCCGGCAACGGCGAGCGCCAGCGATCGGATCGGGCGTCTCGATGAGGGTTCCGCACTTCGGTAGATCCTCTCCAGAATGGCGATACCAAGCAGCGAGAGACCGATGCTTCCGAGGACAAATATCGATCCCGGACCGCCGAAGCCCCAGCCGGCCGGCAGGACTCCGATTATCAGGATCAGGCCAGGGGCGATGATCGCCCCGTATCGAAGGGAGCCGGACGAGGTCCTGCCGCCAGCGAGCCCAAGCACGGCTACAAGAAACAGTAGCCACGCCCAATAGCGGGCGATTTCGACCGAGAATTGTAGAACAGCCGGTAGTGAGCCGTAACGAAGCTGCCAGAACATCGCGACGGACCATACGACGTTGACCAAGACAGCGACCAATAACAACCGCGCCTGCTTTGCGCGCGTACCCCCCACCAAGACGAGCACCGCTAATAGCAGGAACATGCCGGCGGCGGCAACGTAGCCAATCAAGGCGAATGTCGGCAGCATTAGCGGGCTCAGAAATCAGGATAAAAGAGTTTAACTCGAATCAGGTACGCGAAAAAAAGCCACGTTGATTCGAGGCTCTATTTCGTGTGCATGTCACACCGGCAGCAGCGCCGCATCGGTGCAGAGCAAGACAGAGCGAGGGCGATGAGCGCAGGAGTGGCTGGTTTGTGACACGTCCTTTCCGGTTACACCGAAATTCCGAGCACGGGGAGATGAGCCGTCATTCGCCGTCGAGCACATGGCGACCGACCTTGTAACAGACGGGGCCTCAATGCGGTTTGATTCTGAGACATGGATCCACTCGTCAGAGGCAGCAGAACTGCCAGACACACTGAATAGTCCGGCCGGTCTCAGCGCGCACCCTTACCCCACAGAATGACTTCCACGGTCTGGAGCATGATCATCAGGTCCAGCGGCAGACTGTGGTTCTTCACGTAATACAGGTCGTATTGCAGCTTCTCTTTCGCGTCCTCAGCCGACGCACCGTAGGCGTATCTGAGTTGCGCCCAGCCTGTCACGCCCGGCTTAACCGTATGTCGCTCGGCGTAGTAAGGAATTTCCGCGGACAACTGATCCACGAACTCAGGTCGCTCCGGTCGCGGTCCTACAATACTCATCTGTCCGGCGAGCACGTTGAAGATCTGCGGCAGCTCGTCAAGCCGGTACTTTCTGAGGACATTGCCGATTCTCGTGACCCTCGGGTCATTCTCAACGGCCCACTGGGCAGTACCCTCTTTCTCGGCATCCGGACGCATGCTGCGGAACTTCAGCACGTCAAACACACGACCATTCAGGCCCACCCGCCGCTGTTTATAGAGCACAGGCAGTGAAGGACCATCACCGATCTTGATGGCCAGCGCGACCAGCAGCATCACCGGCCACGTAAGTATTAGCGCTGCCGATGCAACAGCGACATCCAGGAGCCGCTTGTTCAACCGGCGTAGCCGGGTAATGCGAAAGCCGGGTGCGAAAATCAGCCAGCCCGGGTTAACCAGATCCAGGCGAATCTTGCCGGTTTCGCGCTCCATGAAGTCGACGAGGTCAATCACCTCGATGCCGCGGAGTCTGGCATCCAGGAGAGCTCTTATCGGCAGGTTGCCGCGCCGGTCATCCATTGCCACAACGATCTCGTCGGCTTTGTGATCGATCGCGTACTGAAGCAGGCAGTCAACGTTGTGACAGACGCCCGTCTGGTCTTCGCGCATTTCGTCGCCGGGCGCCGGTACGGTACCGACCAGGTGGAAGCCGCGTCGGTCGGCACGACGTCGCAATTTGGTGACGACTTTGGATCGCTGCCCTGCGCCGAAAATCACCGTTCGACGGCGAAAGATGTTCTCATCGACGACTCTCGAGAAAACAAGGCGCGTCAGTGACAGAAGAACCAAAGCCGTTGCGACGGCCAGGAACGCAATCTTGGGATCCAGGCCCACGCTCGGAATCGCGTAGTAGGCGGCGCCCAGGACAATAGACCCCAGGAAAAAACCGACGAGGACGCGGACGAAGATCTCGTGAAAGTAGACGCGTCGGTGAAACTGGTAGAGCCCTGTTGCGATCAGCGCAAGCAGCATGACCGTAGCCAATGTCAGGGCCTTGGGCGCAACCGAACTCAGCGACTGCTCCGCGAGCTCAAAATTGCCAAATGCGACGACCCTGGCGAAGTAGACGGACGCGACCAGAATCAGCGTCTCGACCACCGCCAAGAGAATCAGGGGCATTCTTGCGAAATTTCTTGACCAGATAGGCATCGTTATCTTTGTAAGTTGCTTTTGGTCTTACAGTGCCCGGCAAGTGTTAATCCCTGGTTACATGCCGGCTTTCCATTGTGCCAAATTTTCCGACACAGACAGTATTTCGGGGAACCCTAATTCCAATTCCGGTATCGACATCCGGTTTGAGGCGTGACGCAGTTCACACTTTTAAATCAACGACTTATGTCAGGTGCCGGCTTGATTTCCCGCTGCTGCGGTCATTCAACATAATCCGCTTCTAAGTCACTGATTTCTTGAGATTTCCGCAAATCCGACACGAACGCTGCCCGAACCACCGGGCATTGCCTCCAAGACGCACCAGCATCATGAAAAAACTATTCAGAAAGGCATCTCTGTCGTTCTCTGCGTGTTGCTGACCCGCAGCGCTGTCGCGGACCGGCTTTCGGGAGTCGGCACACGTCAGCTATGCGCTTTGGGTCTCAGTCAGTCAGGAACCGGTGGTTAGACCGCGACAGTCTCGTAGACACGTGGGGAAACAGACGGTCGGCAACGTCATTGCCTGCTGATAGCGTGGCCGGTTTCCGGTCAGACAGGCCTGCCGCGGTGAACCCAGAGAATCGTGGCGATTGATCTAACGGCGAACGACAGACCGGTTTCTACGTCCGTAAAAGGCCATCAATATCAGGCCCATGCCCAGCAAACCGACCATAGCAGGTTCCGGTACGCCCACCGGTGCGGAGAATCGGTGAAAGGTAGCGTGAACGGTGTTCTTTTCGCCGCTCTTTGTCACACCCACGAGGTCCTGGAAAGTCACCTGGAGAAAGGTCCCGTCTCCGAGATCGACAGCCTTGGGTTGATTCTCCCAGTGGAGGGCCCCCGCAACGAAGCGCCCGAATATCGAGCCAAACGCACCGTCTCCGGAGCCACCAAGAATGGCGTCAGGCGTCACAAGGGCAAGGATAGCCTTGATGGATACTTCGCCAATAGCAAAACGCGCCCAGACCTGGATGTCGAAAAAGTCGATTTCGATGCTCTCGCCTTCAGCCAACGAAAAGAACTCGTCTTCCAGTGTCTCAGCCAGTGTCACCTTCACCTTGCAATCGAATCCATGACATTCCAGGTCCGCTTCGACAGACGAGCCATCGGCAGTCGGATCTATATCGATGGTAATCGGATCAGCGTGAACCTGTCCGATGGAGAGGGAAGCAAACGCAAGTAGAGCGAGCACTTTTTTCAAATTCATGATCAATTTCTCAACGCCAGAGTAAGAGTGTTGTATTGCTGCCAAGCAATCTAATTAAAGCAAGCAGCGTGCCAATATCAGAAAAACCTTATTAATCAATAGCCTGAGAAGAGCCTGCTCTCGGAGGCTGACTGGAGCTGTAAACAAAACCGACGCTGGATTCGGCAGTTTCCTTAATCTCGATTTGACAATCGTAGCGGCAGCAACTCCGCGAGAGGTGTCCGGAGAGCCCGACCAGAGCACCGCTCTCCGGGTCGCTTCAATGCCGCATCGGGATTGAATGCCGGATCTACTCTGTATTCCCACCGTAGTGCGTGGCCACCCACTCCCGATAGCTGCCGTCCATAACGGCGCGCCACCAGGCCTCGTTGCCTAGCATCCATTCCAGCGTCGCCTGCATGCCGGACTCGAACGTCTGGCTTGGCGAGAAGCCAAGTTCCGTCTCGGACTTGGTAGCGTCTATAGCGTAACGCCAGTCGTGCCCGGGCCGATCAGTTACGAACGTGACCAGCGACTCGGTTGACGCTCCATTTGCGGCCGGCGCCCCCGGGAATCGCTCGACGAGGTCAGGCTGCTCAGCGAACGCCTCGTCGATCATCGCGCAGATGGTCTTTACGATGTCGATGTTGGCGCGCTCTTCGTTGCCGCCGATGTTGTAGGTCTCGCCAATGCGGCCTTTCTGTAGTACGAGCTCAATTCCGCGTACGTGATCTTCGACATACAGCCAGTCACGGATGTTTGACCCGTCGCCGTAGACCGGCAGCGGTTTCCCCTCGAGGCTGTTTACGATCATCAGCGGTATCAGCTTTTCCGGGAACTGGTACGGACCGTAGTTGTTCGAGCAGTTGCTCGTCGTGACCTGCAGTCCGAACGTGTGCAGGTAGGAGCGCACCAGGTGATCTGACGCCGCCTTGCTCGCCGAGTAAGGCGAATTGGGGGCGTACGGAGTCGTCTCGCTGAAGGCCGGGTCGTCCTTTTTCAGCGACCCGAACACCTCGTCGGTCGACACATGATGGAATCGATGCGTCGACGGCGCGTCGTCGCTGTCGAGCCAGCAGGCCTTGGCCGCCTGCAGCAGGTTGTGCGTGCCAACGACGTTCGTATCGACGAACGCAGACGGTCCGCTAATCGAACGGTCCACGTGAGACTCCGCGGCGAAGTGGACGATCGTGTCGATGCCCTCCTCGGCGATTAGCGACGTCGTCAGCTCTTTGTCGAGGATGTCACCTTTGACGAAACGATAGGCATCATTGCCCGACACAGACTCAAGGCTGGCGAGATTGCCCGCGTAGGTCAGCGCATCGAGCACGACAACCCGGTCGTGCGGGTGCTCCTTCAGCCAGTAATGAACGAAATTGGCACCGATAAAACCGGCACCGCCGGTGACAAGAAGATTGGCCATCTATTTACTCAATTCAGTTATCACGTGCTTAAGATTGTCTTGCCACGGAGACGGTGCGCGCCCTATCAGCTCGCACGATGCGGAGCAATCGAGCACACCGTACTCCGGTCTCCTGGCCGGCGTAGGATACTGCGTTGTGGGTATCGGCCGGATCGGGATTTTCTTTTGCAGTATGCCGGCCTCAAGGCCCTGCCGCTGGATCTCGACGGCGAAGTCGAACCACGTCGTCGCGCCAGCGTCGCACCAGTGGAACGTACCGGACGCATCTTGTGCGTATGCAAAATCCCAGATCGCCCGCGCAAGCGAGCTGGCCGAGGTCGGCGACCCGACCTGATCGACAACGACCGACAGCTCATCTCTTTCCGCAAGCAGGCGCAGCATCGTCTTGACGAAGTTGCTCCCGGTGCTGCTGTACACCCATGAGGTTCGGATGACTATGGTACGCCCAGGGTTTGCTGCGAGCGCCGCCTGCTCGCCCCGCCACTTGGTCTCTCCGTAGACGCTCAGTGGATTGGGTGTGGCGTCAGGCTTGATCGGAGACGTTGCTGTACCGTCGAACACGTATTCCGTTGATATATGCACGAGACGGGCGCCGACCTCGGACGCCGCCGCTGCGAGATTCCGCGTTCCTTCAACATTCACTGCGTGAGCGGCCTCTTTGTCTGTCTCGGCTTTATCGACAGCTGTATACGCGGCGGCATTGATGATCAACTGCGGCTGCGTGTAGGTGACTGCACTGCTTACCGCCCCGGCATCCGTGATATCGCAATCCGAGGCGTCCATGTAGACGACGGCGACCTTCTGCGGAGCCGAATCACGCAGGGCCGTTCCAACCTGGCCCTTGGCGCCAAACACCATCGCTTTCACGAGTAGGTGTCCGCGTCCTTAAGAAGTGGTGCTGTCGCATCCTTGTCGGACAGTATTGGCTGCTCACCGGCGGGGAGTTGCCAGTCGACGCCGATATCCGAGTCGTCCCAGCGAATCGCACGCTCATACTCGGGGGCGTAGTAGTCCGTGCACTTGTATTCGAAGCCAGCCGTCTCGCTCAGGACTACGAACGCATGCCCGAAGCCCGGCGGCACCCACAGCTGGCGCTTGTTCTCATCCGACAGAATCTCACCGACCCATTGGCCGAAGCTCGGCGAGGAACGCCGCAAATCCACGGCAACATCGAGCACCTCACCCTGGACCACCCGCACCAGCTTTCCCTGCGGTTGACGGATCTGGTAATGGATACCGCGAAGAATGTGTTTCGCCGAGAAACTGAAATTGTCCTGCACGAACGTGTAGTTGCCGACCGACTCGGTAAAGGCCGCTTGTCGGAATGTCTCCATGAAGAAGCCGCGATCGTCACCGAAGACTCGTGGCTCAATGACAATGACGTCGGGAATGACGGTTGGTCGGAATTCCACGCTACTTGCCGCCTGCTGCAACGGACAGCAGGTACTGGCCGTACTCGTTCTTCTTCAGTGCTTCGCCGAGCTTCGTCAGCTGCTCGGCATCGATATAGCCAAGCGTAAACGCGATTTCCTCGGGGCAACTGATCTTGAGTCCCTGCCGGCGTTCGATGATCTCGACAAACGTCGCCGCTTCGAGAAGCGCATCATGCGTACCGGTGTCCAACCAGGCCACTCCGCGTCCCATCAGCTCCACATGGAGGTCTCCTGACTCAAGATACAGCCGGTTCAGGTCGGTAATCTCGAGCTCGCCTCGCCGCGAGGGCTTCAGCGATCTGGCGAACTCCGTCACTCGCTGGTCATAGAAGTACAACCCGGTGACCGCGTAGTTGGATTTCGGCACATCCGGCTTCTCCTCAATGCCGAGCGCTTTACCATCACCGTCGAAATTCACGACGCCGTATCTTTCCGGGTCCTGAACATGGTAGGCGAACACCGTCGCGCCTTGATCCCGGGACGCCGCGGATACCAGCTGATGCTGCAGCCCGTGACCGTAGAAAATGTTGTCGCCGAGAATCAATGCAACGGGGTCGCCGTCGATGAACGACTCCCCGATCAGGAAGGCCTGGGCGAGGCCGCCGGGCTCCGGCTGGACGGCATACTGGATGTGAAGTCCCCAGGCTGCGCCGTCGCCCAGCAGCCCTGAAAAAGCGCGCTGGTCATCCGGCGTCGTGATGACGAGGATGTCCCGTATACCGGCAAGCATCAGGATCGACAGCGGATAGTAGATCATCGGCTTGTCGTAGACCGGCATCAGCTGTTTGCTGACCGAGTAGGTAAGCGGGTGCAAGCGGGAACCGGTCCCGCCTGCCAAAATTACACCTTTCTTCACGGCTCTATCCATGTGAGCTCAATTCCGATAAAAATGTGGTCGAAACGATACCTGCGCGCCGCGGATAATGCACGTTGGAGGTTGGATTCAGTCAGGCTTCGATGACCGCGAGAACCTCAGCCGTCTTCTCGCTCATCAGGCCCTCGTCAGCTCTCGACTCTACGTTGAGGCGAACGACCGGCTCGGTATTCGACATACGGATATTGAAGCGCCATTGATCAAACTCGAAGCTGTAGCCGTCCGTGTCGTCGACTGAGTTTGCCTTGTCCGCATAGGCGTCGTAGAGCCGCTGGAGCGTCGCGTGAGCATCGTCGACCTTGCGATTGATTTCGCCTGAAGCCGGGAATGCTGCCATTTTCTCGCGGACCAGCTCCGACAGCGGCTTGCCGGTCGTACACATCATCTCCGCAACCAGCAGCCACGGAATCATCCCGCTATCGGCATAGGAGAAGTCCTTGAAGTAATGATGCGCACTCATCTCACCACCATAGACGGCATCGACTTGACGCATCATCTCCTTGATGAACGAGTGTCCTGACTTACTCTGGACGGTCTTGCCACCGGCATTTTCGACAGTCTCGAGGGTCGCCCAGGTCAGTCGAGGATCATGGACGATATTGCCCCCCGGGTTCGCTTTCAGCAGCGACTCTGCCAGCAGGCCAACCAGGTAGTAACCCTCGATGAATCCGCCCTTCTCGTCAAACAGGAAACAGCGATCGAAATCGCCGTCCCAGGCGATGCCCATATCGGCACCTTGCTCGATAACGGCGTCTGCCGTCGATGCACGGTTCTCCGGAAGCAGCGGATTCGGAATGCCGTTCGGGAATGTTCCGTCCGGTTCGTGATTCACCTTGGTGAGTTCGAACGGAAGCTTCGGCTCCAGGCCATCGACGGCGATACCTGCACAGCCGTTGCCGGCATTGACGACCAACTTAAGCGGCTTGAGTGCATCGACATCGATGTATCCGAGCATATGCTCGATGTACTCGCCGAAGATATCCGACACCGTTCGCGCGCCGGGCTCGGGCGCGGTACGTCGCTCATCAGCTTCGGCCAGCGCCTTGATGTCTGCGAGACCGGAGTCACCGCTGATCGGCTTCGCATCCTCGCGAACGATCTTGAGGCCATTGTAGTCTGCCGGATTGTGGCTCGCCGTGACCATGATGCCGCCGTCGGCACTGAGATGCGTGGTGGCGAAATACACCATTTCCGTTCCGCACAGCCCGATGTCCAGCACCTCGACGCCGGCTTCCTGCAGCCCCTTCGCGACCGCATCAGCAAACTCAGCGCTGGTCAGCCGCATATCGCGGCCGATGACGACCCGTTTCGCGTCCAGGTATTCAGCGGTTGCGTTGCCGATCCGGTAGCAAATATCGGGGTTCAGCTGGCTCGGAATCTGCCCACGGATATCGTAGGCCTTAAAGGAATCGATGGTGATCGGCATAGCTCTCGTCGCTTGAAACTCAACATGCGAAAGCTACACATCGAAGGCCACTAAATCAAAGGCTTGAGAGCCCCTGTTTCGCCCACGTGGGACGTTGGCACACGGACCCGGCACTTGCGCCGCCGAAAGCCGGCACGGCCGTCAGGTATTGGTGCCCTCGCGCCCGTAGTCGTCCTCGAGCCGAACGATATCGTCTTCTCCAAGATAGTCGCCGCACTGAACCTCGATGATGTGCGCTGGCTCGTCAAAGGGATTGGCGATCCGATGCACGTCGCCGATCGCAATATAAGTCGACTCGTTGACGTTGAGGTCGAACACCTCGTCATTCTTCGTGATCCTCGCCTTGCCCTTGACGACAACCCAGTGTTCCGAGCGGTGTGCGTGTTTCTGCAGAGACAAGACTGCCCCGGGCTTCACGATGAGGCGCTTGACCTGGAAGTTATCTGCGTTCTCGATGCTGTCGTAGCTGCCCCACGGCCTGAACACCTGGCGATGCAGGTCGGTCTCGGGCCGCTCCTGCTCTTTGAGTTGATTGACGAGCTCCTTGACGTCCTGGGACCGGTGTTTGTCAGCCACCAGTACCGAGTCCTTCGTTTCGACTACGATGACTTCCTTCAGGCCGACGGCACCGACGAGACGGCTCTCGGCAGAGATCATCGAGTCATCGCAGTCAAACGACAGCACGTCGCCTTCGAAAGAGTTGCCGCGCGCGTCCAGCGGCATGACATCGTGCAGAGCATCCCAGGAGCCCACGTCAGACCATCCGCAGTCCAGCGGAATCATCGCAACGTTGTCGGCCTTTTCCATAACGGCATAATCGATAGAGTTACTGGGGCAGGATGAAAACACGTCAGCATCGGGCCGCAAGAACAGTCCATCGCGGCTTGCGCTTCGCATGCTCTCTGCGCAGGCGGTGTGTATCTCCGGCGCGAGCTTCTCAAGGGCCTCGAGAAAAACCGACGCCTTGAACAGGAACATTCCGCTGTTCCAGAAGTAGCTGCCGGACTCGAGGTAGGCGTTTGCCGTCTCCACATCGGGCTTCTCAACAAACGACTCTACCGGAACGGCTTCTCCGTTCGCAGGCGTCGCCTTGATATAGCCGAACCCCGTCTCCGGGCGCGTCGGTACGATGCCGAAGGTGACAAGTTGGCCATCGAGTGCTGCTTTGGCGCCTGACTGAACGACGGTCTGGAAGGCTGATATGTCCTTGACGATGTGATCTGCTGGCATAACCAGCATCAGCGTATCGTTCTCGTCCGCGTCAATGCAAAGCGCCGCCAACGCGACGGCAGGAGCAGTATTTCTGCCGGTGGGCTCGAGAACAATGCGCGAATCCAGCTCTATCGCCGCCAGCTGCTCGGCCACGGAGAATCGATGCGTTTCATTGCATACAACGAAGCAGGTTCCGGTCGCGGATTCGAGACCTCGCACGCGCAACGCCGTTGCCTGCAGCATCGTTTTCTCTTCTGCCAGTGCGAGAAGCTGTTTCGGATACATCGATCGCGAAGCTGGCCAGAGTCGAGTTCCTGATCCGCCGGACAGGATTACTGGAATAATGGAAGCCAATGTTTCCTTCCGATACTAAGGAAGTGACATTCTACTGGAGCTTGTTGAAACTCCGAAAGTACAGCGTCACAAAGCCGAATGTGACATCCAGACCTGTGAGCGCTTCGGGATGCTTATGCCTTACCACGACCGATCGCGTAGTAATCCAGCCCAAATTGGGCAACGCTACTAGGCTCGAACAGGTTTCGGCCGTCAAAGATAACGCGATCGGTCAGCTTGTCTCTTAACTCCGCGAAGTCCGGGCTACGAAACTCCTGCCATTCGGTAATGATAACCAGAGCATCCGCGCCCTCGACGGCGTCGTAGGCCGATGCACAAAGCTCGAGACCCGGCTGCTCGGGGTAAAGGCGCGCCGTTTCTTCCATGGCCTCCGGGTCATACGCACGTACCGTGGCACCCGACTCCCACAGCGACTCCATGAGTACTCGGCTCGGCGCCTCTCGCATGTCGTCGGTCTTGGGTTTGAAAGACAGCCCCCACAGCGCGATGGTCTTGCCCTCCAACTGATCGTCGTAATGATCTGCTAGCTTGGCGTACAGTCGATGCTTCTGCCGGTTGTTGACTGACTCGACGGAATTCAGCAGCTCCGCTTCGTAATCAACTTCCGCAGCCGACTTCGCCAACGCCCGCACATCCTTCGGAAAACAGGAGCCCCCATAACCGGCGCCAGGATAAATAAAGTGGTAACCGATTCGCGGATCCGAGCCAATGCCAATTCGAACGTGCTCGATGTCAGCGCCGAATCGCTCCGCAAGGTTTGCGAGCTCATTCATGAAGCTGATCTTTGTCGCGAGCATCGCATTAGCCGCGTACTTGGTCAGTTCCGCCGACCGAATGTCCATGCCAATGACGCGATCGTGATTGCGGTTGAATGGCTCGTAGAGCGTCTTCAGGAGTTCGGTCGTCCGGGGGTTGTCGGTGCCAACGATGATTCGATCCGGCTTCATAAAGTCGCCGATCGCCGCGCCTTCCTTGAGGAATTCCGGGTTTGAAACAACGTCGAACTCGATCGATTCCCCACGAGCGTCGAGCGCCTGCATTACCTCGGACTTGACAGCATCTGCTGTTCCGACCGGCACAGTCGACTTGTTGACGATGATCCGGTAGTCAGACATCACGCTACCAATGGACTTCGCAACGGCCAGCACGTGCTTCAGGTCGGCCGAGCCGTCCTCATCGGGCGGCGTCCCAACAGCGATAAACTGGAACAGCCCGTGGTCGACGCCCTTCTTTGCATCGGTCGTGAATTCGAGACGGCCTGCCTCAACGTTGCGCTCGATATAGGTATCGAGACCGGGCTCATAGATCGGGATATCGCTGTTATTCAGCCGATCGATCTTCGCCTCGTCGATATCGACGCAGACGACATGGTTGCCCACTTCCGCCATGCACGCGCCGGTGACGAGGCCTACATAGCCAGAGCCGAAAATGGTGAGTCTCATTGAATTCCGTCAGAAACCATATCAGGACGTTATGATACAGGTAACGCGCGAAAATACAGTGACCTGGTTCAGGCTGCAGCGTGAAGCCTGCGTTTTCTCCGGATGTGCGCTCGATGCGATCTGGCAATTGCTAAAATGACCTTGCGCTGCGTGATCCCGAGTACCGCCCACAAGGCGAACATGATGAACTCCGGCACGCCGGCGAAATGGGCGCTAATGCCAGCGATAGCATAGATCAACTGCAAGCCGGACAACGTTCCCAGAACCCGCCGGACACCCAGGCCCCCGCTCTTCAGTATGTGATGGAAGTGATCTCGCCCGGGCTGCAAGGGTGACTTGCCCTTCATCATGCGCCGAACAAAACACGTCAGGCAGTCGAAAATAGGCAACGCCGCGAACCAGAGGCAGATCACGGGAGAGACCAGGCGGTCGCTGCCCTGGCTCATGCCAAGAGCGATCCAGACTATGGTGAAACCGATCATCGTGCTACCGGCGTCGCCCATGAAGGAGCGAATAGGGCGATTCCAAACGACAGGGAAATTAAAAACCAGGAAGCCGCCGACGGCCGCACTGACTGTCAGCGCCAGCGCCGTAGCCGGAGAGGCGTAACCGCCGACCGCCGCGAGCGCCAGGAGCGCAATCAGTGCGAGACAGCCGGCAAGACCGTCGATACCGTCCACCAGGTTGTACGCATTAATCATTGTGAGCGTGACAACCGTTGTGAAGATCAGCGCCAATGGGCCGAGTTCTATCACTCCGAAGCCGAACGGATTGCCAAGGTCAGCCAACAGATACTTACCGCCGTAAACCATTATAAGGACCACGGCAATCTGAGTGACGATTCTGACAAATGGAGATAATGTGTACTTGTCGTCAAAGACGCCAATCGCGATCAGCAGGAAGGACGCACTGAACAGGCTGGCCAGCTCGACACTCGGCCCAAGCGCCATCAGTAGTCCCGCGAAAACACCCTGAAACATCGCGAGCCCGCCAATGACCGGAACGTCACCGAGGTGCGATTTTCGGCCACCTGGGCGGTCCAACAGGCCGACACTGGTAGCAAACGGTCTGAGCGCGAACATGAACGAGATGGTTACGACGAATGCGATGGTAATCGCCGGTATTAAAGTAGGCTCGCTCATATATCAGGCTCGGTATTGCTCAATTTTCAAGTCAGGATCAATGCACTCGTTCTGCCAATCACAACGAGCTCGACGCCCGTTTGGTTGACGGCCGTGGGTAACAATTCTTTAATTTTTCCCCAAAATAGCGCGATAACGACCACATCCGGCAATAATAGCGGCCTGCTTATGCTTCGCGAAGGATAGTTCCGCGCCTAGGAATATGCAACGATATATGACAAATATGTGACTTAAACCCATGAAAATGCTAATGGCGTAGACTCGCGACGAGATCCTGGACCTCAAGCCGCTGATACGTCGTCAATCATTTCAGCAAATGACAACGTCAGTGCAAAGTTCAGATGCTGCAGGTCAGGTACTCATCGCGAGCAAATCACCATCTCATTGCCTGAACAAAGAAGCGTCCCAGTCAGGATTCTGACCGGGCATCCTTTCAAGCTCAGCGTCGCGGTCGGCCGCGCTTCGCAGGATGAATCGACGTTTTCCCATGCAGCGGGATACCGTAGACTTCGCGGGTTTGCGAATGCCAAACGCCCATCTATCCATAGACTGCACGATCTGGGCGTCAAGGAAGAAACCGCCGAATGAAGATACTACTTGTAACGCAGAACGAACCGTTTTACCTGGCAGAGTCTTTCCATCATCTGTTAGAGAACTTGCCGGAAGGCGCGGTGCTGAGCGACGCGATCATTCTCCCTTCATCGCCGTTTGGTAAGAAGCTCTCGTTTTTTCAGAGAGCGATGCACACGCGCGCTATCTTCGGAAACCGGTTCTTCATGAGATACGCAATTCGCTTCCTGGTTCGAAAGCTCGGCCGGTCTCCCAGCGTAGAGGACACGCTTCGCAAACACGGTGTGAGGACTCACCGCATTGTCGGGTCGATCAACAGCACCGAAAACCTTGACTTCATCGAGGGCCTGGACGCTGACGTGCTGCTATCCGTCGCCGGCAACCAGATCTTCAAGCGCCCTCTTCTCGATATTCCGAAGATTTGCTCACTCAATCTGCATACTGCCTTGTTGCCAAAGTATCGCGGACTGATGCCCAGTTTCTGGGTGATCAGGAACCAGGAAATTGAGACCGGCGTCTCCGTGTTCATGATCGACGAAGGAATTGACAGCGGCCCAATCGTGGTTCAAAAGCGTATGAACATCGAAGGTATGTCGCAGGAGACGCTGATCCGCGACTCGAAGCTGCTCGGCATGACAGCCATTTGCGAAGCCATGGAAAAAATACTGGCCGGAGATATGACGACTATCGACAATCCGGAAGATCAGGCAACCTATTACTCTTTCCCGACCAGAGAGGATGTGCTCGAGTTCCGTCGGGTAGGTGGACGTTTTTTCTGATGAAGATTCTGACTTTTGACATAGAGGACTGGTTCCATATTCTGGATAACGACAGCACGAAAACCGTGGAGAGTTGGTCCGGAAGAGAATCAATTCTTCAGCAAAGCGTTAGCTGGATACTGGAGACGCTGGAATCACATGACCAGCAAGCCACGTTTTTCTGTCTTGGCTGGGTAGCCGAAGAACATCCTGATGTCGTCAGGATGATCCATGAGCAGGGTCATGAAATCGCCTGCCATTCATTTGCTCACCAGCTTGTGTACGAGATGACGCCGGACGAGTTCAAGGCAGACACCACGCGGGCCATCCAACAGCTTGAAGACCTGACCGGGGAAAAGGTCACCACCTACAGAGCACCAGGGTTTTCGATTACATCCGACTGTTCGTGGGCTTTTGAAGTACTTGCGGATTCCGGCATCGAGGTTGATTGCTCCGTGTTTCCAGCAAGGCGAGCCCATGGGGGCCTGCACAGCATGGACATAACGAAGCCGGCGATTGGAATGGTTTCCGGACACTCGTCAACCCTGAAGCTCTTTCCCATGAACTACCGGAAAGCGCTCGGAAGACGCTTTATCTATTCCGGAGGGGGTTATTTCAGGCTCGCGCCAGAAGCGCTGCTCAAACGCTGGTTTGCCGATGACGACTACGTCATGACCTATTTTCATCCCCGGGATTTCGAGCCGGACCAACCGATGGTAGACGGGCTTTCTTCAGTGCGAAGATTCAAGAGCTACTACGGAATCAATAAGGCGGGTGACAAGCTGAAATCGCTCTTACAGGAAGTCAGGTTTACTGATGTACGCTCAGCAGACCGTTCAACAGACTGGCAGAACGCGCGGCGAATTCAGCTGACGTAGGCGCTCTTCGACCGTCTATTAACAGCACAGTCCGACAAGGGTCTCAGGAGGCGTGGACGCAGTTCGGCTAGGGTTGCTCCAGCACGCGATCTATTTCGCGGGCGTATTGCTCAACGATGTAGTCCCAGTTGTATTTCTTATTGATGGTCGATTTGTTCTTTTCGATCTCATCCGGATAACTACTCTCATTCGCTTGAGTGGCCTCGAGAATTCGCACAACATCATCGCTTCCCGAGAAGAAGCGATCCGTGTTCTCAAGCACGCTGCGATTAAAGGGGTTGTCGTGAGCGGCAATCAGTGAACCGGCCGCCATCGCCTCGATCAGTGACGGATTTGTACCGCCGACAGAGTGCCCATGAAAACACACCGCCGAGTGTTGTCTCAACGAGTTGAGTTTGGGCTGATCGTAAATTCCTCCGACAAACCGGACGTTGTCTGAGGCAAACTGCTCCGTCAGCATTTTGCCATGCAGCGTGTCGGTTCCGCCAACGACAATCACAGGAAGGTCAACACCTGCGTCTGCATGTCCCTGCAACACGAGCTCGATATTGTTCTCGGGCTCAAGCCTGGCGATCACCAGAGCGAACTGTCCGGATACCAGGTTGTGCTCTTCGAGTACGCTATCATCGAACTCTGGCGGATAGTCGACGCCGTAGGCGATCGTCGCCGAGTCCGCGCCGTATTGTTCCTTGAGATAGTCGGCGATGCCGCCGTTATCGGCGACCAGGCTATCGGAGAACCGAACACCGAGCCTCTCAAAGAACTGGGTAGCCCGGCGAACTGCGGGGCTCCATTTCGCCCTCTTCCATTCGAGACCATCCATGTTGGTGATGACTTTTGCCCGAATAAACGGGCGCAAGAGAAGCAGAGACAACGACGAACTCTGGTATCCCAGTTCGATAACGACGTCTGCGCCAGAGCGCATAGCGTCCCACAGGCAGATTCCGTCATAGATGAAATGGGCAAGTGGTCCCAGCTTCTTTTCCGGGCAATATCGCTTCCTGATCTGAACGCCGCCCAATTCCCCGGATTCGTAAGGGTGCCAGTCGGGGTTATACACAGTCACCCGGTATCCTGAGCGCACCAGACCCTGCGACAGCATCTCCGCACACTGCTCAAAACCGCCGTACAGGTTGGGTATCCCGCGTGTGCCCAGAATCGCGACTCTAACGCTCACCGAAAAACTCTATCTCTGAGGTACTCAAACTGTCAGAAGCAACTATCTCGTTACGACTTTTGGCAGACAGCGAGTACTTTTCCACCCAGCTTGTTCAGCAGGGGCAAGCGATCGAAAGCTCGTTCAATTGCCATGCGACCGTCCCTTGACGTCGGGAACGGCATACCCGAAGGATAAAAATCCATTGAGTTGACAGAGAGCGATGCAGGTGTCTGGTTTGCGAACCACCCCCGAACTTCACCGGGCTTGTACAGACGACTGTAATAATTCCTGTTGAGCGGATTAAGGGCGTTTTGAAGCAGGAGCACAAAACGCCCGCCCGGTTTCAGGACGCGGCAGACTTCATCAACACCCTTGGTTGGATCGTTCAAGTGTTGGAACACTCGACATGAGTAAACCACATCAAAGGAGTTATCCTCGAAAGGCAGTTCCTGAATGTCCCCATTTTCCCACGTCACAGAATTATTGTTGGGTATGTCTTTGAACAGCTGCTGGCCGATTCCGGTGGCTTCCTCGGACTGGTCGAACGCGGTGATGTCGAGATCACTGATGTTGTCTACGACACCCAGCAAGATCCTGCCCCAACCGCATCCGGCGTCGAGAATCTTCTGGCCATCTTTGATCCCGGAATACTCAAGCACGACGCGTACTGTGTTGTTCCAGGTATGTGTGCCAACGTAGTTGGCGTACTCTTCCTTGAAAACCTCATTACCTTCAATGCCGGAGAGCGACGAGTAGTAGTTACCCCATTCCTGTTTCGTCTCGTCAGCGCTAAGGTCCCTGTTTGTCATGCTTTCTTCCCTCAAAAAACAGTTCTTCGAATTGCTCGATCCAGACCGGATTCAACCCACTAACACCGCGGTCGTCTTCGACAAAACCACGCACGATACCAGCAACCTCACTTTTATCAATCCGGCATGAGTCGACGTATCGCCTTACCCCAGCCAGAAAATTCCTGCTGGTCGGATTGTCCTTACATAGCAGGTTCTCCACGTCAGCGACCTGAAGCTGCAGAACGCGAAGGTCTCGCTGCGAATCGGTGTCCGACTCCTTGCGTCCCAACAAGGTGTAGGTGCCGATATTTGACAGCACCCTCTGATAGTAGAGCCCGAAATGCAGCAGATCATACAGCACTGATCCATTGGGGCGGAAAAACTCCAGGTCGAGGAGCCCGAAGTCCCCATTCAAAACCATCAGGTTTCCCAACCAAAAGTCGCCATGCACTGCACAGGTATGGGTTGACGTACCAGCAGGCTCACTGTCGGATTTTGGCGACGCGGACTTCTGGTAGATTTCGGTCAGCGCATCCAACGCGAAGTCTACGTGGGAGCGGTCCATCCTGCGTCGAAACAAGCCAAGTCTTCCAAGCAATAACTCCCCCGGCAGGTATCCTTGCAGGAATATCGGCCGCCCGTCGGCGCCACCTACTTTTCCCAGCGGTTGCGGAACACGAACCTTATCGAGCTCCAGGCTGGAGAAGTAGCGTAGTCCGTCGTACTCGGCCTGACAGCGTTCCACTGACCTGTCGCTGAATGGACACTTTGCGACCACAGACGGAAAGCGAGTCCCTTCCTCGAACAACATGAGGGAGTACTTTTCGAACGCATTTCCGAATAGCAAGTACCGCCCTTCCTGAACAGGAATGCCGGTTTCGTCTCGGATCGCTCTGACAAACTGGCTAATCATTTCTGAGCCGTCACCACGACCGAGCGACACAAAAAGCGGCTGGCTGGAATAACCCGCACTGCCCACATGAACAAGCGCTGCAACACCCGCTCCTTAAGCTTGAGTGAATAGCGCCTCGGCAACAGGACATCGCGAAGCAGGAACAAGTGAATCGCCTTGGCGTCATACGGGAAGAAGAAGCGCGGATTCTCGATGCTGGGATAGACGCCGAACACACGAATATCCTCGGATACCTCGGCGCGGACTATCCGGACAAGTCGATCGAAAGCCCCGGCGCTGCCGATCCGAGTGCCGACAAATCGGGCCACCACAACAAACAAATAGTGCCGAATCGGAAACTGCAGCTGCACAGACACCGCCTCGCCCGGCTGAAGGTCACTGCAGAACTCCTCCAGTCGCACCAAGTCCGTGTTTTCAGGCCTGATCCTGATCGGCCGGCATTCCGCCGGATTCAGCTGATCAACCAGCATTCACTGAACCGTCCAATTCAATTCACTACGTTCGGGGCGCGCCGTATCGACAGACGAGGCTGTGCAGGCCAGGACAAGCCACCGGAGCGTCAAAATCGGCACTAGCTCCGAAATCCCTGAAGGAAAGTCTGCGCGGCATGCGTACGAAAGTCATCGTCCCGCTGCGACCATTGCCGACGACAGAGATCTGACTTGCCTTCGTCATCTTTCCTGTCGAATCCAGGCCCACGTGCGCTTCAAGCCATCTTCCAATCCGAACTCAGGAGACCACCCCATCTCGTTCTGAACCTTTGCAATGTCCAGAATGACTTCTGGTATGTCAAAGTTTCGGGCCGGCAGAAAGTCTACCGTTAATGATTCCCCTGAAACGGCTTCGATTGATCGCACGATGTCGAGTATGGACACCCCGCGGCCACTGCCCGCATTGAACACACCGGATACGTCCTTTTCTCCGGCGACAACGCATAATTTTGCCAGGTCCCCAACGTACAAATAGTCCCGCACAACGGAACCATCTCCCCAAATCTGTACTGAGCTTCCCTCGTGCAATCGCATCATGAAAGTGTTCACAATGCCCTGGACTCCCAAATGTCCTTGGCGCTCCCCGTAAGGATTTGCGGCCCTTAGAATGACGCTGTCAATGCCATGAAGGTCCTGAAACATTTGCAAGTAGTTTTCGATTGCCAACTTGACAACGCCATACGAGCACTGCGGGCGAAGTGGGTGCGACTCCGGAATTGGCAACGACTTGGGAATGCCATAAACAGTCCCACCAGACGACAAATAGACGACCTTTTTGACACCGAGGTCAACCATGCATGAGAGCAAGTCGAGTGTTGGCAGTAAGTTGCCTCTTACGTCTTCTACAGGATCCAAATTCGATGTTGAAGGGACTGTTGTACTTATCAGATGATAGATCACATCAACGTCTGACATTGCCTCATACAACGTCGACTTATCCCGGAAGTCGCCGTAGACCACATCTGCGGAGGTCTCCGGCAATCTGCTCGACCCGGACGCTCGATCGAGAATGCGAACCGAATGACCAGCAGCGAGTAGTGATTCGACAACGTGTCCGCCGATGAAACCGAGTCCACCTAGCACCAGCGCCTTCATCCAACTGCCTCTTCGTAAATTTCGATCAGACTTCCATAGAACTTGTCGTCATTGAATTCTGCCTCAACGTACGACCTGCAGTTTCTTCCCATTTCTATTACCAATTCGACATTGGAAAAAAGCCGGTCAATCTGCTCAGCCAGTTCCTGTGAACTCGATGCTTCGTAAGTCAAGCCGCGGGATCCATGCTCTACCAATTCAGGAATTCCGCCCCGCTTTGTTCCTATTACAGGTTTCGCATGCGCAAACGACTGCAGAATTACGTAGGGAAAATTCTCATGCCAGAGAGACGGCACAACGACAAAGCGACATTGCCGAACAATTTCGTTCAGATCTTCACCCCACTGGGCGCCCAGAAATTGGATATTCGTTGCGCCCGATTCGCGAACCGCAACTTCCAGCTGATGCAAATCCGGCCCATCTCCCACGATAACCACGGGGATTTTTGGCGTCATTGTCGCCGCCTCGACCAATACATCAACGCCCTTCTCATCAATGATCCGTCCGAAATACAACACGTATTCACCGGGTTCGTAATTTGGTGTGCATTCAAACGGATTGAACGGATTGCGCAGTTTCCGCCAAGTGAACGAGTCTCTCCCCCAAAACTCCTCGGTCTTTTTCGCCATAAATTCACTGGCAAACAGGTACATATTTACATTCTTCCTGTATATGTTCAGAAATTCATGAACGTATGCTTCAAGAGAGCTAGCTACGCTGATCATTCGAGAGTCGTGCGCACACTTGTTGATCGCCGCTCGAATGTACTTGCCGCCCTTACACTCCTCGCAAACCTTGCCGTGATGAAACAGCTTGTAGTTTGGGCAGATGTGCTTGTAGTCGTTGCAGCTCATTAAGATCGGTATTTTGGCTTTTGATGCAGCATCAAGGATTGAAGGAGTAAGGTGCAGATATATTGCGAACACATGTATCAGATCTGGTTTGAAGTCCGCGATAAGTCTCTCCATCGATCTTTTTGCATCAAACGAATAAACCATGCGAGGGAATGTGAGAATTCCAGAAACAAGGTTCTTCCCCCGAAACTCGTTTCCTTTGGGAAAGTACTCCTGCCAAGGTGTTGATTGCCCTTCCTGGGCAATTGAAAAATAAGCGACCTCATGCCCTCTTTCCTCGAGGACTCGACCGACCTCCAAATAGAAAAACTCGGCGCCTCCCTGAACGGTGAAGTGGTTGTGGGCCAGTATGATTCTCATTGGCGAGTCCTTAAGATACCCTGCCGCCTGTGCCCGAAGCCACAGGCCTCTATGACGCGCCCACAAGTACTGGGAAGGTCGAAAGATTCTCGGACCACCGACTCCGACCCATCAACTAACTGGCAAAATTTGTTCACACAGAGCATTCTCATTTCGACTCACGCAGGATCTCTGGAACAACAGACTGTCGGCGCCAGCCCGGCCTCTTGTCGCTACGCCTCATACGCATGAACAGGCTGATGCCCTGTCCCAATGCGCCGAAACCGCTCCATTGTCGGCGCCACGCGAATCCAACCGACCATCGAAGCCAACGCAGAAGGAAATAGAGTGTGCCTGCAAAGCGTTGTAACAGTGGGGCAGACAAATGCAAAGCTAGCAACGAACCCGCGACGACGTTGCGGACGTAGAATTGCGAAGCATCACCGCCTTGTGCCAGCGGGCTCTGGTAGTTTTCACCGGAACCGCGAACACTCGCATGTCCCTCGTGATAGATCACGGCCGTCGGGACATAGCACATCTTCCATTGACTCCGCGCGATTCGAGAAGAGAATTCCCAATCCTCACAATACATAAAAAACCTTGGATCAAATCCCTTGACGCTGGCTACAAGATCTCTCCTCAGAAACATTGCGCAGCCGGTCATAAAACCAACTTCCGACACTGTAGTATTTTGATCATAGGGCTCCAGAAATTTCCACGAACGAGCACCGCCGCGTGACCAATTCAGACTACCCCCACCGTACCAATACAGATCAGGGTCTTCTGCAAACATGATTCTCGGTGACGTAGCGCCAACGTCAGCGTTAGCATCCATGAACGATTCGAGGATACTGATCGTCTGTGGCTCGACCGTTGTATCGTTGTTCAGGACGAATATGTATTGACACTCTGTATTCTGCAGTAACCACTGCAGTCCCAAGTTGTTGCCTCTGCCAAAACCGAGATTCTCCTCACTTCGGATTAAGGCATTTACACCCTCAAGCTCCTTGAGCTTCTCCAAGTCCTCCGGGAGTGACGCGTTGTCAACGACGACGACAAGCGGCCTACCTTCCCCTTTCGCAAGACTCTCCACGCAATCTGCGGTATGACTCGCCGAGTTATAGTTGACCAGCAATACCGCTGTCTTATGCATCGATACGCTCCTCCTTCGCGCGATTCTCCGAACAGGTCCATGACAAGAATCCCGCAAGCAGCACATTCGAAACCGTGAAGACCTCAATAACTGAAAGAGTGATCTGGAATAAATACAACGCAGAGAATGAAACGAAAAGGCATGCGGAAAAATACCGTAGATCTGCCGCCCTGGAGCTTTTCGCACCCTGAAACAGACTCACTAGTACTTTCCACTGCAATACGACCAGGATCAGCAGCCCAAGCAGACCTTTCTCCAGAACAACCGTAAGGTAATAGTTGTCTATCGACGTGAGGCCCTGCATAAAGTTTGTTGCCTGGTGAATTCCAACACCATAAACAGGTGAAACGGCTATCGCAGGAATGCCGACGACCAGTTGAAACAGTCGGGCTGTCGTACTTGCGGCAATGCTTTGCGTTCCATCAAAAAATGTAAGACTGTCTGTCATTAACAAAAGGAACGTTGTAGAAGCAAAAAGGACTCCGGCTATCATCAGGAGCAAAGTCGCCTGCAAGTAACGTTCGATTCGCGCCCTTAGCACCCAGGCCCCGACTCCCGCGAATACGCACAACAAGACGAGAGCAAGTCCGGTACGCGAGGCTGTTGTCCAAACCGATATTGGTATCGCCAGTAGCTGCGCTCCGACTACGACTCGCCCCAAAATCGTCTCGGCGAACCGCGTGAAAAACAGCAAAACCGGAAACATGAAAACCAAAAATTGTGCATACGATAGAGGGTTATCAAAGACCGACGTGACTCTATGTTGATCGTATCGCGTTTTTCCCTCAAGGACCTGTTCCGCATGCTCCGTCCCGGGAGCAACAAGCGAACTGAATACAACCTGCTGTTGAGAAAACTCGACCAGACCAACCAGTTGTGAGACCAGAGCTACAGCAACCATAAGCCCTATCAGTTTCTTAACGGAACGCGAATGCCGAAAATAGGTTATGACCAGAAGCATTGGCAGACCTAAGAACAAGATCTGATTCAATGCACCCCACACCGCTTGAGACTTATTGAATGGAGAAAGAAAACCTGAAATAACCGCGATCAACAGTCCAGCGGCGATCAAATTCAGGATGGTTCGATGCCTGTCAAAGACTTGCCGTAGTCTGCTTCTGTAGGCAGGTACGTACAGAACGTGAATCAACCAGATCAGAAGGCAAATAGGCAGGATCAAACGCTGTGGATTTATCCATAGACCCAACGAAACCTGAATCACAATGTAGGATGGCCAGAGCATTGTTAGCGCCAATGCCATCGCAGCTCCCGTTCTTGGCCAGCCAAGCATTAGTAGAGAAAACAGAACCAGCAACAATAGTACGAAAACTAATTCCACGGTCAGACTTCGTCACTATTCCGGGGAAGACTGCCGCGCAAGGAGAATTCTGTAGAAAACCTTCCGTCTAAAGGTCGCAATCTTTTGAAAAATGCCTGACGCAATCTCAAGTGCACGCCGACTCCGCAACGACAGCCTCAGGCGAGGCTCAAATTTCGACCGGGGTATATCAAACACTGCCTCCATGAATTCACATTCGAGGTCAATGAATCGCTCGAAATCAGATTTCGTCAGGGTGATGCCAATTGCCCGGCCGATTTCGACGATCAGCCTACGCCTGCGACTATCTGTCAGACCGTGCTGGATTCCAGAGATTTCCTGAATCTCGCAGACCGAAGAATAGATGGCCCGAATCACGATCACACGCAATGGAATTCTTTCTGGCCAGACCCATTCTTGGTCAATAACTTCGACGTCCTCGCCATTTCGGTAGCAATTCTTCCACAAGCAATCGAGATAATGGCCGGGAACGGTGACTTCGCCGTCGGAGTCCTGTCCCTCATCGGTCAGGAATCGTACCCAACTGACGGCGGGACTGAATACCTCTTTAAGGCTTAATCCGGTATCAAGCGAACGTAGCAGGACTTCCGAGCCTATGGATTCGCCCTGGTGCCATTCTGACTTCACCTGCTTGTGCTCAACACGACGCGCTGGATGGTTCCCATCGTCAGCCACCCGTGTCTTAAGCACAGAAATACTTCCATCCTCGCCTTGCACGAATCTTGTCTCTGTTTGAAATTGCGAGACTCTCGAAGAACTATAGTGAATACCCAGCTGAGGGAAGATGTTCTCGTCAACTGAACCCCGTGCTGCGATCACAAGGAACGAGTTTGCGAAGAAGTGCAGCTGCTTGTTTTTCTCCAGCTCTCGAAGCGCCAATCGCTCGTCAAACTGTCGAACGACACCGTTGGGGTAATCGCGTGCAGCGTATCCGCCAAGAAGTTCTGATATGCCCGGAACACGGAGTAACTCTTCGGAAAGAACTCCTTCCGGTATCTTGTAGTCCGGATAAGGATAGAAGAATCTGACTTCCTCAAAACTCTCGGCAAGCAGACGACTCAATTCCTCGTACCCGAACGTGCGGGCTTTGTTGGAATACCTTCGATAGCCTTCAATACCATCGAAAGGGACTGCGGTGTGATCTTCTCTGCTTCCCTGAAAATATTTGAGGCCGAATTGATTCTCAATCGCCAGAACCAGGAGTCCAGTTTCCGTCAGGTAGTCTCGAAAAAGGCTCAAAATTCTTTCGTAAGGCGAATCGCCGCCCACAAACATCTGGGAATACTCGAATACGCCGATACAGAATATGACGTCAAATTTCCTTTTGAATTCGATCTCTTGAAAAGGTGAGTTGATGATCTCTACATTGCCAAGATCTCGAGTGCGACTCCTGGCAATTCGCGCACGACTGCGACTACCCTCAATGGAAATGACGTTCTCAAATTGCTCGCCCAGGATACGGCTCATCGCCCCGCAGCCGCACCCAACCTCGAGTGCGTTGCCATACCCCGAGAAATCAAAACCGCTCAAGAGTTGAGCTCGATTCCTCGACAAATGGTATTCACTCGCCCAGTCGATAATCGAGTTCTCGAGCTCCGCGGATTTTGATGTCAAGTCCTTCGCGTTCCTCACTACTGATGCAATATAGGTTTCCGGGCCCGCGCCGTCCGAATATGCAAATTCGCGTCGATCGCTCGACGACCATATCCCATCCGAATCCCGGAATACTGAACTGGCAACCCATTCGGTTATATCAAACATTAAACTTCTTCCTTCAACGGTCCATGCGTCAGCAAATTAGCCAGAATTGACAGCAGAACCGTGCTGATTGTTACTCGAATAATCCAGGCTATACCCGCCCCGATAATGCCGAAACCGTCAACAAGCACGACCAGATAGGTCGCAAACACAGGCAATTCAATAAGAGAGAACTTAGCGGTAATGTCTGGTCGTCCAATTGCCTGAATGTACATTTGCGCCACGATCCCGACACAATTGATAAGCACAGCGACGCCGAGTAGCCGTGTCACTTCAAAACTGTTTGCCGCGAATTCCGGCCCTATCCATATGGATATGAGTGGTTCTGCAAACGCCACAACGACAAACACAATTGGTCCAACAAAGGTCACGATGTACAAGGTCGCTCTGCGTAATAGTCTGTACGAGTCAATGGGAGAGCTTTTGGAAATTGTCGCGAATGCGGGGAAAAAAGCCGCCAGTATCGCTGCTGGAACGATCAAGACTCTTGTCACAATCTGATGCGGTGTTGTGTAGTAGGCGACTGCTGAGATCGGCAGCATGGCAGCGACGACAAATCGATCGAGAAATGCAGTCAATGGTCCTACGATATTGCTGACAGCGAGCCAACCACCCACTTTGAGAATCGAGTTTGTTGCACTTCGCGACAAGTTGGCAATCGACGGCGGCGAAACAATATGCGTGCAACGCAAGAAGAACAGAACAAAAGCGAGAGCTCGCCCGAACAGCAAAAAAATTACGACTAGTCGCAAATCGTCCGCGATACCCAACGCAATCAACGGACCAACAAAATTCCAAATTCCCACTGGCACTCGTACCAGGGTGATGAACTTGAATTGTTGAAAGGCCTCAAGCACACCCCGGAGACCAATCGAGACCAATACCAACGGTACGGAAATCCCCAGGAGCGCTATCGATTGGCCTGCTTCAGTACGAAACTCCGCGGAAATCTGAAATACCGAAGTGACCAGCCAATCAGAAGAAAAGAACAAGACGAGCAACACGAGGAGACCCAGCGCTCCGAGTAACGATGCTCCTGTCCAGACCACACGAGATATCTCATGCTCCTCATCCGAGCCGAACTTCTTCGCTACAACGAGGGTAATTGCCTTCCCTAGCCCGAAATCAAACAGACTAAAGTAGCCCACGATTAACCAGATAAGGGCAAGAACACCGAATCGCTCAACGCCCAGATCGCGAACCAGAATTGGGATTACAACCAAACCGATGGCGAGCGGAAGAACTTGCCCAACCAAGTTCAGCATGCCGTTGCCCGCGAGCAAACCATGTGTCAATTTCGGCGCAGTAATGTGTCTTTCGGACGTCAAGGTTTGATTCTCTGAGGCTTCTGACTGCTGAAGCCACGCATCATCTTCAAGGTTTGCCTGAACCTGCGGTAGATCTATTCGCGAAAGAAATCAGATTAGTCGCGCTTGGCGGGCGCCAGCTGAAGCCGCAGGAGATGTATTAGAACACCGGCGAAACCGCCAATGAATGTAGAAACGATGACGATTATGCTTCTGAAAGGTCGTGATTTTTTCTCAGGAACGACGGCGGGGTCTATTGTTCGCAAGAGATATTCATCAGTTACCTCTGATAACACGATCACCTTCGTTTGCTCTTCTATTAGCTTGAAAAAAACCTGTTGCAATCCTGTCAGCGACGTGGAATTGACTTGTTTTTGAAGATAGTCAATCGTCTCCTCAGCTATGCGGACATCGTGAGTCATCATTTCCTTGTTCAGATCGGCGATGAGCCAGGAAACCCAATCACGTGCCAATTGCGGCGACAGAAACTCGATCGACACAGTCACAAAGCCAGTTGTTTTGTCTCTGCTTACGTTCAAGATTTCCTCAAAGGCTTCAACAGCTTCCAACGAGGATGGAACGACAGTGTAAGGTGGCGACACCTCCCGAACCCATTCTTGCGTCTCGGTATTGTAAATATCAGCGTCGATTTCGAGAATGTTGGTCTCGAAATTCCATTCCTTTCCTGCCATCAACGGTACCAGAAGGTCTCGCCTTTCGATAAAGCTCGCCAGAAACTTTCTCGATTTCAAAATCTCCAATCCAAGCTCGACTTGGTCGGAGTTGCCCGACGGAATATTGAGGCCTGCGAAACTGGCGAAACCACTGTATTCAGAGGCCAAGGCAGCAAGTCCACCGGAGCTTTCTCTCTCCGTCGGTGCAAGCAGAACACTCGACCTGTAGTAATTCGGTATCATGAGAGAAACAACTATTGACGTAATCGCGAAGAAACTGGTTACGCCCAGAATCGTCCATTTGCCCTGCCAAAGGTCGCTCGACAACGCGCGGAGACTTATCAGATCTTCGTTGTCGCCCCGATCCTCGATTAGTTCAGTTTCGCTCATAGACTAGCTACCAAAATGATTGACTGATGTCTTCGTCTTTTCGCCAGTCCCGCGAAGCGCATTCGACCAAATGTCCATTGACGATTACTCGAAGGAATTCACGGCTGCGATGGCGATCGCGGCTTGATAGAGAATCTGCGTGACGTTGGCCCAAAGGGTGAGTGGCCGCACGCGATCGGTATCCAGCGGGACTACGATCGTATCGCCCGGCATTATGTCGACGCCACGGTTTCGTCCGAACCAGTTTGATCGCCTGCCAGCCTCAATGGCGCCGTTGGCGCGAACGACATAGATCAGTTTCTTGTCCGCTCTGCGCGTCAGGCCGCCGCTCATCGAAATATAGTCCTTGCGGGACAAGCCTGGCTGGAAGAGGTGCGACGTGTTTTGCTGCGTTTCACCGATGACCGTGACTTCCTGCGCTTGCTTGGGCACAAGCAGACGATCTCCATCTCTAAGGGCGACGTCAGTGCCATCATCTAGCCCGTCCACAACGCTTTCGAGATCGATGACAAGGCGGCCCACCGCTTCCGTGCTTCTAAGCTGATCCAGCAATTGCCGTCCCTTCGACATCGTCTGGCCACCGCTCGCGTCCTGGGCCTGTTGCAGTGACAGAGATGCCAGGTCAGCCTCAAGGCGGCCGGCAAGCTGGTCGATCTGGTCCTGCTCACGTTGTCGCAACGATTCTCTCAGAAATACGGAACCCGCGGGAAAAGCTTCTTCAGTCAATCCGCCGGCGCGCTGCAGGATGTCGGACAGCGTCTCACCCTCGCGAATGCGGTACGCACCCGGGAACCGAACCTCGCCTTCGAGCGTGACGCTCCAGAGCTGGTCCCAGTCGGGCACCCCACTGATGCGTAGGTTGTCATGGGCCTGTAGCGCGATATCTGCGGTTTCATCACCGCGCAGAACTGACGCGAGGTTGATGTCGATGATTTCCGCATCGCGGTACTCACCGTCGATGACACTGTAGCGTGCGACCTCGGCCTTCAGAGCATAGGCTTCTTCATCGAGATTGCCGCCAGCACGAATCAGGTCCGACACGCGCATGCCCGGCTCGAGCGGATACTTGCCCGGCGCGCGAACCTCGCCGACCACGCTAACCGTACCGAAGGGATTGTCGAACCTGGCCTGCAGTTCCAGCTCTTCGAGCAGCGGATCGACGACGCGCTGGCGCCCAAGAGCCAGGCTGAATACATACACTCTGTCTTTCGGCTCCAGTCGCAGGTTGGCCGCGGAGGCCGGGTTGCGGAGCGCGTCGCTGAGATTTGTGGAGACTGCTTCGACCCTTCGTGTATCCGCGTCCTCTCGACGTATCAGCACATAACCGGTGTCCGCCCCGGGTTTTAGATCAGATTCGGATCGCACGAGGTTCGAAAGTCGCATGTCCGTCGTCCATTCGTACGCGCCCGGACGATGTACGTGCCCTTGCAATGACACAGATGCTTCGAGTTCCGGCAGAATCTGCGGCACATCGAACTTGTCGCCGGCCTTTGCGCGCTGCGTTCTTACGGTGTTGTCGGTCAGGTCCAGATTGACAATTCGTCGTTCGTTGTTAGAGCCGATGCGTTCGACGCGGACGCCGTCCGGGTAGGCGTCATCGGCCAGCCCGCCTGCGAGCTCGATAACGTCACCGACGGACGTACGGTTGCCGATTTCGTAGATACCAGGTCGCTTTACGGCGCCGATAATTGAAATCTGCGGGCCAACCGGCGGAACGAAGACCACGTCGCCCGGCTGCAGTCTCGCGTCGTTCGAGTTATCGCCGTTCAGCAAGAGGTCGTAAAGATCGAGCCGGCTTACGACCTCGCCATTTCGCTTCAATTCGATGTTTCGCAGTGTGCCCACCCGACTGACGCCGCCGCCACTGTACAGCGCACCACTCATCGTCGTCATGCTACTGGCCACGTATGAACCTGGCTGATTGACGTCACCAAGGACGAACAGGCGAATGGAGCGGAGTTGGCCCATAGTGACGCTGACCTGAGTGCCGATGAGCATCTCATTGACACGATTGTTAACGTCCTTACGAAAGTCGGAAAACATCAGCCCCGCAACGGTCATCGGGCCCAGCTCAGGCAAGTTCAGCACGCCATCGCGTGTAACCTCGACCTCGTATATGCCGTTGACGTTGCCGAATAGCTGCACGCGGACGCTATCGCCGGGACCGAGCACGTAATCCGGCGGTACTGGGCCGGACATCACTGGAGCGAAACTCTGCAGCGGCGACTCAAAAAAGTCGTAGCCGAACGCGGTCAGTTGGTCCCTTTCCGCGCGGCCTTCACCCAGCAAGCTGGCGTCCACATCAAACACGCCTAGTACCGGTTCGGCCGCGAGACGCTGCCGAATCTCTGCGCCGGTCAATCCGAGCAGGTTGAAGCTACCGATGCCTGGTATGGCAAGTTCACCGGTCGAATCGACAACGTAAAACTGACTGCCTTCTATACTCTGCAGTGCAGGATCACTGGTCAGTGCTTGTTGGTCGTCGCGGGACAGGTCGGACTTTACCGTGAAGTTAACGATCAGCCTTGATCCGGGCCCCGCAGTCGGATCCGGGTCGAGCGTTGTCACTGACTGAAGGACATCATTGTTGGAGGGTTGCGTGATCGGTTCGACCAGCGTCGATTGGAGCTGCTCCGTGCCTGCGTCGCCCTGCTGGAGTTGCCGAAGTGCACTCAAGGCCTGCTGACGCTGAGCCGGAGGCAGCTGATTCAGCATCGCCTCCTGCTGTGGCGTGAGGCTGTAGTTCTGAGCGAACCCGGGCACCGTTAGCACCGACAGCAACAGGACGGCAAAAAGAGAATGACGCCGTTTTTTCACGAAGTGCTCCATCGAATATAAGCAGAGGGTGCTGTTTTGTCGCCGATCACCGACGAGAGTTCGTCACGCAAGACAAGGCCGGAAGCATCTCGACCAACAGCCGATACGCGCTTTTGTGGCAACCTGATGCACGTGATCCTTGGAAAATTGGCGAAAACAATGTAGGCGGAATCGGCCGTACCAACGCTGTTGATGTCCATGTGCCGGATGAAGATAGTCCAGTAGTAATCCGCGGATTGTACCAGCGTAGCTCTCAATGAGAAGAACAGACCGCCGCCGGCCGAAGAATGCCCGACTGCGGTTCACGCATGAAGCCGGCCGGATGACGGGCTGGGTCGGGGCAATGCCAGCGTCGCTGGGCAAGACCACGTGAAGGGGAAAGGACGGATTAACCGCTCGATGAACGGCTTTGCTCCAATCGGCATGGTGCGAGCAATCGGAAACGAAGCTGGCGGAAACTGCATCGTCAAAAACTGCTTCGCCACTGCACATACAAGCGCGCTTCGCTATCCGAGGCCCCGGTCGACGACACTTCGCGCCGCTCCACGCCGACCGAGCCTTCGAGCACGCCAAACCAGAATGCTCGGCTGTGAGTCAGATCAATACTGGCAAGCTCGGTGGGCTCGGAAGCCACCGTGTTGCGGTCGTTGGTCCCGCCCCGATTCAACTTGCCATAGCGAACCAGCGCGCGCCACTGCTGGTCCATGTCGTCGACCAAAGACGCCCCGAGGGAGACCAGGCGCGCATCTTTGTCGACACTGTGACCAATGGCCGCGCCACGATAACGATAGCCTGTTCGATAGACACCGTGCTCGTACGCACAGTCGAAAATCTCACTGGACTCGTAGAACTGGCACGAAGTACCGGCAAACTCGGCGAAGACGCGGGTTGAGTATTTGCCCATCAGGTAGCCCGACCACTCGGTGCCGAACTGACCCATCCAGCGGCTCGGAAACCCGCCGGCCTCGTCCTCGCCGATAAACTGACCGTAGATCGCAACCGGCATGTTCAGAAGCGTTGGCGCCCAGCGAAAGTCGACACCGGCAAGCTGATTGCCCGGCTCGTTGTCGAGATTGATGCCTTCGCCGCCGCGGTTGTCCTTACCGATCAGCAGGTTCCTGAACGCATCGAGATCGCAAGGCCGCCCGTCACCGCACCACTGCGCCGTCCGCGTCAGTCCTAACTCGAGGCTCGGCAGGGGCCGGAAGTTGAACCGCATGCCGAAGAACTGCGCGTTGGGGATGACGCGATCGCTCTCGAGTTCGCCGAACATGACATTCAGGTCCCACGGTCCCATCCAGCTCAGCCACTTCGATTTGAAGGGATCGTTGAACAGACGATCGATGACGATTGAAGGGAACGGGCGCGCGTTGTTCGACAGGATCAGGCTGCTGTCCCAACCCGGCCCCCACCAGCGCTGCATCGTGCTAAGCGACAGGGACCAATTGCCGGCGGCAATGCCGAGCATACTGTTGTCGACGCGAAATTCCTGGTCGTCAATCGCGGAGTCGACGCCCTGCACATTCAGGTCGAGACTCAGACGCTCTCCGATCCAGCTAAGGCCCGCTGAGACTTCAGCCCGACCCCGGGGAGTGTCGTCGTACGAGCGTATCAGTCGGCCGTTGTCAGCAACGCCGATCTTGGTGTTGAAGTGCACCTCTTGGGTCGCTGTCTCCCAGCTCGCGCGCTCGCGGACGCGGGCAAGCGCCTGCAAGACGTCTTCGCGCATGCCGTTGACGTCGGCATTGTCAATGTCTCTTAAGATCGGCGCCCACGCCATCGGCCACGTTGTGATCGTGCTGCGAATGACGCCGTGATCGGACAACCGCTGAATGTCGTGCCGCAGCGCGATGTCACCAGACGGCACAAAAGGGCCTGCGGTCGCCGATCCGCCGAAGAGGAACAGAGCGGCTAAGCATGCGAAGAACGAATGAATGGATGGCATCAGGTAACGCTGGCTGTGTGACCAGATGGCGATGTTAGCAGCAATTCAGGGCGGCGTCCGAAGCTTACTTGCGCAGCCTCCGCACGGTCTTCAGAAGCTCTGCACTGGACGGATTGCTGCCGGTATATTTCTCCTTCCCGGGCACGACGGCCTCCAGCGACGACGCCACCTTTTTACCCAGCTCGACCCCCCACTGGTCGAAAGAGTCGATACCCCAGATTACGCCCTCGACAAACACCTTGTGCTCGTAGGCAGCGATCAGCTGGCCCAGCACCGAGGGCGTCAGCGATTCGAACAGGATCGTCGAACTCGGGCGGTTGCCGGGGTGTACGCGGTGCGATTCAACACGCGGGCCGCTGAATCCGTCCATCAGGGCCTCCGACTGCGCCAGGCAGTTCGCAATGGCGAGGTCCTGCTGCGTCTGTGTCGCACCCGATGACTTGGCTGGCAGCAGGAAGTCGATCGGTACGAGACGGGTACCCTGGTGCAGCAGCTGGTAGAAAGAGTGCTGGGCGTTGTTGCCGGCCTCGCCCCAGATCACCATGCCGGTCTCGATCGTCACCGGCTTGCCATCCATTCGAACGCGTTTGCCGCTGGATTCCATCTGCATCTGTTGAAGGTAGGCCGGGAAGCGATCCAGCCGATTGTCGTAAGGCAGGACGGCCTGCGACTCGGCGCCGAAGAAGTTGTTGTACCAGGTGCTGATCATAGCCATCAGGATCGGCATGTTCTGGTCCGCTTTGGCCGTCCGGAAGTGGCGGTCCATCTTGCGGGCGCCGGCCAGCAACTGGCGGAAATTGTCCGTGCCGATGACGAGCGCAAGGGACAGGCCTACAGCGGACCACAGCGAATAGCGCCCACCGACCCAGTCCCAGAAGCCGAACCGATAGTCCGGGTGGATACCGAAAGCATCCATTGCCTCGTGATTCGTAGAGGCCGCGACAAAGTGGTTGATCACGGCCTTTTTGCCGAGCGTGCGAACGATCCACGTACGCGCCTGCTTCGCGTTGGTCATCGTCTCGAGCGTCGTAAACGTCTTCGAGCAGACGATGAACAGCGTGGTTTCCGGATCGAGTTCCTTCTTCAGGTCGGCAAGCTGCGTTCCGTCGACGTTGGACACACTATGAAACCGCATGCCGTCCCGCCAGTAAGTCCTCAACGCCCGGCTCGCCATAACGGGGCCGAGATCCGATCCGCCAATGCCGATGTTGACGATGTCAGAGAAAGGCTTGCTCGTGGATCCCCTGACCGCGGCCTTGTGTACATCGGCGACGAAAGCCTCGATCTTGTCCAGCACGCCGTGCACGTCGGACACGCCGTCGACGCCCTTGCCAACCCGGTCACGCCTGGTCGCGCGAAGGGCCGTATGCAGGACGGAACGGCCCTCCGTCGCGTTGATCTGTTCACCAGTAAACATCGCTTCAATCGCAGACTGCACCTGCGTTTGATCGGCGAGCTTGGCAAACAGCGCACGTGTCTTGCGATTGACGTGGTTCTTGCTGAAGTCAAAGACCAGGTCGCCCGCCTTCAGGGAGAAGTCCTTCGCGCGGCTTTTGTCACGGGCGAACATGTACTTCAATTCGCGATGACGTATTTCGTCGCGGTAATGATGAGTCAGGCGCTTCCAGGCATCGAGATCGGTCGGGTAGCGCACGGACAAGCTCCGCGCCAGATAGTCAGAGGTCAAGATCGCTCCAGTCAGGCTGTTCTTTTTGTGTCCACCTGGTAGTAATCGAGGTACCAATCGATGAAATTCTTCACCCCCGTCTCGATCGGGGTTTCGGGTTTGTAGTCTACGTCAGCCACGAGGTCGGATACGTCCGCATACGTGTCTGGCACGTCACCAGGCTGCAGAGGCATCAGGTTCTTCTCCGCGGTCTTCCCGAGGCATTCCTCGATGACTTCGATATAGCGCATCAATTCAACGGGCTGCTGGTTGCCAATGTTGTAGATCCTGTACGGCGCGCGACTGGTGCCGGGATCTGGAGACGCTGCATCCCAGTCGGGGTTGGGCTCAGCCGTGTGATCCATCGTGCGCACGACGCCTTCGACGATATCATCAACGTAGGTGAAATCACGGCGGTGCTTGCCGTAGTTGAAGACGTCGATCGGCTTGTCTTCCAGGATGCTCTTCGTGAACAGGAACAGCGCCATGTCCGGCCGGCCGAAGGGTCCGTACACGGTAAAAAACCTGAGGCCCGTCGTGGGCAGATCGTAGAGATTCGAGTAGGTATGCGCCATTAGCTCATTGGCTTTTTTCGTCGCACCATAAAGCGCCAGGGGGTGGTCGACGTTCTGGTGTATGGAAAACGGCATAGCTGTATTCGCGCCGTATACTGAGCTCGATGACGCGTAAACCAGGTGCTCGACGTCGTTGTGCCGGCAACCCTCGAGAATGTTCATCGTTCCGACGATGTTGCTGTCGATATAGGAATGCGGGTTCTCAATCGAATACCGGACGCCCGCCTGCGCCGCCAGATGCACGACCTTGTCGAAGCCCTCATTCGCGAACAGCGCCTCCACGCGCGCCCGGTCCTCCAGCGCGATTCGATGCATCGAGAACGCATCGTAGTCGTCGAGCTGAGCCGCCCTGCTCTCCTTCAGGCCGACATCATAGTAGTCGTTAAAGTTGTCCAGACCGATGACTGTGTCGCCACGCTCAAGGAGCGTCTTTGCCGTGTGAAAACCGATAAAGCCGGCCGCGCCGGTGACTAGAATCTTCATAGTGGCCTAAGCCTACCTCATTCCGCGGCCTCAGATACGATCGTCCGCGTCGGAAGCCGGCAGTACATACTTGATGTCGTACACGAGACTATCCGGCTTGCCAAAAGCCCGGATACCTCGGGCTCCCAGCTGGCGAAACTGGTCGTGCGCAACCGCGATGACAACGACGTCATAGGCGCCGGCTTCCGGATTATCGATGAGGTCGATCCCGTATTCGGCTTTAGCCTCCGCAGCATCGATCCACGGATCGTAGACGTCGACACTTGCGCCATAAGAACCTAACTCCGAGTGAATCTCGACGACCTTTGTATTGCGAACGTCCGGGCAGTTCTCCTTGAACGCGAGGCCTAGCAGCAACACCTTCGAACCCAGCGGGTGTATGCCTCTCGCGATCATCTGCTTGATGATCTGCGACGACACGTACAGCGACATATTGTCGTTTATTCGGCGCCCGGCAAGAATCATCTGGGGGTGATAGCCGAGTTGTTGCGCCTTGTACGTCAGGTAGTAAGGGTCCACGCCGATGCAGTGGCCACCGACGAGCCCGGGTCGAAATGGCAGAAAGTTCCACTTGGTGCCGGCGGCCTCCAGAACCTCCTCCGTGTCTATACCGACGCGCTCGAAAATCATGGCCAGTTCGTTGACCAGCGCAATATTGACGTCGCGTTGCGTGTTTTCGATGACCTTCGCGGCCTCAGCCACCTTGATGCTGGACGCCTTGTGCGTGCCCGCTGTGATAATGGAAGCGTAGACCCCATCGATATAATCGGCAGCATCAGGTGTAGAGCCTGACGTCACCTTGAGAATGGTCGGCAGTCGGTGTTGCTTGTCGCCCGGGTTGATTCGCTCCGGGCTGTAGCCAACGAAAAAATCCTCGTTCATCGTCAGACCGGAGCCCTGCTCCAGGAACGGCACGCAAAATTCTTCGGTGGCGCCTGGATAAACTGTCGATTCATAGATGACGTAGTCGCCGACGCCGATTACGCTGGCCAGCATCTCGCTGGCCTTCCTCAGCGGCGTAAGCAAGGGCCGGTTGCTGTCACCGATCGGAGTGGGCACCGTTACAATGTAGAAGTTGCAGTCCTTCAGCTCATCGGGGTCCGACGCGAACGAGAGATGAGCCGGCTCAGCCAGTTCGTCGGCGTCGACTTCGAGCGTCGAGTCGGTCCCGGACTGTAGTTCCGCTATCCGATCCTTATTTATATCGAATCCGACCGTCGGATATCGCTTGCCAAACTCGACAGCCAGCGGCAGCCCGACGTAGCCCAGGCCGACAATGCCGATGCGCAGGTTGCTCAGATCAATACTCATTTCGAACTCGTACCATCAGATTCAGGCGCCTGTTTATCACAATCCCGCGTCAGGGACATTGCGAACCGTCACGAAGGCGGATGTGACGGGCGTTTGCGGTTCGCCAAGGGGTTCCTTTCCTGGGAGGCGCGTCGCGCCGCCGCTGTCGCTCGCGATCATGGATCGCTCCTACGGGGTACCTTCCGAAATCTAGCTCAGGTACCAGAGCGCGAGGATGCCCGTGATGCTCATTGTGATCGTGTACGGCAGCGCCATGATCACCATGCGACCGTAGGACAGCCTGATCAGCGGCGCCAGCGCGGACGTTAACAGGAACAGGAAGGCCGCCTGGCCGTTCGGCGTCGCGACACTCGGTATGTTCGTACCGGTGTTGATCGCGACGGCCAGCGCATCGAACTGATCGCGCGTCAGGCCGCCTGCCGCGTAAATGTCGGCGACCTCGTTGATGTAGACCGTTGCCACGAATACGTTGTCGGAGATCATCGACAAGACACCATTGGCCGCGTAGAACAGTGCCGCCTGGGTCTTGCCCTCATAGGTCATGACCCAGTCGATCACCGGGATGAAAAGGCGCTGGTCGGCGATGACGGCGACGATAGCGAAGAAAACAACCAGCAGCGATGTGAAAGGCAGGGCCTCTTCGAACGCGTGGCCCAGTCGATGCTCCTCGGTGACGCCGTTAAGTGCGGTTGCCATAACGATGACCATCAGGCCCACGATGCCGGGCTCGGCGGCATGCGTGGCAAGCGCTACGACCAGCAAGAGCGCGACAAAGGCCTGCGCCGCAATGATCGTCGACTCCTTCTTCGTACGCTTCTCGGTCATTTCGGCGTCATACAGTTCGAGGACCTCGCGGACCTTGCTGGAGAGTTGCGTGCCGTAACCGAATATCTTGGTCACTTCTAGCACCGCGCAGGTAATCAGCCCGACGACGAGCACCGGCATCGAGATGTGCGCCATCTTCAGGAAGAACTCGAGGAAGTTCCAATCCATGACCTCGGCGATCAGCAGGTTCTGCGGCTCGCCGACCAGCGTCGTCACACCACCGAGCGCGGTACCGACCGCCCCGTGCATCATCAGGCTGCGCAGGAAAGCGCGAAACTGCTCGAGATCTTCCTTGTGCAGTTCGATGACCTCGTGATCCGAACCGTGGTCATGCTCATGATGGAATTTCTTGCCGGACGCGACCTTGTGATAGACGCCGTAAAAGCCGACCGCGACCGTTATTATGACTGCGGTGACAGTCAGCGCGTCGAGAAACGCAGACAGGACCGCGGCCGTAAACGAGAACATCAGCGACAGCAGGATCTTCGATCGCACGCCCAGGAGGATCTTCGTGAACGTGAAGAGCAGCATCTCGCGCAGGAAGTAGATGCCCGCAACCATGAACATCAGGAGCAGGATGACCGAGAAGTTGTGTTCGGCCTCGATGAAAACGTGCTCCGGCGTCGTAAGCCCAAGCAAGACCGCCTCAATCGCAATCAGTCCACCAGGCTGCAGCGGATAGCACTTCAGCGCCATGGCCAGTGTGAAAATGAACTGGATGACAACCACCCAACCGGTAAGAAACGGACTGACCGTGAAATACAGGATGGGGTTTACGACCAGGAATCCGATGATCGTCAGCTTGTACCAGGTCGGCGAATTCCCGAGAAAGTTCTCGCGAAACGCGTGCGTCATCGTTTGAGCCATAGCTAATCCCGTTTGCTTGTCTTTTTTCTAACCACGCCGTAGACCGGCGTCCCACCCTTGGCCAGGCCCTGGCCAGCCCGGTCGATTCTAGTCACTTACGCCCCGAATGGCGAAATCAGGAGCCCTTTACCGCATCATCCCAAATGCAGCTGCCTGATTGTCGGAGCTTTTCGAGCATAGCCTCGTGCGCGCCGGCCTCATCGCTACTGGCCCTAACGACAACCAGGTCCATGTGTGATCCTGACGATGCCATGCTGATCGTCGCCTCCTCTGACGATTCCTGGGCCTCGTCCTCGTCCAACAGCAACGCCGTCTGGCCACCGGTCATCGCGAGGTAAACGCGAGCCAGCAGCTCGGCATCGATTAACGCACCGTGCACATTCCTTTTGGACGCATCGACCTCGTAACGCTTGCACAGCGCATCAAGGCTGTTGCGCTGCCCCGGGTGCATCTTGCGCGCCATCGTCAACGTGTCGAGAACCTCTGCATGCTGCTCGATCGCCGGCTTGACGTGCTGCATCAGCTTCAGCTCGTGATCGAGAAAGCCTACATCGAAGTCGGCGTTATGAATGACCAGCTCGGCATCCTGGATGAACTCCAGGAACTCGTCCGCGATCTCGTTGAAGTAGGGTTTGTCCTCGAGGCTCTCGCGCGAGATTCCATGCACGCGTTCCGCACCTTCGTCGATATCGCGTTCCGGATTGATGAAGCGATGCCATTCACGGCCGGTCAGGCGGCGGTTGACGAGCTCCACGCAACCGATCTCGATGATTCGATGCCCCTGCGCGGCCGACAGTCCCGTGGTCTCTGTATCCAGTACGATTTGTCGCATGGATCGAGATCGTAGCAAATTCAGCTTCGTGTGGTACGGATTTGGTGATCGGCCAGACTGCGATCATGGATCGCTCTTACAGGCGAGCCTGTTGAGTGCCGTGCCGGAACCTGCGGGCGCAACCGATGGTCGCGGCAAGTCTCTAGCGCATCGAGTCTATGCCGAGGTTGGCCAGCCGGTCGGCCTCCTCGTTGCCCTCGTTACCCGCATGGCCCTTGACCCAGCGCCAGTCGATATCGTGCCGGGCGCGGGCTTCGTCCAGCGCCATCCACAGGTCCTGGTTCTTGACCGGCTTCTTCGCCGCCGTTTTCCAGCCGCGCTTCTTCCAGTTCTCGATCCACGACTCGATGCCGTCTTTG
Source organism: Woeseiaceae bacterium (assembly GCA_030065915.1). Lineage (GTDB taxonomy): Bacteria > Pseudomonadota > Gammaproteobacteria > Steroidobacterales > Woeseiaceae > UBA1847. Next base: position 227,135 of record JASJCQ010000001.1, read on the forward strand.
ACGTACTTCGAATCCGTGTGCAGTATCACCGACCGGCTGCCCCTAAGCACATTGAGCGCCTCGATGACAGCGGTCAGTTCCATTCGATTGTTCGTGGTGTCCGGCTCGCCGCCGAACATCTCCTTGCGATGACGCCCGGCGATCAACAGCGCGCCCCACCCACCCGGCCCCGGGTTACCGCGGCAGGCGCCGTCAGTGTAGATCTCTACGCTCATGCTTTAAGGGTCAAACCGGATTTTTGACGAGCTACGATTCGCGGGCTCTGCGAGACCCCCGACGACTTTGACGGTCTTCTTCCACGTGGGACGGACCGGCGTCAGCGTGCTGACACGCTTCTGCGCGGCGATCAGGTAACAGGCGGACAGCTCCGGCCAGAAACGTCGGCCGCGGCGCTCCCATTGAGCCGACCGTCCCTTACCGCCCTGCAACGGCCAGCGGAAGAAATAACGCGTAACACCGTGGATGCGCATGTCCAGGAGCTTCATCCAGTCACGCAGCGTCCGATCAGCCAGCAGGTCGTGTGCACCGGGCGGTATCTCTGCGCCGGGAATCAGGCGCCGTAGTCCCCACAGCCCGCCAGGGCGAAAGCCCATGATGACGAGATGGCCGCTGGCTCGCAGCACTCGGTGCACTTCGCGTAGCACGGCATGCGGGTACTTGGAGTAATCCAGCGTATGCGGCAGCAGAACTGAGTCGATGCTGTCCGATTCTATCGGCAGCCGATGCGGCTCAGCGATGATTGACGTATTGTCGTCCGGGCCTCCGATGAGCAGGCTGCGCTGGGTCCTGGAGAGCTTCAGGAACTGCGCGGTTTCGCCCCAGACGCCCAGCTGCAGGCATTCCTCACCGAACACGTCCTCGATGACCTCCTGCACAAGTCGCGTCTCCTGCTCGAGCAGCGACGCGCCCAATGGCGTCCGCAGCCAGTCAGCGGCGGTCTGTGGATAAGCGGGATGCTTAATCGGCTCCATAGGTACTCAACAATCGCCAAACTTGAGAACTGTCTCTCTTGCACAAGCGGTCGCGGTCGGTACGATACGGCGATGCTTATGTCCAAAACACGATTATTGCAGAGAATCCCGGCCCTGACTGCCACTTTGTTCGCATTTGCGGCTGCTCAGCCGGTCCAGGCGGATACATGGACGGGGCCGTGGTCCGAACCGTGGTTGCTCGACAGCCTGCCACCGCTGGGCGCGTCCGGCAGTTCAACCACGCAGGCCAGGCACGCCGAACTGGTCGCGCAGACCGCAAGCGCGCCGGAAATCGACCTGCTGACGTCGCTGCGGTTCAACTTCACAATCAACGAGCCGCTCACTCGCCGCACCGAATTGGAGCGCAACTGGTACGTGCGAAACCCGGACTACCTGGAACGGGTATTCAAACGCGGCCAGCGCTACCTGCCGTACATCGTCGCCGAACTGAAACGACGGGACATGCCGATGGAACTGGCGCTGCTGCCGATCGTCGAGAGTGCTTTCGATCCATTCGCCTATTCGCACGGCCGCGCGGCCGGTCTCTGGCAAATGATCCCAGGGACGGCCCGCCGCTTTGGCATCGAGCAGAACTGGTGGTACGACGGTCGCCGTGACATTGTCGACTCGACGCATGCCGCACTCGATTATCTCGAGTACCTGTATAAGTTCAACGAAGGCGACTGGCTGAGAGCGATCGCGTCGTACAACTCCGGCGAAGGCAATGTGCGTCGCTCGGTCAAGCGCAACCGCAAGGCCGGCAAGCCGGATGACTTCTGGAACCTGAAACTGCCGCGCGAGACCAGCATGTACGTGCCCAAGCTGCTCGCGCTGGTCGACATCGTCAAGGACCCGGCGCAGTTCGGGCTGACGCTACCGACCATTACCGACACGCCACAGTTCACCGTCAAGGAGATCGGCTCTCAGCTGGATCTCGCGCTTGCCGCGGAGCTGGCCGGCACCGACGTCGATACGATTTACGCCTACAACCCCGGCTACAACCGTTGGGCGACGGATCCGAAGGGACCGCACCGGCTCGTGCTGCCGGTCGATGTCGCAGAAGCCTTCGAAACGGCACTTGCTGACGTGCCCGTCAACGAACGCATTCGCTGGAAGCGCCACAAGGTCGGCAACGGCGAGACGATCGGCGGGATCGCGCTGAGGTACAGCACGACGGTCGCGTCGATTCGCGAAGCCAACCAGCTGCGCGGGAACACGATCCGCGCCGGCCACCACCTGCTGATACCGGTCGCGACGAAGCCGCTCGCTGCTTACAGCAAAAGCGCCGACGCACGACTGGCGAAAAAGCAGAATCGCGAGCGCAAGGGCAGTCGCGTCGAACACATCGTGGCCAGCGGCGAGAGCTTCTGGACGATCAGCCAGCGTTACAAGGTCGGCACGCGGCAGCTTGCAGCATGGAACGGCATGGCGCCGGGCGACACGCTGCCGGTGGGCCGCAAACTGGTCGTCTGGACCGACGTCGAGGAATTGCCTCGAACGTCGCCCAATGCCGCGTTGGGCAATATGACCCGTAAACTCAGGTACAAGGTCAGGAACGGCGATTCGCTCTACGTCATCGCCAGTCGCTTCCGCGTGTCGATTAACGACATCGCACGCTGGAACAAGCTCGACAAGAACAAGATCCTGCGCCCGGGGCAGACGCTGACGATGTACGTAGACGTTACCCGGCAGTCGTCTTAAGTTATCCTTCGCGGCGCAGAGCGCCGCTGCAGCGGCCTGTTTGACACTGGCGGCACTCCTTGCCGCTGCTATCGCTCGCGATCATGGATCGCTCCTGCAGGTGGTGCTTCTTATCACGTTCGCGGGCCGTTCCTGCATGGCTCTATGCCCTGTGGGAGCGAACCATGTTCGCGACAGGCAGATCTCAATCCTTTGTTCGCGAGCGCAGCGCCTACGGCGACAACCCTTGCAGGAGCGGTCCCCGACCGCGACAGCGCCTTATCTCCTAAGCCAGCCTCACTGCATGTAGAATACCCATCCAACCAGAACAACAATCAAGGGCAGGACTATGGGATTCATGGCTGGCAAACGCGCACTCATCGTTGGCGTCGCGAGCGATCGTTCGATCGCTACGGGAATCGCGGAGGCATTTGCGCGCGAGGGCGCAGAACTCGCCTTTACCTATCAGAATGACAAGCTCAAGGGGCGCGTCGAGAAACTGGCGACCCGGCTGGGCGCCGACACGAACCTGTTGTTTCCTTGTGACGTGACCAGCGATGAAGAAATCGACGCGGTGTTCGCCGAGCTCGGCAAGTCCTGGGATGGCCTGGACGTGCTCGTGCACTCGGTAGGCTTCGCGCCTCGTGACCAGCTCGAGGGCGGCTTCACCGAGTCGGTGACTCGCGAAGGCTATGCAATTTCTCATGACATCTCGGCGTACAGCCTGGCAGCCCTCGCCAAGTCCGCGCTGCCGATGATGGAGAACCGCGACGCGTCGATTCTCGCGCTGACCTACGACGCTGCGACAAAGGTCGTGCCGAGCTACAACGTCATGGGTCTCGCCAAGGCGAGTCTCGAGGCCTGCGTGCGTTTCCTCGCTGCGGATCTCGGTGAGAAAGGCATCCGGGTCAATGCCATCTCCGCGGGCGCCATCAAGACGCTTGCCGCCGCCGGCATTGGCGGCTTCCGCAAGATGCTCTCCTATGCCGAGAAGACTTCGCCGTTGAAACGTACCGTCACTATCGAAGAAGTCGGCAACACAGCAGCCTTCCTGTGCTCGGACCTCGCAAGCGGTATTACCGGTGGTACCGTGTTCGTCGACGCTGGCGCCAACATCATGGGAATGTCGCTCGAGGACGAGTAGCGGAATACGGACGCACAGCCATTATGCGAGTCAGGGTCTTCCGGTGAAACGGGTCTTGATCGATCTCGAACGCCTGCGAGCCCCGAATTCCGGGCTTGGTCAGGTCGCCCTGCATCTTGGCCGCGAACTCGCGGCATTGAATTCAAATGATTGGGAACCGGTGTTTCTTCTGCCTTCGGCAAGTCCTGAACTGATTGCACCCGGCGTTAGCTACGAAGTGCCGACCTTGATGGGCCGACATTTCAGGCGCTGGCGCGACACGTACGATCTCTGGCATGTCCTGCATCAGGATGCCCGCCTGCTTCCGCCGAAATCGACGCCTTACCTGTTGACCATTCACGACCTTAACTTCCTTGGCGAAAAGTCGGGCGATAAGGCGGCCCGCAGGCTTGAAAAAGTCCAGCGCCTCGTGGACGGCGCCGCGGCGATCAGCGTCATTTCCCGATACACCCGTTCGGTAATCGAGGAACACTTAGACCTCGGCGACAAACCGGTTCATGTGATCTACAACGGCATTCCGACCGGGGAGTCCAAACAGGAATCCCGGCCCGGCTTTCTTCCGGACGGTCCTTACCTGTTCACCGTAGGCGTCGTACGTCCGAAGAAAAACTTCCACGTGCTCGTTGACATGCTTGAGCATGTACCCGGGTTCAACCTGGTAATTGCCGGAAATCGAAAAGGCGATTACGCCGAACAACTGGAAACGAAGGCATCCGAGAAAGGCCTCGCCGGTCGCGTTTTCGTCTGCGGCGAAATCAGCGATGAAGAGAAAAACTGGCTGTTTGCGAACTGCACCGCCTTCCTGTTCCCGTCGCTGTACGAGGGCTTCGGACTGCCACTGGTTGAGGCGATGAGCTACGGCAAGCCCTGCTTCAGTTCCTCGCTCACGAGTCTCCCTGAGGTCGGCGGTGACGATGTCTTCTATTGGGACTCGTTCGATGCAGGCGCTATGGCACAGACCTTCAAAGATGGGCTCGCAGCTTTCGGGGGCGACGCGCAGCGTGGCGAACGACTGCGGCAACGCGCAGCCGGCTTCTCATGGGCAGCCGCCGCGAAAGACTACGCTGCGGTTTACTCGGCGCTATTGCGGAGCACCGGCTAGTCTTGCCTGCAGCTCCTTGCGAAGCCGTCGTGCAGTCAGCCACGCGCTCTTGATCTGTGTCCCAATACGTTCAGGCAGAGAGACCTTGATCGCGTCCGGCTGCACGTACACCGAGTCGGTTCGGTTCTTATAGAAAATCACGTAACCATTGTCGCGCATCCACGCCTGGATCTTATCGATGTGAGGATTGACGTAGCGTGCACCGTGCGTCTCGATCGATATCACGCGCGGACGGCTGCGCATAGTCTCCAGGACGTACCATTCGCTGCCCTCGGTATCGACGCTTAACAGGTCAATCGACTCATCGTCGATCCGGTCGAACGTCGTGCAATCCACGGTGAACTGGTCTTCTTCGGACTGCTGGTAGCCATCGTTGACGATCGCGGGACTGGCTTCCAGGTCGGAAACGAAGGTCGATGCATCGCGCTGGCTCAGCGTGATCTGGCCGACCCGATCGTAGACGGCTACCTCTACGATGCTGACGTTTGGCGAGTCGCCGAACATCGTGTGTATCTTCTTCAGGGAAACCGGGTCGGGCTCCACCAGCGTGGCTCGAACGCCAGCGCGGATGTAGTCAATGACATTCGACGTCTCGGGCAGGTAAACGCCTACCTCAGCGACGTGAGTCGGCTTGAAGTCCTTCGCTTCGAGGCGCCGATAAAGCTCTTTTTGCTCCTCGAAATCCATTAGCTAGGCCTGCAGGACCGGATCCGGCTGGTACATCACTCTTTACCCGGGCCTTCCACCCCGACATTAGTCTTCTCGCCTGCCAGTCGCGCGATGATCGTCGCGCAGGTCGCATCACCCCAGATGTTGATCGACGTCCGCGCCATGTCGAGTACGCGATCAAACACCAGCAGGACACCGATAGCCTCGACCGGCAAGCCGATCGCCGCAAGAATGATGGCGATTGCGACCAGCGATGCTGACGGCACGCCGGCCACGCCGATGGACGTCAGCAGCGCGATCACGACGATCGAAAACTGCACGCCAAACGTCAGTTCGAGTCCGTAGGCCTGTGCGATGAACATCGCGGCGACGCATTCGTACAGGGCGGTGCCGTTCATGTTCACAGTCGCACCGAGTGGTAGCACGAAACTCGAGACATTGTTGGAAACGCCAACCTCGTCCTCGATGCGGTCCATCGTGACCGGCAGCGTCGCCGACGACGATGCCGTCGAGAATGCCGTCAACAAGGCGGGCGACATTAGCGCCATCGTCTTGTAGGGCCTGACGTTGCCGACGAAGCGCAGCAACAACGGCAGCGTGATGACGGCGTGTGCGATGAGCGCTAGCAACACGACGCCGGAGAACAACAGTAATGGCCCGGCGGCTTCGAAGCCGGTTTCGGACACGGTCTTGGCGACGAGCCCAAACACGCCGATGGGCGCGAACAGCATGATCCACTCGGTCATACGCATCATGACGTGGAACACGGCATTCCAGAAGTTGTACAGCGGCTCGGCATAATCGGTCTCGAGCCGGGTCATGAAATAACCAAAAAGGATCGCGAAGAAAATGATGCCGAGCATCTGGCCTTCGGCAGCTGCTGCAAAGATATTCGGCGGCACCATGCGAAGGAAGATCTCTGCGACGTCGCCCGCACCGCGACCCTCGACGCGCGCAGCGATGTCATCGGTGTCGGCGTCCAGCGCAAGGATGTCCTTCGCCGGTTCGCCATCGACATAGCCCGGACCAACCGCGTTGACGAGGACCAGGCCGACGAGAATCGCGAACAACGTCGTCGACGCATAGAAGAGTAGCGTCTTGCCGCCAAGCCGGCCCAGGTCGCCGCCGGAACCGATGCCGGCGACGCCGACGATGATCGATGACGTAATCAACGGCACAATGATCATCTTCAGCGCATTGAGGAAAATGGTGCCGACGTACTCGAAGACGCTCATGAAAGAAACGCCGAAGAGGCCCGGCATAGTTTCTTCCGTCGTGTTGACGTTGACGAAGTAACCGGCAATGACGGCCAGCGTGATCGCTATAAGAATCTGCCAGTGCAGCGCCAGTTTTCGCATTTGTCCCCGCTGAACGACCGTCAGGCCGCGAATCTAGGTTTCGTTATTGTAACAAGCCCTCACCGACAATAACGTCTTCGTCGATGATGATGTCGGCACTCTCGACCAGCGCTTCGACGAACGCTGAATAGTCGCTGATGCCCGACTGCTGCGCCAAGAGCAGTTTGCCATCGTCACGTTCATTGAGAGGAATCGACTCCGGCCTGCCGGGCAGCACCGCGTCGACATTGAAGACCGTATATCCGCCGCTCTGGTTGCGAACCTTGGCGATCGTCGGCCGTTCCGGCGTGGGCTTCGGCGATGTAAACACACTGAATACCACCGAAGGATCGGCCAGCTGATTGTCGCGCGTCAGGAGCTGAGGCTCGGACGGTTCTGCGTCTACAGCTGCGGCGGCTGCCCCGAGATCGCCTTCCGCCTTGACCGCCTCGACGATCGCATCGGCACGTTCAGCCAGCACGTCTTCGACCTTCTGTCCGCGAAGGGTGCCCTCGACCTGGTCCCTGACCTCTTCAAGTGGCATTCGGCGCGACTCGTTGTACTGCACTACTCTAAAGAGTGCCGACGAATCCGCATCGAGTTCGACGACATCCGAGATCTCGCCATCCAGCAAAACGCGCGAGTCGAAAACTGTGTCGATAGCGACCTGGTTGCTGCCCAGTTCGCCGCCGCCATCACGGGTGAAGCCCTCGAGCGTCATCACCTCGACACCGCCAGCCGCGGCGATCGCGGCCATGTCCGGTGTATCGAACAATGCGTCTGACAACGTCCGCTCCAGCGCCATGAACGCCCCATCTGCCTCCTGGTCCTGAAGTTCGGCCAAGAGGTCACCACGCACCTGTTCCAGCGGCAACGGGCCCTGCTCCAGGATGCGGTCAAGGCGAACCACGTGAAATCCGAACTCCGTCTGGATCGGGCCCTCGATACGGCCCTCTTCCATAGAAAAAATCGCCGCGCCTAACTCGCCCGGCAGCTGGGTTCGCGTAAGGACGCCGAGGTCGCCGCCATTGCTGGCGGTACCGCCGTCCATTGAGTTGCTCCGTGCGAGGTCTTCGAACGGCTCGCCCGCCTTCGCCCGCGCAGCCAGCGCTTCGGCTGCCTCAAGCGCTGCAGCCTCGTCGTCATCGGTGAGGATCAGAATGTGACGCGCCTGCCGTTGCTCGTCCTGCAGGTAGCGGCTCTTTTCCTGTTCGTAGTACTCCGTAAGCTCACTCTCGGTAATCTGGACACGCTCCGAAATGGTGTCGCGATCGATCAGGATGTATTCGATATCAGCCGACTCAGGCTGCTGGTACAACGACGCGTTCTCGTCGTAGAACGACGCGATCTCTTCCTCGCTGACCTCGATGGTCTCGTCGACCATGTCAGCCGTCAGCTCGACGAGCGTAACTACGCGTTGCTCGGCGATCAGGTTCAGGTAGCGCCGATACTCGGCCGGCGAGACCAAGGCTGACGCACCGATGGCGAGGCTCAGCTGCTGCTCGCGAATGCGTTGACGCTGGATGCGCTCAAACTGTGTCGGATCAAGCCCCTGGAGTCCGAGGAACGACCGGTAGGTCTCCATGTTGAAGACACCGTCCGTCTGAAACTCTGGAATCTCCTGGATGATCTGTGCCAGTCGCTCGTCGCCGACCGCGTAACCCATGTCGTTCAGGTACTCATCGATCAGCACCTCACGGATGGTCCGGTCGAGCAACTGTCGACGAATCTGTAAGCGAAACGTGTCGCCCACGTCCGCAAACTGCGGGTTCTCGGCGATGAAGTCGCGATACTGGGTTTCGAAGTAGCCGACGGGGATTTCTTCGCCGTTCACCTTGGCAGCATAGTCCGAGCCGATAAAGCTTGTATTAAAGCCGACGCCGACGAATACGAACGAGGCGCCAATGACGCCGAGGAAGATCCAGGCGACGGGACCCGTAATTTTTTCTCTGATTTGAGTAAGCATAAGAGGAGACAGTTCTAGCTGATTGGGGGCGCGTAGCCCGCGGGTAAGGCGGGGAATTCTATCTGAGCCAGCCGCTGAGTCCAATATGTGCGGGCAATTGCAGCACTTTATGTCCGCTTCGGCACCCGTCGAAAACCCATCTTGATCCAGGATGGCTGTCGCAGATCACCAGGGCAATGACCGGAATGGACATCCTCAACGAGACGCCGGCACAAAAAAGCCCGGTCGCCTTGCGGCGATCGGGCATTTTTCAGTGGCGGAGTGGACGGGATTGACTCGTCGCTGGGCTCCTCGCCCTGCGGGCGCCTCCTGCGTCGGCGTCCTGATCGCTTCGCCATCGGTGACTCGTCGCTGGGCTCCTCGCCCTGCGGGCGCCTCCTG
>JASJCQ010000038.1 GCA_030065915.1 Woeseiaceae bacterium
TGAGTGCCGGATTGCGGGATCTTGGACGCGTCGGCCTGCTGATGCTAAACGAAGGCGAGATCAACGGCGAGCGGCTGTTCAGTTCGGACGTCGTCGCCAACATTCGCAAGGGCGCCAGCAGAGAAGCATTCGCGAAGGCGGGATATACGACGCTCGAAGGCGGCAGCTACCGCAGCATGTGGTGGCTGATGCACAACGATCACGGGGCCTTTGCGGCTCGCGGCGTTTATGGCCAGACGATTTACGTTGATCCAAAGGCGGACATGGTGCTTGTTCGCTTCGCATCCTTCCCGACGGCCAAGAATGCAAACATTGACCCGACGTCACTGTCAGCCTACCAGGCGGTGGCGGAATACCTTTTGACCCGATAGCCGCTCAGCTGGCGGCTGCGTCCGAACAGTCAGCTCCTCGAGGGGCAGCGAGTGGACCGATGAGAAGAAAACTATCAACCGCGTGTGTTGCTTGCGCTCTCCTGGTGTTCGCCCTAACGGCGAGTGCTGACGTGCTCTACATGCAAAACGGTGACCGTATCACCGGATCGGTCAAGCGAATCTGGGACGGTGAGCTGTTCATCGAGTCTGACTATGCCGACGAGTTCGCCGTCAAACTGGAATTCGTCGAACGCATCGAAACCGATGGAGACTTCGAGATCGAACTGCGCGACGACACGGAATTGACCGGCCGATTCGGACAGGACGAGTCTGGCGGCATGGCGCTGATCAATGAGACGGCAACTGTGCCATTAGCCATAGCCGATATCGAAGAGCTGGAGGAACCCGAGAAGCACTTCGAATGGAAAACACGTTCTGACCTGTCACTCGGTGGGTCGCGCGGTAACACGGAAACCAACGACTTCTTGTGGCAGGGCGCCGGGAGCTTCAAGTTTGGTGATCATCGCCACCAGGTGGACCTGCGTTTCGACAGAAAGGAGCAGGACGGGCTAGTCACCAAGGAGCAGTACAACAGCAACTACCTCTACAGCTGGTTCTTCACTGATCGCTGGTTCCTCGGTTCCGGCATCGGCTACGAACGGGACCCGATCCGGCAACTGACTGATCGCTTCACGACCGGCGTTGGCTTCGGTTACCAGGTCTTCGAAGATGCCGATCGGCTACTCGAAGTCACGCTGGCCGCGATCGGCGTTCGCGAGAACATCGCCGGTTTCACAAACGACTCATCGACCGCGCAGTGGAACCTGACTTATCGTCGCGACGTAATGAGCGACATGGAAGTCTTCCACGACCACAGCCTGACGGTGTACCTCACGGGCCGTTCGAACCAGATTGCGGATACGACGACCGGCATCCGTTGGGACGTCTGGGGTGACATCTACCTGAACGCGCAGATCGACTGGAACTGGGAATCGGACCCGGCAACTGGCAACGAGAAGACCGACCTGACCTACGCGTTGGGGATAGGGATCGAGCTCGACTGACGGCCTGCTAGCGCAGCGACGATGACAACGTGATGGTCTTGCCGGAACGCAAGACCTTAAGGGCAATCTCGTCGCCCGGCTCCATCGCGTCGCGCTGCTGACGGAACTGCGCATCAAACTCGGGCGATATCTCGATACCGTTTACGGCAAGGATGATGTCGCCGCCGATCAACAAATCCTGGCCAGCAATCGTGACCGGGACATTGCTGGACCTCAATCCGATCTTCGAGCTCGGGGAGTTCAATGCCGTGCGTTGCACCAGGAAGCTGTAGGGTTGCGGGACATTCAGCGCTTTGGCCAGGTCGCCGGTCAGCAGGATCCCCGTCATTCCCGTCCATTGGGAATTCTCCGCCATCAGCGTATCCACCGCGTCGTTGATCGTCACGGCGAAACCCAGTCCGTCGGAGCCACCGGACCGCGACCGTATGTGGCTGACAATGCCGATCACTTCCCCGCGCTTGTTAAACAACGGACCGCCCGAGTTGCCCTGGTTGATGGCCGCGTCCGTCTGGAAAGTTTCGGCCTGTATACCTCGCATCATCGCGTCGTCGTATCCGCGCCGGCCCGATATGTGGCCCACCGTCAACGTGTAGCTCAACCCGAGCGGCGCACCGATGACGAAGACCTCGTCGCCGGTCTGCACCCTGTCAGAATCACCCAGTCTCGCCGGGCGGGGGTTCTCAGGCAGCTTATCCAGCTTCAACAGCGCCACATCCTTGGCCGGGTCGGAGTAAATGATGGCGGCGGTCGAACTCCAGCCATCGGCGAACTCGACCTGCACGAGATCAGCCGTCTGGATCACATGCGCCGCCGTCATTACGTAGCCCTCGTCATCTACCAGGAAGCCGGAACCGATGCCCGATTGAGAAACTGAGCCCGTGGGCGACTCCGGGGCGGCGTTGCGTGACACCGTGTAGACGGTTACGACGGACGGCTCAGCGTCGGCAAAGAGCTTTCGGTAGCTGTCTGCCAAAGCATCGCAGGATAGCCAAAGACAGCTCGCTGCCAGCAGCAGGCAGGTCTTTTGAATGGACCTTGATCCGAACATGCGGACTCTCCGTGCTATGAAATTGATTAGTGGGCGCGCTGCGGCGTACTGCTACTGCGGCGGGAAAGTCGAGAGGATCATGGCGACCGCCTCGTTGATCTTCTCCGTGGTGTTTTCTTTGAGGTCCCTGCTGTTGAGCCGCTTCGACGCGTCGGCGTGCCAGACCGGGCTCCGGCGCTTGACGTCGAAGATGTCGATTGCAAGGCTGCCCTCGACGTACTCACGCACGGTGACCTCAGTACGAGGTACGACGATCGGTGCGACCATGCCGTAGTGGTAGGGGTATCCCCAACGCCAGTTTGGCCCGTAGTAGTCGAGTACCTCGCGTTCGCGAACATCCATCTTGTCACGGGCGCCTACCGTGAACGACACGGCAAAGTCTGCCTGCTCGGCGTCTTCGGTGTATGTGTACCCTTTGCGCTCCAGTTCGGACTTGATCGCACTCTGCAGCCGGCTCGCATTCAGCGGTGACACGGGACGGTCGCCGGTATTGATCATCGGGTTCTCACCCACCCAGGCAAAGACCTTGTAGTCGTCGAATGACTGCTCTGGATCGTGGTCGGTGAAAACGGTAGGTGACGTCGCGCAGCCATTAAGGAACAACGCAAATACGAGAAGACCGGTCAGTCGTCGTGCAGAATCCATAGCGACACCTGTATTTGAATGCGGAGGAGAATCAGGGACGATCAGTGTGGGGCATGTTCCGGCAAGAGGCAACAAACCCACAACCGCGGATTGACGTCAGAGCTGCCCCTCCGGCGCGATTCTCAAGAACCAGGCTTTGAAGCGACGCCAGCGCCCCGACAGAGGTTCATTCGGCTCGACGACGGGTTTCCCGTCGATCGTCGCATGCCATTCCATCGTCTTGCCGTCGTTCGCTACGACACGATAGGCGGTGTTCTCCAACGCCGTCGGTAGTCCGTCGGCAATCCTGGTGGCAAGCTCCGGCGATTCGATCAACAGACCCATCTCGGCGTTGATGTCGATTGACCTGGGATCGAGATTGAGTGAACCGACGAAAACAGATTTCCTGTCGATGACGATCAGCTTCGTATGCAGGGTCAGATGTTCCGGCCCCTGCCCCTGCGTCGCTTCCTTACCGGCGTTTGCCCTGACCTCGTAGAGCTCGACACCGGAATCGACGATGCGCCGTCTGTAGCTGGAGTAAGCCGAATGCACCGGAATATGGTTGGTCGACGCCAGCGAGTTGGTCACCATGACAATCCGTACGCCTTTATCGGTGATATTCCGGTTGAATTCGATGCCTCGTTTGCCCGGAACGTAATACGGGGTGATGAAGATGAGTTCTGATTCAGCGTCGCTGAGAATCCGACCCAGCTCGGTCGCGAGCTGCTTGTTGTCGTCGCCAACGGCCCGCTGAAGCTTGCCCGGATCATCCGCGATGACGCGCGCGTCGGCGACGAACAGCGGCTCTTCGCCCGACGACAAGCGCCGGACCAGGTCCGTGCCGATCGCGTCCGCGTAGATTCGCGATGTACGCTCCGATAACGGTATCCCGGTCAGCTGATCTAGAGCGTCATCGTCTTTTTTATTCGCGGCGATCTGCTCCATCGGAATAGCAAGCTGGTGATTCCAGTATTGGTCGAAGGAGTCGGAGACCTGTCTGATTACGGGCCCGACGGCCAACACATCGAAGTCGGCGAAGACAGAGTCGTCCTTGAGCTGATAGTACTCGTCGGCAATATTGCGTCCGCCGACGATGCCCACGGCGTTGTCCACGGTGAATGACTTGTTGTGCATTCGTCGGTTAGCGCGCCGAAAATGCCCGAGGAAATTCAGCGCGTGCAGTCCGCGACGCGAGATCGGGTTGAACAACCGGACCTCAATATTCGGATGCGCGTTGAGCTTCAGGAGGCCGCTGTCCGGCGCAGTCGTGAAGACGTCGTCGAGCAGAAAGCGAACCCGGACGCCACGCTCGGCCGCCCGCCAGAGGGCATCGGAGATCAGCTCACCGGCTGCGTCGTCCTTCATCAGGAAGTACTGTAGATCGATCGTGCTCTCGGCCCGATTCGCCATCTCGAGGCGAGCGCCGAGCGCGTCGAGACCGTCCACAAACGGGTAAAAGCCGGACGCCGAGCCATGCAACTCCGCCCAGCCCGCCATCGACTTGCCGAATTCCGTTGCTGAGTTGTCCGCCAGCGCTTCGGATGCCTGTTTCGGCAGATCCAATGGGACCGACGCGCAACCTGAGAGCAACAAAAGGAGCAACGGAAGCAGCTTGCGGGCAATAGGGACTGGAGCCATTGAGTTGGTTTGCCGTTTACAGGGATTTGGAGAAGCTTGCCGGAATTCTGCCTGAGAACAAACACAGGTTGTTGGCCTTTTGGCGGGTACCGACCTTCTATTGGTAGTTTGAGCCGGCTTAAGCGATTCGGTTGTTTCCGTTGACCGTGCCAATTGCGAGGGAAAGAGCGGATTGGCTGTGCAAGAGAAGCCAATCCGCTGCTGCCAGCCCATTCACGCAGCCGCGTCCTCGGCCGCAGGGCCCCATACGCCGCGATCTGCAGCCCGCTTGGCGAAATCTCTAAAGTCTGCTGCCTCTCGACCGAGCGCTCGTTGCACACCGTCACCAACCTGCTGATTGCGGCCGTCGAGTACGGTGCCGAACAGGTAGTCCATCAGCCAGACAATGATCTCCGGCGCACCGGCCGCTGCCAGCACCTCCGAGAACTCTTGTCTCGAAACCCTGATAAACGGGATGTCACGACCGGTCGCCTTCGATATCTCGTCTGCAAGCTCGGCAAACGTAATCGAGCGCGGCCCCGTGACTTCGTAGAGCTCGCCGGCGTGACCGTCCTCGGTCAACGCCGCTACGACAACGTCAGCGATGTCGTTAACGTCAACAAACGGCTCCGCGATGTCGCGAGCGGGAACGGCAACAACACCATCGTGGATCATCGGGAGAAAGTCGCCCTCGGTGAAGTTCTGCATGAACCAGCTGGCCCTGACAATCGTAAACTCCAGGCCTGATGTGCGTAGGATGTCCTCGCAGGCGTAGCCTTCCTCTTCGCCGCGGCCTGACAGGAGCACCGCACGTCGAACGCCCTTGGTACGGGCCATTTCGACAAACTTGCTAATTGCCACCTCAGCGCCGGGCACGACGAGGAAGGCTACGCCTGCGAGGACATCCTACGCACATCAGGCCTGGAGTTTACGATTGTCAGGGCCAGCTGGTTCATGCAGAACTTCACCGAGGGCGACTTTCT
>JASJCQ010000002.1 GCA_030065915.1 Woeseiaceae bacterium
TTTGACCTGGCAATTGACGGGCTCTGGCATCAGCTTGGAATAACGCAGGACTATATCCGCGATCGCAGGCTGTCGACATTCGCCGTCGAATCGCACATCGAATACCTGCGCGAGCTGCGCGCGGCAGAGCCGATAGTCATCACGACGCAGCTACTCGCATACGATCAGAAGCGGATACACCAGTTCTTGCGTATGTACCACGCCGAAGACGGCTTCCTTGCGGCGACCTCGGAGTGGATGAACCTGCACGTCGATCTCAGTACCCGTCGCGTATCGAACTGGCCCGACGATGTGCTAAACAGAATAGAGACAGTCTTCAAGAAACAGCAGAGCAAAGACTTGCCGGACCGGGCCGGACGACGTATCGGTATCAGGACGCCGCTTGCGGCTGTCTACACGCGTTAGAGATAAGGATGAACCTATGAGCGCATACATTCTCGCCATCGACCAGGGCACCAGCAGCAGCCGAACGGTTATTTTCGACAGTGACCTGAGCCCGGTCGCCAGCGCGCAGCAGGAATTCGAGCAGTTCTATCCGTCGCCCGGATGGGTCGAGCACGACCCCGAGGAAATATGGTCCTCCGTACGATCCGTCAGTGGCGACGCGATGCAGAAGGCCGGCATTGGCGCAGGCGATGTCGCCGCAATTGGTATCACCAATCAGCGAGAGACCACGCTCGTCTGGCGCCGGGATACCGGTGCCTGCATTCACAAGGCCATCGTCTGGCAAGACCGGCGGACGGCCGATCTGTGCGAGCGGTTGCGCGCTGACGGCCATGAGGCGGACGTTACTCGCCGCACGGGCCTCAAGCTGGATCCGTATTTCTCGGCCACGAAGGTCGCGTGGATACTCGACAACGTCGACGGCGCGCGTGAGCTGGCGGAGCAAGGGCAGCTGGCGTTCGGCACGGTGGACTGTTTCCTGCTCTGGCGACTGACCGACGGCGCCGTGCACGCGACCGATATCAGCAACGCGTCTCGGACGCTGTTGTTCAACATCCACGACGAGTGCTGGGACGAGTCGCTGCTCGAGCTCTTCTCGATACCGATGTCGATGATGCCCGCGGTGCGCGACTGCGCGGACGACTTCGGTGAAACGCGCTCCGATCTGTTTGATGCGCCGATACCGATCAGCGGAATCGCGGGCGACCAGCAAGCGGCGTTGATCGGGCAGGCCGGGTTCGCGGAGGGCGTCACAAAGAGCACCTACGGCACCGGGTGTTTCGTCATTGCCAATACCGGTACCGAGGCCCGGCCGTCCCATAACCAGCTCCTGACAACCATCGCCAGTCGCATAGACGGCAAGACAACCTACGGGCTCGAGGGCAGTGTGTTCGTCGCCGGGTCGGCGATCCAGTGGTTACGCGACGAACTTCAAATCGTCGACAACGCGCCCCAGACGGAGCAGATCGCAGAGCAGACGGGGATCGTCGACGACGTGGTTGTCGTGCCGGCGTTCGCCGGGCTCGGTGCGCCCTACTGGGATCCCCACGCGCGCGGCGCTGTGTACGGCCTGAGTCGCGGGAGCGGCAGGAACCAGCTGATTACCGCGACCTTGCAGGCCGTCGCCTACCAGACCCGGGACCTTGTCCGCGCTATGGCCGAGGACGGCGTCATGCCCAAGGTCATTCGCGTGGACGGTGGCATGGTTGCGAACAACTGGTTCCTGCAGTTCCTCGCTGACATCCTGGATATCCCGGTGGAACGTCCAACGAACGTCGAGTCGACGGTGCTCGGCGCCGCCTGTCTCGCCGCTTATCGCTCGGGACTCGTCAAACGTATGGAGGACCTTGAGGCGCTGTGGCAGCGGGATCGTCTCTTTGAGCCCGATATGGACGATCAGCGTCGGCAGGCGCTGCTGGCGGGCTGGGATGACGCGGTTCGCCGGACGAGCAGCACCACCTGACATCCGGCCACGCGAGCGGACGCTCCGGGACGCGATTGCTGGAAACAGAGGTTGATTCAAGCTTCGGCCGCGCCGACAGCCTGTGTTTCTCGTCCCACGGGCTGAGCCCGTGCCGCGCCGACGCAGTTCGAATGGCTTGCCGAGGTATCCAGTGATTCATTGCCTGATCTTCGTTCTGGGCACGGCCGAAATTGTTGTCGAGACTCGTTAAGAAAATCGGAAGATCCGATGACAGTTTTGTTTTACTTGACTGACTGAGTCGTCCGCACAATCATGCGTCGCTGCCGCAAACAAAGCTGGGTTGCCGACATTGCTACGAGCCAGGCAAAGACTGGACAAATACAAGATCGAGGGGCGCATCGCCTCCGGCCCGCTGGCGGATGTCTACCGTGCCTACGACTCTATTCACAGGCAACGCGTCGCACTCAAGATTCCCCGCGCCGGCGATCTGGTCAGCGACGAAGAATTCATGCACGAGGTCAAGGTGGCCGTCAAACTCCGGCACCCGAACATCTTGTCTGTTATCAACGCGAGCTATATCGACGACAATTTCGTCATTGCCATGGAACTCGGTCTCGAATCTCTCGGCGACCGGATCGAACGGCGAATGTCGACCGCGAGGGCGATGGACCTGTCCGGCCAGGCGCTGGCGGCGGTGGCTTTTGCGCATGAACAGAAGATTATCCATTGCGACATCAAGCCGGAAAATTTCATTCTCTTCGACAACAACCGGCTGAAGCTGACCGACTTCGGCTTCGCCAAGTTGAGTCTTCGTACGATCAAGGCATCCGGGTCGGGCACGATCGACTACATTGCGCCCGAGCAGGCGATGGGCCGCCCGATGTTCCAGTCCGACGTATTCTCGCTCGGGCTCGTCATCTACCGATTGCTGTCCGGCAAGCTGCCCGAGTGGCCGTTCGAATGGCCACTCGAGGGTTTCGATCGGCTCCGGACTCGTGTTCGGCCCGAAATGATCGACATTCTGAAGAAGGCCATCCAGCTCGATCCGAAGGATCGTTTCCGCGATGCAATGCAAATGCATGCTGCGTTCGACAGCCTGCAGCTGCAGGCGAGACGGCAAAAGGCGGCTTCCTCCGGGAAATCGGCCGGCAGCTCGAGGCCCGAGTCGGCCTGGCGGGATTTCCAGACGGAATTCAAGCAGCAACTGCAGACCCGGCACCGCTGTCGTCGCTGCGAAGGACCGGTCTCCGAGAGCATGCAAGCCTGTCCCTGGTGCGGCATCGACAGCCCGACGCAAGGCACGACGTCCGATTTCGCGTCGAGCTGTCCCCGCTGTGAACGTGGCGTCAAGAACGACTGGGACTACTGTTCGTGGTGTTACGGCCCGGGATTCGAGCCCGAAACGTCGCGCCGGTACCCGGACAAGCGCTACACGGCAAAGTGCGAAAACCCGGACTGCGGCGGCCTTCTGATGCCTTTTATGCGGTACTGTCCGTGGTGCAGGAGAAAGGTGAAGCACAAATGGAAGCTGAAGCGGACAAGAGACAAATGCACGGCCTGCGGCTGGGGCGTCAGTCGCAAATACTGGAAATTCTGCGCCTGGTGCCGGGAACCGTTGCGCTAGCGTGACGTTTCACGACGTCGTGTCCCATGCCATCTAACCCCAGCATCCTGATGGAAACCGAGACCGCGGAGACGCGTCGCTTCGACATGGCAGGTGGCGATATCGTCGCGTACACGGCCCGCGCGCCTGACAAACTCACCGTCAACGAGGATACCGTCGGCGTATTGCGAGTCGGGGAAGATTCAGCGGTGCTGGCCCTGGCGGACGGCGCCGGCGGCATGCCGGCTGGCAAGAAAGCCTCCCAGACGGCCGTGGAGACGTTCCTGTATTCCGTCGCCAATAGCGAAGAAGAAACGCTGTTAGGCGCGGTCATGCGATCGATCGAGAAGGCGAACCAGGCGGTCCTGAGCATGCTCAACGGCTCGGCAACGACGCTGACCATCGTCACAATCGAGGACAATCGGATCCGTGCTTTCCAGGTCGGGGATTCCGAAGCGCTGGTGACCGGTCAGCGCGGCAAGCTGAAGCTGTATACGATTCCGCATTCCCCGACCGGCCTCGCCGTCGAAGCGGGCTACCTCGATGAGGAAGTCGCGCTGTATCACCCTGACAGGCACCTGGTGTCGAATTTCGTTGGCTCTGTCGATATGACGATAGACGTCGGTGGCGAGCTGAAACTCAGTCCGCTCGATACGTTACTGATCGCCAGTGATGGCCTGACAGACAACCTGTTCCGGAACGAGGTGATTGACCTCGTGAGGACCGGACCGCTGGACACCGCGCTCGAACGCCTGACAGCGGTGGCGCAGGGTCGGATGCGGGACGCCGCAACGGGTTTGCCCAGCAAGCCGGATGACCTGTCAATAATCCTTTTTCGCAAGCACAAAAAGGACAGCAAACGAACCTGAACGGTTGTTCATCGTTGCAACGCATTGTTACGTGATTGCTATTGATCGAGCATCGGCCTCGGTTTATGGTCAAGTGAGGTCAACCAGAGGACCGGGTGGGCCGTTTTACGTTAAATCAACGGAACTGATTGATTCTTAGCAGACTCCAAGAGGTTACGTCGACTAACGCTCGCCGGCTCGGTCCGGCGCCCTCAGAGGCACGCAATCATGACAGACACGAACAAGCACGTCGGAAAACTACCCGCGCTTGCGAGTACCCTGGTTTTCGCCGCGTTATTTGCGGCAGGCTGCAAAACGACCCCGGTCATCACGCCACCCGGCGGAGGCGGCATGAGCCCGCCATCCGGTGGTTTACCCACCCCGCCATCGCCCAGCGGCGGCGGCTCGTCCGGCGGTTCGCAGAGCCCGCCCAGTGGTGGTTCCAGCGGCGGTTCCAGCCCACCGAGCGGGGGATCCAGTGGAGGTTCCAGCGGCGGTTCGTCAGGCGGATCCAGCGGAGGCTCATCGGGAGGGTCGAGCGGCGGCATGTCCGGTGGTTCGAGCGGCGGCTCCAGTGGGGGTTCCAGCGGCGGCAGTTCCGGCTCTTCGTCAGGTGGTTCGAGCGGTGGCTCGAGTGGCGGCGTCGGCCAGTTCCCGCAGGTCGGATTACCTGACGGTTTCCCGATGCCTGGAGGCGGCGGTGCCGGCGAAGGCGGTGACGGCGAGTCTGGAGAAGGCGATGCCGACGGTGACGCCGATGGAGACGGCGACAGCAAGAGTGATTGTGGCGACACCGGTGTGCTGCCCGGTGGCGTCGGCGGCATGGGCCAGGCCGGAGAATGTCTCGGCGGCGGTGGCGGCAGTGCCGACAGCGATGCCGAAGCGTCGGCCAGCGGCGAAGGCGGCGGTTCCGGTGCCGACGGTGGAGAATCGGGCGGTGAAGGCTCCGGCGGCGGTACGCTGGGTACCGGCGGTGCTGGCGGCGTCGGAGAGTTCCCGGGTGAATCGGACGCGGAACGCGCAGAGCGCCTCGGCCGTGAACTGGAAGAATCCATCGGCGGCTTTGACGAAGTGCTGATGGAAGAACAACGCGAGGTCACGTCGGTTGGCCGAAACACCGAAGGTTTCGGCGGTGGCGGTGAAGGCGGCTCGGGTGCCGGCGGCATCAGCCTCGGTGAGCAAGGTGGCGGTGCCGGTGGTTCGGTGGCGGTTGCCAACCCCCCGCAGGCGCCGCGAGAGGCGTCCACAGCCGGCATGACACAAGAGGAAATACGTGAACGTACTCCTGAAGATATCCCGATCATTATTGATGACGATATCGTCGCGAGGCAGCTTCGCGAAGTGGCGCTTGCTGAAGAGGATCCTGAGCTGCGAGAGCGGCTTTGGGAAGAGTATAGGAAGTATAAAGGTCTGTAGGAGGCAACTTGCTTAGACGGTGCAAAGTTCTGGTCGCTGTTGGATGCATTTCCGTAAGCGCCGCAGGATGTAGTGTTAATGAAGTCATAAAGGCGGAAGAAACCGAGCTGCAGGTCGCCAGCAGCCCGGTCGAAGAGTCATTATTGCTGGATATCGGAATCGTCGAATTCGACGCGGGCGTGCCCGACTCGAACGATCCGGAGGACTCTGGTGTCTACAGCGAGATTCGGAATGCCGAGGCCCGGTACATTCCCTATCACCTGAAACAGACGCTGCAGGGTACCGGCCACTGGGGCGCCGTTCGCGTGATCCCGTCGCGTGAAGCTTTCACCGACATCACAGTCAGCGGGCAGATCGAGGAGTCCGATGGCGAGTTCGTCAGCATCGATATCACTGTCGAAGATGCGAAGGGCGAGACCTGGTACACGCGCAAATACGAGACACAAACCGGTGTCTCTTCCTACTCACCGAATCGTGACCGTCGCCAGGATCCGTACCAGAAGGTCTTTAACGACATCGCGAACGACATCTACGCATACGTGACTCAGATCGAACCCGGAGATGTGCAGCGCATCCGTCAGGTATCCGAGCTCAAGTTCTTCAAGGATATGTCGCCACTGGCGTATTCCGACTACCTCGAGACCAACGAGAACGGCATAACGTCCGTTGTCCGGCTACCGGCTGAGAACGACCCGGCCGTCGATCGTCTGAGGCAGATTCGGGAGCGTGACCGGCTCGTCGTCGATACGCTCAATGAGCACTACGCGAACTTCTACTACGGGATCGCGATTCCCTATCACGACTGGCGCAAGACCTCCCGTGAAGAATCGGTCAACTACCGGCAGGTCAAACGCTCGGCAACTCTGCAGACGTTGATGGGCGTTGCCGTGCTGGCAGGCTCCGTCGCTATGGATACGGATTCCTCCAGCAGTTCGAAACGAAGGATGCAGCGCAGCATCCAGCACATTGGCATCAACCAGGGTGTCGAAACGATCTTTGCGGGCTTTACGCGCCGCAAAGAGGCCAAGATGCATGTTGAGGCGATCAAGGAGCTTTCCGAGTCCTTCGGCTCGGAAGCGGCACCGATGGTGATCGAGGTCCAGGGAGAACAGCGGCGTCTGACCGGAACCGCGGCATCACAGTACGAAGACTGGCGGCGGCTGCTTCGTAATATCTATGAAGCTGAGACCGGTTTTTCTGAATCCGTAGATGTGGGATCTCCGGCCCGTTCGTCCGATCCTGCAGGCTAAGCCTGTCCAAAACCCATGCGTGACCTGACCAGCGGCAACGTACTTGCCAATCGCTATACGTTGAAGCGCCGGCTGGGTGCGGGAACGCTAACCGAGACCTGGCTGGCGTCTGATCGCATGACGCGCGCATCGGTGGCGCTGAAAATCCTGGTCGATCCCTCCAATCGCGATGTCCTGAAGCGCGAGTGGCAGATGAGCCTGCGGCTCGTCCATGCGCACATCGTGCGTGTGTTCGAGTTCAGCGACGTCGACGATACGGTCTTCTACAGCCAGCAATACCTGGACGGTCCGGACCTCGGCGTTCTGGCAGGCGCAGCGCCCGCCGATTTTCTCCCTGCGATCGCCGCCGTCGCCGACGCCCTGCGATATGCGCACGGTCGCGATGTCGTGCACAGGGACCTGAAAGCCAGCAACGTTCTCCTGGACGGCAACGGCGTCCCATTCCTGATTGATTTCGGTGTCGCCGCAACGTCTGCCGACGACATCGGCGGCGGTTCGCTGATCGCTAGCAGCCCGCAGCTGCTTGACGGTCACGCGCCCGTGCCGGCGGACGACATTTTCGCCCTTGGTGGTCTGATCTATGAGCTCGCCACCGGTTCGTCACCTTATTCGTCGACGAATACCGCGGACGACATTCGCAGCCGGCAGCCCGCCGACGTCGATTCGTTGTCGGCCGGCGATTGGCCGCCGGGCCTGGCAGCGCTTGTCATGCGCATGCTGTCGAAGGAACCAGCGATGCGCCCAAGCGCTGCCGAGATCGTCGACGCACTGAGCGCGGCCGGATTCGCGGCCGGGCCGGTCCCGAGCCGGTACCTATCTGGCAAGACGAATCCGGATACGGGCATTGCACCGAGCAGCATCCAGCCGCGTTCCCGGTCGACAGCCGCGACGCCGCCAACATCTGCGAAGCCCGTTCCGCGATCAGACGGCATCAGGCCCGCCGTTCTCGCAGGCAGTCTCGTTGTACTGGTGGCATTGCTGCTTGGCGTCGTCTTCTTTCTGCCCAAGGCCGTCCAGCCGCCCGCAGAACAACCCGCGGCGTTTCCCGTTGCAAAAGGGCCGGCCGATGAACGCCCTGAAACCGAAACCGAGACTCCAGCAGCGCCCGAGTCACCTGAGGACGAGCTCAGCCGCCGTGATGAGCGTGTTCAAGCGAGGGCCGCAACCGAGGAGGTGCTCGGCCAGCTACTGGCAAAGCTCGAAGTGCTCGAAGACAGGGCAGTGCCACGCTGGGGTGGGCTACCGTACAAACGCGCGCAGGCGGCCTACGAGGCGGGTGATGCGGCGTATCTCTTGCGCGATTACGCAGCTGCGACGGCCAGGTACCAGGAAGCGATAACACTCGTCGATCCGCTGCTCGACGAAGCCGACAAGGTATTCGACAAGGCGATGTCGGATGGCGAGGCCGCGCTGGTCGCAGCCAACTCGTCCGAGGCCATCGATAGCTTCGAGCTTGCCGTCGCGATGAGCCAGAATAGCACGGCGGCTCGCGACGGGTTGAGGCGAGCACAAAATCTCGAAACGGTGCTTAGCCTTATCGAGCAGGGTATCGAATATGAAAAAACCCTCGAGATGAATGCGGCACGACGCAGTTTCGCCGAGGCTGTGGACCTCGATCCCGAATGGCAGCCGGCCGTCGACGGCCTGGCGAGAGTCGACGCAACGATCCGGCAGATGGAGTTCGAGAGCCGCATGAGCGAGGGCATCGCCGCGCTGGCTGACAGTGACTACCTGACCGCGCGTGCGGCGTTCCGTCGTGCGAATGAGATTCGGCCCGGCTCACCGGAGCCCGCTGACGGGCTGCTGCAGGTGGACCAGGCGCTGCGCCTGCAGTCGATACAGGAACTCGAAGCATTGGCAGGGCGGCAGGAACGGGCGGAGCAATGGGAAGAGGCGGCGTCCACGTACGAAGAGATACTGGAACTCGACTCAACTCTTGCCTTTGCACAGCAAGGTGTCAGCCGGTCACGCGACAGGGTTCAACTGTTTGAGCAGATCAACGAATACACGGAAGACCCGGACAGCCTCAGCAGTCCGCGGAAGCTGCAGGAAGCGACCAACGTTCTGATCGGCATCACGCGGATGGAGTCCATCGGCCCGCGTCTTTCGGCACAGCGCGATGAGCTTTCGCGTCTGCTGAAAAGGGCCTCGACGCCGCTGACGGTCCAGATCGTCTCCGACAACTTGACCGCGGTGTCCATCTACAAAGTTGGTAGACTCGGCAGTTTCGAACGGCGCGAGCTTGAGCTGCGTCCAGGCAAGTATGTCGCGGTCGGAAGTCGACCCGGCTACCGTGATGTTCGTGTCGAATTCAGCGTCGGGCCCGAGGTCGAAACGGGTCCGTTGGTCGTGCGTTGCGAGGAACCGATCTGAATACCGCGCCGTTGCCCTCGTACATCCGGACCTGGCGGGACAGAGTCCCGATCCGGCAGATAAAAGGAACATAGTGAGTTTTCTAGAGCTGATCATCCGCGATATTGACGGTGAGCGTCGCTTCGACAGCGGCAGGCTGCCGGTCCGCGTAGGCACAGGTGCAGACTGTGACGTCCGTCTGCCCGGTCCGGGCGGCAGTCCGGTCATGCAGCTCGATCTGCTCGACGGTGCGCCGATTGTGCAGCCGCTCGGCCGCAATGACGCGATGAGCCTGAACGGCGAGTCACTGGTCGGGAGCCGGCGCCTGTCAGACGGAGATGAGCTCGACTACTTTGGCAGCAAACTCAACGTGTCCATTGGTGACCGCGTGGAGTTGAGCGTCCAACTGGAAGCGAGCGCTTACGTGACGCAGCCGCCCGAATCACCCGTGTTGTCGGCGGGCGCAGAAGAATCAATCGCACCAACGGCGTTCAGGCGTGCGGCCGGCAAGTCCGCGCCACCGCCGGAGCTGCCGCAGAGATCACTGAAGACGGTTGTCGGTGTCGGCCTTGTGTTCCTGCTGGCGGTCTCCTACCTGTTATTTACGTCGAAATCGATCCAGTTTTCGGTGACGCCAGGCCCGGCCGACAACATCACCGTGACCGGGGCGTGGTTCAAATTGCCGATTGGCGATCGGTTGCTGATGCGGCCCGGAACCTACACCGTTAACGTTGAAAAGGCGGGCTACTACGATGTCAGCCAGAGCTTCGAGGTCGGTGAAGAAGCCGACAAGACGATAGAGCTCGAACTCAGGCGATTGCCTGGCAAGCTCACGGTCCAGACAAACGCGACGGATGACGTAACAGTGACGATCGACGGTTCCATCGTGGGGCCGGCGCCTCTCGGCCCGGTCGAGCTGCAACCGGGCGATCATAGTGTTGCAGTCAGTTCCGATCGTTATCTGCCGTACTCGGACGTGATCAACATCGAAGGCCTCGGCAAGAGCTCGATGATGAACGTTCAGCTGATACCGCGCTGGGCGGACGTCCAGATCACGTCGGAGCCGGCCGGTGCCCAGGTCATTGCTGATGAGACCTTGCTGGGCGTGACGCCGTTGACGATTGAGCTGCTGGAAGGGTCCCATGATCTCAGCGTCGTCGCGGACGGTTTTCGTGCCTGGGATGGGACCGTGGTTGCCGAGCCTGACATCGCACAGACCCTGCCGCTGATTCGCCTGGAGCCGGCCAACGCAAAACTGCTCGTCAATTCGATTCCGCGCGGCGCGAACGTGACCGTCAACGGCCGCTATCGTGGACAGTCGCCGATCACGCTCGACCTGTCGCCCGGTATCGATTACCAGATTGGGCTGACCCGGGCAGGCTACGGCCGAGCGACACGGCAGGTGCGGCTGGAGCCGGCCGCGAGCGACACGATAACCGTCGATATGACGGCGAGAATCGGTAGGCTGACCGTCAATGTCTCTCCGTCGGACGCGCAGATCTTCGTCGACGGCCGGCCACGGGGCGCGGGTTCGCGCACGCTGGAGCTCAGTTCCGCCCCGCATCGTATCGAGGTCCGCAAGGACGGTTACGAAACCTGGAGCCGGACGCTCACGCCACGACCCGGCTATCCGCAGACCGTGAATGCCAGCATTCGATCGCTCGAGGCGATCCGGCAAGCGTCGATCGCGACGGAAGTCAAGACATCGCAGGACGCCGTCATGCGGCGTGTCGAGCCCGGAACATTCTCCCTTGGCGCGTCACGCAGCGAACCGGGCCGGCGGGCGAACGAGGTCATCGTGCCGGTCACGATCACGAATCCATTCTTGATCGGCACGCGTGAAGTCACTAACAAGGAATTCCGGGAGTTCAGCAAGAGCCACGACTCCGGTTCCGACGTGCATGTTTCGATGGCGGGCGACAACAACCCGGTGGCCAATGTCACCTGGGAGCAAGCGGTTCAATACTGCAACTGGCTCAGCACCCAGGAGGGCCTGACGCCGGTCTACAAGGAAGAGTTTGGCAAATGGGTGCCAATCTATCCGTTCCCGGATGGCTACCGCCTGCCGACCGAGGCGGAATGGGCGTGGGCCGTCCGTTATGCGGGTACACCCGGCGCGCGCCGTTTTTCATGGGGCGACCGATGGCCGCCGCAGCGTGACAGCGGGAACTTCGCCGACAAGTCGGCGATGGCACTGGTGCCGTCGGTGATTCCTCGCTTCGACGATGGCTTCGCATCGACGGCGGCTGGTGGCAAGTTCAAGCCGAACGCGCTGGGCATTTATGACGGCGCCGGCAATGTCGCCGAATGGGTCAATGACCTCTACACTGTGCCGACCCCCGGCCTGACGACGCCCGTGATCGATCCGGTCGGTCCGCAGAGGGGCAACTCCAATGTCATCCGCGGATCGAGCTGGCGGCATGCCGGTGAGACCGAGCTGCGACTGAGTTACCGGGAAGCCGGAACGGCGGCTCGGCCCGATGTCGGCTTCCGCATTGCGAAGAACTTGCGTTAACCGAAAGTGATAATTTTCGTGCTAATCAGGTCATATAAGTAACAGGATCTAAACAGAGCCAGCTATGAAATACCGGTTAGTGATTTTCCTCGCCCTGGCCACGTTATTGTCACCCGCAGTGGCGCAGGAAACAGACGCTGAGGCGTCTGAAGATGAGCAGGCCGTCGAACAGCAACAGCCAGAGGATGATGCGACGTCCGAAGAAGAGATCGATGAATCCGGCCTGGACGTTCAGGGCTTCGACGAAGAAGACGATGACGATTTCGTCCCTACCGAAGACATTCCTACCGATCAGTCCATACCTTTTCCGACAGATATCTAACGCATCTGGGTTGCCATGAAGAAAAAGAACATTCCGGTCGAGTTCGTATTTCAGCTGTTCGCGCTGATCATCGCCGTCATCATCGTTCACGCATTCTACGTCTCGGTCGTGCGGCCCAACGCCGCACAGATCATCGAGGAGCAGAACGCGGCGGCCGCCGCAGATCCCGATTACGTCAGGGAGCGACACATCTGGGTCCTGATCAAGGATTTGGAGCAGGAAGCCTGTTTCATCCTGGCCATCTGGGCACTCGCGATCATGGGTTTCAAGGCGACCAAGATCCTGTCGGAGCGCCGTCTGCTGGACGTGGACCTGGTGCCTATCGCCGACGGCATGCGAATACTGCCTGAGGATACGAGGGAGTTCGCACGGCAGGTGCAAGCGCTGCCGGACGATCGCCAGCGCATGTTGCTCCCCAGGGCACTGTTGAATGCGCTCAGGCGTTTCGCGTCTACAGAGAACATCCAGGACGTATCCAGTAGCACGCACACGCTCTGTGAGTCGGAGGCAGAGCGACTGGAATCAGAACTCTCGATGATCCGCTACATCTCCTGGGCGATACCGTCCATCGGCTTCATTGGCACCGTAAGAGGTATCGGCGAGGCGCTCGCACAGGCCGACAAGGCCGTGCAGGGCGATATCGCCGGCGTCACGCAGAGCCTCGGCGTGGCTTTCAACTCGACGTTCATCGCGTTGTTGATCAGTATCTTCCTGATGTTCCTGGTCTATCAGCTGCAGCTGTTGCAGGAACGGCTGGTGTTCGATGCCGAGGCTTACTGCGACGAGAAACTGATTCGCCACATGAAGGCGGATTGAGGCCGGCATGGCGCTACTCGCGTTGCATATCAACGACGCGTCGATTTCGGTGTCGACGGCAGACGGTATGCTGTATCGCGAGCCCGGTTTCGCACTCTTGGACGACGGCAGTGTCATCACCGGTGAGGCGGCGCGCCGGCAATCCCGGCTGCGCCCGCGCGAGATCCAGAATACCTACTGGTCGGGACTGTCCACCGACGCGATCGGCGATCGGCGTTTCTCGCATCTGACGACAGCCGACCTCGTCAGCCACCAGCTCGAGCAGGCCTGGCATAGTGCGTCCTCGGCGGGCGACCGTGTCGTCGTTGCCGTGCCACCGACGATGCAAAGCGAACAGTTGTCGCTGTTGCTGGGCATAGCTGAGGAACTGTCGATTCCGGTCGCCGGCATGGTGGACGCCGCTGTCGCAGCGACGCGGCGTGAATACCAGAACGCGGTGCCGGTGCACATCGACCTGAGTCTGCATACGACGATGCTCACGCGCCTGTTGCAGCCATCGGCGACGCAGCTTGAACGTTCGGTCATCATCGACTCGGCGGGCGTCAATCAACTGGGCGATGCGTGGATACGGAAAATATCGGATGCGTTTGTGCGGCAGTCCCGGTTCGATCCGTTGCACACGGCCGATACCGAGCAGATGCTTCTCGACAGGCTGCCCGGGTGGCTGGAGCAATCGGCTTCATCCGACACCGTCATGCTGGATGTCGAGTACCGCGGTATCAGCCATCACGCCGAGATCGAGTCGATCGACCTGGTTTCGGCGGCGGCGCCCGTGTACCAGAGAATCGCGAGTCAGCTCAGAGCGTTGCTGCGCGCCGGGGAGACCGCCGCGCTGCAGCTGACCGACCGCGCGGCCAGCATGCCCGGTCTGGCGGAGAGCCTGAAGGCGCGCGTCGGCGGCGATATCTTCCTGCTGGAACGAGGCGCGACGACGAGTGGAATCCTGGCACGTTGCACGGATATGCAGGCGGGCAGCGGTGCCATCAACCTCGTGCGGCAGTTGCCGTGGGACCGGTCGGCGGCTGTCGTCAACACGGAGCCGGCGGAGGTGTCGGAAGGGCAGCCGACGCACCTGCTGTACCAGAGCATCGCTTACCCGATAAACGAGGCTGCAATCGTGCTTGGCTCGCAGGCCTCGGATGGCGCACGCTGGATCGACCTGAAGCAGCGGATGCCGGGTGTTTCAAGGCGCCATTGTTCGATCTCCAGGCGCGACGGCAAGTGCCTGCTCGAGGACCACAGCCGCTACGGGACTTTTCTCAATGGTCACCAGATCGACGGCTCGTCGATTCTGCAGAACGGTGACGTCATTCGGCTGGGCACGCCGGGTGTGGAGCTGCAGTTGATCAGGGCGGAAGGCTAATGCTGGTGACCCACTAAATGGCACGCAAACGACGACAATACGAGGTCTTCAGCCTGTCTTTCCTGGACTGCATGAGCTGTGGTTTCGGGGCCGTCATCCTGTTCTTCATGATCATCAATGCGCAGGTCAAGGAAGAGACCGAACCGAAGCCGACGGACCTGATGGCGGAGACGCGCAAACTCGAGGTCGAAATTCTCGAGGGCCGCAAGAACCTGGTGCTGGCTCGCAACACCAAACAAGACCTCGAGGAAGAGACCGAGGACGCCGAGGGCAAGATCGCGCAGATCATTCGCCTGATCGAGGAGCTGCGCAAGGAACTGGCCGAGTACGATGACGAGACCCTGGCGAAAATCGAGCGCGTCGAGGCCTTGCAGTCGGACATCAAGAGCCTCGAGGAGGAAGTCAAACGACTGCTGGCGCTGGAGGCCGAAGAAGAAGAGACGGGCAGTCGTGTACGAGAATTCAAGGGCGATGGCGATCGCCAGTACCTGACGGGACTGAAACTCGGGGGTACACGCACGCTGATCCTGGTCGACCGTTCGGCCAGCATGCTCGACGACAAGATCGTCAATATCATCCGGCGGCGCAACATGGGTATCAACGACAAGCTGCGTGCGTCCAAGTGGCGCCAGGTCGTGGCCAGCGTCGACTGGCTAACCGCGCAGTTCACACCCGGCAGCCAATTCCAGATCTACATGTTCAATAACAAGGCCGAGCCGGTCATCAAAGGCAGTGAAGGCATCTGGCTGGATGTTGATGACTCGGCACAACTCGATGAAGCGTTGCGCGTGCTGCGTCGAACGCCTCCTGAGGCCGGAACAAACATGCGTGCGGCCTACGAGGTGGCCGCGGAGCTGTCGCCGAGGCCCGACAACATCATCCTGCTCGCTGACGGCATGCCGACGATGGAAGAGGAATCGACCAACAGGCGCACGGTTACCGGTCGGGAACGCCAAAGGCTGCATGTCAACGCGATTCGTGAATTGCCGCCCGGGATTCCGGTCAATGTACTGTTGTACCCGATGGAGGGCGACTACGACGCCGCGATCGCGTACTGGACACTGGCCTACCAGACCGGCGGATCTTTCATGAGCGTCAGCCGGGACTGGCCATAGGAGTGGCACGATGAGAAGAAAACGCCGCAACGTCGAAGCCTTCAGCCTGTCGTTCCTCGACTGCATCTGTTGCGGATTCGGCGCCATCCTGCTGCTGCTCGTGCTCAGCAAGATCTACGAGCCGGTTATTCTCGAGAAGACTCAGGATGACCTCGAACAGCTGATTGCTTTATTGCAGCAGGAATTATTCGATATTCGTGGCGAGACGACGGTCATCAATCGTGAACTGGATGCCGTCAGGACGCAGGCCTCCGAGTCCAAGCTGCAGCTGGCGCGTCTGCAG
Organism: Woeseiaceae bacterium; assembly: GCA_030065915.1. Classification (GTDB taxonomy): domain Bacteria; phylum Pseudomonadota; class Gammaproteobacteria; order Steroidobacterales; family Woeseiaceae; genus UBA1847. The sequence continues at coordinate 15,751 of JASJCQ010000002.1, forward strand.
GGCGAACTCAGCACGGTGAAAGGCCAGTATGACGCGACACAGCAGGAATCGGAATCCATACTCGACGAGGGCGCGCTCGCGCGTGCCAAGCAACGACTGACCGAGGAGATGCAGCGGCTGCAGCCGTACTATCGTCGGGCAGACAATGACGCCGTTGCCGGTATCCCGGTGGACAGCGAGTACATCATCTTCATCATCGACACGTCCGGCAGCATGCAACAGTACAACTGGGACCGGGTGCAGGAGAAGCTGACCGAGACGCTGGAAGTCTATCCGCAGGTCAAGGGCATCCAGATCATGAACGATAATGGCAACTACATGTTCAGCCAGTATCGCGGCCGATGGATCCCCGATACGCCGGGCCGCCGTGAAGCGATACTCAACACGATACGAACATGGCGCCCGTTTAGCGACAGTAACCCGGTTGACGGCATCATTTATGCCATCAGCACGTACTGGAGAGCCGACCGAAAAATCAGCATCTACGTGTTTGGCGATGAGTTCAGCGGACGCTCGGTCGAGACTGTCGTCAGGCAGGTCGATGCAGTAAACCGCGTCGGTGCTTCTGGCGATCGCCTGGTGCGCATCCATGCCGTAGGCTTTCCCTTCCTGTTTCGCGGCAACAACAACATCCCGCCGACCGCCTACCGCTTTTCGCAGCTGATGCGAGTACTCTGTGAGCGCAATGGCGGTACGTTCGTCGCTCTGACCGATTACGATCGCCGCGGCTGACACTCGATTTCAGCCGCGCACGGCAACGCCGGTGAGCGGGGCACAATTCGCCACAATTCATCGGTGAATCGACACCAATAACCCGGTTCGGCTCCCTAATTGCGCTCTTAAATGATTCCTGAAGGCGGTCGTTGTGACGGCCACAAAATCGGAGAATCAACATGCGCAAACTAGTAACAGTAATCTCGCTCGCGGCACTCGCCAGCGTTTCCCAGGTTGAGGCGGCCGAACCTGCCTCGAAGGAAGAACTTGTCGGCGTCAGTAGCGGAGCTATTATCGGCGCCGTTGCGGGCGGACCTTTCGGTTTCGTCGTCGGAGCCGCTATCGGCGCCAGGCTCGGTGACTCGATGCACGACAAGAATCAGGATATCGACGGTCTTCGCTCCTCCCTCGATGCAAGAGACACGGAAGTCAGCCGCCTGCAGGCCGAGGTGAGAGGCGCGCGAAAGAACAACGACGCACTTGGTGACGAGGTCCGTCGACTCCGGTCGCTGGCACAGCCGGAGCTCGTCGACCTGATGCAGGCCGGTATTGCGATGGACCTGCTGTTTCGCACCGACGAAGCAGTGCTGTCCGACACGACCGGCGCTCGCCTGGCCGAACTGGGGGCTGCACTCGCCTCCATGCCGAACGTACAGATCCAGCTGGACGGGTTTGCCGACGAGCGCGGTGACGATGAGTACAACCTGGCGCTGTCCGGTCAGCGGGTCGACTTCGTTCGTGATCAGCTCGTACAGGCAGGCATTCCCGGTGACAGGATCAGTACGCGCGCTCATGGCGAGTCCGTCGCCCAGGATGCAAACATAGACAGCCTGGCGCTCGAACGGCGCGTCACACTGAAACTGTTCCTGTCCGAAAATGAGGCCGTCGCATCGACGCCCTGATCTCCTGAAAGAATTGACTTGCTGTCCCTGACTCTTCCAAGAGTCTCTCCGCACTGCCGGCCCGAAAGGGCCGGCTTTTTTTCGCCCGCGCACGTGTTTATAGTCCGGCGTTACATCAAAGGAAGAGCCAATGACAAGCAGCCTTGCCGAAAAACGTTGCAAACCCTGCGAGGGTGGGGTTCCCCCACTCACCATGGAGCAGGCCGTGAAGCTGATGGAGGCGTTGCATCCCGATTGGACCCTGCGCAGCGACGGCAAGGAGATAAGCCGAACGTTCGAGTTCAAGGCCTACAGCCGGACGATTGCATTCACAAATGCTGTCGCCTGGATCGCGACCAACGAGGGCCATCATCCGGACCTCGTCGTCACTTACGGGAAGTGCATCGTGAATTACTCGACTCACGCAGTCAGCGGCCTGACGGACAATGATTTCATCTGCGCAGCCAAGATTGACCGCTGCGCCCGCACCGTTATCAGTGATTAGCATCAAAGATATCGAGTCGGCGGCCACGCGACTCAAAGGTGTCGCGATTCACACGCCGCTGGTAGAAAACGCCGCGCTTAACGAACTGGCTGGTGGGCGCGTCATGATCAAACCAGAGTGCCTGCAGCGAACCGGTTCGTTCAAGATCCGCGGCGCCTACAACATGATGAGCCGGATCGAAGACCGGGACGCCGGTGTCGTTGCTTTCTCATCGGGAAACCACGCGCAGGGCGTGGCTGCTGCAGGCCAGCTGCTGGGCATAGAGACGACCATCGTCATGCCCTCGGACGCGCCGCGGGCGAAACTGGACAACACGCGGAAGCTCGGCGGCAAGGTAGTGACTTATGACCGTTATACCGAAGATCGCGAAGCGATCGCGCGTGCCATAGCCGACGAGCGGGGTAGCGTTGTCATCCCCCCATTCGACCATGAACAGATTATTGCCGGGCAGGGCACCGTCGGGCTGGAGCTGGCCGACGATCTGCAGGCCGAGTCTATTGCGCCCGACCAGTTGTTCGTATGTTGCGGTGGAGGAGGGCTGACGTCCGGCACCGGACTGGCATTGAGGGACCGGTTTCCGGAAGCAGCGGTCTTCACCGTCGAACCGGAGTTCTTCGACGACACGGCACGGTCGCTGCAAACAGGCACGCGTCAGACTATCGATGAATCGGCACGTTCAATCTGTGATTCCATCCTGGCGCCGTCTCCCGGAGAGATGACCTTTGCGTTGCTGAAGGCTATGAACGCACAAGGGCTCGTTGTCAACGAGGACGAGGTCAGGGAGGCCATGCGGTTCGCCTTTCGCGAATTGAAGCTGGTCGTGGAACCGGGTGGGGCCGTTGCGTTGGCGGCGGCCATGTTCAGGAAGGCTCCGGCGGTTGATGCCGTCACCGTCATCGTCATTAGCGGTGGCAACGTGGACGTGGAAATATTCGCGGACGTGCAGACCGCTGCGACCTGATGCTGCCCCGCGTCGGGTCGTCAGGCCGACTGCGTCGTCGACTGGCCGAGCCGCGGGACCGTTTTGCCGGCAATGCTCGCAACCTGGATGCCCATCTTGCGTCGCTGTTGCCAGTTGTCCAGCCAGCTGACGATGCGGTCTATCTGTTCGATATCGGGCTTCGCACGTGACGGTGGATGCATGTCATGCAGACCTGTACCGGATTCTGCTGCGTGAATGAAATTCTGGCTGTCTCGCAACACGGCAATGATCGGGATGCCCAGCGAATCGAGAAACCTCATCAACCGTGTGAAGCTCTTCGTGTTCTTGCGCGTCCGGTTTGCAACGACGGCGAGCTTTCTCTCGTTGCGGTTGATCTTTGCGACGAGCAACAGGTCCGCAATGCACCGGGACACGGCGTGAATGTCCATCGGCGATGGCAGTACCGGGATGAGAATGCTCGATGCGTCCCTGGTCAGTTCACGCAGGTCATCGTGTCCAAGGCCGGCCGGCGAATCGACGAGCAGGTTGTTCGTTTCGCCGGGAACTCGAAGCTGCCAGCTACGTGTTGCCTGCATGCTCTGTTTGAACGCGGCAATTCCGGAAATCTCGGGCAAGGATGAATCGCGGCGCTGTAGCCAGGCGATCGATGAACCCTGAGGGTCATAGTCCATAATGACCGTTGACTGGTTACGCTTCGCGTAACAGGACGCAATATTGGTGACCAGCGTCGATTTGCCGCAGCCACCTTTCGGATTGATGACCACAATCCTGTTCAGGCTTTGTCGACGTGCGCTCGATGACATCACTGCGTTAATTCTTCCGCTCTTGCCGCTTTGGTTTTCACATAATAGCTCACGTAGGAGTACTGCACACGAGATACCTGTCACACACCGTGGACACCACGTCTCGAGTCGACCCTGCCACTCGCTATGAGCCGACGCTCCTACTTCCCGATATGACGAAGTCGTTCATGCCCGGGGCGGATACTTCTCGAACTCCGGCAGCTCAGTCGAGTCGCAAGACCAGGATGTGGCAACACCTTTGAATATCCTGGCCGTTGGCTCGACACCCGGTTCAACATCGAGGCTGCCGGCGGGTATGACGGCCAGGTCATGCTCGGCGGAGTATCGCGGCATGCGGGCGCCACAGATCCTGCAAAACAGGTTAGTGAAGGACTTTGCGTCCCTGACCTTGTAGGACTCGATCTGATCCTCGCCGGTCAGCCATTTCAGGCGCGCTGGCGTCATGAGGATATTGCTCGCGTGCCCCGTGCCGGTCGCCTTGCGGCAGCGACTGCAATAGCAGTGAAAGAAGTTCTTTGCATCGCCAGAGGCTTCGTACGTGACATCACCACATAGACATGACCCGGTTAACGTCACGGTGGTCATCAGAACATCTCGCTCTGATCCGGCTGTTCCGTTGTCTCGGCATCGCGACTGCGAATGAAGTCGCCAGTGATCATCTTGTCATATCCGAGGCCTGGCCCGACCATCGGGTACACGCCGGCGTCTGGATCGATGATGACCTCGAGGAAGGCCGGTCCCTCGAATGCCATGAATGCACTGATCGTCGCTTCGATGTCTTCGGGCTTTTCCAGCCGCTCTGCAAACTCGAAGCCATCGGCCTCGGCCGCCCTGACGAAGTCCTTCCTGTGCAGCGACTTGTCGCTGCCCGACATTCGGCTGTCGTAGTAGAGTTTCTGCCACTGCCTGACCATGCCGTCACCGAAGTTATTCAGCACAACGACCTTGATCGGCAGCTTGTACGTTGTTGCAGTCTCCAGCTCTCCGAGATTCATACGAATGCTCGCGTCGCCATCGATATCGATAACGATGCGGTCGGGCTGGGCGAACTGTGCACCAATCGCGGCAGGCAACCCGAAACCCATCGTGCCCATGCTGCCGGACGTCAGCCAGAGGCGTGGCTCACGGTAGTCGAAGTATTGGGCTGCCCACATCTGGTGTTGCCCGACGCCGGTACTGATGATGGCTTTGCCCTTCGTGTGCTTGTTGATTTCTTCGATAACCGCATAGGGCTGGATCAGCTTGCTGTCACGGTCGTAGTTCAGGCAATACTCAGACTTGAGATCCGAGATCTCCTTGTGCCACGCAGAGAAGTCTTTCGTGAATTGTGCTTTGCGCCCGTAGGCCAACAGGTCTTCGAGGTCCGTGCGAAGTACCCCGACATGGTGCCAGTGCACGCGTTTGACCTTGCCTATCTCTGCACTGTCGACGTCAAAGTGAGCGATGTGCTTCGCTTTCGGTGCGAAACTCTTCGGCGCTCCTGCAACGCGGTCATCGAATCGCGCACCGATCGCAATAACAAAATCGCTGTCTTCAACCGCATAGTTGGCGGAGGCGAGCCCATGCATGCCCAGCATATGCAGCGCCAACGGGTGTTGCGTATCGCTCGCGCCCAGTGCCATCAGCGTAGTCGTTACCGGAATGCCGTATTCACTGGCCAGTCGACGCATCGCCTTGGCGGCATTCGCGTTGATCACACCGCCGCCTGCGTAAATCAGCGGGCGGTCTGATTCGCCGAGCATCTTGAAGAAACGTTCGCAGGCGTCGTCTGACAGTCGGTTTGACTGGACGGCAGACAGGCGGCGCCAGTAACCGGGCATGTCCATGGTCCCGTCTCCATGGAAGATTCCTTCCCAGTTCTGGATGTCCTTGGGGATGTCGATGACAACCGGTCCGGGACGACCGGTGCGAGCCAGCTCGAATGCGCTTCTGACAGTGGCTTCGAGTTTTTCGGGGTCGGTGACCAGGAAAACGTGCTTGGCGACGGCGCCCATGATGGCTGAAACGGGTGCCTCCTGGAACGCATCCGTTCCGATGGCAGCGCGCGGTACCTGGCCACAGATGACGACGATTGGCACCGAATCCGCCATACAATCGCGAACGGGTGTCACCATGTTGGTAGCACCGGGCCCCGACGTCACCATCACCGCACCGACCTTGCCGCTCGCCCGTGCGTACCCCGCCGCCATGAATCCGGCGCCTTGCTCGTTGGCCGGGACGATCAGTGGCATCGCCGCAGAACCGTCGCTTCGACGATTCGCGCGGTTGTAACGAAAGACAGCATCGTATGTGGGCAGGATCGCCCCGCCACTGTAGCCGAAAACCGTATCGACGCCTTCGTCTGCCAGAACCTGGACGACGATGTCCGCTCCGGTCATGGATTGACCGGCCTTGGGGTGAATTGCGCTGGCTGCTTGGCTCATGATGTAGGGCAGGCTGGACCGATTCCAGACGAGTGTTTACCAAAAGAATGTGCAATGCAATACTCCGCGAAGAGGCCGAGCTTTTGCCGCTAACCCAAGGAAAACGCGGCAGAAATACTTTTGACTGAAACTAAATCGCCAGTGGGCGAGAGACACCGCGATGATGCGACACGCAATTTCCGTTCTACTGCAAAACGAGGTTGGTGCGCTGACCCGTATGACCGGCATGTTCTCGTCTCGCGGCTATAACATCGAGTCACTCAACGTCGCTCCAACCGACGACGAAATCGTCTCGCGCGTCACTCTGGTCGTGACCGGATCCGACGACGCCATCGCCCAGCTGAATGCGCAGCTCGCGAAGCTCGTCGACGTCGTCAATATTCACGACATGACCCTGGGCGATCATTTCGAACGCGAGTTGGCTATCGTGAAACTCAAGCTCGAAGAGAGCGAGGTTGAGAAAGCACTGTTGTTCGCTCGCTCGCACGCGGCTAAGGTGCTCGACGAGGCGCCGGACTCGTTCACGATGCAGTTGACGGGCAAGGTGCGTGACGTCGATGCATTCGTGAAAGACGCGCCGTCGGTTGGAGCGATCTCTGCGGTGGCCCGGAGTGGCAGCGTCGCCGTGTCTAAAGGTGAGGTGACGCTTTCGTCCTTCGACATTCACAATCGCCTATCGGGCTGATATGAGCGTCGATCTTTCCTCGTTTCAGCGAATCGTCATCAAGGTCGGTTCGTCATTGCTGGTTGACGATGACGGTCGCATCGACAGGAGCTGGCTGGACGGGCTTGCCAGTGACGTCGCCTTCCTGCGGCAGCGCGAAGCAGAGGTGCTCGTGGTCTCATCCGGCGCGATCGCCATTGGCAGCCGCTTTCTGAAGATCAACAAGGCGCGAGCGCGTCTCGAGCAGCTGCAGGCCGCAGCCGCGGTCGGCCAGGTCGAGCTCGCGCATGCTTACAAAGAGGTCTTCTCTGACAAGGGTATTGGCACTGCACAGATCCTGCTGACACTCGACGATACGGAAGGCAGGCGTCGTTTTCTGAATGCGAGGAGTACGCTCCGGTGCCTGCTGGATGACCGCATCGTTCCCGTCATCAATGAGAACGACACTGTCGCAACGGACGAGATTCGATACGGAGACAATGATCGCCTTGCGGCGCGGGTCGCGCAGATGGTCATGGCCGATGCGCTGATTCTGCTGTCCGACGTCGATGGACTGTATACGAGTGACCCGGGCCGTGACGCGACTGCGACTCACATCGCCGAGGTCGGTGATATCGACGACGAGATCGTCGCCATGGCCGGCGAGACCAAGTCGGACATCGGCAGCGGTGGCATGGCGACAAAGGTGCAGGCGGCTCGCATAGCCACGCACGCGGGTTGTTCGACGATCATCGCGAGTGGCAGGAACGACCAGCCGATACATGCGCTGGCCGCGGGCGGCCGTTCCACGGTATTTGCTGCCAGTGAAACGCCGGCCGCCGCGCGCAAGCAGTGGCTGGCCGGTATGCTGTCGGTGAAGGGTGAGCTGCGGCTCGATGACGGTGCGGTCAAGGCGCTAAAGTCGGGCAACAGCCTGCTGCCCGTCGGGATTGTCGGCGTCGTGGGCGAGTTTCGGCGCGGCGACGTACTGACACTGGTGAGCAGCAGTGGCCAGGAGATCGGCCGTGGGCTGGCAGAATACTCGGATACCGAGGCCCGGCAGTTGATCGGGCTCAAGTCAGATGCAATCGAGGAACGGCTGGGTTACCGGGGCCGATCGGTGATTGTCCATCGCGATGAACTCTTACTTTTTTGACGGCAGGCACCATGACGACGACCCCTGAAATAGAGACCCTGATGCTGACATGCGGTCGGGACGCACGACGTGCCTTCCAGGCGCTCGGCAAGTTCTCATCGGGCGCGCGAAACGGTGGTCTTATGGCCGCCGCTGACGCGATACAAAATGACCAGGCGCAAATACTCGAAGCCAATGCCGCGGATCTCGAGGCAGCCAGGGAGAAGGGCCTCTCTGCCGCGATGCTCGATCGGTTGGCGCTGGATGCGGATCGCCTGCGGGGCATCAGCGACGGACTACGATCGATCGCCGCCTTGCCCGACACGCTGGGTGTGGTCTCCGATGAATGGGAGCGCCCCAATGGGCTGCTCATTCAGCGTGTCCGGGTCCCGCTCGGCGTCATCGGGATCATCTATGAGAGCCGTCCGAACGTGACCGTCGATGCCGCAGGTCTGTGCCTGAAGTCCGGCAACGCTGTGATCTTAAGGGGTGGGTCGGAGAGCCTGCGATCCAACAGGGCGCTGCACGAGGCTTTTGTCAGTGGTCTCGAGAGCGCCGGCCTGCCGGGCGGTGCCGTGCAACTCGTACCGACCACGGACCGCGAGGCCGTCGGCTTCCTGTTGTCTTCAATGGGTGACTACGTTGACGTCATCGTGCCCCGTGGCGGACGCAGTCTTGTCGAGAGGGTCAAGCAGGACGCACGCGTGCCGGTCATCGGGCACCTCGACGGAATCTGCCACATCTATGTGCATTCACAAGCCGATCAGGACAAGGCCGTCGATATCGCCGTAAACGCGAAAATGCGGCGTACCGGCATTTGTGGCGCCGCCGAGACGATTCTCGTTGACAGGCAGATTGCCGACACCGCACTGCCCGCGATCGTCAATGCGCTGACGGAAAAAGACTGCGAAGTCCGGGGGGACAAGGATGTCTGTCATCGATGCCCGAATGCGGTACCGGCAACTGACGCGGACTGGTCGACCGAGTACCTCGATGCCATCGTTTCGATTCGGGTCGTCGACGGTCTCGATGCGGCGATCGAGCATATAGAGACCTATGGCTCGGGCCACACGGAAAGCATCGTCACCGAGGATCAGGAGGCCGCTGACCGTTTCCTCGCCGATGTCGATAGTGCGATCGTACTGCACAACGCGTCGACACAGTTCGCCGACGGCGGCGAATTCGGTATGGGTGCGGAAATAGGGATAGCGACAGGACGCATACACGCCCGCGGGCCGGTCGGTGCGGAACAGCTGACCAGCTACAAGTATGTGGTTAGGGGTAGCGGGCAAATCAGGCCCTAGCAGGCCCTGCCGGCTCATTCCCTGTCGAGTTTCTCGAGGACCTGCGTCGGCGAGTCCGTCTTACGGTAATAGCCGTGGCGAATCGCCATCTTGTCGTAAGCGATGTCGCGTTCCTCCCGCGTCGGATACCAGTGGAATCGTTCCCAGTCGTCGCCGATCAGGTTTTGCAGCGTGTCGCCGGGCGGCAGCGTGACACGGATGCCGTACGGCCGGTCGGCCCCGGCTTCTTCCGGGTTCACGAGATTGTGCGGATGGTGGAAGTCCACGGCTTTCTCCGGTTTAGACCGGCGCGATTATAACTGACACTGCGCCGGACCGAACACCTCACCGATGGCTCAGTCTAACGAACGGAGCCGCGGTCGCCCGCACCTTCCCGGTCCGACCAGCCAAGCAGACGACGCGTGATGAACAGGTAAACGGGCTTCACGGTCTGCATCCAGAGTCGGGACAGCAGCCCCGGCTGCGACAGGATGGCTTTTTCGCGGGTTGTCAGCGCATCGGCGCAATAGGTCCGCTTGTGCTTGAGCAGATGCCGGATGTCCTCGCGGGCAAGCGCACGAAAAAGGCGCGTCCTGGAATTCACGTGCCCGGCCAGCTGAAAGTCGATGAATGCGACGCCCGAGTCCGCGGTGAGCAGTATGTTGGGCTCTTTGGCGAGATCGTTATGCACGACGCCGCATCGGTGCAGCTTGCGCAACAGCTTTGCTGCCTGTTTGAAGTAGCGTGGGTCGGTGGGCTTCCCCTGTTGCATGGGTTGGCCGTCCACAAATGTGCGCTCAAGCGTCATGCGATTGACGTCGATAAGCTGCGGCACACCTGAGACGCCCTCCAGCGCCGCAAGCGCACGCGCCTCGCGATACATGAGGCGCCGGGCGAGCCAGCGAACCCATACGGCGGCAGGGCGGATGTCGCGGCGAATGACGATCTCGCCGTCGCGCTCCAGCCGCGATACCTCGCCGAACGTGTCTTTCTTGAGCAGTTTTTGCGTAGGAGATCTCATTACATAGCCAGTATGCCGGCCCGTCAGCTACACTGACAGCTTAAGGCACGAGTATTCCAATGGGCAGCGACTCCGGCAACTCCAGACAAAGTCGATCGGATTCCACGGGCTTTTTCAGCGTCGGGACCCCGCTGAATGCCGTGCGGGCCGGCTACATCCGACGGCCTGCGGACGACCTGCTGGTCGAAGCCGTGTCGGCTCGCCGCTACGCTCACGTGATCTCGGCAAACCGGACGGGCAAGTCGAGCCTGATCGCCAGCGCTGCCGCGCATCTCGAGCACAACGATACGCATGTCGCTGTTCTCGACCTGCAGCAGATCGGGACCCGGGAAGCGGGATCCGACGCCGGGCGGTGGTTTTACAACGTCGCCTACCGGCTGATGCGCCAGTTGCGCATCAAGATCGATCTGCAGGAATGGTGGCAGGACAAATCGATCCTCAGTAATCGCCAGCGCCTGCTTGAGTTCTATACGGAGATCGTGCTCGGCAAGATCGACGGTCCGATTGTCGTATTCGTCGATGGCGTGCAGGTCGTTCGTGATCTTCCCTTCGGCGACCAGCTGCTGGCCAGCGTGCGCGCCGCGCATAACGCGCGATCCGCGGACCCGGAGTTCATGCGGCTGACGTTCGTGCTGACCGGAGAGTGCGATCCCTCTTCGTTAGTGGATGAGCCGGATCTCTCGCCGTTCAATATCACCCAGTCCATACCCCTGGACGATTTCTCGCGCAGCGACATCGATCTGTATGGCCCTGAACTGGACATTGAAGCCGGACGCGTCGAGCAGGTTCTCGATCGAATCTATTATTGGACTCGCGGGCATCCTTACCTGACACAGAAGTTGTCGCGCGCCGTGTCACGAGCGGATGTTGACGATGACCCCGACGAGTTTGTCGACAGGTTGGTCATGCAGCAGCTCGCGAGCAGGGCGGCGATCAACAGCGAACCGCACATGAGCCAGATTCACCAGTACATCGTCGGTGACAAGGCTAGTCGTGAGGCTCTGCTCAACCTCTACGGCCGTATCCGCAAAGGGGTGCCGGTGGCAACGGATCTCGGCTCACCGCTGCAGCGCGAGCTCATCGCCGTCGGGCTCCTCGAGCTGGACGAGGCAGGCACACTGCGCGTGCGCAATCGCCTGTATGAGACGGTTTTTACCGCGCGCTGGGCCAACGAGAATCTCCCGACACACTGGCGTGGCCCGGCCATAGCTGCCGCCGTCATTCTCGTCATGCTGATCGTACCTTTCTGGTACACACAATGGCTGCCGAGCCCCTATGTCCGCGTCTTGACCTCGGTCGAGACGTCGCCGATCGACGCCGAGGTGGCGTGGCTGAATTTCAGGTCCTTCCCGGGCCACTCTGATTCAGCTGACTCCGTATTCGGGCAATACCTGAAGGCGCGCGCCGAAGATGCCTCCACGGAAGCCGAGATTCGGCAGCTCGCGAGACTGGCTTCCAACATGGCCAGCGAGCCGCAGCTTCCGCAGCGCCTGATCGCCGAGTACTGGGATCGTCGGAGCCTTGAGGCGATGCGCAACGAGAACCGGCTGGATGGGCTGCTCTCTACAATACGGTCATTCGATCTGTCGACGAGGCTTCGACGCAGCCGCGCTGCCATGTTGGCTTCTGCCGATCTGCCATTGCTAAGTGCGACGTTGAGCAGGGAATCAGAGCTGAGCCCCGGTGACCTGCGATTCGATGCTCAAAATGAACTGGTCAGCCTGATCGACGGCGCGTCAGTCACGCAGTGGTCGGCTGATGCCCGCGGTATGGAACCGAAGCCGGCCTGGGACATGCTGGCGCTCGAGGTGACACCGCTCGTCCGCCGGGTTGTTGTCGACGCTCCGGGCACCGTCAGACGCATCGGGCTCACGCTCAGCATCAGTCATCCCAGAATCCAGGATCTTGTAATCAAGCTCATCGCTCCCTCGGGCAAGACCGCCGAGGTTCAACTGGATGTTGAGCGGGCGACGGTCAACGATACGTTGCGTGTGCCTTCAGCCCAGCTCTCTGAGCTTGTTGGGGAAGACCTGTCGGGAACCTGGAGCGTCAGTATTCGAGACAAGTCGCTGGGACTCGCTGGCTATCTCGTAGGGTGGAATCTGAATCTGAACGCACAGGTGCTGGTCGAAGACTTCCAGCGCGGGCCGAATATCCCGGACCCTGCCGAGGTGGAGCCGAGCAGTGTCTGGATCGGAGACGATGCTCGCTACGCGGTCGCTCGCACGGATAGGAGCGATACCGTCCGAATCTGGGATCTTGCCTACGCCAAGCCATTGGGTGCCGTGACGCTGGCCAGCAATGAGGGAGTCATCGGCGTCGATGCAACCGGGCAGGAATTGGTTACGGCAACACAGCAAAGTGTACATGTCTGGGATATCGGCACCGGCCGTAACGTTCGCACTCTGAATATCGATGCTGGCGCATTTGCGATCAGGTTCCTGCAGGACAGTCGACGCCTGGTTACGCGACTGCTTGGCGATATAGAGACGCGCTTCGAATTATGGTCATTGGACGAGCAGTCACCCATAGGCTCGCTAACGGTCGCCGGATCGCCGAATCTGGACGCCGTGAGTGCGAATGGCGAGGTATTGGCGATCGCGGATGCCGAACGCTCGGTTCGCATCTGGAACCTGTCCGGCGCCGAACGACTCGCTCAGTTCGACCTGCCGTACCAGCCGGTCTCTATCGAGCTGTCGGGAGACGGCCAGCACCTGGGCGTCGTCTATCCCGGAGCTGGCGTCGCCCAATACTCAGTCGCCATGCCTGATTCGCCCGTCTTCGAAGACTTCGGGGCCGGTGACTGGCGGTTTGTTTTTTCGCCATCGGGTGAATTCACCGCATCCGGACATGGGCGCACGGGCTACCAGGTACGCGATACGCTGGATGGCGCCCTGGTGGGTCCGCTGCTGGGTGAGCACGCCGCCTCGTCGGCCGGCTTCATTGCCTTCAGCGGGAATGAGCAGGCGCTGATCACGCCATCCGACGACGATGGTTTCAGGATATGGAAGAAGCCGCCGCGGGCGGAGCGCACGCGCGTAGACGGTCAATCTGTCTGGGCGCCGGCGCTCGACAGCCCCGTGGTCGTTGCGCCAGATGCATCCAAGGTGGTTACCGCCAACCGCAGCGGGCATGTCCACATCGTGGCGACAGACGTTAGCTTGTCGGCGCTCGCCGATGCGGCTGAGGACGTCAGCTACATTGGGCACCAGGGCGCCGTCCGGTTTCTCGCTATCAGCAACCGTACGGGCCTCGTGGCCAGTGCGGGGGATGACGGCAAGCTGCGTTTCTGGCACTTGGAGAGCGGACTGCCGACCAGCGAAGTCCTGGAAATCAGCGCCGGAAACATCACGAAGATGGCGTTCTCCGATACCGGCAACCAGCTGGCCGTCCTGGCCGGGAATAAGCTGCTGCTGGTAGATGTCCTCGCGGCCACCATTGCCCACGAGATCGACTTCCTCGAGACCCAGACCGGCCTCGTGTTCGTGGACGATGAAAGACTGTTCGTCGCAAGCAGCAGCGGTAACCTGCAGTCACTGTCGCGAAACGACTCGGGGCAATGGAGCAAGGTTCAGGTCTGGGAAGGCGATACCGCCGTCACGCACCTGGCGCTGTCCCCGGACAGTCGGATGCTGGTCATGGCCGACGCCGGCAGTCACGTTCAGCAGATCAACCTGGAGGCAGGCCAGCTGAAGCCGAAATCCGTCGCTCTTCCGTCACGCATTCTCGATGTCAGCTTCTCACCCATCGGATCGCGCGTGCTGGTTAGAACAGAACGCTGGATGCACGAGCTCAGCGCGTCGCCGTCCGGATTGATCTGGTCCGATGCCATCTATCTTCCTCGCGTCGCCGGCGACGCCAATATCGCCTTCCGACGTTCCGATCCGGGCAGCTTCTACCTGCCGGTCGTCATCGAGGGGCGTATTCGACTGGAGCAATTCAAGTTCAGTGATCGTGACGGCGAGGGTCTGTTCGGGAGCCAGGCCGAGTTGCTGGAGCTCTGGACCTCGAGGCTCGCTTCCGGTAACACCGAAGCGGCGCTCTAGGCTAGCGCTCGTCCCCGCGAAGCGTCCTCACAAGCAGCTCCAGACCGGGGGCAGTGGCCCGACGCCCGGCAACGGGCATTCCTACCGATACCGGTACGCGCGCGAACAGTCTGCCGGGGATTTTCTTCAGCCCGCCATCCCGGCGGCGGCTGAACCAGCTGCCCCACAGGCGGCCCAAGGACACCGGTACGACAGGTACCGGTCGGCGTTCGAGAACACGTTCGATCCCCGGCCTGAATCTCTGGATTTCGCCATCATAGGTGATGCCACCTTCGGGGAAGATGCAGACCACGTTGCCATCGGCCAGTTCGGCATCGATGGCCTCGAATGCTGCCTCCATCATGGCCTCATCTTCGCTGGCCGAAGCGATGGGGATGGCTTTGGCATGGCGAAAAATGGCATTGAGTACCGGCGTTTCGAAGACTTTGTAGTACGTAACGAAACGCATCGGCCGCTTCAGGCAGCCCGCCAGCAGTATCGGATCCATGTAGCTGACGTGGTTGCAAACGACGATCGCAGGTCCGTGTTCCGGGACGCGATCGACACCCGACAGCCGCACACGATAGAAAACGTTGATGATGATCCAGGCGAGGAATCGGAGCAGGAACTCAGGCAGCAACGAGTAAATGTAGATGGCCACGACGCCGTTCAGGATTGCGAGAACCACAAACAGCTGGGGAATCGACAGGCCGGCGCCAAGCAGCACGATCGCGAGTAACGATGCGAGCACCATGAAGATGGAATTAATGATGTTGTTCGCGGCAATTACGCGAGACAGGTGTTTGCGTTCCGTCCGATGCTGTATCAGGGCATACAGCGGGACGCTGAAGATGCCACCGAATGCGCCGATCATTGTCAGGTCGAACAGGACGCGGAGACTGCCCGGCCGTGCCAGGAACTCGGCAACGTTCGAGACAGCAGTCGCGGCCGGCGCCGGTTGGGCAAAGAAAAGGTCTACGGCGAACAGGCTGAGTCCTATCGAGCCGAATGGCACCAGCCCGAGTTCGATACGGTGCCGGGAGAGGCGTTCACACAAAAGTGAGCCGAGACCGACTCCAACGGCGAATGCGACAAGCAGGCACGTGGTGATGATCTCGGTTCCGAACAGAATCTCCTTGGTGTAGCCCGGCAGCTGCACGGTCATGACTGTGCCGAAGAACCAGAACCAGGAGATCCCCATAATCGACAGGAAGACGCTGCGCTCGCGACGTGCGAAGCCGATTATCCGGATCGTCTCGCTGGCCGCGTTCCAGTTGATCTGTAGGCCAGGGTCGACAGCCGGCGTCGTGGGAATGCTGCGAGAGGCCAGGTAGCCGAACAACGCGACGACGATCAGGCAGCCCGACAGCAGGAACTGCCTGTCCGGATCCAGTGCAACGGCTACGCCGCCGACAATCAGTCCAATAATGATCGCGATATACGTGCCCGCCTCGACGAGAGCGTTGCCGCCGACGAGTTCGCGGTTCGACAGGTTCTGCGGAAGATAGGCGAACTTGACCGGTCCGAACAATGTGGACTGGAAGCCCATCAGGAACAGCACGAGCAGCAACAGGATATAGCTCTCAGTCACCAACGCCGCGGAGGCGATCAGCATGAGGGCGATTTCGAAGAGCTTTATGCGTCGAAACAGCAGCGATTTCTCGTACTTGTCCGCCAGTTGTCCCGCGGTCGCCGAAAATATGAAGTAGGGCACGATAAACAGTGCAGCCGCCACATTGGTCAGCTGGGCCGGCTGCATGTCGAGAAGTACGACACCCTGGAATGCGACCAGGATGATCAGGCCATTCCTGAAAATGTTGTCGTTGAGTGCTCCCAGGAACTGCGTGACGAAATAGGGGAGGAAACGACGCTGTCCCAGCAGGCTGAACTGGCTGCTTTCAGGCAAAACGCACTCTCGAGACGGACCAGTGGACAACTGTACCGGATTTTTTCCGTCGAACACCGGGGCGATGCCGATAGCCAGGCCGAATATTCGCCAATCGCCCTCAGAAATGTGATGTCGCGCTCTTTTTCAGTCCGAATTCTGCGAACTCACGCGGGTTCGTTCAGTTGACACCGGTGCTAAGATCGTTCCAGTCACCGATCTATTTTTTATACCAGATAGCCAATTTATGAGATTTGTCCGCCTTACAGCCGTTGTCTGCCTGGTAGCCTCGTGTGCCGAGGAGCCGCCACCGCGCTCGGTTCAGCAGTTCCTGGATGACTCCATATTGCTGGAGGCCGCGATGGTTCGCTGCGCTGCGAACAGGGTCCAGACGCGCTACGAGGCTGAGTGCGTCAATGCCCGCGAGGCCACGAATATCATCGCCGCGCGGGAAGAGAGAGAGCGGCAGGCGGAGATGGAGGCGCTGTCGGAGAAGAAGCGCCGAGCGCTGAGACGTACGCTGGACGCAAGAGCCGAGGCGCGAAAGCGCGCGGCAGAGCAGGAGCGCCTTCGCGAAGAAGCCGCGTACCTCGCCCAGTTCGGCGAGCTGCCACCGGCCGCCGTGGTGGACGAAGGCGCAGACGACAGCGGCAACGCGCCAACCGCGCTATTGCCGTCTGGCGAGTCTGAAAAATCGTCCGCTGCCGGTACCCCGATGCCCAGCCCGGTAGACGGCGGCAACGCACCGGGCATCACGGTTGAACCGGAGGAGCCGGAACCGTCGGATCTGTCCCAGATTCGTGAAGAGCTCCGTAACCGGCAGCAGCCTGACTAGCTCACCGCTCGTAACCCAATCTAGAAATCGTCTTCGGGATCCGGCATTCCGAACGTCCGTACCCTGGACTCTTTCTGCTCTTCCTGATCGGTCGGATTGCCCGCGTTGGTACCGGCCTGCATGCCGGGTTGCTTCGGCAGGCGGCTCGTCTGGCGAGTCAGCAACTGCACGAAATCATTAGCGATGTTGGGTGCGACATTGGGCGAACTGGCGAATACCCTTTCCGGCGTCATGTCTGCGCTGCCGTAGAACGCTGCGTTCGCTTTCCTGTCCATCGTGACGCCCGATCCCTCAAACGAGACGCCGGCAAACAAACCTCGACTTCGCGAATAGGAAACGACCTCGGCCTTCAAGGCCAGGTCTGTCGCTACGCCGGTAGCTCGACCAACCGGCCCTGCCGCAACGGATGCGTCGGCGCCCAGCGTGAGTTTGCCGTTGCTGATGCCGTCCACGCCCTTGCGAGTCTTGAAGACCAGGATGACGTCCGTCGACTGAGCACCGATCTGCCAGCCGAAACTGCCGCCGGTGAGCGCGATAAAGGCCGGATTGCTCCAGGAGTTATCGTCCTGGCGCACCACAATGACACCCTTGCCCCGACGCGCGCCGACCCCGAATCCTACTTTGACGACGTTGGGTACGACAGCGATGGCATAGGCGCGCGACAGGAGAGACGGTGGAATCGACTGCTCCGGAATTCGGAGCAGCTGGTCGAGAACGTCCGCCGCATCAGCGACGCGTTGCTCCTCGCGTGTCGATGCATACGAGTCGATAGGGAGGCAAAGCCCCGCCAGGACAAAGCTAAAGATGATGTGTCGAAGCTGCATGATCTGATCCGTAGGTTGTCACGCGCTTTATGCGCTCTACACCCTGAACATTATGTGAACGAAAAGTTCAATCATACGCGGAAATTGTGGGCTATGACTGCCTGTGCGCGGATGCGACCGGGGGCAGTGGGCAGTTCAGAGCGGCACAGACGGTGCGCAGCAGTTCCGCCTCCACCGACGTCGTTTTCCGGTCCTCCTTGACCGTGGCGCTCAGCGAACGAATCAGCAGTTCCTTGCCGTCGTTGTTCAGTGCGTTAAGCAGCTTCAGGCTCAAGTCCAGTGTCGCAGCCTCGTCATCGTGCGGTGCACCGAGGGTCGCATCCCTGGCCCAGTTGGGGAGTACCGCGATGCCGGCCGCGAACGCGGCCTCGGCCGCCGCGTCGTCATCTGTGCCATTGCGTGACAGTATGCGCAACAGGTCGAGGACCGCTCCTCTGACGGCTTTTCTCGAGAGCTTCGACGGGCGCGGTTTAGCGGTTGGGTCGAGGGACTGGTCGAGCCCGTTAATGACGATTGCATAGAAACAGTACTCGAACAGGCTTGTCTTGCCGTCCATCGCGATCAGACGGGACAGCAGGTCGACCAGGTACTCGAGTTGCGGCAACGGGCGTTGCTTTAGCGCTGGAAACGTAATCTCGAGCAGCGGCAACCGGACGTGCCTGCCTGCGGCCTGCATTTCATCGGCCAGCTCCTTGACCCGGTCGGCACGGTCGCGGCCGAGGCGCTCCGCGACGAGGGCCATTTGCCGGCCTTCGTCGTGCTCATCAATCACCATGGCAATCGTCAACAGGTAGGAATCGTTCGTCGAGTGTGCCGCGGCGTAGAGTGACTTTGGCATTGATTCGCGAATGTTCTGCGCGATTTCGACGTGCTCCGGTGTCGGCCGGCCGACGGTCTCGATGATCGGTGTCGGCATGCTCGCGTCCGCCGTCGCGCTTCCGACGGTTCCGGAAACAGGCGTCGGTACGCCCGTACCCGGCGTAGCGTCGGCGAAACCGGACACGCCTTCGTCGACGCCGGCGGACGCGCGCTGGCGCGCCTGTGCGTCGACGTTCGGAAACTGCGACGCGTCAAAGCCGGGTTCCAGTGCCTGGATGCGTTCGACAAGCGGGGGATGCGTTGCGAATACGCTTGCCAGCTTTGCGCCTTCGCCGAACAGCATGTGACTGACTTCCTCCGGATCCTTCGCCGTCAGATACGAGCTGTCGGAGAATCCGCCGATCTTCTTTAGCGCATTGGCGATGCCGCTGGTCTGGCGGGTGAACTGCACGGCCGCTGCGTCGGCAAGCGACTCACGCTGCCGGGAGACGGCGGCCTTGACGATGCGCGCGATCAGAACGCCGATACCACCGAGCACCGCGAGACCGAGGCCTATGATCAGGAAAGCCGGCGCGTTTTTGCTTCGACGGGAAGACAGCGCACCATAGCGACTGCCGCGCAGGATGATACGGCCGAGTAGCCCGATGACCATGATGCCGTAGAGCACCCCCATCATCCGGATATTGAGGCGCATGTCGCCATTCAGGATATGGCTGAACTCGTGCGCAACTACGCCCTGAAGTTCGTCGCGATTCAATCTCTCCAGGGTGCCGCGGGTAACCGCGATGGCAGCATCATTCGTCGTGTAGCCTGCGGCGAATGCGTTGATGCCACTTTCTTCTTCGAGTATGAATATCTCCGGTGTAGCGACACCTGACGCGATCGACATTTCCTCGACGACGTTCCTGTACCGCCGGCGCAGTGGGTCCTGCGTGTCCGGATGGACCGGCACACCGCCCATTGCGATGGCGACCTTGGAGCCGCCGGTCGACAGTGCGGCGGTCTTGATCAGCGTTGCGCCAATGATGATCGTTGCCGTAATGATGGCAACCGTCACCAGCAGGCCGGTGTTGTCGGTATTCAGCGGTCCGGCTGTTGTATAGCTCGAACCGGCGACCGCGAGTGCGACGACGAAAGTGACGCCGGCGACGATAATCAGTGTTGCGACAAGGTAAGCGACTACCAGCAGTCGTGTTGCCCGCTTCGCTCTGTCCTGTGCGTCAAAGAAGTTCATCGCTATGACCCGCGGTCAAAGACCGCTTGAGGGCTTAGCCGAAAGAAACTTCCGGTACGTCGCGTTTTTCCTCGGATTCGATTTCCAGGAAGCTGGCCAATTCGAAGCTGAACATGCCGGCAATGATATTGTTCGGGAAGTTCTCGGCAGTGTTGTTGTAGGACATGACCGAGTCGTTGAACGCCTGGCGGGCAAAGGCCACCTTGTTCTCTGTGCTCGCGAGTTCTTCCTGGAACTGCATCATGTTCTCGTTTGCTTTCAGATCGGGGTAGGCCTCGGACAGCGCAAACAGGCGGCCAAGGATGCTGCCAAGCGCGCCTTCCGCCTGGCCCAACTGTTGGATAGCCGCGGCATTAGATGGGTCGGCCTTGGCGGCGTCGAGGCTGATGACGGCCGTATTCCTTGCCTTGATCACGGCTTCCAGCGTCTCCCGCTCGTGGCTCATGTAGCCTTTCACGGCTTCGACCAGGTTTGGAATCAGGTCGTATCGGCGGGTCAATTGAACATCAATCTGGGCGAACGCATTCTTGACGCGGTTCCGCTCATTCACCAAACGGTTATATATACTGACAACCCAGAAAACGATTGCTGCGATGATCGCGAGGAAAATCAGGAATGACACAGACCCGCTCCTTTATGCGTAACCGGAATAGGAAGCATAGCGTCGCCCGCCAGCTAACTCTAGTAATCGGGGCTTTTCTTTGTTTTTCAATGGCTAGCCACGCAGAGTGGATTGGTGAATCGCGTCCGCTCATGGGCACGGAAGTCCGAGTTTTCCTCTGGTACGAAGACCAGGCGGAAGGTGTCGCGCTTGTCGATGCGGCGTTCGGCGAGATCGAGCGTATCAATTCTCTGATGAGTACTTATATAGAGACGAGCCTGATCTCTGAAGTGAATCGGGATGCGTCCAGTCGGCCGGTCGACGCCGGTGACGAACTGTTTCCGCTGGTGCAAAGGGCCCTCGATATCTCCGTGCTGACTCACGGTGCTTTCGACATTACGTATGACAGCGTTGGGCAGCACTACGATTTCCGCGAGAGGAAGCGCCCTGACGAGGAGACCGTCGAAATCGAGAAAGGGCGAATCGATTTTCGCCTGGTCGAGATGGATCCCGAGACCAACACTATTCGTTTCCTCGAAGACGGCGTGCGAATCAATCTCGGTGGTATCGCCAAGGGCTACGCCGTCGAGCGCGGGGCCGCGATACTCGAAGCCGCCGGTGTCCGTCATGGCATCGTGAGCGCTGGTGGGGACTCACAGCTGATCGGTGATCGCAGGGGCAGGCCGTGGATGATCGGCATTCGAGATCCGCGGGAAGATGGCCAGGTCGCGATTTCAATTCCACTCGAAGGCGAGGCGGTTTCAACGTCGGGTGACTACGAGCGCTATTTCGACGAAGACGGCATTCGCTATCACCACATCCTGTCGCCGGATTCCGGTGCACCGGCAGCAGGGGTCCACAGCGCGACGGTTTTCGGTCCGGATGCGGTCATGACAGACGCTCTGTCGACGTCGGTGTTCGTCATGGGTGTCGATGAGGGCCTCAAGTTGATCGCTTGTCTGCCGGACTACGAGAGCATCGTTATCGACAGTGGCGGCAAGATCTACTACTCCAACGGACTCGAGCCTCCCGGCGCGTCGTTGCATGATCAGCCGGTCGACGAACCCGTGCCTGGCACCTGCTGACGTCATTCAGCCCTGCAGCACGCGTTTTCGGGGACCGCCGGCGGGCGGAGCAGGCCAGGGTTTGAACCGTCAAAAAGCCACTCCCGAGCGCTTCTGCATCGCGTCACAAAAGTCGCATCTGTCGCCAAAATACGACGAATTTTCACTTTAAATTCATATTGATACGCCTATCATAGATTGTCCGTTCAGGCAGGTGCGGAGTCGCCGCCCGGCGGCCCGGAACATGGCGTTTAGCCTTTCGTGAAATTCTGGGAAAGACAGAAACTTAACTTAATCTTCTGAGAGCAGGTCGAGCTTCTGTCCACCGGTGGGATTGCGCAATCGGGCTGCCGGAGGCCATTCGAGACGCGGACTTCCCCGGATTTATGTTTAGACGATTGCAGGCATTTGTGACGATAGTCACGGCTCGAAAGGCGCGTCGCTGTCACCATCGCGGGGTGGCTATTGGCCCTCATGGAGGCAGCGGGTGCAGAACCGCAGGGATGGGTCTGCTCGCAACAATCAAAAGGATGGGATGATGAAAATGAGAAAAGCACTGATGGGTATCGGCCTTTCAATTATTGCCGCGTCTGGCCTCGCGGTAGCCGATATGACCGGCAGGGAAGCACCTGACTTCGCGCTGAAGAGTTCAACCGGTGAGAACCTGCGGCTTTCGGAGTACCGGGGCGATGTTGTCATGGTCAACTTCTGGGCCACCTGGTGCGGGCCGTGCCGTCAGGAGATGCCGCTACTCGAAGAACTGTTTTCTCGTTACGAGCGTGTCGGATTCACACTGCTCGGCGTCAATATCGATGACGATCCGCGTCGCGCCGTGGCTATGGCACAGGAGCTGGGCGTGACCTTCCCGGTTGTCTTCGACAACACCAAGGAAGTCAGCAAGCTTTACGACGTGAACGCGATGCCCGTCACGGTCCTCGTCGACAAGGAGGGCCGGGTTCGGCACGTGCATCACGGGTACAAGCCCGGCTACGAAGAAAAGTACTTGAACGAGGTTCGCGCCCTGTTGCGCGAGTGATCCCGGGTTAGTCACTACGACGGGCATCGACAAGTTTCGGTCCCGCACCAGTCTGGAGAACAGCTGTGTTAATCAAACGATCAATCCCCTTACTGCTCACCGCGCTCCTCGCATTCAGCGCAACAGCGCAGGATGACATGAGCCAGGACGACGCCATGTTGCTGTCGGAGGTCGTCGCCAGCGATGATGCCGCAGCGGCGTCCAAGGACCGGTTCCGGGAGCTCGATAAGGACGTTCAGTCTCTGAAGAAGGAAGTCCTGGACCTGAACCGGGATCTCTTCCTGCTGGAAGAGGAACTGCTGTTCCCAGCCAACTCCCAGGTGGCGTTCTTCATCTCCATGGATGTAGGCGAGTACTTCGCGCTCGACTCGGTGAGCCTCAAAATCAACGGCAAGGAAGTCGCGAACTACCTGTACACAAACCGGGAAGTCGATGCGTTGCTGCGTGGCGGCGTACACCGAATGCACATGGCGAACCTGAAGACCGGCGATCACGAGCTCGTTGCAGTCTTCACCGGCAAAGGGCCGCATTCGAGAGACTACCGGCGGGGTGCGACGCTCGAGTTCAGCAAAGGCATCGGCGCCAAGTACATGGAGCTCGAGATTACCGATCGAGTGAAGAAGCAACAGCCCGAGTTTGAAATCAAGGAATGGGAGTAGTCCTTGCTTCGAACGCTCCTCATCGCTGCTAGCGCATCCGCGTTGATGTCCACTGCGGCACCTGCCGCAGCGAAGGACCGCGAGCCGATTACTGTGCAGGATGCGCAGTACGGCGAAGTCCTGTTTCACTTTTACCAGGAAGACTATTTCCCGGCGATCGTGAAACTGCTTGCCGCGCAGGATCGTACACAACTCAGCAATCACGAGGATGACGCCGAGTTGCTGCTGGGAGGCATGTACCTGTCCTACGGCCATCACCTCGAAGCCTCACAGATATTCGAGCGCCTGCTGGCCGATAACGTCGACCGGGACGTCAGGGACCGGACGTGGTTCTTCCTGGCGAAGATATGGCACCAGCGCGGCTACTTCGACAAGTCGCAGGATGCGCTCGGACGGATTGAAGGCAAGTTGCCGAAGAACCTCGAGCGCGAAGCCAAGATGCTGAGTGCGCAAATACTGATTGATAAGGGCGACTTCGACGGCGCTGTTGCGCAGTTGCAGAACTGGAAAGGCCGCACCGAGTGGGCCAGCTACGCGAGATTCAACCTGGGCGTCGCGCTGGTTCGAAGCGGCAGGACGGATGAGGCCCGCCGGATTCTCGAGCAGCTCGGCGAGATGGATCCGTTTAACGAGGAGCTGACGTCGCTGCGAGACAAGGCCAACCTCGCGCTGGGCTACGCCTTACTGCAAGACGGCGATCCGCAGGCGGCCAAACTGCCTCTGCAGCGTGTCCGGCTGGAAGGACCGTTCTCCAATAAAGCGCTGCTCGGCGTCGGCTGGGCCGATGCCGAACAGCAGAGTTACCAGAGGGCGCTCGTACCCTGGATGGAGCTGCGCGGACGCGACCTGCTGGACCCTGCGGTGCAGGAGTCGATGCTCGCGATACCCTATGCGCTCGCACAACTCGATTCCATCAGCCAGGCGGCTGATCACTACCTGAACGCCGTCGAAGCCTTCTACGAAGAAACGAATCGCATCGACAAGACGATCAATCATATCGAGTCGGGCGAGTTCTTCGATGCGTTCGTCGAGGATGGCCCGCTGGACAGCACCGGTTGGTACTGGCGGCTGCAGGAATTGCCGGACGGCCCTGAGGCACGCTACCTGTATCACCTGCTGTCAACGCATGAGTTCCAGGAAGGCCTCAAAAACTATCGTGATCTGAGCTACCTGTACCGCAACCTCGACGGCTGGGAGCAGAACGTCAACGTCTACGCAAACATGCTGGAGACACGCCGGATCGCGTTCGAGGAGCGTTTGCCGCGAACGCAGGACTCGCTGGCTCGAGCCGATATCGATGAGCTGGTCGGTCGTAAGCTGGAATTCGACTCGCTGCTGAACAACATCGAACAGAGTAACGACTGGCTCGCGCTGGCGAACCGCTCCGAGTTCGAGATGTGGGGCGAGATCACCGGCTTCGAGCAGACCCCGGCGCTGCAGGCGAATATTCCCGAAGCTGCAGAGACGCGAGACAAGATCGCGCTGCTGAAAGGGGTCTTGCAGTGGCAGCTCGAAAAAGAATTCAAGGACCGGCTCTGGCGAATCCGCCGTGATCTGCGTGAGACCGGCGAGGCGCTGGTCGAGACGCAGCGCGCCCGGCGAAAAGTCGATGAGTCGATTCGTCAGCAGCCTCTCGAATTCCAAGCATTCGGTGACAGAGTCTATGGGCTGGAGCCGCGCATCCGTGGCATGAAGACGCGTATCGCTGACGCGATGGCGGAACAGCGCGCGTTCCTTCAGTCGATTGCTGTCGGAGAGTTGCAGGCACAGAAAGAGCGCCTCGATATTTACACGGTCCAGGCGCGATTCGCACTGGCAGCCATTTACGATCGTGCTGCCACGGTCGGGGAGAATCAGCCGTGATCGCGTTGCGCTGCCTCCCGTTGCTGCTGCTTTTTGCCGTCTTCGTTGCGCACGCCGACGTCAAGAAGAAAGACACGATCGCGAGCCTCGAGAAGAAAAGCGTCGAGGTGCGGCCTGGCAAGGTTATCGTCCGCAGTTCCGATCTCGCGAGGGACAGCTACCGGGCGTTTCTCGACCTGGTGTCCGATGATCCGATATTGCGAGCCGAGGCCATGCGACGTCTCGGTGACCTCGAACTCGAGGCGACGGAAGTGCAGCAGCTGCAGGACAACGTCGACGCGCTCGAGTCGGCGAGCTACGACAACGCCGTTAGCCTGTACCAGAAACTGCTGGAAGCCTACCCCGACTATCGCCGCAACGACACGGTGCTGTACCAGTTGGCGCGCGCGTACGAGATTGGCGGTCGTACCGATGAGGCGTTGCAGGTGCTCAATGAGCTGGTCAGTCGCTTCCCGGACACGCCGCTGCTGGACGAAGTTCAGTTCCGTCGTGGTGAGATGCTGTTTTTGCGCAAGAACTACAACGATGCCGAGCTCGCCTACCGAGACGTCGTTAGCTACGGCGAAGAATCGCGCTTCTACGAACAGTCGCTGTACAAGCTCGGCTGGTCACAGTTCAAACTCGCCTGGCACGAAGATAGTCTGCAGCCGTTCTTCGAGCTTCTCGATCGCAAGGTCGGCGGCATAGAGATTGCCGACGGAGACCAGCGCCTGGCGGCTCTCTCCCGTGGCGAGAAAGAACTTGTGGAAGACACGTTTCGCGTGCTCAGCATCAGCTTCTCTTACATGGAAGGCGCCGATAGCATCACGGAGTTCCTGAATGCACGGAATCGCCCGACTTACAGTCACGTCATTTACCGGAACTTAGGCGACCTGTACCTGAGCAAGGAGCGCTTTGTCGATGCGGCCGAGGCCTACCAGGCGTTCGGCGAGATCGACCCGAATCATCCGAAAGCGCCGTTGATGCAGGTCGAGGTCATCGAGGCGTACAAGCTCGGTGGCTTCCCAAGCCTGGTGCTGGACGGCAAGAAGGCTTTCGTCGAGCGGTACGGCATGGACCAGCAGTTCTGGGTGCATAACTCGCGTGAGGACAACAAGGCCGTCGCGGCGCATCTGAAAGACAACCTGAACGACCTGGCCCAGTATTTCCACGCTGAGGCGCAGGAAAAAGGTGAGCGCAGCGATTACGTGGAAGCGGCCCGTTGGTACCGCAAATACCTGGCGTACTTCCCGGGCGAACCCGATACGGCAAACACCAACTTCCTGCTGGCCGAGATTCTCTTCGAGAGCGAGGATTTCGCGTCGGCCACGGCCGAGTATGAACGCACGGCTTACGACTATGAGCGACACGAGAAGTCAGCGGAAGCGGCTTACGCGGCGATTGTCTCGTACAAGGCTCACGAAGCGGAGCTCGAAGGCGAGGCCCGGGTCGCGTGGCACCAGCAGTACCTCGACAGTGGCCTGCGGTTTGCGGACACCTACCCGGAGCATCCGGAATCCGGCGCGGTACTGACAGCGGTCGCCGAAGACCTGTTCGAACAGGAACAGTTTGATCTCGCGATTGCCGTCGGCCAGCTCGTCGTCGGCAAGCAGCCGGCGGTCAAGCCTGAGCTGGCTCGCACGGCCTGGACCGTCATCGCCCACTCACAGTTTGACCTGATGCAGTTCGCCGAGGCGGAGAGCGCCTACTACAGCCTGCGTTCATTTACGCCGGTCGATGACGCGACCGCGCAACAGGACATCAAGGACAGGATCGCCTCGTCGATCTACAAACAGGGCGAGATCGCACGCAATGCGGGTGACCTTGAGTCTGCCGTCGCGAACTTCATGCGCCTCGGCCAGGCCGTGCCCGATTCGGATATTCGTGCGACGGCTGAGTACGACGCTGCTG
The DNA here is from genome assembly GCA_030065915.1 of Woeseiaceae bacterium. Classification (GTDB taxonomy): domain Bacteria; phylum Pseudomonadota; class Gammaproteobacteria; order Steroidobacterales; family Woeseiaceae; genus UBA1847. The sequence goes on from JASJCQ010000002.1 coordinate 42,837, forward strand.
CCGCGCTGATCAACATGCAGGCCTGGGATCGGGCATCGTCCGTACTCGAACAGTATCGAGCGGACTACCCGGACAGCGAGTTCGCCGACGACGTCACGCAAAAACTGGCCGTGACCTACATGGAGTCCGGCAATGGCGCCAAGGCCGCCGAGGAGTTCGAGCGGATCGCAGTTGCCGAGACGAGCACTCCCGACGTGCAGCGTGAGGCGCTGTGGAAAGCGGCGGAGTTGTACGAAACCGCGGCCGCCGTCAACGACGAGAAGCGCCTGCTTAATGCAATCATCCAGCGTTTCCCGAACCCGATTTCCGAATCGATCGAGGCCCGCTTCAGGTTACTTCAGATCGCCGAGGCGTCCGGTAACCAGGCAGAGCGCATGGCGATTCTCGAGAACATCGTCGACGTCGATAAACGGGCCGGCGTCCAGCGCACGGATCGTACTCGTTACCTGGCGGCCAAGGCTTCGATCGAACTCGCCGAACCGGTTCGCAAGAAGTTCGAGGTCGTCAAATTCACCCAACCGCTGGCGGACAGCCTGAAGCTGAAGCGGGCGCTGATGGAAGACGTCATCAAGGTGTACACCGACGCTGCTGACTACGGCGTTGCCGAGGTGACGACCGCTGCCACGTTCCAGCTTGGGCAGGTGTACGAGGTATTCAGCTCGGACCTGATGGACTCGGAACGTCCGGCGAATCTCGATGAGCTCGCACTCGAAGAGTACGAATTACTCCTCGAAGAACAGGCCTATCCCTTCGAGGAAAAGGCGATCGATCTGTACAAAGCAAACGCCGACCGGGCCCCCGATGGCGTCTACGACGAGTGGGTGCAGAAAAGTTTTGAGCGGCTGGCCGGACTGATGCCTGCACGCTATGCGAAATCGGAGCGCATCGAAGATGTCGTTACAACACTTTACTAGTCTGAGGCGAGTACTCGCACTCGCTGCTGCGCTGTCGCTCGCCGCTTGTGCGTCGGGCCCCTCGCGGGCGCCTGTGTCAGCCGACAGCGGCCCGAAAGGTGCCGTTGGCGCCGAGCGTGTTGTGCCGCCGCAGGCCCAGACGCTTTACGAACAGGCGGCGTCCTCGATGGCGGCGGGTGACCTCATTGATGCGGAGCTCCGTTTCAAGGAGTTCCTTCTGCAATATCCTGAGTTTCCGGGCGCCCACGTCAACCTGTCGATCATCCATGCCGCGAACGGCAACCTCGATGCGGCGAGGGCTGCCGTGGACGCCGCGCTCGGTATCGACCCGGAATATGCCCCCGCACTGAATCAATCCGGCGTACTACTTCGCAAAAACGGCAATTTCTCGGAGGCCGAGGCCGCTTATTTGAAGGCCGTCACAGTTGCACCGGATTACCCGTTGGCACACTACAACCTTGGCGTGCTGAATGAGCTGTACTTGCAGCGTCTGGATGCCGCTTTGCGGCACTTCGAGAGGTACCAGGAGCTCGTTGGCGAAGACGAGCAAGTATCTCGATGGATCGTTGACCTGCAGCGGCGCGTTGCCGCGAGTCAGCGAACGGCAAACATGACGGAATGACGATGAAAGCACTGACGGCAATATCGATCATTATCCTGGCCACGGCACTGCCGTTGACGCCAGCTGTCGCGCAGCAGGCCGATGAAGAAGACCTCCAGCCGGCTGTCGATACGTCTGTCGACAGCTTTGAACCCGCCGTAGATACATCGATGACGGACGATGATTTCGGGCCGGCCGTCGACACGTCCGCCGAAGAATTCGAGCCGGCCGTGGACACATCGTCGGTTGACTCGCCGGAGACCATGGCTGCGGTGCAGTCGTCCGGCCCCGTCATGGATCGCCTGACCCTGGGTCGAACCGAGATCACGGGCAACCAGGAGTTGCCGAAGGTCATGTACATCGTTCCGTGGCAGAAATCCGATCCGGGTGACCTGATGGGTCGTCCGGTCAACACACTCCTGGATGAGGTGCTCGCGCCCCTGGACCGGGAGGAGTTTATTCGTCAGGTCGACTACTACAGCGATCTGAAAGGTAGTAACGAAGATTAAGTCTTGCTGACTTAGAGGAGCAGTCAAATGAGCACTATCGTGCAGTTTTTTCAACAAGGCGGTGCATTCATGTACCCCATCCTGTTCGTATTTGCGTTCGGCGTCGCCATCGCAATCGAACGCTGGACCTATCTGACAGTGTCCGGCGCGAGCAACCGCGCACTGTGGAAGAAGATCGTTCCGTTCCTGAAGGCGGGCAACTTCCAGGAAGCCGCGGCCCAGACGGCAAAGTCCAAGGCCGCCATCGGTTCTATCCTGACCTACGGCCTGTATCGCGTTAAGTCGGCGCGTCGTCGTGACGACATCGAGAAGGCGATGGAAGAGAGCCTGATGGAGGTCCTGCCGCGACTCGAGAAGCGCACTCACTATCTCGCGACGCTGGCGAACATCGCCACGCTGCTGGGTCTGCTGGGTACGATTATCGGTCTTATCCAGGCGTTTACGGCCGTATCGACCGCGAACCCGGCTGACAAGGCTGACCTGCTCTCAGCGAGTATTTCTACCGCGATGAACACGACGGCGTTCGGCCTGATGGCTGCTATTCCGCTGCTCCTGATTCACGCACTGCTGCAGACGAAGACGAGCCAGCTCGTGGACAGCCTCGAAATGGCCAGCGTCAAGTTCTTGAACGCAGTGACCGAGCGTCAGCTGCAGGGTAGCGGAGCGTAACGATGATTCGTAGCCGTAAAGGCGGTCGCCGTCACTACACGGAGGCGGCCGAACTCAACATCACGGCGTTCATGAATCTGATGGTGATTCTGGTCCCGTTCCTGCTGATCACAGCAGTGTTCTCGCGTCTGGCAATTCTCGAACTGAATTTGCCTGGCTCCTCAAGCGAGGTCACGGATCCGCAGGACCAGACGTTCCAACTGGAAGTCACCGTCCGCAGCGACAAGATTGAAATTGGCGATCGCAACCAGGGACTGCTGGCTGAATACCCGAACACGGTGGACGGCTACGACTACGAGTCGGTGTCCAACAAGCTCGCCGAGATCAAGTCGAAGTACCCGGAAAAGACGGATGTATCCGTCCTGCTGGAGGCAGATATTGCCTACGACACGATCGTGCAGGTCATGGACCGTGTACGCATCGAGGAGCGCGTCGAAGACGACCGCATCGTTCGTAACGATCTGTTCCCGGACATTTCCATCGGCGATGCGCCGGTACTGAGCGAGGGAGTTTAAGCAATGGCCAAGTCAGCGCGCGCACGCCGCATGGACAAGCACCACAAGCGCAACAAAGCGGGTGGTGGCCTGAACCTTGTCTCGCTCATGGATATCTTCACGATCCTGGTGTTCTTCCTGCTGGTGAACTCTTCGGACGTCGAAGTGTTACCGAATGCCAAGGAAGTGCAGTTGCCGGAATCGATCGCGGAGCAAAAGGCGAAGGAGACCGTAGTCATCCTGATCGGCGATGAAGACATACTCGTCCAGGGCGCGCCGGTGGCGAAGGTGGCGGAAGTCATGGCCACGAAGGGCAACGATATTCCGGAGCTCCGACAGGCACTCAAGTCCCAGAACGACCGGGTACTGCGTCGCGAGGCGCAGGACGACATCGCGGGTCGTGAAGTCACGATCATGGGTGACAAGGACATCCCGTACCGATTGCTGAAGAAGGTCATGGCGACCTGCACGGAGTCGGACTACGGACAGATTTCACTGGCTGTATTGCAGAAGAGTTCTGATCAGCTCGATCAGCTACAGGCTGCGCGGTAGCCGGCGACCAGGTAGGAGATAGGAGTGGATTTACCGTTCTACAGAAATTTTGACCTGCCGTGGACGACGGGGGCCGGTCAGGAAAGGAGATTCCAGCGCACGCTGGGAACGGCATTCCTGATTGCGCTGGCGCTTGGCCTTGTATGGCCGTTCATTCCGACCCCGGAACCCGATCCCTACGAGGTCGAAGAGATTCCGGATCGCATCGTGCAGATGCTCCTCGAGAAGCAGGACATACCGCCGCCTCCGCCGCCGAAACCGGAAGAGCCGGAGCCCGAGCCGGAGCCTGACGACCCGGAACCCGACCCGGTCACCGAGCCGGAACCGGAGCAGGTCGCCGAGGTAGAGCCCGAGCCGGAGCCGGAACCCGAGCCCGAGATAGACAGGCGCGAAGAAGCCAAGCAGCAGGCGCAGGCAGCACTGATGCCATTCCAGGAAGACCTGGCCGACCTGGTCGACCAGAGTCTGCTCGAGAAGGTCGCAGACAATCGCGAACTGAGCCAGACCGTTGGCGAAGCCGATCGCAATGAGCGTTCGATGATCACGTCAAAGGCCGGCACAGCATCCGGCGGTATTAACACAGCGAACATGAGCCGCAACACGGGCGGCTCCGGATTGGCCCAGCGTGTTGCTACGCGTGTAGAGAGTCCGGTTGCCGGCCTCGCGCCAGCGGGTGGCACAGCGAGCCGTACCGGCACCAGCGGCAAGGCATCGCGCTCCCGCGAAGAGATCGAACTCGTCTTCGACCGCAACAAGGGCGCCATCTTCGCGCTCTATAACCGTGCGCTTCGCGTCGACCCGACGCTCGAGGGCAAGCTCGTGCTTCGCCTGACGATCGCGCCGGATGGCAGCGTGACGTTCTGTGAAGTCGTTTCCAGTGAGCTCGGCGATCCGGATCTCGAGCGCAAGCTCGTCATGCGTATCAAACGCTTCAAGTTCGAGGCGAAAGACGTCGAGCCGGTCACCACCGAGAAGCCGATCGACTTCTTCCCCGCTTAAGCTGGCTGACCCGGTTTCCCGGGTCGGTTAGCCGCGCGGCTAATGCCCCCAGGCCTGTTGCCTCTCTTACGCGGACTGCCGTATTCTGACGGCCGTTTGTTCCTGAGGTACTTCCCATGAGAACCACGATTGCCGTTGCTCTCCTGCTGCTGGTCACGTCCGCGAACGCAGATCTGACTATCGAAGCACTGATCGAAGAGGCAGGGCTCCAGGCTGGCGACGTTCCCAGTCGCGAATTGCCAGGTTGGCGAGTGCCCAGGAAGATCGTCGTACCCCAGGCCTACGCCGCGATGCTCAGGCAGGAGTTTCCCGACATCGAGTTCGTCGGCGCGACTGGCGCCGCCGACGCAGCGCGTATGGTTGCCGGGGCGGATGCCGTGCTTGCCTGGTGCTCAAAAGACATTGTCGACGCGGCCGACCGCCTCGTCTGGATCCAGATCTTCAGTTCCGGTGCCGAACGGTGCATGGCTGTCGACGACATAGCCGACGGTCGTGTGTTGCTGACCAACGGCCAGAAGATGACGTCTCCGGCCATTGGCGAGCATGCAGTTGCTATGACGCTGGCCTTGTCCAGGGAACTGACCCGGTACGCGAAGAACATGCCAAAGGGCGAGTGGAAGCGCGACAACAGCATCGAGACACTGTCGGGCAAAACGATGCTCGTGGCCGGACTGGGGGGCATCGGGCGAGAGACGGCGCGTCGGGCGCATGCGCTGGGCATGCGCGTCGTGGCAACGCGAAACAGCTCCCGTGAAGGTCCGGATTACGTCGATTATGTCGGGCTGTCGCCCGAACTCGTCGATCTCGCGGCAGAGGCGGATGTTGTCGTCAATGCGTTGCCATTGACGCCGAAGACCCGCGGGCTGTTTGACAAGGCGTTTTTCGATGCCGCCAAGCCGGGGCTGATATTCATCAATGTTGCCCGCGGTGGCAGCGTCGTCACGGACGACCTGGTTGCCGCGCTCAAAGATGGCCGGGTCCGCGCTGCCGGATTGGATGTGACCGACCCGGAGCCGCTGCCTTCCGATCACCCGCTGTGGCAAATGGACAACGTTTTGATTACGCCGCACGTTGCGTGGGCAGGCGCCGATCGAGAACGCGGACGCCTGCTGGCCGTCGAGAATATCCGCAGGTTCATCGCCGGAGACGCGTTGCTGAACGTCGTGGATCCGTCGAAAGGGTATTGACTCGTTGAAGCGGCAGGCACTGGATGGAGCGCGTCGTCGCCGGTTGTACCTTTTCCGGCATGGCGCCGTCGACTACGTTAATCCCGACGGGTCGTGGGTTCCTGATCCTGACATCGTGTCGCTGAACGAGCGAGGCTGGGAACAGGCGAGGCGAATGGGCGAGGCCTTCTCCGGCGTCGCCGTCGACAGGGCGATCTGCTCCGGGCTCAAACGCACGAGGCAGACGGCAGAAACCGTTCTCGCAAGCCACGCGCTCCCGATCGGTGTCGACCCCGGTCTCGAGGAGATTCGACCCGGCAGGTTTGAAGAAACGGCCGGCTACGATCCGCTGTCCGACGTTGCGTTCCTGCACTGGCGTGCCAGCAATCCGGAAGCGAGATTCTTAGGTGGCGAACGCTACAGCGAATTCTACAGCCGCGTCTCTGAGGCCATCGGTTCGATCGTCATGGATCACGACTGGCACAATCTGGCGATCGTCGCTCACGGAGGAACCAACGCCGCGATTCTCGGTTGGGTCACCGGGCTCGGACTCGAAGCCTTCGGTATGTTTGACCAGGAGACTTGCTGTCTCAATATCATTGACTTCGACACGACGCCCGATGGCGTTATCCGAAAGACCGTTCGCGCGGTCAACGTGACGTCGATCGACCCGCTGAAATCAGATCGGCATGCGGGTGACATGGAGCTGCTTGCAAAGAGCATAATTTCTCTAGCGGATGTCTAGCTTGATGTCTGGCCTGATGTTTAGCTCGATGACTGGCCTGATGTCTAACGGCAGACTTTACGTCGCTCCTCACGTAGCTTCCTCAGTCGTTCATCGAGTCTGATGCCCTGGGCGGCTGTGTACCCGTGCCGCATCCTGGACTCGATGTTCTGGATCTGTTTCTTGACCGTTTCGCATCGATCGGATCTTTTACAGTCGTGAGCATGCGCATGTGCACTGAAGAACAAGGCGCTGCAGAGCAGTAATATTCGGATCATGGTTTCCTCCCTGATGCTTCAATACTCGCGCAGCCAGTCCTCTCCGGACACGTCAGAAACTGCGTCGAAGAGGCCATTTCTCGTCAGGAATCCCGATGTCGTCGTCTGATCTGTCAGCCGGGTTTCCGCCGATCGAATCGAGCGGCGCTCGAATCCTGATTCTCGGCAGCCTGCCCGGACAGGCGTCCATCGACGCTCAGCAGTATTACGCCCACCCGAGAAACGCGTTCTGGCCAATCATGCGGGGCCTGACCGGCGCTGGCGGAGACTACGGCGAGCGCTGCCAGCGCCTCGCGAGCAGCGGAATTGCGGTGTGGGATGTGCTGCAGCAGTCGGTGCGACCCGGCAGCCTCGATTCATCGATTCGCATGGATACGGCTACGCCTAACGACTTCGGGCCGTTCTTCGAAAGGCACCTTGAACTGCAGATGATCGCGTTCAACGGCCGCAAGGCGCAGGATCTGTTCAATCGCCTTGTGCTCTCGGAGTTGCCGCGAACGGCGAAAACGGCATTACTGCCCTCGACAAGCCCGGCACATGCGTCCATGACCGCCGCAGCGAAGCGCGAGGTGTGGCGTGGCATACTGGGTCCCAACCTCAAAGGAGTCATTCAATGATCGCTTACACGATGCTCGGTACCAACGACCTCGACAGGGCGGCCGCGTTCTACGACGCGTTACTCAAGGAAATGGGCGTCGGTCGCGCTTTCGACTCCGATCGATACGTCAATTACTCGCGAGGCGATGGCAGTGCGGCATTCGTGATCACCAAACCGTTCGACGGTCAGCCTGCAACGGTAGGAAACGGTGTCATGGTCGCGCTGGCGACGCGCTTGCCTGAGGATGTCGATCGCCTGCACAAGAAAGCGTTGGAGCTCGGCGCCACCGATGAGGGCGCGCCCGGTCCGCGCGGGCCTCGATTCTATTGCGGTTATTTTCGCGATCTCGACGGAAACAAACTCAACCTGTTCGCATTACTGCCGCAAGACTGATCGTGCGAGAGCAGATCGTCTGGCCAATGCTCGCGATGATCGGGCTGACAATGGCTGTGTGGCTGTTCATGTACGTCAGGCGACTGCACTGGATCTTCTCTAACGGTGTTTCGGCCAACGACCTGAAGACGCCGAAGAAACGGGAGGCGCTCATACCTGAAAAGGTCAACTACGCGTCTTTCAATTTCCAGAACCTGTTCGAACTGCCCGTTATCTTCTACGCGTTGTGCCTGTTGCTCTACGTGACGGACGCCGTCGCCACGACGGACACTGTTCTTGCCTGGGTTTTTGTCGCGGGCCGGGCGATTCACAGCGTTGTGCATGCGACGTTCAACGACGTCCGGCTCAGATTCCTGTCGTATATCCTGTCGGCCCTGGCTCTGTGGGCGATGTTCGTGCGGGCCGTGATCTACCAACTGGCCTGAGCGCTTCGCACAGGGGTGGACAGGCTCGGCTCGCGGCCGTGCCGTTCAGTCTCAGTGGAAGTTCGGTCAGGCTTTCGCCAGCTTAAAGTGCGCCGTCGCCCGTCTCGCCGGTTCGGATGCGCCACACCTGCTCGAGCGATGAGATGAAGATCTTGCCGTCGCCGACCTTGCCGGTCTTCGCCGCTTCGATGATGATCTCGACGGTCCTGTCGACCTGGTCGTCGGGCACGGCTACTTCGATTTTCGCCTTCGGCAGGAAGTCGACGACGTACTCGGCGCCACGATAGAGCTCGGTATGGCCGCGCTGACGCCCGAAGCCCTTGACCTCCGATACCGTCATGCCGTTGACGCCGGCCTCTCCCAATGCGGTCCTGACGTCATCGAGACGAAAGGGCTTTACGATTGCGGTCACGAGTTTCATGTGCGGGCCCGTAGGTTTTGATAATAGCTATGCTAGCAATACGCGGCCGCTAAGTGTACAAGTGCGTAACATGTTTCATGGGGAAAAACGGTGAGCGATAACGAGATCGGCTCCGTCGGCTGGATGGACATGAGCACGGAGGATGCGGTCGGCGTCAGCCGTTTCTATTCGGAGGTCGTCGGCTTCCAGCTTGCGCCGACGGATATGGGCGGTTACGAGGACTTCACGCTGGTCGCGCCAGGTACTCGTTCGCCCGTTGCCGGAGTCTGCCACGCGCGAGGCCCGAACGAGGATTTTCCGGGTGGCTGGCTGCCTTACTTCATCGTGACCGACCTGGATCGCAGCCTGCAAAAGTGCCATGAGCTAGGAGGCAAAACGCTTATCGAGTCGCGGTCCTACGGGGATGGTCGCTATTGTGTGGTCCAGGACCCTGGCGGCACAGCGACGGCGCTTTACCAAGCCTGATTCAGGTATCCTGACGAGATGGACGGCAAGATTGGCTCTGCTGAATGGCTGGCGGTGGTTTCGCGCCTTGTATCAGAGACCGAGTTCCAGGGCGTTGCTAGCGCGCTGATAGATTCAATCGGGCTGATCGTCGAGAACAGCCACATGGCGTTGCTCGTTATCAGTCACGACGATCCGCCCGCCGTGCTCACTCACAACCTGGCCCCGGCGGACGAACGCCACTACCTCGATCGTTACATCGCCGGTCCCTACCTGCTCGATCCCCTGTACCAGCTCGCACTCAAGCCGGACAAACCCAGTCTCGTTCGCTACCGCGAGGCGACGCCCGATCGTTTTCGATCCAGTGAGTACTATCGACAGTATTACGAACGTACGCACTTGGAAGACGAGGTGGACTTCTTCCTCGACGTGGATGGCCGCACGCTGGTCATGGTTGTCGCCATGCTCACCGGCAAGTTCAACCGTTCCGATCTGAAGAGGCTCGCCGATGCGGAGCCGTTGCTAAACGCGGGGATGAAGAAACTCTGGGGGTGTCAGGATATGAGCAATCGGCCCGACGCGACCGCACGCAACATGCACGATCACCTGACGGCGTGTTTCCGGGATTTCGGCAAGTCGACATTGACGCAACGGGAACGCGAGATCACGCAACTGCTATTGCGTGGCCACTCGACGAAGTCGATCGCGCGCGAACTGAACATCGCGCCGGGCACCGTCATGGTTCACAAGCGTAATCTGTTCGCGAAGCTGGGCATCACTTCGCAGTATGAGCTCTTCTCGAGCTTCATCGATACGCTCTCGGCGACCTGATTCGAAGCAGTGATCGTCATCGTCGGACGCCATATCCGGCCTCCGAGTCTCTGATACCGGCGACATGGTATGGGTCTCTGCCGTACCCGGGCGGAGAATGGATTCATGTATTGCGTGCAGGGACTGCATTAATGAACGAATTCGATTTCGGACTTGGCGAAGACCTCGACATGCTCCGCGACACGATCGCCGCATTCGCCGCCGAGCGCATCGCGCCGCGCGCCGAGGCGATCGATGCCAACAACGAGTTTCCAAGAGACCTGTGGCCAGAGCTCGGCGAGCTGGGTCTGCATGGCATCACAGTCAGCGAAGCAATGGGCGGGTCCGCACTCGGATACCTCGCGCACGTCGTTGCGATGGAAGAGATCAGCCGCGCCTCGGCGTCCGTCGGCCTGTCATACGGCGCACATTCGAACCTGTGTGTTAACCAGCTGCATCGCTGGGCCACCGAAGAGCAGCAGCGAAAATGGCTACCGAAATTGTTGTCCGGTGAGCATGTCGGTGCGCTGGCGATGAGTGAGCCGGGTTCCGGCTCCGACGTCATGAGCATGCGAACAACCGCGGTGCTGGACGGCGATGAGTACGTGTTGAACGGCTCGAAGATGTGGATAACGAACGCGCCCCAGGCCAACGTCATGATTGTTTACGCCGTGACGGATGCCGACGGCGGCAGTCGCGGACTGAGCGCCTTCGTCATCGACGGCGATGCAGACGGCTTCTCGACGCCGCAAAAGCTGGACAAGCTCGGCATGCGGGGCTCCGATACGTCCGAGGTGTTGCTCGACGATTGCAGGATTCCCGTCGGCAATCGTCTCGGCGACGAGGGGCAGGGTGCAGAGATCCTGATGAGCGGACTCGACTATGAACGCGTCGTGCTGGCCGGCGGATCGCTGGGTATCATGCGAGCCTGCCTCGATGTTGTGTTGCCCTATGTTCACGATCGCAAGCAGTTTGGACGCCCAATCGGCGAATTCCAGCTCATGCAGGGTAAGATTGCCGATATGTACACGACGATGAACAGCTGCCGCGCCTATGTCTACGCGGTAGCGGCGGCCTGTGACCGGGACCAGACGACTCGCTTCGATGCGGCTGGGTGCATTCTTCTCGCCGCCGAGAAGGCAACGGCAATGGCCAGCGAGGCTATCCAGGCACTGGGCGGCAACGGCTACATCAACGAATACCCGACGGGCCGACTCCTGCGGGATGCCAAGCTCTACGAGATTGGTGCCGGGACGAGCGAAATTCGACGTATGTTGATCGGCCGGGAATTATTCAACGCAACAGCCTGACGATGCCGCGCATAGAAACCAAGATCGATCCGACGAGCGACGGTTACGCGACCAACTACGCGAGCAACCACGCGCTCGCCGAAGAGCTCAAGCTCGTACGCGAGCAGATCGAGCTCGGCGGTTCGGAGCGTGCGCGCGACAAGCACCTCGCCAGGGGCAAGCTGTTGCCACGTGACCGGGTTCGCGGACTGCTGGACGACGATTCCGACTTCCTCGAGATCGGGGCCTTCGCCGCTTACGAGGTGTATGAAGACGACGTACCGGCGGCCGGTGTTATCGCCGGCGTAGGAAGCGTTAGTGGCGTCCGCTGCATGATCGTCGCGAACGACGCGACCGTTAAAGGCGGCACCTATTATCCATTGACCGTCAAAAAACACCTGCGCGCGCAGGAGATCGCCGAGGAGAACCGGCTTCCGTGCATCTACCTTGTGGATTCCGGTGGAGCGTTCCTGCCGCGCCAGGACGAAGTGTTTCCTGATCGCGATCACTTCGGCCGCATCTTCTACAACCAGGCCCGACTGTCGGCAATGGGGATTCCACAGATTGCCGTGGTCATGGGTTCGTGTACGGCGGGCGGCGCGTATGTGCCGGCCATGTGCGATGAGGCGGTCATCGTTCGCAACCAGGGCACGATATTCCTGGGCGGGCCGCCGCTGGTCAAAGCGGCCACCGGCGAGGTAGTCGATGCGGAGACGCTGGGCGGCGGCGCTGTCCACTCGCGCATTTCGGGCGTCACCGATCATCTCGCAGACAATGATGAGCACGCGCTGAGCATCGCACGTGAAATCATTGCGAACACCAATTCAAGCCAGCCGTCGTACCTCGACCTGAAGGAGCCCGCAGATCCTGCCTATGACGCCGGTGAGATCTACGGCGTCGTTTCGCATGAGTATCGCTTCCCTTACGATATCCGGGAGATCATCGCGCGCATCGTCGACGCTTCAGAGTTTCACGAGTTCAAGAAGCTCTATGGCGCAACGCTTGTCTGCGGCTTCGCGCATATCAACGGGTACCCGGTCGGCATCGTCGCTAACAACGGCATCCTGTTCATGGAATCCGCCCAGAAGGGCGCGCACTTCGTCCAGCTTTGCGATCGCCGTCGTGTTCCGCTGGTATTCCTGCAGAACATCACCGGCTTCATGGTGGGTAAGCGCGTAGAGCACGCCGGCATTGCCAAGGATGGAGCCAAGATGGTCAATGCCGTTGCGACGGCGACAGTACCGAAGTTTACCGTTGTCATCGGCGGCTCATTCGGCGCCGGCAATTACGCGATGTGCGGTCGTGCCTACAGCCCCCGGTTCCTTTGGATGTGGCCGAATGCGCGAATCTCGGTCATGGGTGGGGAGCAGGCGGCGACCGTGTTGTCTACCGTGCGGCGCGACGGTCTCGAGGCGCGCGGTGAGTCCTGGGACCCCGGGGAGCAGGCGAAGTTTGAGGACGAAATCCGCGAGAGATACGAAAGCCAGGGCAATCCGTACTACTCGAGCGCGAGGTTGTGGGACGACGGGATTATCGACCCGGTCGACACGCGATTTGTGTTGACGCAGGGGCTCAAAGCGGCCTGCCACAATCCGGATCCCGGCGAGCGCCAATTCGGTGTTTTCCGCATGTAGCGATGCCACGATGCGCTATCATCGCGGTGTTTGATCACTACCGGACGGCGAATGTCTTCACGCCAGGAACAAAACTCAGGAACGACAGCGGTTCGAGAGGCGCTTAGCTTCGACGTCGGACAGCTCGAGGATTACATGGCCTCGCACGTCGAGGGCTTCAAGGGTCCGGTAGACGTGCAGCAATTCAAGGGTGGCCAGTCCAATCCGACTTACCTGTTGTTGACCGAATCGACTCGCTACGTGTTGCGCCGCAAGCCGCCGGGAAAGTTGCTGAAATCCGCGCACGCGGTTGACCGGGAATTTCGCGTCATCAGCGCGTTATACAGCGCCGACTTCCCCGTTCCTCGACCGTACGTCTATTGCGACGATGCCGAAGTGATCGGAACGCCGTTCTTCATTATGGAGTACCTGGACGGACGAATCTTCTGGGACCTCGACCTGCCGGGCATGGAAGCTGAAGAACGCGCGGCCATCTATGACGACGTCAACAACACCATCGCGCGCCTTCACAATTTCGACTACGAAGCCCTAGGTCTTGCCGACTATGGCAAACCCGGTAATTATTTCGAGCGACAGATCTCGCGCTGGACCGGCCAATACAGGGCGTCTGAGACGGACTCGGTGGGTTCCATGGACGCCCTGATCGAGTGGCTGCCGGGCAACATCCCCGAAGACGACTCGGCCAGTATCGTCCACGGCGACTATCGTCTGGACAACATGATCGTTCACCCGACCGAGCCGCGCGTGATCGCGGTCCTCGACTGGGAGCTGTCGACCATCGGCCATCCGCTCGCCGATTTCACGTACCACCTGATGACGTGGCAGATGCCTGAAATCGGGATAGGATCGATCGGCCTTGCGGGCAAGGACCTCGCCGCGCTCGGAATACCGGATGAAGAGTCGTACATGGCGAAATACTGTGAGCGGACCGGCCGCGTCGACGGTATTGCAGACCGGCACTTTTATTCCGCATTCAATTTCTTTCGATTGGCTGCCATCCTGCAGGGCATCGCGGGTCGGGTCAGGGACGGTACCGCATCCAGCGCGCATGCCGGACAGGCCGTGCGCGCCGTGAAACCGCTGGCTGATCTCGGCTGGCGACACGCCCAACGCTAAGCAGCAGCCACCAGGCAGCGACGAGGATGACACTCGACATCAAAAAACTGACGGGCAGCGAAACGCTGGACATCGAGCACCAATATACGGTGGACGATTGCATTCTCTACGCGCTTAGCCTCGGATTCGGCGATACCGCCTCTGACAGAAAGGCCTTGCCTTATGTCTACGAGGGCGAGGGTTTGATGCAGACCGTGCCGACGATGGCTTCGGTCCTGGTGCCCGATATGTTCCCGCCGGATCTCGGTTGGGACTACGGCCAGGTGCTTCACGTCGACCAACGCCTGCAGATTTTTCGACCGCTGCCTGCCGCCGCTGAGCTGCTGATTGACAAGCGAATTTCCGATATCTTCGACCTTGGTGAGAAACTCGGCGCGCTCGTCATGTTCGAGGCCGAAGGACGCCGGAAGAAGGATGGCTCCGTCCTGTTCCAGGTCGGTAGCACGATCATGGCGCGAGGCGATGGCGGGTTCGGCGGACAGAAGGGTTCGATGCCGAAGGCACATCGCATCCCGAAGCGCGAACCGGACCTCGTCTGCGATATCGAGACCGGCGGCAGCCAGGCATTGCTGTATCGCCTCAATGGCGACCGGAACCCGTTGCATGCGGATCCGGCGGTCGCGAGGAAAGCGGGTTTCGATCGCCCGATACTGCACGGACTCTGCTCGTATGGCATTGCCTGCCACGCGATTCTGAAGACGATCTGCGAATACGACCATACGCTGATTGCCGAATTCGACGCCCGATTTTCCCAGCCCGTGCTGCCGGGCGATACGGTCACCACCGAAATGTGGCAGGACGGGAACACGGTGTCCTTCCAATGCAGCGTGAAAGACAGGGACGCTGTCGTCGTCAAGAATGGGAAATGTGTCTTAAGAACCTGAACAGGATGAAGTGATGAGTAATCGTGTCGTGGTCGACATCAAGGACCACGTGGCCCGTGTCAGGCTGAGCCGGCCTGAAAAACAGAACGCACTCGACTGGGCGATGTTCGAGCAGATCTCGGAGGCCGGTCGGTCTTTGAGGGTCAACCCCGAGGTTCGCGCCGTCGTGTTGCACGCCGAGGGCGATCATTTCTGCGCGGGAATCGACACGAGCGTCTTCGCGGCCGGTGGCATCGATATGGACATGTTCAAGCCGCGCGAAGACTCGAACGCAAACTTCTTCCAGCACCCCGCTTATGTGTGGCGCGAACTGGAGGTGCCGGTGATCTGTGCCATCGAAGGCAACTGTTTCGGCGGCGGGCTGCAGATCGCACTGGGGGCGGATATTCGAATCGCGTCGCGCAATGCGCGCCTGTCCGTCATGGAAATCCGTTGGGGCCTGATCCCCGACCTCGGATTGTCCGCGACGCTGAGAAACGTCATGCCCATTGATCGGGTGAAGGAACTGACATTCACTGGCCGCATCGTTGACGGAGAGGAGGCCGGGTCGATCGGGCTGGTCACGCAGGTCAGCGATTCACCGCTGGAAACCGCGATAGCGCTCGCCACATCGATCGCGGCCAGTTCGCCGGACGCCATACGGACTGCGAAACGCCTGCTCAATGATTGCTGGGCGCTGTCCGATGCCGATACCCTGCAGCTCGAGGCTCAGCTGCAACTGAAAATCATGGCGGGGCCGAACCAGGCCGAGGCCGTTCGCGCCCAGATGGAACGCCGTCCACCGCAGTTCTCTGACGCCAAGCGCTAACGCTTACCCTGTCAGCAGGTCGACGGTACCCGAGCGCTTGATTGAATTGACTGGAACATGAACTTCGACAACAGCTACAGCGGCTTGCCGCCGGCGTTCTACGCGTCGGTGATTCCTGACGAGGTACCGGCGCCGACCCTGCTCGCCTGGAACGCAGGACTCGCGCACGAGTTGGGCATTGCTTCATCAGACTACGACGAGGCGCAGCTCGCCGGCATTTTCAGCGGATCCGTCGCATTGCAGGGAAGCCAGCCGATTTCGATGGCCTATGCAGGCCATCAGTTCGGCCACTTTGTGCCACAACTCGGCGATGGCCGCGCCGCCTTGCTGGGCGAGGTCGTCACAAAGGCCGGGAATCGATTCGATGTACAACTCAAGGGCTCTGGTCGTACGCCGTTCTCGCGAGGCGGGGATGGCAAGTCCTGGTTGGGTCCGGTGTTGCGCGAGTACATTCTGAGCGAGGCGATGCACCGCCTCGGCGTACCGACGACTCGGGCGCTCGCGGCTGTTGCAACGGGAGAAACGGTCTTCAGGGAGTCTCCCTTGCCCGGCGCCGTGTTTACACGCGTGGCTGCCAGCCACCTGCGCGTCGGCACGTTCGAGTATTTCGCCGCCCGCGGTGACTTGGAGTCGCTGAAGGCGCTGGCTGACTACGCCATCGGTCGCCACTATCCGGAGGTGGCAGACGAGACGTCGCCGTATGTCGGACTGCTCCGTCGGGTAGTTGAAGGACAGGCTGAGCTCGTCGCGCACTGGATGTCGATCGGTTTCATTCACGGCGTTATGAACACCGACAACACGGCGATTTCCGGCGAGACCATCGACTACGGCCCGGCGGCGTATCTTGACGAATTCCGTTTCGACAAGGTGTTCAGTTCCATCGATTCCTACGGTCGCTACGCGTTTGCGAACCAGCCGACGATGGCGCAATGGAATCTTGCCCGTCTCTCCGAAACACTCTTGGCCCTCGGTGCGGGTAAGGACGAACTGGAGGCCGCCCTCAGCCTGTTTCCCGATCAGTACGAGTCTCGCTACCTCAAGCTGATGGCACCGAAACTGGGCGTGCACCATGTTCAGCATTCCGATGCCGGGCTTGTCGCGGACTGGCTGAAGTACCTTAACGACAACGCGCTCGACTACACCCTGAGCTTTCGTGAACTGGCGTCGCGAGCAGGCGCGGACGATGAGGAACGGTTCGGACCCTTCGAGACCCGCTGGCGGCAGCGCATTTCCAGCCAGGGCAGGACGGCCGCCGAGGTGTCGGCCCTGATGAACTCGGTCAACCCGCTGTTCATTCCACGAAATCACTTTGTCGAGCAGGCAATCAGTGACGCGGTTGAAGGCGATCTCACCGTCTTTAACGAATTGAACGCTGCACTGTCACAACCTTATTCCGAGCAACCGGGCTTCTCCGAGTTTGCAAAGGCACCACGGGGGCATGAGCGGGTCACTCAGACGTTCTGCGGAACTTAGCGGGACCTGTTCGGGCCTCGCACTTGCGAGTACCGGTGTTTTGCGTTGTCGACCACCACGGAAGTCCGCTACAACCGCCTGTCTGGCTCGGGACAGGCCATTCAGGCTTGCCAAGGCCGATCTTACGTACAACCCAGAATTGACCGGGTCGTCGCGAAGCTCATAATCGTTTATGAGAGCTAATCAGGGCGGACAGGATTAGCCCGACGGAATAGTGTCGTATCGGTGCGCGTTACGTCCGCGCATCGATGTGCGATTGAGTTTTTGAATGGGAGAGTAAGCGATGAACGTCCAGGCACGCAGCGACGGCGAGAGGCCGACCATGCAAGGCGCTGACATGAAGTTGGAGATGTCGCGCATCTTTGAGCGCCAGTCTGATCGGGCGCTGCGCTTGCGATCGTCTTCGGCCGAACAACGCATTGCCAAAATCCGGTTGCTACTGGATACGGTTCTGAAGTATCGGAGTGAAATACTCGATGCCGCCCATGCGGATTTCCGAAAGCCGGCAGCGGAAGCTGAGCTGACGGAGATCTTTCCGGTCGTTGCGGAAGCCAAACACACGATGCGGCATCTCAAGAAGTGGATGAAGCCCCGGCGCGCTAATCCGACCATGGCCATGCTCGGTACACGTGCCCGCGTACGATTCGAGCCGATGGGCGTGTGCCTGATCGTGTCACCGTGGAACTACCCCGTGACCCTGACGCTCTCTCCCCTGATTTCGGCGATCGCGGCAGGTAACACGGCCATGGTCAAGCCCTCGGAGATGACCCCGTCGATGTCTGCCGTCATCCGCAAAATCATCGAGGAGGTTTTTGATGAGGATGAGGTCGCGGTTTTCGAGGGCGACTATCGGGTTTCACAGCAACTGCTGGAATTGCCGTTCAATCACATCTTCTTCACGGGGAGCCCCGCGGTCGGAAAAATAGTGATGACTGCCGCTGCGAAGCACCTGGCATCAGTGACCCTGGAGCTCGGCGGCAAGAGCCCTGCAATCGTCGACGAAACGGCGAACCTGAAAATGGCGGCTCGCAATATCGTCTGGGGCAAGTTCTGCAACAACGGACAGACCTGTATCGCCCCGGACTATCTGGTTGTTCATGAGGACATAAAGGACCAGTTTCTGAACGAGGTCGGCGCCGCGATCGATCGCGCGTATGGAAGTAACGCGAAGGAACGTGGTGAGAGTCCGGACTATTGCCGAATCGTCAATCGGCGGCACTTCGACCGTCTCAGGCAACTCTACGATGACGCCCTCGAAAAAGGCGCACGGACACTGCTAGGCGGGGAATTCAGGGAGGATGAGTTGTTTGTCGAGCCCACCGTCATCGACAACGTCGCAAGCGATAGCCAGATCATGGACGAGGAGATCTTTGGTCCTTTGTTGCCGGTTCTGACCTACACGGACATCAAGCAGGCTATACACGACATCAACGCAAAGGAAAAGCCGCTCGCCCTCTATGTCTATTCCAAGGATCAGGAGAAGACACAGTTCGTGCTCGATAACACGTCAGCGGGCGGTTCCTGCGTCAACCACAGCCTCGTGCAATACCTGCACCAGAACGTGCCGTTCGGGGGGTCGAACAACAGCGGCATCGGCAGCTCGACCGGCTTTGCCGGGTTCAAATCCTTCTCACATGAAAGAGCCGTGGTGGCAAACAAGTTTTCGGTCACGCACTGGATGCAGCCGCCATACACCGACAAGGTCAGGCGCCTGATCAAGCTGTCCGTTGACCACTTGACTTGAACTCGCTCGATCCGTCGCTGGCGCTGAGTGTCCTGTGCCTTGCGTCTGCAGTAGCGATGCTCCTGTGGGCCGAGATGAAGGGCTCGCGGCTGGGGATCTGGCTGGCGAAGCCTTTAGCCAGTTCGCTGTTCATCGTGACCGCGTTGCTGGCTGGAGCGGTCGATTCCTCGTATGGACAGCTGATCCTCTTGGGCTTGTGTCTGTCGTGGCTGGGTGATGTATTTCTGATTCCCAAGCCCAGGGTCTACTTCATCGTTGGCCTGGGAAGCTTCCTTCTTGCACACCTTGCGTATGTTGGCGCTTTTCTTCTGCAGCCCCTATCGGTCGCGCCGCTTGCACTCTCTGCCATGGCAATGCTGGTTGTCGCCGTCTTCGTGCTTCGCTGGCTCTGGCTCAACCTGACTCCGGGACTCCGGCCGGCGGTCGTTGCCTATCTGCTCGCGATCTCCCTGATGGTCGCGCTTGCCGGTGGAACCATCGTGGCCACCGGTCTGCACGTGGTCATCGCTGCAGTAATGTTCGCGGTGTCCGACATTTTCGTCGCGCGGGAGAAGTTCGTATCGCCCAATGTCGCGAACAGATTCTGGGGCCTGCCCCTTTATTATGGGGCTCAAACGATTTTCGCCTTGAGCACGCAGGCCCACGTTTCCTAGCGGCGGACAGCGAAATCGTATGCTGCTTGCTTACTACGCTCCGCGCACGGCGACGAGTCCGCGGCACAGGATTTCGGGAAACTCGCGTTGCAGGCGTGCCGCCGTCTTTGCATCGCCGTGAAACCATTTCGGGATCCAGTTCAGCGATCCCATGATCGCGTTGCCCGTCATGCGTACGTCGCAGTCGCAGATGGAGCCATCGGCGATACCGCGTTCGAGAATCTCCTCGAAGCGGCGGCTGTGCTGCCGGGACAGCCGCAACACCTCGTCGCGGTGTCTCGGCTTTAGCGATGGAATCTCGCTCAGAATCGCGACCGGGCCATGATCGCCGACCATCAGGCCGATATGAAGCTCAAGGTAGCGATTGACGGTTGCTAAACCGTCCAGGCCCTCGTTGATCGCCCGCTGCATCGCATCGCGTCCGACGTCCGCCGCTCTCAGGTAGCACAGGTAGACCAGCTCTTCCTTGTTCTTGACGTAGTAGTAGAGGGCGGCGTCGGTAAGCCCCAGCATCGCAGCGACGTCCTTTAAGGACGTGCCGCTGAAGCCCTTCTGGTTAAAACAGTGGGCGGCTGCCTTCAGCACGCGGTCGCGCTGAAGCTCAAAGCGAGTGTCTACGGAGTTTTTGGCCATGAACCTACCGGGTGAAACCTACTCCAAAAGCAGTACTTGAGAAAAAGCTCGGGCTGCATTATTTTAATCGGCATTAAAATTTATTCAATAGCAGAAGTGATTGATTCTTATAAAAAAGTCGATCCGGGCCACGTCTGCATTGAAGCCCCTGGAGGGTCAGAAACGTGAGTATTCCAGCCAGCAATCTCCCCGGAGCAAAAGGCCGGACGGCACCGCTACGGTTCGTCACGGCCGCATCGCTGTTTGACGGACACGATGCCGCGATCAATATCATGCGCCGCCTTATCCAGGCGCAGGGCGTCGAGGTCATCCACCTCGGCCACAATCGCAGCGTGGACGATATCGTGCGTGCTGCGATCCAGGAGGACGCAGACGGCATCGCTATCAGCTCCTACCAGGGCGGGCACAACGAGTACTTCCGCTACATGGTCGACCGGTTGAAGGAAGCCGGCGCTGAGCACATTCGCGTCTTCGGCGGCGGTGGCGGCACGATCACACCCGAGGAGATCCGGGCGCTGATGGACTACGGCGTCGAGCGGATCTACCACCCGCATGACGGTATGGAGCTCGGTCTCGAGGCGATGATCAGGGACCTGATTGAGCGGACCGAGGCCGCGCGGCTGGCGACACAGGTCATCCCGGACGTGGATCCCGAATCGTCGATCGATATCGCCGAAATGATCTCGGCGCTGGAGCAATCACTGATCGATGACGGTGAGCTCGGGCGCCTGCGCAAGGAGTGGCAGCTGCAGTCGAAGAACGTTCCGGTGATCGGTATCACCGGTACCGGCGGTGCCGGCAAAAGCAGCGTAACGGATGAGATATTGAATCGATTCCTGGCTGCGTTTCCCGACAAGAAGATCGCCGTGCTGGCGGTTGACCCAACGCGGCGTCGTACGGGCGGGGCCTTGCTGGGTGACCGTATCCGGATGAACTCGTTGCGTTCCGAGCGCATCTACATGCGTTCGATCGCGACGCGTCGCCAGCACCTCGCCACGAGCGAGATGCTTGCCGACCAGGTCGCGTTCCTGAAATCCCTCAGTTTCGACCTTATCATTGTCGAGACAGCCGGTATCGGACAAAGCGATAGCGAGATCGTCGACCTCGTCGACTTCTCTGTCTATGTCATGACCAGTGAGTACGGTGCGGCGAGCCAGCTCGAGAAGATCGACATGCTGGACTTTGCCGAACTCGTCATCCTGAACAAGTACGACAAGCGTGGCGCCGAAGACGCGCTGAGGGATGTACGCAAGCAGTGGAAGCGCAATCACCTGGCCTGGGACATTGCCGACGACGACATCCCGGTCTATCCGACGATCGCGAGCCAGTTCAACGACCCTGGTGTCACATGGATGTTCAGCCAGCTGTGCGAGCGAGTCGTCGCCAAGCTTGGGCTCAACAAACAGGACTGGACCCCCGATCTGGACACGAGCCTGCGCGAGCCGCGCGCGACGTCGATCATTCCGGGCGCTCGTACGCGTTACCTCGCCGAGATCGCCGAGCAGGGACGTTCGATCAATACGTCGATCGAAAAGGAGGCTGAGGCCGCGAGTACGCTGCAACACCTTTACGAGGCGCTCAGAGCGCTGGGTGATGATCGCCTGCCGAAGGTGTTCGAGGCGTATGCCGCGGATGACCTGACAAGCGACGGTGACGTGAGCCTGCTGACACTCCGCCAGCGTTACCAGGAAACGCTGTCCGACATTTCATCGGAGTCGCTGAAACTGCTGCGCGAGTGGCCTGCACGTCGCGAGGGCGTAACGGCCGAAACCTACAGCTACGAAGTGCGTGGCAAGAGCATCACCGGCAGCAACTACCGCGAAAGTCTGAGTCACCAGAAGATACCGAAGATCGCCGCGCCGAAATACGCCGACTGGGGCGAGCAGCTTACATTCCTTGCCAAGGAAAACCTGCCGGGCGCCTATCCCTACACCGGCGGCGTTTACCCTTACCGGCGCGCCGGCGAGGCGCCGACGCGCATGTTCGCAGGCGAGGGCACGCCAGAGCGCACGAACCGGCGCTTTCACTACCTGTCGGCCGAGAATGACGCGGCGAGGCTGTCGACAGCGTTCGATTCGGTCACGCTCTACGGCGAGGATCCGCACGAGCGCCCTGACATCTTCGGCAAAGTAGGAAACTCCGGCGTATCGATTGCCACTGTCGACGACATGAAGAAGCTCTACTCCGGCTTCGACCTCTGCGCGCCTACGACGTCTGTATCGATGACGATTAATGGCCCGGCGCCAATGATCCTCGCCTTCTTCATGAACACGGCGATCGATCAACAGGTCGAGAAACACCTGCGCGAAACGGGGCAGTGGGAGGCCACCGAAAAGGCAATCGCGGACAAGTTCGAAGGCCGTGAGCGCCCGAGCTACGCGGGCGATCTGCCGCCGGGAAATGACGGCCTCGGCCTCGGTCTGCTTGGAGTATCGGGCGACCAGTTCGTCGACAGGGAAACCTACGCGCACATTAAGGCAGAAACGCTGAAGGCCGTGCGTGGCACGGTCCAGGCCGACATCCTGAAGGAAGACCAGGCACAGAATACCTGCATCTTTTCGACAGAATTCGCGATGAAGATGATGGGCGACGTGCAGCAGTACTTCATCGATCACCAGGTCCGCAATTACTACAGCGTGTCGATCAGCGGCTACCACATCGCTGAAGCCGGGGCGAACCCGATCAGTCAGCTGGCCTTTACGTTGTCCAATGGTTTCACGATCGTCGAGTATT
The DNA here is from genome assembly GCA_030065915.1 of Woeseiaceae bacterium. Lineage (GTDB taxonomy): Bacteria > Pseudomonadota > Gammaproteobacteria > Steroidobacterales > Woeseiaceae > UBA1847. The sequence goes on from JASJCQ010000002.1 coordinate 65,801, forward strand.
ACCTCGCGCGTGGCATGGACATCGATGACTTCGCACCGAATCTGAGCTTCTTTTTCTCAAACGGTATGGACCCGGAGTACACGGTGATCGGTCGGGTCGCGCGGCGTATCTGGGCGCGTGCGATGCGAGAGCGTTACGGTGCCGGTTCCCGATCGCAGATGCTGAAGTACCACGTGCAGACCTCCGGTCGAAGCCTGCACGCACAGGAAATCAGCTTTAACGACATACGCACGACGTTGCAGGCCCTCTATGCTCTGTTCGATAACTGCAACAGCCTGCACACGAATGCGTTCGACGAGGCCATCACGACGCCGACCGAGCAGTCGGTTCGCCGCGCGGTCGCGATCCAGATGATCATTTCCGAAGAGCTGGGCTTGAATTTCTGCGAGAACCCGTGGCAGGGCTCGTTCATCATCGACGAGTTGACCGATCTCGTCGAAGAGGCCGTGTACCAGGAATTCGAACGAATCTCCGAGCGCGGCGGCGTGCTTGGTGCGATGGATACGATGTACCAGCGCGGCAAGATCCAGGACGAGAGCCTCTACTACGAGAGCAAGAAACACGATGGCTCCCTGCCGCTGATTGGCGTCAACAAGTTCCTGCCGAAGGAAGGCCAGGAAGACGAGGTACACGATCTGGAGCTGATTCGATCCACCGATGACGAGAAGCACGCCCAGATCACAAACGTCCGCGCCTTCCAGGAGACGCACAGTGCGGCATCGGAGTCGTCGCTTGATCGTCTGCAGGGCGTTGCTCGCGCGCGTGGCAACATTTTTGAAGAGCTCATGGAAACGGTGAAGTCGAGTTCCCTCGGCGAGATTTCCGCTGCGCTCTACGCGGTCGGCGGTGAATACCGCCGCAATATGTAACAGGACTCAAGTCATGAGTGAAATTATCAAATACGATACCGACGGCCCTGTCGCGCGGATCACGCTGTTTCGACCGGATTCAATGAACGCGTTCACGTCCGAGCTGTGCGCCGACCTGCTGGACGCACTCGAGACCGCCAACAACGACGAGGCAATTCGCGTCGTTATCCTGACCGGCGAAGGACGCTGCTTCAGCGCCGGCGCAGACCTCAAGGGCGGACTGGAAGGACGCGCGGTCTACGGCAAGCTGCAGTACGAGTATCGCCCGGTCCTGAGCGAGATTTCCCTGATGTCCAAACCGGTTATCTGCGCGATCCCGGGTTCTGCAGCCGGCATCGGCATGTCGATTGCGCTGGCCTGCGACCTGCTGGTCATGGCCGACAACGCGTTCATGCTGTCTCCGTTTACGACAATTTCGCTGGTGCCCGACGGTGGCCTGAACTGGCAACTGGTGCGGCAGCTTGGCTACAAGCGTGCGTTCCAGCTGAGTATCGAGTGCGAACGCATCTCGGCGAATCGCTGTGTGGAGCTGGGTCTTGCAAACCGTATGGCCCCTGCTGATGATTTACAGTCCGAGACGATGGACTGGGCACAGTCGATCGCAAAGCGCGCGCCGATGTCGATTGCGGCGACGAAGCGCGTCATGCGCCACGCGATGGACCACAGTTTCGAAAGCGCCTACGACCTCGAAGCCAATCTGCAGCAGTCGCTGCTGGGCAGCCAGGACAACGAGGAGGGCGTCGCCGCCTTCTTCGAGAAACGAGAAGCGCAATTCAAGGGCAAATGAGCGTGACGACAAGACCAATATTTACCGAAGACCACGACATGTTCCGCGACTCGGTGCGGAGCTTCATGCAAAACGAGATCGGTCCGCACTCCGAGCGCTGGCACGAGCAGGGCATGGTCGATCGGGAGGCCTTCCTGAAGGCCGGCGAGCAGGGGTTGCTGCTGATGTGGGCGGATGAGGCCTACGGCGGTGCCGGCGTCGAGGATTTTCGCTACGAACAGGTGCTGATGGAAGAGAACGCCCGCTACGGCGATAACGGCTTCTTCCTTTGGCTGCACAGCCGGCTGGTCGCTCCATATATCGGCGCGCTGGGCACCGACGAACAGAAGCAGCGCTGGTTGCCGAAGTGTGTGAGCGGTGAGCATATCCTCGCCGTTGCCATGACCGAGCCCGGAGCCGGCAGCGACGTCGCCGGCATACGGACCAAGGCCGAGGAAAAGGACGACCACTTTCTGCTTAACGGCTCGAAGACTTACATTTCAAACGGCATTCTCGCGGACCTCGTCGTCGTCGCCGCCCGAACCAACCCAGACAGCAGTCACGGGCTTAGCCTGTTCGTCGTCGAGCGTGGCATGGAAGGCTTCGAGCGCGGACGCAATCTCGACAAGATGGGCCTTAAAAGCCAGGACACGGCCGAGTTGTTCTTCAACAACGTCAAGGTGCCGAAAGAGAACCTGCTCGGAGAGCTGCACAAGGGCTTCTACTCGTTGATGCACTTTCTCGCCGAGGAGCGTCTGCTGGCCGCCGTAGGATTCATGGCGAACGCCGAGGCGGCATTCAGCGAGACGATGGATTTCATCACCGAGCGCAAGGCTTTCGGCCAGACGATCGCCGATTTCCAGAACACGAGATTCAAAATGGCCGATATGCGAGCGGATCTCGACGTCGCGCAGGCCTACGTCGATCACTGCGTTACGCTGCACAACGACGGTAAGCTGTCGGCCGAAGATGCGGCAAAGGCCAAGCTGCACACGAGCGAACTCGAGTTCCGCGTGACCGACGAGTGTGTACAACTGCACGGCGGCGCCGGCTACATGAATGAATACGCTGTCTGTCGGCGGTTCACCGATGCGAGGGTCTCACGTATCTACGCCGGTTCGTCGGAAATTATGCGCGAGATCATCGCGCGCTCCATCGGGCTCGATCCGAGAAAACGATAAGCTATAAAGCTGGCCTTAATTGGGGCTCGATCGGAATGACCAGGATTTGAGCATGAGAGTCGCTTTCGTGAAGTCTCGATCGACATGAACAGGTTTTCGGTGTGAGAGTTGCCTTCGTTGGGGCTCTATCGGTATGAACGGGATTTCAGAATGAGAGTTGCCTTCGTTGGACTGGGCGTCATGGGTTATCCGATGGCCGGGCACCTGTCGCGTGCGGGTTGCGAGGTCAGCGTCTTCAACCGAACGACGTCGACTGCCGAGCGTTGGTGCGAGGAATATTCCGGCACGCAATGCCAGACGCCGGCCGAAGCCGCCGCGCGGGCCGAGCACGTCTTTGCCTGCGTTGGCAATGACGATGACGTCCGGGCGGTCATGCTTGGCGACAAAGGTATTCTCGCTGGCGTCCGGTCCGGCTCGCTGGTTGTCGATCACACGACCGCGTCAGCCGATCTCGCCCGGGAGCTCTACGCGGCCTTCGCGAACAAGGATGTCGGGTTCATTGATGCCCCTGTATCCGGCGGCGAAGCCGGTGCTGTCAACGGGCAGTTGAGCATCATGGTCGGCGGCGATGCCGGCGACGTAACCCGAGCCCGCGACACTATGAACGCATACGCCAAGAGAATTACACACATCGGCGATGCCGGGGCCGGGCAACTGGCGAAGATGGTTAACCAGATCTGTATTGCGGGGCTCGTTCAAGGCCTTTCCGAGGGACTGCACTTCGCCAAGCGGGCCGGGCTCGACGTTGCGACCGTCATCGATGCCATCGGCAAAGGCGCGGCGCAGTCGTGGCAAATGGACAACCGCTGGGAGACGATGACCAATGGCGAGTTCGATTTCGGCTTCGCAGTCGACTGGATGCGCAAGGACCTTGCCATCGCTTTCGATGAGGCGAGCCGCAATGGTGCTAAACTTCAGGTAGCTGAACTCGTCGATGCATTCTATGCGGAGGTTCAGTTAATGGGCGGTAGCCGCTGGGATACCTCCAGCCTGATTGCGAGGCTGGAAGACGGGAAACCGACCGACAAGAGAGATTGATTCGCAACAACAGGGGAGGCCATGCCGGCCTGAGATTCGCTGTTCGCGAGAACCCTTATAACCTGATCCGGATAATGCCGGCGTAGGAAGACAAATAATGCCAGTAAGAACCCCGTGGCTTGTCGCCACATTTGCCATGCTGTCTTCAGCAGCCATCGGCGCAGAATCCATCGATGAAATTATCGTCACGTCCGACCTGCGACAGCGGCCGGTCAACGAGATCGCTTCGAGTATCACGCTGCTCGATCAGCAACAAATCGCCGAGTTGGCCGACCAGCACTTCGAAGAACTCATCAAGTCGCTGCCGAACGTCAACTGGTCCGGTGACGGTCACCGCGCTAGGTACCTGCAGATTCGCGGCGTCGGGGAGCTGGAGCAGTACCAGGGTGCGCCCAATCCTTCCATTGGATTCCTGATCGACGACATTGACTTTAGCGGCATCGGTACTGTCGCGAGCCTGTTCGATGTCGAGCGCGTCGAGGTATTGCGCGGTCCGCAGGGCACGCGCTACGGGGCCAACGCCCTTGGTGGCCTTGTGTACCTGAAGAGCGTCGAGCCGGACGGCGAGACCAATGCGCGCGCCGAACTCAGTGTCGCCAGCGACGACGCGTTGTCGATTGGTGCGGCCGCCGGCGGCGCACTCTCGCCTGACGTCAGCTTCCGCGTAAGCGGCCAACACTACGAGAGTAACGGCTTCAGGGAAAACGCGACCCTCGACCGCGACGACACTAACCGTCGCAGGGAGTCGTCTGCGCGGGCAAAGGTTCGCTGGACGCCGAACGACCGAGTCGAATTCGATACCACACTCATGTTCGCCGACATCGACAACGGCTACGACGCGTTCGCGCTCGACAACAGCTATACGATGCTGTCCGACAAACCGGGCAGGGACGCGCAGGAATCGTTGGGCGCTGCCTTCCGTGTCGAGTGGAACGGCGATTCTGCAGACTTCCAGTCGATCACAACGCTGGCGGATTCAGACATCGTGTTCGGATTCGACGCGGATTGGGGCAGCACTGAGTCGTGGGCGCCGTTCGTCTACGACTACACGTCGGCTTCGGATCGTGAGCGGCAGACGCTCAGCCAGGAGTTTCGACTGACGTCGGTCGACAGAATCTTCGATGACACGACGGATTGGCTCGTCGGTGTCTACTGGTCACGGCTGGACGAGACGCTCGTCAGCTTGAACGTTGGCGATTACTTCGATCCGTTCTTCGATTTCACCGATAACCTGTTCGACCCTTTCGACAGCGATTACGCGGCGACCAACGTCGCCGTATTCGGCCAGCTCGACATCGCGCTTGCCGCCGCGACACGGTTCGTTGCAGGCCTCCGTGCCGAGCGGCGCAGCGCCGACTACGAGGACAGCACGGGTCTCGAGGCGTCGCCGTCCGAGTCGATGCTCGGCGGCGAGCTCAGCCTGAGTCACGACCTGTCGGATACGACGACGGTCTACGGCACGCTGTCGTCAGGCTTCAAGGCCGGTGGCTTCAACCTGGGGCCGGCCCCGGACGATCGGCGCGAGTTCGACGGGGAGCAGCTGTGGAACCTGGAGCTGGGTATCAAGGCTGCGCTGCGTTCCGTGAGTATCAATGCAGCGCTCTTCTATAACCGTCGCGAGGACCAGCAGGTCAGAACGTCCGTGCAACTGATACCGGGCGACCCGGCTTCATTTGTGTTCCTGACCGAGAATGCCGCCGAGGGCCGCGCGCTGGGCGCCGAACTCGAGATCGACTGGGCAATTAACGATCGCTGGCAGGCGTATCTGTCGCTGGGGCTTCTGGACGCCGAGTTCTCTTCCTTCGATTCCGACGTGAGCAGCCTCGACGGCAGAGGCCAGGCACACGCACCGGATTACACGCTTGCTGCGGGCGTGACTTACCGCGATCCGTCCGGCTTCTTCGCCGGCGTCAATGCTTCCGCTATTGACGCGTTCTACTTCGACGTCAGTCACGACCAGAAGTCGGATGCCTACACGCTGGCCGATCTTCGAGTCGGCTACGAGCAAGACACGTGGACCGCATCACTGTGGGTACGAAACCTGACCGACGAGCAGTACGCCGTGCGCGGCTTTTTCTTCGGTAATGAGCCGCCGAACTTCGAGCCGACGTTGTACACGCGTCTCGGTGACCCGCGCGTTGTCGGCGTTACCGTCGACTGGAGATTCTGAAATGAAAGTAGCAGTAGACATCAGCCTCTATCCCTTCGATGCGGATTTCATTCCTCCGATCAAGGATGTCATCGGGAGACTCGCCGCGCATGAGGACCTCGACGTCGAGACGAATCCACTGAGTACCCAGATCCGCGGCGACTACGATGTCGTCATGGCGGCTCTCAACAAGGAGATTCGTCAGACTTTCGAGACCGTGCCGAAGGCGATATTCACGATAAAGATCCTGAATAATCCGCTCGGCGACTAGTCAGACGGGCGACAGGTTTTGCTGGCAGCGCTCTACTCGCAGATTGCGGCAACGTCGCCCATCGAGTGGCTTGCGGTCGTCTCGGCGATCGCCTACCTGTTCCTCGCGATCCGCGAGAACATCTGGTGCTGGCTGTTCGCCGCCATCAGCTCCGCTTCCTACATCTACCTGTTCATCGCGGCCCTGTTGTACATGGAGTCGCTGCTGAACGCCTATTACCTGGTCATGGCCGGGTACGGGTGGTGGGTGTGGTCGCGGAAGCAGGACCGTGAAGGACACAGGATTGTCGTTACCTGGCCCTGGCAAGTGCATGCGGTTGCGATTGCCAGCATACTGATACTCAGTGCGGGCAGTGCGTTCCTGTTATCGCGATACACCGATGCCGCTTTGCCTTTCTATGATTCTCTCACGACCTTCGGCGCGTTCTGGACGACATTCCTCGTCGCGCGCAAGGTATTCGAGAACTGGTGGTACTGGCTGGTGATCGACGCTGGATCCATCTTGCTGTACCTGTCGCGGGACCTGTACCTGACGTCGCTGCTCTTCGTCGTCTATCTCGCCATGATTCCGTTCGGCATGATTGCCTGGCGACGCTCCATGCGGATACAAGGGCATGCGTGAGCTTGTACTCAGAGCCCTGCTCGGTGAGCGCCTGCCTGAATGGCGCAAAGCCACCATCGAGCGAGTGCGGCAGGGGCAGACGGACGATGCGTTTCGCCTGACGCTCGGCGAGCGTCGCGCATTCTGCAAGGTGGACACCGAGCCGCGATCTTCGTCGGTGAATTCCCGGCCGGAGGAGGCGTCGATCCAGGCGTCGGTCGCGAAGCATGGTTTGTCACCGAACGTCCTGTATTCCGACGAACACTGCATTGTGACGGAGTACGTAGAGGCACAAGTGCTAACGGCCGACGATCTCGCCTCCAACGCCACGATCACCAGACTTGGTCGGCAGATGAAGAAACTGCACGGCCTGCCGCTGACCGGTCGACGCTTCGACGCGTCCGCCGCTGCGGAATCCTATGCGGCGACGATCGACGATCGTGCAACCTCGGATCGTTGCATCGCTGCGATCGACGCGATACGCGCCGATGAGGAACTCGTCTTCTCCCATAACGATATGGTGGTGGGAAACATACTGCTGGCGGAATCGATCTTCTTCATCGATTGGGAATACGCCTGTGATAACTCACCGCTGTTTGACGTCGCTACCGTAGTCGCGCACCACGCCCTCGGTATACAAGCGGCGCGCGCTCTGCTTGACGCACGGTTCGGTCTTGTCGATCAGGACCTGCTCGCGAATCTCATGAGCTACGTGCGAGCCTACCGTGCGCTGTATTGGTTGTGGCTGGCGAACAGGGACCCGGCGGATCACCGCCTGGGGGCTTTGGCGGAATTACTGGACGAACGCTAGCCTGCTGTCCAGGTGCGCAACGCCGGGTTCTTCGTCAGGCTTCTTCCGCTTTCGATCGCAGCCGCGCGTCTCTGCGTCGCTCACCCTCGGCGAGCAACTTCTTGCGCAGTCGAATGCTGGTCGGAGTGATCTCGACGAGCTCGTCATCGTCGATGAATTCGAGGGCCTGCTCCAGGGAGTAGTTCAATGGCGGCGTCAGCTGGATGTTCTCATCGGAGCCCGCGGCGCGAATGTTCGTCAGCTGTTTGCCTTTGGTCGGGTTGACCGGCAGGTCGTTACTCCGTTTGTGAATCCCGACGATCATGCCTTCGTAGACCTGTACGCCGTGGCCGATAAACAATGAGCCGCGGTCCTGCAGGTTGTACAGAGCATACGCCAGCGCTTTGCCAGCGACGTTGGAGACCATGACCCCATTGATTCGTTGCCCGATATCGGACTTCACTTTCGGGCCGTAACGATCGAAGACGTTGTAGAGCAGGCCGGTACCTGCCGTCATCGTCAGGTACTCGGTACGAAACCCGATCAGGCCGCGCGACGGGATGCGGTACTCGAGCCGCGACCTGCCGCGGCCATCGGAACTCATGCTCAGGAGTTCGCCCTTTCTTTCGGCCAGGCTCTGCATAACCGAGCCCTGGTACGCTTCCTCGAAGTCGGCGGTCACCATTTCCCACGGTTCCTGGATGACGCCGTCTATCTCATGTTCGATGACCGATGGCCGGGAAACGGCCAACTCGAAGCCTTCCCGGCGCATTGTCTCGATCAACACAGACAGGTGCAGTTCGCCCCTGCCGGATACCTGGAACTTGTCCGGGTCGTCGGTCTCCTCGACGCGCAGGGCGACGTTGTGCTTGAGCTCCTGGTTCAGCCGCTCGAGGATCTGGCGGCTGGTCAGGTATTTGCCTTCCTGGCCTGCGAACGGGGACTTGTTGACCTGGAAGGTCATGCTGATCGTAGGCTCATCTACGCTCAACGGAGGCAGGCCTTCGGGCTGGTCGGGCGAGCAGACAGTGTCCGAAATCTGCAGGTCCTCGACGCCGCTGAAGACGACGATGTCGCCGGCCTGGGCTTGCTCAACCGGCACTCTCTCGAGGCCATGAAAGCCGTACAGGTTGGCAAGCTGTCCGGATGTCTTGCTGCCGTCGCGGCGCACGACGCTGATCCGGCTGCCGACCTTTGCCGTGCCGCGGTTGATGCGGCCGATGCCGAGCACGCCGACGTAGGAATTGTAGTCGAGGCTGGAGACCTGCAGCTGCAACGGCCCGTCGACCTGTACGTCCGGCGGCGGGACATGATCGACGATTGCCTGCAGCAGGGGAGTGGTATCGCCACCCGACACATCCGTATCCATGCCGGCGAAGCCCTGCAGGGCAGACGCGTAGACGACCGGGAAGTCCAGCTGCTCATCGGTAGCGCCGAGGCGATCGAAGAGGTCGAAGGTCTGGTCCAGTACCCAGTCCGGGCGAGCACCGTCGCGGTCGATTTTATTGACGACGACCAGCGGCACGAAGCCGTGCTCGAAGGCCTTCTGTGTTACGAAGCGGGTCTGTGGCATCGGGCCTTCGACCGCGTCGACGAGCAGCAACACGCCGTCCACCATCGACAGCACGCGCTCGACTTCGCCGCCAAAGTCGGCGTGTCCCGGCGTGTCGACGATGTTGATCCGCCAGTCGTTCCAGCGGATCGACGTGTTCTTCGACAGGATCGTAATGCCGCGCTCGCGTTCCAGGTCATTGGAATCCATGACGCGATCGGGAATGGTCGCCCGTGCGTCGAGCGTGCCGGATTGCTGCAGCAGGCGGTCGACCAGCGTTGTCTTGCCGTGGTCGACGTGGGCAATGATCGCGATATTGCGGAGTTTCTCGGTTGGGTGCATGCGGACTGGCCGGGGAAAAAGGGCGGGATTATATCGATTCCTGCCCACGCCGTACCGAATTTTTGGCTACCAACTGTTGCGCAGCTCTCTTAGCTTCAGGAAAGTGCCTTTCTCATCGTAATCCCGGCCGAATTCGGCTTTAAGGCGGCTTGCTATAACCGGACTGTCGAGGCGGAAGAACGTATTGATTCGGCGTTCCTCCGCCAGCGTCGTCACATGGGCATTCGCAGGGTCCTGATCGGCGTAGCGCGCCAGCATTTCGCGCGCCGCCTCGTTGTCAGGCTCGCGGTCCAGAGTGAATTGAAGATTGTTGACCAGGTAGTCGTGCCCCGGATAGATGCGTGTGTCGCCGGGCAGGCGATCGAGCTGGGTAGTGAATGTCTCGTACAGCTCCTCCGGGTGCCCCCCGTTATGGCAGTTGCCGGCGCCGGCATTGAACAGCGTATCGCCGCAAAACAACGCCGGTGGGTCCGTCTTTGACAGCAGGCAGATGTGGCTCATCGTGTGGCCCGGGGTATCGAGGCACTCCAGCTCTACCGTCGTGCCGACCTTGATGACGTCTCCGGCCCCGACGCCAAGCCCGACGTTCGGAATCCGTCTACCGGCATTCTTGTGCGCGATGATAGTCGCGCCGGTCGCAGCAACCATCGCCTTGTTCCCGCCGATATGGTCGCCGTGTTCGTGAGTATTGACGATCTGAGTGATGGTAAAGCCGCGAGCGTCGGCCACCCTCAGACACTGTTCGTAGTCGAGCGGATCTATTGCGAGAGCGTCCCGCGTGTCAGGGCAGGCCACCAGGTAATTGAAGTTTCTGTAATTGTTGCCTACCCAGAGCTGTTCGACGATCACTCCGCGGCCTCACGCGTATAGACTTTCTGCCCGCCGATCCAGGTTTCAATGACCTCTATATCGTCGATCTCGTACACGTCGACCTCGAAGAAGTCTCGGTCAATAACGATGAAATCTGCCCACTTGCCCGTCTCCAGGCTTCCCAGGCGATCTTCCTGCAGTGCCGCGTAAGCGGCTGCCAGCGTGAATGAGTGAAGTGCCTCGGCCCGTGTCAGCGATTCCTCTGCATACCATCCGCCCTCCGGCATGCCACCTCGGTCCTGCCGGGACACGGCCGCGTAAAGACCGTGGAAGGGGTTGGCGAGTTCGACCGGAAAGTCTGACCCGCTCGCGACGACGACGCCGGCCTCCAGGAACTTGCGCCACGCATAGGCGCCCTTGATGCGCTCAGGCCCAACACGGTCCTCGGCCATGTTCATATCGCTGGTCGCGTGGACCGGCTGCATGGATGCAATCACGCCGAGTTCCGCGAAGCGCGGGATGTCATCCAGTGTGACGATCTGTGAGTGCTCCACGCGGTTGCGGAGCTCTGAGGGCTTACCCTCCTGGACCTTGTCGAAAGAATTCAAGACCATCTGGTTTCCCTTGTCCCCGATGGCGTGAACGCCAACCTGGAACCCGAGACCGTTAGCCTTGGCGACCTTCGCGTCCAGTTCATCCTGTGTCCAGAACGGTAGCCCGTAATTCTCCGGATCGTCGCTGTAGGGTTCGAGCATCGCCGCTCCGCGACTGCCCAGCGCTCCGTCCTGGTACAGCTTGACCGAGCGAATATCCAACCGGTCGTTGCCGTAGGCGACCAGGGGCTTGCCGATCGCGTCGAGGTTTTCTCCGGAACCGCTGACCATGCCGTAGAAGCGCAGGTTGAGTTCGCCATCGTCGGCCATGGCAATAAGTACTTCGGCATCTGTCTTACTGATGCCAGCATCGTGAACGCCGGTAATGCCGAGCGAATTCACCAGGGCGATCGCCTTTCCGTAGGCTACTCGCAGCTCGGCCTTGGTTATTTCCGGCACCTGTTCCTCGACCATGTACATGGCCTTGTCGATCAGGACGCCTGTCGCGTTGCCGTTATCATCGCGAATGATCTTACCGCCAACCGGGTCCGGCGTGTCCTTGTCGATGCCTGCGAGTTCCATCGCCTTGCTGTTCGCCCAGCCGGCATGGCCGTCGACACGACGAAGCCATACGGGGCGGTCGGCAACGACGGCGTCGATGTCCGCGGCCGTCGGGAACTCGTTACTTTCCCATAGCACCTGGTTCCAGCCTCGGCCCTTGACCCAACCGGAGCCCTTGTTGTTTTCAGCAAAAGCTGCGATTCGGGCAACGGCCTCCTCGAGGCTGTCGACACCGAACAGGTCGAGCGACACCTGCAGGATGCCGAGGCTGCTGACATGGGCGTGAGCGTCAGTCAGGCCCGGCAGGACAACGCGGCCCTGCCCATCGATCACGGTGGCTCCGTCGAACGCCTCGACGTCAACGTTGGTGCCTACGATCCGCCCCGCGTCATCGAACGCGATCGAGGAGAATGACTGAATACCGCTATCCGTTGAGGTATAGCCGCTCACGTTGTCGATAATCGTAACGTTTGCGTTCGCACTGAACGTGATGAGGAGTAAGAAACTTGTAAGCGCTTTTTTCATGATTGTCAGTCTGTCCCGGGATTCCGGAACACTAACAAATGCGGGGCTTTCGCGTCAGGACAGATCATGGCACATCGATAGACGGTACTTCTGATGAGGCATTGTCGTGACTTTCTGTTGTTAAAATACGACATAAACCTCCAAGTGCTACATTTTTGAGACAAAATTGTAACGAAACGTTGACATCAATGGGGTTTTCTGCGACCGTCTCTGCATCTAAACGTCGTCTTTCAGCAACACTTTGCCAATTCGATGACGTGAAGATGCCTTCAGGTACGGCTTGGCGGGGGAACTCAGGGGGGCCAGGTACCACGTACAAACGTAGGTAGCTAGAAAAACGGCTCTGCTGCAGAGCCGTTTTTTTTTGGCGGCTCTGTCCCGGGCTCATTCAACCTGCTTGCAACGCACCGCAGGAATCCGCGATTTCGGCCGAAAACTCCTTTAAAAACAATGCCGGGCCGGTCATCATTGTCGCTGACGGGCGAGTTTGTCCTCGTTACTTCACGATATCGACAGGGAATCGGTATGTCGCATCCACGCAAGATCCTCGCAAGCCAGGCCGGTCTCTTCGCCCTCGACGTTGGCGGCGAGAGGCCTGATGCAAGTCTCGATCTCGGTACGCTGCCGCTTACGAACAAACGCGCCGCCAACCTGGTCTTCCGCCCGGAAAACAGTCAGGGTCGGTAATCGTGGGACACGTCCACGGCAACAGTAACCAGGCGCGCGTTCTCGTAGCGCTCGTGCTGACTGGACTGTTCATGATCGTCGAGGTGATAGGCGGTCTGCTGTCGGGCAGCCTCGCGCTGTTGGCCGACGCCGGGCACATGTTCACAGACACCATGGCGCTGGGACTCGCGGCGCTGGCTTTCCAGGTCAGCAAACGCCCTGCGGGTAGCAGGATGAGTTATGGATATCAGCGTTTCCAGATACTTGCCGCGTTCGTCAATGGTCTCAGCCTGCTCGTTATCGTTGGCTGGATCGCCTTCGAGGCGATTCAGCGCCTGCTCGCGCCGCAGCCGGTCATGGGCGCCACTATGTTACTGGTCGCGTCGGCCGGCCTGGTCGTCAATGTTGTCGCATTCGCTGTGCTGCACGGTGGCGATCGCGAGAACCTGAACATACGAGGTGCCGCCCTGCACGTGGCCGGGGACTTGCTGGGCTCTGTCGCTGCAATCGCTGCGGCAATCATCATTATTTACACCGGCTGGATGCCCATCGACCCCATTCTTTCGGTCGCCGTCGCCGGATTGATACTCAAGAGTGCATGGGTACTGGTCAAACGCAGCGCTCATATCCTGCTGGAGGGCGCTCCGGAATGGTTCGACCATCACGAAATGCAGGACAAGCTCGTCGCTCAGCTGCCCGCCGTCAAGGAGATTCACCATGTGCATGTCTGGGGGCTGACGCAGCAGAGCCTGATGCTAACGATGCACGTAACGCTGGATGAGGCCGACACGGATCCGTCGAGAACGATCAGGGAGGTCAAGCAGGTTCTGAAGTCTGAGTACGGCATAGGGCATTCGACGATAGAAATCGAATACGCCCACTGCGCCGATTCCTAGAGGCTCGCCAGCCGGCGGCTGGATCGTCAGAACGCTTCTCGGACCGCTCGTATGCTTGTGTGTACACGTCGCCACCCTCATCAAGCTTTTCCTCGTCATCCATCTACCTGGCAAACCTCCTGGTTCGCGGTGGATCGCGTCGTCCGAGCGTGTTCCCAGGATCAATCGGGATCGATGACGCCGATGTAGGGCAGGGTGCGGCCGAACTCGTCGTAGTCGAGACCGTAGCCGACGACCCACTCGTCGCCGATCGGGAATCCTACGTAGTCGATAGGCACGTCGGCGACTGTTGCCTCGGCCTTGTGCAGCAGCGCACAGGTCTTAAGCGATGCGGGATTCCGGGACTTTAAGATCTGGATCAGGTACTTCAGCGTGTTGCCGGTATCGACAATGTCCTCGACGATCAACACATGCCGACCGGCGATGTCGCCGCGGACGTCCATGATCATCCGGACCGCGCCACTCGTTGCACCGTGGTAGCTCGATACCGCGATGAATTCCACGGTGCGATCGATGTCCAGTTTCCTGCTGAGGTCGGCCAGGAAAATGAACGAGCCTTTCAGGATACCGATCAGGACGACGTTGCCTTTGTCACGATAATCGTCAGATATGGCCTTCGCGAGTTCACCGACACGACGTTCGATCTGCTCCTCGCTAAACAGCGTGCTCCTGACAGTCTTCTGCACTCGACTTCTCCCGGGACCCTGGCTCCAGCTTAAGAGAACTTTTCTCTCGACGCCACAGCGCGATGCGGTAAGGTAGCGCCAATGAAGAGGTCGATCGCAATCGCCGGAAATATGGGTGCCGGAAAATCGACCCTGGTCGACTTCCTGGCACGCCATTACGACGTCCAGCCCTTCTACGAACCGAACGACGAGAATCCCTACCTCGCAGACTTCTACAAGGATATGAAACGCTGGGCCTTCCAGTCACAGCTGTATTTCCTGTCGAACAAGTTTCGCTTGCACCAGGAGCTGGACCGGCAACCCGGTGTCGTGGCGCTGGATCGTACGATCTTCGAGGACGCCGAGATTTTCGCGACGGCGCTGCACCAGATGCGAAAAATCTCGAAACGGGACTGGGAGACGTACCAGGGCTTCTACCATGCCATCCTCGATGCCATCCGGCCGCCCGACTTGATGATTTACCTGCGCTGCTCAATGCGTACATTGCGGAAGCGAATTCGCATGCGTGGCCGGGCGATGGAGAGGGACGTGCCGCTGTCATATCTCAAACGTCTCGATCGCCTGTACGAGGGCTGGATAGCGTCTTACGACCTGTCGGACGTGCTCGTTCTGGAGACTGACGAACTCGACTACATTCACGATATGGTCAGTCGGATCGACGTCATGCAGCGTATCGAGGCTGTCCTGCCCGAATCGGCGACACGTTAATAAGGGATATCCACTACGGAATGCGGTTGCGGGTCGTAATGCGAATAATTACCATTCAGTCATCAAGATCAGGATGCTTGAGAGACGCATAAATCTCCGGCTGCAACACGTCAAATGGCAGAATCAGGCAAGACACTCGCATCGATGAATGCTGGCGACAAGGTCGTTATCGATGCCGTCGATACCAGGGACCCACAAGTACGGCGCCTGATGACGCTCGGCCTCGTTGAGGGTGCCGAGATCGAAC
This sequence comes from Woeseiaceae bacterium, assembly GCA_030065915.1. GTDB lineage: Bacteria > Pseudomonadota > Gammaproteobacteria > Steroidobacterales > Woeseiaceae > UBA1847. Next base: position 81,051 of record JASJCQ010000002.1, read on the forward strand.
ATGCGACGTCGGCACTCGGCGGCGACCCCATCGAGTTCATCCTGTTTGGCCAAGCCATATCCATGCGCCGCGAGCAGGCCAGGGCGTTTTCAGTGTCACCTGTCGGAGCCGGTGAATAGACCCTCCGAAACTCGCGTTCCTGCCCACAAGATAGCAGTAAGTCGGCGATCCGACGCCAGCGTTGCGGTGGTTGGCAACCCGAATTCGGGCAAGAGTACGCTGTTCAATCGATTAACCGGACTGCGCCAGCGAATCGGCAACTACCCCGGTGTGACCGTGGAGCGTCACGTCGGCGAGATGACGCATGACGGCGTCAAGCTGGAACTGGTCGACCTGCCGGGTACGCATGCGTTGAGTGCGCACTCGTTCGAGGAGATGATCGCCGTCAACGTGATCTTTGACCGGATGCCGGGCGCGTCTGCGCCCGATGGCATTCTTGCGGTCATCGATTCGACGAATCTCTACCAGGGCCTGTACCTTCTGCAGCAGCTCATTGAGATGGACTGTCCGATTGCTGTCGCGCTCACGATGACGGACGTCGCACAGGCTGCCGGTATCAACATCGACATTGATGCGCTGTCGGCCCGCCTTGGCGGTATACCGGTTCATCCGGTAACGGCGACCACCGGGCAGGGCATTGATGCGCTGAAAGACACGCTGAGCACACTGCCCGATCAGTCCAGGGAGTCTATCGATCCCGCCTGGCCCGCGCTGTTCGACGCAGCGAGACAACTGGATCCGGGCCACTCGGTTGCCGAAGTCGGGCGCCTGATCGTCGACGGGCCGGACGACGCCAATAAGTCACTCGCGACTGAATTGCTGCCCGAGAAGCAAACAGCGTTTGACGCGATTCGTGCCTCGCTGTTCGGCGACGACGAGCCATTAGCCGCGGAGGCCCGTGCCCGCTACGCGTGGGTTCGAAAAACGATGGATGAGGTTCAGGAGACGTTGCCTGTCTACAAGACCCTCGGCGCAAAGATCATACGGTTTGCGAATCGCCCGATACCGGGAACGATCGGTCTGTTCGTCGTCATGGCCATCGTATTCCAGGCCGTGTTTGCCTGGGCAACGCCGATCATGGACCTAATCGATTCAGCGACCTCTGCGCTCAGCGGCGCAGCCGTAGACGCTCTCGGCGACGGTGCATTCGCGAGCCTGGTCGGCGACGGGATCATCGCCGGTGTCGGCAGCGTCATCATCTTCCTGCCGCAGATCCTGATTCTCTTCCTGTTCATCATACTGCTCGAGGACTCCGGCTTCCTCGCTCGCGCGGCATACCTGCTCGACAGGGCGATGCGATCGGTAGGCCTCTCAGGGCAGTCGATTATCCCGATGATTTCGAGTTTCGCCTGCGCCGTTCCAGGCATCATGGCAACACGCGTAATACCCAACCGTCGCGATCGCATCGCGACCATTCTCGCCGCACCGTTCATGACCTGCTCGGCGCGCCTGCCGGTATACGCCTTGTTGATCGCAGCCTTCGTACCGGCAAGGAATGTCGGGTTCCTGAACCTGCAGGGGCTTGTGCTGTTTGCTCTGTATCTCTTCGGCATTGTCATGGGGGTGCTGACCGCGCTGTTGCTCAGGCAGACGGCCTTGCGCGGGCCGAAGCCGCCTTTCGCGCTGATGCTGCCGGCATTCCGCAGGCCGAACCTTCGAACGGTGCTGATCCAGCTGCTGGGCAGGGCTAAAGTGTTCCTCTACCGGGCAGGCACGGTCATTTTCGTCGTGGCTCTGATCGTTTGGGCACTTGCCTACTACCCCCGATCCGACGACGTGGCCGAGTTCACCGTGGCGGCGCAGGCACAAGCGGAGCAGAGCCTGTCCGGAGAGCGACTGGCGGATGCACTCGAAGAGATTGGCAACCGCGCAGCGGCATTGCAGCTGGAACAAAGTTGGCTCGGACGGATGGGCAAGACGGTGGAGCCTCTGTTCAGCCCTTTAGGTTGGGACTGGCGCGTCTCATCGGCCGTCATCGCAGGCTTTCCTGCGCGAGAGGTGGTCATCGCCGTTCTGGGTACCGTGTACGCAGTCGGCGACGAAGCGGATGAGGCTCGCCTGTCGGAGCGAATAAAGTCTGCGAGCTGGCCGGATGGTCGGCCCGTATTCACGTTGCCGATGGCGGTCGGTCTGTTGATCTTCTACGCGCTATGCCTGCAGTGTGCAGCGACGATCGCAGTCATCCGCCGCGAGACCAACAGCTGGCGATGGCCCGTATTCGCATGGGCGTACATGTCGGCGCTGGGATACGTCGGCGCACTTCTGGCTTTCCAGCTCGGCAGCTAGCCCGAGTATCTCACCGATTGCGAGGGCTAGAGTTCGCACAATATCTCGGCGGCGCGTGTCAGCGTCTCGTCGTCCTTGGCGAAACAGAATCGCAACCGATGGCCACTGAACGGCGTCTCACAGAACACGGACAACGGTATCGTTGCGATACCGTTGTCCGTCGTCCATTGTTCCGCAACCTCGACGTCGGGTTGGTCGGAAATCTCGCTGTAGTCAGCGACCTGGAAGAACGTGCTCCTGGACGGGCGCAGGCGCAGTCGTGAGGGTTCCAGCAGATCGCAAAACAGGTCGCGCTTCTGTTGGTAGAACCCCGACAGCGCAAGGTAGAACGCCGGGTCACTCTCAAGGTAATCCGCCAAGGCAAACTGTGCCGGCGTGTTCACGGCGAATGTCGTGAATTGGTGCACCTTGCGGAACTCGGTCGTCAAATGCGCGGGCGCGGCAGCGTAGCCGACTTTCCAGCCGGTCGCATGGAACGTCTTGCCGAACGACGAAATGACAATGCTGCGTTCCCACAACTCATCGTGAGATAGCACGCTGTCATGCAGGACGTCGTCAAACACGATGTGCTCATAGACTTCGTCGCTGATGACGTACACGTCTGTGTCGCGAAGGAGGCTGGCCAGCGTGTCCAGTCCGTCGCGACCGATGACCGCACCCGTCGGGTTGTGGGGGAAATTCAGGACGATGGCCCGCGTCTTCGGCGACACAGCGTCGGCAACAGGCTGCCAGTCGACGACGAATTCATCATCATGTATGGCCAGTGGCACATGGACGGCCCGGCCACCGGACAACTCGATTGCCGGCTCGTAGGCATCGTAAGCCGGGTCCAGCACGATGACTTCGTCGCCCGGCCTGATTAGTGCGGTGATCGCGCTGAACAGTCCCTCGGTCGCTCCCGTCGATACGGTCAGCTCGTTTTCGGTGTCGAGAGATCGACCCTGGGTGCGGAAGGTCTTGTTCGCGATGGCTCGCAACAACGATGGCACGCCGGACATAGGCGCGTACTGGTTCGCGCCGTGCGTAAGGTAGTGCTCGAAACGTTCGAGCAACGCGTCGGGCGGTTCGAAGCTGGGGAAGCCTTGCGACAGGTTGATGGCGCCGGTCTCTTCCGCTAGCCGGCTCATGACGGAGAAGATAGTTGTGCCGACATGTGGCAGCTTGCTGTCGAGGGTCTTATGCACGGCCGGCTGACAATGACACCGTGCGGTGCAGCAAGTCAATCAGCGCACACGCACCAGGAATACGAAGGAGAAACTGGGGTTGACTCCGCCGCTGCTCGCAGCAAGCGCTCCCGTCGGTGACAGCGAGAAAGCCGTTACCGCTGCGTCGAATCCATCATCGTCGGCTGTCGGTGAGTAGCCGAGTGGCGTACCACCGGGCTGGTTGCTGAAATTGGCGTTTGTCGCATAGTCGAAGCTCAAGCCCGAGGTGTTCCCGACATCGACAAAGCGGATCGGGTCACCGCCGTTGGTATCAACATAGAGCTCGGTGTTTGCAGGTACTGGGTCAAAGATTCTGACCGAATTCGCATCTGCAGCGCCCGGTCCGGAATTCGTGACCGAGATCGTGTACTCAACGATAGCGCCAGGAATCGTCTTGGGATTGATCGTACCGTTGACCGGGTCGGACAAGGTCCGTGCGACCTTGGTCACCAGCAGGTTCGGCAACGGCACCTGCACGAAACAGACGTCGTCGATATGCCAGAAGTCATAGATGGTGCCGGATCCGCCGGTCATTCGGAATCGCAGGCGAAAGCCCGCGTGACGCCCCGCCGCCGGCAACGAGTAGGTTCGGCTCTGGGCCTGGCCCGGCAGACCACCGCCAACGAACGTCTCCAACGTTACCCAGCTGTTGCCGTTGTCCAGGTATTCGATAACGAGGTTCTCGCTACCGTCCGGATTCTCACTGAAGCTGTCGGCGCCCCGCCGAACCCAAAGCGTCAGGTCAGATAATGCCGGGTTGCTGGTGTCGATCACGTTCGATTCGACATTTACAACGCCGCCATTGAGAAACAGCGAATTGTCGGGCGAGAGGGATGTGGCGCTGCTGATGCCGGCAAGGCCGCCGGACGAAGTCACGACCCAGTTGTTCAGGCCGCCCTCGAAGTCGTCGCAGACGCCGACGCCCAGAGGCGGCTGGGGCGCGATCTCTGTCACGACGACGTCGTCGAAATGCCAGTAGTCGAAGTCAACGCCGCTGCCCTGCGTTTGCCTGACTCTCAATGCGAGTGACCCGTGCAACGCATCCGCGGGGAGCACGTAGGCATCCTCGTATATCTGTCCGTTCGTGCCTGAGCCCAGGTAGCTGCCCAGGGTCGCCCAGGTACCATTCGCGCGCCGGTACTCGATGACGAAGTCTTCATTGGTGTCAGTATCTTCACTGTTGGGCAGTGCGTCGCTTCCGCGGCGAATCCAGATCTCGAGCCTCGCCGCCGGGACAGCGGCATTGAAGGTCGGACCGGTCACGGTGACGGCGCCGCGTCTCGTGAACGCAGCCCTGGGATTCGACCCGGACGTCTGGCCGCCGGTCAGAATGCCCGCACGAGAAGCATTGGACGCAGACCACGGCGCGAGACTGTTGTCGTTGAAGTTATCGCTGAACAGGATATCGCCGGGTGCGGCGGACGCACTCGACAGCGCCAGCAGCAATATCGCTGCCAGCGTGAGCCGCCCGGAGGTTGTCGTCGAGATCATTCTCATGCAGATTCTGGAGTCATTTCCAAAAAATCTTATCTAGATTAGAGGCTTTCCGACGAGCTTCACATAATCGACGTCACAAAACGGGCAAGAAAGCGGTAGCGCGCCGCCACGCGGATCTAGCTGAGCCCCAACAGGGCGGGGTCGACAAAGAAGACGTGCACGATCAGCACGCCGGGTCGCTTCTGCTCAATACCGGATAGCAGGAAGTTGACGGCTTCATCGTCGCGGACCGGTCCGGGATGGTTGTAGACCAGGCCGTTGAAGTTCTCGCTGCGAAATATGTGCAGTTCTTCCCCGGCAGCGAGCCGATCGGCGACTCTCATCAGGTGTGCATCCAGGGCGTTGCGGAACTTGCTGAAATTCAGTTTGCCGTCGAACTGAGCGTGGTCCAGCTTCAGGTCGCAGCGAACCTTCGCTTCCTCGCCAATACTGATCTCCATGAAAGGCACAACCTCGCCTCGCTGCAGCGACGTGAACAGCGCCTTGGCGCTGGTCTTGTCCGCATCGAAAAACTGCTGTCGAAAATTGTTATTTAGCGCCGTCGCGATCTGCTGCGGCATCAGGGTGAATTGTTGTGTGGCCATAGGTCTGGCTTAAGCTGGTCAGGCGACAGTCTAAAACAGTTCAACCGTATTCCGATAGGCGGAAGGACCGGCGGTCGAGGCCGGAACGGTCAGATGATACGCTCGTACTACTCAAGTTGGCCCTGCTTCAGGCCGATGGAGATCGTAGATGGAAGGAAAAGGCGATGGCTGAAAAACTCTCTACGCTACAAAAAGCGCTGAATATCAACCTCGACGATGGACTGTACGGCAGCTTTGCTGAAATCGGAGCCGGCCAGGAGGTTGTGCGCTGGTTCTTCCAGGCGGGTGGTGCGGCTGGAACGATCTCAAAGAGTATCTCGGCCTATGACATGCAGGTCAGCGATGCCATCTACGGTGATTGCGAGCGCTATGTCAGCCGGCAACGACTCGAGGCCATGCTCGACTACGAACAGCAGCTGAACCGCGAACGGCTGGCCGAGAGACGCGGAGAATCGACGGCGTTTTTCACATTCGCCGACACCGTCTCCGCGCGGAACTACCATGGCACCAATGAGTGCCACGCATGGATGGGGCTGAGGTTCCAGCTACGCGCGGGGGAGCCGGACAGCTCGATCATCATTCATATCCGATTGCTGGACGACAACAACGCAGCCCAGCAGGACGCGGCAGGCATTGTCGGCGTAAACCTCATTCACGCTGCATACCGACTGCACGACGATCCCGAGGCGATGGTCGGCGCCCTGGCGGACAACCTCTCCCGTGCCCGAATCGAGGTCGACATGATCGATGTCCGAGGGCCGGCATTCGATAGCGTCGATAATCGAATACTCTCGCTCCGACTCGTTGAGCTCGGCCTTTCAGGGGCGGCGATGTTCTCATCGGACGGCACCGTGCTACAGCCATCCGAGGCACTGCGCAAGAAGCCGCTGCTGATTCAGCGAGGTCGATTCCGGCCGCTGACGCACGTCAACATGGACATGCTGCAGGCGTCGATGGCCCGCTTTGAGCAAGTGGCCGACGTCGCTCCCGGCGAGACGATGCCGATCATGGAAATCTCGATGCATAACCTCAAAGAAGACGCCAATGTCTGCCTGGAGGACTTCCTGAGCCGGGCAGGAGCCGTGTCTGTTACCGGTTGCACCGTAATGATCTCGGATTACCAGGAGTACTATCGGCTGGCGGCCTATCTCTATCGGTACACACACAGGCCGATCGGCATCGCAATGGGCCTCGAGACCCTCAAGAGCCTGTTTGATGAGAGCTATTACGAGGATCTCGACGGCGGCATCCTCGAGAGTTTCGGTCGCCTGTTCAAGAATCAGCTGAAGCTGCTCGTTTACCCGGTGCAGAACGCAGACACGGGAAACATTGACAGCATTGAAGCCTTAGAGCTGGCGGATGGCCTGGACCACCTGCTCAACCACCTCCGGGCGAGGGACTGCGTTTTGCCGCTCGACAACGTCTCGACAGAGCACCTGCACATCTATTCGCATGATGTCCTGCGCATGATCGCAGCAGGTGATCAGTCGTGGGAAAGAAAGGTCCCAACGGCCGTTGCGGAAAAGATCCGGGCGGACAAACTGTTCGGTTTCCGCGGCTAAGTGCCGCGTCAGCTGGCGCTCACCAGGATTCGAGATCTACCAGGCCATGTGCCACGGCGAACTTCACGAGTCCGGGCACATCACGGATATCCAGGCGCCGCATGATCTCGGCGCGGTGCGTCTCGACGGTCTTGGGGCTTACGCTCATGATCTCGGCAATGGACTTTGTACTGTTTCCCTCGGCCAGCAGTTTCAGCACGTCTCTCTGACGGTCGGACAGCCGTTCCAATGGATCCGTGGTCACGTCGGACTCCCGGAGCATCTCCACGAGCGACCCGGCAATATTGGGATGCAGGTAGTAGCTCCCGTTCTTCGCCGCATCCAGCGCCTGCATCAACTCATCAGTGCTGGCGTTCTTGTGCAGATACCCGCAAGCACCGGCCTTGAACGCGGCGGCGACATACTCGTTTGCTGTGTGCATGCTTAGCACGATGCAATTCAGTTCAGGTTTTCTCTTTCGCGCGGCCTTGATCAGCGCGATGCCGTCCATATCCGGCATCGAAAGGTCAGTAATCAGGATATCGATGTCGTTGTCGGCGATGATCTTCAGGCCATCACGCCCGTTGTCCGTTTCGGCAGCGACTACGATGCCACGGCTGTTGCCATTAATCATCTCGCGGATGCCTGCTCGAACGAGACTATGATCGTCTACCAGTAGTGCCTGTAATTTGCTCATGCCGCCGCATCCTCGTCGACGTTGAACGAAATCGGAATATGTACCGTCACCATTGTCCCTTCGCCGGGCGTCGAGTCAATCTCGACGCTTCCGCCAAGTAGCGTCGCTCTCTCCCGAATACTGGCGAGACCAACCTGTTCCAGCTTGTCCAGGTCGACGTTGAAGCCGACGCCATCGTCGCGAATCCCGATGCGGAAGTTTCGCGTATTCACGGTCAGGGACATATCGACATGACTCGCCGACGCGTGCTTCGTGATATTCGAAATGATCTCCTGGACGATTCGGTATGCGGCAATGCTGTGCGTGGAATCGATAGCCTCGTCCGTGCCTTCCACGGCCAGGTCCAAAGAGACATCGGCGCGCTCCAGCTGTTTGGTCACGTATTCGCGCAGCGCTGCAATCAGGCCAAGATCGTCCAGCAAAGAAGGGCGAAGCGTCAGCGACAGCTCACGCACGCTGGCGATGATCTCGTCGACGAGCCGATACGAGGTCTCTATGAATTTCAAGGATGTCGTGTCCTGCGAGAAGTTTCGCTTGTTGCTCTCGAGATTGATTCGCAGTGCGGTCAACGATTGACCAATATCGTCATGCAGTTCTCTCGCGAGGCCGCGGCGTTCGGTCTCCTGAGCATCAATTAGCCGCCTGGTTGCATTGCGGAGTCGCTCCTGCGATTCGAACAGTCGTTTTCTCGTCGCGTTGAGTGCTTCCGAGTTCTCATCGATGCGCTTGGAAAGAACTTGGTTCTGGCCGGCGATCTCCCGTGACTGTCTCTCGACCTCATTCAGAGCATCTTCCAGCGCCTGCCTGACCGACCCGAGAAACAGGCCAAGGCCGACGGCGACAACGCTGCCCATCACTAGCTCTTTCATAGACTGGAGCAGCGGCGGATCACCAATTGGCATCAGGTAGACAAAGACACCGAGAGCAACGAGGGCGAGTCCGGACAGCACGCCCGATAGTCGGCCTCCCATCAGCGATGTTAAGACGATTAGCACCAGCATCTTCGTAAACGGGATCGGGACGTTCACGCCGAGGTACAGAAGAATGCCGATGCTGGCGGCAACCACCGCTGATATGGCCCAGGCAAACCGGAGAAACGGCAGGAACGCGGGTCTGAATTTCAATGATGACTGCGTTTCGTCAGACAAGGCTATGATTTCTCAAGTAATTCGGGAAACTGCCGGGGTGGTCACAGTATGCACTAGTTTGCCGAAACATGCCTCCGTGTGTTGCGTTCCCGCCACATAGTTGCGCTTTCTGGACCGGGGTGTTTCCCCCTTCTTTTTCAGAGAAACCCCGATGGTCGGGAATTTGACCGTGGCGCAGAATTCCATTGTTGAATCAAGAACTGCCAGTCAATCAATGAGCAAATCTGAGAGAGACTCTATGCAAACGAGATCTTTGCCAGGCGCCGCGATACGGACTTCTGAGGTGATGAAGAGCGATCCGCCGGTGTTGATGCCCGAATCCGTCATCATTGCACTGGCCTTCGGTGGTGCCTGCTGGCTTTTCGACGCTTTCCTGACAACCTCTCTCGCAGGGACGCCTATTGCAAAGGCATTGTTGCCTTCCGGGGATGCGCTGGCGCTGCGAACGGTTGTTTCGCTGCTGGTCGCGATTTCCGCGGGAATCACCAGCACCTTCCTCATTCGCGAATTCAGGTTGCGCAGGGAAGAAGACGCGCAACCAGCCGAGTCGAGCGCCGAACTGCTCGAGTCTTTCTCGGAGTGCGCCTTCGCCGTCAACGGAGAAGGCGAGATTATCGACGCCAACCAGGCGGCAGCGAAGCTGTTCTCCTGGCCGGTCAATATGTTTATGCCTATGAAGATCGACTGGTTGGTTAGCGAATACGTCGAAGACGATCGCAAACTCAATAGCTTTGCCGACCTCTGTGGCAGCGATCCCGAGTGCAAGATCTCCGGCTCCGTGCTCGTCATCTGCAAGGCGCTGACCGGCAAGAAGTTCGTCGCCGAGCTCTCCTGCATGCCGGCCGCGGAAAACGATCGTCAATACATCGTATTCCTGCGGGAGCGCACGGAAACGCCGGCGCGTCAGCCTCGCCAGACCGGCTGAGGCAGCCCGCATCGCAAGCAAGGGCTTGCACCCAGAAACCAATCCTCGCGTACCCAGATCCTAAGGATTGCAGTACTGGCACTGACCCGGATCGGCTTCGGTCAGCCCATCACTTCTTGATTGCTTCTCGGTGTGGTCGCAAGCCGCGCAACCCATAATCTCGTGCAGCACGCGTTCGGTGGGTGCGCCGCACCAGGAACAAGGTAGTCCCGTCTCGGAACCTTCTCGCCCAAAGCCCGGCGATTCGCAGGACGGGCAGAGTGTGGCTACGCGGTCCGCAAGCAGTCGTGAGGCGTCGGCGATGGCTGCCATGCGCGTCGGGTTCTGGTGTGCGCGCATATCAGCCTCGATGCGGGCTCGTCGATCAGATGATGATTCGGCAAGGTGCCTTATTGCCTGCGAGAGCGAGTCCAGGCATTGAATGCCCTTCAAGACTCGGGCGCCTCCCGGCGCAGCTCGATTCGGTCTTACGATCAGCCCGTGCTCCGGGAATCCGACCCTCTGCAGGAAATTCTCGATGTCGTCGATCGTACTCGCCAGGACGTGAAGGAAGTTCGTGGCGTCGCAAAGCAGAACTTCCTTGATCGTAATACCTCTGGTGTCGTCGATGAGCACGATCAGTTCGCGACCAAGCGGAACGAACGGCATGACCGGGTGTGGTCCGTAACTGCCCTCACTTGCGATCCCGATGTTGGTACCGGCCGCCTGCATGCCGAGTCGGGCTTTGGCAATTGCGGTCTCGAGCATATCGCCGGGTCTTTCTATCTCGCCGGTGAAGGTGCCAAGCGCGTCAGTATCGAGCCGGTCCGGCACTACAACAGACAGGCCGAGATGAGCTTCAAGCACCGGCGCAATGGCATCTTGCTTGCCATGCATCGTGGCGAGCGCGACAGTGCGGCCCGCGTAGTAGCCTTTGGTGCCGAGTGCCGAGATTGGTGATTCGGACGGGTTACTCATTTTGGTTTGGTCTTACCGACAGGGCGACATAGTGACGGATTGCGAAGGTCTCGAACAGTCCACTGATTAGATAGAGCGGCTGAATCGCAACCTCGACGCCAGACTGCCCACTTGTTTCGTAGCACGGATCTCGATAGGTGCGAATTTATCTCTAGTGGGTTCATCTCTTGATGTGTTGTGCCCGCTACCGCAGAGGTCAGGAGAACAGTGGCTGCGATCTGAGGTGCTGGTGAGAGGATGGAACGGCCGCTTCGCAGCCTCGTCGCCGCTAGGGCGGCTCCGTCTGTCGGCGCTTCGCGCCTCGGATTGGTTGCCGCCTGCGGCGTCAATCCCTGCGGGACCAGCTCGCTGCGCGATTTTGTGAACCCAATCCGCCCGCGGATTTCGAAGCACGTATCCAAGCGGGTGCGGATTGATCTTTAGTGGGCTGATCGTTCGGTGTGTCGTGCCCGCTACCGCAGAGGTCAGGAGAACAGTGGCTGCGATCTGAGGCGCCGGTGAGAGGATGGAACGGCCGCTTCGCAGCCTCGTCGCCGCTTGGGCGGCTCCGTCTGTCGGCGCTTCGCGCCTCGGATTGGTTGCCGCCTGCGGCGTCAATCCCTGCGGGACCAGCTCGCTGCGCGAGCTTGCCCAAAATCGCTACGCGATTTTGTGAACCCAATCCGCCCGCGGATTTCGAAGCACGTATCCAGGCGGGTGCGGATTGATCTTTAGTGACTATATCGTTCAACGTGTCGCGGCCACTACCACCTCAGCACGTAGAACGCTGGTCGCGTTCCGTAACGCCGGTGAGAGGATTTGATTCGCCGTTTCACGGCTCACCCCTTCGGGGCGCCTGCGGCGTCCAAAATCGCTGCGCGATTCTGTGAACCTTGGATTCGGCTCCATCACAGCCGACCAAGCTAGAGAATCAAAAACACCGCTACCCCGTTTAGTGAGGCAGCGGCGTTTTTGATTCTCTAACTTGGTCGGGGTGAGAGGATTTGAACCTCCGGCCCCTGCCTCCCGAAGACAGTGCTCTACCAGGCTGAGCTACACCCCGTCGCTTGGTCAGGAACGTCTTTGGACCGCGAAATCCGCGATTGCTATCAAGGCTTGCTTGTAATCCGAGTCGGGAACTGAGGATATAGCGTCTATTGCCTGATCGGCGGCTTCCTGAGCGCGCGCCGCAGTGTACTGGAGGGCTCCAGTGGATTCAATGATCTGCTGTATTTCTTCCAACCGGTTTATGCCGCCTTCGCGGATGGCTTCCCGGAGCAGTTTGCGCTCGGAATCTTCGGCCTTCGACATCGCATAGATTAGTGGCAAGGTAGGCTTGCCCTCGGCGAGGTCGTCGCCGAGATTTTTGCCGAGCTCTTCCGGCGATGCGTCAAAGTCGAGCGCATCGTCAACAAGCTGGAAAGCCGTGCCGAGTTGCCGCCCATATTGAATGAAGGCCTTCTCCGTTGACTCATCGCTGTCGGCGAGCACCGCTGCGATCTGGCCTCCGGCCTCGAACAAGCGGGCCGTCTTGCGGTAGATCACCTGGCGATAGTTGTCTTCCGTCGTGTCCGGATCGTGCACGTTCATCAGCTGCATGACCTCGCCCGCGGCGATCGTGTTCGTTGCGTCGGCAAGGATCTGCATGACCCGCATGCTGCCGATGTCCACCATCATCTGGAATGACCGTGAGTACAGGAAATCACCGACCAGCACGCTAGCTTGGTTACCGAACACGGCATTCGCTGAGTCCCTGCCTCGCCTCCGCGACGACGAGTCGACCACGTCGTCATGCAACAGCGTCGCCGTGTGAATGAATTCGATGATGGCAGCCGCCCGAACATGCTGTTCGCCGTCGTAGCCGAGTGCCCGAGCCGCCAGTAGAACGATCAGTGGACGCAGGCGTTTGCCGCCGCTCCTGACGATGTATTCCGCCACTTGCGAAACCAGCAGCACGTCCGTTTCGAGGCTGCTGGTAATGAGGCGGTCAACGGCGGCGACGTCGTCTCGCGCGAGTGCCGAGACCTCGTCGAACGTCATTTCGGTTTGGATTGTTCGGGCAAGTTGCATACGGCGCAGATAATGCCTGAAATGCCGGCAATTGGCGATACAGAGCCATCGCTTGAGCGGGTGCCCGGCGTCAGGCAAGCCCTTGATATGGCGAAGTATTTCGAGACGCCCGATGATTGACCCGAAGCGCCGGAACCTATATTATTCGCGATCTTTTGCGCCGGCCGCCGTTCCCGCGGGGTTACGTCAAAGCCGGTATATCAGCAGAAATTTCTTAATTCTCAGTGAGTTGCGAAGAGTCAGCTCACGTATTGGAGCAACAACGATGTATGCGGTTTTTCGCAGCGGCGGTAAGCAGTACCGTGCAGCCAAGGGCGATGTGCTTCGCCTCGAAAAAATAGAAGCCGAAGAAGGCTCAGACATTAGCTTTGACGAGGTGCTGCTCATTGGTGACGGTGCAGACGTAACGGTCGGCAGCCCGCTGGTCGATGGAAGTTCTGTCACCGGCAAGGTGCTGCGACAGGGCAAGACGCGAAAGGTTAACGTCGTAAAGTTCAAGCGTCGCCAGAACTACCTTCGACAGGGCTCGCATCGCCAGTTCTTCACCGAGGTAGAGATCACCGGCATCGGCGGCAAGGCTGCAAAGAAGGCAGCTCCGAAGGCCGAAGCAGCCTCTGACGAGAAACCGGCGACGAAGAAGAAGGCGGCCAAGAAAGCGACGGCTAAGAAAGCGACCGCGAAGAAGACTACGGCAAAGAAGGCGACCAAGAAGAAGGTCGCCAAGAAGACGGCAAAGAAAGACGACTGAGGGCAGGGCCCTTAGCTCATAACGAGGACTCAGGACAATGGCACATAAGAAAGCAGGCGGCAGCAGTAAGAACGGTCGCGATTCGGAATCCAAACGACTTGGCGTCAAGATTTACGGCGGCCAGGAAGTTACGGCGGGCAACATCATCGTGCGTCAGCGCGGTACTCGCTTCCATGCGGGCGTCAACGTCGGTGTCGGGCGCGATCACACGCTGTTCGCCAAGAAGGACGGCCACGTGAAGTTTGAGAAGAAAGGCCCGCAGAATCGCCAGTACGTCAGCGTATTGGAAGCGTAGGGCCACTGCAGGCTTTGCCCGAGAAACCCCGCTGTCGCGGGGTTTTTTGTTTCTGCCGATATCACAGACCAATGAAGTTCGTCGACGAAGCAACTATTCGCGTTGTAGCTGGCAACGGTGGCAACGGCTGCCTCAGTTTCAGGCGCGAGAAATACGTGGAGCGCGGCGGGCCAGACGGTGGCGACGGCGGCCATGGCGGCAGCGTCTACCTTGTGGCCGATGACGCGCTGAATACGCTGGCCGATTTTCGCGTAGCCCGCAAGTTCAAGGCGGTGAACGGCGAGCCCGGCGCCGGCAGGAACAAGACGGGCAAGTCCGGCTCCGACCTGGATGTCCACGTACCGCAGGGCACCGTTGTTGAGGACGTCGATACTGGCGAGATCATCTGCGACCTGACAGAGATCGGCCAGCGTCAAAAGGTCGCCGAGGGCGGCCGGGGCGGGCTCGGAAACACACGCTTCAAGAGCAGCGTCAACCGCGCGCCGAGGAAGACGACGCCCGGCACGCAGGGCGAGAGCCGACACCTGAAGCTGGAGCTGAAGGTACTGGCGGATGTCGGGCTGCTCGGGATGCCGAATGCCGGCAAATCGACCCTGATTTCAGCGATGTCGCAGGCGAAGCCCAAGATCGCCGACTACCCGTTCACGACCTTGCATCCCAATCTCGGCGTCGTGCGCGTCGGCAGGCTTCAGAGCTTTGTTATGGCCGATATTCCCGGCCTCATCGAAGGGGCTGCCGGTGGCGCTGGCCTCGGCATCCAGTTCCTGAAGCACCTGCAGCGGACCCGGTTGCTGTTGCACGTGGTCGATATTGCGCCAATGGACGAGTCGGTGAACCCGGCTGAAAGCGTGCGGGCACTTGCCGGCGAACTGGAACAGTTTTCCGCCGAACTGGCCGCTATGCCTCGCTGGCTGGTGATCAACAAGGTGGACCTGCTCGACAACGAGGAACTGGCCGAGAGACGAGCGGCACTGATTGACGGACTTGACTGGTCCGGCCAGGTATTCGAGGTCAGCGCGGCCACGGGGCAGGGTACCGAGGCGCTGGCCAAAGCGATCGCCAGAGAGTTTGAAACCGAGCCGATGGAGGATTGGGAGCGCGACCTCTGATTGGGTGACGTTCGGCAAAGCCCCAGCAACAAAAAAGCCGCCTCAAGGGCGGCTTTTACTTTTGTATGCGTTGCCGTGTTAAGCGGCGAGGGCTTTGACCATTTTGTTCAGGCGGCTCTTGTGACGAGCGGCCTTGTTCTTGGTGACGATACCCTTGTTGACCATGCTGTCGATGACGGGCACTGCGGCCTTGTATGCAGTCTGTGCTGCGTCTTTGTCACCGGCGTCAACGGCCTTCAATACGTTCTTGATCTGCGTGCGCATGCGTGAACGCAGGCCCATGTTGTGCTTTCGCGTTTTCTCCGCCTGCTTGGCGCGCTTACGGGCTGACTTGATGTTTGCCACTGTGTTTTCCGTGTCCAGAGATCAAAGAGCCGCGTATTATTCGCGCCGAGCAGGGGAAAGTCAATGGCAAATGAAGGAATGTTACCGATACCTGGTGCTTGAGGCTAAATCACTGATTTTACGAAACTTATAGGCTAGACTTTCGGCTTAAATGACGGCGACGAACGACAATTCCGGGCGCGATTCCGAGGATGTGGCCTCGAGCGGTGCTGACAGGAGTGGCTCCGGCCTGCTGGCCAGCACCTCCGTAGTCGGCGGCATGACGTTGCTTTCGCGGGTTCTTGGCCTTGTTCGTGACGTCGTTTTCGCACGTTTCTTCGGCGCGTCATTGATCATGGATGCCTTCCTGGTCGCCAACCGGATCCCGAATATGTTGCGCCGTTTCTTCGCCGAGGGCGCGTTCTCACAGGGTTTCGTGCCGGTCATGGCGCGCTATCGGGAACAGCACAGTCACGAGGAGGCCAGGGAGTTCGTCGACTCGGTCGCAGGTACCTTTGGCGTCATTCTCTTTGTCATAACACTAATCGGTGTCATCGCGGCCCCGGTTCTGGTGGCCATCGTGGCGCCGGGGTTTATCGGCGACGACGGGCGCTTCGACGTCGCGGCACTGATGCTCAGGTTTACGTTTCCGTACCTGTTTTTCGTGTCCCTGACCGCTTTCGCCGGCGGGATTCTAAACACCTACGGCCGCTTCGCCGTCCCGGCATTCACGCCGGTTCTGCTGAACATCGTGTTGATCAGCTGCGCGATCTGGCTGGCTCCGCGGCTCGAGGAGCCCGGCATGGCACTGGCCTACGGCGTATTTATCGCTGGCGTCGTGCAGCTGGGCTTCCAGGTCCCGTTCCTCATGGCTATCCGGGCCCTTCCGCGCCCGTCCTGGCGGCCTGCGCACCAAGGCGTCAAACGAGTTGCCAGGCTGATGCTCCCGGCGATCTTCGGTTCGTCGGTCGCACAGATCAACGTACTTCTGGGCGGCATTCTTGCGTCGATGCTGAGCGTCGGCAAGATCAGCCTGCTGTACTACTCGGACCGCTTGATGGAGTTCCCGCTCGGAGTATTCGGCATAGCGCTGGCCACGGTGACATTGCCGTACCTGTCACGCCAGGCGGCCAATAGCGCCTCCGAAGCGTTTTCCGACGCCATTGACTGGTCAATGCGGCTGGTCACCTTAATTGCCGTGCCATCGGCCGTGGGCCTGATCATTCTCGCGGAACCGCTGGTGACGACAATCTTCTACGGCGGCGCGTTCTCGTCGGAGGATGTGCGACTGACGGCACTGGCGCTGCAGGCTTTCGCCCTGGGCCTCGTCGGCTTCTCTTTCGTCAAGATTCTCGCACCGGCGTTTTTCGCCCGCGAAGATACCAAGACCCCGGTCAAGATTGGCCTGATCGCGCTCGCTGTCAATTTCGTCCTGAGTGTCATTTTTGCCTGGTCACTGGTGTCTATTGACCATCCGGCGCCGCACGCCGGTCTGGCGCTGGCGATATCGATAGCGGCGTTGGTCAACGCGTTCCTGCTGTACAGGATCCTGCGTCGCGACCAGGTCCTGCAGCTGGCAGGAGGCTGGCTCAAGTATCTACTGCAGGTGGCGGCTGCCAATGTCGTCATGCTGGTGGCGCTGTCACCGTTGCTAAGGTCGCTGCAATGGTGGCTGGACGCTACAATAGGCTCACGCGTGTCGTGGCTTCTGCTCAGTGTTGCCGTCGCGGCTGCCGTGTACTTCGCTGCCTTGTTATTGGTTGGACTCCGCCCGTCTCATCTAAAGCTCAAGCAATCCTGATATGCGCCTCGTAAGACATACTGAAGAGATGCCGTTTTCCTCTTTGGCAAATGGCAGTGTCATCACGATCGGCGCATACGACGGGCTCCACCTCGGACACCAGGCGCTGCTCAATCGTGTCCTCGAGGAAGCTCGCAATCGAAAAGTACCTGCCGTCGTTATGAGCTTTGAGCCCACACCTCGAGAGTTCTTTTCTGTCGGAGAGCCCCCCGCAAGGCTGATGCGCTTCCGGGAGAAATTCACGGCGCTTGAGGACATGGGTATCGATATTTTCTTCTGTCCCCGGTTCAGCGGCCGGATGCAGAACATCAGCGCGGCCGACTTTATCCGGCAGATCGTCGTGCACGGACTGAATGCGAGTCACATCGTGATCGGCGATGACTTCCGTTTTGCGCGAAAACGCGAAGGCGACGTCAACCTGCTCCGGCGGGTCGCTCGCGCTCTGGACTTTACAGTCGAAGATGTGGAAAGCGTCGTTGTCGACGGTACACGAGTCAGCAGTACGGCGATCCGTGATGCGCTGGCAGTCGGTGATGATGCCAGGGCAGCCGCTTTGCTGGGCCGGCCGTACAGCATGTCTGGGCGTGTTGTGCCTGGCCAGATGCTGGGCAGAAAGCTCGGATACCCGACCGCCAATGTCGATCTCAGGCGCCGCCAGAGCGCCGTGATGGGCATCTACGCCGTCCGCGTGCGTGGCCTTGGCGACGTGCGAGACGGCGTTGCGAGCGTCGGCGTACGCCCGACGTTCGGCGGCGGCAGGCCGCTGCTTGAAGTCCACCTATTCGATTTCGACGACGATATTTACGGGCGTTATATCGACGTCGAGTTCATCGAACGACTCCGTACGGAGCAGAAATTCGATGGTCCGGAAGCGCTTATTGCACAAATGAACATCGACGCAGACAATGCCCGCTCGGCATTGCGTCGAGACGCGGCTTGAAAACAGGAAACCGAATGAGCGAGCAGGAAGACACTGGAATTGGACGATTTGCGATCTGGATGGTCGTAGCCGGCGTCATTGTGCTGCTGGATCAGGCGAGCAAGTGGGCGATCATCGAGTGGGTCGAATTGTACGACCGTGTGCCGATCAACAGCTTCATCAACATTACGCACCAGCGAAACACCGGCGCGGCGTTCAGTTTTCTCGCCGACGCGTCCGGCTGGCAGCGTTACTTTTTCATCACGCTGGCCAGTATCGTCAGTGCAGGGATAACTTACTGGATCTGGACCGAGCGACGGCACGGTAAGTTCATCCTCATCGCCGGTCTGGCGCTGATTCTGGGCGGTGCCATTGGAAACCTTGTGGATCGCATCGCGCTCGGCTACGTCACCGATTTTATCCAGGTCTGGTTCGGCGATTGGGCCTTTCCATCGTTCAATGTCGCCGACTCGGCAATTACTGTCGGCGCTGCGCTGCTGATTATCGACTCGTTGTTTTTCTCGAAAGAAGAGAGCGGGGAAAGCTCGGCAGTGAATGAGGAACCCGCCAGCACGGCCGACGACGGTTCATCCGGAGACGAAAAAGGCTGACAACCCGGATCGGTTGCCAGCCTCTGATCGATTAGCTCTGAATCACGCGCCTTATCGCGTTCTTTCCCAGCAATCGGTGTCGGGCGTCGACGACGTGATGTTGTCGGCACGCACCGTGAACGTCTCGCACTTCAACTTCTCAGAGTCGTCAAACTGATAGGTCGCTACCGCCGTAAAGTCATTGGAATTGGCGGCAGTGATTGATATCGAATACGACTCCGATTTGGTGATGAAGTTGGAACTTGACGTGAAGCCGAGATTGGTCATGTCGTTTGTGTAGGAGTTATTGCTCAGGTAGAAACGCTCCTGGTTCTGCGCAATCTGCAACAGCGCCGCCTTTGCCTCCACACGCTTTGCACGCGCCGCAAACTCGCGGTAGTTGGGATAGGCAATCGTCGCCATCAGGCCAATGATGACAATGACGATCAGCAGCTCAACCAGCGTAATACCGCGAAGCTTGCGAATTATGCGATGCCCATAAACGCCCACCTTACTCGATTCCGTCCTGGGTCCACAGTGTCCTCACCGGGAGGTTAGCAAAGCCCGGGTCGAAACACTCGATACCAACACAGCCCAGCGGCGGCGGATTGCAGGCAGTGCCCGTGCAATCCGCTTCCGGTGTCGGGAACAGGAACTGCGGTGACGGCGCGATGCCCTTTTGCGCGAGGTCCTCGGAGCGCTCGGCGTCGGCGTCAGCCGCTGCCAGGGTGTCGAGGTTCTGCACGATGGGGTCGCCGTTGATGACGGACATACGATACAGGTAGTTATTGCCCAGTCCAGCCGTACAGTTATTGCCATTGTCCGGCGCGAACGCGACGAAGAAGATCTCATTGTCGAACGTGACGGAGTCGGACAGTACCTTTTGATCGGATGGCAGGGTGTACATCCAGCCGTTCTTGTTACTTCCGACCGTGGTTCGAACCTTGCCCTGAACGTCGACGAGCGTGTTCTCCTTGATGATCGTATAGTTGTTGTAATCATCCTGCGTCAGCACATTGAACACGTTGGGATCGCGCAGTGAGTAGAAACGCTCTGTTGGCGTATTGTCGAGCGGATGTGCTCTATATCCGCTGCCGAGACTGATCGCGATGAACTGCCGGTTCTGGAATGTATCGCCGAAGATCGACACGTCTGGCGATGTGTAGAAACGTCGCGTGGTCGCATCGGTCGCGGGTAGGTTACCTTCTGCGCCAAGCTGCGCAATGACGCCGCCCCTGACGAGCTTGTCGCGCGTCTCACCATTGATGATGTCGAAGCGGAAGATCTGGCCGCCCATGTCGGATGCGTACATGCGATCTGCGAATCCGTCACCGGACAGGTCGATGACACGAATCTGCGTCGGGATAGCACGCGTCATTTTGTCGAGCTTCAGGTCCGCCGTCGCGTCGGTATCGATCGCCGCACGCCAGAGCGGGTTGCCCGTCTCCAGATCCAGGAAGTAGATGCCGTTGCCGTTTCCGTCCGCGTCGCTCGGGTGAGTCAGCACATCGTGAACGGTGTCGTATCCGCCGCCCACGATGACGGCAATTTTGTCTTCGATATCGACGCCTTCCTTGATCTGAATGCGTGCGACCGTGGGTTTGGACCAGGTCTGTCCGAAACCGGAGTCGCTGACGCGCCACTTCAGTTTGGGGCTGTTCTTGTTGGTAACGTCCAGAGCGTAATACGCTGCGCCGCCGCGGCGCATGCCGAAGATGATGTAAACGAAGTCACCGTCGGCCGTTTCGATCTGGCCATCGTTATCCTTGTCAAATACGACCGGGATAATGTCGCCGTCGACACCGTAGTGTTTGCTGGTCGTCGAAGAGTTGAAGAACAGCTTGGTCAGGTTCGGCGTATGCTCCTGAGGGACGAAAGCCCACAGCTCCTGGCCGGTCGCGCCGTCGACGGCATGTACGTAGCCCTCATTGGTCGCGGCGAAAACGACGGAGACAGGATTTTCCTGAGTGCCGCCGTAGATAACTGCGGCAGGCTCTGAGTGCAACGGATCGCCCATCTCGTCACGTGCTTCCGTGAAATCGCCGTCGTTGTCGGCATCGGCAACGTCCATGCCGCGAGCCCAGTTGATGATCTGTTCCTTCGTCGGCTCGTCGTCCGATCCGGTCAGACCAAAATCAGCGAGGTCGAACGTATCCTTGTTTTCGATCGAGATCGTGTTCTCCTCGGCGGTCAGGTCGATATTAGCGGTCTTGTTCGTTACGAGGACACGAGCAGCCGGCGACGGGAGCTGGTTTGCAGCGCCGCCCAGGGTCACGTCGTTGCCATCCTCTACGATATCCCAGAAGCTCACAGCTTCGTCGTCGAACAGCCCGGTGCCGGCCTTGATCGCCGGATCGAGGTTGGCGTCAACGATCTCGCCATCCTTGATGCGGTACTTTTTCAGGTTGCCGGGCCAGCGGACCTTGGTCTCAGCTGCGAAGGTCGTCAGGTACAGGTCGTTCAGCGTCCTCGTACGGTTGAATGTATTCACCGCCACGGCGGGGGCCGCGAACGAGAGCGAACGCTCCTGAACCGTCGAGACAATCTCGAGCAGTGCCAGCGTCAGCTCGTCCACGTCATCCGCCTTGAAGTACTTGCCGCCCGATGCTGCCGCGGTGGCTTCGAGGATCGGCAGCGAGTTGGCGAATGCGATCGTGTGTGTTGTGACGAGCTGAATGCCCGGCTCGGTGGAGATGTCGTCGGTATAAAGGTACTTGGCGATGTCATCCAGGCAGTCACCGTCGTCGGTACCCTCACAGGTGGTACGGCCCAGCGCATCGAACCAGTTCGGCAGGTCAGGTGCCTTGGTCTGCGCGCCCGTGTCGCGAACCGGCTTACCGTCAGAAAGCAGCACGTTGTAATTCTTCGTGCAGGTGTTACTGACCGGTGCATCGTAGACTCGGGGCGTCGCGTCATTCGGATCGTTTGATCCTGCCAACAACGCATCCGGGTCTGTCGGCAACAATATAACCGGATCGGGCGGCTCGGTCGGATTATCGTTGATGTTGCCGTAGTCGGCCGGCAACCCGCGCCAGTACAGCGCCGCTTCGTAAAGCGTCTCCGCGAGCGGCGTGTAACCGTCGTCACTAAGTGAGTTGATTGCGGCTTCAACTTCGGCACGATTGGTGTCGAGGTCCTGCATGTCGAGAATCACCGGTCCGCCATCTTCGTAGTTGAAGCGCATCAGGCCGACGTTAACGTTCTCGACAGAATTCAGGACGACCTTGGTGACGTCCTTCAGGATGTCGATCTTGTTGCGGCTTTCGGTTTCGGCGTCCTGGCGATAGTTGAGGTACTTGCCGTCGAAGACTGTGATGGTCTGGCTGACGGGCCAGCTGCCCCAGTCGAGTTCTTCGGCCGAATCGGCAGTGTAGGCGTCGTCGCCTTCGACGTCTCCACCACGCTTGGCGTAGACGTCGGGCGACAGGTCGGTCGGACCATGTTCGCCACTGTCGGCCTCGCACTCAACCTGGTCAGACTCGTTTCCGGCCTCAAGCTGTTGCCAGCGGAACTTTTCGAGGCCCAAGAAGATGCTGAAGAACCCTGACGAGCCGTCACGATACTGGGCCATTGTGTCGGTGTAACGGCCGATACCGGTGAGGCGGCGAGTTGCCGCGTCGCAGACGAACGACGTCTTCAGGATTTTTCGCGTATTTGCAGCGTCGCAGGACGGGACGACATCGACTTCGGTCCAGTAATAGTAGTCCTCGTCACAGGTTCCTTCGTAGGTGCCATTTACGGAGTCGTAGATCTTGGTGGTCGTCACCGGATCGCCCATCGATCCTGACGTATCGAGAATAAACAGGATGTTTGGCGTGATATCCTGTGTCGTAGCCGGGTTGTTCAGCAGCAGTTCGGTGTCGTCCGCGAGCGCAGGCGCGACGATGAACATAGTCAATGCCGCTGCGATACCGGTCCATTTAAATTTAGCAATAGTCATTGTGATTCCCTCACTGCGGCCTATCGGACCGTCACCTTCAGTCGGGTTATGCGATTGGCTTCCTTGTCGTACGTTAAGGTCACGGACGAGCGACTCCGGTCTTTTGCGCTGGCGGCGCCCGCTCGAAACCCTGCGAAGTTGGTTGTCGAGCCGTTCACAATCCAGCGCATATCGGCGGTGACCAGCGCCTGCTGGAACCGGCAGTCGTCGCAGGCCCTGAATGTAATCATGCCCGACTCGGACACCGGCAAACGAATGTCGTTCAGGTTCAGCTCCAGTGATTCGGGGGCAGCGTTTGCAACGCTGAGCGTCATCAGCGCGGTGGCTGTCAGAAGGATTTTCTTGATCATAGGGAACTCCATGTCGCGGCCGGGCTTAGAGTGACGGTGAGCCCGGCCCCACGATGTAGAAAGCCTGGGTATGGGTTGCGGTTGCGTCGCGATCCGTCGGCGATGAGTCGCGGTTGGACTCGGCCGTCGCCTCCGCGAGGAAGTGGTAGGCAGCGATGCCCGTGCCGACACCGAGACTGAATGCCTTGTCAGGCACAATCGTTGAGTCTTCGAAATCGATCGTCGCGGTCACTGACTCGTTCGACGTGATCGGCTTCGTTACCGTCGTCGGGCTGCCCGTATCGAAGGTGTTCTGGGCAAGCGCTTCCTCGAGGCCGGTTTCAGCGGCCTGGAATGCGTTTTCGAAGGTCTGGTCGTTTCGGGCCATCGCCAGTTCCGTCGTCGCGGTATTCATGCCCGACACCGCCAGTACTGTAATAACGACCAGCAGGATCAGGCCGACGACCAGCGCCGCGCCTCGTTGTCTTTGTCTGAATGTCTGTTTCATCATGATCTCGCGTTTCGGAGCAGGATGGTCTTCGACACCATCATGCGTCGGAATGAATCGTTCTGAACGCCCAGGTCTCTGTCACCTGGCTCATAGTCGACGTTGTCTTCGATGCCCACCTCAATCGTCGTGCCGCGAACAACCAACCAGATGCGGGCCGTGATGACGCGCGCGCCAGCAATGTAGTTCACCGACGCCGGGTCGTAGATGCTGGCGGCCGAGGGGTTGACGTAGCGATCTACGGAATTGTCGTCGTCGACATCCACGCCGAACTGCACCTGCAGGTTCTCGACACCGGGTGCAACTTCCTGGTCAACGACCTCCAGCGATCCACCGTCCATCTGCAGAGTCTTTCTGCGCAACGTCGGCACGCCCGGAATGAGGTCAGAGCTCGTCGTAACGTAGTAGCTGCTGACCAAAAGGTCGTGCGTCTGGGCATCTGCCGTCGCAAGGGCCGCGGGTACCGTCGTTCCGGTGAACATTTCGCCCTGCGTTCGTGTGCTCTGGATCTTCAAGCTGCCATTCACTAACGGCGTCGCGGACTCGGCAATGCTGGCGCGGCGGACCGTAAGCACATCGGAATTGACCATCGCAGTGCCGTCAGCTGCGCAGCCCAGGTTGTAGGTGTTGTTGACGCCATCAACCGGGAGCGACAGGTTCAGCACCCAGGCGGCGCCACAGTCCGTCGGAATGTCGAGGCTCGTCGGGTTGGCGTTGCCATCGACGGAGCGACCGACGATCGTCAGGGCGCGGCTCGTGCGACCCCAGTTGCTCGCCATGCGCACGTCGCTCTCGATGATGTCCATCGCGAACTGGGCAGTCTCCTGCACGCGCGCGATGGACTCGTTTATGACGAACGCCTGGCGACTCTGGTTGTAGATCTGGACGGCGCCAATCATCAGGAACGACCCGATAGCGAGAGCAACCATGAGTTCGACGAGTGTTATGCCTTGTTGTCTGTTTGTTGGACGGCACATGGGTTACATCTCCATTACCGGAATTCTGATTTCGTACTGTGGCGTTTCTCCGGGCTCCTCCCACTGGACGACAATGCTGAACTCCGGCGGCGTTTCCGTATCGAAATGAGTGATTACGACGCGCCCGTTGGGCAGCGTTGCGGCGGCCTGCTGCTCCCAAAGCAGGACGTCATGTCGTGCCATCTCACCAGCGGTGCAGTTCTTGATACCGGCAATGCAGCCCCCGTCCAGGCCCGTATTCGTATAGGCAGCGCCGCCCATCGGATTGGCGCGAATGCGGTCCGCGACGTCGCCAGCCAGCGTGATCGCGTTGTGCCGGAACATCGAGGTTCGTCCGGCCTGCAGGCTCTGGACATACAGCCCGGCAATCCCGAGCATGCCGACCGACATGATGATCAGAGCAATCAGTACTTCGACCAGGTTAAAGCCGCGTTGCAATTTCAATAGGGTCATTTCCAGCTTCCTCATCACGGACAGCTCTTGCTCATGTCAGTCAGGGCCTGGCCAATCTGGGTTTGGTCACGAACAATGGTCGCGCGGCCCAGCGGCGTTGAGACGAACAGCCGGGCAGCGGAGTTGCCGCCGGCGGCCGTGATATTGCCGCGGTCGTCGCACATGACGATCTGTGTGAGCGCCGGGTTGCCGCCAACGTCTCCGCGGCCGAGCCCGGTTGATGCAAAGCTGAAGAACGTCGCGTCATCTGCTACGGCGAAACTGACGTTGCGCTCCGCCGGACCGTGAACACGCAGGATCGCCTCCGTCGATGCCCTGGCCGCATTGTCGTCGTCATCGACAAACACGATATAGCCGTCTGTCCAGGTTCCACTGCAGGTCGGCGTCGCAGCCAGCGAGTTGGCGCTGGCACAGATTGTGATCGAGCTCTTTGCGCGAGCAGCCTCTGTCCGAGCCAGTTGGAATGCTGCATGCAGGTCGTTGGCCGACGCTGTCATTCGACTGTTCTGAGTGAACTCGGCGAAGTTCGGCACGCCGAGCGCGAGAACGACACCGATAACAAGTACCGTGATCAGCAGTTCGTATAGCGTGAAGCCCCTCTCGGCCTTGCGCGTCTTGCGGTGCGGTGTGTGCTTGGTCATGCGCGCAATAATAGGGGAAATGGGACGAATATCGCCCCGAATCCCGACGAGCGGGGCAATCGCACCGACAAACGGTACTAAAGTCACGCTATAGCTTTACTTAATCCGAGCATGAATAAGGCGTCCCATAGCGATTTTCAAATGTGATTCTGGGGCGCCCCGTGTAGCTCAGCACGAGGGCCCGCGCCCGGATCCGCTCGGTGTTGTCGCAGGCGACGATCGTGCCGTTGGTCGCTCGCTTCTGTGTCGAGCGGAATGTGTAGCTGCGACGATTGGATTTCAATGTGACATTTTGCGCTACCTTGTGGCGTGCGACGATCGGTTCTGACTCGTCTACGCGCGCCGGCTGGTCTTTGTCGGTATTCTCGAAAATAAGCCAGCCATTGGACCAATTCGTGGTCGACTCGCACTGCTCGAGATCACGGCTCGCGCAGATGGTGACGACACGATTCCTGACGATCGATTCCTTCTTGGCCAGATGAATCGCATGGAACAGCGCGTTGAGCTCGACGCGTTGTCGTTGCCGTGCCAGCACGTCGGAAAAGGACGGGATTCCCAGTGTCAGGACCGCCGATATGATGACGACCGTGACCAGCAGTTCGTACAGGCTGTAGCCTGAAGACAATCTCACCAGTGATGACCTCCTTGTCATTTGAGACGACAGTGGCAGGAGACTCACGCGAATGCGATGCCCGAAAGTGGGGCAGAGACGGAGTTTCGGCATTTTCGGCGGCGTTAGACTTTGTCTAATCATCATTTATACTGTCTTCGGGGATACTTAAGCGGGATGGGGATATGACGCGAGAGGAAATTCTGGAGCTGTTCGACAAGCGGGGCGTGAAGCTGACGCCGCAAAGACTTGAGGTCGCAGCGATTCTGCTGGAAAAGCCCCAGCACCTGTCGGCCGACCAGATCATTGACCGGCTGCGTGACACGGGCAGCAAGGTCTCGAAGGCCACGGTGTATAACACGCTGAACCTCTTCGGCGAAAAGGGCATCGCTCGAGAGATCAAAGTGGACCCGGTCCGCAGGATCTACGACTCGACCCGCGGCCATCATTACCACTTCTATAATGTAGACACGGGCGAGCTGGAGGACATACCTGTCGGTGCCGTAGAACTCGGCCGGCAGCCCGATCTGCCCGAGGGTACCGAGCCTTTGGGCGTGGATATCATCATTCGGATCAAAAATCGTCGAAATTAGGCCCTGACGGGCTTTTCGGAGCTTGGATGCGCCGCTATACTTCGCGACCTCGCCGAAGTAGCTCAGTTGGTAGAGCAACGCATTCGTAATGCGTGGGTCGGAGGTTCAAGTCCTCTCTTCGGCACCAGATTGCAGAAGGCCCCTTGTTCGCAAGGGGCTTTTTTATTCGGGTCCGTCTCACTTCCCGGATCTGAAATGTCTTAAAGGCTGCTGTCGCCTGACGCTCGTGGCGGATTGCTCTGGTCGCCGACATATCTGAAATCACTGAAGCGGGTCGATTCCATCTCGTCGAAGGAGACCAGCAAGTAGGCACCACCTTTGACCTTGGCCGAGATTTCGCTGATGACCTGCGGCCCGTTCGGTTGAGCCGGGGCGAAGTCGAAACGCATGTGCATCGTCTTGATCTTGACGCCGAAGGCCGGGCGAATGGGTCCGCTATTGTGCACGTCCACGTACTGCAGGGCACCGCTGGCCTTCGAGACCTTCAGCTCTCCGATTAATTTGTCGGCGAATTCCGCTTCAGCGCTGTCCATGACGGGCTGGAAGCTGAATATCCAGCTGTCCGCGTCCTCGCTCGCCAGCGCAAGGGACTTCAGCTCGATCATATCCGGGACGTCGCTGTCGTCCTCGGGAATGTCCTGATCGTATTGCTTGTCTTCTTCGAACGCCTCGATTTCCTCGAGGGTCGGCGGTCGGTTATCGACCGCGACCAGTGTCCATCGATTCCCCTTGGGTTCGGAAGGGTCGAAGCGGCTCACAATCAAAGTCTCGTCTTCGAACCCGGTCTGTGTGTAGGCCCAGGACGTGCCAGGATTCCACTCCACCTGCTGCAAGGCTTCCGTCACGATGTCTTCGGGCGATTGATCATCGGCAACGGCCTGCGGCTGCGCCGCCAGCATCACGAATAGCGGCAATGCTTTCACAACGGGACTTCTCATGGTCTTGGTTTCCTGTTCGGCTGTCTGTGAGTTATAGCAGCACACAGCGCCTTCGGTTACACGATCCGGGCATGAGCGGCGCAAATGGCGCAGGCAGTGGCTCCACACCTGTGACTCCAGGGGTCGATGCGGTAGAGTCTGCCTACGCAATTTGCGCCACACTCGAGGCCCTCTTAACGGTTACCAGGCACCCACTCGCCATATCATGCGAAACGAGAGGTCACCGTACTCGAGCGATTGAGATCCTGAACAGAAGCGATGCGAGAAAACCCAATGATTCGACGTTTGATTACGGCCAGTTCCGTATTCCTGGTGGCGCCCGTTATGGCCGATGACACTCTGACAGTTGAACGAATGTTCGAGGCCCCGAGCCTGTCCGGCCCGTCACCGAGCCAGCTGAAGATATCGCCCGATTCCTCGCGTGTGACATTCATCCGGGCGAGCGAGTCCGACGTACAGCGCGGTAATTTGTGGGAGTACAGCCTCGAAGACAATGAACTGAGGCTGCTCGTGGACTCGCAGGAATTGTCCAGCGGCCCGGAGCAGCTGTCAGACGAGGAGCTGGCGCGACGAGAGCGACTGCGCATCTCGGGATCGACCGGCATTGTCGGCTACGACTTTTCGACCGATGGCAAGCTGCTGCTGTTCCCCATTGCCGGCGACCTGTATGTCTATGACCTGGAGCGTCGCAAGAGTACGCGGATTACCGAGACGGATGAAACGGAGACGGACCCGAAGCTCAGCCCGTCGGGCCGCTACGTGTCATTCATTCGTGCCCAGAACCTGTTCGTCTACGACCTCGAGAAGAAAGAAGAGCGGCAGCTGACGACGGACGGTGGCGGCACGATCAAGAACGGCATGGCTGAATTCGTCGCCCAGGAGGAGATGGATCGGCTGACCGGTTATTGGTGGGCGCCGGACAGCGATGCGATCGCCTTCGCACGTGTTGACGAATCGCCGGTCACGCTCGAGGAACGCTTCGAAGTCTACGCCGAGAGCTTCAAGGTGTTCCTGCAGCGATATCCTTCGACCGGCACGCCGAACGCGGAGGTCGAACTCGGCGTCGTGGAGCTCGATTCGGGTGAAACGACGTGGATGGACCTCGGCATCGAGAGCGACATCTACCTGGCGCGGGTCAGCTGGTTCCCGGACGGCCTCCACGTCGCCGTACAGCGGCAGTCTCGTGACCAGAAGACACTGGATTTTCTGAAGATCGACCGCCGCAGCGGCCAGTCCAAGACCCTGCTGACCGAGACCGCGGAAACCTGGCTCAGCCTGTACAACGACCTGACCTTCCTTGAGTCCGGAGACGGTTTCATCTGGGCGTCCGAGCGCAGCGGCTTCAAGCACCTCTACCTGTACGATAACGACGGCCAGCTCATCCAACCGTTGACCGCGGGAGAGTGGGAGGTCACCGGTAATCGTTACCAGCGGGCCGTGCTGCATGTCGACGAAGACGCGCGGGAGATCGTCTTTGCGGCGACCGCGGAAAGCCCGCTGGAACGCCACGTCTACCGCATCGGTTTCGATGCCCGTGACAAATCGAAGCCCGAACGCATCAGCAAGCGCGAAGGCTGGCACAGTGCTGTCTTCGCGAAGAACGGCGAGTTCTACGTTGACGTCTTCCAGAGCCCGACGACGCCGACGCAGGTCGCCGTGCATGACTCTGACGGCGAGCCGATTCGATACATCGAAGAGAACGCATTGGATAGCAGCCATCCGTTTGCGCCGTACGTGGATGAGATGCCGGACATCGAGTACGGCACGATCAAGGCGGAAGATGGCCAGGACCTCTACTACAAGTTCCTGAAGCCGGCTGACTTCGACCCTGACAAACAGTACCCGGTGATTGTCTACGTATACGGCGGTCCGTCCGGTCAGCGCGTTACGAAGCGATGGCGAGACCCGCTGGAGCACATCATGGTCAATCGCGGTTTCCTCGTGTTTGCGCTCGACAACCGCGGCACGAGCTTCCGCGGCGTTGAGTTCGATGCGCCGATCTACCGACGCCTGGGGAACATCGAAGTCGTCGACCAGATGGCGGGCGTCGAGTTTCTGAAGAGCAAACCCTATGTCGATGCGGATCGACTCGGGGTCTTCGGCTGGAGCTACGGCGGCTATATGGCGCTGATGGCGGCGATGCAGGAACCGGACGTGTTCGCTGCGGCCGTGTCGGGTGCACCCGTGACTGACTGGACGCTCTACGATACGCACTACACCGAGCGCTTCATGAGCACGCCCCAGGACAACCCGGAGGGCTATGAAGCAGGAAGTGTTTTCCCGTACGTCGAGAATCTCAAGTCGCCGCTGCTGGTCATACACGGCATGGCCGACGACAACGTGCTGTTTACGAACAGCACCAAGCTGTTCGCCGAGTTGCAGGCGCAGCAGAAAGACTTCGATTCGATGACTTACCCGGGCAGCAAGCACTCGCTGATTCGAATTCCGGGCACGGGACAGCACTCCATTACGAAGACGCTGACCTTCTTCGAGACTCACCTGAATCCCTGAGGCCAGCCGCCAGGAGCAAAGGATGAAAGCGAGTACGCTGAGGATTGGCAAGCGTTACCGGCCCAATCGGCTGGCCGACGGTTACGATGCGGTCGTCATCGGCTCCGGCATGGGCGGCCTGACGACGGCGGCGCTCTTGAGCGAACTCGGCTGGCGAGTTTGCGTGCTCGAACAGCACTACACGGCCGGCGGTTACACGCACTCTTACGAGCGGCATGGCTACGAATGGGACGTCGGTGTTCACTACATCGGCGACGTGGGCGCGCCCACGCGTACGCGGAAGCTGTTCGACTTCCTGTCGGACGGCCAGCTCCAATGGGCGCCAATGGATGAGGAATACGACCGCTTCTACGTTGGCGACAAGGTGTTCAACGCGAGGGCCGGCAAACAGGGTTTCCGCGAGAATCTAATCCGCCAGTTTCCCAACGAGGTTGAAGCGATTGACCGCTATATCGCGTTGCTGAATGAGGCAAGCGGTGCGATGTTCGGCCAGGCGATGCAGCGCGTCATGAAACCCTGGCAGAGGAAGCTTGCGGCACCGCTGGCTCGATTGAAGACGCCGGACAGCTTGTATCGGACGACGTGGGACGTGCTCAGTGAGCTGACGGACGATCCGGATCTCATCGCCGTGCTCTGCGGGCAGTGGGGCGACATGGGCCTGCCACCGAAACGCTCAGCGTTTATGGCGCACGCGATGATCGCGAGGCACTACATGTACGGCGGGTTTTACCCGGTGGGCGGCAGCTGGAAGATCGCTGACACGATTATCCCAAAGATCCAGAAAAGCGGCGGCGAGGTATTCACCTACGCTCGCGTCAAATCGATTTCGACCGCTGGTGGCAGAGTCACCGGTGTCGAGATGGAAGACGGCCACCGTATCGACTGCGACTGCGTCATCTCATCTGCCGGCATACACAATACTTTCGGTGGACTGTTACCGGCTGACCTGGTCAGTTCGACCGGCTACGAGGACCAACTGGGATCTGTGCAGCCGAGCTTTGCTCACCTGGGTGTCTACATCGGATTGAAAGGAACCGCAGAAGAGCTCGGGCTGCCAAAGACCAACTTCTGGATCTATCCGTCGAACGATTATGACGCCGCGGTCGACGCTTTTGAGAATCGTCCCGACGCCGAGTTTCCCGTCGTCTATCTTTCATTCCCGTCGGCCAAGGATCCGGATTACCTGAATCGACACCCCGGCACAGCGACCATCGAAATCGTTGCGCCGGCGCCTTACGCCTGGTTCGAGAAGTGGGCCGGATCGACCTGGGGCAAACGAGGCGATGACTACGATGCGCTCAAAGACGAGCTCGGTGAGCGCCTGATGCGCTACGTCTATGACAAGCTGCCTCAGCTCGAGGGCAGGGTGGATTACTACGAAGTCTCGACGCCGCTGTCGACAAACTGGTTCGCCGGCTACAAGCACGGCGAATTGTACGGACTGGATCACACACCGGAACGCTTGCAGCTGGACTGGCTGGGACCCCGTACGCGGATCAAGGGGTTGTGGCTGACCGGTCAGGATACGCTGACCTGCGGCGTGACCGGCGCCATGATGTCAGGCGTACTGACGACCATGGCCCTGGCAGGAATGCGGAGAGTCGGTCCTCTGATGAAGCAGATTTACGCTTAGGGTCTGTTCGTAACTTGGGGACGAACAAGCCCTAGTCGTCGGCAGGGTACTCACGGAATTCGACGCCGCCGCCCGGCGCGTTCCCTTCCCAGATTGCACGCCACACCTCACCCAGCTGCCGGGCTTCAAAGCTTGCCGGGATGAGCCTCGTCGGCGTTGCGTCAAAGCCCGAGCCGTTCTCGCGGGCGATCGCATGTGAGAAGACGTAAGTGGGCGCCTGTCCCATCCGCAGATCCGACAGCACCAGTTCGCCATCGACAAGATCAGCGCGGACGAAGTCCTGCGCAAACCACTGCAGCCGACCAACAGACCAGACGCCATTCGCACGTTCAAGCAACTGTCGATCGAACGGGTAGCGGGTGAGATTCAGGTCACCGTTATCGGCAACTAGCGAGTAGTTGCCCTCGAGGTAACCTTCGTCGGTCAGGATGACGACACGCCACATTAGCGTGTTGAACGGGCTCGGTGTCGAGAAAACCGGCGCTGAATCGAGACCGCGATCAGTCATCGTTTCCCGCACCAGGCTCTCGACGTGCAGTTTGGCGCCCCAGGACCAGGCCAGGTAGACGCTGCTCAGCGCCAGTCCGGCGTGCAATAGCGTGTCTGACCGGGCCGACGCCGGTCGGAAGGCGGCATAGATTGCGCCGGCCAGCAGCGGAAGTGTGTACAGCGGGTCAATAATGAACAGCGTTGACCAACTGACCGGCGGCGACTGCAGCGGCCACAGCAGTTGTGTGCCATACGCGGTGTGTGCATCCAGCAACGGGTGGGTCAACAGCGTGATAGATATCGCAGCGAGCCAGCGCCGCGGCGCTTCCCGAACCGGCGCCCAGAATCGCTTCAATACCAGCCAGAGCGCGACGGAAAACGGCGCCAGCACCAACAACGAGTGACTGAATCCCCGGTGGTAGGTGAAATTCCTGACCGCGTCGCCGTAGTCGATCAGTACGTCGAGGTCCGGCAGTGTGCCAAGCGCCGCACCCGCGAGCAGGGCTTTGCGACGATGCTCCCTGGGTGCACAGGCGCCTGCGATGCCGGCGCCCAGGGCTATCTGCGTGATCGAGTCCATTAGACGCTAGCGTTGAAGGTGCCGACGGACCGTCGCGGCGACCAGAGTGTCTTTGATCATCGTGCCACACATGAATGAGCCCCGCTAACCGTTCGGCTGACCGATCGAGTCGATTATCGAGTTAAGTGTCCTGCTGGGTCGCATCGCATTCGACGCAAGTGCGTCATCCGGCTGGTAGTAACCGCCGATGTCGACAGGCGTTCCCTGCACGGCGTTCAATTCGTCGACGATTGTCTGTTCACCTGCGGCAAGCGCGCGCGCTACCGGCGCAAACAGGGTGGCCAGGGATTCGTCGTCTGACTGGTTGGCTAGCGCCTGCGACCAGTACATCGCGAGGTAGTAGTGACTGCCCCGATTGTCGAGTTCTCCGGAGCGTCGCGATGGCGACTTGTTGTTCTTCAGGTACAGGCCATTTGCCACGTTCAACGCATCGGCGATGACCCGGGCCTTGTCATTGCCGGTCTTCGCCGCGAGATCCTCGATCGAGATCGCCAGAGCCAGGAACTCGCCGAGGCTGTCCCAGCGCAGGTGATTCTCGGCGTTGAACTGCTGAACGTGTTTCGGCGCGGAACCGCCGGCGCCCGTCTCATACAGGCCGCCGCCGGCGAGCAGCGGCACGATCGACAGCATCTTGGCGCTGGTACCGAGCTCGAGAATCGGGAAGAGGTCGGTCAGGTAGTCACGCAGGACGTTGCCGGTCACCGAGATCGTGTTGTCGCCCTCGCGCACTCGGAACAGGGTTGCCCGCATCGCCTCTACCGGTGACAGGACCCGGATATCGAGGCCCTCGGTGTCATGGACCTCGAGATAGCGTTCTACCAACCGAATCAGGTTGCGATCGTGCGCTCGATTCTCGTCGAGCCAGAAGATGGCTGCGGAGCCGGTCTGGCGGGCCCGGTTGACGGCCAGCTTTACCCAGTCGCGAATTGGCAGGTCCTTGGTCTGACACATGCGGAAGATGTCGCCTGCATTGACAGGCTGCTCCATGAGCGTCTCACCCGCGCCGTTCTTGACTCTAACCATCCCGCTGGCTGCGATCTCGAAGGTCTTGTCGTGTGATCCGTATTCCTCAGCCTTCTGCGCCATCAACCCTATGTTGCAGACGTTACCCATCGTGGATACGTCGAACGCACCGTGTGCCTGGCAGTCGGAAATCATCTCCTGGTAGATCCCTGCGTAACAGCGATCGGGAATCACGAATTTCGTGTCGTGCTGTTTCCCGTCCGGCCCCCACATCTTGCCCGACGTGCGCAGAGCCGCCGGCATTGACGCGTCGATAATAATGTCGCTGGGTACGTGCAGGTTCGTGATGCCGCGATCGGAGTCGACCATGGCCATCGCCGGGCGCGACTCGTACACGGCGTCGATGGCAGCCTTGATTTCGTCCTGTTCAGCGGCAGTCAGGCTCCCGATTTTCGCATAAACGTCACCGATACCGTTGTTGGGGTCGACACCCAGTTCCTCGAAGCGACCGCCGAACTCGTCAAACACGTCGGCGTAGAACGCCTTGACTGCGTGTCCGAACATGATCGGGTCCGACACCTTCATCATCGTTGCCTTCAGGTGCAGTGAAAAAAGGACGCCGCTGGATTTCGCGTCGTCGATCTGCTCGTCCAGGAATGCTCGCAGTGCGCTGCAATTCATGACGCTGGAGTCAATGAGCTCGTTTTCTATCACGGGTATGTCATCCCGCAACACGCTGATCGTGCCGTCACTGGCTTCATGCTCGATGATGAGACTGTCAGCGCAGTCGACGATAACGGACTGCTCGCTGGAATAGAAATCCTCATCGGACATGTGTGCCACATGAGACTTTGATTTCGATGACCATGCACCCATCGAATGCGGATTGTCCTTCGCGTACTGCTTCACGGCATCTGCGACGCGACGGTCCGAGTTACCTTCACGGAGAACGGGGTTAACGGCGCTGCCCAGAACCTTGGCATAGCGGGCCCTGGACTCTCTGTCGTCGTCCGTCGCCGGGTCCTCGGGGAAGTCCGGTATCGCATAGCCATGCGCCTGAAGCTCCTCGATAGTAGCGAGCAACTGCGGAATCGACGCGCTGATGTTGGGCAGCTTAATGATGTTGGCTGCCGGAGTTTTCGCGAGTTCGCCGAGTTCTGCCAGGGCGTCTCCGGTTCGTTGTGACTCGTCCAGTCGATCAGGAAAGTGTGCCAGGACGCGTCCTGCCAGGGAGATGTCGCGGGTTTCGACGGCAATCCCTGCCGCGTCCGTGAAAGCCTTGACGATTGGCAGCAGGGAGTAGGTCGCCAGCGCCGGCGCCTCGTCCGTTTTCGTGTAGATAATCTTCGCGTCAGTCATCGTTTACCTTGTTTTTCTGGACTTCCCCGGCCGCTTGGCAGGGGCTCGGGACGGCGCATTATAATGGCCCGCAAACGCCCTCGCTTGCCTTTATGATTCTGCCCGGAGCGACCGAGGTGCTATCCTGTCGGGCTTTTGCACCTCCGAGGCACAGTAATGCGACGTTTTCCCCTGATTCTCCTGTCCCTGGCGCTGGCCGCGTGCGGCAGTAACACAGACGACTCCGCGGCCAAGGCTTCGTCCGCGACCGATCCTGACCTGGGCAACGACCCATATATCTGGCTCGAAGACGTCGAGGGTGAAAAGGCCCTCGAATGGGTTGAAGAGCAGAACGCCGAGTCGTTGGCCTACCTGGAATCCTTGCCGACGTTCGAACCGCTGAAGGCGCAAAACCTCGAAAACTACAATTCAGATGAGCGCATCCCAGGACCGGCGATTCGCGGCGAGTTCGTCTATAATTTCTGGCGTGACGCGACCTACAAACGCGGACTCTGGCGCCGCATGAGCATCGAAGACTACGTTGCCGGCGGCGAAGATTGGCAGGAGATCCTCGACCTCGATGCACTGGCGGATGCCGAGGGAGAGGACTGGGTCTGGAAAGGGTCCACCTGCCTGCGGCCTGAGTACTCGAAATGCCTGTTGCGACTGTCACGCGGTGGCGCCGATGCGGTCGTCGTTCGTGAATTCGATACCGACAAGGCCGCCTTCGTCGAGAACGGCTTCTTCCTGGTCGAAGCCAAGTCGAGTTTGTCCTGGGTCGATGAAGACACGCTGTTCGTGGGCACAGACTTCGGCGAGGGTTCGTTGACGGACTCCGGCTATGCTCGCACCGCGCGACTCTGGAAGCGTGGCGTGCCGGTCGAGGAGGCCGAGGAAATCTACGCAGGCGAGCAGACCGACGTTGCCGCCGGCATCTACCGTACCTGGGACCTCGACGACGCCTACGACATCGCGTACCGCAGCCCGTCGTTCTTCACGTCACTCCGCTACCTCTACGTCGATGGCGGACTGGCGAAAATCGATATTCCCGACGACGCATCGTTCAACGGCATATTCCGCGGTCAGATGATCGTCGAGCTGAAGTCAGACTGGACGCCGGCCGACGAGACTTACAAGCAGGGCGCACTGGTTTCAATCGACTTCGCCGAGTTTATGGATGGTGGGCGCGACTTCGACGTGATTTTCGAACCCACCGAGACGATGGCGCTGAAACGCGCCGGTGTCGCGTCGACGCGGGACTACCTGATGCTGAACATCATGGAAGACGTCGTCAGCAAGGTGGAGCGCCTGTCCATCGTCGAAGGCGAATGGGTCAGCGAGCAGGTCGAGGTCGAGCCTTTCGGCAATATCTCTTTCGGTAGTGCCGACGATAATTCGAACCTGTTCTTCTTCTACTACGAAAGTTTCCTGCGACCCGATACCCTGTACGTAACGGACGACGCCGGTGAGACGATCACACCGCTCAAGACCCTGCCGGAGTTCTTCGATGCGAGCGGAATGACCGTGGACCAGTACTTTGCGACCAGCAAGGACGGTACGCGCGTCCCGTACTTTGTCATCATGCCCAGAGAATTCGAAGCCGATGGCAAGACGCCGACACTGATCGGCGCGTACGGCGGATTCCAGGTCAGCCGCAATCCGTTTTACAGCACAACCCTGGGCCACAGCTGGCTCGAGCGCGGTGGCGCCTACGTTCTCGCGAATATCCGCGGCGGTGGTGAGTACGGCCCGGCCTGGCACCAGGCGGCGTTGAAGGAGAAACGTCAAAACGCCTACGACGACTTCATTGCCGTCGCCGAAGACGTCATCGAGCGCGGTATCTCCAGCCCGCAACACATCGGAATTCGTGGCGGTTCGAACGGCGGTCTGCTGACCGGTGTCATGCTGACGCAGCGCCCGGATCTCTGGGGCGGCGTGGTCGTCCAGGTGCCGCTGCTCGACATGAAGCGCTTCAACAAGATGCTGGCCGGCGCGTCATGGATGGGCGAATACGGCGACCCGGACACCGATGACTGGAACTTCATCAAGGAATACTCGCCGTATCACAACATCGACCCCGACACCGAGTACCCGAAGGCATTCTTTACGACGTCGACTCGCGACGACCGCGTACATCCGGCACATGCGAGAAAGATGGTCGCCCGCATGCGAGAGATGGGGCATGACCTCTACTACTTCGAGAACACGGTCGGCGGTCACGCGGGGGCTTCCGACTTCACGCAGGCCGCAAGGAACGAGGCACTGATCTACAGCTACCTGTGGGATCAGCTCGGCGAACCGCCGCAGCCCGAATCGTGATGGAGCGTCGCGACTTCCTGAAGCTCGCCGGGGCAGCCGGCCTCGCGTCGCTGGCGCCCCCCGTTCTCGCTGAGACGATTGCCGCTCGTACCATTCCCGGGACCAGTGAGCGGCTCCCGGTTATCGGGCTCGGCAACTCGAATGCGTTTCGCCGCGGCGACGTCGAAGCGAGCATGGCGGTCATAGAGAGACTGATGCAGTTCGGCGGCCGCTATATCGACTGCGGTGGCGACGCCCGGTTCGTCGCGGCCGAAGCCGCAAGCCGACTGGAGTTCGATAACGTCCTGCTCGGGGCTTACTTCGACTTGTCCAGTCCGGATGTGGTCAGGGATGAGGTTGCGCGGTTGGCCGGCGAAGATGGTTCGATGACGCTGATGAATTGTTTCACCGACCAGGTTAATGAGCACTGGGACGTCATGCGGGGCTTCAAGGAAGACGGCCTGACGAAGTTCATCGGAACCGCGAGGCACACCAGCGAATACTACGACACGATGATTGGTCTGATGAAGACCGGCACGCTGGATGTGCTGCAGGTCAACTATTCGATGCTCGAGCCGGAGGCGGCCGAGCGTGTCCTGCCGACGGCGCTGGACGAGGGCGTCGCCGTCATGATCAACCGCCCGTTTATCAACGGGCGCTATTTCGGCGTGGTCAGCGGCAAGGCGCTGCCTGAGTGGGCCAGTGAATTCGACTGCGAATCCTGGGCCCAATTCTCGTTGAAGTTCATCCTGTCACACCCGGCAGTCAGCTGTGTCCTGACCGAGACTGAGAACCCGAAGCACGCGATTGACAACCTTCGCGCCGGTCTCGGACGTCTGCCGGATGAGAAGACACGACAACGCATGCGCGAGCATCTCCTTTCACTGGCCTGAGTCCGTCATGATCACGATTCACCATCTTGAATACTCTCGTTCGCAGCGCCCCATCTGGCTGCTCGAGGAGCTGGGTGTCGACTACGAAGTGAAGCGCTACCAGCGAGACTCGAAGACGATGCTGGCGCCGCCCGAGCTCAAGGAGATTCATCCTCTCGGCAAATCGCCGGTCCTTACCGACGAAGATGTCACCGTTGCGGAATCCGGCGCGATCATCGAGTACCTGCTGGACAAGTATGGCGATGGCCGGCTTGAGCCGTCTGACGAAGCCGGCAAGCGCACGCTAACCTACTGGCTCCATTACGCGGAAGGCTCGTTCATGCCGCTTATGATTATCTCCTTGATCCTGAACCGGATCGAGACCGCGCCGGTGCCATTTTTCGTCAAGCCGATCGCCAAAGGTATCGCCGGCAAGGTGCGCTCAGGCTTCCTGAACGCGAACCTGGAAAGACACCTGGGCTTCATTGAGACAACGCTTTCGGGGGGCGGCTGGTTCTGCGGCGATAGATTCACGGCGGCCGACATACAAATGAGTTATTGTCTCGAGGCGGCTGAAGCCCGCACCGACGTAGCGAATGAGTATCCGAATATTAATGACTTCCTGTCACGTATCCGGGCTCGGGATGCTTACCAGCGGGCGATGTCGGCCGGCGGGCCGGCTACGATACCGAGTTTCGCGTAGAACTTTCTCCTCGTTGTTTGGCCAAATACTGGCGTGGACCAAAATATCGGCGGAATCCCGTGTTTAAGGCTGAGATGAAATTCGGACTACTGGCAGCGCTGTTGCTGGTCGCCGCCTGCGGGGATTCGGACCGGTTACCGGCAGCTCCCGACGACCCGGGAACGGAGAGCAAGCGGATTCCCGTGTCGACGAGTTCTGCCGATGCCCGGGCAGCCTATGAACAAGCCGTTAAGCTGATGGACTCGCTGCACTTCAACGAGTCTCGAAAGCTCCTGGACGAGGCTCTGTCAAAGGACCCCGACTTCGCAATGGCTCACTTGTTGAAGGCCAGATCCGCGATGTCGGCCGAGGAGTTCTTTTCAAGTCTCGATAATGCCGAACGCGCCGCCGATAGGGTCAGCCTGGGCGAACAGCTGGTTATAAGGTCTTTCAGGGCCGCGACGAACGGCGATGCCGAGAAGCAGCTCGCGATTTTGCGCAAGTTGGTTGCCCTGTACCCGGCCGATGAGACGGCGCACATGCGTCTCGGCAACCACCACGTCATTGAGCAGCAGTTCGAACAGGCCGTTGAGCATTTTGGACGGGCTATCGAGCTGAATGGCCAGTACGCACCTGCCTACAACATGCTCGGTTATGCCCACCGCGGACTGGATGACTTCAACTCGGCGCAGGAGGCATTCAAGCGCTACATCGAACTCGTACCTGACGAACCCAATCCTTACGACTCTTATGCCGAGTTGTTGATGGAGGCCGGGGACTACGAGGCATCGATTGCCAACTACCGGAAGTCTTTGGATATCGATCCGAGTTTCTATCCTTCACTCGCCGGGATCTCGATCAACGAAGCGCTTCGAGGCAGGCCGGAACGGGCTGTCGCCGTCGCCGGCCAGATGCTGGAGCGAGCACGCAACCTGCATGAGCGCCATTGGGCGACCAATCGCCTGGTGGGGGCACATCTTCACAATGACGATCATGAAGCTGCTCTCAAGGCAATTGACGAACTGGCCGAGGAGGGGAACCGCGCTGACGACGGCCTGGTCGTGGCCGATGCCGAGGAGCTCGCTGCTGATATCCTGCTGTTGCAGGGTGATGCGGAAGCGGCGATGAGGCTGTACGAGTCGGCGCTCGATCGTCGCCTCGCATCGGATCTGCACCCGCCGGTTAAGGGCGAGGCAAGACGCCAGTTCCTGTATCGGGCGACGCTCGCGGCGCTGCAGTCCGGGTGGTCGATGCGAGCGGCGGAGTTCGTCGCGCGTTATCGCTCCGAAGCGAGTTCGGGCGGCAATGCGAGGGAACGGCAGCGCATCCATGAGCTCGAGGGCTACGCGGCGCTGGTGCAGGATGATTACGAGAAGGCAATCGATCGCCTGATATTGGCGAACCCCCTGTCGCCCGTTGTCCACTATTTCACGGCAGTCGCCTACCAGGCATCCGGTGACTTGCAGGCCGCACGCGAGCACGCACATATCGCCGCCTACCGAAACACGCTGGCGCCCAGCCTGCCGTATTTTCGCAAGCAGGCGCTGGCCATGATAGAAATAATCGACAGGGAACTGGCAGAACCGGAATAACGATTGGAGGTGCGCGGCATGACCCGGACGCTCGGCGCGGCATTGCTCGGTGCAATCGGGGGAGCGGGTCTCGTCTTCGTTTGGGTATCGTTTCTTTCCGGGCCCGATGCCGCGCTGCCGACAACCCGTGACATTCAGATCGTCTCCACGATCTCCGAGCGCGAAGCTCAGAACCTTCGTGAAGCCCGATACGAGACACTGAACACCGTTGAGCAGATAATGGCTCTGCCAACGTCCTTTGCTCGCGGCGAGGCGATGTACGCCCTCGCCGGACGTTCCGCAGCAGGCCAGTTGCAGGCACACCTGTTCGATGCCATCCGGATTTCAGACGACACCGAGCGAGACCAGGCGCTGGGCATCCTGTTCCATCGTCTCGTCGAGCTCGATCCACAGAGCGCCCTCGCATTGTCTCGACTCGAGGATTTTCCGAAGCGACGCCAGTTCGAACGCAGCGTATGGCAGCTGTGGTCGCGTTCGGATTTTGAATCCGCGCTGGCGGCTGCCAGTGAGATCAGCGAACCAGCAGGCCGGGAGCGTGCTGCACAGGGGTTGTTCGCAGCAAACGGCTTTCTGAATACGACAGAAGTCGAACGCATCATTCGCGTGCTCGGCGTGCGACCGGATCGGCAGAATCGACACGCCTACGTGCTTGAACTGATCGAGCGTTCACCTGAGCAAGCGTTTGCTTTCGTTAACAGTCTGCCGATGAGCATGGAAAGCCGCGACGCGCTGGGCAGCATTGCGACTTACTTCGCGCAGCAATCCGATCTCGACGTGACGCGCTACACGAACCTGATCGACGACGCCAACCAGCGGCGTCAGTTTCGACAGTGGGTCGATATGTTTCGCGCACAAAAGAACCCCGAAGCGTCACTTCGGCAGCTACTGGATTCGCCGAATCGCGATGACCCGTCTCAAGTGATGACGGCGGCGCAATCACTGGCGGCTCAGGACCTCGATGCGGCACTTCGTCTGTTTGAGGAAGCCAGGCCGCAAAACACGAGAATGTTGATGGCCATGGGCATCGGACAGGCCTACGCGAGCAAAGACCCGGTGGCGGCAATCGCCTGGGCGCGCGAGTATTCGGGCGAACTCAATTCGCTCTACGGCCAGGACATTCTCTCCACCGTCCTGATGCAGGTCGCGCGAGTAGACGCGGAGCTTGCGCTGAGTGAAATACGCTCCATGCCGATATCCCAACGGCGCGACCAGATACAACAACAAATTCTGTTCCAGATCGTAGAAACCCAGCCGGAACGAACGCCGGAGTTTCTCGACCAACTCGCTTTCTCTAATGCCAACCAGGCGCCGACGCGGCACATGCTGATCACGATGTGGGCGAGCAAAGATCCTGCTGGCGCGTCGGGCTGGGTCCTGGCCAATCGTGGT
Organism: Woeseiaceae bacterium; assembly: GCA_030065915.1. Taxonomy (GTDB): domain Bacteria; phylum Pseudomonadota; class Gammaproteobacteria; order Steroidobacterales; family Woeseiaceae; genus UBA1847. The sequence continues at coordinate 123,062 of JASJCQ010000002.1, forward strand.
TCGATGAACCCGCGGGAACTGGCGGGAATCGGCCAGGCGATAGCCGGTGCCGATCTCGATACGGCGAAGCGTCTCTTGCCGCAAATAGAAGGTCCGGCGGCCAGGTCCTGGCGCAATAGCATCGCAGGGCAACTGATAAACACCGGTTCATTCGATGAAGCGCATGCTTTCATAGAACAGTTCAGGGGCGAGGCTGATTATCAGCAAATGAAGTCGAACTACCTTCAGATGCTCTCGCAGGCAGACCCGGCGCGCGCCGAACAGCTGGCTCGGCAGATGCCGGCCGGAGCCCCGCGCGATGCCGTACTACAGGCCATGGTGATGAATGTCTCGAGGCACTCGCCCCAGAAAGCGGAGCAGTTGCTGGATATGATGACGGACCAGAACGCACGTATCGGTGCGGTATCCACACTCGCTCAGTACAAAGCGAGCCAGGATCCGGCATCGGCTGCCCGGTGGGCGATGTCGCGCCCAACGAACGACGAGAGAGACGCCGCGGTGTCGGCATTGCTCGGCAGCACGTCGATGCCCGAGGCCGAGGTGGATCGATTGCTCGATGCACTGACGAGCGTGGAACAGCGACAAGCGGCGGAATCAGCTTACATAACGAGGCTGGCTTACCAGAATAACGCTACCGCGGCGCGGCAGCGACTGGCCAGATCGAATCTCCCAGACGAGATGAAAGCGGAGCTTGAGCGCCAGATATCCGCCGTAGAGCGCAGCGGGATGGGCTTTGGCGGCGTGATGTATGGCTCTGATTTTTAAATGATTAATAATGTCGGGTGCCTGCTTTTCTCGGTCTGATTCTCGACGCCTCACAGCGTTGCCTGGCGATTCCAGCAGCGAGACTGCCGGGTTGTCTGCGATGGCATCGTTTTCGAGTCGCACTAGAACTCGCCAAATTTCGCCAAACTGTTAAACTTCCCCGCGAAGGTTTGGCCATATGTCCGTGTATGGCTTAAACTTTTCAGGTATCAGGGGTCGTCTTCGTTTGGGCCGGCGGCGTCTCGATACAGGTTTCAAGACTCTGGCATATACCCGAAGGGGGGTACCATGAAAGACACCATCCGCCGTTGTGCGAGTGTGCTGCTTGCCGCAGCCGTGGCCGTACCAGTCACTGGTGCAGTCGCCCAGGACGATAGCTTTCTTCTCGAAGAAATCGTTGTCACCGCGCAGAAACGTGAGCAGAACCTGCAGGAAGTCCCTGTTGCGGTAACGGCTTACAACGCTGCAGTTCTGCAGGATTCCGCAATCAAGGACATGCGTGACCTTGCGACGATTGCGCCTTCCCTGGTTTCCAGCCAGAGTCAGAACTCGACGACGTCGAGCTTCGCGATCCGAGGTATCGGCACCAGCGCCCAGAACTTTGGTCTCGAGTCCTCCGTTGGCATCTATATCGACGGCGTTTATCGCTCCCGCCAAAGCTCGATCATCAACAACCTGGTGGACGTGGAGGCCGTCGAGGTGCTGCGCGGCCCGCAGGGCACTCTGTTCGGTAAGAATACCCCGTCTGGCGCGCTGACGATCCGTACCGTCGCACCGGACCACGAGCAGGATGGTTTCTTCGAAGCCACTGCCGGAAATTTCGGCCTGACTAACGTTTCGGCCGCGATGAACTTCTCACTTGTCGACGAAGTGCTGGCCATGCGCGTTACCGGCTTCTCAAGCACTCGCGACGGCTATGTGGATGTCATCGGCATTGGCGACGACGTGGTCAACGACCGCGATCGATTTGGCGGTCGCGTACAGTTCCTGTGGACGCCGAACGATAAGCTCGAGGCGCGCCTGATCTGGGACATGGCAGAGATCGATGAAGTCTGCTGTGCAGCCGTTACGCGCCTGAATAACTTCCAGGACTTCGAAGGTAACCCGGGTTCCGACGCCCTGTTGCAGTTCGGTCTCGGTGTGCCGGTCGTCTCGGCGGATCGTTTCGACGACAACGTCATGGCGCTGAACAGACTGCCGCTTTCCACCAACGAAGATTCCGGCGTGTCGCTCGAGCTGAACTACGATTTCGAGAACGCGACGTTTACGTCGATCAGTGCCTCCCGCTCTTTTGACAGCACCGACCTGATCGACGCCGACTTCAGCGCAGCGCAGATCCTGACCGACGAGAACCTCTCTGATCAGAGCTCGTTTTCGCAGGAATTCCGACTGACCGGCGAGTTCGGCCAGGGCAACAACTACGTCGTTGGTGCCTACTACTTCGAGCAGGACCTGGACAACGTTTCTACGCTCACGGGCCTGGCCGACACGAGCGCCGTTCTGAACATTCCGCTGACAGACCTGATCGATGGCATCAACGCGGTCAGCGCCGCGACCGGCGGCGCGTTACCGTTGGTCGCCGACTCCTTCCCGGACGGTTCTTTCGCTACTGACGACATGAGGCAGGAGCACGAGAGCTACGCGGTGTTCGCGCAGGCCGACTTCGCCCTGGGTGACAACTGGATCCTGACTGCAGGCGCACGCTACACCGACGAGGAAAAGACGCTTCGCTCTACCTTCCTCAATAGCCCGCTTGGCCCCGCGCCCGATGTTGCGGCAGCCGTTGGCGTACTGACCGGTATCGGCATCTGGCAGGTCGACCCGGCAGCACCGGGTGCGCTGGATCCAACCAACCCGGCCAACCAGCCGACGATTCTTGGCGCCTTTTCGCCGTTCTACGTCCCGAGCTGGGGCTTCTACCTGCAGCCGGCGCTGGCACCGCAGGCCAGCGGTGTCGACGTCCTGGAGGACGACCAGGTCACCGGCACGATCAAGCTGTCCTACATGCCGAACGAAGACATGATGTGGTATGTGTCCTACGGCACGGGCTACAAGTCCGGCGGTACCAACACGGACCGTATCGATCCGTTCTTCGCACAGATTTTCCAGGCTGAGACGTCTACCGCAATCGAGATCGGCATGAAGGCAGACATTCCGGATGCCAACATGCGCGTCAACGTGGCAATCCACGACACGCAGGTCGAAGATCTGCAGACCAGCGCCTTCTCGGGTAACGGATTCAACCTGCAGAACGCCGGTGACGCTGACACCCAGGGCATCGAGATCGAAGCCTGGTGGGCGCCGACTGAGAACTGGGACGTTCAGATGTCCTATGCCTACAATACGGCCGACTTCGAGAACTTCGAGAACGGCACGTGCTGGGTAGCGACGCCGTTCCAGACCGGAACGCCGGACCCGGGCCAGACCGATCCGAACATCCCGGTCTGTGATCGCAGCGGCGGACGCGTACCGTCCAACCCGGAGCATTCGTTCTACCTCGGGCTGGATCGTTATTTCGAGCTGACGTCAACGACAGGCGCATTCGCGAAGCTCGAATACATTCACTACTCGGATACGATGACCGACGGCAACAACGACCCGTTGAAGCTCCGTCCGTCCTTTGACTTCGTCAATCTGCGTGCGGGAATGGACTTCGACGCGTGGAATGCGCAGCTCGCCATCTGGGTTCGTAACCTTACCGACGAGAACTTCTACGAGACTGTGTTTGACGTACCTATCCAGGATGGCAAGCAGAACGCCTATCCGCTTGAGCCGCGGACCTGGGGCATCACGTTCCGTAAGGACTTCAACTAGTCGGAACCTGCATTATTGCCAGACAGAACGCGCCGCATTTGCGGCGCGTTTTTTCTTGCTCGTAGTTATTGTGGCGCCAATGCGGGCGCAGCGCAGATTCGTCAATCGAGCGACGCGTAGTTTCCCGAGTAATACAGCAGCGGGCTACCGGCGTGGTTTTCATGATGCAGTATTTCACCAACAATGATGTGGTGGTCTCCGGCGTCATAGATCTGGTAGGTGCGGCAGTCGAAGCGGGCCAGGACATCCGGCAAGATCGGAACGCCGTTGTCTGAGATCGAGTGTTCGATTCGCTCGTAGGACTTGTGGTCGGTTTGCGCGAAGTGGCTCGCGAGGTGCACCTGATCGTTCGTCAGTACGTGGATCGCGTAATGCTCGGCCTCGAGGTATGCGTCCAGCGAATTACAGGTCTTGGCGATGTTCCATAGGATCAGCGGCGGGTCCAACGAGACCGAGCTGAAGCTGTTTGCCGTTATTCCACACGAGCGTCCGTCGCCGGAGCGGCAGGTCACTACCGTCACACCGGTGGCGAACTTTCCAAGGCTCTTCCTTAAGTTCAATGAGGTCGCGTCTGTCATAGCGGGCGCAGTATGCGTTCGCCGGCGCTAAGGGGCAAGCCGTAAGTGCTTGTAATGTGTTCGATTCATGAGAAAATGCGGCTTTCAGGCTGCGGAAAACGACGCTTGCGAACCTCTGCCGCAAAAATCTGCTCCATGCCCTGGTGACGTTGTGACTGATTCCACCGATCATCAGACCGGCATCCGACCGCGACGCCCCCGCGCTGGAACGCGTACGCGCGGCACGGTCGATGCGCTGCAGACGAAAATCGCGGTCAACCTGCAGAATCTTTCCGGCGACGGTTCAAACGAGCAGTTGGCTTCCAACATCGCTGAACTGCCGGAGGCGGCCGGTTGCGATGCAGCGTTTCTCGCGCTGTTGTCCGACGACGGTGACAAGATCGAAACCGTTCACTCAGGCCGCAGCGGCTTCGCCCAGTGCTCCAGCGACGTCCTCGCCGGCGAGCCCCTGGCGAACTGGCCATGGCTGACCGATCGACTCGGTCATCTCCGTGTCATTGAGATTGATAACTCCACTGATGCACCGACCGCCGCGCAGTCAGAGTATGAGCGCCTGGCTGAGCTACATTTCGGCTCGCTGCTGATCATCGGGATTGCGGTAAAGGGCAATATCTGTGGCTTTCTCGCTTTCGGCAATGAGCACGCGACCGACAGTTGGGATGCGAACTTTCATCTGCTGATCAAGTTAATCGGTGCGTCCCTGGCGTCGGGCCTGGAGCTGCTCGACGACCGGTCGATACTCGGCGATATCGACCAGCGCAGCGAGCTTGTCGACATGACCGCCAATGACGGCATCTGGGACTTCGACGGCCAGACCAAACGCGTCGAGCTGTCCCCGCGCTGGAAGACCATGCTTGGCTATGATGTCGATGACGACGATATCGCGCTCGACTGGTACACGCTGGTGCACCCGGATGACATGGCGCGCGTGCAGAGCAAGATGCGTGAACACCTGGAAGGAAAGACGCCGTTCTTCGAGTCGATGCATCGCATGCGCCACCGCAGCGGCGACTGGCGCTGGATGAGCAGCCGCGCGAAGGGTGTACTGGACAAGAACGGTCGCCTGATTCGATTACTCGGCGTCGAAGTCGATATCACGGAGCGCAAGCTCTACGAAGAAGCACTGTTCCGGCAGAAGGAGAGTGCGCAGATTACGCTGCAATCCATCGGCGACGGTGTCATCACCACAGACGCTGATGGCGATGTCGAATACGTGAACCCTGTCGCCGAGGAATTGACGGGCTGGAAAGTCGACGACGCCAGCGGTCGGCCACTGGACGAGATCTTTCGAGGGTTCCACGAGGAAACCTGCGAGCCGCTCGAGAATCCTCTGGTCGTAGCGATACGAAGGGACAGGGCGATCAAGTCCGTGCGCCCGACGCTGCTGATCCGTCGAGACGGTAACGAGCTCTATATCGAGAGTACGGCCTCCCCGATTCGCGACGGCAAGGGAGTGGTCACCGGGGGCGTGCTCGTGTTCCACGACGTTTCGGAGTCCCGTGAGTTGAATCGTCGTCTCAGCTATCACGCGAGTCACGACATCCTGACCGGGCTGGTCAATCGTCGTGAGTTCGAGAATCGCCTCGAGCGTGCGCTGAAGAGTGCCCGGGCGCGCGAGACGTCCTACGCGCTGCTGTACCTGGATCTCGACCAGTTCAAGATCGTTAACGACTCCTGCGGTCACAGCGCCGGTGACGCACTGCTCGGACAGCTTGGCGCGCTACTCAAGTCCAAGATTCGCTGGCGTGACACGCTGGCGCGTCTCGGCGGCGACGAGTTCGGCGTGCTCCTGGAGAGCTGTAGTCTCGACGAGGCGATGCAAACTGCAGAAGCACTGCGCATCGCGATCGGCGACTACAAGTTCCTTTGGGACGACCGGACATTCCGTCTCGGTGTCAGTATCGGCGTCGTCCCGATCACGGCCGAAAACGAAGACGTCGCTGCGCTGTTGAGCGCCGCTGACAGCGCGTGCGCCGCGGCAAAGGAGGCCGGCCGCAATCGAATCCACAGCTTCCAGGAAAACGACATCGACCTGATGCGCCGGCGCCGCGAACTGCAGTGGGCGGCCCGCATCAACAACGCGCTCGAGGAGAATCGCTTCGAGTTGTACCGGCAGACGATCAAGCCGCTGCAGGCCGAGGAAGAGGGCGCGCACTACGAGATATTGCTGCGTATGCGCGACGAGAACGGCGGCGTGATCTCGCCGGCTCTGTTCATCGAAGCGGCAGAGCGTTATGGCATTACGCCGAGCATCGATCGCTGGGTCATTCGCAGCGCGTTTCGCTGGCTGGTGTCTGAAGCGGATGAACGCGAACGCCTGGCGATGTGTTCGATCAACCTGTCTGGCCAGAGTCTAGGCGATGAGAAGTTCCTGCCGTTTGTCGTCGAGCAGTTCCAGATGAGCGGGCTGGATGCGACGAAGATCTGTTTTGAGATTACCGAGACAGCGGCTATCGCAAGCTACTCACAGGCCAATCGGTTTATCAACGCATTGAAGGAGCTCGGCTGCCTGTTCGCGCTGGATGACTTCGGTACCGGCTTGTCGTCATTCGGTTACCTGAAGCACTTCCCGGTCGATTTCCTCAAGATCGACGGCAGCTTCGTCAAGGAAATCCTGCACGACCCGATCGACCGGGAGATGGTTCGATCAATTAACGAGATCGGCCACCTGACCGGCAAGAAGACCATCGCGGAGTTTGCCGAGAACGAAGAAATCATCACGATGCTGCGCGGCATGGGCATCGACTATGCGCAAGGGTATGGGGTGAGTGAGCCGAAGCGAGTGACTCGTGCCGTCGCGTAAAGAAGGACCGGAGTCAGCGAGCCGAAGCGCGTTACCCGCGCTGTGGCGTAGAGGACGACTGGAGTCAGCGAGCCGAAGCGAGTGACTCGTGCGTTGGTTCAGGCGAGCAGCAGGGTCGCTTGCACGGGCGCCCGACTTTCCTACAGTCTAAAGAAGCAACCGCATGCCAGAAAAACGGTGGAGGGCAAGCAATGCCAGGCCCAGGCTATGTCATCAGGTCCGAGCACGTTAGGGTGGCGATCGAAAAAGCGACCGAACAGGAGCGCCCGTCGCTGGAGAGTCTCCTTGAGATGGTCAGTGAACTCGACGCGCTCGAGCGCAGCTTGCCCGAACGAGTCGCCAAAGCCCAGGCAGACGCCGGCATCGAGAAACGTCCGCTTTCAAGAGCGGCGGGAGAGGCGATCGCGCTTTCGTCGGATGCCGCTCGGGAGATCGACCGACTTCTGACGCGCAAATGCAATCGCGCCTGTTCGGCCAGCACGGTGCTCGAGGAGATCCTGGCAATAGCAAGAGAAGACATGAAGTCGTCGAATTGGATCGACAATGCTACTCCCGACGACGACCCTACGAAGGCGATTTTCTCCGAGCTGTATTGGAAGAGGCGGGAAATCGTAGGAAAAATACGAAAGCTCATCGCCTGAGCCCGTACGGATTGAGGGGCTGGACAGGCGGCTCGCCTATGATCCTATGCTGAAGCGCATCGACAGGTCGGCGGCTCGGACGTGCTTGGTCAATGCGCCGATCGAGATGTAGTTGACGCCCGTTTCCGCCAGCTCGCGAACCGAGTCGATGTCGACATTGCCGGAGACTTCGAGTTCTGCTGCGACGAAGCCGTAGTCCGAGTTTAATGCCACCGCCTCGCGGGTGTCCCCAAGACTGAAGTTATCGAGAAGAATGCGAGTTGCCCCGGCGTCCAGAGCGGCCTTCAGTTCGTCGAGCGATTCGACCTCGATTTCGACCATGACGTCCGGGTCGTCGCCCTCAACGGCTGCCAGTGCGTTCGCGATGCCGCCAGCACTCTTGATGTGGTTTTCCTTGATCAGGATGCCGTCATAGAGGCCGACACGGTGATTCCGTCCGCCGCCGCAGCGGACTGCGTATTTCTGTGCCAGGCGCAAGCCCGGGATTGTTTTCCGGGTATCGAGAATTTTCGCCTGGGTACCATTCACAGCAGCGACGAACTGTGCCGTCGTTGTTGCAGTGCCTGACAAGGTTTGCAGGAAATTCAGTGCGGTTCGCTCGCCGGTCAGCATCGCGCGGGAGTTTCCGACGAGCTTGCAGACGACGTCGTCCGGTTCAGCCTGCTGACCGTCGGTAACGTACCAGTCGACGATGATGCTCTCGTCCAGTTGCCGAAACACCTCGTTGAACCAGTCCATGCCGGCAATCGTCATGGTCTCGCGCGCGACGACAGTTGCGCCGCTGACGGCATCGGCATCGACCAGCGCTGCCGTCAGGTCCCCGGCGCCCACGTCCTCTCTGAGCGCGTTGGCGACGCTTGTCTCGATTTCTGTCTTTAGCTCGTCATTCATCATCAAAAAAGCCCGGACAAGCCGGGCTCCTTCGTTCAGTCCCGATCAATCGATCAAAGGAAGAATCCACCGTGACCGTAGCCGACCATGCTCATCAGCATCGGAATCGACAGCAGTGTGTTGGTGCGGGATGCCAGCAGGGCCGTGTTCTTCGCCTTGGCGATCTCGTCGGCACTGGCCTCAACCATGCCCAGCACCTTCTTCTGGTTCGGCCAGATCAGCACCCAGACGTTGAATAGCATGATTGTGCCCAGCCAGGCCCCGACCCCGATCCACATTGCGGCCGGGTTCGGTACGTCGGACATCATGCCGAGGGTGAATGCATCCATGAAGATGCCCAGGTGGCCGAGGTAGGCGGCACCGCTCAGCCAGGTGACGACGGCGCCCCAGCGGAACCACCACAGCGCGCGCGGTGCGACGTACTTTGTGATTCCCGCGCCGCCAGGCCCGCCTTCGTCGCTGACTGCTTCAGCGAGCGCCGGGACCTGGACGAAATTGAAATAGTAGAGCAGGCCAATCCACGTAATACCGGCCATCACGTGAATCCACACGATGAAGCTGTGGACATTGAAACTGAGTCCCGATGTGGCCGCGGCGATAATGACGGACAACACGACTCCAGCGGTGATCGTGCCGCCGACGCTTTTGAGAGGGTTCATGAATTCAGTACTCCGCGAGTTTTGTAGTTGGTTTTCTTGGGGCCAAGGGCCAAGTGTGGGGCGTATTATAGGGAATAGCAGCGCCGAATGAAGGCGTTTGGCTCGCCTGCGCTGTCGGGAACAGGCACAATAGCCAGCCTTGAGCTCGATACTTGATACTAAGGTATTGAAAAACAATGATTTTAAACGAGCCGGATGGAGCCGGTATCACTACGGTCGCGCAAAAGAGCGACGATCGAACCACGTGGCCACTGTCTCCGTGTGTCATGATCTGCACATTGGATGACGACGATCGTTGTCTGGGCTGCGGGCGTACGCTCGAGCAGATTTCAGACTGGGCGTTAATGAGCAAGGAGCAGCAGTGGGCCGTCATCGATGAACTGGCGGACTGGACCCCGGACGACTAGCATCATTAGGAGTTGATATGCGAATTTTAGCCACCATCCTGCTTGGATTAATGTTGTCCGGTTGTACGGGCATGCTGCTGGGCGGCGACGTCGCTCCGGCTGACGACACCACCGAAGACGAAGAGTCAAAGAAAAGGTAAACGTTTTGGAAATCAACGCTCGTATCGAAGAACAGCTGAACAGCAACCCGGTCATTTTGTACATGAAAGGGACGCCCGACTTTCCGCAATGCGGCTTCTCGGGCCAGGCCGTCGCCGCCTTGAACGCGGTCGGCAAGCCTTTTGCCTACGTCAATATCTTCGAAGATCCGGAGATTCGCGAAGGACTCAAAGTCTATTCGAACTGGCCGACCTTTCCGCAGCTCTACGTCGAGGGTGAGCTGATCGGCGGCAGCGATATCGTCATCGAGATGTACCACTCCGGTGAACTTCATAAGGTGCTGGGCGCAACCGACGAGGTTGAATCAGCCGAATAAGGCTGCGGTTCTGTCTTGTCGGATTACCGGAATCTCGAGTCGAATACCGGTTTGAACCGGTTGACGATCTCGCAGAACAGGTCTGCCGTCACCTCAGCATCGTAAGCGGCAGAGTGCGCCGCATCCTCATCCCATTCGAACCCCGCTGCTTTGACGGCGCGGGACAGGACAGTCTGGCCGAACGCAACGCCGCACAAGGTAGCCGTATCGAAGCAACTGAACGGGTGGAACGGATTTCTTTTTATCGCGGTCCGGTCGACGGCTTCGTTGAGGAATCCCAGATCGAATGACGCGTTGTGTCCAACCAGTACTGCTCGGGAGCAATTGTTCTCACGAATCTCGCGCCGTACATCCCGAAACACCCTCTGCAAGGCATCGCGCTCTTCGATAGCCGGCCTGAGCGGGTGATCTGGATCGATGCCGTTGACCGCCAGCGACGCGGGTTCCAGGTTCGCCCCTTCGAATGGCTTGACGTGAAAGCGAAGCGTCTGGCCACGACGAAGTTCACCGTCGGCATGGTACTCGACGAATACCGCTGCGATCTCGAGCAGCGCATCCGTCTTTGCGTTGAAGCCGCCCGTTTCGACGTCGACGACCACGGGCAGGAAGCCGCGGAAGCGGTTCGCCATTGACGGGCTGTCGGCCACCTAGCTCGAGGCCTCGTGTATACACTCGTCGAGGATCAGCGCCATCGTGTATCGAACGCCGAATCCGGTTATCTCTGTCGGAATGTGTCCCAGACCGCCCTTGTGACTGCCGGCCGACAGGTCGACGTGTACCCAAGGGACATCGTTCTCGACGAATTCGCCGAGGAAGCTGGCGGCCAGGATATGATCGCCGGCGCCGTCCGGTGAGCATTGCATCAGGTCGGCAACCGGCGACTTCAGCGCTTCAAGGAACTCATCGCCGATCGGGAAGGGCCAGACGCGTTCGCCGCAAGCCTGCCCGTTGCGCTTCAGGCGCGGGTGCCAGGCGGCTCGATTCGAGAATACGCCGGAGTAGCGCTTCGTTATCGCGCTGATGCAGGTCCCCGTCAGCGTCGCATAATCGATGATCATTCCCGGTTCATCGCGGCTCGCGAGAACCAGCGTGTCGGCGAGCGCCATACGGCCCTCGGCGTCCGTGTGAATCGTCTGTATCGTCTTGCCGTTCGCGGCCGTGACTACATCCTGTGATTTGTAGGCCGACGGTCCGGTCCGGTTTTCTGTCAACGCGAGCCAGCAATCGACGGCGATTGGCAGCTTCAGTTTCGAGATGGTGAGCAAGGTACCCAGCGCTACTGCGCTGCCTTGCATATCACCATGCATGTCCAGCATGGACTGGAAAGGTTTCAGGTTTGTACCGCCGGTATCAAAGATGATGCCCTTGCCGACCAGGCTAAGCGCAGCCTTTTCCGACTTGTTGCCAGGCCGGTAGCGCAGTCTGACAATCGATGCGCTGTCGTCTTCATTGCCTTGTGCAACGGCAAGAAACGCGCCTGCACCGAGTTTCTCAAGTTCGCGCGGGGAAAACCGCTTGTACTGCCATCCCTGTTGACCGGACAGATCTTTCGTCAATGCTGCATAAGACTCGGCATTCAGTTTGTTCGGCGGCATGGACGTCAGCCATCGGGCGAGGTTGTTGCCGGCGGCCTCGGCCGCGACCCGGTCGACATCGAGTTTCTCGCGAAGGCCCAGCAGGCGGATGCTGCTTATGCTCGGTGGTGTCGGCTTGTTCTTGTAAGCGGGCAGGCTAAAGCTCGCCGCCAGTGTGGCGGCCAGCACATGCTTGGTAATCATTGCCTGGGACGCCTCGTCGAAGCCGGCGACGCAGATGCCTAGAGCGCCCGCTTTCTCCGTCAGCGCGGCCTGAGTGAGCTGGCGGCCCAACGACAGCTGTTCGAAGGCGCTGGCGTCCGGCTTGCAGGTGCCAATGATCAGCTGAGTCTGCCGCTTGTTGTTCAGGCGGGACCGGACGGCGGGAACCGAACCGGGCTTTTTCCGAGCCATCAGGGTCTTGAGGCGAGCCCCCTGCGGAAGCGTCTTCCACAGCGTCGCCGGAACACGTTCAGGCAGTATCAAAAGCAACTGATTCAGCGTGTCGGCCGATTTGTTCGTAAGGCGTCCAAGCTGTTGATTAACGCGGAGTTCTTTCGCGTCAGGTAGAAGAGAATGCATTGTTAGTGAAATATCCTGCGATTGCTTGACCGTCGCCCCGCAAACCCGGAATATGCGCTCACAAGAAACGCGCTGACAATCAATGACAGCGACGATCCTAGCAGGACGAAACCCTGAATTCACGCAACGCTTCCGTGTTTGTTTCGCCGCAGGAACCTGAACAGAAAAACACCATCGGATAGATCCATGACCAAGTTCAATCCATACGACGACATCGATCCGCTCGAAACCACCGAGTGGCTCGAGTCCATTGACTCCGTGCTGACGCAGCACGGTCCGGAACGAGCCCACTTCCTGCTCAATCGTATGATCGATTTCGCCCGACGCTCGGGCGCCTACCTGCCGTACAGTCCGAATACGGCCTACCTGAACACCATCTCCCCGGGACGACAGCCCGAGTATCCGGGCGACCGTTCCCTGGAGCGCCGGATTGAGGCGATCCTGCGCTGGAATGCAATGGCGATGGTCGTGCGCGCGAACAAGGTCAGTACCGAGTACGGCGGCCACATTTCCAGCTATGCGTCATCGGCGACGTTGTACGAAGTCGGATTCAACCATTTCTGGCGCGGGCCAACCGAGGATCACGGCGGTGACATGATCTTCTTCCAGGGGCATTCGTCACCCGGTATCTATGCTCGGGCGTTCCTCGAAGGCCGCCTGGACGAGGGTGACCTGTCGCGCTTCCGCCAGGAAGTTGGCGGCGGTGGACTGTCTTCCTATCCTCACCCGTGGCTGATGCCGGACTTCTGGCAGTTCCCGACCGTCTCGATGGGGCTTGGCCCGATGATGGCGATCTACCAGGCGCGCTTCATGCGCTACATGGAGAATCGCGGCATGGTCGAGCCGACCGACCGCAAGATCTGGACCTTCCTCGGCGACGGCGAGATGGACGAGCCGGAGTCACTTGGCGCGATCACGATGCCGGTCCGTGAGGGCCTGGATAACCTCGTCTTCGTGGTCAATTGCAACCTGCAGCGACTGGACGGTCCTGTCCGCGGTAACGGCAAGATCATCCAGGAACTCGAAGCGGCATTCAGCGGTGCCGGCTGGAACGTCATCAAGGTTGTCTGGGGTTCTCGCTGGGATCCGCTGCTGGCGAAAGACCACAGCGGCAACCTGCGTCAGCTGATGGAAGAGACGGTCGACGGCGAGTACCAGGTGTACAAGGCTCGATCCGGCGCTTACGTCCGCGAGAAGTTCTTCGGCAAGCACGCCGAGACCGCAGCGATGGTCGCAAACATGTCCGACGAAGAGGTCTGGCGACTCAATCGCGGCGGTCACGATCCGCGCAAGGTTTACGCCGCCTACGATGCCGCGACGCGGCACAAGGGACAGCCCACGGTGATCCTCGTCAAGACCGTGAAGGGTTACGGCATGGGCGCGGCGGGTGAGGGCCAGAACACGGCCCACCAGCAGAAGAAGATGGACATGGAGTCGCTGCGTCGCTTCCGAGATCGCTTCAACATCCCCGTGGCGGACAAGGACCTCGAGGACGTTCCGTTCTACAAGCCCGATGCAGACAGCGCCGAGCTCGAGTACCTGCACGAGCGTCGACAGGCGCTCAGCGGTTACCTGCCGCAGCGTCGCCGCAAGGCGCCGGCGGTCCAGGTGCCGCCGCTCGAAATCTTCAAGACGCAGCTGGACGGCACCGGCGAACGCGAGGCATCGACGACGATGGCCTTCGTGAGAATTCTCACGGCGCTGACGCGCGACAAGCAGATCGGCAAGCACATCGTGCCTATCGTACCGGACGAGGCACGCACGTTCGGCATGGAAGGCATGTTCCGGCAGGTCGGCATCTACGCTTCCAAGGGTCAATTGTATGAGCCGGAGGATGCCGGTGAGCTGATGTACTACCGCGAAGATAAGACTGGCCAGATCCTCGAAGAGGGGATCAACGAAGCCGGCGCTTACTGTTCGTGGGCCGCGGCCGGCACAGCCTATGCCAATCACAATACGCAGATGGTGCCGTTCTACATCTACTACTCGATGTTCGGTTTCCAGCGTATCGGCGACTTCATCTGGGCAGGCGGAGACCAGCAGGCTCGCGGGTTCCTCATCGGCGGCACGGCGGGTCGCACGACGTTGGCCGGGGAGGGCCTGCAGCACCAGGACGGTCACAGTCTCGTGCTCGCGTCGACGGTGCCGAACTGCCGCAGCTACGACCCTACGTATGCCTATGAGCTGGCGGTCATCATCCAGGACGGTCTGCGTCGCATGATCGGTGAGCAGGAGAACATCTTCTATTACATCACCTGCATGAACGAGAATTACACCCATCCGCCGATGCCCGCGGGCGTCGAGGACGGCATCCTCAAGGGAATGTACCTGCTCGAGGTCAACAAGAGCCCGGGCAAGATTCGCGCTCAGCTCATGGGCAGTGGCACGATCCTCCGCGAGGTGATCGCGGCATCCAGGTTACTCTATGACGACTTCGGTATCGTCAGTGACGTCTGGTCGGTGACCAGCTTCAATGAGCTGCGTCGCGAGGCACTGGAGACCGAGCGCTGGAACATCCTGCATCCGGACGAGCCGCCGCGTAAAAGCTACGTGGAGAAGTGCCTCGCCGATCGCCCGGGCCCCTACATCGCCGCGACGGATTACATGAAGATCGTCCCCGACCAGATCCAGCGCTGGATCCCGGGTTCTTTCATCTCTCTGGGTACCGACGGGTTCGGTCGCAGCGATGCGCGAGAGCCCTTGCGACAGCATTTTGAGGTCGACAAGCGCTACATTGCCGTCACGGCGTTGAAAGCGCTTGCGGACGACGGTGTGCTGGATGAGAAGACGGTCGCACAGGCGATCGAGAAATACGGCATCGATCCGGACAAACCGGATCCGGTCGGCCTGTAGCGGAGAAGAGACTTGGCAAAAACGATCGACATAGTCGTGCCGGATCTCGGCGACTTCGCAGACGTCGAGATTATCGAAATTCTCGTGTCGGACGGCGACGACGTCGCCAAGGAAGACGGGCTGATCACGCTGGAGACCGACAAGGCGGCGATGGACGTTCCTGCGCCCGAGTCCGGCAAACTTCAGAAACTGACGGTATCCGTTGGCGATACCGTGTCGGCCGGAGACGTCATCGGACAGATGGAGATCGACGTAGGCGGCGACACGGTCATCATTCCGCCACCGTCGAAAGCCCCGCAGGCGCCGGCCGCGGATGAGGAAGCGCCTGCCGCCGTTAGCGCGGCGCCCGCGCCCGCCGCATCGTCGGCCGGCGGTCTCGAAACGCTGCGCGTGCCGGATCTCGGCGACTTTGCGGACGTAGAGGTTATTGAGGTCCTGGTGGCAAAGGGTGACGAGGTCGCCGCAGAAGACGGCCTCGTGACGCTCGAGACCGACAAGGCGGCGATGGACGTACCGGCAAGCGTAGGCGGCATTATTGAAGAACTCCTCGTGTCGGTGGGTGACAAGGTATCGACAGGTTCCGACGTCGCGGTCGTTCGCACCAGCGGCACGGCACCGGCGGCAGCGCCGGCCGCGGAAACGAAGCCTGCTGCTGAGCCCGCCACGGCTCCCGCCGCCCAGGCAGAAACACCAGCACCGGCGCCCGCAGCAGAGAAGGCTCCGGAGCCCGCCCCGGCACCCGCCGCGACCGGCAATCCGGCCAGGATCGACGAGGCCGGCTTCGCTCGCTCACATGCGAGTCCGTCCGTGCGCAAGCTCGCTCGCGAACTCGGCGTCGACCTCGTGCGCGTGAAGGGTAGCGGCGCCAAGGGCCGGATCCTGCATGACGACGTCAAGGCGTTCGTCAAATCGGTGATGACCGGGCAGGCCGCCGCGCCGTCGGGTGGCGCGACCCTGCCGAAGACGCCCAGCGTCGATTTCTCCAAGTTTGGCGAGATCGAGCTCGAACCGCTGACACGCATCCAGAAGATTTCCGGGCCACGACTGCAGGCGAGCTGGATCAACATCCCGCACGTCACCCAGCACGACGAGGCCGATATCACGGAGCTCGAGGAACGGCGTCAGCTGCTGAAGGGGCCGGCAAAAGAGCGCGGCATTCCGCTGACGCCGTTGGCATTCATCATCAAAGCCTGTGTCAGCACGCTGAAAGAGTTCCCGAAGGTCAATTCTTCGCTGGCAGACGATGGCGAGAACCTCGTCATGAAGAAATACTGTCACATCGGGTTCGCTGCCGACACCGACCAGGGACTGGTTGTGCCAGTCATTCGTGATGCCGACAAGAAAGACGTCTACGAGCTTGCCGCCGAGCTGGCCGAACTGTCGGCACTGGCGCGAGAAGGCAAACTGAAGGCGCCACAGCTGCAGGGCGCGTGCTTTACGATCTCTAGCCTCGGCGGTATCGGCGGGACCGCGTTCACGCCGATTGTCAACTCGCCCGAGGTTGCCATTCTCGGCGTCTCCCGCTCCGCGATGAAGCCGGTCTGGGACGGCGAGCAGTTCCAGCCCAAACTGATTCTGCCGTACGCTTTGTCCTATGACCATCGCGTTATCGACGGCGCGCTGGCGGTCCGGTTTACAACGTCGCTGGCGAGTCGGCTGGCCAATGTCGACGAACTGCTTCAGGCGATTCCATAGTGACTGATATCAAGCTGACCGTTCCCGATCTCGGAGACTTCGCCGACGTCGAGGTCATTGAGGTGCTGGTCTCTCCAGGCGATACCGTCGCCGTTGAAGATGGCCTGGTCACACTCGAAACGGACAAGGCCGCGATGGACGTGCCTGCATCCCATGCAGGAACCATCGTGTCGGTCGACGTCGGCGTCGGCGACAAGGTGTCGACAGGCGATGTCGTCGCGACGGCCACAGTCTCCGAGGCGGCCAGCTCAGCAGAACCGGAAGCGTCTGAGCCCGCCGCCGCATCCCAGCCGTCCGAACGGGCCCCGGCCGCGCCGGCAGCGCCGGCGCTTGAAGGCGATGCCGATCACAGTGCCGAGCTCGTGGTCATCGGCTCTGGCCCTGGCGGCTACACGGCGGCGTTCCGGGCTGCGGATCTTGGCATGGACGTCATCATGATCGAGCGCTACCCGTCACTGGGCGGCGTCTGTCTCAATGTCGGCTGTATTCCATCCAAGGCGTTGCTGCATGCCGCCAAGCTCATCGATGATGCGCGTGACATGGCGGACCATGGCGTGAGCTTCGGAAAACCCCAGATCGATGCTTCGAAACTGAACGACTGGAAGGCCGGTGTCGTCGGCCGCCTGACCGGTGGCATCGACATGCTCGCCAAGCGGCGCAAAGTGCGAGTCATTACCGCGACCGCGAAGTTCGAGTCGGCCAGTCACCTGCGACTGGACAACGGTGAAACAGTCGCATTTAAGCAATGCATCATCGCGGCAGGCTCACAAGCCGCCATGCTCCCCGGGCTGCCGGACGACCCGCGCATCGTCGACTCGACCGGCGCATTGCAGATCGACCCGGTACCGGGCCGTATGCTTGTCGTCGGTGGCGGCATTATCGGCCTAGAGATGGCGTGCGTATATGCTGCGCTGGGCTCGGAAGTCAGTGTAGTCGAGCTGACGGACTCGCTGATGCCGGGCACGGATCCGGACCTGATTCGACCCTTCCTGAAGGTCGTCAAAGAACGCTACTCGGACATCATGGTGTCCACAAAGGTCACCGCGATGACGGCTCGCGATGACGGCATCGAAGTGCAGTTCGAAGGCAAGGACGGATCTTCCAGCGCTGTCTACGACAAGGTTCTCGTCGCGATCGGTCGGCGCGCCAACGGCGACAAGCTGGATGCTGACAAAGCCGGCGTCAACGTCGACCAGCGCGGCATTATCGCCGTCGACAAGCAGATGCGCACGAATGTTGCGAATATCTTCGCGATCGGTGACCTGGCTGGCGGGCCAATGCTGGCGCACAAGGCGACGCATGAAGCCAAGGTCGCCGCCGAGGTGGCACATGGCGAGAAAAGCTACTTCGATGCCCGCACGATTCCCAGCGTCGCTTATACGGACCCTGAGGTCGCCTGGGTTGGACTGACCGAACTCGAGGCGAAGGAGAAGGGCATCAAGTATGAGAAGGCCCAGTTCCCGTGGGCGGCCAGCGGACGAGCGCTGGCACTCGGGCGTGACGAGGGTTTCACGAAAATGCTGTTCGATCCTGACTCAGGGCGTGTGCTGGGTGGCGCCATGGTCGGGCCGACAGCCGGCGACCTGATCGCTGAAATCGGCCTCGCCGTCGAGATGGGCGCCGACGCGGCGGATGTGGGATTGACGATTCATCCGCATCCGACTTTGTCGGAGACCGTTGGATTTACGGCAGAGGCTTTCGAAGGCACGCTGACCGATCTGTACATGCCTAAGAAGAAACGCTGATGCCAGCGTCTCCTGGCGATTGATCAAGCTTGAAGCACGTCGATGAGTCCTGACGGGCTGTCGACGATTTGCTCAGCGCCCGCCGCGAGCAATTCCTCGACGCTGCCATAGCCGTAGCTGACACCGATGGCGCGCATACCGTTGGACGCGGCTCCGATCACATCGTGCCGACGATCGCCCACCATGACCGGCTGATTTACCGTATGTTGCGAGAGAGCGTAGGCCAGCAACTCGGACTTGTCTGATCGGGTCCCGTCCAGCTCCGCGCCGTAGACTGCCGTGAAGAACGGCAGCAGGTCAAAGTGTTCGAGAATGCGGATAGCATAGACCCGCGGCTTGCTGGTCGCGACATAGAGCTCGCTTCCGCTACCGGCCAATGCATCCAGCGCCGCGTGTATCCCGTCATAAGGCGCATTCTCCTGCCAGCCCAGGTCAGAGAATCGTTCCCGGTAGATCGACAGGGCACGTTCGGACAGATCGCTGCCCGCAAGTATCGAAAGGCTCTCTCGCAGCGGCGGACCAATACACCAGCGGTAGTCATCGCCGGAATCACGCTCGATGTCCAGGGAATCGAGGGCATGCTCGATGCAGCGGCTGATTCCAAGCCAGGGGTCGGTCAGTGTTCCGTCCAGATCGAAGAACACACTGTGCGGCTGTCTCATTCGACGTAGAATAAAGACATCGTGAGTCCTTGAACAACGCAATGCAGGAAAACAAGCTCTATTCCTTGCTGACCTACGCGGGTGCGCTGCCTTTCTTCCTCTGCGCGCTTCTGCCCTTTGCAGGCCTCGTCGAATGGGAGAATGTTGGCAGCTTCGAGTACATCGCACGGCTTTACGGACTCGCGATTGCCAGTTTCGTCGCTGGCAGTCACTGGGGAATGTATCTCTACAATCGTGAGTCGTCGCCGTCCAACCTGTTCCTGACGAGCAATGCCGTTGTGTTAGCGGCATGGTCGGCATTCCTGTTCACGATCCCGGTGCTGACGGAATTCGTGCTGCTACTGGCCTTCCTGTACCTGTTGTTCGTCGACTACAACCTGTACAAGGCAGGCGTGACTACGCCGTATTACTTTCGGATGCGATTGAATGTGACGCTGATCGTCTGTGTCAGCATCGTCGTGATTATCTACCATCTCGCGTGACGCGCTGACGGTCTGACGGCGACGTCAGGCGGCGCGGACCCTGGGCGTTACGTCCGGGTAGAGCTGGTCAAACGGAATCGACCGCCCATCGTCCTGGACGATTCTGCAGTGGTATCGGCGTAGCTGGCGCGGACCGCTGACACCACATGAGTGCGCGATCGTGCCGACTTCCTTGCGCATTGTCTCGGAAAACTTGCGTACGCGTTCGGCCTTGTCTTCCGGCACGAGACCTCGCTGCAGTCGCTTGTCGTGCGTCGTGATACCAGTGGGGCAGGTGTTCTTGTTGCACTGAAGCGCCTGGATGCAGCCGAGCGCGAACATGAAGCCGCGCGCACAGTTGACAAAGTCTGCCCCGGCGCACAATGCCCAGGCGACGTCAGCCGGATTGATCAGCTTACCGCTCGCGATCACTTTGACGCGATCCCGCAGTCCGTACTCATTTAACTTGTCCACGACCAGCGGCAAGGACTCGCGGACCGTCAAGCCCACGTTATCCATCAGGCTCATTGGCGCCGCGCCGGTGCCGCCGTCACCGCTATCGACGGTGATGAAGTCGGGCGCGCTGTCGATGCCGCGGTTCTGTATGAGCTTGAACAGCTCATCGAGCCACGCGTAAGAACCGATGACGGCCTTGAAGCCGGTCGGCCGTCCGGATACGTCGCGAATGCGGTTGATCATGTCGTGCAGGTCTTCAGCAGAATTTATCTCGGGATGACGATTCGGGCTGATCGAATCCTCCCCTGCCGTGATGCCGCGAACTCGGGCAATTTCTTCGGTGACCTTTTCGCCGGGCAGAATGCCACCCTTACCGGGCTTGGCGCCCTGCGACAACTTGAGCTCGATCATCTTGACCTGCTCGATTTCGGCGATGCTCTTCAGCTTGTCCCAGTCGATGCCGCCATTCTCGTCGCGGACACCGTACTTGGCCGTGCCGATCTGGTAGACGATGTCGCAGCCACCCTCGAGGTGCCAATCGGAAATCGCTCCTTCGCCGGTGTTCATCCACATGTTCGACATCTTCGCGCCGCGTGACAGCGCCTGCACCGCCGGCTTCGACAGCGCGCCGTAGCTCATGCCGGAGATGTTGAAGAACGACGGCGCCTCGTAGGGGTACCGCGTGTTCGGTCCGATAACGACCGGGGGACAGTCGACCGAGTCCTCTTCGAGCGTCGGATAGGCACAGTTGACGAACACCGGCGTGCCGGTCGTACTCAGGTTCAGCGTCGATCCGAAGGCAATGGTTGCGTCCACACCCTTTGCGGCACGGTAGACCCAGGAACGCTGCGCACGGTTGAAAGGCATCTCCTCACGATCGCCGGCAAAAAAGTACTGGCGGAAGAACTCACCAAGGTGCTCGAAGAAATAGCGGAATCGACCGATGACGGGAAAGTTGCGCCTGACCGTATGCGTCGTCTGGGTCACGTCGATGATGTATATGATCAGGACGACCAGTACGCCTACACCAACGGCGATGACAAACAGCGTTGCCAGCCACTCGAGTACGCTCAACGCACCTGCAACAGTTTCTCTCATCAGTCCTTCACCCATACAGCGTCCATCGGCCGTGGCCAATAGAACTTTAGTTTCTGGGAACGCCTCGCCTCATTCGTTTCTACCGCACAGACTCCTAGCGCTTGATATAGCGGTTTATGACGTTATCGACGCTCAGTTTGCCCGGGCCGATCAGTACCAGCGGGATCAGCATCGCGAGGAACAACAGCGGAACGCGGAAGTTGCCGGAGCCGTCCTCCGGTCTGATGCGGTAGCCTTCCCAGAGCTCGGCGAGGCTGTTCCACTCCGCTGGCCAATGGGTGCTGAGGATCGCGACGATGGTCACGATGACGAGGCTGAATGCCCAGAATCGCGTGAACAGGCCGATGACCAGCGCTAGACCGCCGAGAATCTCCGCCCACGTCACGAGGAACCAGTTCAGCTCGCCCGGCAGGACGTTGAATGGAAACGGTGCGTTGGCCATGTTTCTGACGAACCATGAAGGAACATCGCCCCACAGCGTGTCCGATGCGCCAAGCTTGTTGAAGCCGGCCTTGGCAAACTCGTAGGCCATCAACAGACGGATGATGAGTAGGCCGACCCATTCGCCGGCGGGGTTGAGATAGGAGACGACGCGGTCCCACAGTTTCACGAGTGCTTGCATGTTCAGTTCCTTATTCGGGCAATTTGGTGCCGATGATGATTTCGGCCGATTTGAGTTCGTTAAATGCCGCCTGGCCATGTTCGATAAACGCGTCGGCGTCCGGATACTGAATCTGTTCCGCCAGCCGCCGCAGCAGTACCTCGCCGGTCAGGTCCTCATTGTTCTTGTCGATGGCATCGAGCAGTCCGGCCGTAATGGGGTTCAGTTCCGTGAATCGAACGCGGTCCTCAGAGTTCCTGGTCACCGCGAGATAGACGGGCTGCTCCGCGGGTGCGTCCGGAATGAAGTCTTTTGAGATCCGGTGGACCGGGTATTGGTAGGCGTACACCCACGACAGCTCGGACTTGACCGGGACCCCGGCGACCAGGTCCCCGTCCGGGTCGATGCGGCTGTCGTCTATCTCGGCATCCGAGATCGACAGCGCCAGCTCGATGTATTCGTAGTGCGCGAGTTCAAGCAGGAACGGGAAGTCGTCCTCACTCATCTCGTATTCGTTCTGCAGGAAATCGAGGAACTCGGCCGGTAGTTTCAGGAAGTAGGGCGTCTGGGCAGAATGCTTCTTCATGAACTCGCGGATCATGTGCCGCCACTTCTTGTCATCGTGCAGGGCTTTCAGGACCGGGAAGGTCGTCGACAGCAGGCTGCGCAAATTATTGAAGAACAGGTCCCGGTAGACGGCCATTCGGCGATCTTCGATGTGCTCCGGTGCAGGCGCGTTTGCCGGGTCGCGGATGTGCGCCGCAAATGCGTTCTGGATGTCCTGGAATGCCGGCTTGTCAGCCATGGGCCGCCTCCGCCGGGACGGAGTCTTGCTGCAGCTTGCGAATCTCCCGGACCTCGTCGAGCAACTCGTCGAGCGGCGGGAAATTGAAGTCTCTTTCCAGCAGCGTCGGAACCGGCCCGAAATGCGCGTAAGCCTCGACCAGCAATTGCCAGGACAGTTCGTCTACCGGTGCTCCGTGGGTGTCGATTCGCAGGTCCTCCGCTTCGACGTGGTGCCCGGCAATGTGGAAGTAACGAATCTTGTCCGCCGGCATCCGCTTCAGGAACTCGAGCGCGTCGTAGCGGTGGTTAATGCTGTTGACGACGATATTGTTGATGTCGAGCATCAGGTCGCAGTCCGACTCTTCGAGGACAGCGAGCAGAAACTCCAGTTCGCCCATGCCTTCTTCCGTCGGCGCGTAGAAGGATACGTTCTCCAGCGCCATCCGTCGCCCGAGGATGTCCTGGACGCGATGCACACGCTCCGCGACATACCGGACGGCCTCTTCGGTGAACGGAATCGGCATCAGGTCGTACAGCTGACCATGATCGCCGGTGTAACTCAGGTGGTCCGAATACTGCTCTATGCCGTGCTCGTCCATGAATTCCCGAACGTCCCGGACCAGGCCTTCGTTTAATGGCGAAGGCGAACCGATGTTCAAGGACAATCCGTGCAGCACGAAAGGGTAGCGTTCGGTAAACCAGCGAAACTTCTTCCCGGCGACACCGCCGATATGAATCCAGTTTTCCGGGGCCACCTCCATGAAGTCGACCTCGGTCGGCGGGTTCGCCATCAGCTTGTCGAGCAATGGTCGTCTAAGACCAAGTCCCGCACCCTCAACCGGATAACTCTGTTTCTTGCCCGTCATTTCGCATTCCCGTTTATTTGCTTATCAGACCAGCGCGGCAGCGGATTTATTACACAGCGACTCTCTACAATGTTCTTAGCCGCTCCAGGTAGGCCTGCTCGTCCGGCGGTGTGTTAGACCGCTGTGATTCCCACATGACTTCAGCGAGCACATCGATCATGCGATGCTCGGTTTCCAGCCTGTCGCCCGACTTATCGATCAGGCCCTGGAACAGCGCGGCTATTCCTGCCGGCCGGTTGGTTGCGACTTGCTCTCGTATCGCCAGGTGCAGGCCCATGTGCAGAAAAGGGTTCGTCTTACCCCGTTCCGGTGTGAATTCCTCTTTAAGGCCGTCCTCACCCAAGTGGCGATGATACTCCGGATGCTCCTCGACGACCGCGGCAATCTGGGTTTCGAGTGGCGTCAAGACTGCGCCGGATGTCAATTTTTGCCAGGCATCGGCATACATGCGCCGGAGCTGGTCTCTGTTCTGGCCAAAGATCATGGCAGTTCCTTCCGACGATACTCACACCACTCGAGGATACTGCATTCTCCGCAGAGTGGCCGCCGGGCCTTGCAGACGTACCGACCGTGCAATATCAGCCAGTGGTGTGCGTCTTTTTTGAACTCATCAGGCGTCAGCCGCAGCAGGCGCTTCTCGACTTCCAGCGGCGTCTTGCCGGGTGCAATACCGGTTCGATTCGAGACGCGGAAGATATGCGTGTCGACGGCAATCGTCGGCTCGCCAAACGCGGTGTTTAGGACGACGTTGGCGGTCTTGCGGCCGACGCCGGGCAGAGCCTCGAGCGCGCTGCGATCGCGGGGCACCTCGCCGTTATAGTCGTCGACAAGGATCTGGCAGGTCTTGATGACGTTGCTCGCCTTGCTGTTAAAGAGTCCAATCGTCTTGATGTAGGACTTTAGCCCGTCAACGCCGAGACTCAACATGGTCCCCGCATCCGGAGCGTCGACAAACAATCGTCGGGTCGCCTTGTTGACGCCGACGTCCGTTGCCTGCGCGGACAGAATCACGGCGATCAGCAGCTGGAACGGCGTGTCGTAATTCAGTTCCGTTGTCGGATTCGGGTCAGCTGCCCGCAGGGTTGAGAATATCGCCGTTCGCTTGTCCCGGTTCATCGCAGCCCCGTCCGCTCGCGCAGCCTGGCGTGGCGTCGTCGGTCTATCGAATTCTTCGTAGCGATTGCGACGGCCAGTGCAAAAAAGGCCCCCGGCGGCAGGATCGCGATCAGCCATCCGGCGTCGGCGACGACGAGTCCTTTGAATGGCTCGCCGCCCAGCAAGAGGTGCATGTCGGCGAACAGCGTTCCCTGGCCGACAAGCTCGCGGATGAGTCCGATAGTGACGAGGATCAGCAGAAAGCCCAGCCCCATGCCGAATCCATCGACGATACTCGAGAATACCGGGTTCTTCGACGCAAACACCTCCGCGCGCGCGACGATGGCGCAATTGGTCACAATCAGCGGAATGAAGATGCCCAACGCGCGATCGAGAGCCGGAAAGAACGCCTGGAACAACAATTCGACGCAGGTGACGAGACTGGCGATGATCAAAACGTAGATCGGTATCCGGATTTCTTTTTGCAGGAAGCGTCGCGTCGCTGACACGAGGCCGTTGGAGACGGTCAATACCGCAAGCGTTGCGATTCCGAGGCCGAGACCGTTGACGAAGCTACCGGTCACCGCGAGGAGTGGGCAGAGTCCGAGCAGCTGCACCAGGCCGGGATTGTCCCGCCACAGTGCGGTAGCGACAGACTGCAAGTAGCGTCGTTCCGTCATTGCGCCTTGTCTTCCTGCATGGCGAAGACCTGCTCCTTGTTCTCGGCGAAGTAGATCAAGGTATCCCGAACGGCATTGATGACGGCGCGCGGCGTCACCGTCGCCCCGGTGAGCTGATCGAACTCGCCACCGTCGTTCCTGATCTGCCAGCCGTCAATCGCCGGGTCACCGAGCGAGCGGCCAGGAAACTGCTGCACCCAGTCTGACTTGTCTTCGTCGATCTTGTCGCCGAGTCCCGGTGTCTCGCGATGCTCCAGGATTCGAAGCCCGGTGACGGTACCGTTCATGTCCACACCCAGCAGGAGTCGGATCGGACCGGAATAGCCGTTTCTCGCCGTTACGATAAAGAGCGCCGCCACCGGCTCGCCAGAAGCGTACACGCGGTAGATCATCGCATCGTCGTTGCCGGGCAGGCCGTGCGGCGCCGCCAGGGTTACTACTGATTCCGTGACGTCGCCCTCGAAGAATACGCCTGATAGCGCCGGTTTGAGCTTTTGTTCGAGGTAGGCCTTGCGGTTGTCCTCGATCTTGTCCCGGGTCAGGGCATAGGTGACCGCGACCAAGCCTGAGCACACCGCTGCGATCAGCGCGAGAGTCAGCCCGTTCTTGAGGACAGCGGAGTTACTCACGGCTGATGCCTCCATGTCCCACGATTCTCGGACGAGTGATGGCGTCGATGGCAGGTACCGCCATATTCATCAGCAGTACGCCGAAAGCGGCACCGTCTGCGTAAGCGCCCCATTTTCGAATGGCATAGATCAGAAAACCGATGCCGACGCCGTAGACTATTCGCCCACGCGTGCTGGTCGCCGCCGACACCGGATCGGTCGCCACGAAGAAGGCGCACAGGATTGTGGCGCCGCTGAACAGATGGTAGCCGGGTCCGGGGTTGCTGCCGGGTTCGATCAGGAAGGCGATCGTGGCGGGTGTCAGCACGCCGGCCAAAACGCCGAGCGGTATCTGCCAGCGGATCACGCGCTTGATCATCAGCCAGATGCCCCCCAGCGCGAGGAAATTGCCGATCCATTCCCAGCCGCGCCCGCCGAAGTCTCCCATAACGGGTAGTGCCCGGATTTCCTCGACCGTCTGCATCTGGTTAAGTCCCGACTTCATCAGATCCAGTGGTGTCGCCCGGCTGACCGCGTCATAGGTGAGCGCTTCCGGCAGCCAACCGGTCAAGGTAAACGTCAAAGTTTCGACCAGGCTCAGCATCGTGTAGTCCGTGTCGCCCATCCTGGGAGCGACCCACAGGTTCATGTCCGCAGGGAACGCGACCAGGACAACGACGTAGCCGGCCATCGCCGGGTTGAACACGTTGAAGCCGATTCCGCCATACAAGTGCTTGGCGACCACGATGCCAAACGTCGAAGCGATCGCTGTTACCCACCACGGCGTCAGCGAAGGCAATGCGAAGGCGATCAACGCTGCGGTCACGACGGCGCTGTAGTCGGATAGCGCGTCTTCGGGCGGACGGCCGCGAGCAACCATCATCGCGGCTTCGCTGGCAACGCAGAAGCCGGTTGCGATAATCAGGTTGAACAGGAAGCCCGGTCCGAAAAACCAGACGTGCGCGATGGCGGCCGGAACCAGCGCAAGCAGGACCTGCAACATGATGCGAGGAACGCTTGATGTCGATCGAATGTGAGGCGCATTGAGCCGCTCGAATTGCATCGCTCAGTCGTCCTTGCGGCGCTTACGTTTGAGGATCTCGGCGATCGCCGCCTTGCCAGTTTTGCGGGCCCGATCCTTCTGCTGTTGCAGCTCCTCGGCTCGCTCCTGCTCTTCCTGCTTCAGGCGTTGTTCACGCGCTTCGAATCGCCGGCGTGCGCGCTCGGCACGGGCCTTTTCGTCATCCAGTTCCCTGATGCGTGCCTTCGCCATCCTGAAGTCATAGGTCAGCGGGATATGGCTCGGACAAACCAGGTCGCAGCAGCCGCATTCAATGCAGTCGACAAGCCCGAACTCGCGCATCTTGTCTTCGTTGTCGGCACAGGCGTGCCAGTAGAGCTGTTGCGGCAGCAGGTTGACCGGGCAGACTTCCGCGCACTCGCCGCAGCGTATGCATGGGAGTTCGCGTTCACGGTTCGGCGCCTCTGACAGGACCAGCACGCAATTGGTCGCTTTGACGACCGGTACCTCGTCGGTAGAGATCGATTTACCCGTCATCGGCCCGCCGATGATCAGTACTTGCGCTCTCTCGGTATAGCCCCCGGCCGCCTCGACCAGGTCTGCGATCGGCGTTCCCAGCCTCGCGCGCACGTTCAATGGTTTGGCGACGCCGTCGCCGGAGACGGTCGTGATGCGACTCAATAACGGCTGGCCCTCGACGATCCAGTCATGCACAGCGGACGCCGTGCCGACATTTTGCACCAGGCAGCCGACGTCGCTCGGCAGGCCGCGTGTCGGTACCTCACGATTGGTGACCAGTTGAATCAGCTGGTCCTCGCCGCCGGACGGGTAGATTGTGGGTATCTGTTTCAGTACGACACGTTCGTCATCGTATCCGGCGAGTGCCTGTTCCAGTGCCCGGATCGCCTCTGGTTTGTCGCTTTCCACGCCCAGCAGGCAGCGATCGATGGACATCGCGTGCATCAGGATGCGTGCGCCGGAGATGATCGATTCGGCACTCTCACGCATCAGCATGTCATCGCAACTGATGTAAGGCTCACACTCGACACCATTCAGGATCAGCATTTCGATCTCGCCGGTCGTCGCCTGCATCAGTTTCTGCGCCGTCGGGAAGACCGCACCGCCCAGGCCGACGATTCCACCTTGAAGAATCCTCTGCATCAGCGATGACGGATCGAGTTCGCGATAGTCGACGGGGTCCTCCCAGGCTTCGATTGCCTGATCCTCTCCGTCGGTCTCGATGACGATGCACGGCGCCTTGTCCCCATACCTGCGCGTGACCGGCGACGGCTCGATCGCGACGACCTTGCCGGATGACGAAGCATGGACCGGGGCCCCCAGTGAGCCGTAGTGTTCGGCGAGCAATTGCCCTTTCAGAACCCGCTCGCCAATAGATATAACAGGTTGCGCCTCGTCGCCAACGTGCTGTTTGAGTGGGATGATCAGCTGCTTGGGAACAGGCAGCTCAAGTATGCTCTGCGTCGTGGACTGTGCCTTTTGGGCCTCCAGGCGCATACCGCCGTGCAGCTTACCAAGGTCAAGCGTCGGTGCGCTCATGCGACCTCCTGCATGCTGATGCAGTCCACGGGGCAGGGCGCCACGCACAATTCGCAGCCGGTGCATTCCGACTCGATCACCGTGTGCATCAGCGTCTGGGCGCCGAAAATGGCATCGACGGGACAGGCATTTCGGCAATGCAGGCAGCCGATGCACAGCGACTCGTCGATGATCGCGACCTCGCGCCTCGAGGGTGCCGCCTTCGCCAGAGGTATGACCTCCCGTCCCAGTAGCGCTGCCAGTTTCTCTACGGTTGCCTCGCCGCCCGGAGGGCACAGATTGATCGCCTCCCCGGACTCAACGACCGCTCTTGCATAGGGCCGGCATCCCGGGTATCCGCACTGGGCACATTGTGTCTGTGGCAGCAGGTCGTTGACCTGTTCGACGCGGTCGTTTTCGGCGGGCGGCAGAGAACGCGACGCGAAACCGAGCGCCAGCCCGGCGATCAAGGCGATCAGGCTGATCGTTATGATGGCAGCGAGGATCATCCTTAAATTCGCGCCATGCCTGAAAAGCCCATGAATGCCAGTGACATGATGCCGGCCGTCATCAATGCGATGGCAGGACCACGAAACGGGACCGGAACGTCGGCTGCAGCGAGTCTCTCCCGAACCGCGGAAAACATCACGAGGACGAGGGCGAAGCCGCCGGCAGCGCCAAGGCCGTAGAACAGTGATTCGACGAAGCTACCCGACTCCTGGACGTTGAGGAGTGCAACCCCGAGCACGGCGCAGTTGGACGCAATCAGAGGAATATAGATGCCGAGAACCTGTTCCAGCATCGGGCTCAGGCGCCTGACCATGATCTCGGTGAACTGGACGCTGGCTGCAATCACGAGAATGAAGCTCAAGGTCCTCAGGTAGTCGATCCCCAGCGGGACCAGCACGTACTGGTGCAGCAGGTAGGCGGTGGCCGAGGAAAGGGTCAGGACGAACGCCGTTGCGAGCGACATGCCCGCAGCGGCCTCGAGGTTGCTCGATACCCCCATGAACGGGCACAGGCCAAGGAACCTGACCAGGACAAAGTTGTTCACGAGCACGGTGCTGATGAGAATGACGAAGAGCTCGCTCATTCAGGCAAGCCTCCCAGGACCTTTCATCGGTGTATTGTAAACCGCCGCTCACATGATCCGCGAATCGCGAAGCTGAGGCGTCATTGACGCCGCTTTAGAAAAATCGCCGGACTACTTGACCCGCATGCCGGGTACGGCACCGTCGTCAGCGGACAGCAGGAAGATGTCCTTGCCCCCGGGGCCGGCCGCGAGCACCATGCCCTCGGAGACGCCGAAGCGCATCTTGCGCGGCGCGAGATTGGCGACGACGATGACGTGACGGCCAATCAGATCGTCGGGTGCATAGGCCGCCTTGATGCCGGCGAATACCTGACGCTTGAAATCACCGACGTCCAACGTCAGCTGCAGCAGCTTGTCCGCGCCTTCCACCGGCTCGGCTTTCTCAATACGCGCGATTCGAAGATCCACCTTCATGAAATCGTCGATCGAGATCGTGGGTTCATCGTCCGCTACGGGTTCACCGTCTTCGACAGGCGCCGGCGCTTCTTTCGATTCTTCAACCATCTTCTCGACCTGCTTACTCTCGACGCGCGTCAGCAACGGCTCGAACTTGTTAATCGACGTGAAGAGCAACGGCTTCGTGGCATCTGACCATTGCCACGCCGGCTCATTCAGGAACGCACGTGCCTTGTCGGAAACCGCCGGCAGAACGGGTGACAGGTAGATCATCAGGCTTCGGAACAGGTTGATACCCTGCGTGCATACGCCATGCACCTCGGCTTGCCTGTCCTCGTCCTTAATCATGACCCAGGGCTTGTGTTCATCGATGTAGCGATTCGCCGCGTCGGCGAGCAACATGATCTGCCGCATGGCCTTCGAGTATTCACGATTTTCCATGAACGAAGCGACTGGCTCGGCAGCATCGGCAACTTCCTTGAACAGTGATTCGTCCGGCAGCGTATCGGCCAGGCGGCCCTCAAAGCGCTTGTTGATAAACCCAGCGCACCGGCTTGCGATGTTGACGAGCTTTCCAACGAGATCGGAATTGACTCTAGCGACGAAGTCCTCGAGGTTCAGATCGATATCTTCGATCGTTGGCCCGAGCTTGGCCGCGTAGTAATAGCGAAGGTAACTCGGTTCGAGGTTGTCGAGATACGTCCTGGCCTTGATGAAGGTGCCGCGTGATTTCGACATCTTCTTGCCATTGACGGTGAGGAAACCGTGCGCAAACACGCTGGTCGGCGTACGGAAGCCTGACCCGTGCAGCACTGCCGGCCAGAACAACGTGTGAAAATACATGATGTCCTTGCCGATGAAGTGAAAGACCTCTGTGTCGTTGCCGGGTCGCCAGTAGTCGTCGAAGTCGAGATCGTCCCTGCGCTCGCAGAGGTTCTTGAAACTCGCCGGGTAGCCGACCGGTGCATCCAGCCAGACATAGAAGAACTTGTCCTTCGTGCCGGGGATCGCAAACCCGAAATAGGGCGCGTCGCGGGAGATATCCCAGTCCTGGAGGCCCGCCTCGAACCACTCCTCGAGCTTGGCCAGCATATTCTTATCCAGGCCGGCGTCCCGCATCCAATCACGAAGCATCGTCTCGTAGTTGCCGAGGCGGAAGAAATAGTGCTCCGATTCTCGCTTGACCGGTGTTGTGCCGGACACTACGGACACCGGGTCGATCAGATCGGAGGGAGAGTAGGTCGAGCCACAGACCTCGCAGGAATCGCCGTACTGGTCCTCGCTCTTGCACACGGGGCAGGTGCCGCGAACAAAGCGGTCGGGCAGGAACATACCTTCCTTCTCGTCGTAAGCCTGCTCGATCGTCTTGGTATAGATGTCGCCTCGAGCCCGCAATGCCTCGTACATCTCTACCGTGAGCGCCTCGTTCTCGCTCGAGTGCGTCGTGTGATAGTTGTCGAAATCGACGCCGAAGTCAGCGAAGTCGCGCTTGAACTCCTCGCTGAACGCCTCCGTCAGGGCTTCTGGCGTCACGCCCTGCTCGCGCGCCTTGATCATGATCGGCGTCCCGTGAGCATCGCTGGCGCAGACATAGGTGCACAGATGGCCGCGCATCTTCTGGAAGCGAACCCAGATGTCTGTCTGCAGGTACTCGACGAGGTGACCCATGTGAATAGAGCCGTTCGCATACGGGAGTGCGCTCGTCACGAGGATCTTGCGTTGCTTGTCGCTCATTTGCGGGAGGTGCCGGGTCAAAAGCCGGAATTATGCCACGCCTCGGCGGCGCGGAGGACGTTTTGGCGGTCAGGTCTTGAGCTTGAGTTTCTCGAATTTCGACTTGTTGTTTGCCTGCTGGTAGGCCTCTTTCCCGGAAACCCAGGCGCGTTCGACAAGTGCCATCAGCGCGTTGTCCATCGTTTGCATGCCGGAGCTGCCACCACTCTGCATCGCCGTCTCCAGCTGGTCGAGTTTGCCTTGCCGGATCAGGTTGCTGACGGCAGGCGTGTTGACCAGGATCTCGAGCGCGGCGACCCGGCCCGGCTTGTGCTTGGTCGGCAGCAGCTGCTGTGAGACCACACCGCGCAACGATGTTGAGATCATCGTTCGGATATGACTTTGCTTGTCCGCCGGGAACGAGTTCACGATGCGGTCGACGGTCTGTGCGGCGCCGTTGGTGTGCAGCGTCCCCATGACGAGAATGCCCATCTCAGCGGCCGTGACCGCGATACTGATGGTCTCGAGGTCGCGCATTTCACCGACGAGTACAACGTCAGGATCTTCTCGCAGGGCAGAGTGCAGGGCGTCGGCGAAACTACGGCTGTGGACGCCGATTTCGCGCTGCGAAATCAGGCAGCCCTGGGATTTGTGGACGAACTCGACCGGGTCCTCGATCGTCAGGATGTGGCCCTTGAGTCGCTTGTTGATCTCGTCGATCATCGCCGCGAGCGTCGTCGACTTACCCGAACCCGTCTTGCCGGTGACCAGGATCATGCCTTGCGTGTGCCGGCAGAGCTGATGTATCGCCTTCGGCATCTCCAGCTCTTCGAGCGTCAGTGCCTTCGACGGGATCGCACGCATGATTGCGCCGATGCCGTTCAAATGGCGAAAGATATTGACACGGAAACGCGACAGCCCGTCGATCTCGTAGGCGAAGTCGGCTGAGTCATGTTCGTCGAAATGACGCTGTGCGGCGCCGTCCATGATCTCGGTCATCGCCTCACTGACGGTTTCGACAGTCAGTCTTTCCTCAACCAGTACCTGCAGGGCGCCGTGAACGCGGGCGCGGACCGGATCACCGGATATGAAGTGCAGGTCGGACGCGTTCTGTTTTAGCGCTGCTGTCAGGTATTGGTCGATCTTCGGCATGAGCTAATCCGGTTATTCTGCGTCAATTGCGGCATACAGGCCGGTGTCGGTGACGTAGCGCTGGAACTTCTTCTTGTCGCTTGCAAAACGGAAGGCGTCGTCCGGGTCGATTTCCTTTTTCTGGATCGACTGCAGGAGAGCGGCATCCATCAACTGCATGCCGGTATCGGCACCGGTCTGCAATTGCGACGGGATCTGGTGCGTCTGGTCGCTTGTTATCAGCTTCGATATCGCGCGGTTGTTCACCAGGATCTCGAGAACCGCCTTTCTTCCTCGTCCGTCCACCGTCTTGACCAGGTTCTGTGTGACGACGGCTTTCAGGCTCATCGACAGGAAGGCCTTGGTCTGCTCGCGGAGCTCGCCGGGCAGCGCGTCGATGATACGGTCAATCGTCTTGACGGCGCCGGTCGTATGCAGCGTGCCCAGCACGAGGTGACCCGTCTCCGCCGCCGTCATTGCCATCATGATCGTATCGGCGTCTCTGAGTTCGCCAACCAGTATGACGTCCGGATCCTCACGCATCGCCGCTCTGACGCCGTCGGCAAAGCTGTGCACATGAGTGCCGACTTCGCGCTGGACGACCTGCGAGTTCTTGCTTGGATGCACGAACTCGATCGGCTCTTCGAGGCTGATGATATTGAGGTTTCGCGTCTTGTTCAGGTGGTCGATCATCGCGGCCAGCGTCGTCGACTTGCCGGTACCCGTCGATCCGGTCACCAGGACCATGCCCTGGTGGTAATCGCAAAAGTCCTTCAGGACAGGCGGCATGTTCAGCTGGTCCAGCGTCGGTACTTCGGCCGGGATATTCCTGAAGACGGCGCCGACACCGGTCACCTTGCGGAAAACGTTGACGCGGAAACGACCGCCTTCGTCAGTAACATATGAGAAATCGAGGTCCTTGCCACCTTCGAAGGTGTTGCGCTGGTTAGTCGTCAAGATCTCGTGGACATACGCTTCCAGCTCGCTGTCGGAGAGTTCGCGGAATTTGATCGGCATCAGGTCGCCGTTCATTCGCAGCATCGGCGGCATGCCGACGGCCAGGTGGACGTCTGAACAGCCCTGTGCGAGGCCCAGCTTCAAGAATGCGTCAATACGCGCCATGCGGCGGCCCTTTATCTCTTCGAATCAGCGGTTTACACGTATCCTAGGGGGATTTCACGGCGCTTGCCAGAGCGATTTCACAGTTTTGTCAGGTTGCGGCTGCCGCCGGAACTTCGTGCAGTGCCTCGGTGAGTTCTGCCATCGTCTGGAAGCGCTTCGTCTTGTCGACAGACATGGCCTTGGTGATGATCTCGGCGTAGACGTCCGGCAGATCCGGGTTGATCTCCTGGCAGGGCTGAGCCTTGCCCTGGACGTGCTGGTACATGACCGACATGTGGTCACCGCGGCTATAAGGCGGAATGCCCGTGACCATTTCATACATGATGACGCCGACACTATAGATATCGGCGGTTTCGTCGACCTTCTTGCCGAGGATCTGTTCCGGCGCCATGTATTTCGGAGAACCGATCACGTAGCCGGTCTTGGTCAATTGCGTATCGCCACTGCTGGCCGCGGCGGCGACGCCAAAGTCCACGATCTTCAGCAGGCCGTCTTCGTTGACAAGAATATTGGCTGGCTTCAGGTCACGATGGATGACACCGGCCTGGTGCGCGACAGCCATGCCGGCGGCGATGTCGCGCGAGTATTTCAACGCCTTCGCAATGTTCATCGGCTTGCCATCCGGGATCTCGCCAGACAGTGTATGCGACGGGAAGTACTCCATCGAAATCGCGTAGCAGCCCTGCAGGTTCAGGAAGTCGTAGATTCGAATGACGTTGCGGTGCGTGATCTTACGTGAGTAACGCAGCTCGTGGACGAAGCGTTTCATCATTTCTTCGTCGGACGACACGTTTGGGTTCAAGAACTTCAGGATCAACTGCTCGTCGACGACCTCGTCCTCCATCAGCAGCACGGTGCCGAAAGCGCCCTTACCGATCTTCTCGATGTACTTGTAGCGGCCGTCGATGACGTCGCCCGGCGACAGCGTCGAGATATCGAGTATCTCGAAGACGGGGGCGGACGGTGCGGCAGCTTCCTCGGCCGCCTCGTCGACTTCCGCCGGCTCGCTGGGTTTCTGCGCCGCGAGCAGCTTGTCGAGATCTTCGTTCTCGAGCAGCATCGTCCGCGTGTGTTCGCCGATTTTCTTGGCCCGGACGTTCTCTGCCATGACCGTTGCCGAAAAACGGGCGTCCAGGTCCTTCATCGCCTTGTCGGCGACGTTGATCATGGTTTCGTCCGTAGACTGCTTCAGCTTCTCGAAGATATTTCGAATCGGCTCCACGTGTTCCTCGTCGGCCAGCATCGAAAGCGCCTTGATGGCTTCGAGCTGAACCTCCCGTTCCGATTCATTGATGATCGGCAGCAGCTTGGTGATGTGTTTGGAGTTGCCGATCTTGGAAAGCGCGCGGATCACGACAGCGTCCGTCTTCGGGTCACGGCCAAGCAGCGATTCGAGCTTGGGCAGTGCCTTGGGGCTGCCAATGCGAGACAGGGCGTCGATAGCGCGCTCGCGGACCCACCAGTCTTCGTCATCGGTTGCATCGATCAGATGGTCTACCGCCGACTCGTCCTTTGTCGCATTCAGGATCTCGATCGCGGTACGACGAATCTCTTCGTCCTCGTGCCCGATCAGCGCGACGACAGAGTTGACGACCTTGGGCCCGCCGATCTCGGCCAGCGCATCGCCGGCACGCGACCTGACCCACCAGTCGTCGTCCTTGATCGCTTCGAGCAGGTCTTTGACTGAATCGACGGTGCCAATCTCGTTTAGAACTTCGACGGCGGAGCGGCGCGCGTACTCCGACTCGTCTTTCAGCGCGGGCAGAAGATACTTGATCGTATCCGGATGGTTGGCGTTGATGAGGACGTCGACCGCCCGGTTCTGGACGTCCAGGTCAGGGTCCGTCAGGCACTTGCTGATCGGTTCGACATTCAGTTTCTCGCCGCGTGTCGCCAGCGATTTCAACGCGGCGGCCCGGACCATCTTGTTCGGATCCTTGAGCTGAATCTCCAGCGTGCCGACGATTTCATCCTTGTCGAATTTCGTCAGCAGGCGCATCAGGTGCATTTTGATCACCGGGTCCTTGCCGCCCATGCGAGCGATCAGGTCCGGCACCATGTCCGGCTTCACCATTTCCTCGATGATCTTAAAGACGGCGGCCTTCTCCTTGGGCTCCAGGTCGTAGGCCCGCTGCAGCAGCTCGTGGACGCTCAGGTCGTCTTTGTGAACGCGCAGAATGTCGATCAGCGCGCCCTTGGAGACCTCGTCGTCGTCGAAGAAGTCGAGCAGCTTGTTCGGGCTGTAGTCGGTCGAGCTGGACAGCGCCCATGACGTCCCTGAAACGACACGCTCGTTGCCGTCCGCGAGTCCCTCGCGGAACTGTTCGATCGTCTTGTCGTTCGCCATGGCCGACAGGATATCTACGAGCACCATCGTGTGCGTCTTGTCAGACAACGCGAGTGCGTCGATGACGGCGGGTATCGCCGGCGCGCCCAGCTTCTTGATCTTGTTGACGGTTTTTTCCGCGCCGGGCGCAGAAGGGTCTGGCATCTTGACCAGATCCGAGACCAGATTTTCTGCCCTGAAGCCGCCGAATAACTTCACAGCGAATTCTCAGCGTTGTCGGGCCGATCGCAACGTAGACTGCCGTCGTCTGGCGTCCCTGCGCATGACAATTGTTCTAGTCGCATGTTTCTGACAGTCGTGCGTCCCGAAATCAAGTGAACGAGCTCCCGGAGTATGCCACAGTCGAATTTTGCAGTACCCTAAATCGGCCCTTAAAAATCAACAACTTCTATGAATACGTATGGGCATCCAATGAAGACTTGGCTCTTCCTGCGGCTTCGATACAATGTGCGCGCACCCGACTCCGCAGTCCGGGATCTGTTTGAATTTTACCTAATAAAGGAAGCCGAAGTGTGACGGCGTCAACAAAATCGAATGTGAACGAAGTCTTGAATTCACTGATATTACCGGGCCTTAGCCGCCGCCTCGAGGATGTCGCCGTGGTCAGCGCCGCGGACGACTCAGACGGCGGCGTCGGTGTGTCGATTGCGCTCGGCTTTCCTGCGGAGCGCAAGTATTCCGAGTATCGGCAGTTTATCCAGGGCGAGCTACAGCGACAGGCTGGCGCTGCCGACGTGACCGTCGAGTTTCAGTCGAAGGTCGTGGCGCACGGCGTTCAGACCAGCCTGAAGCCGCTGCCGGGAATCAAGAATGTCGTCGCCGTCGCGTCCGGCAAGGGCGGCGTCGGCAAGTCTACGGTTGCGGTCAACCTGGCGCTCGCGCTGGCGGCCGACGGTGCCGCGGTCGGTATTCTCGACGCCGATATTTACGGGCCCAGCCAGCCGCATATGCTCGGGCTTGTGGATCAGCAGCCGGTCAGCAATGACGGCAAGACCATGGAGCCGCTCGAGGCTCACGGCCTGAAGGTCATGTCGATCGGCTTTCTCATCGACGCCAGCCAGCCGATGGCCTGGCGCGGCCCGATGGTCACGTCGGCGCTAAACCAGATGCTGATGCAGACGAACTGGGGCGAACTGGACTATCTCATCGTCGACATGCCACCGGGCACCGGCGACATCCAGCTGACCCTGTCGCAGAAGATCCCGGTGTCAGGCTCCGTTATCGTAACAACGCCGCAGAACATCGCGCTGCTCGATGCGAGGAAGGGGCTGCAGATGTTCCGGAAGGTGTCGATCCCCGTGCTGGGCGTGATCGAGAATATGAGCACGCATATCTGCTCCAGTTGTGGTCACGAAGAAGCCATCTTCGGCAGCGGCGGCGGCGAGGCCATGGCGCAGGACTACGATGTTGAACTGCTGGGCCAGTTGCCGCTGGATGCCGATATTCGTGCCCAGACTGACTCGGGCACACCGACGGTCGTCGCGGAGCCCGAAGGTCCCCGCGCGTCGGCCTATTTCAACGCGGCGCGCAATATGTCGTCGGCGCTGGCTGCACGCGGCAAAGACTACAGTAGCAAGTTTCCGAATATCGTCGTTGAGGACAGCTGATGAGTATCAAGTCAGATCGCTGGATCCGGCAGATGGCCGAAGAGCACGGGATGATCGAGCCTTTTGAGCCAGGCCAGGTTCGACACAACGACCGGGGGCGCATTGTCTCCTACGGAACCTCGAGCTACGGCTACGATGTTCGCTGCTCGGACGAATTCAAGATCTTCACGAACATCAACTCGGCCGTCGTCGACCCGAAAGGGTTTGATGCGACGAGTTTCGTCGACATCCAGAACGACGTTTGCGTGATCCCGCCGAACTCGTTCGCGCTTGCACGAACGGTCGAGTACTTCCGGATTCCACGCACGGTCCTGACGATCTGTCTCGGCAAGTCGACGTATGCGCGTTGCGGCATCATCGTCAACGTGACACCGCTGGAACCCGAATGGGAGGGGCACGTGACGCTGGAGTTTTCCAACACGACGCCGCTGCCGGCCAAGATCTATGCCAACGAGGGCGTCGCGCAGATGCTGTTCCTGGAATCCGACGAAGCCTGCGAGACGTCGTATCGCGATCGGGGCGGCAAGTACCAGGGGCAGACCGGGGTCACGCTGCCCAAGACCTGACGGTTTGGCCCGCGCGATACCTCGCGCTTCGCGTCCGGACGCCGTCAGTCCGGGAAATCGATGAGCAGCGGTTGGTCGAGCGGCTGACCGTCGCGAAACGCGCGGCCGTCTCTGAAGGTGACATCACCATCGGCGACCAGCTGCGCGGCCGTCGGGTAAATCTGGTGTTCTACTGCCTGGATTCGATCTTTTAACTGTTCGGCTGACTCGCCGCGTCGGATGGCCAGCCGTCCTTGCAGGATACAGGGACCGCCGTCCAGTTCCTCAGTCACGAAGTGAACCGTGGTGCCGTGTTGGGTGTCGCCGGCATCAATGGCGCGCTGGTGGGTATTCAGTCCGGGATACAGGGGCAGCAGCGCGGGATGGATGTTGAGTATTCGTCCTTCATAGTGGCGAACAAACCATGGGCTCAGGATGCGCATGAATCCCGCCAGGACCAGCAGCTCGGGATCGTATAGGTCCAGTTCGGCCGCCGCTGCGCGATCGAAAGCCTCGCGCGAATCGAATGCCGTGTGGTCAATGCAGGCCGTAGGGATGCCCGCCTTTTGTGCTCGTTCGAGACCGAAGGCGTCTTGCCTGTTCGAGAACACCGCGCAGATATCGAGGTTGATCGAGCCCTCGGCGACCCGGTCTATGAAGGACTGCAGGTTGGAGCCGGACCCGGAAATGAGGATGGCGGTCTTGCAACGGGAGCGGCTCAAGAATACCGAACCTCTCCGTTTCCTTCGGCGGTACTACCGAGGTGCCAGGCATTTTCCCCTGCCTCGTTCAACAAAGTTATGCTGCGGTCACTATCCTTCTCATCGACGACGACAATCATGCCGACGCCACAGTTGAAGGTCCTGCGCATCTCAGCCGTTTCTATATTGCCGCGCTCTGCCAGCCAGTCGAATAGGTCACCCGGTACCCAGCTCTTCGTATCGACAACGGCGTCCAGACCGCCGGGGAAGACGCGTGGCAGGTTCTCTGTGATGCCTCCGCCGGTGATATGCGAGAGCCCTTTGACCGGGACCCGTTTCATCAGCTCGAGTAACGGTTTTACGTAGATGCGCGTCGGCGCAAGCAGTTGCTGGCTGACGGGCTCTCCGCAAACGATCTCGTCGCCGGCGATTTCAATCACGCGACGGATCAGGGAAAAGCCGTTCGAATGCGGGCCACTGGAAGCAATTCCGATCAGTGCGTCACCAGGGCGGATGGCACTCCCATCGATCATGTCGGTACGTTCTACCGCACCGACACAAAAGCCGGCGAGGTCATAGTCCCCGTCCGCGTACATATCGGGCATCTCGGCGGTCTCGCCGCCGATCAGTGCGGCGCCGGCCTGCACGCAGCCTTCTGCGATACCGCTGACGACGGCGGCGGCCACATCGACGTCGAGCCGGCCGCTGGCGAAATAGTCCAGGAAGAACAGCGGTTCTGCGCCCTGGACCAGCACGTCATTGACGCACATTGCGACGAGATCGATACCGATCGTGTCGTGCTTGTCGAGCATCTGCGCCAGTTTGAGCTTGGTGCCGACACCGTCGGTGCCGGAGACCAGCACCGGCTCGCGGTAGCGCTCGGGGGGCAGCGCGAACAGGCCGCCAAAGCCACCAATACCTGCCAGCACCTCGGGGCGCCTCGTCCGAGCAACGAGAGGTTTAATGCGCTCGACGAGCGCATTACCGGCATCGATGTCGACGCCCGCGTCCTTGTAAGTCAGATTTTTTTCGGCCATTTGATGAGTGATCCGCTTCGAGGGCGATATAATAGAGCTTGTCTTTGCATGGGGAAACCACCGTTGCTTAAAACGGCAATTCGTACTGTACGCGCGGCGTCGCTGCGCGGCACGGCTTTGCTCGTCGCCGCGGCAATGCTGCCGACCCTCGCTTTCGCCCAGTCCCTGTACACGGCCCGGGTCGATTTCGATGCGCGGGCCGGACAGACTCGTGAGCGGGCCTACGAGGCCGCACTCCAGGTTGTCCTGTTCCGCGTCTCGGGCTCGGAGCTCAGTAGCAATCCTGAGCTGATCGCCGAAGTCTTTCCGAATCCATCGGACTATGTCATCCAGTTCCGGCCGGGTGAGGGCGATTCCTTGTGGGTCTCCTTCGATGGGGAGGCGCTCGAGAACACGCTGCGCCGATCGGGGCAGCTGGTCTGGGGCGGCGACAGACCGCCGACACTGGTCATCATGGCGCTGGATCTCGGCACCGGGGAACGCGACCTGATCGGCGCGACCCCAGCAGAAGTAGACGATTCGCAGCAGCCTGACGCTATCGACTTCGACAGTCAGTTCCGGGATCGAATCCTGGCCGCCGCCGAGATTCGTGGCATTCCGGTTGTGCTGCCATTACTCGATGCCGAAGACATCGCGACCTTCACCTTCGCCGATGTCTGGGGAGGTTTCGAGGAGCCCGTGCTGGCGGCAGCGCGCCGCTACGGCGTCGACTCCGTGCTCATCGGAAAACTGCGCGCGGACGATACGCGACTGGATCGCTGGACCTATTTCTTTGCCGGCGAGCAGTATTCGTGGACCGGGGAGCCCGAGACGGTTATTGGTCTGACGGCCGATCGGCTCGCGCAGGAATATGCGATCGGCGGCGATGAGCCGCTAAGGTCTGTTGAGCTGAGCATATCGGGTGTCACGTCCGTTGAGGACTACGGTTCTCTGCAGGTGCTGCTGAAAAAGGTGCCGGTCATCGAAGATATTCGGCTCGCGGGGGTCGACGGGGATCGCATCGACTATCGCGTCACGGCTTACGGCGGGTCTTATCGGCTCGCGCGCGCGCTGCGTCTCGGTGGCCTGATCGAGGAAGACCGGTTCAACATTGACGATCCGTCAACCACGCCGCGTGACCCGCGATTCACCGAGCAACTGAATTTCTTTTACAGCCCCTAGGGAGACTCTGATGAATTCCCGTCGCCCACGTTGCGGTCAAATCGTCTGTCGCGCGACGCGTGCCGCCGGGCGTATCGAGATACGTTCAAGGCACGCAACAAGGTGACAGACGATTTGACCGCAACCCTTTTTATAGCAATACCCTATCGTGGGCTTGCCGGGTTTCGGACGAGGCCGCGTTACTCGTCGCTCATGTACGTAAAGTACACCACGCTCCTCGTGCCTTGCCTCGTCCGAAACTCGGCAAGCGTGGGCGACGGGAATTCGTCAGAGTCTCCCTAGATGAACGCACTTCGCTGGCTGCCAAACGCAATCTCCATTCTGCGTATCCTGCTGATCCTGCCCATCCTCGAGCTGATTCTGCGAGGCAACTATCACGTTGCGCTGTTGCTGTTCTTTTTCGCCGGTTTTTCCGATGGCCTCGATGGCTATCTCGCGGTGCGCTTCAACTGGCAATCCAGGCTAGGCGCGTTGCTGGACCCGGTGGCTGACAAATTGCTCGTCGCCGGGATGTTCATCACGCTCGCGCACATCGAGCTGATCCCGGTCTGGCTGGCGGCGGTGGTCATCACGCGCGACGTCGTCATTGTCTGCGGCGCGCTGGCGTATAATTTTCTGGTCAAGCCGGTACCCGGTGAGCCGACGAAGGTCAGCAAGCTGAATACGGCGCTTGAGCTGATTTTCCTGATGCTTGTGTTGAGCAGTTCAGCCTACGGCTGGCCCGACGACATCGCGCTGCTGGTTCTTGGCGCAAGTATCCTCGTTACCGTCGTGATTAGCGGTACCGATTACGTTTTGTCCTGGTCGAAGAGAGCGAGAGAGGGGATCTGAGCATGCAGGGTGACTTAAGAATCAACTGGCTCATTGCCATTACGCTGGTCGGATGGGTGATGTACCTGCTCGCGCCGGTCCTGACTCCTTTCGTTGCCGCGGCGTTGCTGGCTTACATCGGGGATCCGCTGGCAGATCGACTTGAGGCGATGCGACTGCCCCGGACCGTAGCGGTGGTTCTCGTTTTCCTGCTTACGTTCGTTTTCATCGCGTTACTGGTCTTGCTGCTCGGGCCGCTGATTCGAACACAGATCAATGCGCTGCTGGAGGCGTTGCCGCAGATTGCAGCGCAGGCAGAACAGGTCTGGCTGCCTCGAATCGCCGCGTTGCTGAATATTGAACCCGGGACCGATGTCGGCATCGGCCCATTCCTCGCCAAGTACAGCGACATGGCCGGCAGTTGGGGCGGCAAGCTGCTCATGTCGGTTAGCAAGTCGGGTGGTGCGGTTGCGGCCGCCGTCATCAGCCTGTTCCTGATCCCGGTGTTGACGTTTTACCTGTTGCGCGACTGGGATTCGGTAATGGCGCATTTCGCCGCGATTATCCCGGAGAGCCAGCAGGACACCGTGTTGAAACTGGCTCGGGAAACGGATGACGTTCTCGGCGCATTCCTGCGCGGCCAGTTGCTCGTCATGTTCGCGCTGGCAACCATTTACTCGATCGGGCTGAGTATCGTCGGCGTCAAGTTCGCGCTCGCGATCGGTGTCGTCGCGGGGATAGTCAGTTTCGTGCCTTACCTTGGCCTGGTATTTGGCATCGGCCTGGCCGCGCTGACGGTCATCCCCGAACCCAATGCACTGATCATGCTCGGTGGCGTTGTGCTCGTGTTCGTGGTCGCCCAGATGCTCGAGGGCACGCTGTTGACGCCCAAGCTCGTGGGTGACCAGATCGGTCTGCACCCGGTCATTGTCATCTTCGCCATTGCGGCTGGAGGCCAGCTGTTCGGCTTCTTCGGCATCCTGCTGGCGCTGCCGGCGGCAGCGGTCCTGTCTGTGCTCGTACGGTTCGCGTTCGAGCGCTACCTCAAAGAGCACCCTGAAGCTCGTGAGGAACTCGAGAGCGAACTCCAGGGTGACAACGGGAACTAGCAGCATGTTGAAAAAGCCCCAGCCGGCCCGACCCGGCATTGGTTTCCGGCTCAGAATGCTCATTTACTTACGTGTGCACTGCGCTTCTTCGCCGAAAACAGCCTTGTCTCGCGCTCGCCTGAGGCTTTTTCAACTTGCTGCCGGGTGACCGATGAGTCAGCTTGCTCTGCCGATACGGCTGTCGGATCACGCCGTATTCGAGAACTTCTATCCGGCCGGCAACGAGCAGTTGGTGAATTATCTCGAGAGCATGGCTTCCGGAGATTCACACGGCGGGTGCTGGGTCGCCGGCATTTCTGCCACCGGAAAGACTCATCTCCTGCAGGCGACCTGCGAGCGTGCCGGCGATGACGCGGTCTACCTGCCTGCTACGTTGCTGTCGGACGCTGGTGTCGGTCTGCTTGAGGGGCTCGAGAACCGGCACATCGTTGCGATCGACGACATCGACGACTTACTCGCTGAGCCTCGGTGGGAGAAGCCCTTTTTCGCACTCTACAACCGGCTCCAGGAAGCAGGCGCCAACCTTGTCGTCTCGGCCAGGACCATACCACGTGCGTTGTCTGTCGACTGTCCAGACCTGCTGCCGGATCTGGTCAGCCGCCTGTCACAGCTCCCAACGTTCTCCATCCAGCCGCTCTCTGACGAAGACCGCAAGAAGGCGCTGCAGATTCGCGCCTCGAACCGCGGTCTCGAACTGCCGGATGAGACGGCACACTATCTTGTCACCCGCTTACGCAGGGATATGGGCAGCCTTTACGACTTGCTCGATACGCTCGACCAGGAGGCTTTGCGCGCCCAGCGGCGCCTGACTGTGCCCTTCGTCAAGGATGTCCTGTCGAACTAGCGCCGCTCCGGCAGTCTGTCTATCCGGCCATTCGCAGCGCGATGCCCGCAACGCGCTTGCCCAGTGCCCGCGCCAGCGCTTGCTCGTCGCCAGACAGTGAATCGTCTTCCCGGTTCCACGATACGTGCGAGGCGCCATACGGTGTGCCGCCGGTTTTGGTCCCCGACAGCTCCGGATTCGAATAGGGCAGACCGGTGATGAGCATGCCGTGATGCAACAGCGGAATCGCCATGGACAACAGCGTCGACTCCTGGCCGCCGTGAAGTGACGATGTCGATGTGAACAGTCCCGCCGGCTTCCCGGTCAGGCTGCCGGCGAACCATTCCGTCGTCGTCCCGTCGAGGAAGTACTTCACCGGTGCGGCCATGTTGCCGAAGTGAGTCGGGCTGCCGAGAATGAGGCCGGCGCATTCCTTGAGGTCCGAGTTGCTGGCGTATGGAGGACCCGAATCCGGCACGGGGTCCTCGGTCGCTTCTGCCACAGACGATACAGCAGGCAATGTCCTGAGCCGGGCGGCCGCACCCGGCACGGTATCAACGCCGGCGGCGACCTCACGAGCCAG
This sequence comes from Woeseiaceae bacterium, assembly GCA_030065915.1. GTDB lineage: Bacteria > Pseudomonadota > Gammaproteobacteria > Steroidobacterales > Woeseiaceae > UBA1847. The sequence continues at coordinate 167,592 of JASJCQ010000002.1, forward strand.
CGCCTCGGTGGAGCCGTTCCGCGAAAAATAAACCACCAGGATGTCGGTCATGATGCCAGAAGCTCCAACACGTTCTCCGGCGGGCGTCCGATGACGGCCCGGCCATCGTCCGAGACGACGATTGGGCGCTCGAGGACGCCGATGTGTGAAGACAGCCAGGCCGCCATGCCTGCATCATCGTCCGTCTGTGGCAGGTCGTCGGCTTCCCGGTACTCCGCTTCCTTCAGCCGAAGCATGCCTTTCAGCGGAATGCCCAGTTTCTCCCGCAATGCGAGAATCTCGTCCGCGGACGGCGGCGTTTTCAGGTACTCGACTATGTCGGGTTCATGTCCGTGCTCGCGAATAATCTCCAATGTTTTCCGAGACTTGGAGCATCTGGGGTTGTGGTAGATCGTTATGCTCATGGTAATGAAGCGTATCTCCGGTGAATTCTGGTGAGTCGGATCAGGTAGTTTGGCGAGTGCAACCACCGGCCGGGCTTGACGAAGTCTCTGGTTCTTTGTAGCGTGTTTCCGCTCCGCCCTTATAAGAATAACAATGCCAACGCTCAGGTCCACCGCCGCAATCCTGCTGTTCGCCATCGCGATTCTCGCGATCGTGTCCGCTTGCGAGACGGCGCCGCCCGTGCAGGAAATGAGTGATGCTCGCCAGGCAATCGCCGTCGCGCGGGAAGCAGGCGCCGCAGAATCGGCGTCGGAGGAACTCAAGGCGGCGGAAGAGTTCCTGCGCAGTGCTCAGCAGAGACTCAACGACCGCGATTATCACGAGGCGCGCCGCGCCGCGATGGATGCCAAGCTCAAGGCGCAGAGCGCGTTGCGACTGGCCGAGTCGGATCGCGAGAGACGTCCAGAGTAAGTGGCACGCGCCGCGCGACGTTTCATCATCGAGGGCCGCGTACAGGGCGTCTTCTTCAGAGACAGCACGCGCCGTTTTGCGGAACCGCTGGGTATATGCGGCCACGCCATTAACCTGCCGGACGGCAACGTGGAGGTCCGTGCGTGCGGTGAGGCCGATGCCATCGCGATGTTGAGGGGCTGGCTGGCCGACGGGCCACCACTGGCCGACGTGTCCGGAGTCAGTGAACAGACGATAGAGCCGTTCGAGTCTGGCGGCTTCAGGACCGGCTAGCGCGCTGCCGGCTTCAGGCCTTGAACCACTTGCGGGTGAGTCGGTCGATGACCTTGTTCGGGTACTTACGCTTGCCCAGCGAACCGTTGTAGCGTCCCAGCGCACGGCGCAGGTCTCCGCTTTCCTTGTCCAGGTAGTGCTTTAGTATCGTGCAGCCGTAACGCAGGTTGGTGTGTACATGCAACAGGTTGTCGTTCGGTCGGCCTATCTCGTCCAGCCAGAATGGCATGATCTGCATCAGTCCGATTGCGCCCGCGACCGAAATCGCGTAGCGATCGAAGTTGCTTTCCACGTCGATAACCGCGAGGACGAGTTCGGGCGGGAGACCGGCACGGTTCGCCTCCTTGTGCACGAGCATCAGTAGTTCGATTCGCTCGTCGTGGTCCTTGAGCTGGCGCGCGAGCCGGGCGGACATGTCTGCCAGCCAGACTTCGGCATCGAAGCGGTCCTCGAAGCTGTCCGCGGCGCTCGCCGCCTCACGCAGCTTCTCTCGCAGCTCCGCATCCGGATGCTCGGCAGCCACGCCGGTGAAAGCGAATAACAGCATCAATGTCAGTAGCTTGCGCATGTTTCCTTATGACAGTCCGTCCGCCTGGATGCCCAAAAAGTCAGCTTATTCGGGAACCGTTGAGTTTTTTGAGAGCGTCTTCACGTTTCAGGGTTGCCGATTCCGAGTCCCGGCGGTGACGATACTCCAGTTCATCGTTCTTCAGGTTTCGATCGCTGACGACGAGCCTGTGCGGGATCCCGAGCAGCTCGCAGTCAGCGAACTTGAAGCCCGGTCTGGCATCCCGGTCATCCAGCAGGACCTCGTAGCCCATGTTCGTCAGTTCCCGGTACAGGGACTCGGCAGCTTCGCGCACCGCGTCCGACTTGTGCATGTTGATCGGAACGATGGATACGTCGAAAGGCGTCAGCGCATCCGGCCAGATGATGCCGTTCTCGTCATGGTTCTGTTCGATCGCAGCGCCTACGATGCGCGTTATTCCGATGCCGTAGCAGCCCATCTGCATCACGCGCTCTTTACCGTCCGCATCGAGGACCTTCGCACCCATCGCCTGGCTGTACTTGTCACCCAGCTGGAATATGTGGCCGACCTCGATACCGCGCGCGATCTGTAACGTTCCTCCACCACCGGGCGTCGGATCGCCTTCGACGACGTTGCGCAGGTCGACGGTGTCTGGTGCAGGCAGATCGCGGCCGAAATTGACGCCCGTGTGGTGCTTGTCCTTCTCGTTGGCGCCGACAACGAAGTCGGACATCGTCGCCGTCGCATGGTCGAAGAACACCGGAATAGCGAGGCCGACGGGCCCGGCGAACCCGGGCTCGGAACCCGTGGCTTTAAACACGGTGCCGGGATCGGCCATGTTGAGCGGCGAGGCAACGCCGTCGAGCTTCTGCGCCTTGACGGCATTGAGCTCGTGGTCACCGCGTAACACCAGTGCAACGGGGCCGTCATCGCCGTCTACGATCAGAGTCTTCAGCGTCTGGTCGGATCGCACGCCCAGGAGTTCCGCCAGGGCCTCAATCGTCTTGACGCCCGGCGTGTCGATCGTTTGCATCTCTTGTGCAGGCGCGGCCGGCTCGCCTTCCGGTTCCGGCGTCGCCGCCATTTCAACATTCGACGCATAGTCGTCAGCGTCGCAGTAGGCGATCGCATCCTCGCCGGAGTCTGCCAGTACATGAAACTCCTGGGAACGGTTGCCGCCGATCTCGCCGCTATCGGCAATGACGACGCGGAATTTCAATCCCAAGCGCTCGAAGATCCGTACGTATGCATCGTACATTTTCTCATATGAGCTGATGACGCCGTCCTCATCGAGATCGAACGAGTACGCATCTTTCATGATGAACTCGCGCGAGCGCATCACACCGAATCGAGGCCGGATCTCGTCACGGAACTTGGTCTGAATCTGGTAGTAGTTTACCGGTAGCTGCTTGTAGCTCCTGAGCTCCTTGCGGGCGATGTCTGTAATGACTTCCTCGTGTGTCGGGCCAAAACAGAACTCGCGCTCGTGCCGGTCCGACATCCGCAGCAACAGCGGGCCGTACTGATCCCAGCGACCCGACTCCTGCCACAGTTCAGCCGGCTGCACGGCGGGCATCAGCAGTTCCAGCGCACCGGCGCGATTCATCTCCTCGCGCACAATGGCCTCGACTTTGCGCAGCACGCGGACACCGATCGGCATCCACGTGAACAGCCCGGACGCGAGCCGCTTGATGAGGCCCGCGCGGAGCATCAGCTGGTGGCTGACGATTTCCGCTTCGGAAGGGACTTCCTTGAGCGTATTCAACGCGAATTCCGAATGGCGCATGGTTTGGCTTACCTGGTCAGAACGCGCGCATTCTAACGTGAAAATCACACACTGGCCGCAGTTTCGCCGCCGAATCTATTGACTGACCGATCAAAGCCCGTCATTTTCCCGGCTCCGCATTGTGAACAGCGTGGTTACCTTTGAAAGGTCGTCGCAATCCATTCGTCGCGGCTGAAGGTCTGCCGCTGCTACTCGTTGCACTGCTTGCGAGCTGGGCGCTGGCGACGTTCGTGCATATTCTCACCGTCGTGCCGATGCTCGTGCTGATCGCGTTGCTGATTCTGATTTTTCGCGACCCGAGACGGTCGATCCCGCCCGAGCCGCTCGGCGTTGTCAGCCCTGTCGACGGTGACATCGAAAGTATAGAGCACAGCCGGACCGGCGTCTCGCAGGGCGAGGCCATCCGTATCCGGATTCGTGTCAACAGCCTCGGCACTTACACGGCGCGCAGCCCGGTCGAGGGCGTGATCAAGAATCTAAGCACGTTGACTGACGACACGGATGTCGACTATCGAACCAACGCGCTGTGGGTTCAGACCGATGAAGGCGACAACGTCGTTCTGCAATTTGACGGCTATCGGCTGGGCATCCCTCCAAAAGCGTTGAAACGCTTCGGCGAGCGAATCGGGCAAGGCCAGCGCTGCGCCTACCTTCGACTGACCCGCTACGCTGAGCTGCACCTGCCTGTCGACAGCCAGATTGAAGCCAAAACCGGCGATTCGCTGGTCGCAGGAACATCGTTGCTTGCCCAGCTTCCGCATCCGTGAATGACGGCATCGCTCGTGGCAAACTAATGCGAACATGATCCAGTCAGAACAACAGCGAAGGGCCTACCTCGATGCGCTCGGCATCGACGTCTGGCTGCCGCGCGACCAGGGTGAACCGCGGCTGGACGACCAACCGGCGGAGCGGGCGGAGGCGCCCGCGGACTTGCCGGGCTGGGTCGACCTGGAGAAGGCGGTTTCTTCGTGTACCCAGTGTGCTTTGCACCAGTCGCGGACGCAGACGGTGTTCGGTGTCGGGAATCGCAACGCGGACTGGCTCATCGTTGGCGAAGCGCCAGGAGCCGAGGAGGATCGACGCGGTGAGCCCTTTGTCGGACGAGCCGGCAAGCTGCTTGACGAGATGCTCAAGGCGCTGGGCCTTGATCGCAATACGGTCTTCATAGCGAACATCCTGAAATGCCGCCCGCCGAACAACCGGGACCCGAAGCAGGACGAGGCAGATGCCTGTCGCTCCTACCTGAATCGCCAGATCGACCTGATTAAGCCCAAGATCATTCTCGCGGTTGGCCGAATCGCCGCTCAGCAGCTGCTGGGCCGGGATGACCCGGTCGGCAAGTTGCGTGGCACCGTTCACAGGCTGGACGAGATTCCCGTCGTCGTCACCTACCACCCGGCCTACCTGTTGCGAAGCCCGAGTCAGAAGGCCAAGTCGTGGCGGGACCTGTGCCTTGCGGTAGCGGCGAGTGAGATGCGCGCACGATGATCACGATGGCGCCAAAGACGAACGTGACCTTGCGCGGCATGGTGCCCGGCGACCTGTCGCAGGTCTCCGATATCGAGCGCCGGAGCTATGACTTCCCGTGGAGTCACGGGGTATTCCGCGATTGCCTGCTGGCCGGCTACAACTGTGTGGCCGTCGAGCACGAAGAGGCGGTCGTAGGCTATGGCATCCTGTCGATTGCGGCGGGGGAAGCCCACATCCTGAACCTGTGCATCGACCCATCGTACCGGTCGTTGGGGCTGGGGCAAAGGCTTCTGGACGAGTTGCTGTCCAGGGCCCGCGCCGCTGAAGTTGCGCAGGTTTTACTCGAGGTTAGACCGTCGAACACGACGGCCATCGCGCTGTACCGGAAGAGAGGCTTTCACAAGATTGCAGATCGAAAAGCCTACTACCAGGCTGCGGATGGGCGTGAAGATGCCAGCGTTTTCGCCAAGAAGCTCAACGAACTTTCGTGATTGGCGTTTCCAATCGCGCCCGATCTGGCTACACTGCGCGCCCTCGTAATCAGGCTCCGCTATGCCATCAATCGCAGAACAGGTTCAAAAGCGCCGCACGTTTGCCATCATCTCTCATCCTGATGCCGGCAAGACGACGCTGACGGAAAAACTCCTCCTCTACGGGGGCGCGATCCAGTTGGCCGGGACCGTCAAGGGCAGAAAGGCGAGTCGTCACGCGACATCCGACTGGATGGCCCTCGAGCAGCAGCGTGGTATCTCCGTAACATCGTCGGTCATGCAATTCCCGTACGCTGAGCATGTCGTCAACTTGCTGGACACCCCCGGGCACGAGGACTTCTCGGAAGACACCTACCGGACGCTGACGGCGGTTGATTCAGCGCTGATGGTTATCGACTGTGCCAAGGGCGTCGAGCAGCGAACGATCAAGCTGATGGAGGTCTGTCGACTGCGCGATACGCCTATCATGACCTTCATCAACAAGCTTGACAGGGAAGGGCGCGAGCCGATCGAACTGCTCGACGAGATCGAATCTGTGCTGGGCATTTCCTGCACGCCGATTACGTGGCCGATCGGCATGGGCAGCAGGCTGAAGGGCGTCTACCATCTCATCAGGGACAAGATCTACCTGTACAGCAATGTGGGTCGAGAGAAGGCATCGGAACACCGCGTCATCGATGGCCTTGACTCGGACGAGGCGCAGGCGGAACTTGGCGACGAACTGGAACAATTCCGTGAGGAGATTGAACTCGTCACCGGCGCCTGCCCCGAATTCGATGTCGAAGAATACCTCGCGGCGAGGCAAACACCGGTGTTCTTCGGTTCTGCGCTGTCGAACTTTGGCGTGCGGGAGCTGTTGGATGAGTTCGTCTCTCACGCGCCGCCGCCGCAGCCACGTGAGAGCGAGCAGCGGCCAGTCCTGCCCGACGAGGACAAGCTGACTGGCTTCGTGTTCAAGATTCAGGCAAACATGGATCCGGGGCATCGTGATCGCATCGCATTCATGCGCATCTGCTCGGGCGAATATCGCAAGGGGATGAAGGTCAGTCATGTTCGCCTCGGCAAAGACATGAAGATCCCCGATGCGATTACGTTCCTGGCCTCCGATCGACAGCACGCGGACAGCGCGTTTGCCGGCGACATCATTGGCCTGCACAATCATGGCACGATCAATATCGGCGACAGTTTCTCCGAAGGGGATCTCGTGCGCTTCACAGGCATCCCAAACTTTGCGCCCGAGATCTTTCGACGTGCAGTCCTCAAGGATCCGCTGCGTCTCAAGGCGCTGCAAAAGGGACTCGCCCAGCTCTGCGAGGAAGGGGCAACGCAGCTGTTCAGGCCGATGCGCAACAACGATCTGATCCTCGGAGCCGTAGGACCGCTGCAGTTCGATGTGGTCGCGCATCGTCTCAAAGATGAATACAAGGTGGAGTGCCAGTTCGAGAACATCAGTGTGGCGACGGCACGATGGGTTGAATGCGATGACGACAAGATGCTGGAGGAATTCAAACGCAAGGCGCATGACAACCTTGCGCTCGATCACGGCGAGCAGCTGGTTTACGTCGCGCCAACCCGCGTGAACCTGAACCTGACGCAGGAGCGATGGCCGGACATTCGCTTCCGCGAGACGCGCGAGCATTGATGTGAGCAGCCTGGCCTTCGTCGACAGGAAGGTCCTCGCCTGGGCGTTTTACGACTGGGCGAACTCTGCATTCGCCCTGTCGGTACTGGCCGTGTTGTTCCCGCTGTTCCTCGGCAGCTACTGGAGCGTGGGCGCATCGGGCGCCGATGTGACGGCGCGCCTGGCCTGGATAACGTCGGGCACCAGCGCGCTGATCTGTATCCTCGCGCCGATTTTCGGCACGATCGCTGACGCCGGCGGCTACCGCAAGCGCTTCCTTTTCATACTGGCCGCAATCGGCTCTCTGTCTACGGCGGCGCTGGGCCTTGTCGATGAAGGCCTCTGGCCCTGGGCGCTGGCCTTTTACGGGCTCGGCCTGATCGGCTACTACGGGTCGACCATCTTTTACGACTCCCTGATCGTCGACGTGACCGCGCCGCGGTACTACAGCGCCGTTTCCACGATGGGTTTTGCTATCGGCTATCTCGGAGGTGCGGTTCTGCTGGGGCTGCACGTGTTTATGCTGATGGACCCGGCACGCTTCGGCTTCGACAGCGCAAACGACGTTATCCGCTTTGCATTCATCACTGTCGGCGCCTGGTGGGCCATCTTCGCGCTGCCGATCCTGGCGCTGGTGCCCGAGTCAAAGGCCGAGCTCAAAGTCGTTGGCGGTGTTGTCAGGACCGCCTTTCGCGAACTGAAGTCGACCATCATCGCCGTCGGAAAGTATCGCAATGTCGTGTTGTTCCTCGTGGCTTACTGCCTGTATATCGGCGGCGTGTTCACGGTGATCTTCATGGCCGTGAACTATGGTCAGCGGCTCGGCTTCAGCCAGCAGGACCTGGTCATGGCGCTGCTGATCACGAATTTCGTCGGCTTTCCAGCAACCTTGGTGCACGGCTATTTCGGACATCGCTTTGGCCCGCGCAAGGGCCTTTATTTCGCGCTGTCCGTCTACGTCATCGTCTCGATACTGGCCGTGTTCATGACCGATGTTCGTGAATTCTACGCGATGGCTATCGTTGTCGGTTGCGTTCAGGGGGGCGTTCAGGGGCTTAGCCGTTCGTTCTTCGCAACCCTGATTCCGAGCAACCAGCCGGGCGAGTTCTTCGGCTTCTACAACATGGTCACGAAGTTCTCGCACGTCGTCGGCCCGGCGCTTGTCGGCGTAGCCGCGACCTTGTCCGACGCGCCCGAGTGGGTACTGCTGGTGCTGATCCCGCTGTTTGTTATCGGCGGCGGGCTGCTCGCGATGGTCGAATCACCGACGCGCCGCTGACACGGCGTTCTGCAGCGCAACCAGGCTGTTCTCGTTGGTGGGATCGTAGCGGGCCGCGAGGTAAGCGCGGGTCACTGCGACGATGTCCGCTTCGCAGAGCTTACTGCCGGACGCTGCGCGCGCGGCAAACGCATCCGGTGTCTCGCCGGTCTGGAGCTCGAGCCCGGTGCGCTTGACGAAGCGCCGGTACAACCTCGCTGCCGGATCGGGCCGCGGCGGCAGGTTGCGATAAAACATGAGCATGCTGATCAGGAAGACAAAGCCGGCAACGAGGCCGATCAGCGTAAACATCATCTTGCGCCAGTCGGGATTGTCCATACCGAGCCATTCCATGAACCGTTCCTGGTTCTCCGGGCCATAGCCCAGCACCAACTCATTCCACTTCGCATTGATCGAATCCCAGGTCAGGCTCAGGTTATAGACAAACTCGGACGGCGCCGACATGCCCCAGGCCTCACCAATGCCTTCGAAGACGGCGCCCGCGCGGCCGGCATCTACGCGTTCCGGCGCGACAGCGGCCGTCGGGTCGAAGCGACGCCAGCCGAGCCCTTCCAGCCAGACCTCCGTCCACGCATGCGCGTCGGCCTGCCGAACGATCATGTAGTCGCCGTTCATTTCGCCGCCCTGGTAGCCCAGCACGACGCGGGAGGGTATGCCTGCGGCACGCATCATGACGGCGAACGCGGATGCGTAGTGTTCGCAAAACCCCTGCCGGGTATCGAACAGGAACTGATCCACGGGATCCCGTCCCAGCGCAGGCGGCTGCAATGTGTAGAAGTAGGACTCCTCGCTGAACATCTGCAGGATGTTGCGTATGAATGCGAGGTCGTTGTCCGCCGCCGCGCGCATTTCCTTTGCGAGTGCCACGGTGCGCGGATTACTGTCGGGTGGCAGGTGTTCATAGCGTGCCCGCCACCTTGGTTTGATGTCTACGCCGGCGCGATACTCGGGAAAAGAGACAACGTCGTAGCGGATGCGCTGGTCTACAGGATGTTCAGACAGCAGCTGCTGCTGGTGGCCCATGAACGAGTTATTCATTTTCCAGTCGTAAGGCATGTCCAGCGCGAACAGCCATTGCAGGCGGGTCGGCTCCAGCGTGACCTGGTAGTAGTACGGTTCGCCGTACACGTCGAGCTGTTTTTCCGGCGGATCGCCTATGCCGGTACCCGAGTCGCTGACCGACCACGTGCGGCTGCTGAATTCGGTCAATATAAGCCCGCGCCAATAAAGATCCTTCTGCGGCGGCGGATCCGTTTTGAAGTAAACGCGAAACGCAACCGCGTTGGACAAGGACAGCGAGCTGATGTCGCCCGGCGACATCTGGTCGTCGAGACCGCTGATCGCCGAGCCGGTGTCGATCGGCACACTCCAGAACGGCGTCGCAATCCTCGGAAAGAAGATCCACATCGCGATTGCGACAGGCGCTGCGTACAACAACATTCGACTACCGGTCGCCGCGCTCTGGCGGATTCCGGCCGTGCTATCGGCAGACATCTGCAGCCACGCCGTCAGCGTCACCATCAGCGATACCACGAGGAAGGGCAGTGACCAGAGATACTGCTCACGCAGCAGAGCCGACATTGTCAGGAAGATCGCAATAAACAGCAGCACGAACTGGTCGCGCCGGCGACGCGTTTCGAGGAACTTCATCGCCGCCATGACGGCAAGCAGCGCAGAGCCGGGCCCAACGCCGCTGATCGTGTCGTAGGTAAAGAAGACCCCGAGGAAACACAGGAGCGCCAGGATTGCACGCACGACCGGGTGCGGCAGGTTGCCGCGCCGGCGCTCGACGGAGTAACGCCACAAGCTGCTGCCCAGCAGGATGGCAGTGATCCAGATCGGAACGAACGGTGTGTGCGGCGCGAAACTCAAAGCCACCGCAACCGTCGTCAACGGCAGGCTGTGCAGCAGTGCGCCGTCGGTGCCTCTAGGCTTCGCCATGGTCGAGTCCGTAAAGGGCCAGGGCTTCGAGGCAGGCGTGTCGATGCGCTTCGCCGTGCGAGGGCGCGATCTCCATCCCGGGTAGCTTGAGCCCGTAGTCTTCCCGGGTTCGATCGGCGTCGATGATCCATCGCGTCAGGATCGACAGCCTTTCCTCGACATCATCGGACCGGACCTCGTCGAAATCGAACCACTGACTGCTCATGTCGGCGCCGGCAAACTGCTTGGACAGCAGTTGGTCATTGCGCGCATAGGCTTTCCAGGCAACGTTTCGCGGCGAGTCGCCCGGGTGGAATTTCCTTAGCCCCGCGAAGTCTTCTTCGCCGCGGGCATCGTGCTGCCGGTGCCCGAGCGACGATTGGCTGGATGGCGGGCGCGGCGCGTGTTCGGCGGGCTTCGGGTAAACGAGACCGCGAATATCCATGTGTAGCCACGCCCACGAGCGAAACATCTCGAACGGGAAAAGTGTGCGGACGCCGAAGCGGTCGAGTGTGACCCAACCGCGCCGCTCGGCAGGTACCGGCAGGGAATAAACGCGACTCTCGCCCGTCGGCACGTCGAACACCGGAGAGCTGCCGGAGTCGCTGCTGAGTCGAATCCGGAATCTCGTCGTCTTCGAAGGGTTTTTTACCGCAATGCGAAACTGCGCTTTTTGTCCTGCGAAAACCGGGTCGGTACCGGCGAATCCCGTCTCCAGTCCGACAATGTTGCGCTGGCACTGGTGCATCGCGATCAGGCCGACGGAGATGAGCAGGAACGTCAGCACGAACGACAGGTTGTTGTTGTAGTTCATCGAGCCGAGCAGCATGACAAAGGTCATCAGCGCGAACACGAACCCGACCCCGGTCGGGAGGATGTAGACGCGTCCCGGCTTAAGGGCCGTTACATCCGCATCCTTGCCTTGACGTTTGAACGCGTACGAGCGGACGCGCCGGCCTATCAGCTTGTTCAGCCTTGGCAGGTTCGCAAACGGGTTAGGGAATATCCACCGAGTCGAGGACATGCTGGCACAGCTCAGTATTGCTACGGTAGTTCGTATCGCCGGACGCTTTCAGACGATGGCCTGCGACGGCGGCAAACACGGCCTGCACGTCATCCGGGTACACACCTGCGTGTTCCTCGATAAAGGCATGCGCCTTTGCGGCGCTGGCCAGTGCCTGGGCGCCTCGCGGAGACAGGCCGATGTCGATATCCGGCGACTCGCGCGTCTGTCGAACCAGCGCCTGGATGTAGTCGACGAGGGCATCGCTCATATGCATATCGGACGCTGCCGATTGCAGCGCGCGCAGGTTCTCGACGTTCATCGAGGCTTCGAGTGTCTGCAGCATGGTCCGACGGTCTTCGCCGACGATGAGCTCTCGCTCGTTCGCTGGATTCGGGTAGCCGAGTTCGAGACGCATCAGGAATCGATCAAGCTGAGACTCCGGCAGTGGAAAGGTACCTATCTGGTCCGCCGGATTCTGCGTTGCGACGACGAAGAACGGGTCCGGCAGCTCGCGTGTCGTGCCGTCCACGGAGACCTGGTATTCCTCCATAGCCTCGAGCAGTGCGCTCTGCGCCTTGGGCGTCGCGCGATTGACTTCGTCGGCGAGCACGAGTTGGGAGAAGATCGGCCCCTTCTGGAACACGAACTCGCCACTTTCTTTCTGGAACACGGATACGCCGATAATATCGGCGGGTAACAGGTCGCTGGTGAACTGGATTCGATTGAAGCTCAAGCCCAGGGTCTTCGCGATCGCGTGGGCGAGAACGGTCTTGCCGAGCCCCGGCAGGTCCTCGACCAGCAGGTGGCCCCGCGCCAGCAGGCAGGCAAGCGCGAGGTCGAGCTGGCGCTCCTTGCCGAGTATGACGCTATTCAGCGCCTGCCTGGCATTTCGCAGGGCCAGTCGGTTCGAGTCCTTGCCAACCGGCAGTTTTTCTAGGGTGTTGCTACCCTGCATCCGTGTCTCCTGGATAGGGGAATGTCCGCTATCGTGGCGGAGCTCAGGCCGAATTGCACTTATTGCGCCGTCAGACTGTGAAACGGAACACAGGAATCAGGCCAGTTCGGCGAGTTTTTTCACCTGCTCCGTCAATTGGTCGATCTGACGCTGAAAATCGCTGGCCCGGTCCCGCTCCTGTGAGACCACCGCCGGCGGGGCATTGTTCACAAATTTTTCATTGCTGAGCTTAGCCGTAGCCTTGGCCAGTTCGCCCCGCACCTTGTCGAGCTGCTTCGACAGTCGGGCCCGTTCGGCGTCAACGTCAATCAGCCCTTTCATCGGCACCAGCAAGCGCAGATCGTCCAGCAGGGCGGTCGCCGACGTCGGGGCTTCCTCGTCGTCGAGGATCTCGACGGTCTCGACCCGGCCGACGCGCTGCAGCAACGGCAGATGTTCGCGAGCCTTGCGTCGGTCCTCCTTCGTCGCGCCCTTGAGGAGTACCGGCAGCGGTTTGCCCGGAGAGATATCCATCTCGCCTCGAATCTGCCGGATGCCGAGGATGAACTTGCGAACCCAGTCGATGTCCGCGGCCGCTACCTCGTCCACCTCCGCGTCCGCGTTCGGGAAGGGCTGCAACATGATGGTCTCGCCGTCGACACCAGCGATCGGCGCGACCTGCCGCCAGATCTCCTCGGTCACGAACGGCATGATCGGGTGAATGAGCCGGAGCAGTGTCTCCAGCGTCTCGATCAGTGTCTTGCGGGTGCCGCGCTTCAGGGCCTCCGATGCACTGTCCGACTGCAGCACCGGCTTAGAGAGCTCGAGGTACCAGTCACAGAACTCGTGCCACGTGAATTCGTACATCGCTTGCGACGCGAGGTCGAGACGATACCCGTTGAAGTGTTCATGAACCTTGCCCACGGCTTGCGACAGGCGCGTCTTGATCCAGCGGTCGGCCGCCGAATACTCGACGTCGCCCTCGTCCAGTGATTCGACATTCATCAGTACGTAGCGGGCGGCGTTCCACAACTTGTTGCAGAAGTTCTTGTAGCCCTCGATACGCCCGATGTCGAAGCTGATGTCGCGCCCGTTCGTTGCCAGCGAGGCAAACGTGAATCGAAGGGCGTCGGCGCCGAAGCGGTCGATGCCCTCGGGGAACTGCTTCCTGGTCGCTTTCTCGATCTTCGGCTTCAGGTGCTCCTGCATCAAACCCGTCGTGCGCTTCTCGATCAACGTGTCGAGGTCGACGCCGTCGATGAGGTCGAGTGGATCGAGAATGTTGCCCTTCGACTTGGACATCTTCTGGCCATCCGGATCGCGTATCAGGCCGTGGATGTAGACTTCGCGGAACGGTACGTCGCCCATGAATTTGATGCCCATCATGATCATGCGGGCGACCCAGAAGAAGATGATGTCGAAGCCGGTCACGAGCACGTTGCCCGGATAAAACTCCTTCAGCGAGTCGGAGTCTTCCGGCCAGCCCAGGGTGCTGAACGGCCACAGCGCCGACGAGAACCAGGTATCGAGGACGTCTTCGTCCTGCTTGAGCGTCACGTCCGGACCTAACTGGTGCTTGTCCCTGGCGTCCTGTTCGGTCGGTGCGACGTAGACATTGCCTTCCTCGTCGAACCAGGCCGGAATCCTGTGGCCCCACCACAACTGGCGGCTGATGCACCAGTCCTGGATGTTGTACATCCATTCGAAGTAGGTCTTGGACCAGTTCTCCGGCACGAATTTGATCTTGCCGGTCTCGACGGCTTCGATTGCAGGCTTCGCCAGTGGCTCGATCTTCACGTACCACTGGTCGGTCAGGTAGGGCTCTACGACGGCACCGCTGCGATCGCCGCGCGGTATTTTGACCGTGTAGTCCTCGATTTCGTGCAATAACCCGAGGTCTTCGAACTCCGCTACGATGGCCTTGCGCGCGTCAAAGCGATCGAGCCCTCGGTATGCTTCGGGCACGTCGTCATTCATCGCACCGTCGTCCGTCAGGACGTTGTACATTGCGAGATCGTGCCGCTGGCCGATCTCGTAGTCGTTGAAGTCGTGTGCAGGCGTTATCTTGACGCAGCCGGTACCGAATTCCGGGTCGACGTAGTCGTCGGCGATGATCGGAATCCGGCGCCCGACGATCGGCAACTCGACGTGCCTGCCAACCAGGTGCGAATAACGCTCGTCGTCCGGGTGTACGGCGACTGCGCTGTCGCCCAGCATGGTCTCGGGCCGGGTCGTCGCAACGACGAGGCTCTCGTCGCTGCCGGCGATCGGGTATCGGAAGTGCCAGAGCTTACCCGGCTCGTCGGCGGACAATACCTCGAGGTCCGATAAGGCCGTGTGCAGAACCGGGTCCCAGTTGACGAGTCGTTTGCCCCGGTAGATCAGGCCTTCGTCATAGAGTGTGACGAAGACTTCCGCGACCGCTTTTGACAGGCCCTCGTCCATCGTAAACCGGTCTCGCTCCCAGTCGAGTGAGGCGCCCAGGCGACGAAATTGCTTTTCGATCTTGCCGCCGGATTCCTCTTTCCACTGCCAGACACGCTCGACGAATTCTTCCCTGCCGAGGTCGTGCTTGGTCTTGCCTTCCCCGTTCAGCAGGCGTTCGACGACCATCTGCGTCGCGATGCCGGCATGATCCATGCCCGGCTGCCACAACGCACGGTAGCCATCCATGCGCTTGAAGCGGGTCAACGCGTCCATGATCGTGTCCTGGAAGGCGTGTCCCATGTGCAAAGTACCGGTGACATTCGGCGGCGGAATCATGATGCAGTAGGGTTCGCCATCGCCGCGCGGCGCGAACCATTTGTTATCTTCCCAGCGTTCGTAAATGCGCTGCTCGATATCGGCGGGGTCGTATGACTTGTTCATTGCTCAGAGTTTGTGAGTTTCCAGGGTGTGGCCCTGTTCGCGGTAATGCAGGAATCGTTCGCGGCTGCGGATTTTTACGTCCTCGTCATTCGTGACGAGTTCGGCGACGCGGTCAAAATGATCGAAGAACTCGGGCAGCTCGTCGCTGAGATTAATCAGCAGGTCGCGGGCTGGCGAGCCCGGGTTGCAGCCGATCGTGACCGGTGAGTCCAGGCCATCATCACCGACACAATGGTGTGGTACGAAACTGCCGTCACGAAATGTCCACAAGAGCTCGTCGATGATCCGGACCGTGCCGTTGTCGCCTGCGTGGATGTGGACCGTGTTGTCCAGTCGATAGGCTTTTTCGGCCAGCCGGCATGCAAATGCATGACGCGCGTGCGCGCCGCTCTGGCTGAGAACGTAGAAGTCAATACGCGCCATGTCGCTCTATGGAAGTTGCCCGCACCGCGACAGGATGAACTCGGACAGCATTGGCACGGGACGACCGGTCGACCCTTTTTGCGCACCGGAGACCCAGGCTGTACCGGCAATGTCCAGGTGTGCCCAGGTCATGCCGTCGGTGAAGTTCTTCAGGAAACAGCCTGCCGTGATGGCGCCTCCGTCGCGGCCACCGACGTTTGCGAAGTCGGCGAAATTACTCTTCAGTTGCTTCGTGTACTCATCGGTCAGCGGCAATCGCCAGCCGCGGTCCTCGGCATCGACGCCGGCCCCGACAATCTCGTTCTCCAGATCATCGCTGTTGCCCATGACGCCGGTGTGATGATGGCCAAGCGCAATAACGCAGGCCCCGGTCAGCGTCGCCACGTCAACGATAGCGGCGGGCTTGAAGCGCTTCGAGTAGGTCAGCGCATCGCACAGGATCAGGCGGCCCTCAGCATCGGTGTTGAGGATCTCGATAGTCTGCCCGGACATGCTCTTGACGATGTCGGCCGGACGGGTCGCCGTACCACTGGGCATGTTCTCGACGGCGGGAACGACCACGTTCAGGTTGACTGGCAGCTGCAGCCTCGCCACCGTTTCCATTGTGCCGAGGACGCCAGCCGCGCCGCCCATGTCGTATTTCATTTCGTCCATGGCCGGGCCCGGCTTCAGGGAGATGCCGCCGGAGTCGAAAGTCACGCCCTTGCCGACCAGGACGATGGGCTTGTCGCTGCCTGCGCCCTTGTACTGCAGGATGATCATTTTCGCTGGCTCGACGGTTCCGGCCGTTACCGACAACAGCGAATGCATGCCGAGTCGCTTCATCTCCGGCTCGTTGAGGATCTTGGCCGTCAGCCGCTTATGCTGGCGCGCCATCTTCTGGGCGGTACGTGCAAGGTAGCTTGGCGTGCAGACGTTCGGCGGCAGGTTTCCGAGGTCCTTGGTCAGAGCCATGCCGGCAACGATTGCGATCGCATGTTCGGCGCCCCGCGACGCGCGCTGTGCCTCTCCACGCGCCGCTATGGCGTTGCCCAGTTTCTTGAGTGGCATACCGGGTGTTTTGCGGCCGCTCTTCATCTGCTGGAACGTGTACTGGGAATCACCGATCGCCTGCACCGCGTGGCGGGCCTTGTAATACGCGTCCAGACCGTTGATGTCCTCGAGACTCAGGTAGTTGGCAATGGTCTGGACTTTCGATCCGGCGAGTGCCTGCATAGCCGCGGCAACGGCGGCGCGATACTGCTTCGCGCCGAACTGGCTGGCCTTGCCCAGGCCCGCGACAACCACGCGTTTCGCGCGTACGCCGTCGAGGCTGTTCAGGACTCGCGCTTTGCCGACAGCAGGCGGTAGATCCCCGCTCTTGAAGAGACCGGTCAGCGCGCCCTTGCTGGCAGCATCCATGTCGGCGGCGCCGGCGCTGAGCTTGCCTCGATCGTAGACACCCACGATGATGCAATCCGCTGCGCGTCGTGATGCCTTGCTTGTTGTCGTAAAGAAGTCCATCTGATTCAACCCTTTTTCTTGTTCAGTTTACGCCTGACAGCGGCTCATGCGCGACGGAACGCCGCGAGCGAGGTCAGGTCAGAGTGAGCAGAAGGCCAGCGACGGCTCCCACGCGGGACTGTCACGGGCAAACCAAAACCGGTAGTCTAACTGATTGAATCCACTTGCGTTAACTAATCCGCCGCGATGTTTCGCATTCTAGACCGATATATCTTCCGCGAGGTGGCGTCGACGTGGCTCGCCGTGACCGGCGTGCTGTTGCTGATCCTCCTGACGAACCAGTTTGCGCGGGTGCTCGGCGATGTCGCCAAGGGCAAACTGCCAAAAAACGCAGCACTCGAAGTGATCGGCCTGTCCGCTGTCCAGTACCTGAATATCCTGGTGCCGATCGGCCTTTTCCTCGCCGTCATGCTGGCGATGGGGCGCCTGTATCGTGACAGCGAGATGCCGGCGATGATGGCCTGCCGCGTTGGCCTGTCGGGCGTCTACCGTCCAATTGCTATGTTGTTGATTCCCCTGACGACGCTCGTCGCCTGGGTGGCGATCGAAGTCGGCCCCAAGTCAATGCTGACGGTGGACATGATCGGTGCGGAGGCGCGACGCGAGGCTGATCTGACCAGTATCGAGCCGGGGCGTTTCACGATGTTCGGGCCCGACAGCGCGGTCGTCTACGGCGAAAGCGTCGACGAGAACGGCGTTATGCGAGGCGTCTTCATTCAGCGAAGGACGACTGAGAATGCGATCGAAGTCGTCGTCGCCGACCGCGGCGAGCAGGTGGCGTCCGAGGATCCGAATACGCGCCTGCTGGTGTTGACCAATGGTCGGCGATACGAGGGCACTCCCGGCACGGCCCAGTTTCGCGTCCTCGAGTTCCAGGAACACGGCATTCCGTATCGCCTGCCGAGTCTCGAGGCGCCGGATCCGCGGCCACGGGCGATGTCCGTGCAGCAGTTGGCGGCATCCAGCGATCCCGAACACATCGCGGAGCTGCACTGGCGCCTTGGCATCCCGATCTCGACGGTTCTGCTGGGCCTTCTGGCGGTACCCCTGTCTCGTTCCCAACCTCGTGCCGGTCGCTATGGGCGGCTGGCAGTCGGCCTGCTCGTTTTCATCATCTACTTCAACATGCTGAACGCCGCGAAGGCCTGGATAGAGCAGGGCACCGTGGATCCGATGGTCGGACTCTGGTGGGTGCACGCGACGGTGCTGGCCATCGCAATCGGTATGTTGTCGTTTCAGAACGGCTGGCACAGGCGGTTGTTTCAATGAGTGAAATCCTCGCCAAATACCTGATGCGCACGATCCTGGCGAGCACGGCGCTGGTACTCGCCGTGCTGCTGGCGCTGGCGGCGTTGTTCGAAGTCATCGCCGAACTCGACGATGTCCAGAACGACTACCAGACGCTGCAGGCGATCATGTTCGCCGCCCTGCGACTCCCGAATCTTGCGTTCCAGATGCTTCCCGTCTCGGCGTTGATCGGATCGCTCCTCGGCCTCGGGGCTCTTGCCGCGAACAGCGAAATCATCGTCATGCGCGCTGCCGGGCTGTCCGTGAAACGCCTCGCAAAGATGGTCGCGCTGACCGGCGCCGTCATGCTTGTCGTCACCGGCCTCATCGGCGAGTTCATCGGCCCGCCGTTGGACTACTACGCGAGAAACATGCGGACGGAGGCCCGGTCCGGCCAGAACGATGAGCGAATGGGCAACGAGACCTGGGTGCGAGATGGCGAGATCTTCCTGCATCTCGAGCGCGTCAGCACCGAGTTCGAGTTTGGCAACCTGATTATGTTCCGTTTCGATGAGAACGGCGGTCTGGACTCGATTCTGAAGGCCGAGAACGCGGGCATCGATGAGAATGACAGCTGGGTCCTCGAGAACATTCGCGAAACGCAGTTCCGCAACGACGGTGTGCAGGTGGTAGAGGCGACGCGCACGTTCGAGACCTTCGAAGTGAACGCAGACATGCTAGGCAGCTCTATCGCGAAGTCGTCGAGCTTGTCCGCGCGAGGTCTGCTGAGCTACATCGACTACCTGAAGCGAAACAACCTCGACGCCAGGAACTACGAGTCGGAGCTGTGGTACCGGACCTCGCGCACCGCGGCCGTGATGATCATGCCGATGCTGGCGCTGGCGTTCGTCTTCGGTTCACTGAGAAGCGGCAGCGCCGGTAGTCGTCTTCTGATCGGTGTTGTCATCGGCCTCGCTTACTACCTGGCCAGCGAAATGCTCGCGAATTCCGGGCAGGTCTTTAACCTGAACCCGGCCATCATCGCTTGGCTGCCGACTGCCGTACTGGCGCTGTTTACGGGCATTGCACTGTCGCGCATCCGCTAGGGGCCGGACGACGGAACCGACCGTGCCCGGGGTCAGGCTTTCTTCTTTTTCGGGTAGTGCATCAAGCGCGTGTCGCTGATCCTGTCATGCCAGGTCAGCTTGTCCCGATCAACGAGTTGCCAAAGAAACCCCAGACCCAGGCACGCCAGGGAAAGGATCGACGCGATGAAGCGAAGACTTGCGGCCCGGACCGACGGGAGTCTGCCGGCCGGTGTTTGAAGCTGCAGCCCCCAGGACTGCATGCCCAGCGTCCTGCCCTTGCTGGTCCAGAATCCGACGAAGAACAAATACACGACGAGAACCATCGTGACCTGGTAGCTGAAATTCTGCGGCTCGACGGACTCACCACCGCGCAGCGCGACGAAGGGGAGCGTTGCCAGGAACAGCAGGGCAATGATCAGCAGCGTGTCATAGATCATCGCGCCGAATCGTCGCAGCAGTCCGCTGGGCCTGGGTCGTACTACCTCATCCATTTGTCTTTTCCTTGACCACGGGGCGATCTGTCAGGGTGCGGTCACTGCCAGGGGCTTCCGACAGCGCACTGTCGCGACGCCTGTATTCGCGGCCTAACCAGATCGCCAGGCCTACCCAGATGGCGGCGAATGGCAGCAATACAAGAGAGATGACGGGGATCCCGAGCGGCAAGAGGAGGCGTATCGTCCATGTGCCGATCAAATCGCCGCCGCGGTAGATCGCCGTGTCGATGAAGTTCTTCGACTTGTACTTCTGCTCGGGCGGTACGACCGAGTACAGCATGTCATTAGTCGGCTTTGACAGCCCGAACCCGACCGAACGCCGCACAACCTGCAGGATTGCGATCACGACAAATGCCGGATTGAAGGCCAGCAGCGCGAAGCCGATGATCGAAATAAAGGGCATGATAGCCAGAGTCAGACCAACGCCAAGACGCGAGACCGACTGCTTGACGACGATCATCTGCATGAACAGCGCGAGGAAGTTGGTTGCCGCGTCGATCCTCGCAAACACTTGGGTCCGTTCGTCCGGATTGCTGAACGCCTCGCCAACGAGATCGATCATGAACATGTAAAGCGCCGTACCCAGCAGGCTGGCAATGATCGACGTGCCGCAAATGACCAGGAGGAAACGTGTCTTGTACAACGCGGTGGCTCCTGCCCACAGGCTGCCGCCCAGCGGCTTGTCGGACGCGGCCGTTGTCTCTATGTCGTCCACATGTTCTGCTTCGACCCAGCGTCTAAGTTGTGTGATACAGACGACGCCGAACAGCAAGATGGCGGCCGAGATGGGCAGCAGGTTCTGGAACCCGATGAGGACGACCAGTTCGCTGGTCGCTAGCGGGCCAAGCAGCGCTCCGGCGCTGCCACCGGCGGAAATGATGCCGAAGACCCGGCGGCTCTGGGACTTCGTGTAGATGTCGGCCATGAAACTCCAGAAGACCGACACGACAAACAGGTTAAACACGCTGAGCCAGATGAAGAACGCAACACCCAGCCAGACAAAGTCGCCTGATTGCTCGATCGCGCTGCTGAACCCGAGCCAGAACAGCAGAATATTGAAGGCGAAAAAGTAATAGACCCAGGGCAGGAAACGGCGACGTGGATACCGCGAGGCAATCCAGCCGAAAACCGGTGCAACCAGCAACATCGCCACGAACGTGCCCGAAAACAGCCACGGGATATTGACCGCGCCAACGGCGGCGGCCATGGTCTCGCGCACTGATCGCAGCATGTAGTACGACGACAGAACGCAAAAGAAGTAGATAAACGACCACGCAACGGCGGTGAATTCCTCCTTCTTGATACCGAATACGTTTTCGAGCGCCAGTGCTGGCTGGGTGTCGTTCATGGGCGGTTCGTCGTCCTTGTCACTCGGCCGCTACGTCCCGTGCACGCAGACACACAACGGCGTATGGTTTCCGGATGGCATCAATGATTGGGAGATGATCGTGGAGTACGTCGCTATCGTAACGGCCTTACTGTTCCTGCAGGTCATGTTTTTCGCATTTCAGGTTGGAAAGATGCGGGGCAAACACGGGGTCAAGGCCCCGAGCGTGGACGGCCCCGAAGAATTTCTTCGTGCGCACAGAGTGCACCAGAACACGTTGGAACAATTGACCACCGTTGTCGTTTCAATGTGGATGTTCGCATACCTGCTGTCCCCGACGATAGCTGCCGCACTCGGACTGGTGTTTTTCATCGCCCGGTTTGCCTATAGAGCGGAGTATCTTGCAGATCCATCCAGTCGCGCGCCGGGGTTTGTAGCCGGCTATCTGAGTATGGCGGTACTGGTGCTCGGTTCGCTCGGTGGAGGCATCTGGGCATTAGTCTGAACTCGTGATCGAATCGCCGGTCGCTTTATAGGGTTGCGATCACGGCGGTAATCGCCAATAGTCGCTGACTCGGTGTCGTCTTGACGGCACCTCGCGTTTCAACAATACCGACGAGACTCGACGACGCCGACGCATGCCAGCATCGAACACGCGAACAACCCTGCTACTGATCAGCCTGACGTTCTGTGTCGGCCTGTGTGGATGTGCCGCACCCCGGATGCCACCCCCTCCGGAACCGGAGTTGCCGCCTGGCGAGCTGATGCGGGCGAATCTCGCGGGTTCGTGGGAACGAGACTACGCGCGAGACGACGACGTCAATACGACGCTGCAGCGTGCCTACAACCTCCTTGCGAAGACGGTGTCCGACCAGCGTCTGGGTAACCCGAGCCGCACCGGCATGTCACCGAGGCAGGCGTCTGCATTGGTCGCGCTGGCGCGATTGGCGGAGCTGATTACCCGTCCCGACGTTCTGACGATCTCCCAGACGGATTACGAGATCAGCGTCAGTCGCAAAGACGACTTTTCAATGCTCTGCCAGTTCTTTGATAGCGGTCCAAAAAGTACGAACAGTCCGTACGGCCGTGAGACCTGCGCCTGGCAGGGCAGGGACCTCGTCTCCGTATTGCGCTTGCCGGAGGGTCTTAAGGTCGTGCACCAGTTCACGCTGTCAGACGACGAGGAGCGAATGCGCGTCGTGACCACGGTGTCATCGCCGATATCGCCGGTGCCGTTCACACTGCGACGTTTCTATCGCAAGTTCGATCGCCTGCCGCCCGAATACAATTGCATAGAGACGCTCAGCATGAAGCGGGTCTGCAGCACCGGGGATCTCGAGCTTTGAGTTCCTGGCTCCGGCTCTGTGCCGTCCTGCTGGTTGTCTGCCTGCCGTCTGCCGGAGTGGCGTCACAGGATCTGTCGCCCCGGATCAGCGTGTCGATCGCTGTGTTCGACCCGGCGATACCGGAAGACCCTTCTGTTTATCGTGACCTGGAGATCTTTCCGCGCATTCGCGAGGTGGAGGCTATGCTGTGGCCGTTTCAGCTGCGGCAGAGCCTGATCGACACCAACGCGTTCAGGATGGTCCGCGTCGTTCCGGAGCCGGATAACAATGCAGAGCTGTCCGTCGTTGCGAGCATTCTGCAGTCAGACGGGTTCACGCTGCGTCTGCACGTCGTTGCGACCGATGCGATGGGAGGTACGTGGAGAGATCACGTCTACGAAGCGACCATCGACAAGGAAACCCGGGTTGGTGCTGACTTCCAGGCTGTGTTCGACAGGATCGCTGAGGACCTCTCGTCCGGCGCAATCCGGCTCGAGGTAGCCGATGTTGACAAGCTGGCCGAGGTATCGGTACTCCGCTATGCACAGGACGTCGCACCGCGCGCCTTCGGCGATTTCCTGTCAAAGAATGACGACGGCACAATTTCTATCCTTCGCCTGCCCGCAAGAGACGACCCCATGGTCGAGCGCGCGCGCATGGTCAGGGAGACCGAATTCGTCATCAACGATGTTGTCGATGAAGGCTTTGTCGAACTGTACGCTGAGATCAGCAAAGTACACGACCTGTGGCGCGAGTACCGTCGTCAGAACCAGATCTACCAGGCAGAGAATGCGCGGCGCGCGGGGGACAAGGATGATGGCTACGACCGCGCCAGCTTTGAGCACCTGAAACGCCTCTACGATGTCTACAAGTGGGACAGAACGACGGTGCAGGAGCAGGATCGCCTCGCGGTCGCCTTTACGAACGAAGTAGGACCGAGGGTCGAAGCGCTCGAGGCTCGTATCGCCGAGCTGGAGGTGTGGATAGATAGCAAGTACGCCGAATGGAATCGGCTGCTCGAGGCGTTGTTCGAGGTGGAGATGCGCCCTGAACCTGACGGCCAGGGCGCGCTGTGATCACTGGATCGCGACGAGCTCGATCGCAAAGCTGAGTGTCTGTCCTGCCAGCGGATGATTCGCGTCAACGGTGATGGTCGTCTCGCCGACCGCGGTGACCGTCAGCTGCATGACCTGTCCGTCAGGCGTCTGACTCTGCAATCCCATTCCCACTTCCGGGGTCATGTCCTCAGGCAGTGCTGACTTCGGGACCTCCTGGATCAGCTGTTCGTGGCGCGGGCCATAGGCCTCCTCCGGCTCGATCCTGACGCTCTTGCTGTCGCCGACCGCCATGCCCGTAACCGCATTGTCGAATCCCGGAATCACCTGGCCGCTGCCGAGAACGAACTCGAGCGGATCGCGTCCAGACGATGAATCGAACTGGCTGCCGTCATCGAGGGTGCCGGTGTAGTGAATCTTGACGGTGTCGCCTGACTTGGCCTGGCTCATGTGTGTGTCCTTTTGTATGGGTGCCGGATAGGGCAGTTGATTAGGGCAGGTCCCCAACGAGGGCCGCAACCTGGAAGCGATCAGAACGAATGGAGGGAAAGATGAGTGCGGCTTACTGCGCTATCGATCACCACAAAGTGCATTGTGATTACGCTACGTGAGTTTCAGTATAGGTTGCAGCCATACTCAGTCAAGAAACGCTGGACTCCTGGTCTTCGACTCTTTTGCGGTTCGGCCGAACAAAGCGCGGTCGCCAGATCGCCAGCACGACGTTCATACCGGCCAACGTCAACAACACCCACCATGCGCCCCACCGGTCATTGATCCGGGCGACAAGTTCAGTCTGGGAGATCTCGCCGGCGAGGGCCATCTGCGTTGCCACGGCCGCCCGCGCGGCCGGTGCATCGAAGGACGCCAGCGTGGCTTCGAAGAACAGAATCCCCGTGACCGCCTTCAGCCAGACCCAGCCGGCGTTCTGGAACGGAAAGTGAATCGCCATCGCCACGATGCCGCTCAGCAGCACCAGCGCCATCGACGGCAGTATCAGCCAGCTGGAGAGCAGGTCGAGACCGGCCCGCAGGCTTGCGTACTCGGGGGAACCGATGTCGGGCGCCGCGTTCAGCAGAATCATAAAGGACACCATGCCCCCGACCAGCCCGAACGAACCCGTCGTGTGCAGGAATTTCATCAATCGTCGCATGCTGGCAGTTTAATCGGGACAGGCGAAGTTTGTCTGGCAAGGCAAGGGATTCAGTCTGATTGCCTGACCCATTGCATAGCTTCGTCGAGGCTTCTGAATACGCGTGACTGCGCGGAGTCGTCGCCTTCGCGGTATGTCGAGAAGGCACGTAGTGACCCGTAGCCGACGGTATCTTTAACGACGAGCGCGATTCGGCTTATTTCGCCCATCTTGTCGCGGCCGTAGTAAGCGAGGTCACGCAGCTCATCTACCGTGAAGGGGAATTCGATCTTGCTCAGGTCCCAGACGCGTCGACGATAGTCACCCTCGTTCGCCAGGTAACGAATGACTCGCTTGGTTTCTTCGACGCTCGCGGGATTCACGAACGTCGCGAGTGCTACGCTATCCAGGATCTGTATGTCGATTGAGTCAGGCAGCCGTGGCTCTCCGTCGGAGGATGCTTTGCCGGAAAAAATGTTTCGGAAATGGAACGTCACTAGTGAGCCTTGCAGCCAATAAACACCCTGACTGCGGTAGGTAGATTTGCGTCAGGTCAATATACCTTTTATTCGAGGTCGACAACGTTTCGGTCTGTAACTAGCGGTATCAAATGTTGACCGGATAGTATCGACATTCGAACAATCCCCAAGGTGCTTCCGGGCAAATGGAACCAGGTGAACGTCACCCGTACGACACGCCCTTATCCGCAGGTCTTCGATTCTCGGTGGAGCTGATTGCATGGATTGCCGGACCCTGGGCGGCGGCGCTTGCGTCCGTATGGCTGATTATTCCGGTTGCGGTAACCCTGGTCGGACTGCCTGCCGTGTTTTCGACGCCGGGTGACAAACGCAATGTGATTGTCGCGACGCCTGGGCCGGTGCGGGTTGTTATTGAGTTGTTACTGTATTCGGTGGCCGCGTTTGCGCCGTGGTTTGTTTGGTCCGAGGGGATGGCAGCGGCTGCTTCGGGTGTGGTGGTCGTGTCGGCTGTGCTGGGGATGCCGCGACTTGCCTGGCTGTCGAAGGGTGCTCCTGCTTAGGGGATTGGCTCGAATCGGCTCAGGTCGATTGGCTCGAATCGACTTAGGTCGATTGGCTCGAATCGGCTCAGGCAGATTCTCGGGCCTTTGGCCCGCCTGCGGCGCCCAAAACGCTTTCGCGTTTTGTCTCGGGTCTGCGACCCGCCTGCGGCGGCCAAAACGCTGGCGCGTTTTGTCGAACGGGGGTGGTACTTACGGTCGCAAGGGTGGCGGGGATTACGCTACCCGGGGATTGGCTCAAATCGACTTAGGTCGATTTTCGGGCCTTTGGCCCGCCTGCGGCGCCCAAAACGCTGGCGCGTTTTGTCGAACGGGGTTTGAATCCTCCGCAGGGAGGGCAAATACAAAAAGACCCGCCGAGGCGGGTCTTTTTGTATTTGGCACTCCCTAGGGGATTCGAACCCCTGTTACCGCCGTGAGAGGGCGGCGTCCTGAACCACTAGACGAAGGGAGCGTGGTGCCGCTCTTTTTGGCGGGGAGCGAGAGTATACGGGCATTTTCGGTATTCTCAAGTGTTTGCTGCTTTGCGGGGCGCATTCGCAATTGAGCCTGTCGCACCGGGTCGGCGCTGTTATCATTGGCGCCGTATGCACAATCGAACATTCCTTTGACAAACGACGCTTCGGCCGAAAAACACGCACCGCAGATAATCTCGCGCGCTGCCCACACCGTATCTCGCAAAGACATCTCCGACAGTGCTCTAAAGGTGCTCTACCGGCTGCACAAAGCCGGTTTCCAGGCCTTTCTTGTTGGTGGTTGTGTTCGGGATGCTCTCGTAGGTTTGCACCCGAAGGACTTCGACGTCGCGACTGATGCGACGCCCGATGAAGTTCGGGCGCTGTTCAGCAACGCGCGCCTGATCGGCCGACGCTTCCGCCTGGCGCATGTCCGTTTTGGCCGCGAGATTATCGAAGTCGCTACCTTCCGCGCGGCGGCAATCTCGAAACACGACGACGTCGAACACGATGATCATGGACGCATCATTCGCGACAACGTCTACGGCACCATCGAGGAAGATGTCTGGCGTCGCGACTTCACGTGCAATGCGCTGTACTACAACATTGCCGACTTCAGCATCTGGGACTACGTGGGTGGTTGCCAGGATATCGATGAACGCAAGATCGCGTTGATTGGTGAGGCGGGGCAGAGGATGCGTGAGGATCCCGTACGCATGCTGCGTGCGGTTCGATTCGCCGCGAAGCTCGATTTTAGAATCGCCGACGATGTACGGCGGGCGATGCACGAGCACGTCGGGTTGCTGACCAACGTACCGGCCGCGCGGCTGTTCGACGAGTTCATGAAGCTGTTCCAGTCTGGCTACGCTGAGAAGACCTACAGGTTGCTTTCCGAGTTTGGCCTGTTTGCAGAGATGTTTCCGGCAACGGCGCAGGAGCTCAAAGCCAACCCGGGTTACCAGGAGTTTATTCTCGCAGCGCTCAGGAACACCGACAGGCGGATCGCAAGCGGCAAGTCGATTACGCCGATGTTCCTGCTGGGCGTTTTCTTCTGGCAGCCGAGTCTTCGCCTGGCGGCAGAGCATCGGGAAAAAGAACACATGTCGGAGGCGCAGGCATTGAGCCTGGCCGCGTATGAACTGGTAGGCGCTCAGCAGAAGCGTATCTCTATCCCGAAGCGGTTCACGATTCCGATGCGCGAGATGCTCGCCTTGCAACCGCGGTTTGAGATTACGCGTGGCAAGCGGGCGTTGAAGCTGCTTGAACATCGACGTTTCCGGGCGGCTTACGACTTCATGATTCTGCGGTCCGAGGTGGGGCAGTCTGATTCTGAGCTTGCCGATTTCTGGACTGACGTTCAGAAGCTGTCTGCGTCGGACCGCGCCAACCGGTTGCAGGTGCTGAAAAAGCCGCCGCAGCACGGTCGCAGGCGCAGGCGCCGCAGGCGTGGCAAGAGCACGGCCGGGTCATCTTGATGGATGGCAATATCGTCAGTGCCTTTATCGGCATTGGCAGCAATCTCGGGTACCCGTCTCGACAGGTCGAGGCCGCCATAGACAGGCTGTCGGAGCTACGAGGGTCTCGACTGCTCGCGCGTTCGTCTTTGTATCGTTCGACGCCTTTCGGCGGGGTTGAACAACCCGACTTCATCAACGCGGCCGTGCATCTCGAGACGACACTATCACCCCACGATCTGCTCGACGGATTGCAGCACGTCGAGCGAGCGCACGGACGGGAGCGTGACGGCCAGCGCTGGGGGCCGAGGGTCCTGGACCTCGACCTGCTCGTGTACGGGGACAGCCGGATCTCGGAGCCGGGCCTCGAGGTGCCTCACCCGGGCATCGCGGAGCGGAATTTTGTATTGTTACCGCTCAGTGAAATCGCGCCGGACCTCGATATCCCCGGCCTGGGGCCACTGTCTTCGATTGAGGTCAATTACCGCGAACCGCAGATAGAGCGGATCGCCTGAGGATTTCATGGTGTCTGTTCAGCCGATCAGCAGTAACAAGACGTCGAGGTACATCGTTGTCGAGGGTCCCATCGGGGTCGGCAAGACGGCGCTGGCCAGGCGTCTCGCCGAGACGCTATCCGCCGACCTCGTGCTGGAAGAAGACAAGGAGAATCCTTTTCTCGAGCGCTTCTACGTCGAGGGCAAATCGGCCGCCTTGCCGGCGCAGATGTTCTTCCTGTTTTCACGTGCACGACAGATCGAAGCGTTGCGCCAGCCCGACCTCTTCGCAAGCGTAAGAGTTGCAGACTATCTCTATGCGAAAGACCGCCTGTTCGCGGAGCTGAATCTCGACAGCGATGAGTTGATGCTCTACGAACAGATCGCTCAGAAGCTGGCCGTCGAGCCGCCGATACCCGACCTTGTCATTTACCTGCAGGCATCGGTCGATACGCTGCTGGAGCGCATCGCCGGCCGCGGTCGCGACTTCGAACGAGGTCTGAATCGCCGCTATCTCGAACGCCTTGCCGACGCGTATGCGCGGTATTTTCATGCCTACGACGAAGGTCCGCTACTGATCGTCAATGCGACGCAGATCGATCCGGTCAACAATACGGCGGACTTCGAGCGGCTGTTCGAGCAGATCGAAAAGACAACCGGCGGTCGTCACTTCTTCAACCCGGTCTCCGCTGCATTCGCCTGATCCCGATACTCGAACCAGATTTCGCGAAGACGATCACAATTCCGGACCCAAAAAACCAAGACACTTGAACGCCGGCGTCACCAAGGACACTGAATGGACGTTATTGAAGAAAAAGATGAGCTGCATGAACTGATCGAGGACTGGCTACACCACAGCGATCACGTGGCGCTGGTACCGACTATGGGCAACCTGCATGCCGGTCACCTGAGTCTCGTCGAGCTGGCGCGCGAGAACGCCGAGCGAGTCATTGTGTCCATTTTTGTCAATCCGACGCAGTTTGATCGTGTCGAGGATTTCGACGCGTATCCCCGCAGCCTCGAGAAAGACTGTCTCAGGCTCAGAAAACTGAATGTGGATGCCGTCTTCGCGCCGCAACTCGATGGTATCTATCCGTTCGGTCTCGACGATGCCGCAAGGGTCGTAGTGCCCAGCCTTAAGGACGACTTCTGTGGCGCGCGCCACCCGGGCTATTTCGACGGCGTTACGGGTCTTGTCGCGCGGCTGTTCGCGCTCGTACAACCGGATGTGGCCGTCTTCGGCCAGAAGGACTTCCAGGAGCAGCTGATTGTTCGGCGTATGACGGAGGACCTGAACTTCCCGACGCGTATCATTACTGCTCCGACTATTCGTGAAGACGACGGTCTGGCCATGAGTTCGCGGAACCAGTTCCTGAGCGATGAGGAGCGAGCGGCCGCGCCAGAGCTTTACGCCATGCTGTCGGATATCGCAAGTGAGGTTCAGGACGGCCAGCAAGACTATGCCGCGCTCGAGGAAGACGGTCGATCGCGCCTGAGCGAGGCTGGTTTCGATGTCGACTACGTCGCGATCCGGCGTGCGGAAAACATGCAGGTGCCGGACAGGGACTGCGACGAGATCGTCGTTCTCGCGGCCGCGATGATGGGAAAGACGCGGTTGCTCGATAACGTTGTCGTGACGATATAGGGACAGCCGACAGTCGCTAGCTGGAAATCGTGTTGCGGCCCGCTCGCTTCGCGCGGTACAGGGCCGCGTCGGCATCCTGAATCAGGGAGTCGAGGCCGCCGTTCTCATAGATCTCCGCGATACCCATTGAGATTCGTACCGGGATCTGGATCAGGGAATCGCTGCCGTCCGCTGTTGTGCCACTGACCGTTAAACGAACCCGCTCGGCAACCTCGGTTGCGTCCGCAAGCCCGACTCGTGGCAGCAGCACGGCGAACTCGTCACCGCCATAGCGTACGATGATGTCGGAGGGGCGAAATTTCTGTTCCAGGACGGCGGCAACCGCCTTCAATGCCCGGTCGCCGGCGATGTGCCCGAACTTGTCGTTGAACGTCTTGAAATTGTCGACGTCGATCATGATCAATGAGACCGTCTCGCCTTCCTGCAGGCAGCGGCTGATCTCGGTCGGAAACACCGCCTGCATCGAGTGACGATTGCCCAACCCGGTCAGAGCGTCCTGTGTTGCCTGCTGCTCGACCTTGCGCAACTCGCCGTAGCTGTCTGCAATGACGCGGTTGTGGCTGCGGATGCGTTCGGACATGACAACCAGCAGGTTCTTGGCGAACTCATGCGACGCGTGGACCATCTCCCAGAGCAGGGTCTGGTGAATGACCAGCAGGTGAGTCGATTCTCTGGCGATAACGAATGCGGACGGATCACGGCTTTCGATGATCGACATCTCGCCGACACAGGCGCCGGCTTCCATGGTCGTTAGCGGCGTCGCCGACGGTGATCCGACATGCACATTGAGTGCGCCGGCCAGAACGATATAGACATGCTCGTTCGGAGTGCCGGGCGACAGCAACAGTTCGCCGGCTGCAAGGTCTCGCCGGTCACAGGCCTGCAACAGGTCGGCGACATCGTCGGGTTCTACCCCGGTAAAGAGCTCGAGTCCCTCCAGCAGCGAGCGCTTGTAGTCCGAATTGATCGATATAACCTGAACCACTGCCACCTCGTAAGGTCTTGACGAGGGCCTCCCCAAGGGCCTCGGCCGTCAAATTGCAGGGAGTTTGGCGAATTTGTGTGACAAATAATAACGACTGGGACACAGAATTCCGGTTCAGGAACTATCTATTGCCTGGCTCGAAGGCGCGTCCTACAGGATCTCGAGCTTCCAAACCGGCGACGCTTGTCGGCATAAACTTATGTTTTTGCTAGAAAAACTTAATCCTGACGCGTGCGGCCGGGCGCACATTTGTCGTTTCTGCGCGTCCAAGATCCGGTACCGGAAACGGGCAGCGACAAGTCGCGAAAACGGCACTAGTTGTCGTGCTGTTTTTTCGCCCAGTTCGCGTGTTCACTGACCAGCGGTGAGGGACTCGTAGCGAGTCCGTCGATTGCTTGCATGACGTCGGGA
The DNA here is from genome assembly GCA_030065915.1 of Woeseiaceae bacterium. Classification (GTDB taxonomy): domain Bacteria; phylum Pseudomonadota; class Gammaproteobacteria; order Steroidobacterales; family Woeseiaceae; genus UBA1847. The sequence goes on from JASJCQ010000002.1 coordinate 198,678, forward strand.
GAAGGCTCGGCGTTGCCGAGTGCGACCGCGATGTTTCGCTGGAAGCGTTCATGGCCGATACGTCGAATTGCACTGCCTTGCGTTCGTTCAAGGAAGGTCTCTTCGTCCCATCGGGAAAGCTCGGTCAGCTCCACGTCGTCGAGCCCGTGTCTTGGCGCGAAGTCCGTCTCGCCCGTCGGCTTGGCGAACTTGTTCCAGGGACAGAAAAGCTGGCAGTCGTCGCAGCCATAGATCCGATTCCCGATCGGCTTGCGAAGCTCCTCGGGGATCGCTGAGCCGTGTTCGATTGTCAGATACGAGATACAACGCCTGGCATCGAGCTGGAAGGGCGCGACGATCGCGTCAGTCGGACAAACGTCGATGCAGGCTCGGCAACTGCCGCAGTGTTCGGTCGCGGGTTCGTCTACAGGCAGCGGCAGGTCCGTATACAGCTCACCCAGAAAGAACCAGCTGCCGTCATTGCTATTGATCAGGTTCGTGTGTTTTCCAATCCAGCCCAGCCCGGCTTTCTCCGCAATCGGCTTCTCGAGCACGGGTGCGCTGTCAACAAATGCACGGTAGCCGAAAGGCCCGGTCGACGCCTCGATCTTGTTCGCCAGTTTCTGCAGTCGGGACCGAAGCACCTTGTGGTAGTCGCGGCCCAGCGCGTAGCGAGAGACGTAGGCGAGCGTCGGGTGATCCAGCTTATCGATCGCTTCCCGCTGTGGTGCGGCGAGGTAGTCCATTCGAACCGAGATGATCCGAATCGTGTCGGGAACGAGCTCGGCCGGCTCATAACGCTTGCTGCCGTGCTTCTGCATGTAATCCATCTCGCCGTGATAGCGGCGTTCGAGCCAGGCGTTCAGCCGCTCCCCGGCAGCGGTCAGGTCGGTGTCGCTGACACCCATATCCTGGAAACCAAGCTCGGCTGCCCAGGCCTCGATGTCCCGCTTGAGCTTGATTAAATCCAATAGCTGTATTCCCTGAGTCTGTTCCTCGCCGAGTCACAGTATAATCAAGGCGATGTCTTACGTAGCCAGTCAGTTGTATTCAGTCGACGCCGTTCGCGGCCTGGATCGATGTGCCATCGAGACGCACGGGATTCCCGGGTATGACTTGATGCGACGCGCGGGCGGCGGATTGTTCGAGTCCGTCTTCGAGCGCATGCCGGACGCACGGCACTGGGTCATCGTTTGTGGGGGCGGTAACAACGCCGGCGACGGATACGTCGTCGCGGCGCTCGCGCTCAAGAGCGATCGATTGCACTCGGTCATCGCATTGTCGGATCCGGACAAGCTCGGCGGCGACGCAAGAAAGGCCTTCGACGATTACGTCGATGCCGGCGGTTCTGTCGACGCCTGGAAAGGCCAGTTGCCGGGCGACGGCGACCTCGTCATCGACGCGATCCTTGGCAGCGGACTGGATCGGGACGTTGCCGGCGACTACGCGGACGCCATACATGCAATCAACCACTCCGGCCTGCCCGTCGCGTCCGTGGACATCCCGAGCGGGCTCAATGGGGATACGGGGCGCATCATGGGTGTAGCCGTCAGTGCTGACATGACACGCAGTTTCGTCGGATGGAAAGCCGGCATGTTCATCGAGGACGGCCCCGACGCCTGTGGTCAGCTCGACCTGGACACGATCGGCGTACCGGAGGCCTGTTACCAAGGCGCCGATGCGGTGATGCAGACCATCCCGCACGATGTGCTGGATGACGTTCTCCCGCCTCGCGGGAGAACGACGCACAAAGGCGACTTCGGACACGTCCTCGTCGTCGGTGGCGGTCCGGGTATGCCGGGTGCCGTGCGTCTCTGCGGCGAAGCGGCACTCCGAACAGGGAGCGGCCGCGTCAGCGTCGCGACGCATCCGTCGCACGCCTCATCCATCGCGATCGGCCGACCCGAGTTGATGTGCCATGCAGTCTCGGGTCCGGACGAACTCAAAGCCCTGCTCGAGAAGGTAGAGGTCGTGGCGTTTGGTCCGGGGCTCGGGCAAAGCGACTGGTCGGTCGCCGTCCACGAGGTCGTCGCGAGCAGTCGCTTACCGGCGGTCTGGGACGCAGATGCCCTGAATCTGCTGGCGCAGCACCAGGACCCGTCGGATCACCGAATCATCACGCCGCACCCCGGAGAGGCAGCGCGCCTGCTCGGCGCGTCCACGACCGATGTACAGAGTGATCGCGTTGCGGCCGCGCAGCAGCTGCAGATTCGCTACGGCGGCGTAGCCGTCCTTAAGGGCGCGGGAACGCTGGTCAACGACGGGCACGGTCCGCCCTGGCTGTGCACCGCCGGCAATCCTGGCATGGCAGCGCCCGGTATGGGCGATGCGCTGACCGGGATCATTGCGTCGCTCCTGGGGCAGGGGCTGGAACCGACGCTCGCAGCAACGGCGGGCGTTCAGACGCACGCCGCGGCCGGCGACCTGGCCAGCCTCGATGGCGAGCGGGGCCTGATGGCTTCGGATTTGATCGACAACCTGCGGTTTGTTGTCAATCCGTGAAGATCGGGCTATCCGACGCAGCTGCTACGGAAGCGTTGGCAGAGGACGTGGCAGCGAGCCTGCCTGCAGACGTTGGTGGATGGACCGTATTGCTAACGGGGGAACTTGGCGCGGGGAAGTCGACGTTCGCGCGAGCATTGATTCGAGCGCTCGGTCACGATGGCGCTGTGCCGAGCCCGACGTACACGCTCGTGGAGCCCTATTCGCTGGATCGAGGCCAGGTCTACCACGTCGACCTGTATCGCATCGCCGCCGAGGAGGAGCTTCATTTCCTGGGATGGAGCGATCTCGACGATGGCTGCCGGCTGATCGAATGGGCCGAGAGAGCCCCCGGTTTGTCCGCCACTGCCGACCTCAAGCTGACGCTGCGGTATGACGGAGAGGGCCGCGAGGCTGAGATTGCCGGTTTGAGCGCGAGGGGGGCTGATGTTGTGGCTAGCCTGCCGATCAACCCCAACACTTAGTTATCCAGTTTAAGTAATTCCGTTATGTGTCTAATTTTGAACCAAAAACTCTTGGAATTACCGGTTTTTCTCGTATACTGGCGCGACATAATACGGATCGACACGCCGTGCCTGGGGATATGCGTCGAGGAAATCTACTCTTACTGATCGGCCTGCTGCTGTCTGCGATGACGGCAAACGCAGGCACCACGGTCGAAAACATCCGAATCTGGGCGGAGAACGATAAGACCCGCGTCGTCCTCGATCTGAGCAGCCCGGTCCAGCACAACATATTCACGCTCCGCGCGCCGGATCGGCTCGTCGTCGACCTGAAGTCCGGCCAGCTGTCCAAGAAGCTGCAGAAGATGCCCGACGGCGTAGGGTCGGTCCGATCGATCCGAAGCGCCCGGCAGCAAAACGGGAAGCTGCGTGTCGTCCTGGACCTGAATACGGCGATACGTTCGCGGAGCTTCACCGTGAAACCCAACAGCCAGTATGGCAATCGCCTCGTCATTGACCTGCATCGCGAAGGAGCGCCCACGGCAGTCAAGCGTGCGTCCGAACGCTATCGCAGCGGGCGTGACATCGTTGTGGCGATCGACCCGGGGCACGGCGGACGCGATCCGGGTGCACTGGGTCGGGGCAAGACTCGCGAGAAGGACATCGTGCTCGCGATCAGCAAACGACTGGCCGACAAGATCAACAGGGAGCCCGGCATGCGCGCGGTCCTGATCCGTGACCGCGACGTCTACGTCGAGCACCGCAACCGCATGGGCATCGCGCGGAAGAACCGTGCCGATCTCTTCATCTCCGTGCATGCCGACGCGGTCAACGATCCGCGCGCGCGCGGCGCGTCGGTCTATGCCTTGTCTCTGAAAGGCGCAAGTGACGAGGCTGCCGCGCAGTTGGCCAAGCGCGAGAACGCGAGAATCGGGGACGTGAAGCTGCAGGACAAAGAGGCAGGGCTTGCGCAGGTTCTGTTTAGCCTGTCGCAGAATGCGGCACTCAGTGCGAGCCTCGATGTCGGCCAGGCGGTCATCGATGAGCTGGGCACCGTAACGAGAACGCATCGCAGTAAGGTCCAGCAAGCGGGATTCCTCGTGCTGAAGTCGCCCGACATGCCGTCCATCCTGATCGAGACTGCCTTCATCTCGAACCCTGACGAGGAGCGGAAGCTGCGCAGCAGCGCGCATCAGGATCGGCTGTCGAACGCCATTCTCAATGGCGTCAGGAACTACTTCTATCGCAATCCGCCGCCCGACACGCAGATCGCGATGAAGCTCCGGCAAGGGCCGGTTCGCCAGGTTAAGCACCGAATCGCTCGTGGCGATACGCTGTCCGAGATTGCGGAGCGCTATAACGTCAGCCAGGCGACGATTCGCAGCGCGAACCGACTTAATGGCGATCGCATCCGCGTCGGCCAGACACTGAAAATCCCCGTGGTCGCTGGCTCTTAACGAAGATCGATGCAGGCCACTCGCGTCGCACGCGATTCGAACTTCCCTCATAAAACTGACTTTCGACCGGCAATCTGAAAAAATGCAGGGCTTTTCTCGCCGCCCTGCATTCGTTCATGCCAATCCAGCAACTCCCTGACCACCTGATCAACCAGATAGCCGCCGGCGAAGTCGTCGAGCGGCCGGCGTCCGTGCTGAAAGAGCTGGTCGAAAACAGCCTGGATGCGGGGGCGAAAAAGATCAGCGTGGACGTGATCAACGGCGGAGAGAAGCTGATTCGCGTTCGCGACGATGGCTGCGGCATCGCTCGCGGTGAACTGGCACTCGCGCTGTCGCGTCACGCGACCAGCAAGATCACGAGCCTGGAGGACCTCGAATCGGTCGTCTCGCTCGGGTTCAGGGGCGAAGCGCTGCCGAGCGTGGCATCAGTCTCACGCATGTCGATGACCTCGCGAACGGCAGACGCCGATACCGGCTGGCGGGTAGACGCCGATGGCGGTGCGCTGTCCGCGCCGGCCCCGGCTGCACACCCGGTGGGGACGACCGTCGAGGTTCACGAGCTGTTTTACAACACACCGGCACGTCGACGGTTCCTGCGTACGGAGCGCACCGAGTTTGGTCACATTGAGAAGTGGCTGCGGCGGCTGGCGTTAGCCCGGCCCGACGTCGGCTTCACGCTGACACACAACCGGCGCGTAGTGCTGCAACTGGATCCGGCAGATTCCGAAGACGCCAGGCTCGCGCGCGTGGCGAGGATCTGTGGAGACACCTTCGCCGGGCAAAGCGTGCTCATCGAACGCCAGGTGGACGACACGGCGATATCTGGCTGGGTCGGGTTGCCCACTTTCAATCGCAGCCAGCCGGACCTCCAGTACTGGTTCGTAAACGGACGCAGCGTGACCGACAAGACGCTGGCGCATGCCGCCCGTCACGCGTATCGGGACGTGTTGTTCCACGGACGATACCCGGCCTACGTGCTGAGCCTGAGTATCAACCCGGCGACCGTCGACGCCAACGCGCACCCCGCCAAGCTCGAGGTTCGCTTCCGGGACAGTCGGCGCGTTCACGGCTTCGTCTCGCAGAGCCTCGAGACGGTGCTGAGGGACACGCGACCCGGCGGGCACGCGCAGTCACCGACCCTGCATGCTGTCGGCTATTCCGACCCGCAGCCGACCGCGTACCTGCAATCCCGGATGCCGCTGCCATCGCGGGACGACCGCTCGGCCATCAGGGACACGCTTGCCGTCTATCAGCACGCCACGGCCGTCAGCGCCCCCGTTCAGCCGGCCGACGATGCGGAAATACCGCCGATGGGCTATGCACTGGCGCAACTGGCGGGCGTTTACATCCTTGCGGAGAACGCGGACGGGCTGATCATCGTCGACATGCATGCAGCGCATGAGCGTATTGTCTACGAGAAGCTCAAGAAGAACTTCGACGAGGGCACGATGGTGCGACAGCCACTGCTTGTGCCTGCGCCGGTGCGGGTCTCGGAAAACGAGGCCGACCTCGTGGAACGGCTGAGCGACACGCTGGAGTCGATCGGTTTGCGCGTCGACAGGGCGGGCCCAACGCAGCTGATGATCCGAGAGGTTCCCGCACTACTGAAGGACAGCGATGCGGAGACACTGCTGCGCGACGTACTCTCCGACCTCGGAGAAGCCGGCCAGAGTAGCCGGGTCGAGAACGCGGTGCACGACTACCTCGCGACGATGGCCTGCCACACGTCGGTACGCGCGAATCGAATCCTGAGTATCAACGAAATGAACGCGCTGCTGCGTGAGATGGAACAGACCGAGCGTGCCGACCAGTGCAACCACGGTCGTCCGACGTGGACCGCGCTGTCAATGCCGGAGCTCGACCGCCTGTTCCTGCGAGGGCGCTAAGTGAAACCACTGGCCGTTTGCCTGATGGGACCAACCGCATCAGGCAAGACTGACGTCGCCGTCGCGCTGGCCCAACGCCTGCCCATCGAGCTGATCAGTGTCGATTCGGCGCTGGTCTATCGCGGCATGGACGTCGGAACGGCGAAGCCGGATCCGGAGACGCTCGAAAAGGCGCCGCACCGGCTGATCGATATCCGTGATCCTGAAGATTCGTTCTCCGTGGGCGACTTTGTCCGGCACGCCCGGCAAGCGATCAAGGAGATTCGGGACGGCGACAAGCTGCCTTTATTGGTGGGCGGCACGATGATGTATTTCCGCGCATTGACCGCGGGACTCGCCGACCTGCCCGAGGCAGACGAGGCGATCCGTGCCGAGCTGGACGAAGAGGCCGGAAGGCTCGGCTGGCCGGTTCTGCACGAGCGCCTGGCCGTCCACGACCCCGAATCCGCCGCCCGTATCAATCCGAATGACAGCCAGAGAATCCAGCGTGCGCTGGAGGTCTTCCTGGTCAGCGGCCGGTCGCTCAGCGACTGGCAGGCTCAGCCCGCTGGTACAGGGATGGATATCGACTTCCTGAAACTGGGCCTGGTCGTGGAGCCACGCGAACTGCTACACGAGCGCATCGAAGAACGTCTAAAAATCATGTTAAACAATAATTTAGAAGCAGAAGTTAGAATGCTTATGAAGCGCGAGGGGCTGACTCGCGAGCACTCTTCGATGCGATCCGTCGGCTATCGACAGTTCTGGGAGTACCTCGCCGGTGAAACGAGTCGCGACCGGGCCGCGGAAAAGACGCTGTATGCCACGCGGCAGCTGGCCAAAAGGCAGATTACCTGGATGCGGTCGGAAAAGGACTTATCCGTCTTCGATGCCCTTGATTCCGGCACAATCGACACTATTGACGCATTGTTGGCGGAAAAACTGCCATGATTGTCGCTGGCCTGCATATGGGCCTGTGATACTATTTTTTTCGCTTAGGCTGAACTTCGCGTACGGGCATCCGGCGCCACCGGATAGCGGGTTCAAATCAAAAAGAAAAAGAACAAAGGAGACCCCACTATGGCTAAAGGGCAAAGCTTGCAGGACCCCTTCCTCAACATATTGCGCAAGGAGAAGGTTCCTGTATCGATCTACCTGGTCAACGGCATCAAGCTGCAGGGACAGGTGGACTCATTCGACCAGTTTGTTGTGCTCTTGAAGAACAGCGTTAACCAGATGGTGTACAAGCATGCAATCTCGACGGTGGTTCCGTCCCGAAATGTTCGTCTGCCACTCCCCGATGACGACGGGGCCAGTGACGACTAGCCTGAACGAGCCGTTCAAGGAGGTCGTTATTGTTTGAGCGACCGCAAAGCGGCGAACGGGCAGTCCTCGTTCACGCTGGTCCGGACGGCGCACCCGATGATTTGGAACAGCAAGAGTTCGCCGAACTGGCGCGCTCTGCAGGTGCTGTGCTCGTGGGCGAAATTGTCAGCGCCCGCAAGCGGCCCGATCCACGTTACTTCATCGGCAAGGGCAAGCTGGACGAGCTGAAGGCGCTGATCCATGCCGAACACGCAGAACTCGTCATCTCCTCGACACCGCTCAACCCCAGCCAGGAACGAAACCTGGAGAAGGAGTTGAAGTGCCGGGTGCTTGATCGCGCGGGGCTGATACTGGATATCTTCGCGCAGCGTGCCAGGAGCTTCGAGGGCAAGCTACAGGTCGAGCTCGCTCAGCTCAGGCACCTGTCGACGCGCCTGGTGCGCGGCTGGACCCACCTCGAGCGGCAGAAGGGCGGTATCGGACTGCGTGGCCCTGGCGAAACGCAGCTGGAGACTGACCGTCGGCTGCTCGGTGCGCGTATCAAGCAACTGAAGTCTCGACTCGAGCATGTCGACACCCGGCGCACAATGAATCGACAGAATCGCGTTCGCGCCGAGATTCCGACGGTGGCGCTGGTGGGCTACACGAATGCCGGCAAGTCGACGTTGTTCAATAAACTGACCGACGCCGGCGTCTACGTGCAGGACCAACTGTTCGCCACGCTGGATCCGACCGTCAGGCGGGTGGAGTTGCCCGGCGGTCAGGCCATCGTCCTGGCGGACACCGTGGGCTTTATTCGCGATCTGCCACACGAACTCGTCGCCGCGTTCCGATCGACGCTGCAGGAAGCACGTGAGGCTGACTTGATCCTGCATGTCATCGACGCAAGCGATCCCAACCGCTGGCAGCGGGTCAGGCAAGTTAATTCGGTGTTGAAGCAGCTGGACGCTGAACGCGTGCCGCAGATTCGTGTCTATAACAAGATAGACATGTTGGAACTCACGCCGCGCGTTAACAACAGGCAGACTGGCGAGGGTAGAGCGGTCTGGCTGTCGGCACAGACGGGTGAAGGCGTCGATTTATTGCTCGAAACCATCGGCGAACGGCTAAAACCGGCGACAATCACTGGTATCATTCGGCTGGCTCCGGATCAGGGAAGAATCCGAGCCAAGCTGTACGAGCTCGGGGCGATCGTCAACGAATCCACGTCAGACGATGGGCGCTGGGTTCTGGAGTTGAAATTGGCGGAAAGGGACTTACGTCGCCTCTTCAAGCGAGAAGACCTCGAAGAACACTTATTGGAACCATTGCCGGTCGACGAGGCGGCAGTGGCGGCAAACTCTGACTGAGTAGAAAAATGGCCTGGAACGAACCTGGAAACGGAAAGGATCCGTGGAATCGCGACGGAGGCCAGCCTAACGATCTCGACAAGATCGTGCAGGACTGGCAGCGTCGATTCGGTGGCTTGTTCGGCGGCGGCAAGTCGCAGAACAACGCCGGAGGCGGAATCATCCTGATTGTCTTGCTGCTGGTCGCGTGGGCGTTCACCGGATTCTATCGCGTCGACGAGGCCGAGCGCGGCGTTGTACAGCGATTCGGTGCGTACACGAAGACCACGATGCCCGGCCTGCACTGGCACCTCCCGTTCCCGATTGAGGTTGTCGACATCGTTAACGCCAACGCCGTACAGAATTACCAGTTCAAGACCGACATGCTTACCGCTGACCAGCAGTACGTCTCGATCCAGATGGTTGTCCAGTACCGCCGTGCCGATGTCTTTGACTTCAGCTTCAAAGTCCTCGACCCGGATGCCACGCTGCGCGACGTGACCGAGAGTGCACTTCGCGAAGTGGTCGGCACGAGCACGCTCGAGTCGCTCGTAACCGGAGAGCGTGACCAGATTGCTGCACGAACGCGTGACACGTTGCAGGCGACGCTGGACCAGTATGAGACTGGTATATCGCTGACGTCGATCTCGATCATCAACCTCGACTACCCGGAACCGGTGCAGGCGGCGGTCAACGACACGCAGAAAGCGAGTAACGACAGCGACCGCTTCAAGTTGGAAGCCGAGCGTTACGCGAATAACATCATTCCGAGGGCCCGCGGTGAAGCGGCACGCATCATCGAGGACGCACGCGCCTACGAGGATCGCGTGACGCGCGACGCAGAGGGCCAGGCCTCTCGCTTTACTGCGCTGCTCGAAGAATACGAGAAGGCGCCGAGGGTCACGCGCGATCGCCTCTACATCGAAGCAATCGAAGACGTGTATCGGCGTTCGAACAAAGTCATTCTCGACTCGGATGGCAGCGGCAACCTGATGTACCTGCCGATCGACAAGATTCTCGAACAACAGGGGCGACGCTCACCGGGCACCGAACTCACCGGATCGCTGGAACCCTCGACGACGTTCGAAGAAAACACCAGAACTGATTCACGAGACACGTCTCGCGAACGGAGGACACGCTAATGAGCAGTGGAGCATTCAGGATATTGGTCATCGGCGGTATCGTTATCGTCCTGGCCGGGTTAACGCTGTTCACGGTCAATGAGCGCGACCAGGCCATCAAGATTCGACTGGGTGAGGTCGTGGAGTCCTACGAGGAACCCGGCCTGAAGTGGAAAATCCCGCTGATCGACACGGTACGGAAGTTCCCCAAGCAGATCCTGACGATCTCCGATCGACCGGAACGCGTTTTCACGGCGGAGAAGCGTGCTCTGCGCGTCGATTTCTTCGTCAAGTACAGAATCGTCAACGCACTGCGTTTCTACACGTCGACGGGCGGCAGCCGCATCGCGGCCGACCAGCGCCTGTCGGAGATCATCAAGAACGCGGTCGTCACCGAGTTCGGTAAGCGCACGGTCGCCGAGGCGATCTCGGTTGAGCGCGCCGACCTGATGCGAGACATGCTCGTGACGGCGGCGGCGACGGCGCAGGATCTGGGCGTCGAACTCGTCGACTTCCGAGTGAAGCAGGTTGAGTTGATGGACAACGTGAAGAACGCTGTGTACGCGCAGATGTCGGCTGAGCGTGCCCGTATCGCCGAGGAACTTCGTTCCGAGGGTGAAGCAGCCGCCGAGAAGATTCGAGCCGAGGCCGACCGTGAAAAGACCATCATCCTTGCCGACGCCCGCCGGGAGTCCGAGATGATTCGTGGCCGCGGTGACGCCCGATCGGCCGAGATCTACGCGAACGCCTACAATCAGAATCCCGAGTTCTACGCGTTCTACCGCAGCATCGAGGCCTATAAGAGTTCGATGGGTAACGCCGGCGACATTCTCGTCATGGGCCCCGACAACGAGTTCTTCCGCTACCTGAACCGCTCGCGGACTGACTAGCGGTATGCCGCGGCCGCGGGATCAGTCTCGATGATGGCCGAGATACTGACGGCTTTTGCGCTGTTTCTCGTCATCGAAGGCATGATCCCGTTCGTCGGCCCGAGACTGTATCGACAAATAGTGGCGCAGATGTCCGAGCTAAGTGACAATCACCTGCGGGTGGTTGGCCTGGTGACCATGATCGCCGGGCTCGGCCTGTTGTTCCTGGCGCGCGGCTGAAAGCTGCGGCCAGCGCTTTAGGGAATCAGGAATGGGAAAGAACGTCGTTGTCGTCGGAACGCAGTGGGGCGACGAAGGCAAGGGGAAGATCGTCGATCTTCTTACCGACCGCGCCGCTGCCGTAGCGCGTTTTCAAGGCGGACATAACGCTGGTCATACGCTGGTCATCAACGGTGAGAAGACCGTTCTCCACCTGATACCCTCCGGAATTCTCAGAGAAGGCGTCAGCTGCCTGATCGGCAATGGCGTCGTCCTGTCGCTGGACGCGCTGATCAGCGAAGCCAATGCGCTCGTCGAGAGCGGTGTGCCGGTCTTCGACCGCCTGAAGGTGAGCCCGGGGTGCCCGCTGATACTGCCGAGCCATGCCGCGTTGGATCTCGCGCGTGAGAAGGCCAAGGGCTCAGCCGCCCTTGGTACGACGGGCCGCGGAATCGGCCCGGCCTACGAAGACAAGGTGTCGCGACGGGGATTGCGCGTATCGGACCTGTTCGTGCGGGAAAAATTCGCGGCGAAGCTGGGCGAGCTCCTGGACTATCACAACTTCCTGTTGAAGCACTATTTCAAGACCGACACCGTCGACTTTGCCGAGACGCTGGACTCTGCATTGGCCGCAGCGGAGGTTATTGCCCCGATTACGACGGACGTTACCCAGGTTCTTAGCGACTTGGGCCAGACGGACAAGGGCATCCTGTTCGAAGGTGCGCAGGGCACGTTCCTGGATATTGACCACGGCACGTATCCGTTCGTGACGTCGTCCAACACCGTAGCAGCCGCCGCGAGCAGTGGCACCGGCATCGGGCCGCTGGACCTCGACTACATCGTCGGCATCGTCAAGGCTTACACGACGCGTGTCGGTGCCGGACCCTTCCCGACCGAACTCTTTGACGATCAGGGTGAGCACATCGCCGCCGCCGGTGCCGAGTTCGGCGCGACCACCGGCAGGGCGAGACGGGTCGGTTGGTTCGACGCCGTCGCTCTGCGGCGGTCAATCATCAACAGCAGCGTTTCGGGTCTGTGCGTCACGAAGCTCGACGTTCTCGACGAACTGCAGAAGATCCAGATCTGCGTCGGCTACGAGATCGATGGCGAGCGCATCACAGGTGTGCCGGTGCTCATCGACCGCTTCGCGGAGTGCAAGCCGGTCTACGAGGAGTGGGACGGCTGGCAGACGTCGACAGTCGGCATCACGAATGAGTCGGACCTGCCACAGAAGGCGCGCGATTACCTCGCTCGAATTGAGGAACTGGCCGGTGTGCCGGTCGACATCATCTCAACGGGTCCGGATCGCGAGCAAACGATTGTCAAACGTCACCCCTTCGAATAACCGCGAGGCAGGAAGCAGACGATCATCAAAAGGCGTCCCTTCGACTAACGATAGGGTCCGGGAGCGCAGAAGATCACCAAGCGACCGCCGCCCGACAATCGGAAGGGCAGGCAGCAGACGGGTTTCAGGTCACCTTTGGCGGAAGCGCGCATCCGCGTTGCGCCTACTGCGGCGCGGGATTCATCGGTGTGAAGGGACCGGTGTTTTGCGCCGACTCGACGGGCATTCTCAGCGGCACGCCGGACTCATCGACGATCAATCCGTATCGCCGTTCGATGGACGTTAACTCGTCGTAGCGATCCCACGTGTCCAGCTCTCTGCGCCGCTCCATTCGGCGTTCCCGTTTCGCCTCACGTTGTTCAGGTGTCAGCGAATTGTAGTACGCCATCCGTTGACGCTCTTTCTTGCTTTCGCTGAGATCAGCCAGTGCCTCCGGCCCACCGACGGCAAGATGAAACAGGCTTTCTGCCAGTGTGCCGCCCAGTTCGCGGCTTGCGTCCCTGACCTGGTATCCCGCGCAGCCGCTGAGCATCAGCAGCGCGGCGGCGAAACCGGCAATGGGCGCCGCGTTCAGGCCGATCGCCTGCGACGCAGCAGCCAGCAGCCACCGAGTAGTATCAGCAACCACGACGCTGCGCCACCGCCGCCACCCCCACCTGAGGATGTCGGCGGCGGGGCTGCCGATGGTGCCGAGACGGTAATCGCGACGCTGGCAGTATCGGACGCGCCACTGGGGTCTGACACCTCCAGCTGGAACTGGAACAAGGTGTCTGCAGTCACGGAGGGCGCCGTGAAACTGGCCCTGGCGCTGCCCGAGTTGGCGATCGATATCGTCGGTCCCATCGTCTGGGTCCAGGCATAGCTCAGCGTGTCGCCGTCGGGGTCGGTAGACGCGGAACCGTCCAGCGTCACGTTAGCCCCGCCACCGACCGTTCTGGCGGGACCGGCGTTCGCACTCGGTGCCGCGTTGGCGCCGTCAGCGTCCTGGATTGCGATCGTAACGCCGGGCTTGGACCCGAGGCTCGCGCCCTGGGGGTTAGACAGGAGAATCTCGAATTCTTCGGTCGATTCGCCGGAGCCATCGTCGTTGATCGGGAACTCGATCCATTGCGGTCTCGCATCGCCGTCAGCCCAAGAGAGCGTGCCGCTCATCGGGCCCGAGTAGTCGCTGCCCGACGTGGCTCCCAGGTCGGTCACGGTGTAGTCCACGCTGATTGCACCGACCGCGCTGCCTCCGCGCTCAACGACGGCGACCGCCGTGGCGAAGCCGCGTTCGGCAATAACGATGCGGTCGCTGTCGAACTGGACTAGTGAGCTGGCGCCGCTGTCGCCGATGTACAGCATGGTTTCGGCAGGCGCCGACAGCGTGGCGCCGCCTTCGGGCGCGATCAGGCGAACGATCAATTGCTCGAGAGCTTCGGACTGCCCGTCTACCAGCGCGTCGATGCTGATCGACTTGGCACCGCCGTCGCCGTCTGCCCAGCTGAGGCTGCCACTCGCCGCGATGTCGTTCTCGCCGCCGCTCGCGCTGATTATCTCGTAGTCGACGCTGATTGCACCGGTACTGCCGCCGCTACGGTCGACGCTGAGGCTGGCCGAGCCACCCTCCGAAACACCGAATGACGGTGATGAGAATGACAGCGATCCCTGAGCGACACCGAGTGTCTGGTCTTCGGCGATGTATAGCCCGCTATCGATATCGCTGATGGCGACGAAACCACTCGGGAAGAACGGGAAGGCTCCCCACGCGCCGACGAAACTGGAACCGGCCGGCGCCGGGTAGGTGTCGAGGAATCCGACCCGGGTCGGGCTTGCCGGATTCGTGATGTCGAGAACGGTGAGTCCGTCGCTGTAGTTCGACATGTAATAACGATTACCACGAACGAAGCCGTTGTGATCGATCGAGTCATTCGCACCGGTATAGACGCCGATCAGCCGGGGTGCCGACAGATCGGCGATCGAGAAAGAACGCAGCGTCGTGTTCAGGTTGAGGTCGCGTTCGTCGAGTTCGTCGTGCAGGAACAGCGTCAGCTTGTCTTCAGACGGCCAACCGGAATGCGTGTAGCGGGAATTCGAATACGGGGTGCGGCTGAGCCGAACCGGGTCCGCCGCATCGGTCACGTCCCACAGGTCGACCGTGGATTCATTGAAGTCGAACAGAACTTCGCAATAGGTCGTCGCGTTCGGACACTGACTGATCCGGCTGTCGTCGATAATCATCGAGGCCGCGTCATGCATGTAGCATCCGTCGTTGCCCGGACAGTTCGACTCGCCGGACGGCGGCATGTCCTCGAAGAACGGGCTGTCGGCGGCATCCAGGCTGTAGCTGCGGAAAACGCCGGTGCCGTTGTTCGAGCCGGCGACGATCAACCCTGGCCGATCACCTTTGATAGGCAGTCCGGTCGCATAATCGGAGTTGATCGCAAAAACGTTGTGCGCGGCGGAGAAGTCGCTCGCGTAGCTGACTCGGGAAATGCGGTGGGGCAAGTCCGTCATGTCGATGACGAAAAGGCCATCGCCGGCGCCGTCCGTGGTCACGTAGGCGAAAGCTTCGAACCGCTCTGACGTGGCGCTGTAGCGTTGATGGACCTTGATGTCTCGCCAGACCGTTGACTGGCCGTCAACGAAGCCGACCTCCCGTGGCGACGTTGGGTCGCTGATGTCGAACACGGCCGTGCCGGTGCCGTAGCCCATGATCGCGTATTCGCGATTCGTGTTCAGGTCGACAAAGCCCCAGACATCGGCGCCGCGAGACGGACTGGCGCTGACCTCGTTAAGCGGTACATGACCGAGCAGGTCAACCTGGTCGCACTCGAGCCCACCGACCGTGCCGCTCTGGCAGGGCGCGGCACTAAGGCCGGATTGCATGTCCTGACGCTGCTTCAGGAAGGCAGCGGTCTGTTTTACCAGGGAAGGTTTTGTACCTTTCTGGTCCGCGACGACGTGAAAACCGCGTTCGGCAAGTGCCGCACGGTACTCTGCGGGTACCCCGACCAATACAGTCTTCAGTCCTGTCGCTTCGCCGGTCTTCGGGTCGAAGCCGCCGCGAATATCGAGCGCCCCGCTGACCAGGTGGAAGACCTCCGAGACCTCGTTGATCTCGAAGCGCCCGACACTGACCCTGACCTGGTTCCCCTTGCCGGCATTGCTCAGCGCATAGGCGATGCTCGCGCAGGGTTGTTCGATGTCCTGGCAGCGTCCGGAGTCCTGGCCGCCCGGGGCGACGAAGACCGGTGTCTCGAGGTCGCTGTGCGCGTGAGCCAGTACACTGGCGAACAACAACAGGGGCAGGCAGGCGAGG
This sequence comes from Woeseiaceae bacterium, assembly GCA_030065915.1. GTDB lineage: Bacteria > Pseudomonadota > Gammaproteobacteria > Steroidobacterales > Woeseiaceae > UBA1847. The sequence continues at coordinate 214,433 of JASJCQ010000002.1, forward strand.
CGACGTTTCATGGTGGGTCCCGTATGGGCACAGAGTTTCTATAATACTACGGATCTGGGCTACCTATGTTGTGACACAGCTACCATTCACCGGTTCCCTGGAGTCAGCTTGACGTAACCCGGCGCCGCAAAACGGCTTGCAAGGAAGCTGCTTACACCATCAAATAGCGATTTGGCCTATACAACATAATGTCTCGCCCGAATTCACTGATCTTTCGCGCAGGTCCCGGTGCCATCCGCATGATCCGGGAGCGTGGTTTTTCACCCGACATGATCGGCACGCTCGCCGGTGCGTCGGGCGGTGCGAAGTGGCTGATTCTCAGTCAGCTGGACCGGGTCGTCGCCACCGAGATCCTGCCGAAGCTGGTCGGTCCTGTCTTCACGATCGGCACGTCTATCGGAGCCTGGCGGTTTGCCTGCTACGCGCAGCGGGATCCTGTCGCGGCGATTGAACGTTTCGAGGAGGCTTACCTGTCGCAGACGTACTCCGAGAAACCGGATCGATTCGAGATCACCGAGAAGAGCATGGAGATTCTCGACCTGGTCTTCGGCAAAGATGGCGTAGAGGAGGTGTTGTCTCACCCGATCATCAGGACCAATGTCATGACGGTGCGCAGCAAACACCTCGGTCAGTCGGAGAACCGAGGACTCCTGGCATCGTCACTGCTCGCAGCTGCTGTGGCAAATGCTGTCAGTCGTAAGACGCTTGGCAGCTTCTTTGAACGGGCACTGTTTCACGACGACCGTGACAAACCTCCGTTCTTCGAGCTGGAAGGATTCCCGCTGCACCAGGTACCGTTGACAGCCGCTAATCTAAAGCCGTCTATCCTCGCGACGGGATCGATACCCCTCGTGCTGTCCGGAGTCCGTGACATCGAGGGCGCACCGCCGGGCGTCTATCGTGATGGCGGCGTCATCGACTACCACCTCGATCTGCCACACAGCTATGAAGAGCGGCTAACGCTTTACCTGCATTTCATCGACCGAATCGTTCCTGGCTGGTTTGACAAAAGCCTGAAGCATCGTCGTCCGCAGCCCGAACACGTCGACAGGACGCTGCTGATTTGTCCTTCAAGGTCTTTTGTCGCAACACTACCTGAGCAAAAGATCCCTGACCGGAAGGACTTCGCCGCATACCCACCGGACGTTCGTGAGAGGAACTGGCGCGTCGTGGTGGATCGGTGCACGGAGCTCGCCGACGAACTCAATGAGGTGATCGCAAGCGGCAAGCTGGCAGATCGGCTGGAGCCTATCTAGCTGCCAGTTATTTCAAAGAACAGCGCGACGTCAGCGTCGCGTTGATCGTTTCAACGACATCGTTTAGCAGGAACTCTGAGGTGTCGCGCCAGCCCTTGATCATCGGCAGGTTGCGTTCATTGACCAGCAGCAGGCTGCCGTCGCCCTGGCTCTCGATGTCCCAGCCGGGCACGCCAATGACAAGACGCACCTTGATGCTGCTCTCAGTGCATGCAGACAATTCACGGCTCAGCGCACTGTTGGCGCGACGCATGCCGGCGACACTGATGACGTCGTTGCTGTTGGAGAATCGCAGCTTGCCGCCCTGAGCGACAACAGAGCCCCCCTTGACCGGACGACGTGCGATGACATGCACGCCGTAGATCCCCTTGATGCCGACCACAACGTGATCGATCGTGCTATCGGCCGTGTCTACATCGTGGTAAACGCGCCCATTGTCCGCTGCGACCTTCTGCAGGCCGTGGCCGATGGACAGCGTTGCATCACGCTTGAAGGACAGCTGCCGCCATTCGGAGAAGGTGCGCCAGGTCCGGTGCATACCGAACATCATTGTCAATGCCGCGGCCATCAGCAGCATGTTGAGCTGCCACTGCGGATAGTCGACGTACAGTTGCTCGGCATTCAGCACATAGGCCGTGGCAAAGATCAGGATGAAAACGATGCCGGCGCCGAGATAGGTCAGCTGCTTGCGGCTAAGGTGATTCAGTTCGCGACGTGTGCGCTCGGCGGATTCCCGCATGATGGAGTCGGCGAAGTTCTGTGATTTCGGGAAGCTGTAGATCAGCATTTGCCAGGTCTTGGCGATGACATAAAACGCCACCGTGCACGCGATAGCGACCGTCGCCGCCCCACTAACAGCCTGAACATCCATATCCATCATGACTCGCTTTCCTACGCTGTCTCAGAATAGCGACAGGTGGGCGCATTCACTGTGAACCTCGTCACATCGCCGCAGGATTATGCGTGCATGGTTCGCCTAATTCAGTTCTCGTTCATTACCCGCCCCTAGACTGGCGGTACAGTTCATGAACTTGAGTTCTCGAATCGAGACGGACCTTTTGGGAGAGGGACATGCAGGGTCATTACAGAATTGCAGTTGTCGTTTTGCTCACGGCCTGGCTCGGCGGTTGTGCGTCGATGAGCCCGGAGGAGTGTGCGAACAGCGACTGGCGCGCCATTGGTTACGAGGACGGCTCACGCGGTTACTCGACGGATGCCTTCGCGGGCCGGCGCAAGGCCTGCGCCAAGCACGGCTACACCGCTGATTTTGATACTTACCAGGCGGGTCGCAAGGAAGGACTGGTTGAATACTGCCAGCCGTCGCGCGGCTTCCAGGTCGGCGCCAACGGCGGCAAGTACTACGGTGTCTGTGATGTCGCGATGGAAGGCTCATTCTTAGAGGCTTACCGCATCGGCAGCCAGCTCTATTCGCTCAGGTCCGCCGTCAATTCGGCGAATTCCGCGATCTACGGCCGCGAAGCAGAGCTGGAGCGGACGAAGCAGGACATACTCGACAGGGAGGCGGCGCTCATCGCCAGGGAAACGCCGACGGAAGATCGCATCATTATCCTTGCTGAACTGAAGGATCTGGCCGAACGCACCGGTGAGATCGAGGCCGAGCTCGACAACCTCATTGCCGATCGGGCCGCAGCTCAGGTTGAGTTGAGAAACTACGAGGTGACGATCGCAGAGTACGGCTACTAGCAGCGTATTGAAAAGAGCCTCAGCCGGCACGATTCGGCGTTGGTTTTCGGTTCAGAATGCTCATGTACCCACGTGCACTCTGCGCGCTTGAACCGAAAACTGCCTTGTCTCGCGCTCGCTGAGACTTCCTAAAAAACGCTGCAGGTACTAGTCGTCTTTGCGTCGCCCACCACTCTGGCGACGTTCTATCTCATGCAAGCCGGTGCCCGATGATCCAAGTGCAGGATCGAAAGGACTGCGACGATCATAGCCGCTGCGCCGGTCGTCATAGTGCGCGAAGTAGCACTCACACTTGGCAACGTCGCAATCTTGCAACGGCAGCTCGGGAGATTCGCTCGCGAGGAACCGTTCACCCGCGTGTCGTTTCGCCGCGGCGCAGGCATGCTCAGAAAACCGAATGGCCACCGCGTGGAATTCGCCTCGATCGGTCGCCGGGAGCTTGCGATCATCGCTGCTCCCGGATGATCGCCCCTGGTTCATCCGGAGATAGATCCAGATGAGCAGCAACGCGATAACAGCGAATAGCAGAACTTTGATCATCCGACGACATGCCTCCTGAATTCGAACACTCTAGCGCAAGCGTCTGCTGTAGTGGAGGTATGTGGCGATAATTACCCAACTACACAATATTCGCAGCCACTTCTTCATGTTAAATTTGCTTTTTTATCAGCGGGCTCACCAATGAATACGGATAGCAAACTCATGGATATGCTGACCGGCTACGCTGCCGCGCACCAGCATCCATTCAACGTGTTCATGCACATGATCGGAATTCCGACGATCATGCTCGGCGCACTGATCCCCATGACGTGGCTGGAATTCGCATTGCCAGGATTCTCTGTCAACCTGGCGCACATCGTGATCCTCGGTTTTTTCCTGTTCTACCTGACGCTGGACGTCATGTTCGCGATTGTCTTCCTTGTCGCCGCGCTACTGCTCGAGATGTTGGCAGGCAGTATCGGTCAGCTGCCATTGGCTGTGTCGGGCAGCATCGCAGCTGCGGCGTTTTTCGGCGGTTACGCGGGCCAGTTCGTCGGTCACTACGTTGAGCGGTCCATGCCCGTTCTCGTCAAGCACCCCATCCAGGCGAACCTGGCAGCGCCGTTTTTCACAGTCGTCGAGCTGTTCAAGATTGCCGGCCTGCGCAAGGACCTGTTCGATATCGTCCAACAGCAAATCGCTGAGCGCAGGGCCGCCGAACAGGCCGGATAGGCTACCGTTTGTCCGCTTTTCTCAAGGCGCCGCTTTCTCGGGCCCAAAGAAGACCACCCAGGTCGAAAAGTCATCGCTGAACGATGAGAAGCGATGCTCGGCGTGTGCCGGGACGAAGATGACGTCACCTTCGGCAAACGGCAACTCGTCGGCTCCAAGCGTGAACTGGCCGTTGCCGGAAGCGATGATGTAGAGCTCATCCTTCGTGTGCGGTGTCTGCGTGTCCTCGCCCACCGGCTTGTATAGCTCGACGCTGACGTTACCCGCGAATTCGGCTACCTCGACAAATGTCCGGTCTTGCGACAGTTGCTCGAGCACCGCCGGGAAACGCCAGATCGACTGTGCTGCTATGCCAACACCATTTTCGTTCAACGTTCGTGACTCCTTCGATGTAATTGCAGACGTCAGCGTGAGTGTAAACGCTGCGCTGCGTTGCAGAAACCTTCGTCGTGACTACATGGGCGTTCGGCAACGCCCTTGCCTCGGTTTGCCCGGATAGTCATGTCTTGCCAGGGTGAATCATACTCGGGGTTTTAAAGCGTTGTTGTTCGAACGCAGGGAGTCGCGAGCCCATGGAAATCCCACCGGTCTTTCTGGCAAATGACACAGAGGATCTCGAACGCTTCGGCGCTGCATCGAAGGACGGGGACTCAGGTCACATCATCCTCGTTCCCGTGGACTTTTCGGCTCACTCTGCTGCGGCACTTGATCATGCGGCAAAGCTCTCGACGCTGGTGCCGTCTGCCATGGTCGTATTGCATGTCGTTCATGATCCGAGTGACATGCCGGGCTATTACTCAAGCCTGGTAAAGAACAAACACTTCGACCGAATGCAGGACGCAGCAGCCAGCGCGTTCGAAGACTTCCTTGGGAGAGTGATCGGCGAGATTCCGGAGAATGGTGCTCTGTCAAACATCAAGCCGGTCATGGTGGTCGGTCTCCCAGTGACACGCATTCTTGAAGTTGTAGACACGCTGGAGCCGATAATGGTCGTCATGGGCAGTCAGGGTCGAACTGGCCTCAAGCACCTGATCATCGGCTCCAAGGCCGAACAGATCATTCAGCTCTGTCCAGTGCCGGTCACGATCGTCAAGGACCCGAACGCCAGGAAGAGATCTGGCAGCAAAAAGAAGACTAAGGATAGAGAGGATTAGCATTCGGCCTGGAATATCTTCTTTGGCCGGGTCCGCCCCGGCAAAACGCCTCCCGTTTCTGTTCGTCCTTGTTGTTGGGGGCCTGACCACCAGCTCCCTCGCTATCGCCGCAACGGGGCCGGGAGCGGATATCGCCTTCGGCCAGATGGCGATGGGATTGCTGGGCGGTCTCGCGTTGTTTCTGTTCGGCATCGACCAGCTGACCGGCGCGCTGAAGGCGGTGGCCGGCGACCGTATGCGGAGTGTCCTGCAGCGTCTCACGTCGAACCGCTTCACCGGTGCTATGACGGGTGCTTTGGTAACTGCGGTCATTCAGTCGTCGTCAGTCACGACGGTGCTCGTTGTCGGCTTCACGACGGCCGGGTTGATGTCATTCTCCCAGTCGATTGGTGTCATCATGGGCGCCAACATCGGTACGACGATCACGGCGCAGATCGTCGCCTTCAAAGTCACGAAGGCGGCGTTGTTGATGATTGCGATTGGCTTCGGACTGTTCTTCTTCACCAAGCGGGATGTGCTGCGCCACTACGGCGGCATCGTCATGGGTCTTGGCCTGGTCTTTTTCGGCATGAATATCATGAGCGAGGCGATGCAGCCGCTACGCGATTATCAGCCGTTCCTCGACCTGATGCAGCGCATGGAGTCGCCACTGATCGGCATCCTGATCGCAGCGGGATTCACGGCACTCGTCCAGTCATCGTCAGCGACGACGGCTATTGTGATCGTCATGGCCGGGCAGGGCCTCATTTCGCTGCCTGCAGGTATTGCGCTGGCGTTCGGTGCGAACATCGGCACCTGCGTGACGGCCTTACTCGCTGCTATCGGTAAACCGCGAGAGGCCATTCGGGCCGCGATTACTCACGTTCTATTCAACGTTGCCGGGGTGCTGTTGTGGATCGGACTTATCGATCAGCTTGCTCAGTTCGTCATAGCCTTCTCTCCGGAGCATCCGGAGCTTGCGGGTACAGAACGCGCGATGGCAGAAACGCCAAGGCAGATCGCCAACGCCCACACAATATTCAACATCGCCAATACCCTGGTCTTTATCTGTTTGACGACCCTGATTGCCCGCCTCGTCGAGTGGCTGGTACCGGACCGGCCGTTGAACGTCGAGGCCGTCATACAGGCGAAGTATCTTGATGAGGACCTATTGTCGACGCCTGCGATCGCGCTGGAGCAGGTGCATATGGAATTCCGGCGTATGGGTAAACAGGTCGCCAAGATGCTCAACCAGGTGATGCCGGCTGTGTTGACGGGTTCAGCCGTTTCGCTCAAGGAGATTAGAAAACTCGACGACCGCGTCGACCATCTTCACGCACAAATCGTCACTTATCTCGGAAAGATCAGCCGGCAAAAACTGTCTGAGCGTCAGACCAGTGAAGTGCTGCGCCTGATGGACGCCGTCAACGATCTGGAAACGATTGGTGATGTCATCGAGGTCAATCTCGTCAACATCGGTTTGTATCGAATAGAAAAGAATGTTGAGGTCAGCGGACCTACCCGGGAGATGCTTAATCAGTTCCACGCGATTGTACTTCGCTCGCTGAAGTCGGCAGTAAACGCGGTTGCAGACGACGATATGGAGGCCGCGAAGTCGGTGGTAAGATTGAAGAAGGAGATTATGCAGATCGCGAAGCTGTTCTCCGAGTATGAGTCCAAGCGTTTGATCGCGAACGAGCCTAATCGACTTGAGGCTTATACAATGGAGATCGGCGTCACTGAGAAACTACAACGGGTCTACTTCTATGCGAAGCGCATGGCAAGGACTGTTGCGCGCGGGCGCCATTGAAGCTGCGCGGCAGTATTGCCTGACTGTTGCATCGGCAGGACGGTGCCTTCCCAGTCACGGCGACGCAACGCATCCAGTGATCTTTACGGTCTGTTCCGCACACGTCCCCAAGAAGGAACGGCCCCCCGCGAGGGGAGCCGTTGTTGTTTGGTGCCGAGAAGAGGACTTGAACCTCGCTGGGAGAATGTCTATCTTTCGGCCGCAACTACCGCACTGACGATCGTAGGGTAGCCCTGCATCCTGTTCATGAGATCTGCTCTCGGGGAAGCTACCGAAGAAGAATTAGCCACCCTGGCGGGCAGTTCCACACGCGTCCCCAAACGACAAAAGGCCCCCAGAGGGGGCCTTTAGGCGTTTGGTGCCGAGAAGAGGACTTGAACCTCCACGGGGTTACCCCCACTAGCACCTGAAGCTAGCGCGTCTACCAATTCCGCCACCTCGGCAAGGCTTAACCGCGTACAATCGCGGTCTGGCAGGGTCGCGAACTTTACTCAGTGCTTTCACGCCTGTCAATTACATCAGGGGCCTCTCGCCCCGCAAGGAAACACACTTTTGCCTACCAAGAACAACAAGAAACGTAAGAAAAACTACAAACACCCGATTCCCGGCAGAAACGAGCTTATCGATTACTTCGAGAAGGTCGGCAAACCGGTACGCGTCGACCGGATTCTCGGCGACTTCAATCTCAAGGGTCAGCGCATGCTGTCCCTGCTTACGGACCGGCTCGACGGCATGGTCCGGGCCGGTCAGCTGCTCGAAAACCGGCGCCGGGAATACTGCCTGACGCAGAAGCTCGACATTGTTACAGGTCGGGTCAGCGCGCATCGCGACGGCTTCGGGTTCGTGCTGCTTGACGACGGCGGGGACGACGTATTCCTGTCGGCGCGCGAGATGCGTTCCGTCATCGATGGGGACCGAATCGCGCTGAAGATCGCTGGCTACGACCGCAACGGACGCCCGGAGGGCGACGTCGTCGACATCCTCGAGCGGTCGCGCACGCAAGTAGCCGGTCAGTACATCCGGGAGCGGGGCATCGGTCTCGTTATCCCGGACAATCCGAAGGTCAACCACCGCATTCTCGTCGCTCGCGGCGAGGCTGGCGGCGCGAAGCACGGCGAGATGGTCGTCGTCGAGATCCTCGATTACCCAACGCAGGTCGAACAGGCCACCGGCCGCGTCGTCCGCGTCATCGGTTCCCCCGGGCAGAAAGGTATTGCTACCGAACTCGCTATCGAATCGCACGGCATACCGACGCGCTGGCCGAGGCCCGTCAGGCAGCAGGCCGACAAGTTCGGCACGTCGGTACCGACGGCGGCCAAGAAGGGCCGCGTCGATCTCCGTCACGTCGACCTGGTCACGATTGACGGTGCGGATGCGCGGGACTTCGACGATGCTGTGTACTGCGAGACCAATGGAGGCGGCTGGAAGTTACTCGTCGCAATTGCCGATGTCGGCCATTACGTCGATGTCGGTACGCCGCTGGACAAGCACGCGATTGTCCGCGGCACGTCCGTGTACTTCCCGGACCGCGTCGTGCCGATGCTGCCGGAGGTCTTGTCCAACGGTCTGTGCTCGCTGAACCCGAAGGTCGACCGGCTCTGCATGGTCTGCGAGATGAGCGTCGACGCCTCGGGCAAGGTGAAGAAATCGAAGTTCATGGAGGCCGTCATGCGCTCGAAAGCGCGCCTGACCTACAGCCAGGTCGGGACCTTTATCGAGGGCAAGAAGGAGCACGGCGTGCCAAAGGCGGTGCAGGGATCGATCAGGAATCTGCATGCGCTGTACCGCGCATTCTCGAAGGCCCGCAATCGTCGCGGTGCGATCGAGCTGAACCTGCCGATGACGAAGTTCGCGCTGAACGATGCCGGCGAGATCGATCACATCAAGACCGTGGAACGCAACGACGCGCACCGATTGATCGAGGAATGCATGATTGCGGCCAATGTCGAAGCGGCGAAATTCCTGCGCCGCCACCGCATCCCGGGGCTGTACCGGGTGCACGCGAAACCCGATGTCGAGCGCTTCGACGAGCTGCGGCTGTACCTCACCTCACTGGGTCTGAAGGTGCCGCACCCGGAACACGTCAATCCGAAACAGTTCAATGACTTGTTGGCCCAGGTCAAAGGCCGGCCGGACAGCGCGTCGATTTCGATGGCGATGCTTCGCTCGCTGACACACGCAGAGTACACGCCCGAAAACATCGGGCACTTCGGGCTCGCGCTCGATGCCTACGCCCACTTCACGTCGCCGATTCGACGCTACCCGGATTTGCTCGTGCACCGTGCTATCCGACACATCCTGCGAGGTGGCAAGCCGGGCAAGTACGACTACGACGGCAAACAGATGCAACGTCTCGGCGAAATCACATCGGCGCATGAACGCCGCGCCGAGGAGGCGACGCGTGAGGTCGAGGCTTGGCTCAAGTGCCAGTTCATGTCAGACCGGATCGGCGAGCAGTACGGCGGTGTCATCACCGGCGTCACCAACTTCGGGGTGTTCGTGCAGATCACCGAACTGCAGATCGATGGCCTTGTGCACGTCAGCAGCCTGCTGAATGACTATTATCACTTCGAGTCTGACGCCCAGCGCCTGGTCGGCGAGCGGGGCGGTAAGGTCTACAAGCTCGGCGACACCATGCAGGTATTCGTGCATAAGGTCGACATGGAGACGCGAAGGATAGACTTTCGTCCGGCCGACCAGCCGGTCGAGCCGCGATCGGCAAGGCGGGGAAAGCGTTGAGCAGCCCGCTTCGGAGGTTTTCCTGATGACAGACAGCGATCAGCAATGAGTAAGTCCCGCTATGTGACCGGCCTGCGGGCTGTTGAACAGCTGTTGGTCAGCAGTCCCGACACCTTGCGCCGGGTTTTTGTCGAGTATCGTTCTCAGAATCCGCGCGTCGCGGCCATTACGGCCAAGCTCAAGGCACAGGGTATCGAGCTTCAGTCCGCCAACCGTGCCCGGCTGCAGCAAATGTCGGGCGAAGCCCGCCATCAGGGAGTCGTTGCCGAGGTCCGCCGCGACACGCTGCTCGATGAGGCGGGACTGCGTTCTCTCGTGGAGACGGCCCTGTCAGGTGACGGTGAGCTGCTGCTACTGATTCTCGACGGCATCCAGGACCCGCACAACCTGGGCGCCTGCCTGCGCACGGCCGATGCGGCGGGCGTCGATGCTGTCATCGTGCCCCGTCACGGCTCGGCGACGCTCGGCCCGACGGTGTCCAAAGTAGCTGCCGGCGCCGCCGAGCAGGTCCCTTTCGCGGTCGTGGCGAATATCGGCCGGGTACTGGATTGGCTGGGCGAATACGGGGTGCAGCGCATCGGGACCAGCGACAAGGCCGATTCGCTGCTCTACGAGGCCGATATGGCCGGGCCGGTGGCCATTGTGATGGGGCAGGAGGAGAAAGGGCTATCAAAAAGAGTGATGTCCCGCTGCGATCTGCTGTGCCGTCTGCCGATGGCTGGCTCGGTGTCCAGCCTCAACGTCTCGGTCGCCACGGCGATCTGCCTGTTCGAGGCCGTGCGCCAGCGTGGCCCGGACCCGGCCGACAGCCCCGCAGCCGACTAATTTACAAGCGCTTTTTGCTTGCACAGCCGTTTCGGCTTCAGTAGTATGCGCCTCCCCGTCATTAAGGCGGGGTACTCTTGCCACACCGGGCAGCCGGGTGGCTGTAATCCGGGCCATTGTTGGCCGGATTTCATCCATAAGGGACGACAATGAGACACTATGAAATCGTATTTCTGGTCCATCCGGACCAGAGCGAGCAGGTGCCTGCCATGGTTGAACGCTACCAGGGCATGGTGACCGCCGCTAACGGTACCATCCACCGTACCGAAGACTGGGGCCGCCGCCAGCTGGCTCACCCGATCAACAAGATCCACAAAGCGCACTACGTTCTTTTAAACGTCGAGTGCGATTTTGCTGTGATCGAAGAGATCAAGAGTGCTTTCCGCTTCAACGACGCCGTTCTTCGCCACCTCGTGATGGCGCGCAAGGATGCTGTCACCGAAGCCTCGCCGATGGCCGTCGCCGTCGCCGAAGAGAAGGCCAAGGAGAAGGAAGCGCAGCAGCGTCGCGACGCGAAAGCGGCTGCCGAAGCGGCCATGCGTAAGGACGAAGAAGCGGCCAAGACCGAAGCCGAGGCCAAGGCCAAGGACGACGATGCCGAGAAGACGGAGGCGCCCGAAGCCGCTGCTGAAGCGAAGGACGAGTCAGCTGAAGAGCCCGAAGCCGCTGAAGAAACGCCCGACGCCAAGACCGCCTGAGGAGAGCACCGATGAGCAGATATTCACGCAGGCGCAAGTACTGCCGTTTTACCGCCGAGGGCATTGAAGAGATCGATTACAAGGATCTGAACCTGCTCAAGGCATACATCACGGAAACGGGCAAAATCGTCCCGAGCCGTATTACCGGAACGAAGGCACACTATCAGCGTCAGCTGTCGACCGCGGTCAAGCGCGCGCGTTACCTGGCACTGCTGCCTTACACCGATCGACACTAAAGGCGAGCTCTGTGGAGAGCTCCCCTAACGACAGATCGCCGATCGACACTGCGTTGCAGTGGCTATCGGCGAGAACGGTGAACGGCGTTTTCGGGCTGCTGGCCCTGGCGTCGCTACCTTTAGTCGGCATGTTCAGCAGCGCGCTGTTGGTCATGCTGGTACTGAAGAACGGCCTGCGGATGGCGATCATCCAGGCGGCCATCACGGCTGGGCTGCTGGCAATCGCGTCGCTGATGAGCGGAAAGAACCCGGCAGTCGTCGCTTTTTCGATGGCGGCGATCTGGGCGCCGGGACTGATCCTGGTAACGCTGCTGATGGCCACGCGTTCACTGGCGTTGACGCTGCAGATTTCGGTGATTGCGATGGCGGCCCTGATTGGCCTGATCTTCGTGATCGCACCGGACCCGACGGCGTTCTGGGAGTCAACGCTCAACGCCGTTGCGGCTGCGTGGCGCGAGCAAGGACAGGAAGACATGGCTTCGGTGGTTGAACAGCTGCTGCCGTTTGCCGAGCACATGACGCTGACCATTGTTCTGGCGTTGTGGATCGTGCATAGCGCACTGTTTTCGCTGGGCTATGCGATGGCAGGACGCCTGCCAGGGGCTTCAGCGCCTTACGGACGGTTTGCCGAGCTGAGTCTCGGTAAGGTGATTGCGATCCTGATGGCGGTATCGTCGCTGGTCGCAATGGTCGTGAACGCGATCCTGCTTCAGAACCTGGCGTTTCTGTTCTACGCCGTGTTCTGGCTGCAGGGTCTGGCATTGCTGCACTGGTTGCATGCCGAAAAGAAGATTCCGGTGGTGCTGCTGATATTTGCGTACGCATCGCTGGTGATCCCGCCAATCAACGCGATTGCGTTGATGGTGCTGGCGCTCGTTGGATACGCGGACGCATGGTTTAACTTTCGACGCGAGAGGCTTGCCTAGGCGCGGCGAAAACAGGAAGACACAGGGTAAAGAAGATGAACGTTATTTTATTGGAAAACGTGGAAAACCTCGGGAGCATTGGCGACCTCGTCAAAGTTAAGCCGGGTTACGGTCGCAATTTCCTGCTGCCGCAGGGCAAGGCAGCGCTGGCCACCAAAGCCAACATGGCGGAAATCGAAGCACGCCGTGCCGAGCTCGAGAAGGCGGCTGCCGAGGAACTTGCTGCGGCGAAGACACGCGCCGAGCAGATCAGTGGCATCGAGCTGGTGATCCCGGCGAACGTCGGCAGCGAAGGCAAACTGTTCGGATCTATCGGCCCGATCGATATCGCCGATGCCTTCGAAGCGATCCAGATCGAGGTTCAGCGCAGCGAAGTCCGCATGCCGGACGGCCCGATCCACGAGGCTGGCGAATTCCAGATCGGTGTCCACCTGCACCCGCAGGTAGATGCTGAAGTCGCCGTTCGAGTCGTCGCAGCCGAGTAGTGAGTACCAGCGATTCCGGCGCCGTAATGAAGGCGCCGGAGTGTGCTACCTTTAAAGGCTAATTCCAGCGGCTGAGGGAGTCTGATGGTTCGAGCTTTGGGAGACGGAGGAAGCATTGAGCAGCGCCTGAAGGTGCCGCCAAGCTCCGTCGAAGCCGAACAATCCCTGATCGGTGGCCTGATGCTCGACAAGCAGGCGTTCGATAAGGTCGCAGACATCGTCGCTGCTGCGGACTTCTACCGCAAAGATCACCAGTTGATTTTCGCTGCCATCGCAGCGCTAACGCAGGACGGCCAGGCCTGCGACGTCGTCACCGTATCCGAATTTCTTGATGCGCGTGGCGAACTTGAGGACGCTGGCGGTCTCGAATACATCGCAACGCTGGCAAACGAGACCCCCGGCGCGGCCAACGCCAAAGCCTACGCCAATATCGTTCGCGAACGTTCCATCATGCGATCGTTGATCAACGTCGGCAACGAGATCTCGGGCAGCGCGTTTACGTCTGACGGCCGTACGGCGAGTGACCTCGTCGACGAGGCGGAGCGTTTGGTCTTCGAGATCGCCGAGAAAGGCGCCCGCGGCAGGGCGGGCTTCAAGCCGCTCAGAGATATCCTCCCGGAGACCGTCGACAGGATCGACCTGTTGCACCAGTCCGATGGCGACATCACCGGAATCTCCACCGGCTATCACGAGTTCGACAAGATGACCGCCGGGCTGCAGGGCGGCGACCTGATCATCGTTGCCGGCCGTCCGTCGATGGGCAAGACGACACTGGCCGTGAATATGGCCGAGAATGCGGCGATCGGCGGCAAAGTCCCGACCGCTATCTTCTCGATGGAAATGCCGGCGCAGCAGCTGGCGTTTCGCATGATCTCATCGCTGGGACGTGTCGATCAGACGCACCTCCGCACGGGCCGTTTTCCGGATGAAGATTGGTCTCGGATCAACACGGCGGTGCAGCTGATGTCCGAGGCGCCTGTGTACATCGACGACACGCCGGGTTTGTCGCCGACCGAGATTCGCGCCCGCGCCAGGCGCCTGCAGCGTGAGCACGGTCTCGGCCTGATCGTTGTCGACTACCTGCAGCTGATGCAGGTTCCTGGCAACAAGGAGAATCGCGCCACCGAGATCTCGGAGATCTCGCGTTCGCTCAAGGCGCTGGCAAAGGAGCTCAACCTTCCGGTCATCGCACTTTCGCAGCTGAACCGTGGCGTTGAACAGCGTACGGACAAGCGACCGGTCATGTCGGACTTGAGGGAATCCGGCGCCATCGAGCAGGACGCCGACCTGATCATCTTCATCTATCGCGACGAGGTCTATAACCAGGACACGCCGCGCAAGGGCATCGCCGACATCACGATCGCAAAACAGCGTAACGGCCCCATCGGCGACTTCCCGCTGACCTTCGTCGGCCGCTACACGAAGTTCGAGAACTTCGTGCCCGAGTCTTACAGCGACGAGGCTTTCCCGTGAGTTTCGGTGCACGGGCCGTCATTCGTCCCGACGCACTGAGACACAATCTCTCCGTTATCCGCCAGGCCGTTCCCGGCAGTCGCGTCATGGCCGTCGTCAAGGCGAATGCATATGGCCATGGCTTATGCACCGTGGCCGATAGCCTGACTGACGCCGATTCTTTTGCCGTCGCGCGGCTGGACGAGGCGAGGGAACTGCGCCAGCACGGCATCGAAAAGCCGATTGTGTTGCTGGAGGGAATCTGGGACATGGAGGACCAGACCTCGGCGATCAACCAGGGATGCGAGCTGGTCGTCCACAGCCTGGAGCAGGTCGAACACCTGGAAGCGCACGCGGGCGCCAAGGTGACAGTCTGGCTGAAGATTGATACCGGTATGCACCGGCTGGGCTTTGCGCTTACGGACGTGCCGGCAGTGTTGGCGCGACTGCAGTCATCACCGCATGTCAAAGAGCTGCGACTGATGACCCACTTCTCCAATGCCGACGTTGTCGAAGACGACAAGACAACGCGGCAACTCGACCGGTTCGCGACGATAGCAAAGGGCTTCAAAGGAGACGTCAGCGTTGCCAATTCGCCGGGCGCATTCGGCTGGGACCAGATTCGGCAGCTTAAAGACACGCTGGGTTTCAGTGGCGATCACTGGATTCGACCCGGAATCTCACTGTACGGCGTATCGCCATTCCCCGCATCGTCGGGCGAGGCCCTCGGTCTACGGCCTGCGATGCAGTTCGAAGCCAGGTTGATCAGCGTCAAGCGGATTCCGGCAGGGGAGAGCGTCGGCTATTGCGAACGCTTCACGACAGACAGGGACACGACGATCGGTGTCATCGCCGCCGGATATGGCGATGGCTACCCGCGAGTCTTTCGAGACGGAACCCCGGTGTTGCTCAACGGTAGGCGAGTGCCATTGGCCGGTATCGTGTCGATGGACATGCTGACGGTAGACCTGGGGCCCGACGCGAGCGATCGCGTCGGTGACGTAGCGACACTCTGGGGTGACGGCCTGGCGGTCGAGGAACTCGCCGAATGGGCGGAAACCATTCCTTACACGCTGCTGTGCGGCGTCATGCACCGCGAATCGGCATAGCGATACGACAGGTACGCTTCAGATCCGGCTTATTCGGGTCAAAAGCAGCCGCGCCGCTGTAGCGCCGCGATTGGGAATATGACCAGAGCAGAGACCGTAGCGCCGGTCAGGACGAGAAGAATCCCATTTTCACGCCGGCGAGCTGGACGACGTCGTTGTCCGCCAGCTTCCGCGCCTGCGCACCAATCGGCTGCCCATTAACGAGCGGAAAGTCGCCTTCCTTACCGGACTCGACGTGCACGATGTAGTAACCCTCGGCGCGTCGCGTAATGGCAGCGACCTGAACGCCGGGCCGACCCAGTGTCGTCAGCGCTTTCGTCAATTCGAGTTCGCGTCCGGCGAAGGCTCCGCTCAACACCTGTAGTTTTGCCATCGGCAATGCGGCCGGCGCTGCAGACGGGTCGATGCCGGCGGTCGTACGTGCGTGCACTTCCGGTTCCGGTTCGGGTTCCGGGTCCAGTTCCGGAGCGGGCGCCGCTTCGGGCTCTTCTGACGCCAGCGGACCGGCTTCTTCCGGGTCCAGTTTGACGGATTCGGCGATGTCTTCCTCTTCGGACTCCATGCTCGCGGCGGCCGCGGCCGCTTTCTCAGCTGCCGCCTCGGCTTTCGCCAACTGCTCGGCGTTCTGCTGGCCGGCGGGGATGACCATGGTCTTTTCGAATTCGTCCTGCTCGGGCTCAGCGGCCTGCTGGTCCGAGAACCGGAGCTGGTGATGGCCGATCGTGATGACGTCGCCGTGCTGCAGCGCGTGCTTCTTGATCAGCTTGCCGTTCACGTAGGTCCCGTTCGTGCTGTTCAGGTCCTCGAGGAACGAGTCATTCAGGATGTTGATGATCAGGGAGTGGTGCCCACTGACGGCAGGGTTGTCGATACGCACATCGTTGTCCGGGAGACGTCCAATCGTGTAACGCTCCTTCGACATGTTGTATTCGGCCAGCACCTGGTTATCCAGACTAAGTATTAAACGCGCCATGTATTCTCGCCGTGCTTAAAGGTGAGTGCGTACCGCAGGAAGGCAAAACAAGGCGTCTCCGGCCCAATCCGGATCTGACGTCGTTCTGTTTCTCCGAAACCCTGCATCCCTATGAACGAAACATATTCGCTATTTTCACCAAGAGGCCCTTCTTGGCGGCAAACGAGTCATTCACCTGTGCAAGCATGACCGACACGTTGTCTCG
>JASJCQ010000030.1 GCA_030065915.1 Woeseiaceae bacterium
GAATCCGTTTTAAAGCAACTGACCGAGGGAAGAGATGCAAACTGAATCAGACTGGGTGCGAATTGAACGCGAATTCGAAGCGCCTATCGAAACAATCTGGGGTATGTGGACTCAATCAGACCTGTTTCAAAAATGGTACGGGCCGAATGGCATGGAAGTACCTGTCGCCGAAATGAATGTAGTAGTGGGCGGACAGCGAAAGATTTGCATGAAGATGGAAATGCCGGATAAGACCATGACGATGTGGTTCATCGGCGAGTACAAGGAAGTGAGCCCGCCAAACCGGCTCGTCTACACGGAAAGCATGTGTGACGAACAGGGCAACATTCTGGCGCCTGAGAGCATGGGTATGCCGGCAGGCCACCCGGAGACGACGGAGATCATCGTCGAACTCTCCGAAACAGACGGGAGAACGACGATGAAGATGACACACGTCGGCGTTCCTGCGGACTCGCGCGGCGCTGGCGGTTGGGAGCAGGCGATCGAGAAAATGGCGAACTTGATCGCCAGTTCGGGCTAACACCGCGAATCCCGACTGAACCGGACATGGCGCTCAGCGCCGGGAAGCTTTGCCCGATGGTCCGTTGCCCTGTCGATCGACGGCCAGGTCCTCGACGAGCCGCTGAAGCTTGGAGAAGCTGCGGCTCCAGCCATCGCCAACGCCCAGTCGACCACCCTCCCTGACAATGCGCTCGTGACGCAGGCGAAGGCGTGCACCGCCATTCGCATCCTCGAATATGACCGTGACAAGCGACGGCGACGTCGTCTCGACGTTTCCGCTGGAGAATCGGCGCTCGTGGCGCCAGGTGAAGATCAGTTGTTCGTCTTGTACGACGAGAACGTACTCGCCGCTCATCACGTCCTGGACGCCGTCTCGTTCGGAATAGGCAAACTCCCAGAGTCCGCCTTTGCGAGGATCGACACGCGCCGACAGCAGAGGCGTGTCGCCGGGCCCGAACCACCGAACGATCTCATCCGGGGTTGTCCAGGCGCGAAAAAGGCGCGTGGCGCTGGTGTTGAAAACACCCTCGACGACAACCGGGTCTTCTCCCGGAACGGACTTCAGGAACGGGAGCTTCATGGATTCTCGTCCACATATTTCGCGAGCCCGTCCAGGCGTTCTTCCCAGAAGGCCTTGTAGGTTTGTAGCCAGTCCGCGGCCTCTTTCATGGGCGCGGTAGACAGGCGACAGTATCGAGTGCGTCCCCGCTTCTCCATTTCGACGAGCCCGGCGTTTTCGAGTACGCGAACATGTTTGGTGACGGCGGTCTGCGTCATCTGGAACGGCGTAGCGAGGTCCGAGAGCGCGGCTTCGCCATGGCTAAGGCGCGCCAGAATGTCCCGGCGCGCGCCGTTGCCAAGAGCCGAGAACACCGTGTCGAGTGAATTCATCCGATTTCTCCTGCAGAGCGGCGGAACGCCCCGACCGCAGACCAGCGCGCGACAGGGTCCAACAACTGCAGCTCTATATAGTCTACTAACTAGTTGACTAATGACTGTACCAACTGATAGTCTACCATTTAGTTCAGTAAATGCGAGGCCTCCATGAATCTCTTCACTGCTAATGCCCCTCATCCTCTGCGCGTGAACATCTTTCTCGCCGAGAAGGGCCTGGAACTGCCCACCGTCTGGCTCGACGTGCTGAATGGAGACACGCGCACAGATGAACACCTGATGCGAAACAGTCTCGGCGAAACGCCAGTCCTGGGGCTGAAAGACGGAACGTTCTTGAGCGAGAGCACCGCGATTTGTCGCTATCTGGAAAGTCACTATCCAGAGCGCCCGCTCATGGGCCGCAATCCGCTCCATGCCGCCAAAGTCGAGATGTGGACCCGGCGAATGGAACAACAGATCTGCGCGCCGATTGCTGATTTCGGTCTGCACACCTTCCCGATCTTTTCTGAGAAAGTGGAACAGGTGCCGGCCTATGCCGAAGCCTGCCTGCGACTGCAGGACAAGCGCTGGGCATGGTTCGACAGAGAGCTGGCGGATGGCCGAAGGTTTGTGGTCGATGACGAGCTGTCCTACGCCGATATCGCAGGGGCGACTGCGCTGATGGTTGCAAACTTCGTCGATCGTCCCATTCCCGACGGGCTGAAGAACGCCAATCGATGGGCCGACGCGGTTCGAGGCCTGAAGGGATGGTGACGGAATGACGAGCGAGTCCTCACCGCGATTTGTCGATCGCAGAGCCTGGTTGGATGAACGCAAAGCGCTCCTGGAGAAGGAAAAGTCCTTCACCCGCGAGCGCGACGCGTTGAGCGCGGCACGGCGCCAACTGCCTTTGGTGCGCATCGAGACGGAATACGTTTTCGAGACCGAACGAGGACCGGAGACGCTTACGGACCTTTTCAAAGGACTTGGACAACTCATCGTCTATCATTTTATGTTTGCAGCCGATTGGGAAAATGGCTGTCCCAGCTGCTCGTTCTGGATGGATAACCTGGATGGGATAGACCGGCACCTCGCGGCAAGAGATACAGCCTTCGTGACGGTTTCCACCGCGCCGCTGCCAAAGCTCCTAGCCTACAAGGCCCGGCTGAACTGGCGCTTCGATTGGGTCTCCAGTGGCGCTGGTCCCTTCAACCGCGATTTCGGCGTGACCTTTCCAGACCGCGAGCCGGGTCCCAGCGATGGCTATAACTTTTCAGGACGCGTCTTCGGTGAAGAAATGCCGGGCGTGAGCGTGTTTCGCCGCTTTGACGACGGTACCCTCGGTCACGCATATTCGACCTACTCCCGCGGGCTCGACGGTCTGAACGGTACCTATCAATTGCTCGATCTGACTCCCAAGGGCCGAGACGAAGGCGCGCTGGACTCTCCGATGGCATGGGTCAGGCGACACGACCAGTATGCAGAGGATTAGTCGGCCTCATGTTCGAAGCCCTTTCTGCCAGCGGCAGGCTTCCAGAGACAGTCGATCGCGGGTTTGCGAAGTACACGCGAGGCCGGATTCGTAATGGCTGTCTAAGTGATGGTTGCGCACAATGGCCTATGACGAGATTCTAAGCGCGCAATTTCGCGATTGGCTTCGTCGACGCTCGGGTATCTCCGAAAAACGCATGATGGGCGGAGTGTGCTTCTTTTTGAACGGCAACATGATCGGGGGCGCCGACCGAACAAAAGAGGGTGTCGGGCGTTACATGTTCCGCCTCGGTAAGGACAGGCACGCACTTGGGGAGTCGCTGCCCGGCGCCGAACCCATGGTCCACGGCGGCCGCTTCATGCGAGGTTTATTCTTTGTCCGGGAGGGATGCTGCGACGAAGAGGAGTTGAAGATATGGCTTCGGCACGCATTGGAGCATGCCGAGTCACTGCCGCCCAAGTAGACAAGTTCCAATTCAGGTCAAGGTCGGCCTTGATATGAATGGAATCGAACTCACTGTTTGTATCAAATCCGACACCGCGACCATCCGAGCCGAATTGGAGGCAGTCTAGACTGTATGAATACGCATCTTGCTGAACTGAATATTGGAAGACTACTGGCACCGACGGATGATCCGCGCGTCAAGGACTTCATGGACAATCTCGACCTTATCAACGGGCTGGGTAAGCGCATGCCGGGTTTTGTCTGGATGATGGAAGGATCGGGCGAGCCTGGCGCCGGCAATACGGACAACAACATTGGCGACGATCCGCAGCTCGTAGCCAATATGACCGTCTGGGAGGATGTCCAGAGCCTTGAGCGTTTTGTGTGGCGCACGATTCATCGACGGTTCTACGAACGGCGCCAGGAATGGTTCGAAGTGATGGGCGAGATGCACTTCGTGATGTGGCGGGTGCCGATAGGCCACCAGCCGACGTTGGAAGAGGGGCTCGCGCGACTCAGGATGCGGCGCGAACAAGGAGATAGTGACGAGGCATTCGGGTGGAGTTATCTCCGCGACGCCAACATGCACAAGACTTACGCCTGTTCCGCGGCGCGATAACGGCCGCGCGCATGACAGGTGACAGACCCTTTCGGATCCTGCAAACCGTCGCCGATACGATCATTTGGAAGCGCGGTGGCCTTGGTGCGGGGTCCATCTGACTAACGCACGCATGTAAACTGGCGCATTTGCCAGCGACCCCGCCAGGGGTAGAGCGAAGACGCGAGATAGGCGAGTCAATCTCGCAGGCATATTGGCCCCGAAACAACGGCTAACGACCGTCCGCTTCTGGCGGATGCTCGCCGTTCCTGCGTTCTTCCGCCGGACCCACCGCTTTCGTGGAAAGCAGCCGTTCGCAGATACAGAGGCCTCGAGCCCGGGCACAACACCGGCTGAAGGGCGAGAGTTTCGGAACGGGACCCGGCCAACTAGCCGTTCGCGAACTCGCAGTAGCTTTCCTTCTCGACGAGGTCCATGACGAAAGACAGTTTCGCCATTCCTGATATCACGGCCATCACGGTGCCCAGCTCACAGATGTCTGCGCTCGAAAAATGCGACTGCAATTCGGCAATCAGCTCATCGTCGAGTCGCCCCTGTGGGTTCGTCATCGCCACCTGGTCCGCGTAGCGCAGTACGGCCTTATCCGCTCCGGTTAACGTGTCCGAAGCGTCGTAGTCGCCCATGATCGCGTTGATCTCCGGGTCGGTCAGTCCGGACTCCGCCGCCCCTTTCGTATTCTGCTTGTTGCAGGTCAGGCAGCCGTGCAGAGCCGAGAGTCTCAAGCGAACGATCTGCTTGTAGCGCTGATCGACCTGGCCCTCGAAAAACAGGTTCTTGTAGAAGTCGCCCATGACGAAGTTCAGGACATGCGGCGCCGTTGCGAACGCCTCGACGAAGGCGGGCTCTCCGGTCAGCTTGTTGAGCGTCTCCCACGCCGGCACGAAGTCTTCCGGTAACTCATCACGCGAGATCCGTTGCAGAGCGTTTGTCGTCATAGTGATTCCTCTCTTGCCCCTTGTCAGGAAAGTACGGCAAAGCGTGCCGGTTGTTCCTTCGTGCGTGGGGTTCTTTCGTTATTCGTCTTCCAGCTGCACTCCTAGCGGCCGTGAACTCTAAAGTAGTCGGGTATCCCGGCGGACCAGTTCTCGCCATGCTGTGCTGCACCGCCGTCGACGGTGACCACCTCGCCGGTGATGAATTTTCCTGACGGCGCCGCGAGGTAGACGATGGCCTGAGCGATATCCAAAGCGTCGCCGAAACGGTGCATTGGATTCGCGTAGCGGAACATTTCCGCGACCTCCGGCTTGTAAACCTCGAGGCCGGTAGTCGCGATCGAACCGGGCGCGACGCAGTTCACCTGGATATCGAACGGCGCCCACTCGGTGGACACGGTCTTGGACAGGTAGATGACGCCGGCACGCGCAGCGCAGGTGTGCGCGACTTGAGGCATGCCTCGACTAATCACCGCAACGACGTTGATGATGTGCCCCGGGCGGTCTTCGTCGCGCCAGCGCCTGGCGGCCTGCTGCATCATGTACCAAGTGCCGTTCAAGTTCGTGTCGATGACCGCGTTCCATCCCTTAACACTGAAATCGATCGCATCCTGCGGAAACTGGCCGCCGCCGTTGTTGACCAGCACGTCCAATCGACCGAAACGCTCCCAGGTTGCGCTCATCAGGTCATCGACTTGCTCGGGATCTCGGATCGTCATCGCCTGGTAAGCCACTTCCTTGCCGACCAGTTCGCCGATGCTGTCGGCCGCCCGCGCGAGCTTCTCCTCGTCGCGGCCGCAGATCATCAGCTTCGCGCCCAGCCTGGCCAGCACGAATGCCGTCGCCTTGCCGATGCCGCTACCTCCGCCGGACAGCAGGAAGACCTTGTCCTTTAGGAGGTCCTCCGCGAACACGAGCGGGTGCGACGCAAGCTCCTCGTTCGTGAAGCCGTAAGCGGGATGTCCCGTCGCTGCTGCGTCCTTCGGATTAGAAGCCATTGTCAGTTTCCTCGCGTCATCACGGGCTCAATGCACCGAGAATCGAGATGCTCGCGACATTCCGGTTGGGAATGCCGCCGAGATTGTGGGTGAGCCCGAACTCAACGTTGTCCAGGTTGCGGTCGTCGGCCCTGCTCAGGAGCTGTAGATAGACCTCGTACAGCATGCGCAGGCCGCTGGCGCCGATCGGGTGGCCGAAGCACTTGAGCCCGCCGTCGATCTGGCAGGGTATTTGTCCGGCCGCGTCATAGCGTCCGTCCAGGATGTCCGTCGTTGCCCTGCCCGCCTCGGACAGTCCGAGATCCTCCATGACGACAAGCTCGGTGACTGAGAAACAATCGTGCACCTCGATCATGCCGAGCTCTTTCGCCGGGTCCGTGATGCCGGCCTCGGCATAGGCCTTGGCCGCGGCGCGACGCGTCGTCGCTGTATGCGCGCCGTCCCAGGAGCTGTGCCCGGACTCGACGCCGTTGCTGATCGACAGCTGCACCGACTTCACGCCGACGATGTCGGCCTTACCGAGCTTCCTCGCGATCTCCGGCCGGGCGACGATCGCACAGGCAGCACCATCGCTGACGCCGCAACAGTCCAGCACGCCCAGCGGATAGGCAACCGGCGGTGCATTCAATACCTGCTCGCTGGTGATCTTGCGTCGCAGGTGGGCCTTGGGATTCTTCAGCGCGTTGTCGTGACTCTTGACGGACACGTGCGCCATCGCGCGGCGCAGGTCGTTCATCGATACGCCGTGCTTGTGGCTGTAGGCGCTCGCAAGCTGGGCAAATGCACCCGGCGCCGTGGAGTTCGGCAGCCACAGGTCCTCGAAGGTACCGTTTGTGCGCTCCGGCAAACCGGCGAAACCCGTGTCTTTCAGTTTCTCGACACCGACAGCCAGGGCAATGTCCGCGGCACCGGATGCCACGGCGTAAACGGCGCCTCGAAAAGCCTCCGTGCCGGTCGCACACAGATTCTCGACGCGCGTCACCGGGATGTTGTTCAAACGCAGCGCATTCGACAGGGGGATGGCAGACTTGCCGATGTTCTGCTCGTCGAAAAAGACGCCGAGCCAGGCCGCGTCGATGTCATCGCGGCCGATTCCAGCATCCGCCAGCGCTTCGGTGAAGGCCTCGACCATCAAGTCGGCTGCGCTCATGTCCCAGCGCTCGCCGAACGCGGAACAGCCCATGCCGATGACAGCCACCTTGTCGCGTATGCCCTCAGCCACTGGGCGCACCCCGCTCCTTTATCGCTTTCCAGAAATAGCGCCGGAAACCGCGCGCGCGGTCGATGTCCTTGATGCGGAAGTGCATGTCGACCGAGTCACCAACGGCCGTCTCACCGGCGTCGGTATCGGTGAACTGCATCAGGATGTTGGCGCCACCGTCAAAGCCGACGTTGCCGTAGACCAGCGGCGGCGCCGGAGAGAAAGCCTGCCAGTCTTCGGTGTAGGACTTCACCGTGCCCGTGAGATCGGCGAACGGGTACGGCTCCTGTGTGTCGAAGGCCCGGCACTCCGGATTCACGCAGGCACGCGTGCGCGGAAACTGGACCGTGCCGCAGACCGAGCACTTGCCACCGACGAAGCCGGACACCTGGTCGCGCTGTCGGTAGTAGGCGCTCTGCGCCGTTCGCACATCGCGTTCCGCGCGCTTCCCCCAGTCCATTGCGATCAGTTCGCGGTGACTCAAGTATCGAAGGTAGTTGTCGTCGTCGACGCCTGCGTCGAGCGCGTCGGAAAATGTGCGTGTCTTCCGGCCGGTCGCGCGCAGCAGCATAGCGTCGCAACCCTGGCCGAAGCCCACCAGCAAAATAAGGTCGCCATCCTCCGCCTGCTCGAGGGACTCGGCAAGACCCAGCAGCGGCGCAGCACTCCCGGCGTCCCCGACAGCCGTGTCCGCAGCCAGTGCCGTCTCGGCGTTGGACAGCCCCGTCGCCTTCGCCACGCTTGCACGGATTCGGGCCGTTGAATTCAGTACGAGTCGCGCGACTTGGTCCGGCTCGATATTGTTTCGCTGCAGAAGTGCTGGAATCACGGCGACAAGGTTCTTCAGGTAGCCCTCCTCGCGAATCCAGCGCTCTTCGAAGCCGTAGTCGAAGTCGGCCCCGGTCGATCGGTAGTGATCGACGAAATCGGTCGCCAGCGTATCGCCGTCGACAAACTCGGCCAGCAACGCGTCGTTCCCAGTTAGCACGGCAACCGCCGCATCGCCGTAGCTGATTTCCTCGATGCTTGCCGGTTTTGCGCGTCGCTTCTCAGCCGCTACAAGCAGGTCGCCGGCTGAAGCCTTGCGCAGTGACGCGAGCAGCGGCGACGTGGCGGCACGGAGGCTTGCTCTCGAGTCCTGCGTTGCTGTCCCCGCGGGCTGCTGCAGCGCCTCGAGCAGCAGGCTGGCATGCGAGCGATCGGCAAACGGCAGGCTGGTCGAACAGACGTGCAATGAATCGAACTGGCCTTCGATGCGGCGTGCCGCTTCGTGCGCCATCGTCACGCTGTCTTCATCCCAGTTCGCGGTCGCGAGCGAACCCGTCGCTCGACTCTTGAGCGTCGGCATCGCCCACGCATGAGCCGAGGCGATCGCTTCCCTCGAGAGACGCAGCCTCGGCAAGTAGACACCAATATCGGCGATCCCGATGGTCATTCGCGAAGCACGAATTCTTCTAGCTTGGGCTCGACTGCGAGCCGTGTTGGCAGACCGCTGGAGCCAATTCGACGATCAAGCTCTTCGTGCCAGTGGTAGATCCGGCGTTCCTGGTAGTTCAGCGGTATGCCCGAGAAACCCGGCGATTCGACCGAGGCCTGTATTTGCGGCGCGAATTGCGTGTCCTCCTCGAGGATGCGGTCGAAGTTCCCGATACGCGTGTCCCATAGCGGGTCGCGCGCGCCGTCACCCCAGTCCGGCGCGAACCAGTGCACGTCCAGCGACATCGTGTTCTCGGTCTTCGGCCAGAACAGGATAAACGGCATGCCCGTGTGCGCCGTCGGCGTCACGATGTTGGGGAAAATGTTGTAGCTGAAGTTGTTGTTGCGAATGAGGTCCGGGACCGTATCGATCTCCGCCATGCCGACCGTGCCCGGGTCTACCCAGTCCGGCCGTCGATTCGGCGTCACCATCAGTGAGTGTCCGCGCTCCCAGAGCATGATGCTGGTGCCGATGTGGTCGAGGAACCGATCCACGGTCTGTTGGTGGATCGAACGCAGGTGATAGACCTCGAGGAAGGCGTCCTGGATGACCTTGACGTTGCAGGCCACCTCGAAATTCTCGCTTTCGACAAGCCTAAGGTTGTCGATGTCGAAGACGCTGAAGTGCTCGGGGATCGGGCCCAGCGTCTCGAGCAAAGGCTCGGCGTTCGGATCCTCGGAAATGAACAGCCAGTTTCCGAAGCGCTCGCAACGCACCTGCCTGAGCCCGTAGTCCTCTTTCTTGAAGTCCGGGAAGTCGCGCTCGTCGCGCATACCGATCAGTTTGCCCTCGAAGTCGTACGCCCAACCGTGATAGCCGCAGACGAGACTACGAACGGAACCGCAGTCCTTCTTTACCAACGGTCCGCCGCGATGCTGACAGGTGTTGTAGAACGCCCGGACGACGTCGTCCCTGCCGCGAACCAGGAAGATCGGTGACCCGGTACGCGTGAACATCTTGAAACTGCCAGCCTTGGGGAATTCGTCCATGTGACCCGCGTACAGCCACGCCTTGCGCCACAGATGCTCCTGTTCGAGCGCCAGGAACGCCGGATCGACGTATCGGCCGCCGGGGATCTTCGGCAGCTTCGGAAAACCGGGCGGCGGGGTTTGGCGTCCGGATTCGTACGCCATGCCCTTTTCTATCCGTTCCAGAGTCTCGTTCTTCACGGAATCACCTGCAGAATTCTTTGATTCGATTGGATAAGTATAGATATCCGGCCTCATAAAAGAAACAATCCTGACTGTTTTTTTTAGGGCGGCGCTGGAGTAGACTCTCAGGACTCGTGACAAGCGCTGGACAGGTTTTGCCCCATGGACTTCAGACTCTCGGACGAACAACAGGATATGCAGGACGCTGCCCGGGCCTATGCCCAGAGCAAGCTCCCGGAACTCGCGGACGAGATCGAGGCGACAGCCGAACCGCCCTCCGCCGAGCTGATCCGCGAATACGCAGACATGGGCTTCCTGGGCATCAACATCCCCGGGTCGCTCGGGGGCCTCGGGCAGACCAACCTGGACGCGCTGATCGTGCTGGAAGAGTTCGGCAAGATCTCGTCGGCCATCGCCTTCCCCGTCTTCGAGTCCTGCACCGGGCCGGTCAAGGCAATCGAACATTTCGGTACCGACGCGCTGAAAGAACGCGTCGTTCCGGCTGTCTGCCGCGGCGAGATGGTCGTGGCCATTGCGATGTCGGAGCCCAATGCCGGCTCGGCGCTGACGGATCTGACGACCAAGGCCGAGAAAGGCGATTCGAGCATTCGCATCAATGGCATGAAGCGCTGGTGCTCCGGCGGCGGACACGCTGACGGCTACCTCGTCTACTGCCGGCTGTCCGAAGAACCGGGCGCACGTGGCATCGGCGCCGTGTTCATCGAAAAGAACACGCCGGGACTGACCTTCGGTGAGCAGGAGTCACTGATGGGCTTTCGTGGCGTCCCATCCTGCGACATTTTCCTGGATGACGTGGAAGTCCCGCTGGAGAACCTGGTCGTAGACGCGGGCGGCTTCAAAAAACTGATGCAGGCATTCGACCTGGAACGCTGCGGCAACGCGACGATGTCGATGGCCCAAGCCGCCGGCGCGCTCGACGAAGTCATCGCCTACGTCCAGGAGCGCAAGCAGTTCGGCAAACCGATCATCGACTTCCAGGCCGTCCAGTTGCGCATCGCCGAGATGCAGATGCAGGTCGATGCGGCTCGACTGCTGATCCATCGTGCGATCTCGAACGCACAGCACGGCATGCCGAGTATCCAGGAATCGTCGATCGCGAAGTGCTTCGCTAACGAGATCTCGCGAACGGTCACCGGCAACGCGGTGCAGTTGATGGGCGGCTATGGCTACTCCTGCGAGTACCGGATCGAACGCCGCATGCGTGACGCCTGGGGCTGGGGCATCGCCGGCGGCGCCATCGACATCCAGAAAACCAACATCGCGAGCGCGATGGTGGGCAGGCGATTCAATCAGCGCGCTGTCTGAGCCACGCGGTACCTGCTCTACTCCGCGATGAAAAAGACCGTGGGGACTTCCGCATAAAACGTCGATTCGCTCGCAATGACGGCGATGCGCAGCGTACTGGCTGAGTCCACGCTGCCTGCCACCCGGCCAACCCAGCGCTTGCCGTCGGCATCGACGATCGTCAGCGCTGCTGGTGCGCCGTCGGCGAGCCCGACAGCCGCGCGGTCGATGACGATGGTCGAATCGAGCTCAACGTCGATACCGGACGCATCGTAGGCCGGCACGCTGATGGACAGTTCGACATCTTCGTTCTTCAGATCGCAGCGCTGGCTGTATCGCCGGCAGTTGGGTTTCGCGATCAGCTCGTACGATGCGCCCGGCTTCGCCGAGTGCGGTCGCTCGGCCACGAAATAGTCGACCGAGAACCACGCGATGATGGCGAGCACAGGCGCGATCAGGAATGCGAGGATCATGTGTTTGTTGCGGAACATGTCGACAGAGCCTAGCGGACTGTTTGTGGATTCAGCAAGAGAAAGGGCCCCTGGAAAGCGTGGCGCACTATCGGGTTTCTAATCAAGAAAAAGGGGGAGCGTATTGCTCCCCCTGTGATTGAGCGTACCCGCTCGACTAGTGCGACACAGCACCCGTGGCACCCGCGGGGACGCGGATGTCCTCGACGAGATGCTGGATGTGCTCGGGCGGCGCCTGCGTGACGCGCGACACGATCATCGCAATGGCGAAGTTGAAGATCGCACCGACCGCGCCGAAGGCGTTCGGCTCGATGCCGAAGAACCAGTTCTCCGACATGTCGCCCAGGAAGGACGTGCTCGGGATGAACATGATGCCCTTGTGCTGGAAGACGTACAGCAGTGTCACCGTGATGCCCGCCAGCATGCCCGCAATCGCACCCTCTTTATTCATGCGCTTGTAGAAGATGCCCATCATCAGCGCCGGGAATATCGATGACGCCGCGAGCCCAAAGGCCAGCGCCACGGTCCCGGCCGCGAAGTCTGGTGGATTGAAGCCCAGGTAACCGGCCACCGCGATCGCGCCCGCCATCGCGATGCGACTGGCAAGGAGCTCCTGCTTCTCCGAGATGTTGGGCTTGAACACACCCTTCAACAGGTCGTGCGAGATCGCAGACGATATCGCCAGCAACAAGCCTGCAGCCGTCGATAGCGCCGCGGCCAGTCCACCGGCGGCCACGAGTGCGATCACCCAGTTGGGCAGCCCGGCAATCTCCGGATTCGCGAGTACCATGATGTCGCGGTCGACCTTGACCATCTCGTTGGTTGCCGCATCGGACGTGTACTGGATGCGTCCGTCGCCGTTCTTGTCTTCGAACGCGAGCAGGCCGGTCGTCTCCCAGTTCCTGATCCAGTCGGGCCGCTGCTCGTAGACCATGTACTCGCCCGGAGACGGCTCGATCGTTTCGATCAGGTTCAGACGCGCCATGGCGGCAACCGACGGAGCGGTTGTGTACAGGATCGCGATAAAGACCAACGCCCAGCCGGCCGATGTGCGCGCATCTTTCACCTTAGGCACCGTGAAGAAGCGGATGATGACGTGCGGCAGGCCCGCCGTACCGATCATCAGCGACATCGTGTACATGAACATGTTCGTCAGACTTAGCCTGGCGTTCGTCGTGTAGTCGGCGAACCCTAAATCAGTAAGTACCGCGTCCAGCCTGTCGAGCAGGAACACATCGGAGCCCGTCATCGTCGACCCGAGACCGATTTGCGGCAGCGGGTTACCCGTCAGGCTCAGGGAGATGAAGATCGCCGGGATCGTGTACGCGAGGATCAGTACGCAATACTGCGCGATCTGGGTGTACGTGATGCCTTTCATGCCGCCCATGACGGCGTAGAAGAACACGATACCCATGCCGATAGAGAGGCCGACGTTGTAGTCGACTTCGAGGAAACGCGAGAACGCGACGCCGATGCCCTTCATCTGGCCGATGACGTAGGTCACTGAGGCGATGATCAGGCAGATAACCGCGACGATGCGAGCGGCCTTCGAATAGTAACGGTCGCCGATGAACTCCGGCACCGTGAACTTGCCGAACTTCCTCAGGTAAGGCGCCAGCAGCATGGCGAGTAGTACGTAGCCGCCGGTCCAGCCCATCAGGAAGACGGAGCCGCCGTAGCCCATGAACGCGATGAGGCCGGCCATCGAGATGAACGATGCCGCCGACATCCAGTCCGCTGCCGTCGCCATGCCATTCGCGACGGGGTGTACGCCGCCGCCGGCAACGTAGAATTCCTTGGTCGATCCGGCGCGAGCCCAGATGGCGATGCCGATGTACAGGGCGAAGGTTGCGCCGACGACCAGGTATGTGAGTGTTTGCAGTTCCATGGCGATCCCCTACTCGTCTTCTTCAACGCCATGCTTCTTATCGAGCTTGGCCATTCGGTTTGCGTAGAAAAAGATCAGCACGACAAACACGTAGATTGAACCCTGTTGCGCGAACCAGAAGCCGAGCTTGTAACCGCCTATGCGGATATTGTTCAGCGGTTCGACGAGGATGATCCCGAACAGGTATGAGACGATGAACCAGATCACCATGCAGATGGCGACGAGCTTGAGGTTCGATTTCCAGTAACTGTTTTTGTCCGACATAACCCCCCCTTTTTTAGCGGCTTCCTGTCGTTTTTGGACAACGGCAATCTAGCAAAGCGAATGCAACGGCCCTTACCGACTTTAGTCGTACACGGAACCCCAACAGACGCCCCAAACGGAGCTACGCCATCCACGAAACGTATATTTTTCAACGTGTTGAACAATCCGAACTTGAAGACACATCAAGCACGCGCGTTCGCCGACATGCGACGAAGG
The DNA here is from genome assembly GCA_030065915.1 of Woeseiaceae bacterium. Classification (GTDB taxonomy): domain Bacteria; phylum Pseudomonadota; class Gammaproteobacteria; order Steroidobacterales; family Woeseiaceae; genus UBA1847. Next base: position 13,832 of record JASJCQ010000030.1, read on the forward strand.
TAGTAGACTCGACCACATAACAAAGCGCCGGCACTTAAACCACGGCGCGGCGCCCGCGGGGGGAAACGGGAACTTGATCAACTGGTGGATACTGCTGCTGCTGTCGATCGGCTACGTGATGTTGCTGTTTGGCATCGCGTACTGGGGTGACCGGCCGGGCTCACGGTCCTTCTCACCGCTGTCGCGCTCGGTGATCTACAGCCTGACGCTGGCGGTCTATTGCACGTCCTGGACGTTCTTTGGCGCCGTGGGAAGCGCGGCAAACGCAGGCTGGCTGTATCTGCCCATCTACCTTGGACCGGTACTGGTCGTCCTGTTCGGCTGGCGCATCATCAGCCGGATCATCGCCGTCAGCAAGCGGCAGAACCTGACGTCGATAGCCGACTTCATTGCCGCCCGTTACGGTAAGGCGCGCAGCCTCGCCGTGCTCGTGACGGTGATCGCGACGATCGGCTCGGTGCCCTACATTGCGCTGCAGCTGAAGGCCATCGTATCGGGGTTCAATATCGTCTCTGACTACTCGATGAGCATGGGCAGCGGGCTCGACACGGCGCTGATCGTGTCCGCGGCGATGGCGGGCTTCGCCATCCTGTTCGGCACGCGGCAGGTCGACGTCACCGAGCATCACAAGGGCATGATGCTCGCAATCGCGTTCGAATCGGTCGTCAAGCTCGCCGCATTCGTGGCCGTTGGCTTGTTTGCGCTCGCGCTGCTCAACAGCAACGAGGCGCCGGCAGTGGCAGCCAGCCCGTTCACCTTTGACAGCCTGCCGGATACGTTTATCACGCAACTGTTGCTCGCGAGCGCTGCGATCATCTGCCTGCCCCGCCAGTTCCACGTGGCTGTCGTTGAAGCGCGGTCAGAGGCGGACACCTACGCGGCGCGCTGGGCGCTGCCGCTCTACCTGGTCATTTTTTCGATCTTTGTCATTCCGATTACGCTCGCGGGTCTGAGTTTGTTGCCGTCCGGCACCTACACCGGCGACATGTTCGTACTCGGCCTGCCGATGTCCGCCAACCAGGACTGGCTGACGATGCTCGCGTTCCTGGGCGGCTTTTCGGCCGCGACCGGCATGGTTATCGTCGCCTCCGTTGCGCTGTCGACGATGATCTGCAACGAAATCGTCATGCCGTTGCTGTTTCGACTCCGGCTGTTCGGGCTGCCGGACCGGGACGACTACTCCCGCCTGCTGATACACGTAAGACGCGCCGCAATTGTCGGCATCGCCGCGCTGGCCTATGTCTATTACGTCGCGACCGATGAATCTGCTGCGCTCGCGGCATTCGGCCTGTTGTCTTTCGCCGCGGCGGCACAGTTCGCACCGTTGTTGCTGTTTGGACTGTACTGGTCCCGCTCGACGCGGGTCGGCGCCATTTCGGGCCTTAGTGCCGGGTTCGCACTGTGGTGCTACACGTTGTTCCTGCCCGCCCTCGCTCGAGCCGGCGCCTTCGACGACGGTTTTTTGAACGACGGTTTGTTCGGCCTTGCGTGGCTGCGGCCGGAGTCGCTGTTCTTCGATTCGGGAATCAGCGCGCTCACGCATGGCGTCGCCTGGTCGCTGGGCATCAACATCGTCACTGTCGTCATTGTGTCACTGCTCACGACCCAGTCGGTCGTCGAAAAAATCCAGGCGCGGGCATTTTCGAATGCGCCGGCCCGCAGAACCACCACCCGGCGTGCAACGTCCGAGTCCCATATCACCAACGCGGACTTGCTCGCGCTGGCGGAACGATTCGTCGGCGAACGTCATGCGAAGCGCGCCTTCGAGGACTTCTCCCTGTCGGAGGACTCGCCCTTCGACGCCACAGGTCCCGCGGACCCGGGCAGGCTCCGATTCACCGAAAGGCTGCTGGCGGGAGCGATCGGGGCATCATCGGCACGCGTTGTCGTCACTGCGGCACTGCAGAAAACGGGCATGCAAATCGGCGACGTCGTTACGCTGCTCGACGAAACATCCGAGGCGATCCGCTTCAATCGTCGACTGCTGGAATCGACGCTTGAGAACATCACGCAGGGGGTCAGCGTCGTCGACGCGTCACAGCGCCTGATCGGGTGGAACTCGCGCTACGCGGAAATGCTGGACTACCCGCCCAGCATGTTGCACATCGGACGGCCGATCGCGGAGTTGATTCGCTTAAACGCTGAACGCGGCCGATTCGGCGACACCGATATCGACACCGAAGTGGAGAAACGCCTGGGATACCTGCGTGCAGGCTCAGCCTACCGATACGAAAGCCAGTTCGACGATGGGCGGGTCATCGAGATTCGAGGCGAGCCGATGCCTCAGGGTGGCTACGTCACGACCTATACCGATATCTCGGAGTTTAAAGCCGTCGAAGCTGCACTGGTCGAAGCGAAGGCGATGCTCGAACAACGGGTCGCAGACCGAACGGCGGAGCTCGAAGAGACGATGCTGGCGCTTCGGGACGCGAAGGCTGAGGCCGAGGACGCCAACACGTCGAAGACCCGGTTCCTTGCCGCCGCGGCGCATGACCTGCTGCAGCCACTGAATGCGGCCAAGCTGTTTAACGCCGTACTCGGCGAGAACCAGGAGGGCATGACGGACGAGCAACGCACGCTGGTCGCGCGTGTCGAGTCCGGACTCGTTGCGGTCGAAGATCTGCTGGGCGCGCTGCTGGACATCTCACGCCTCGACACGGCAGCGCCCGTCCCGAAACATGAGGCGTTTCCGGTCGCCGAGCTGTTCGAAGCGCTGCAAACACAGTTCGCGCCAGGCTTTGCCGAGAAGAACCTCGAACTGCGATTAGCCCACACGAAGCTGTGGATCTACTCTGACCGTGCGCTGCTTCGGCGAATCCTGCAGAACTTCCTGAGCAACGCACGCCGTTACACCGAGAAAGGCCGGGTGTTGGTCGGTTGCCGACGGCGCGGGAATTCCGTCGTTATCCAGGTCTATGACACCGGCATAGGCATCAGCGAAGACGACCAGCGCATTGTGTTCGAGGAGTTCCGTCGGCTGACCGGGAGTGACAAAACGGCACGTCGAGGCCTCGGTCTCGGGCTCGCGATCGTCGACCGCATCGCAAAACTGCTTGGTCACCCGATCAACATGCGTTCGACACCGTTGAAAGGCAGTTGCTTCGAGGTCTCAGTGCCGCTGGCCAAGCCGCGCAGGGTATCGGCGAAGTCGGGAGGCGAGCAGCGCCGGATCGTCGCCTCTCCGCTGACGAACCAGGTCATTCTGTGTATCGACAACGAACCTGAGATTCTCGACGCGATGAGGCACCTGCTGGACAAGTGGGGCGCCCGTCCGGTGACCGCAGGCAGCATCGCAGCGGCCATTGAGGCGGCCGACACCGTGCAACGCGACACGGGCGCGCCGCCCGCACTGATGCTCGTTGACTATCACCTGGACGATGGCGCGACAGGCCTCGAAGCGGTCGCTGCAGTTGGCGAGCACACGGGCCGCGACATCCCGGCTGTCATCCTGACGGCCGATCACACCGACGCCGTCATCGGCGCGGTACGCGAGAGTGGGTTCCGGCTGCTGCACAAGCCGGTGAAACCGGCGGCCTTGAGGGCGCTGATGACGAGCCTGCTAAGCCGGCGCGACGTCGCCTGATCGGAAATCCTTGAGCCTCAGGACGCCGCGTCTTCGCTTAGGCCGGGCGCCTTGACCGTGAGCTGCTGGACGGCGAGTACGGCCTGGGTTCGATTGGTCACCTGCATCTTCCTCAGGATAGCCGTCACGTGCGCCTTGATCGTCGCCTCCGAAACATCGAGCTGGTAGGCGATCTGCTTGTTGAGCAGCCCCTCTCCCAGCATCATCAGGACACGAAACTGTTGCGGCGTTAGTGAACTCAGGGACGCGGCAATGCGCGCTTCTTCATCGTCGAGATCATCGCCATCGGCACTGACGCCGTCCGGCAACCAGACCTCACCCTGCATAACGGCGTCGATCGCATCCTCGATGACCTGCATCGAAGAGGATTTGGGAATGAACCCGCTGGCGCCGTGCTGGATTGCACGGCGAATGACACTCTCGTCATCCAGTGCAGACACGATGACTGTCGGCAGAGACTCGTGTGCCTTGCGAATGTAGGCCAAAGCCGAAAAACCGCTGACGCCCGGCATGTTCAGGTCAAGCAGCAGGAGATCGGCGTCCGGGTTGGCGTCGACGACCTGCTGCAGGGACTCGAGGCTGTCGGCCTCGACGATTGCCGTGCCCGGCGATAACTTGCCGATCGCGTGGCTCAGCGCATCGCGAAACAATGGATGATCGTCCGCAACGATGATCGTGTTTTGTTCAGACAGCACCCGGTGACGTCCCCAAGTCAGCTCTATCGATTCATTCGGTTCTCGATCAGGCTATCGACAACGCTGGGGTCGGCCAGCGTTGACGTGTCGCCGAGGCTGCCATAGTCATTCTCGGCAATCTTGCGAAGAATGCGGCGCATGATCTTGCCCGAACGCGTCTTCGGCAGCCCTGGCGCCCACTGTATCAGGTCGGGCGTTGCAATCGGCCCGATTTCCTTGCGCACCCAGGTGCGGAGTTCTGCATACAACTCGTCGCTGGACTCCACGCCGTCCATCAGTGTCACGTAGACGTAGATGCCCTGACCCTTGATGTCGTGCGGGTAGCCCACGACCGCCGCCTCGGCAACGGCGTCGTGCGCGACGAGCGCGCTTTCCACTTCGGCCGTACCCATGCGGTGGCCGGACACGTTGAGGACGTCGTCGACGCGACCCGTGATCCAGTAGTAGCCATCCTCGTCACGGCGCGCCCCGTCACCGGTAAAGTAGCGTCCCTCGAAGGTCGCGAAATACGTGTCCACGAAGCGCTGATGGTCGCCGTACACGGTGCGCATCTGTCCGGGCCAGCTGTCGAGAATGACGAGGTTGCCCTCGGTTGCGCCCTCCTGGATGACGCCGTCGCCGTCAACGATAGCCGGCTGCACGCCTAAAAACGGCCGCGTCGCGGATCCCGGTTTCAGATTGGTCGCGCCCGGCAACGGGCTGATGAGTATGCCGCCGGTCTCTGTCTGCCACCACGTGTCGACGATCGGACAGCGACCTTCGCCGACGACCGTGTAGTACCAGTCCCAGGCTTCCGGGTTGATCGGTTCGCCGACCGAACCCAGCAGGCGTAAGGACTGCCTCGATGTCTTCTTGACCGGCCCATCGCCTTCACGCATCAGCGCTCGAATCGCGGTCGGCGCCGTGTAGCAAATGTTCACGTCGTGCTTGTCGCAGACCTGCCACAGGCGGCTGGCATCCGGGTAGGTCGGCACGCCTTCGAACATCAGGGTCGTGGCGCCCATCGCCAGCGGTCCGTAGACGATGTAGGAATGGCCGGTGACCCAACCGACGTCAGCCGTACACCAGTACACCTCGCCAGGCTGATAGTTGAAGACGTACTTGAATGTCATTGCCGCGTAGACGAGGTAGCCACCACTGGTGTGCAGCACGCCCTTTGGCTGGCCGGTGGAGCCTGACGTGTACAGGATGAATAGCGGGTCCTCGGCATTCATCGGGACAAAGGGACAATCGGCATCGACTTCGGCGTCTGCCTCGTGCAACCAGACGTCGCGCTCGTCCTGCCAGTCGATGTCGCCACCGGTGTTCTTGACCACCAGGACGCGTTCCAGTGTCGTGACCCCGTCCACCTTGGCGGCGGCATCCACGTTCTTCTTCAACGGCACCGAACGTCCGCCGCGCAGCCCCTCATCGGCCGTAATGACGACACTGGACTCGCAGTCGATGATGCGGCCGGCAAGCGCCTCGGGCGAAAAACCACCGAACACGACGGAGTGGATCGCGCCGATCCGGGCACAGGCCAGCATCGAGATCGCCGCATCGGGGATCATCGGCATGTAGATCGTGACGCGATCGCCCTTGCTGACCCCGATACGCTTTAGAACGTTGGCAAAGCGACAGACGCGTTCATGCAGCTGCCGGTATGTCAGCGTCAGGTCATTCGACGGGTCGTCGCCCTCCCAGATGATTGCGGTCTGGTCGCCCTTGTCGCCGAGGTGCCGGTCGACGCAGTTGTAGCAGACGTTGAGCTCACCATCTTCGTACCAACGTATATGCAGGTCGTCCCTGGCATAGGAGACGTCTTTGACTTTGGTGTAGGGCTTGATCCAGTCGACGATACCGCCCATGTCGCGCCAGAAGCCCTCGTTGTCTTCGACCGAGCGCTGGTACATGTCGAAATACCCCGCCTCATCGACGAGCCCGTTCCTCGTGAAGTAGTCGTTTACCGGGTAAATCTCGCTCATGCCTGTCCTCCGATGCGTCGTCTCGCGTGAGTCTGTCTCTGCCTGCCCATTCTTTCTATTGGCCATTCGAGTGGTATTAGACCTTCGTCTATTCGGGCCGGGCCTTCGACTTTCGACTAATGGTGCGCATCGACGATGTCGCTCAGTATCGACCTGCACACACTGGAAACTGCTGGGGGATTTACCAATGAAAACGTACAAGTCCAGACTGGGGGTCGGGCTGGCAATGATGGTCTTGTCAGTCGCGAGCCATGCACAGACGTCCGATGTCGCCGCTCTAGAAGCGCGTGTGGCAGAGCTGGAAGCCATGATCAAGCAGCTGGTAAGCAAGGATTCGGAGGCGGAGTCTGCGCCTGCAGCCAAGCCCATGCCTGCGAAAGCGCCTGACAAGGGAGTCTCCGGCGAGACGCATACCTACAAGTTCGGCGGCTATCTTCGCCTCGACGCGAAGTTCAGCGACTACTCCGCGGGCGACCTCGCTCCCGGCAGCGCCGGAACGCAGTTCTACATCCCGGGCACGATCCCGGTCGGCACGGGCAGCGGCGAGGGCCCTGACCTGAATGTCGATGCGAAGGCGTCACGGATCAACTTCAAGAGTGACCACACGCTCTCGAGCGGCGATAAGGTGTCGACCTTCCTCGAGATGGACTTCTATCTGTCACCGGGCGGCAACGAGCGCGTCAGCAACTCCTACAACCCGCGCATGCGCCACGCTTTCGTCAAGTACAACGACTGGCTGTTCGGCCAGACCTGGTCGACGTTCCAGGACGTAAGCGCGCTGCCTGAGACCTTCGACTTCATCGGCGTACCGGAGGGAACGACCTTCATGCGTCAGACGATGGTTCGCTACACGAAGGGCAATTGGGAGTTCGCCGCGGAAAATCCGGAGACGACGATCACGCCCAACGGCGGCGGCGCACGCATCGTGTCCGATGACGGCGCCATGCCCGACCTCATCGCGCGGTATACGCACAGACTGAACAACGGTTACATCAAGGTTGCCGGCCTTGCCCGTCAGCTTGACTATGACATCGGCGGTGCGAGCGACAGCGAGTCTTCACTGTCACTGACCGTTTCCGGCAAGCACGCGATTGGCAACAATGGCGACGATATTCGCTGGATGGTGACAACGGGATCAGGCGTCGGGCGCTACCTCGGCCTCAACACCGCTAACGGTGCCGTCATCGACTCCGACGGCAACCTCGAGGCTATCGACCAGACCGGCTGGTTCGTCGCCTATCGTCATATCTGGAACAAGAAATGGCGGTCGAGCTTCATGTACTCGGCGCTGTCCATCGACAACGAGACCGACCTGACGGGAACCGGCGTCACCAAGGATGTCTATTCCGCACACGTCAACCTGCTATATGAGCCGATTCCCAAGCTGACGCTGGGCGGCGAGATCATGTTCGCGGAACGAGAGATCGAGTCCGGACTCGACGGCGACATGACGCGCGTCATCCTGTCCGCGAAGTACGCCTTCTAGACGCACTGTCCCCCCTCCGCGTGAGGCTGACCGGCGGCAGCGGCAACGTTGTCGCCGGTTTTTTCTGATCCTGAGCCGTGCGAGTATTCAGTCATGAACGAGATCCCTGAAATCGAGCGCTTCCTGCGGATGCTTCCGGGATTCGACGGTCTCGATGACAGGGAGATCAACACAGCCGCGCGTGCCACCGAGATCGCCTATTATCGCGAAGGCAGCGACATTCTCGAGATTGGCGCAACGAATCAGAAGCTGAACATCGTTCGCAGCGGCGCCGTCGAGCTCAGGGACTCCGAGGGGGATCTCGTGATTCGACTCGCCGAGGGCGAGAGCTTCGGTTTTCCATCCGTGATGAATGCGTCCCCGGCCAGGAATCACTCGCGCGCGATCGAAGACACGCTGGTTTACCACGTCGATGGCGACACCTTTAACAATCTGAGACGCGGCAATACGGCACTCGATACGTTCTATATCCGAGCCTTGTCTGACCGTCTGCTGCAGAAGCCGGCGGCCCAGACGTTTCGCGGCGCCGCCGATGCCAGCGTCGGCAGCCTGATCGGGCGCCAGCCGGTCACGATCGCGCGCACGGCAACGATTGCCGAGACCGCGCAGGCGATGGTCAGTCAGCGGGTGTCGGCGATGCTGATCGTCGATGACGAAGAGATGGTCGGCATTGTGACCGACCGCGACATCCGGAGCCGGGTTGTCGCGGCCAACCGCTCAGTCGACGAACCGGTCGCGAGCATCATGACCGAGTCGCCGATTACGCTCGATGCAGACGCACTGGCGTACTCAGCCGCGCTGGTCATGATGCAGAACAACATTCATCACCTGCCGATCACCGCCGATGGAAAGCTCGCCGGCATGGTGTCGCGCAGCGACTTCATGCGACTGGAGACTGAACATCCGCTCTATCTCGTCAGCGATATCGCCAAGCAGACAACGGCCGAAGGCATCGTCAAGGCCTGTGAGCGACTGCCCGGCCTGATACTCGGCCAGATTGAATCGGATGCCGACGGCGAGCAGCTCGGCCAGTTCATCACGACGATCACCGATACGGTGACCAGACAGCTGCTGCGCATCGCCGAGAGAGAGCTCGGCCCCGCTCCCTGCGCCTTCGCGTGGATCGCGATGGGCTCGCAGGGCCGTTTCGAGCAGTCCGCAAAGAGTGACCAGGACAATGCGCTGGTATTCGAAGACGATGCGCCCGACGGCGCGGACGCTTGGTTCGAACAGGCCGCTGGCATCGTCAACGACGGCCTCGACGCCTGCGGCTATGTCTACTGTCCCGGTGACGTCATGGCGTCCAATCTGAAATGGCGGCAGCCACTCGGACAATGGAAGAAGTACTTCCACAAGTGGATCACCGTGCCGGAGGAAAAGGCACTGATGCACGCGAATATCTTCTTCGACCTTCGCTGCGTCTACGGTGACCAGCACCTCGTGGACGCGTTGAAGTCGTTCATCGTGGAAACGGCGTCGGGCAACGAGCTGTTCCTCGCGCTAATGACGAAGAACGCGATGAACTACCAGCCGCCGCTGGGATTCTTTCGCCAGTTCGTGCTCGATCGGGCCGGGGAGCACAGAAACACGCTGGACCTGAAACTAAACGGCATCATGCCCATCGTCGAAATCGCGCGAATCCGGTCGCTGGCGGCCGGACAGATGCGTATCAGCACACGAAATCGACTGAAGGCCGCAGCGGCAGGCGGCGAACTGACCGACGCCGACGCACAGAATCTCATCGACGCGCTCGATTTCATCGAGCAGCTTCGACTCGAACACCAGAGTCGGCAGATGCACGCCGGCAAGAAACCGGACAACCACTTAGCACCTGCCGAGCTGTCACCGCTCGTACGACAGAACCTGAAAGCGGCGTTCTCGCAGGTACGTGTCAGCCAGCAGGCGCTGAAGAACCGTTTTCATATCCAATGAGGATGCTGGGGCTCGCACTCCGTCGCCGATGGCTGAGAGGCAAGCACTCGGAATCGCCTTTCGCGGAATTCCTGTCTGCGCCGCTCCCCGAGAGTGGCGCACCCTTCAATGACTGTGAGTTTGTCTGCCTGGACATCGAGACGACTGGTCTGGACGCGAAGACCGCCGACCTTCTGAGTGTCGGCTGGGTCGTAATACGCAACGGTCGCGTCGACCTGTCCACGAGCGAGACGCACCTCATCCGACCGGAAAATGACGTCGGTGACAGCGCCTCTGTCCACGGACTGACCGACACGCAGGTCAGCAGGGGCAAGGACCAGGCCCTCGTGTTCAGCCGTGTCGTCGAAGTACTCACCGGGCGCATACTTGTCGTTCATCATGCGGGGCTCGACAAAGCACTGCTCGACCGACTGTGCACGGCCCGTTTCGGACCGGCTCTACCCCTCCCGGTCGTGGACACACTGGCGCTGGAACTTCGACGCCAGCAGCGACGCCACCATGTGTCTGAGAACCAGAGCCTGCGGTTGGGGGACCTCAGGGAGAGATACAACCTGCCCTACTACCAGGCACACGACTGCCTCGTCGACGCCATATCAACCGCGGAACTGCTGATTGCCATGGTCGCGACGCATGACGGCGCGGACAACACTCGACTGGGCCAGCTGGTCACCGGTACCTGATCGCGAAGCGCGTTTGCCGGCCTGAATGCGCAGACCAATCACTTGCGCATTAGCTCCTGCTGTGATCTTATAATGCAAACGAGAATCATTCTCATTTAAAGAGTACGGGTTCATGTCCATGGAACGCCACCTCACACTGGTATCACGACAGGCAGTCATCCGGCCCACGAAGCGCCAGGAAACGCGATATCACATTGATATCTCTGGATATTCGAGTGAGCACCCTTTGATCGTTGTCACCGACAAAGTCTGGTGCCGTACGATTCTGCAGTGGCAGGGCAGCATCGCGAGGAGACTGCTTCAATCCGATGCCCTGCCCCTCGCCCTTATGAATGACGGGCAACACGATTGCGACAAACCGCTAATGCAACGACTTGCGATGGCGGGCGCCGCGGCTACGTCGGTGCTGTCAGACGGTCGGCAGACGAGTATCGATTCACGGAACGGAGTGGGTCCGGAACCTGCAGGCGCCGGAGGCGAAACCCCTGCAAGAAAACGCGCCGCTTTGCATGGCTGTGTCGTCGGATTGCTCGAGGAGTTTCCGAAACAGCACCTTGCGGAAGAGGACGTCGTCTGCCTGATGCAGTTCAGGTTGCCTTGCGTGTCCGATACCCAGGTTCGATCGGCGCTCGATGACCTTTGTGAGTGGAATCGAGTCCAGCGCATAACGGTGCCGGGCGGATCAGTGCATTACGATCTGGACACGCGCCCACACCTGCATGTGTACGATGCCCGAACTCGTGAGTTGCGCGATGCGCCGGGCAGTGGCGTAATCCGGGTCAGCTGAGGACGCCGCTCGGAGTATCGAGACTCATCTAGTGCTCGCTGTTGAGAACATGCTCGGGTTCGCTGGCCTGATACACCCTGACCCAGTCGACGTACATCTTCTGTGGAAATGGCGTCTCATCGGTGACGGGGCCTCCGGCTCGTCCACCCAGCGCAATGTTCAGCAGGATAAAAAACGGACGATGGAACTCTGTGAACTCATCCCCGGTGATCGACGTCGAAGCGAACTGTTCTCCGTCGACGAACCACTTCAGAGCTTCGGCATCCCACTCCAGCTCGAAGACGTGGAAGTTGTCGGCGAAGCGACCCTCGGGCAGCTTCATGGGAACGGATCCCATGCTCGCGCGCCAGCGATCAGCGGGTTCGTAATGAATATTCGCCTCGACGACGCCGTCATCCTTCGATCCATACAGCTCGAGGATGTCGATCTCGCCGGTCTTTGGCCAGGGTGTGTCACCGCCGTTCTCGTCGATGTTGGCACCCAGCATCCAGAACGCCGGCCAGAGGCCCTGCCCGTACGGCAGCTGTATCCGTGCCGCGACACGGCCGTACCGGAAGCCGTTTTCGGGGAGTGAATGAATGCGCGCCGACGTGTACTCACCCATCCCGTGCCGGTCACTCTCGTGCAGCGCCCGGATAACCAGGCAGCCGTCGTCGATGTAAGCATTGTCGGTGCTGTCCGTGTAGCGCTGCCACTCGTCATTGAAGCGCCCGGCCGGTTCAACCTGGCGCCGCCACTTCCCCGGATCCAGTGTTGCTCCGTCGAACTCATCCGACCACACCAGCATCCAGCCCGGGCCGGGGTCGTAGGTGTCGCCATTGAGATTAGCGGCGGGGTATCGAGGGCCACCCGCACAACCGACCAGCGACAGGCAGCCGGCGATCAGGAGGAGGCTATAAGCTCGGAGAGGGTCAACGGTCATCCCGTAAAAGTACCGCTTATCGTACGACTCGCCAAATGCGCGGGCGACTGACGGGATTATCGGCCAGGTACACAACGGAACATCCTTCATCATCGCCGGGATACTCCGCTAGCCCGGATTGTAAGGTCCGCCAGTAATGACACGGCGATAACGACCTTCCGGACACAGGGAAGACCAGACCAGGGGTTGTCCGGTCATGGATGACGTCTTTCTTATTGCCCACAACAGCAACCCGACCGACATGATCGTTATACTGCGGCCATGCAGATTCGTAATCACCACCGGCGAGCCATCCAGCGCCTTGCCGATGCCTACCGGGACGACCCGGAGTTTCTTGGATTGATCATCGGCGGCTCTGTCGCCAAGGGATATGCTAGAGATGACTCTGACGTCGACTTCATGATCATCGCGAATGACGATGCATTCGAAAGACGGCTGGCGGCACGCGACCTGTTCATAAACCGTACGGACCTCTGCGACTACGACGGCGGATACGTCGACGGCAAGATCATCAATCTCTCGTTCCTCGAGGACGTTGCCCAGCGAGGGAACGAGCCGTCTCGAGCCGCTTTCCAGGGCACCTTCGCAGCTTATTCGCACATCGATGACCTGGACGCGCTGCTCGAAAGAATACCGGTCTACCCCGACGCCGGGCATGACGAACGTATCAAGGCGTTCTACAGCATGGCGTTCATCCAGCACTGGTTGTTTAATGAAGCGGCACGTCACGGCAATCGCTACACGATGACCCGCGCGGCCGGCCAGCTGTCGCTGTTCGCCGGCCGCCTGATCCTCGCGGACAACCGCAGGCTGTTTCCCTATCACAAGTGGCTGCCCCGCGCGCTGGCTGATGCGCCCGAAAAACCTGCCGGGTTCATGAACCGTTTCAACGCCCTGCTCGAAGCGCCCTCTGCTGAGAACTCGACGGCGTTATTCGAGTGTGTTCACGACTACAAGGACTGGGGCGTCAGCGACCTCGATGCATACACCTGGTTCATGACCGACGTCGAATGGGCATGGATGTCGGACAGTACACCCATGGAAGACTGGTGATTGAGGGTAGTGCGTGACCGCTTGGCAAGCGGTCACGACCACAAGGCCTGGTATCAGGCAACGCAACAAGAAAGCATGCCATTGACGTAGCTCCGACTTGCCTTAATCGGGTTTCCTGGCGACGAAGAAAGCGACTCGAGGATTCTGATGCCAGTCGTACTCGATGTGGAAACCCGCTTTCTTCAGGCCGTCCTCCAGCTCGCTTTTCCGGAAGATCTGCACCAGCGGCATCAAGCCCAGCGCCCTACCGATCGGCCCGACGAAACGGAACCACCGCATATTGTCGCCGAGGCAAACGGTACTGCTGACAAATACGCCGCCGGGTTTCAGGAACTCGAAGATCTTCGCGATCGCTGCCTCCCAGTCCACCAGCAGGTGCAGAATGCTGAGGCCCAGTACGACATCGAATGAACTCACCGATGCGTCGAGCGACTCGATACTCGCCACGTCGAACGTCACGTTGGTCACCCCCGCAACTTCAGCTCGTTCTCTGGCGATCTCGATCATCCTCGGTGAGATATCCGTTGCAAGAATGTGCTCCACATGAGGCGCGTGCAGGATCGCCGTCGAGCCTGTGCCGCAGCCGAATTCAAGCACCTTGGAGTCCGGCCGAAAGTACTCGCGGGTTACCTCCAGCTTCCTCTGGTAAGCAGCCTCATCCGATATGGGTTTCTTCGAATAGCGATCGGCAACCTTGTCCCAGAACCTGGCCGTATCACTCATGGTGTTTCTCCGTACGTTGATAAAGTTTGTTCAGGCAAATAAAGAACAGCCCAAGCCCACCGACCACCCACTCGAACAGGTTGATCGTACCGTTTAATTGGGCGGGCAGTTCGTCTGGCAAGAGCCGTAAGCACCGCGCCGCCGCGAACAGCAGCGCAGCGATTGCTGCAGATGAGTGTCGCAGCGTGTCTCCGGCAAGCCGGCCGGCGAGCAGGATGAAGCGTTTCATGTTGAGCCCTCGGATTGTTGCGTGGCTAAAGAAGATGGAGCGCATGTTATCTATGCGTTTTTAGTATTAGAATGCCGATCCGAACACTTTAGATATGCGTTTATGTATGGATTGGCGATCAATCAAGTTTGACTGGAATCGTGCCCGCGCCTTCCTGGTAACAGCGGAGGAAGGCTCGCTGTCGGCGGCTGCCCGAGCCATGAATATGGCGCAGCCAACGCTGGGCCGACAGGTATCCGCGCTGGAAGAGGAACTCGGCGTCGTGTTGTTCGAACGCCGCGGGCGCGGCCTCGAATTGACGAACAGCGGACTGGAACTCGTCGATCACGTGCGCAGCATGGCAGAGGCAGCCAATCGCCTGTCGCTGTCCGCGTCCGGTAAGTCCACGTCGCTGGAAGGCACCGTTTGCATCACGGCAACCGACATCACGGCGGTGTTCGTCATGCCGGCGCTCATCGCAAAACTGAGGCGGCAGGAACCTGGCATTCGCATTGAATTGATCGCATCGAACAGTTCGAGTGACCTGAAACGCCGGGAAGCCGACATCGCGATCCGCGCCTACCGCCCGACACAGGCCGACTTGATTGCCAGAAAAGTGCGCGACATACCGTGGTCGCTGTACGCATCGAAAGACTACCTGGAGCGCCTCGGCAACCCGACGACACCTGAGGGATTCGACAATGCCGATTTCATTGGCTTCGATCGATCCGAACGTCTTGTTGCCGCGCTGAACCCACTGGGCTTCAACCTGACCAAAGACAACTTCACGGTGATCGCCGAGAACCACATCGCCCACTGGGAGCTGCTGCGGCACGGTGTTGGTATCACCCCGATGCCGACTGAACTTGGCGACACGGAACCTGGTATCCAGCGGATCCTGCCTGACTTGGGACCGATGGACTCCGAACTCTGGCTCGCCGCGCATCGCGAATTGCGTACCACCCGCCGCATCCGCACCGTCTTCGATTTCCTGGCGACCGAACTTGCGGATTACGACCTGGGCCGCCTGCGAAGCTGAGGCCTTTACACGTCGAGATGCAACCGCCAGGAACCCGGTCTTTCTGAACATACCCATGCAAACAGATCCTGAGAAGCACCTTCGATCGGCGTACACCTTCACGCTGCCGTTCATCCTTCTCGTATCGCTGACGGTCGCTACCCAGCTGGCAAGCGTTGCCTACCTGTCAGAGAAGAGTATTTCCTCGGTGCTGCTGCCGAGCCTGGTTGCGTTGCTTGCTATCGCGGTGCCGTTCACAGCGTTAGGCCTGCGACTGGGCAGAAAGATTGGCCTCGGTGTGCCTTTGCTTGCGGGCCTGTTGTCCAGGGACCCGGCGGCAATCAAACAGCTCCGCGATGACACCGTCCTCGCATTCTTTTCCGGCCTCGCAGTCGGCGCATTCCTGTGGGTGCTGAGAATCGTCCTTTTGACGTACCTGCCTGAGGACTTGCCGGCGCTTGGCCACCGAGGCGTCGTCGGCGGGCTCCTGGTCTCGACGAGCGCCGCGATCGGCGAGGAAGTCTGGATGCGACTCGGCGTCATGACGATCGTCGCCTGGATGCTCTGCAAGCTCGCGAAGCAAGAAAAAATTTCAGCGAGCATTGCGTGGACGGCGATCTCTATCTCGGCGTTCGCCTTCGGTTTGCTGCATCTGCCGCAGCTCGCAGCGAACGATGCCGCCAATGCTATCGGTATCACCGCGACAATGTTCGGCAACATGCTTGGCGCGCTGTTGTTCGGCTGGTTGTACTGGAAGCGCAGCCTGTTTGCAGCCATCGTCGCGCATTTTTCCGTCGACCTGGTGCTGCACGTATTCCCGGCTATGGTTTGAGGGTCGTTGTCACGAGGCAGCCAACCTCAACGATTGGTGTTCATGTGCAATTGAACCGGTATCAGTCGACGCTGTACGCTGCCAGCATGCCACTCCGTCTTCCCACGATTGCTTTCTTGTTCCTGCTGCAGTCCTGCGGCGGCAGTTCCGGGCCGGACTGGCAACCTGTCGTCGCCGATCCTGACGACGATGTCGTTGCCTGCAGTACGGGCCTCGAATCGAGCTGTCCTCCACCGACATTCAGTGTCGATGCCGACCACATCTACAAGAATGGCGAACGTTTCGATGTGAAAGGCGTTGTCTATGTTCCCGGCGAGCCGGGCTACCTGCCGTGGGAGCTCGAGGTCATGGCCACCCTGCCCGCGGCGGTGGTCGACAGGATCAATTCCGATCTCGCGGGCATCAAGGCGCTGGGTGCGAATACGGTTCGCTTGTGGGGCGCACCCGCGTATACGTATGAAGCCGTGCGGTTGCTCGGCGGTCTGAACATCCTGCAGACGATCTGGCTGGATGGAAATGTCAGCGACTTCCAGGACCCAGCGTTCAAGTCTCGGTCAAAGACCTACGTCCGTTACGTCATCGACCGGCTGTACGCCGCGTATCCCGACAACGATCCGCCCGTCGTCGCCTTCCTCGTCGGCAATGAGCTGAGTGAGTCAGGCATCCTGTCGACGAATCGCGCGCATCCGGGTATCACGTCGTTCACCGGGAACTACTTCGCCGCCGAAAACATCAACGCGAGTGAAGCGTTTATCGCCGAGATGGCGGACTACCTGCGAACCTACGAATGGCAAACCTACGGCCGGACTTCGCTGATCTCCTACGCCAACGAAATCCGGACCATCGACCTGATCGACACAGCTTTCCTCGATTTTCGTTCGCAGAATGCCTATTCCTACGCCGTGCCCTTTTACCGGGCCGGGACCGCTCCGGGTTCTTCGAGCGGGACGCTGTTCCAGGGCTGGATCGAGGAACTCAAAGCTATGCATCCCGGCATGCCACTGTTGATTACAGAGACGGGCCTGAGTGTGTCGCCCAACGCCAATCGTCTCGGGCCGCCGAATTACGGCTATGGCGGTAGCACCGAGTCGGAGCAAGCGACCGGCATCCTGCAGAACATCAGTGATATTGACAGCGCATCGATGGCTATCGCCGGCGTGACCGTTCACGAGTACCTCGACGCGTGGTGGAAATTCGGGCTGGCGGACTCGCTCTCGCAGGACCCGAACGATATCGAGGAGTGGTTTGGCATCGTACGCCTGGTCCCCGACAGTGCCGGGTACGCGACAGAGCCGCGTCCGGCATATGACCGGCTACAGAGTACCTGGGAGTCCGCTCCCTGATTCGAAGCGCGACGCGGGCGCGGAGAATGCAGCGGGAATCGAGCCATGGAAAGTTGGGGTATTGCGCCAAACGATAGCGATACCTTCGCTGTTGTCTGCGTTCAATTCTACGATGAATACGGCAACGGCGAATCTGCCGATACCGCGAGCGTAGTCGGTCGCGCCGTACTCCCCGACACGGAACCGGAAGCACGGTAGCGCCTCAGCTATAATCGCGGCTCACACCTTATCGCAACAGCGAGCATTCGCTGTTCATTGCTCGTCAAGGAGGCAAGGTCGCATGGCCGTCGAACTCAAAGTACTCGGATACGCCGCTCTCTTGCAGTTTGTGCAGTTTGTCCTGATGGCCGTCCCGGTCAGTCTGCAGCTGGGCGTCGCCTATACGGGCGGCAATCGGGATCACCAGAAGCTGGCGACCGGCATTCCCGGCCGACTGAAGCGCGCATTCGAGAATCACAACGAGGGACTGATCCTGTTCACGATTGCGGTTCTGGTCGTTGTCGTGGGCGATGCCAGCAGCCCGCTGACAATACAATGCGCCTGGGCGTATTTCTGGGCTCGTGTCCTCTACATCCCGGCATACGTTTCCGGTGTATTCGGGGTTCGTTCGCTCATATGGGGTATAGGTTTCGCCGCAACCGCCATTATGCTGATCGACGCCCTGTTCTGAGCGTAGCTAACTCTCTCCCGGGCGACGATTGTCACAGTCTGTAACAGCGATTGTGCAGCGTAGGTCGGTTTGATACACCGGGTATTCTCCAACAAAGAATAACAGCGATCGCGGTGTTCAATACGAACACCACTAACCCAGAACACCACTAACCCACAAGTGTCAGCGGGAGCACAAAAGTTGAGATACCTGAATGCTCGTCGGCTCAGAATACGAAATAGTCTGGCCTCGGCCGCCCTCTGTCTGACAACCTTGCTTGGGGTTGGCGCATCCGCGCAGACACTGTCAGCTCCGGAGTCTGACCCCGGGACTATGGGTTGGATGCAGGGATTCCCTCCCCCACCCGACAAGCTGATCATGCAACCGGACTCCAACTACTTCAGCTTCCCCAAGCTGCGCTGGACCGTCTGCCACCTCCGCGAGCTGTTGCCGACCGAGCAGGTCAGCCGTGGCCTAGGCGCACCAGTGCCCTTGGAATATGACCTCGACGAGGCAGCCATCGACGAGCTGACGTTCACGCCGATCGACAGCACGGATGAGATGACTTGGAAAGAGTCGCTGTCAGCGAACTATACGGACGGCATGCTCATCATCCACAAGGGCAAGATTGTTTACGAACGTTACTTCGGCTGCCTCGACGAAGCCGGCAAGCACGGCGCAATGTCCATGACCAAGTCGATGACCGGCCTTCTTGCCGAGATCCTGGTCGTTGAAGGAGAACTGGACGATGCGGCTATTGTTTCAGAGATCATTCCGGAACTGGCGGGCAGTGCATTCGGCAATGCGACCGTACGACAGGTCATGGATATGACTACCGGCCTCGCCTATAGCGAAGACTATTCGGACCCCAATGCCGATATCTGGA
>JASJCQ010000031.1 GCA_030065915.1 Woeseiaceae bacterium
TCCCGTCTTGCGGGCGAGCATTCGTGAACACCTCGACGATGAACAGATCGTCGAGATCTGCGTCGACGTCATGAAGTGGAGCCAGCAGAAGTCGCTGGTCGCGACTCGCATCGAGGCGCCGGCCTCCGAAGAACACCTGACGCAACTCATCTTCGACGACAACGGCGATCCGGTGTTCGGAGGGCCGCTGACGAGCTAGTCCGCGCGTCGTTCTTCAGAATCGGAAAACGAGACCTGCGCGAGCTTCCCACTGTGTCAGCGTGTTGGACTCCACCGCGATCAGGCAGGCGGCGCCGCCGGCGTCAGACTGGCAGAAGAGACTGCTATCGCTTTCGAGGAAGGTGGTAAATGCGCGCGCCTCGACTCGAACGCCCAGACGCTTCGTGGCGTTGAACTGCCAGCCGCCGCCAAACGACGCCGAGAAGTAAGTCTCGGAGCCGAAGCCGGACGGATCCGGACTGAAGCGCGTGGCGCCGAGCGTCAGGGCGATAAACGGTCGCAGGTCTTCGCCGTCGAAGAGGTATGTGCCGCCGATGTGGAAGTAATCGACGTCGATATCCAGGATCGGGTCTTCGATAAACAGGCCCTGGGTGTCGACCGACGTTTGTTGCCGTCCAAGCAAGAACTCCCACTGCGTGTTCTCCTCGACACGGCCGTTGACAATCACGCCGAACGCGTTGGAGTCCTTCAGTTCGAAGTCTCTTTCGCCGGCTTCGTCGTCGAAGCTGCCGCCCATTCGATAGCCAGCATAGGGCGTCACCTCGTAACGAAGCGGCTTGTCCTGCGCGGTTGCGGGCGTAACCAGCAGCAGGCCAAGAAAACCCGCTACCAGCGGGATCAAGGTGCTGCGTATACCTGAAAACAATCCTGTGTTCATCGAATTGGCAGTGTACCGGAATGCCCCCTGACAGTTCGGGATACTTGGTCAGGAAACTACATCGTCAGCCCCTCCATACTTCGGCAGAGACCCGATGAGAAGTCGTCTTACGGAACGCCACGATTCCCAATAACGCCGACAAGCGTTAGCGTGGCGGAATAAGCAGGTACGTCTGAGGGGGTCCATCATGCTTAGAACTCGACTTATTCCAGTGTTCTCGATTTTTCCGATGCTGGCGGCATGCGGTGGCGGAGCATCCACTGACGCCGGCCCCGCAGCGCCGGCGAGCGTCGACGACGTTGTCGCAGCGTCCGGCGCGACCAAAGCCCACAACGCGGCGGTTGCAGACTACCTGCCGTTCGGCGATACACGGGATTTCCAGAACGCAGCGCGCGGCTTCATCGCGTCGCTCGAGACCGGAAAAGTACTGACCGCCGACGGCAGGGTGTCCTACGACACGAACCAGTTCGAATTTCTCGAGGGCGATGCGCCGGACACGGTGAATCCCAGTTTCTGGCGCCAGAGCAAGCTGAACGCGATGGACGGCCTGTATGAAATCGGCGAGGGAATCTACCAGGTTCGCGGCATCGACCTCGCCAATATGTCATTCATCCGGGGCGAGACCGGTTGGATCGTGGTCGATCCACTGACGATGATTGAGCCAGCGAAGGCCGGCCTCGCGCTGTTACGCGAGCACGTCGAAGACCTGCCAATCAGCGCCGTCATCATTACGCATTCGCACGCAGACCATTTCGGCGGGGTCAAGGGCGTTATCTCCGAACAGGAGATCGAAGAGCGCGGAGTCGATGTCATTGCGCCCGAGGGTTTCTTCGATGCATCCGTCAACGAGAACCTGATGGCCGGCAATCATATGACCCGGCGAGCGATGTACATGTTCGGCAACCTGTTGCCCAAATCCCCGGAAGGGTCGGTCGGATCCGGTCTTGGTACGACGACGGCCAACGGCACCCTGACAATCATCGAACCGACGATCGAGATCACGGAGAAACTGACCGAACTGACCGTCGACGGTATCGACATGGTCTTCATGAATACGCCGGGTGCCGAGGCTCCGGCCGAGCTGATGTTCTACATGCCGGACAAGAAGGCGTTTTGCCAGGCGGAGATCATCAACCAGACGTTGCACAATCTTCTGACATTGCGCGGTGCCGAAGTACGCAGCGGGCTCTTGTGGTCCAAGTACATTCACGAGGCCATCGAACTATTTGGCGACGAGGTCGAGATTTCTTTCGGCAGTCACCACTGGCCAACCTGGGGCAACGAGGAAATCATCGACTTCTGGAAGGTCCAGCGTGACACCTACCGCTACATTCACGATGAAGTCTTACGGCTCGCCAACCACGGATACACACTGCACGAAGTGGGCGATGCCGTGAAACTGCCCGATAGCCTGGCCCGTGAGTTCGAGAATCGCGACTACTACGGCACGGTCAACCACAACGCGAAGGCCCAGTACCAGCTGTACTTTGGATATTTCACCGGGAATCCGGCCATGCTGTATGAACTCCCTCCTGAACAGGCCGGCGCGAAGTTCGTCGAGTACATGGGCGGCGCCGACAACGTCATCGCCAAGGCACAGGCAGACTTCGACGACGGTGAATACCGCTGGGCGGCAACGGCGCTCAACCATGTCGTGTTCGCCGAACCGGAGAACATGTCGGCGAGAAGACTGCTTGCCAACGTCTACACACAGCTCGGCTACCAGGCCGAAAGTGGGCCGTGGCGAAACTTCTATCTGACCGGCGCGAAGGAGCTCCGCGAGGGTGTCACGGCGTTGCCGGTGCCCAGCACGATGTCTGCCGATATCGTCAGAAACCTCGACCTCGAGGCCTATCTCGACTTTCTCGCTGTCAGCCTGAATCATCCGGAGGCTGCGGGGCGCGTCATCACGTTGAACTACATGCTGCCGGATCGTGGCGAAAAGTTCGTTCTCTACATCGAAAACGGCGTGCTCAATTACACGCTGGGCAAGCAGGCCGATGGTGCGGACGCCACCGTTACGGTCGACCGCCAGGTGCTCGACAACATCAACCTCGGCGCTACGACGATCGTCGATGCAATACAAGCGGGTGATGTGACGATCGAAGGCGACAGCGACAAGTTCATGGAATTCCTTGGACTGCTGGATCGATTCGATCTCTGGTTCAACATCGTTACGCCGTAACTGTCGAGCCCGTTCTCCCGACGCTCACCGCCTGGACGCAGGCGAGAGACTTCAGCTAATCGTCCCGGAGACGTTCTGCCCTCTGATAATCATAGAGCGAGGGGACGGCCTCGAGATCAACATTTAACAATTCAACGTAGGGTGTCGGTCGATAGTCTAGTTTGAAGGTCCGATTTCCGTGTAGGCCGACAATACGTGCCAGTGGTCCCTCGTCGAGCCCTTGAACGGTCACTATTTCATTCGCATGTGCCCCACCGGTAATCAGGACACGCAGGTTCCATGTCGTGTTGAAAGCGCCGTGTCCGGGCTGCCAGTATCCGGCGCCACTGCCATCGAAAACGGGTGTCGCCGGTCCGCTCTCCGTCTGAATGGCCTGCATATGCAGGGTGACGTTGTCGAACAGATTCTGATGGTTCGCCCCCGCATGCTGGTCGAGCGTTGGCGTAGTGAACACCTCGGCATTCTTGTAAACGCATTTGGTTGACTGGGTGTTAAAGGTCAGTGAATGCAGCACCGGATTCATAACAGTCACGTTCTCTGCCAGAACATTGTGGACATTGCCCATGTGCACTGCATAATGCGCCCGCCGCGTGCCGTCGGAGATGATGTCCTGGTAGGTCAAATTGGCGCTGCTGTAGCTCAGGATGCCACTGTCCGCATTGGTGACGCGGATGTTCCTCGCCCAGGAGTCAAACGCAGTCGTGAAGTAGATGCCGTTGTAGCCTTGCTCCAGGTGATGCCCGAAGTAAGGCGAGTCGGGAAACTCGAGGTGCAGGTCTTCGATGCCCACCTGCTGCAGTCCCTCCCATGGGGCTATCTGCGCGGGAATCGATTCATTCGCGTTGTGCAGAAGCGGGTCTGCCAGGGTGACTTCCACGCCATCGACCGATACAACGCGGGAGGTCTGGCGTACAAGCGGTCGTCCAGGGAACGACCAGTGGTGTGAGCCCGCACTCTTGTACTCGGAGGCATATAGTGACTTGATGATGCCCGCTTCGGGCCCTGCATCGTTAATCCACTGCAACTGAATGATGTCGCCAGACTCAATGTCAGCGGGTTTCGATAAGACGACGACCCGTTCGCCTCTGTTGCCTCTATCAATGTCGGCCAGCTTCTCTATCTCGGGATCGTATTCGACCAGGTAAGGCGCGGTTCGCACGCCCGGCTTCTGTATCCAGATAAAGCCGCCGCTCCACGAGTACTCAGAGAAGTAATCGTCGAGGTTCTTGTCCGGTTCGATCTGACGTTTCTCGAGCTTGACCAGGTATTGCCTGAGCTCGTCCAGGGAACCGCTCTTGTCGACCTGTTTCAGCGGCCGCGGGAAATGGAGTAGCGTGCCGCCTTTCCCCGAGCCTGCGCCTTGCAAGACGAAATCGGAACGCTCAATTCTCAGTACGTCGGAGATTCTGTAGCGGCCGGCCGAGAAGCGAACGATAACGGGACCATCCAGTTTGTTTGCGTGATCGATCGCGGCGAGAACGGCTTTCGTGTCATCGATCTGGTCATCGGCCTTGGCGCCGAATTGGTCAACTTCGACAACGGTCCCCGACGCCTCAGGGATCGCGTGTAAACCGTTCCGGTAACCCGCATAGGAGAAGTCAGGCAGGAAATTGGCCTCACTTATTGTCTCTGTAGACAATAAGGCTGGGACCGCGTCGTTTGTTGTTTCCGCGTGCAGCTCAAGTGCCCCTAAAGACAGGCTGGCTATGCCGAGTACTGTAAAAAAAGTTATTTTTTTCATGTAGTTAGTATCCAAGTCGGATAGTCGACAACCAGATTGTGTTGAGTTCGAACAATAACCTGACAAAGCTACGGCGGCAATGCTTCCTTTATATGCCCTGTGAACGGGTGAAAAGGCCCACTATTGACACCGGTGACAATTTAAGTATGCTTACTGTCGACGAAGTTCCAACCGTCATCGGGGAAACAACTTGCCAGGGGGGCAAACCAGTGAACTATCTACGTAGATTTTCTGCGCTCGCGCTATCCGTGACGACGCTAGTGTTTTCATCGGGAGCGATCGCGCAGGACGACGAGCCTATCGAAGAGGTCGTCGTCAAGGGCATTCGCGGATCTCTGTCCACCGCTGTAGACCAGAAGCGTAACGCGGACATTCTGAAAGAAGTCATTATTGCCGAGGACATTGGCAAGCTTCCGGATCAGAACCTGGCCGAGGTACTGGAGAACGTGACCGGCATCCAGATCACCCGCACCGCCGGTGTCGGCACCGGCGTCCAGATCCGGGGAACGAATGCTAACCGCACCGAGATCAATGGTGTTTCAACGGTCGGCTCGGGCTCTGGGCGCAGTGGCATCGACTTCGAAGACGTCAACGCATCGATTATCTCGGCAGTAGAGGTCATCAAGTCGCCTGAAGCGAAGACGATCGAAGGCTCGGTCGGCGGAACCATCAATCTCAGAACGATTCGCCCGTTGGATCTGAATGAAACCCTCGGCGCTGTCCGACTGCAATGGGAAGACAGCAGCCTGAGTAGCGAAAGTGCACAACCTCGTTTCTCTGGCGCTTACGGTGACAAATGGTCGACCGATTCGGGCGAGTTTGGCTTCGTGATCAGCGGTAGTTACACCGAGCAGGAATCAGTGTCATTCCGTCCTCGCACCGACCGTGACAATCGCGCGGCGCCGCCGGGGGCAGACCCTGCCGAATTCCTGGGTATCCAGTTCCTGGTCCAGGAACAGGAGAACTTCGATTACGAAACCATGAACCTGGCCACGACGCTCGAATGGGCGCCAAACGACGAGTTGAAATTCAATCTTGATGTCATCGTTAATGAGCAGGAGCGCAGTCAGGACAGCTACAGACTGCAGGCATCGGGTGTCAGCGCGTTCCGAAACGTCAGCATTCCGACCGCGTTCGAGACCATCGACTTTGGTGTAGGGCCCGGAGTATTCCCGGCTGCACTGCGCGGCACGATCGAACCCGACCTGGATTTCGATGACGACGATCCGAACCTGCGCTTCTCAACAGACACCGGTTCACGTGTTACCGACAGCCAGATTCTCGCCCTTGGCGGAGAATGGAGCGGTGAACGCTTGTCCGTCAGGGCCGAGATCGCGTCGACAACATCCGAGACGTCGAACCCGAACCTCAGCACAACGGTCAATTTCATCAATCCGAATTGCCCGCTGGACGGAACCAGCAACGATAACTGCACGCCGTTTGTCTATGACCTTAGTGGCGGAACGCTTGCCTGGGGTATCAACTTCGATTCACCGTTCGCGCCTTCTCCAGCAGATCTGACCAATCCGAACAACGTTGTTCTGGATCAGGTTATCGTCGGTCGCAACACCACGGACAACGATGAAACGGCGTTCCGCGTTGACTTCACGTACGATCTCGAGTGGAAGGCGGTTCAAACGGTTGACTTCGGCATCCGTTTCAATGAGTCATCGAGTGAATTCAACTCTATCGGCGATCGCATCGGCGGCTTCAGCCAGATGGAAGATAGCCCCAACGGCGCCTTGTTCTCGGAGCTGCTCGTGCCGGGGCCGGACAACTATGGCGACGGTGACGGCAGGGACCTGTTCATCAGGAACTTCCTGCTCGTCGACCCGGACCGCTCATTTTCAGATCCTGACGGCGTTCTCGACATTATCGAAGCAGCCCTCGCCGCGCACAGGGTCAACAACCCCACAGCAGATGGCGACCTGGTTGCAACGCTGTCATCAAGCGAAGACCAGTACTTCGACGTCAGTGAAGAGACGCTCGCACTGTATGCCCAGGCTAACTTTGAGGCAGGCATCTTCCGCGGCAATGTCGGCTTCCGCTATATCGATTCTGACATCGATTCAGTGGCCTTCGGATTTGCAGACACGAACGGCAATCGCTCACTTGAATCGACGAAGGGCAGCTACGATTTCTGGCTGCCGCGCATTAATGTCGTCGCCGAGGTAAGCGACGATGTGCAGCTTCGACTGGGGTATGGGTCAGATATCCGCCGGCCTGATTTCAGTGATATCAACACCGCGTTTGAATTCGACAACCAGGAAAACACCGCGGTCGAACTGGGTAATCCCGCCCTTGAGCCTGAAGAGGTCGACTCGTTCGACATTTCTATTGAGTGGTACTTCGCCGAAGCTGCTGTCGTGAGCCTGGGCTACTTCCGCAAGGAGCGCACGAATATCTTCGGTAGAGAATTTGATGGCGCGGCTCTGCTGCCGAGCGATACGACGCCTGGCGGTCTCGAGCGCGAGACGGACCCGAGTTGCCCGGGCGGCGGTATCTTCAACCCCACCGTTGTGCCGAACATCCTTGGCGACCCCGACACTTTGGGTCTGTGTGTCGACCAGTCATTCCCGGTCAACGATCCCGAGACGACGACGCAGAAGGGCTTTGAATTGGCCTTTCAGTACGACCTCGCGAGACATGAAGACACGCTGGGTTGGGCGTCAGGATTTGGTGTACTGGCCAACTACACGAAACAGGACTTCAGTGGCGGTTCAGCCGAAGACTGCACGTCAGGCCGAGGCGAGCAGGTGCTCGGTCCGGATATCTGCAAGCTCGAAGGCCTGCTCGACTTTTCAGAGGATGCGTACAACCTGACGCTCTACTATGAGAAATATGGCCTGTCAGCCAGGGCGCGCTACACGTGGCGTGAGGGTTTCCGCACCGAGGACTTCGGCGGCGGCGCCAACACCAGCGGTAGCAGCACGTTCAGTTTCCCGGTTCACACGTTGGACAGGGGCCAGCTGAACGCCAGCATCAACTATGCAATCAATGACAACATTGATATTGGCATTGAAGCTGTAAATCTGACCGAAG
The DNA here is from genome assembly GCA_030065915.1 of Woeseiaceae bacterium. Taxonomy (GTDB): domain Bacteria; phylum Pseudomonadota; class Gammaproteobacteria; order Steroidobacterales; family Woeseiaceae; genus UBA1847. The sequence continues at coordinate 7,846 of JASJCQ010000031.1, forward strand.
AGCGTATCGATCAGCACTGTGTTAGTGAGACCGGCCCCCTTTGTTTCGTTGGTCTCCCGGACCGGAGGATCGTTTTCGGCGGTATTTATCGCTTCTAAGTGGAGCGTCGTCGAAAATGAAAATCTGATCCGACATGAAGCCCCGGCACCCGCCGCCGGGGCTTTTTTTGACCACTAGATTGCTGATCAGTACAACAATAAGATTGTCCATGGCTCTCCACCCTTCGGCTGCTGATGCCGGAAGGGATGAGCGCCTCGATACGGATCGCGAAAATGCCAGCACCAGAAAATCCAGCCAGCATCCATTTGACGCCCGAGCTCGATGCGATATCCGAGCGCCTTGTGTCGGCAAGACTGGATGCCGAGGCGTTGCCGACTTTTCCTGGCAGTTTGCCGAGAGAACTGGAAAGCGCCTATGCCATTCAGCAAGCATCCATCTCGCGCTGGCCGGATGAGGTTGCAGGCTGGAAAGTGGGTATGGTTGCACCTGAATACAGGCATAACCTCGCTGCAGAACGGCTCGCCGGTCCCGTCTTTGCGCAGACGGTTTTTCGTATTGAGCCTGGCGAAAGAATAACTATGCCAATCTATAGCGGTGGCTTTGCGGCGGTCGAAGCAGAGTTTATTTTCGTCCTGGCAGATACGATAGAGCCCGTCGCGAGAGACTATTCTGACGACGATCTCATGCAACTGATTGCTGAGCTCCGAGTGGGAGCTGAAATCGCTAGCAGTCCGATGGCTGAAGTCAACAACCTGGGACCGTGCAGCATCGTTTCGGATTTCGGGAATAATGCCGGGCTGATTGTCGGGCCGAGTGTTCAGGATTGGAGTACCCTCTCACCCGACGACCTACCAGCCGAAGTTACCGTTGACGGCGAACGTGTCGGATCAGCGACCGCGAGAGCGATCAAGGGTGGGCTGTTGCAGGCGCTGAGATTCTTGATTGAGGTGAGTGCTATCAGAGGAATAAGTCTTGCGAAGGGAACCTATATATCCTGCGGAGCCGTCACAGGTATTCACGATGTGACGGCTGACTCAAAGGCGACGGTCGATTTCGGCCCGTATGGTGCTTTCGACGTAGATTTTGCGCCCATCTTGCCGCGACAAGCACGCGCTGTATCGGCGAAGGCGTAATTCGGCGAGGTTGATGGGACGCAAAAGCCGCAAGTCGGACGTAGATTACAAAGCAGCTGCCCGACAATGGGCGGAGGAAAACGAGGACGCGCGCAATCCCACGATGAAGGATGTCGCGCGGCTAGCCAGAGTTTCCAAAAAGACCGTCTCTAGGGTCATCAACGATTCGCCCCTTGTCAACGAGGCTACGCGAAAAGGGATTCAGGGGCTAATCCGGGACATTGGCTACAGACCGGATCCGCAGGCTCGCGGTCTCGCCTCACGGCAATCATTTCTCGTCGGCATGATTTCTGACAACCCAACCCCGCAGTACGTCGTCAATATCCAGCTAGGCATCCTCGACGTTCTGCGCAATACGCCTTATGAACTGGTCGTCCATCCCTGTGATCGCAAGAGTGACACCTTCCTCGAAGATGCCCGAAAGTTCATCGAAGTGCAGAAGCTCTACGGCGTCATCCTGACTCCTTCCGTGTCTGAGGATGAGCGACTGGCGGAAATCCTGAGAGAACTGGGTTGCGCATACATACGCATCGCCTCAATTGCACTCGACATGGAGAGCCGCATGATCGTTACGAATGATCGCGTGGGCTCCCAACAGGCGGCACGTCACCTGGCTAAACTTGGCCACACCCGGATTGCACTAATCGCTGGCAGAAGGAGCTTTCGTTCCGCCACGGAGCGCCGCGCCGGATTCGAAGAGGGGCTGGCGGAATTTGGCATCACGATTCCGCCCGAGTACATCTTTCAGGGTGATTACACGTTTGAGTCCGGACTTGCGCTGGGTTCTCAGATACTCGACCTCGATCCGCCACCGACGGCCGTATTCGCGTCGAACGACGAGATGGCTGCGGGCGTCTTGCAAGCACTGCACGTCGCGGGTCAGACACCGCCGGACTCGCTTTCCGTCGTCGGCTTCGACGACTTCGAGACGGCAACCAGGGTCTGGCCGAGGCTAACGACGGCGAGAACGCCTGCACGCAGGATCGGCAAGCTAGCCGCTGAGCGACTCTTTGAGTTCTACGATGACGATAAAGAGCAAGGCGAGAACGAGACAACACCACGACTGATTGAGCGCGATTCGACCCGGCGGCCGCGACGTTCGCCATGAACGCGACAGCACGAAAAGACAACCTAAAACTTTCTGGCGTCCTTCGCCGTTCGGCCAGCTTTCACCATTGAGAGGCAGATTGATGTTTTCAAAGACTTATCAGGCCACGCACCCTGACATGATGGAGGGCGTTAGCAACGACGCCCTGCGCGATAGATATCTTGTTACCGGCATGTTCGTGGCCAACGAGATTAACCTGAATTATTCGCACAACGAACGCATGGTTGTCGGTGGTGCCGCGCCGGTCTCTGAAGCGGTTGCTCTTCCTAATCAAACTGAGCCAGTCGCTGGCGCGCCGTTTCTCGAAAGACGTGAGATAGGCGCCGTCAACGTCGGCGGCGGCAGCGGCACGATCACCGTAGACGGCGAGACTTTCGAAATGAAGCCGAGAGACGGCCTTTATATTCCGATGGGCTCCAAAGAGGTGTCATTCGCGAGCGACAGCCCGGACGACCCTGCGCGCTACTATCTTGCTTCGACGCCTGCACACGCGCGTTTCGAGCTGGTCAAGATTTCTATCGAGGATGCCGTTCCAGTCGAACTGGGATCGCTGGAGACCTCGAACGACCGCACGATCTACAAGTACATCGTTCCCGAGACCTGCCGCTCGGCTCAGCTGCTCCTGGGACTGACGATTCTGAATCCGGGTAGTGTCTGGAACACGATGCCGCCACACCTGCACGACCGACGATCGGAGATCTATTTCTACTTCGAACTGGGCGAAGACGAGAAGGTGTTTCATTTCATGGGCGAGCCGGATTCGATGCGGCACATTGTCGTCAGCGATTCCGAGGCGGTCATTTCACCACCGTGGTCCATCCATATGGGCAGCGGAAATTCCAACTACTCCTTCATCTGGGCGATGGGGGGCGAGAACCTGGACTATACCGACATGAACGTACTTGATATCTGCCAGCTGAAGTAAATTACGATGACCAATAGCCATTTTAGCCTTGATGGAAGGAATGCACTCGTTACCGGCGCGAATACCGGTCTGGGTCAGGCGATTGCGATCGCGCTCGCCAGCGCTGGTGCCGGCGTGGCTCTGGTCGGGCGCTCCGCGCCTGATGAGACGAGGGCACTGATCGAGGATGCTGGCGGCAGCACTGCTGTTGTCATGGCGGACCTCAGTAGTGCGGATGTTGCACGCGGGGTTGTGCAACAGGCCGAGGAGTCCCTGGGACCGGTGGATATCCTCGTTAACAATGCCGGCATCATCCGTCGGCAGGAGGCGTTGGACTTCAGTGAAGCGGACTGGGACGACGTTATGGCGACTAATCTCAAAGTGCCATTCTTCCTTGCACAGGCGGCAGCTAAATCCATGGTGGATGGCAAACGCTCCGGCAAGATAATTAACGTCGCCTCGTTGTTGTCGCTTCAGGGTGGTATCCGTGTAGCTTCTTACACGGCGAGTAAGAGCGGGCTCGCAGGCCTGACTCGGCTGCTGGCAAACGAATGGGCCGCGAAGGGTATCAACGTCAACGCCATTGTCCCGGGCTACTTTGCAACCAACAACACCGAAGCACTCAGGGCAGATGCAGAACGCAACCGCCAGATTCTTGAACGAATCCCGGCGGGTCGCTGGGGCGATCCGGCGGATCTGGGAGGCGCGGCGGTGTTTCTCGCGTCGGCTGCGTCCGACTACGTACACGGCACCTTGCTGCCCGTTGACGGAGGGTGGATGGCTCGATGATTAGTCGAAGGCATTTCCTGCTTGCGCCGCTATTGCTCACCGCGTGTGGTGATCGTCAGGGTTCGAGGCCGTTGTTCGCCGCCGATTCCCAGCCTGACGACTACCCGACAACGCAGGGTCTGCACGCGATCGACCGCTTCCTCGATGAGCGGACCGGCGGTGAGATGCGGGTTCGCGTGTACCCGGGCGGTCAGATGGGCGCGGAAAAAGATACGTTAGAGATCGCCGTATTCGGTGGGCTGGACCTTACCCGGGTCAACCTCGCGCCGATCAACTCTATCGTGCCCGAGACGATTGTCCTGGCGTTGCCATTCCTGTTCCGGTCGATCGCACATTCGCGCGCGGTCTTCGACGGAGCGGTAGGACGGAAAATCCTGGACACGATGCAACCGCACGGGCTCCGGGGCATGTGTTTTTATGATTCCGGAGCGCGGTCCTTCTACAACACGAAGAAACCGATCTATACGCCGGATGATATCGCCGGTATGAAGATCCGGGTCCCGAATTCCGACATCTATGTTGCGATGATGCAGGCGCTCGGTGCTAACGCGACCCCGATTCCCTTCGGTGAGGTGTACCAGTCCCTCGTGCAGGGCGTGGTCGACGGTGCCGAAAACAATCTGCCGTCCTACGAAAGTACGCGCCACTTCGAAGCAGCCGGACACCTCAGTTTCACGCGTCACGTTATGGCTCCGGAGGTCCTGGTTGCATCCGGGCGCAGCTGGGATCGAATGTCGCCGGAAGAGCAGGACTACCTGCAGGCAGCGGCGTCCGATTCGGTCTCGGTCATGCGCAAACTCTGGGACGCGCGGGTTGATGTGTCCCGACAGCGAGTCCTTGATCGAGGCGCCCGGTTTGTCGAAGACGTTGATCAGGCAGCCTTCGCCGAAAAGATGTTGCCCGTCTGGGAGCGCTTCGTCACCACACCGTCAATGCAGTCGTTTGTTGACGAAATCGTCGAAATGGGAGCCACTATGGGAGGCGATAGTGAGTAACGTACTGACAACGGCTAGCGGCAAAGTGAGCCTGTTCGCAAAATGGTTTGCCGGAATCGGCTTGCTGATCATGACGGCCATCATCGCGGTGCAGGTGTTCGCACGCTACGTCCTGAATGACAGTCCCGCCTGGGGAGAACAGGCTGCTCTGCTGTTGATGATCTGGTACGTGTTCATTGCTGCGGCCGCCGGCGTGCGAGAAGGTTTCCATATCCGGATCAGCGTGTTCGCTGACGGCCTGAGGCCAGGCCTTCGCCACCCGATCTTGTTGATAGCGCACCTGGTGGTCGTGGCATTCGGTATTGCCATGGCGATCTACGGCGTCGAGTTGACGCGCGAAACATGGCAACACGTCATTCCTACTCTCGGCATTTCTCGCGGCTATGCCTACATACCGATCGCGTTGTCCGGAGTTCTGATCACTGGCTTTGCCATAGAACAGTTTGTCGCTGAGCTTCGTTCAAAAGAGGTTACGAAACTATGGAATTAACGGTTCTGATCGGCCTCTTGTTGCTGCTTCTGGTAATCGGTGTGCCCGTCGCATTCGCCTTGGGCGTCGCGTCACTCGCAACCTTCTGGATGCTCGATATTCCGCTGGTCGTTGGCTTCCAGCGCATGGCCGCGAGCATGAACATATTCGCCTTGATGGCTATTCCGTTTTTCGTGTTTGCGGGAGACCTGATGCATCGAGCCGGGATCGCAGAGCGACTGATTCGTGTTGCTGATGCGGCGCTGGGCCGCACCCGAGGCGGGTTGGGACAGGTGGACGTCGGTGCGTCGATGATGTTCGGCGCCGTGTCGGGTTCCGCGATTGCCAGTGTCTCTGCCATCGGCTCGACGCTGGGTCCAATGATGAAGGAGAAGGGCTACGACTCTGATTACGTCGTCAATGTGTCGGCTACGTCGGCAATAACCGGCCTGCTCATCCCGCCGTCGCATAACATGATCATCTACGCGGCCGCGGCTGGCGTAAGTATTTCACTGGCCGATCTGTTTCTCGCCGGTATCATTCCTGGTCTGCTCACCGGCCTGTTGCTCATGGTCGCTGCCTACGCGGTTGCCGTGAAGCGAGATTACCCGCGCGGCGCATTCCCGGGCTGGCGTGCGTTCATAATGGCGTTCGCCGCGGCAATACCCGGTCTGATGGCCGCAGCAATCATTGTCATCGGGGTCCTCTCCGGTGTGTTCACGCCGACGGAGTCTGCGGGCATCGCGGTCGTGTACACCATACTCGTTGCACTATTCGTCTACCGATCGTTGACTTGGGAACGATTCATCGCCGCGACGACCGCGTCGGTCAGAACAACGGCCATGGTTATGATTGTCATAGGTGCCGCCGGGGCCTTCGGTTGGCTGCTGGCACTGCTGCAGGCGCCGACACAGCTCGCGGACCTGCTGCGCGGCATCACCGAGAACCCATTGTTGTTGCTGTTGCTGATCAACATCGTCCTGCTGCTGCTTGGTACGTTCATGGACATGGCGCCCCTGATCATCATCACGACGCCGATATTTTTGCCAATGGCAACCGATCTTGGAATGGACCCCGTCCAATTCGGCACGATGCTTCTGCTGAATCTTGGTATCGGACTGGTCACGCCGCCTGTCGGCGCGGTGCTCTTTGTGGGTTGTGCCATCGGCAAGATACCCATTGAGCAAACGGTACGCACAATCTGGCCATTCTATGGCGCCCTGGTGCTGGCCCTTGCCGCGGTCATCTACATCCCAGCACTGTCGATGTGGCTGCCTGGGCTATTGAACTAAATCCGACCAGCATTCACAGGATCAAGAATGGCGCGGTAAGCCTTTTCCCGCGCGCCTAGTCGAAGACGACGTTATCGACCTCATATCCGTCGTTATTGGCTCGGATCGGCGCTGTGCCCGTCATGACGACATCCCGAATGTTGGTGATCGGCTCACCGTTGGTCAGGAATAACTCCAGCGCTGCGCTGTCGTTCCATTTCGAATCGGATATGTCCAGTCGCTGGACACCGTGGAATTTCAGTGAGGCACCGGACTTGTTTCGCTTGCCCAGACCCACGTTGTTGAACTCGTTGCCCGAGATATTGACGATCGGCCCGAATGTGCTCTCATCGGTGCCGCCGCGGTAAATGTTGGCAACGGGACCCAGGATATCTGTGAACGAGCTGTTCTCGATGCGAACGTTCTCCCCGTTGTAGATACCAAGATCTTCGGTTTCCTCATCCATAGCGAGTACGGTGCCCGTCACGTTGATCATTTCGGTATTGAGTATTTCAACAGAGTCCGCAAACGTGCTCTTGAAGACTTTGAGGAAATCAAAGCTGTGGTTGACGTCGAGGTCGCTTACTTTGCTGTTCTTTACCGCAAGGCGGTAGTTCTGGTTCATTGAGTAGCGACTGGTACTGACCACGTTGTTGCCCGCCTGGTCCGGCGACTCATCTCCGTTGATCCAGAGATTGTCCAGCTCCAGCGCACCACCATTTTCAATAAAGAAGAAGGTCGACTTCTCGGAACGTACGATCGGCTTGTCACCACCCTCAGCGACAATGGACACCGGGTGTCGTGCATACGCGTACTTCGTCAGAAGGTATTCGCCGCCGTTCTCTAAAACGAGCGTATCGCCGGGCTTGCTCAATTCGAGCGCGGCCAGCAGAGTGTTCGTGCCCGGCGCAACCGTTGTGGTTTCGCCACTGCGAAACGCAACGCTCAGGTCACGTTTCGGATAGAAGTCTGCTCCGGTGTCGTCCTTCTCGACTGGCAGCTTGAGCTCGTCGATCCCGGCTTTCGCAAGCAATGATGCTTCAGGGACTAACAATCCGTGCTGATTCTCAGCCACCGAGTAGGGCAGCTTTTCGAATCCCTGGTCGACGGGCACATTGGCCTCTTCGTTTAGCACATTGCCCTGGAAGCTGATCCCGGAGATGTCATCGTAAATGGTGAACGGGTTCGGGTTGGTCCTGGTCATGAAGGTGTTGTTGTGCATGGTGGTGCCGGTCGGCGGTGCAGAACGTTCGGCGTCTGATCCCGCGCACAGCTGGATGTGATCGCTGTCGATGACGACGTTGTTATCCAGCACGGAGTCGATGACCGGGTCGTAGCGGTTGATTGGGCCGTCCGGTACGCCATTCATAATGACGAGCGCGCCGCGGAAGCGATGGCCGGTCAGGCCATACAGGTAGTTGTTCCTGACGGTCTGGTTTTCATTAATGACTCGAATACCGCCGGTGTTCGGTTTTCTGTTGCCTATGAAGTAGTTATTTTCAACCAGGGTGTAGTGGCCATGACGCATCGTTAGCGTGCCCTGGCTTTCAAAGAAGACGTTATCTCGAATTTCGTTGCCGCACGACTTGCTGGAGATGATTTCGAGTTCACCGCTGGTTCTGTCGAAATAGTTTTCCCGTACGATCGTATTCGAATATTCCCGTGAATAGTGACTAGTGCCGATGCGCAGCGTCTCGCCGCCGTTGGACCCGAGCGTCTGGCGCGGGCCAAAGTAATTTCGTTCGATGATGTGCCCGTTTTCCTGGCTGTCCTTTGTGTTCATCTTCACGGCCAACGTGACGCCCCGGTTACCTTTATTGATCAGCGAATTGTGGTCGAAGCGATTGTTCTTGCCGTAAATCGCAACCCAGGTGTCTCCCGAAAACCGTTCCGGGTTGGTGAAGCTGTCAATAACGGTATTCGTAACGCGAGAGTTGTAGGCCAATTCGTTCTTTGCTGTCCTGAACGATATGACTTCGCTGGTGGGCGTGTATCCGTTCTTGAAGACAAGGCCGGACACGACGATATGCTCGCCCGAGATGGCGAGATTTGATTGGCCTGAGATGATGACCTTGCCCGGTTCCTGAGCCTTCAACTGAACCGGCGCATCGGCGGACCCGTTCGCCCGCAGTTCAAGTTCGACGTCAGACCACGTTCCGTTCGCCATGACGATCGTGTCGCCCGGAGCCAGTTCTCGCGCGGCGGCGTCAAATTCGGCGATAGAGCGAACGAGTTGGCCGTCAACGCCCGATGAGCAGGCGCCGAGCAGGAACAGGGATAACGGGATTGCGAGCTTGAAGTGATGTTGTCGGATCATGGTGCCAACCTCTGGGAACGGGCCGCTTGAATGGTGAAACCGGTTTGGAATCGGCTTTCTTCGGTGCCTTTACGCCACCGTGGTTTTTAATTTGGTATGAACAATACCACAAACCAATTTCGGGCGGAAAGCCATATATAGCATTAGTCTTGTCTAAAATAATTCGACTATTTGCCAAATTTTAAATGGAAATTGGACAGATCAATCGAATAAGATTGCTATGTACAATCGGCAGTACTAAATGCAACACTGCATGCCGTTTATTCAGACGTAACACCGCAGCGTGCAGGTGTCCGAACCCGGTGGCACAGCCCATGAAACCTATACATCTATTGACGATTCTTTTCTTGTTCGCCGCCTGCACAAAACCGTCAGTGGGTCGGTCGGATGGCCACCCAAGCCTGCTGATGACAAAAGCAGGCGTCGAATCCATACGGGCGGAACTTGGCAATGTGCCGTTGTTTGATGCGACGCTTGCCAATGTCAAAGCGGAGGTCGATGCTGAAATAGAGCTTGGCATCGACACGCCGATCCCGAAGGATTTTTCGGGTGGTTACACGCACGAACGCCACAAACGAAACTTCGTCATCCTGCAAAAGGCGGGCGCGCTCTACCAGATTCTCGACGATGAGACGTACGCCGTGTTTGTGCGCGACATGCTGTTTCAGTACGAGGCCATATACAAGGACCTGCCACTGCACCCGCAGAAGCGGTCGTACGCCCGCGGTAAACTCTTCTGGCAATGCCTGAATGACGCGAACTGGTTGCTGTATGTCAGCTTGGCCTACGACGCCATCTACGAGTGGCTGTCCGTCGACGAGCGCAAGCAACTGGAAGCCAATCTATTCCGACCGTTTGCGGATTTCCTGTCTGTAGAAAACCCGCAGTTCTTCAACCGCGTACACAACCACAGCACGTGGGGCAACGCAGCGGTCGGAATGATTGGACTCGTCATGAGAGACGACGAGCTCGTGAATCGCGCATTGTACGGTCTCGAAGATGACGGACTCGTTGCCGGCGCGCGTGACGACGATGGCGGTCTCATCAAGGTCGAAGGCCAGGAGGTCGGATTCCTCGCCAACCTCGAAGAGCCGTTCTCACCCGACGGCTATTACACCGAAGGCCCCTATTACCAACGTTACGCGATGTTCCCGTTCCTGATTTTCGGACAGAGCCTGAATAACGTGAGACCAGAGCTCGGTATTCTCGAATACAAAGACGGCGTACTGATGAAAGGGGTTGGAACGCTCCTGAACCTGGCTGATGCCGACGGCGATTTCTTCCCGCTTAACGATGCACAAAAAGGGATGTCGTACTACACAAGTTCGCTGGTATCAGCGGTGAATATCGCCTACCACATGGATGGCAACGACCCGACCCTGCTGAGCATTGCCGAGAAACAGGGACAGGTCACGCTGGATGACGCCGGGCTGGCTGTTGCCGCCGGTCTTCGGGACGGGAAGGCAAAACCGTTCGTCAAACGGTCGGTCAGTCTTTCCGACGGACGTGACGGAACTGAGGGAGGCGTCGCGGTGCTTCGCCACGGCAATGAATCGCTGACGCTGGTCTTCAAGTACACAGCGCAGGGCCTGAGCCACGGCCACTACGACAAGCTGTCATTTTCGCTGTACGAGCACGGCGACGAGGTTTTGCAGGACTACGGCATGGTCCGGTTCGTCAATATCGAGCAAAAAGGTGGCGGCAACTACCTGCCGGAGAACACCAGCTGGGCGAAGCAGACGATCGCGCACAACACTCTGACGCAGAATGGGACGTCGCACTTTGAAGGCAAGTACGAGATCGGAAGCCAGCATCACTCCGTGCTGTCGTTCTTTGCCGCTTCGTCACCGGATGTGCAGGTTGTTAGCGCCATTGAGGCTAACGCTTACCCCGGAACAGAGATGCGACGAACGATGGCCATGATCAAGTTCCGCGAATTTCAGAAGCCCATTGTGCTGGACCTGTTCAAAGTGTCGTCCGACAGGCCTCACCGTTACGATCTGCCGTTCTGGTACATGGGGCAGATCATCGACGCGAATTTCGAATACGAATCGCCAACCGAGCTTGCTGCGCTCGGTTCGCAGAACGGCTACCAGCATCTGTACGTCGAGGGATCGGGTCAGGCATCCAGCGTCAGTCCACAGTTTCAGTGGATGAACAAGAACCGGTTCTATACGCTGACATCGGCGACGAGAACTGACGACGAACTTTTCTTTGCTCGTCTGGGCGCGAACGATCCCGACTTCAATCTGCGCAGGGACGCGGCGCTCATTCTTCGACGACAGAACGTCTCGGATACGGTTTTTGCAAACATCGTAGAGCCGCACGGCAGCTACAGCCCGGTGTCTGAGCTGTCAGATAATCCAAACAGCAGTGTCTCGGAACTGAAGGTCGTCTTCGATGACAGTCGTTACACTGCCGTGTCAATGAAAGACCGGCAAGGTCGGAGTTATCTGTTTGTCGTCGCCAACAAAGATGTTGCCTCGGACAGAACGCATTCTCTCAAGCTGGATGACCAGGTCCTGACATGGACCGGACCCTACTATCTCATCGACAGGTCTGGCGACTGATATCTGAGTTGGGACCGCAGCCCGCGACGGAGGCTGTCAGGTTTCGGAAACGAGGTGATTCAGTGAGAATCGCTCGCGGCTCTCGAGCGCACGTTTGCGTGCTTTTTCTATTTGTTCCGACTCATCAGCGGCAATCAACTTGTTCAGCAGTCTAGAGAAATGCGCATGCATTGCGGCGCGCGCCGCGACCGCATCGCGACTTTTCAGCGCATCAAAGATCTCCTGGTGCTCTTTCACCCTGGTCTGACCAACAGTCTCACAAATCGACTGGTAGGCCTTGTGGATATGCGGCGTGTTGTCTCGGATGTGCCACAGGTTGTCGATCATCGCAGCCAGCATCTTGTTGTGAGTCGCTTCCGAGATGATGTGGTGAAACTTCTGGTCGGCCAGCTCAGAGATCAGTTTGCCGTCGACTGACTCGTCGGCCATTTCGTGTAATACACGCTCGAGTTCGGCAAGCTGCTCGTCGGAGATCAGGGTCGCTGCAAGCGCGGCGGCTTCGCCCTCGACCAACGCACGTGCCTCGGTAAGCTCGAACGGGCTGACATCCGGGTCGAGGCCAGTCTTGTTAGCCGACGCATCGAGAACGTAAACGCCGGAACCGGTCTTGACCTTAACCTGTCCCAGCGCCTCCAGCGCAATGATGGCTTCACGGATGGTCGGCCGGCTGACGCCGAATCTTTCGGCCAGCTCTCTCTCTGGGGGCAGGCGCCCGCCGGCTGGATATTCGCCGCTGCGTATCGATTCCTGCAGCTTATTCTGAACGCCCTGGTACAGGCGTCTTTCGTTGGCCATGTCTTGCGTTCTCCTTCTGGCCAATCGGTCGGCCGCTGAAAATCAAGGAAGCGTAAGTGTAACCTGAATTGACATTTTGGTCACCAGAAGTCTCTGCCAATTCAGATTCATTAATTCGATCTTCTTTTATTGTATTAAAAATAATGACTTAAGCACCACTAATGTGCAGCCGCACTGTCGGACATCAAACATCCGATCATGATGTGCAGGGATTTCGGCTTTACCAATTCGTCCGATAGAGTGGATATTTTGGTCATAAAAAGAGCTTGTCCAAATATAATATTCTTGGTTATACTTCGTTAAACCAAAGTGCGAGCCCGGGGATAAGCAATCGAAAGTGTCTGGTAGTGCAGCCGTACCTCCGTGCTGCTGGTCATCGACGAAGGGGGGCTCGATCTGAGGCGCACTCAGGACGCAAATCATTTCGTGCGACAAGAGGGGAGCACTCAATAGATCAATTCCAAATCGGGAACCTTTGCGTCCTGACCAGGAACAATTTCGGTTTGCAGACATCGGTGCCAGCGAAGGCACGTTTGCGATCCAGAAGGGGGCAACAAAAACAATGAACAAAATCGGAAAACTTCGCTGGACGATAGTGACCCTGGTCGCCATTGCGACCGTGATTAACTACATCGATCGAGGTGCGCTCGGCTTCCTCTGGCCGGAAATCTCTGAAGACCTCGGTTTGTCGAAGACCGACTACGCGATCATTCTCAACGTCTTTACGTTTGCTTATGCCTTCGGCCAGACGTTGTTCGGCAAGATTTTCGACTGGATCGGGACGCGGATTGCTTTTGTACTGTGCATTGGCGTCTGGTCACTGGCCACGATGCTGCACGCCGTTGCAACCAACCTGGCTGGCTTTGTGACCTTCCGAGCGATACTCGGATTATCCGAAGCCGGCAACTGGCCGGGCGCCACGAAGGCTAACGCCGAATGGTTCCCGATTAAAGAACGCGCTTTGGCGCAGGGGATTTTTAACTCTGGTGCCGCCATTGGAGGAATCGTCTCGGCGCCCATCATCGCATTTCTGTTCGTCTACCTGGAAAGCTGGCAGGCAACGTTCATCACCATTGGTGCGTTGGGACTGCTCTGGCTTATTCCCTGGCTATTCGTGTACAAGTCAGGACCGGACAAGCATCCGTGGATATCTGAGACTGAGCGCGAATACATCCTGACCGGGCAGCGCAACGCCGAGACTAACGAGGTGGCGACCTACGCACCGGACACGAAGGAAATTCTGTCTCGCAAGGAAAGCTGGGGCGTGATCCTCGCATCGTTTTTCCTCGACCCCATTTGGTGGCTGTTCGTGGGCTGGCTGCCTTTGTATCTTTCTGAAACCTACGGCTTCGGCGTCGCCGAAATCGGGCGGTACGCCTGGGTGCCGTACGTCGGGGCCATGTTCGGCGCCTGGTTTGGGGGGTTGCTGGCGCAGAACCGCATCGATTCCGGGTGGACAGTCAACAAGTCTCGGAAATTCGTTATCAGCCTCGGTGGGCTGATCATGCTGGTCTCGTTGCTGATGACGATCAAGGCGGCGACGCCGCTGATTGCGGTACTGCTGATGGCCGCGATTCTGTTCGGGTTCCAGACTGCCGTGGGGAACATACAAACGCTGCCCAGCGACTTCTACAGCGGTAAGTCAGTAGGCTCGCTCGCAGGCTACGCTGGCACGGCGGCCAAGCTGGCAGTGGTGTTGCTGAATTTCCTGATTCCTGTCATCACCGTTAACAGCTATGCACCGGCGTTTGCCGTCGGCGCCGGTCTTGCGATCATGACCGTTCTCTCGGTATGGATTCTCTGCGGACACATCCAGCCGCTAAGTCCTCGTGACGCTAAAACGGCTTAGCGACTCAGAACGAACAGGACGACACGATGAGAAACCTCGAAGGAAAAGTTGCCATTGTCACAGGCGGAGCAAGGGACATTGGCCGGGCCGTCTCGGAAAAACTCGCCGCAGAGGGCGCGAAAGTCGTCGTCAACTACTTCAGCAACGCCGAACACGGCGCCACAACCGTCGCAAGTATTGAGGCGGCCGGCGGGAGCGCCGTCGCCATAGCCGGTGACATGACCTCAAAGTCCGACGTTGACAAACTGGTCGACGAAGCGCGCAGTGCATTCGGCGATTCGATCGATGTACTCGTCAACGTGGTTGGCGGTCTCGTCGCTCGCAAGCCGCTTGCCGAAATGGACGATGAGTTCTTCGACCGTGTGATGAGGCTGAATGTGACGAGCGCATTCATGACGACTCAAGCCGTGGCGCCATGGATGGGGCCCGGTGCCGCAATTATAAACTTTTCGTCGCAGGCTGGCCGCGATGGCGGCGGTCCGGGTGCCGCTGCATACGCCGCCTCCAAGGGCGCTGTGATGGCATTCACGCGCGCAATGGCGAAGGAGCTCGGGCCGTCCAATATACGTGTCAACTGCGTGTGCCCGGGCATGATCAGCACGACATTTCACGACACGTTTACGAAAGACGAAGTGCGCAGCAACGTGGCGGCCGCGACACCACTGCGCCGCGAGGGACAGGCCTCTGAGGTCGCCGATCTTGTGGCGTACCTGGCATCGCCGGCCTCAAGCTTCATGACGGGTGTCAGCGTCGACATCAACGGAGGCATGTTCTTCTCATGACTGACGTCCAGGACCGACTCGAGAAAACACCGGTTGTACCGTTGGTTCAGGCTGATGACACCGCTATCGCGATCGACACCTCTCGAGCGCTGGCGGCCGGCGGTCTTGGCGTTATAGAAGTCGTTTTTCGCACCGACCGGGCGCTCGAATGCCTCGCTGCCGTGGTTCGTGAGCTGCCCGACCTAGTAGCAGGCGCCGGAACGGTGCTGACTGCTGACCAGGCGCGTGCCGCGTTGGATGCCGGCGCCTCATTCATAGTGTCACCCGGGCTTGATGATGCCGTCGTCAAGGTCGCACAAGACGCCTCGGTCCCGGTCTATCCGGGCATCGTGACCCCGACCGAGTTACAGCGGGCAGTCAATCTCGGGCTGAACGTCGTCAAGTTCTTTCCCGCCTCGATCGCTGGCGGCATCCCAGCTCTAAGAGCGCTCTCCAGCGTTTTTCGCAGCGTGCGTTTTATGCCGACCGGCGGCGTCTCAGTCGGCAATCTTGGTGATTTTCTAAGTCTGCCGTCCGTCCTCGCATGCGGCGGCAGCTGGCTGACGCCCGCCGACGCGATCAAGGCGGGCCATTACGAACGAGTAACTGAACTCGCAAGCGAAGCCGCAGGCATCGCGAAGAATTCAAGAGGATAAAGCAATGGGTACATTCGTAAGTCTCGGTGAGATCATGTTGCGACTGAGGTCGCCACTTCACGAGAGATTTTTCCAGTCGCCCTCATTCGAGGCGACTTTCGGCGGCGGCGAGGCCAATGTCGCCGTGGCGCTGTCCAATTTCGGGCTGGACGCGAGATTCGTGACGGCGCTGCCAGCAAACGATATCGGCGACTCGGCGATCAGAGAACTTCGCCGCTTCGGTGTTGATACATCGCAGATCAGACGCAGCGGCTCACGCGTCGGCATCTACTTTCTCGAGACCGGCTCCAACCAGCGGCCTTCGAAAGTCGTTTACGATCGCGCCGGTTCATCAATCTGCGACGCGGGTCCCGGTGATTTCGACTGGTCACAAGTCTTCGACGGTGCCGAATGGTTTCATATCACCGGCATTACGCCGGCCTTGAGCCAAAGTGCAGCCGATATGTCGTTGGAAGCCGTCAAGGCGGCGAAACAAGCGGGCGTAACCGTGTCCTGCGACTTCAACTACCGTGGCAAGTTGTGGAAGTACGGCAAGACAGCGCCGGAGGTGATGACGGACCTGGTCAAGTATGTCGACGTCGGTATCGCAAACGAAGAAGACTGCCAGAAGTCGCTCGGTATCGAGGCCGACGTGCACGTCGAGAGCGGCGAGCTGGATACAGCGAAATACGAAACCCTGACGACGAAAGTGCTCGACACCTACCCGGACATGTCAACGATTGCTGTTACATTGCGCGAGTCGAAGAGTGCAGATCGCAATGGCTGGTCAGCCTGCCTGCGTGACAAGGATGGATTCCGTCTTTCAAAGCACTACGAAATCACCGACATCGTTGATCGAGTCGGCGGCGGTGACAGTTTTGCGTCTGCATTGATCTACGGCCTGACAGCGTACGAGGATCGCCAGCAGTCACTCGAGTTTGCGGTCGCGGCAAGTTGCCTGAAGCACACGATCCAGGGCGACTTTAATCGGGTTTCTGTTCCCGAGGTAGAAAACCTGATGGGCGGCGATGGTTCGGGCAGAGTGCAACGCTGATGTTCCACTATTAGCAGAGGCGTTTGGATGTCAACGTAGTCAGTTCTGCATGTGCTTGCGTTGTTTCCGAATCCTCGACGGTCGCCAGGCGCGGAACTTCATCCTGTCGGTGGCTGGAAGACAAACAACGAACTCTTAAGGAGTCAGATATGACAAAGCCTGTCGTTGGTTTTATTGGCCTCGGTCTCATGGGCGGCAACATGGTCGAATGCCTGCAGAAAAACGGCTTCGAACCCATTGTCATGGATCTCAACAAGGAGGCCGTGGCGACGGTCGTTGCCCGCGGTGCAACCGAAGCAACATCAGCAGCTGAGTTGGCCGCAGCAAGTGATTTTGTGATGCTTGCTCTCACTACCTCTGCCGTAGTCGAGAAGATCGTCTATGGAAACGACGGCATCCTTGCGGGTATCAAGGAAGGCGCCGTGCTCATCGATTTCGGCACGTCCATTCCCGCGTCTACACGAAAAATCGGTGCCGACCTTGAGATGAAAGGCGCCGGCATGGTTGACGCGCCGCTCGGCCGCACGCCCGCGCATGCCAAGGACGGTCTGCTTAACATCATGGCGGCTGGCGACAAGGCAACCTTCGACAAGGCGAAGCCCATGCTCGATGTGCTGGGTGAGAACATCTTCTACCTTGGAGCGCTCGGAGCGGGCCACACAACGAAGTTGATCAATAACTTTATGGGTATGACCACGGTTTGTGCGATGTCGCAGGCATTCGCCGTCGCCGACCAGGCCGGTGTTGACCGCCAACAGCTGTTCGACATCATGTCGACCGGTCCTTCCAGTTCGCCGTTCATGCAGTTTTGTAAGAATTATGCCGTCGACGGTGTTAGCGACCTGGGGTTCTCGATTGCCAACGCCAACAAGGACCTTGGATACTTCGTCGAAATGGTTGAAGACCTTGGAACCCGGTCGGAGATAGCCGAAGGAACCTCATCGAATTTGAAGGCCGCAGTTGCAGCCGGTATGGGCAACGGAAACGTGCCCGAAATTCTCGACTACTTCCTCAAACTCGAGAAATAGTCCGGATCTGCCGCGATTCCAGTTACGCGGGTTTCTTGACGCGCACCACAGCCACCGACAATCGTGCCGCGCAAACGGGCGTGCCGTCCTCGGTCTCGATGTTGATCGACCAGAACTGCATTCGGTACCCGAGTTTTATCGGGCGCGCTGTACCGATGACCTTGCCGCCCCGCACCGGGCTCAAGTGTGTCGCATTAAGGTCTACGCCAACGACCGAGTAACCGTCATCGCAGATCAATGCCCCACCGATCGAGGCCAGTGATTCGGCCAGCACGCAGGACACGCCGCCGTGCAACAGGCCGTAGGGCTGGTGCGTGCGTCGCTCTACGTCGAGTTCAGCGCGAATGTAGTCGTCGCCGATTTCTGTCATGCGGATGCCCAGCACGTCACTGGCTGTTCCTTCTGATAGCTTGTTGAACGCATCGAGGTCGATGCGTTGTTTCCAAAGGCTCATCGTGGTTGGTCTCGGTTAACTTTTGCTTGACGTCTTTCGAACATGATACCGCGCACTATCGGAAATTTGATGGGTCCATCGGTGATGTTGCAGAGCCCATCCGGCCAGATTGTCGGGGCATCAAGCTACGTTTCGTTCAGCCACCGAATCGCTTGCTGCTTGTTACGAAAGACCGCAAGCGAGGTCGTTTCGTTCTCGAAGTGCACCGCCATGACTCGCATCGAGCCATAGCCGAGGTCGTCTGCAACGACCACGGCGATGCGCGCATTCTGGCGATTTATCAGCTTGGCCGCCCGGCCAAGCTCCCTGAGTTCATCGATTGAGAAAGGGAATTCGATGTGAGAGTAGTCCCAGAGGCGTTTAAGATGATCGCCTGTCTCGGCGAGCTCGGCGCCGATCGCCAGGATGTCCTCTATTTTCGGGGCTCTAATGGCCCGGATGCAGGTGATACCGTCTTGCAGCGAGACTCGGAAGAAGGGGCTGCTGGGCAAGCTCGCCGAAGAAGGCGATTGTTGTCCAGCGTCTTCGTGGTCGTCCTGCCCCATTCCCTGTCTCCACCCAGACCAAGCGTAATCCTTTACCGATTAGATTATTTCGTTACCCGAACTAATTCAATCGAGGATCATTCCGGCGCCATATACGTGCCGAAATTCCCATAAGACTAAGAGCTTATCGACAAACTCTGGTTCTTGCCAGCCGATCGGCCGAACCCAAACAAAACCCGTGCCTTGCGTCGGCCATTCAGCGTCGCGCCAATGAAGGTCGAGCGAACGAACAGGTCGTACAGCGCAAGCGACACGAGGATCGTTATTGCCGAGATCGAGACCAGCTTCAACGACCAATGGAACGGCAATTCTGCAAACGCAATCTGCAGATACAGAACGATCGGCAGGTGAACGAGGTACAGCCAGTAAGACGCGTCCGCGACATACCGTACGGCAGCGCTGTGACGGTCGAGGAAGCGCCTGAACAAACCGATGCTCAGCGCGATCAGCGTCCACATCATGACCGCGTAGCTAATCGCAAACGTCGCTTTGATCAGTACGTAGTGCTCGTGGCCGAAGTTTCTCTCGTAGCCAACGAGCACAAGGGACGCTGTGATCGCCAGCGCGCAGAGGACGAACCGGCTCCAGGTCAGTCGCGCGAAGTCCTCGATCAACCCGCGACTACGGTGCAGCATCCAGCCGAACAGGAAGTAGCCCGCATAGATGAACAGGACGGACCAGTCCGGTGTCAGCGACTTGTCGGGTGTGTCCAGGCCCCAGTGACTCATAAACCACAGGCAAGACGCCGTGGGTATAGAAACAACAATGAGCGCAAGCCTCGAGCGCGCGATCCAGGCTGTGACGGCGTCGGCAAACGCGGACAGCTTGCTCTGCAGCGGCGCATGAAGGCTGACGATAAGCCGCAGCGTCAGGGCAATCGCCGTGACAAGCACCAGGTAATACAGAAACCACAGGTGAGAACCGACAAACAGGCCCGCCGGAAGCTCGCCCAACGAGGCGAACCCGGTCACGAGGCCCTTAAGAATGTCGGCCTCACCCCGCATACTTTCTGCGCCTACGACCCAGGCGGAGACAAGCAGCGGCCGCAAGACAAACCAGAGAAGCGCGAACGGAATGACGATTCGCACGAACCTCGACTTCAGAAACCTCTTCGCACCCTTGCCATGAAACGTCATGTGGCTGAAGAAGCCCGCGACGAGGAAGAACAGCGCCATGCGAAACGAGTGACTGATAAGCGTAAAGGACGAGACGACCGCGCTGGTCGAGACGTCCATGATGGCCCAACCGATATAGACCGGCACGAACGACAGGCTCGAATGAAAGACAATCCCTAAGATCAGCGCGAACGCGCGCACTGCATCCAGGTAGGCCAGCCGGTTGTCTTGCGGAGTGGCGACCATGATCAGTAGAAGCCAACTTCGTCGAGCTCAAAGTCGTAGGCGCCGTTCTGTACGTCGAATGCGACGATGCTGAGGCTCTGAATCGTTTTGGTGTTGAGCGCCGTCTGTTCCGACCAGGTACGCCGCATCGATGTGAACGGGATCTTCACCTCATGGAACTCTCCGTCTGACTTCGCCGTGATGGGTGCGGCGTGATAGTCGAAGTTGGTGACTTCGGTGCTATTGGCCGACACGGAGAGCATGCCTTTGTTGATCCTGATAAGCAGTCGCACGCCTTCGAACTGGCTGGCGTCCTTCGGCAGGCCCTGCGGGTCCAGGATCAGTACGGAGCTGGCCCAGCCCGGCTGGCCGCGCGGCGGTGCGATCTCACCAGAGACTGACAGGACACCGTCTGACACCTCGGGCGTCATGGATGTGCCGCCGCCAGCCATCGTGTCGCTAAGAAACTGGCGCGCGACGCCGGCGCTATTGACTTCTGCATTACTGAAGTCGTCGACGAGCGAAGCGAGACCTTCGGCAGCGCCGTGGTTCGGAGATGCCATCAGCGCCGCAAGGGCAAGGCCGGGTGCAAGAGAGCAAGCTATACTTTTGAGCGATTTCATAATGTGTTTTCCGAGTCAGTGAATTGATTTGTCGCCTCAGGAGCCTGGTAGCAGGCCGACTTCAGCGGTGTTCGGAAACTAAGTGCCACCTGGCAGCAAAAAGGTGACAAGAAAACTCAAAAAGCTCTGAAATTGCGGCGGATTCCTTTAAGAACGCGATTTTTGATGAAAATTGTCACCTTTTGGTCAGAAGAGGGCACTTAAGCGGTAACGAACCCGTGAGAACAGACAATGAGATTGTTCAAGAGACCAACCATCAGTGCTGACATGAACGATGCCGGCCTGGTGCTCGCCTCGCTTGGCGGCGACCGGGACGCCTTCGGGCATATCGTCTCGCGCTACCAGAGCTTGCTGTGTTCGCTTGCCTATTCTTCGGTCGGAGACCTGAACCACAGCGAAGACATCGCCCAGGAAGCGTTCGTCGAAGCCTGGGGCAAGCTCGACACGCTCAAGGAACCGGAAAAGCTGAAGGCCTGGCTGTGCGGCATCCTGCGATTCAAGGTCAGCCGTTTCAGGCGCAAAGAAGCCAACCAGCCTGTCAAGAACGCCGATGAGCTGGAAGAGGATCGCGGCCACGAATCAAAGGAACTGAAGACGGAGGATGCCGTCATCCGCAATGAAGAGCAGGTCCTGTTGTGGGAGGCAATGGAAAACGTGCCCGATACCTACCGCGAAGCCCTGGTCCTCTTTTACCGGGAAGACCGTTCGACAAGACAGGTCGCCGATGACCTGGATTTGTCCGAAGTCGCCGTCAAGCAGCGACTGTCGCGCGGCCGCAAGCTATTGCAGGAAGAGATGACGCGTTTCGTCGAAGGCGCGCTGGAGAAGAGCAAGCCTGGCGCCACGTTCACGGCGGCGGTGCTGGCCGTGATCTCGGCTATACCGCCACCTGCGCAGGCAGCAACGGTGGGCGCCGCGGCGGCAAAGGCCGCGCACTGGTTCAAATGGACGAACTTGCTGACCCTTCTCGCGGCCTTTTCCGGCGTGATCAGTACCTTTTTTGGCATGCGGTCCGGTTTGGACCAGTCGCGAACCCAGGCGGAGCGCCGGCGAGTATTCAGGATCGTTGCGGTGATGTTCCTCTATCCGATGGCATTCTGCGCCGCGTTGTTCGGCCTTCGGCAGTTGGCATTGCATTCCGGTCTGCCGGTCGACCGGGTCGCTATCGCATCGCAAGTCCTTGTGCTGGCGTTTACAGCCAGCTATGTCTTCCTGTCCGTGATCATACTGAACGGACTGCGGACGCTGCGGGCAGAGCAGCGTGAGCTGCATCCCGAGGCGTTCCAGGACGAGGTTGACCAGGTCGACTCAAAGGCGCGGGAAATCATTAGCCGGACCCGCATCGCCGGCGTGCCGCTGTTTCACTTCCGCTTCGGTTCGCCAGAGAAAGATGACGTCCCGGTGGTTGGTTGGTTAGCCGGTGGTGGCGACAAAGCCTACGGCCTGCTGTTCGCCTGGGGAGGCATCGCGGTCGCGCCCGTCAGCGTCGGCATCGTGTCCTTCGGCTTGTTCAGCATTGGCGCTGTTGGATTCGGTTTGTTCGGAGTAGGCACGGTCGGTATCGGTATCATCGGATTCGGTGCGGCTGCCATTGGTTACAAGGCCTACGCCTCATTGTCTGCGCTGGGCTGGAGCAGTGCGTTCAGCCCGGGTATTTCCGTCGCGAAGGAGGCAGCGATCGGCCCCGTGGCCTTTGCCGAGCAGGTGAACAACGAGCTGGCGTTCGAGATCGCCAGCCTCGCTGCGATGGATCAGATTTACCTGTGGATACTCGGCGCAATTGCCGCACTCGTGATCGTCCCGGCAGCGTGGCACTCGAACACGGTGAGAAAGCGGATGAAAAAGCAGGGCGGCGCCCACTGACCGCCGCAGCATTCGCAGCAAAGGGCTCCGGTCGGGGCCCTTGTCTTAGTCAATGAAAGTACGCTTGGCCGTCGCGGTCATCCTGCGGATGTACTCCTTGTTCGACCAACCGCATTCGATCGTCAGATACTCCCAACTCGGTACCTGCAACAAAGCGAAGAGGGCATCGGTCGCCTTGGGCCGCGTCCACTCCGATGCCAGCATACCGTCGTCATACAGTGCGTCGATCGCAGCACGGCAGCCATCGCGCATCGCGAGCATTCGATCACGCCAGGCGGTGGCGGCGGCCTCATCCGTGTCTTGCGCCATCATCAGCGCTTTAGCCACGCCGTATATCTCCGGCAGGTAGTTTCCCCAGAACTCAATGTAGCGCTCGAGACGTTCCACCCCTGTCGCCGCTGATCTGGATGGCGCAAGGCGACCTTCGACGTCCAGTTGATCCCCGAGGAACAGGAA
Source organism: Woeseiaceae bacterium (assembly GCA_030065915.1). Lineage (GTDB taxonomy): Bacteria > Pseudomonadota > Gammaproteobacteria > Steroidobacterales > Woeseiaceae > UBA1847. The sequence continues at coordinate 30,805 of JASJCQ010000031.1, forward strand.
GGCTGCGGTCAGAAGCTCCGCGCGCGACGTGAAATGCAGGTAGACGGCCTGTCGCGAGATGCCGGTAGCCTTGGCAATGTCCCCCATTCGGACGCCGCGGCCTCCCTCCTGTTCAAGGGTTTCTACGGTGGCCTGGAGAATCTTTGTTCGCGTTTCGGTGTTTTCTCTTGACATCTTGTCAAGTATTGCCTACGGTTGACACTGTGTCAATTGACACAGTGTCAAGCAAAAAGAGGAGAAACATCGTGAAAACAGAGATTTACTTATCCAGAAAAACACAAGTAACGATTCGACTTGTTCTTTGTCTTAGCGGACTCGTCGCATCCGGGATTGCTGTAATGATTCTGCTGGCGCCGGACGCGTTCTACGCGAGCTATGGCATCGAGCTGAGCAGCAACGCCACGTTGGCGAACGAGATGAAGGCGCCGGCCGGCGGGCTGTTCCTGGCGGGTCTGATCATGCTGTTCGGAGTCTTCCGCTCAAGCTTCGTCGCGCTTTCACTGGCCACGGCGGCCGGAGTCTACCTGTCTTACGGCCTCGGCCGGATCGCGAGCATCGCCATCGACGGTTTGCCGCAAAGCGGAATGGTGGCGGCTGCGGGCATCGAGCTGGTCGTCGGCACGGTCTGTCTGCTGACGCTGATGTACGCACGCAAGGGCGGCACGGTCTGAACATTAAGGCAAGAAGGAGAGAACGATGAAGCAGACAGAAAATCACAATACGGTGTCGGACACGGTGCTCGTCACTGCCGGAACCGGCAAGATCGGAAGCCGCATAATGAAGCGACTGGCAGAGCGGGGCGTCAACGCGCGCGCGGGTTCCCGCTCGGCGAGGCCTGCTTTCGACTGGAATGACCGCAGTACATGGGATGCCGCGCTAGATAACGTTTCCAGTGTTTATCTCGCTTACCTCCCGGACCTGGTCGTGCCGGGTGCGCAAGCGGCTATCAGCGAATTCGTCAAACTGGCGAGGACCAAGGGCGTTCAGCGAGCCGTGCTCCTGTCTGGGCGCGGCGAGGAAGAGGGCTACGCCTGCGAGGAGATCGTGCGGACATCGGGAATGGAATCTACGATCGTACGAGCCAGCTGGTTCATGCAGAACTTCACGGAGGGCGATTTTCTCCCGATGATTCTCGAAGGTGTTATTGCCGTTCCCGCACGCGATATCCCGGAGCCGTTTGTCGACGTCAACGACATTGCCGACGTCGTCGTGGCGGCTTTGACTGAGGACGGTCACGAAGGTGAGCTCTATGAAGTCACCGGACCGCGTTCGATGACATTCTCGGAGATAGCCAGCGAGATTTCGGGGGCAACGGATCGCACCATTCCGTTCGTCAGGATCTCAAGACAGCAGTTCGCGCACGTCCTGACAGCGGCCGGCGCACCGGCGATCATCAGCTGGTTAATGGATTACCTGTTCGGCACCGTTCTGGACGGCCGAAATGCGAAGGTGGGCGACGGCGTACAGCGCGCGCTCGGTCGTAATCCGGCCGACTTCAGGGACTTCGCCAAGAGGGCCGTCGATCGCGGCACCTGGAATGAGGCCGTTCAAGACGAGGTCGCGTAAGTGGGAATGAAGACAGTGTTGGAGAACACCGCCTATCGTGTCGCGTCGGACGACGGAAAGGCGATGGAATGGCATGCGACGATCGACGGGAAACCCGTCGTCGAACCTAATGA
>JASJCQ010000014.1 GCA_030065915.1 Woeseiaceae bacterium
CTCGAGCTGACCGCGTCCAGCTGGCTTTGGCTGCTGCCCGCCATAATGCCAAAGTGCGACTCGCCAACGCCCGCCAGCAGCTCGAGCAGCACTGGGCGCAGCTCGTCGGCGCTGCTCGCTTGTGCAGCCTTCGGGCGCAGTGCCTGGCGTGCCTGTTCCCAGTCTTCAGCAATGCGCGGGTAATCGAAATACTGCTCTCGGACCTGATCCCAGACCTGGTCGAAGCTTTCCAGTGACTCTGCTCCGGGCGTGTCGCCGGGAGCGGCAGATGCCACGGGTATCGTGTCAACATTCGTGCAGGCGGACAATGCGACGAGGATAGCCGCGCAAGACACCAGGCGTATGTTCGTTAGTGCGATTGATCGCGATTCATTCTGGCACAAGTTGATTTCTTCCTGTGTCGTGTCGAACAGCGTTGATGATGCCTCAAGACGCGTGATGAAACGAAGGAATTCAAATAATCGGCTGGATGTCTTCGACATCGATTGGAATGCTGGCTTGGCGTCTTGTCAGCGCTGACATCGATCGTTGCGATCCAGGTTGCCACGGGGTCTCGCAGGAACCTTAAGAAGTAGCTGCACGACATCTTTCAACCTGCTGTGGTCAACGAGTGTTGCCGGTGAGCTCGGGCGGGCCTAGAAGCGGTCCCGGTCAAACACAAACGGGCAGCCATCGTGGTGCGTAAACAACGGGTCCCAGCGACGTACGTCGTTGGCACGCCGCCAGCGACGGTGAAAGAAGTACATCAGGCAGGCGCCTTTCTCAGTCTCCAGCAGGAAGACATCGTGCTCGCCAGCGTCGTCGTACGGTGGAAAACGATCGCCGGTTCCCCAGTTCTTGCCGCGAGCCCGTTCCGCGTAGGCCGCCCAGAACTCATTGGGCGAGAGCCATTGCTCGCCACCGGCATCCCATACGTAGAACGTGTCCTTGTGCGTGTGCGTTTCGCCATCGCGAGTGCCCGGCTCCTGCGGTGTGTCTGCCAGGACAGCGAACGGGAGCAACAACAAGAGAAGAACTCGTTTCATGGCTGGATCCTGTGTCCGGATTGGTTACGCTTATTCTTCGCGTTTCATGCCTCGCCGTCAAAAAGGGACGAGACTGCGCCCGATGATAACGGACAGTCTCTTCTCCGGCGCCCAGACACCGCACCCGGACCGCTGAACGCGGCATTGTCCGCCTGGTCAAGACAGGGCGGGAAATCAGGCACGTGTCACACGGCCTGATCGAGCGGTCGCGCTACACTGCGGGACCATGGACTCGCAGAACGCCATCTTCGAACGCATCGTGCGGCCGCATCTCGATCGGCTGTACCGGCTTTCGTGGCGCCTTGCCGGATCGAAAGCCGAAGCAGAGGACCTGTTCCAGGAGCTGCTGCTGAAGGCCTACGGCATGCTCGATCAGCTCATCGACATCGAAGAGCCTGGCACGTGGCTGTCGCGCGTCATGTACAACCTGTTTATCGATCAGCAGCGGCGCTTTCGCCGGCAACGCCTGCAGACCGTCGATGAGGGACATTTGCCGGGCGAAGGCCTCGCGGCGTTCGCCTCAGATCTTGACCCGGTGGCCGATAAGCTGCGTTATGACAAACTCGCCTCGCTGGATCGCGCGCTGAACCAGCTTTCCGAAGAACATCGCACAGTCGTGCTGCTGCACGACACCGAGGGCTACAAACTCGCGGAAATTCAGATAATTACAGACACGCCGGTAGGCACGTTGAAGTCCCGCCTGCACAGGGCCCGCGCGCGGCTGCGGGAGATTCTCGAGTCCGATGGAACCTTTTCTCGCTAGTTGCCGTGTAACCACCCAGACGAGTAGTGAAATGAACACAGACGAACACAAAGAGCAGGAATTGCTCGACTTGCTGAAGGACTACCCGATGCCACAGGCAGAAGCTGGATTCTATGACCAGGCGCTCGCGAAGGCGGCGCATCGCGGCACACGCAAACAGCGTAACCGCTGGCTGGCGACCGGCTTCGGTTCTGCGCTGGCGGCCGGTCTCGCCGCGTGGGTCGTTTTCGCGTTTCTGTTGGGAGCGCCCACGCAGGACGTCGCGGAACCGACCATTCCCGGCGTGACGATCGCGCTCGAGGAACCGAAGACCGTTCGACTGATGTTCGCATCGAAAGAGTCACTCGATAACGCCATGCTGACCGTGAGCCTGCCCGACGGTGTCGAGCTATCGGGCTTCCCCGGTCAGCGCGAGATTACATGGGAAACGAGCCTCGTCGAAGGCAGGAACGTCCTGCCGCTCACGCTGGTGGCGCTGACACCGGCCGGAGGCGAAGTGTTCGCCAAACTGGAACATGGCGATAAGGACCAGGTTTTTCGATTACGAGTAAACATTTCGTGACGCGTGCACTGACGCCCGCCTTTTTCAACGGAGATTTGAAATGAAACATCTACAGATTCTGATCGCGGTTTTCGTGCTGGTCTGCTTCGCATTCCTGCCCGCCGCAGTTCGCGCCGACGACGATATCGATGACCTCGAGGTGACCTTCGAAGTGCTCGACGATGATGACGACCTCGACGACGCCATCGCAGAAATGCGCGGCCCGGAAGACGGCGAAGAGGATGACGACGACGAGGACGATTACGACGACGACGAGGAAGACGACTACGACGAAGAGGACTCGGAAGACGAAGACGAGTTCGACGACGACGACGAAGACGAGTCGGACGACGACTACGACGAAGAGGACGAAGAAGAGTTCGAAGACGAAGACGACTTCGAGAACGAAGACGAACTCGACGAAGAAGATGACCTCGACGAGGAAGACGACTTCGACGAAGCCGAAGAAGGCGAAGAAGTCGAAGAAGACGAGTTCGACGACGAGGACGAAGAGGAAGACGAAGAGGACGAAGAAGACGACGAGGACGGCGAAGAGCCCGTTGAAGAGGAGGGCGACGACGACGTCGAATAGCTCGAAATCCGGAAATTTACGCCTCCTGCATGTACGCATGCAGGAGGCGTTTTCTTGACCCACGTCATATTTTTCGCCAGCCAGTCTTGTACCCTTACCCTCCTTACATAATGTTTTCGGAGTCGTCGTGCTGAGAGCCGCCGATACCCTGCGATGTCTTTTGGTCCTGCTGGCGCTTGGCGTCAGCCAGCCCGCTGTTGCCAGCCTGGCGACAGAACTGTTTGAAGATGGCAACCGGCTGTTCCGCGAGGACCTGTACTGGGCCGCTCTGCTCCGCTACGAGGAAGCCCGCGCCGCGGGACTCGACACCCCGGCACTGCACTACAACACCGGCGTCGCGCACTACAAGGCTCGCCAGTACGAGCGAGCGAGGAAAGCCTTCAGGCAGTCTGCACGTTCGCCCCGCTTCGAAGCGCTGTCTCATTACAACCTGGGCCTGACCGCCTACAGGGCCGGGGCGTCCAAGGAGGCGATACGCTGGCTGCGACTGTCTCGCGACCAGGAAAGCAACCGAAAGGTCTCCTCGCTGTCGAAGAAGGCCATCAAGCTCATCCGTGATGCGGAGAAAGCGCAGGAGGTCGAAGACCCGGCCGTCGTGCGATCAATCGAGCGAAGGTTCGAGAAAGAACGCCCGCTCGCTGACCTCGATGTCCGTGCCAGTATCGGCTTTGGCAACAACGATAACGTCTATCGCAGCCCGTCAGATGCCTATGTCGATTTTGCCCAGGCAGGCAACCCCCTCGTGACGCCCGAGGTAGTCAGCGGTGCATTCATGCCGGTAGACCTGAACCTCCGTTACAACATCAACAGCTTCAAGTTCGAGGGTTTCTACGGCGCGTATCGCCTGAAGGGCCAGTACTACCAGGACAAGGAACTCGATAACGCCAACGAGTTCGTACACGAGTTCAGTTTCGGTAACTCGTACAAGCGCGAAAAGAACGGTGTCACTCGCGAAGTCTACAGCGCATTCCGGATCGCGCAGCACGAAGAAACCTATTTCGATCCGGACAATGGCGACGTCCGGGTCATCGACGACGTTGACATCAGCGAACGCATGAACTATAGACGCTACGGTCCGGAATTCAAGTTTCGCCAGTCCGGTGAGCGTCTCGCGTTTGGCATGGCCTTCGAAGCCCAGCTTCGCAACTACGAGGACGTCGAAGTCGTCCCCGAGTACGATCACAACTACCTGAAGCTGCTACTGCATACACAATACAAGTTCGCCCCGACGACACTGGCACGACTCAAGGTCAGGGCGCAGACGCGCCGTTACGGCGACCGGCCGTCGTATGACCTCGACGGACGCCAGCGCCAGGACAATCCGTCGGTCGAGTACGACTACCTGTCGGTAGCCGTTGGCGCAAGACAGCGCGTGACCAGCGACCTGTGGTTCGGCGTAGATTTTGAGCTGACCGAACGCATCGATGGCTACGTCGGCTACTACGACTACACGCGAAGCTCCTTCAAGTTTGACCTCAGCTGGTCGCCGGGCCGCTTCGACCTCGATGTCTACGGACGCTACAACCTCTACGACTACCCGAACGCCTTCGCCTTCAATGACGACACGCTCAATCGCCGCACGCTGGAATCGGTGTCCGGCGGCTTGCGCGCGAGCTGGCGCCTGACGCGAGGCTTGAGCCTCGTCGCAGATGGTCGGCACCGGTCAACGGCGTCCAACGACATTCGCACGCAGTATGACCAGAACCAGTTCATGCTGAGCGTGCTCTGGCGCCGATAGGCCTGTCGCGGCCGACGGCGCTGTCAGGCAGCCGCCGAAAGAAGCTTCCTACCACCGCACCGTGAACGTGAGCGAGAACACTCGCTCGTTGCCAATATCCACGTCGAAGCCACCGAGTTCTTCGCTTAACAACGTACTTCCGTCGAAACCGGTACCCGGCGGCAGCTCTGGCTCCGGCAGCTCGAAGACGTTTAGCACGCTGAGTGTCAATGCGACACGCTCGAAGCCGATTTCGACCGTGGTCGTCAAGGCTTCCCGGTCGTACTCGAAGCTCACGGCGTTGACATCTTCAAGGTGCTGGTCGGACGTCAGATAAGTCCGCCAACCAAAATCGTCTGCGCAAACCTTCTCGGCAGAGAAGGCCGCAAGCAAGGTGATGATCAGGGTGACTCGCATTGTTGTCACTCCGCAGCGCGTCGGGCCAGCAGCAGGTCCTCAGCTTCTTTCTGCAGTCCGAGGTTGATCGTGGCCAGCTTCTGCGCCAAGTGCGGTCGATCGATGACATCGATATAGAATCGCGCCATCTCTCGCGCGTGCGCCCAGTCCTCTGCTGCTATCCAATGCTGGAAGCGGTGGTCTGCAACGGCTATCTCCTGGGCGATCCGGTCGATCTCACCAAGGCGCTTTAAGACGATGAAGCGGCGTACCTGCAGCGGCAGAGCGCCGGAGCCGTCGGCGATGGCCTGCTGCGCATCGTCGAAACGGTCTGCGGAGATCAGCCGGTCGACGAGCGCCGATCGGACCTGGACACTTTCCTGTAGCGCGAGCGATCGCGCGTAGAAATCGATTGCGGCCTCCCGCTGAATTGGCGCGGCGGCATCGGCTGCAATACTCAAAGCCCATGCGGACAGCGCAGGATCTAGCGTGTGACGATCCAGCGACTCGATGACTGCGGTCATTGTCTTCCATGCGTCTGCGTTATCGCCGCGCGCGATGGCGACCCTGGCGCGACAACCGACAGCGACGAGGATATGCACCTCGCGCAGTTGCCGGCAGGAGTCCCGCGCGTCTTCCGCTTGTCCGCGCACGAGCTGAATCGATGCGCGAAGCAACCATGCCTGATCGAACCCGGGCCGCTCCCGAAGCGCCCGGTCAATGTGTGCAAGCGCGGCATCGAAGTCATGAAGCGATTGGGCGATCGTTGCGGCCAGGACCAGCATCGCGGGGTCCTCAGGCCGGGTCTCGAGCTCCTTCCGGACCCGCTGCCGGGCGTCGTCGAGAAAATGGTCGTTGCCGGTCTCACGAAAGGCGACGATGAGCGCCTCGATATCGTCGGGCCCTACGTCCGCTGCGTGCTGCGTATGCTGATCGATGTCGTGAGCCAGCGCCGGCGTCGCGGCCAACAGCAGCAGCGTCAGGGCAGTAACCAGGATTCTTCGTCTGTATAGCGTCGTCATTCCTGTCTCTCCAAAAGAGTGCACCGGGGACCGTGGTCCCCGGCGCTTTAGTGTTACTCGGCCAGAAGATCGGCGAAGTCGTCATCATCGGCGTCCTGATCGAACTCGACGGCGTTGATTAACTCAGGCGTATCGCCCTCAGTGGCCGTGAACGTGTCACGTGCGAACTGCGACATCGACTTCTGTTCGGGAACAACGGTCAGCAGGAAAGACGTACTGGCTGACAGACCGGCGGCATCCGTCGCGATAATCGTGATCATCGAGTCGCCGATCGTGTCTTCGACCGGCGTGATCTCGAGCGACCGCGATGAGCCGGATCCGGCAACCTGGATGGCGTCGTTCGACACGACAGCCGTTCGATCGGAGGTAACATCGAAGCTGAGCGTCGACACGTTCTCGTCGAACACCCTGAAGCTGATCGGCTGACTGACGGTATTCGCGCTCGTATTCACGCTCGCGATGTCAGACAGGATCGGCGCGATGTTCTCGCGCTCCCCCGACGAGTCGCTGCTGCACGCGGCGAGCAGCGACACGACGAGGAGCAATACTGAAGGTTTCGTTTTCATGTTGCTCTCCTCAGTTAGACGATCAGTCGATCGGCTGTGGCAGGGGTGCGCCGACGGGCGAGCCCGGATACGGCGTCAGCAGGTACGGGAAGCTGTTGTTCAGGTCCGTCGCCTGCAAAGGCGCGCCGTCCGTGAACGGCTGGTTGCCAACGACAGCGTCTGCCGGTGAACACAGGCCGAGGTTGACGCCAGCACCGTTCTCGCCGATCGGCAGGTCATGACACAGGGCGCCCATGACGACACGCAGAGCGATGTCGACGCTGTCGTCACCCGGACGGCGGCCGTTCGGGAAACCGGCCAGATCGCCGGCGGCAACGCCGAGCGGGTGCTGTGCGTCACGCGGTGTCGGGGCGATGGCCGTGTTCAGGCGCAGCATCTCACCCGGTACGACGTTGGACGGCTGGTTCAGGCCCGGGAAGCCGGTCAGGAACGCAGTGACGAGGTCGTTGCGCGGGAAGTTCGTCGGCGCAAGGTTCTCGAACGGCTCGAAGTCCGCGATGACGCCACCCAGGATTTCGTTGACCGCCTCACGGAAAAGCGCATCCAGGATCAGCGGTAGTCCGGGATTCGTTACGAAGGTCAGGAACTGGCCATCGTCTTTCGGCTCGCTGGAATTGAACCGGTCCTTGCTCTCAAAGCCGATGACCAGCTCGTTGACGAGCGGCGCCGACAGGCGTGAGACCTGGGTCCAGCGACCGCCGCTGACTTCCGGCTTCAGGAACGTCGGGCGCGGATTCAGGATGTTGAGCTGCCGCAGGCTGGAGGTCGTCCATGCGCCGATAACCGGCTCGTCACCCTGCGTCAGGCAGCCTTCATGAATCTCCAGCGCGATGGACGTGACGTTGTTGCGCGCGAGGATGTTGCGCTCGGGGTCCTGCGTCACGCCAAACGGGAAGCCTGCTCCATCGCCGGCTCCGGGCGCACTATCGCCTTCGAGCGGTACGAAATTAACGAGGTCGAAGACCTCGCCGAGGCTGAGCTTGAACGCTTCGTTTCGCTGGCCGACGAAGACGCGACCGGGTGCGCTGCATCCGGGGATGCTGATGTCGTGGATGAAGCTGTTCGCATAGGTCGTGTAGTTGCCCTCGCCACCGAAGGTCTTGGTGCCGGCGTAGTCGAACGGCTTCGCGAAGCTGGACTTGCCGGTCACAGCGTCCGTTACCGTGCTGCGAGCGCCACGACGGCGATCGCCATTGACGACGGTCACGCGGTACTGCTCGAGATGGTTGAGCCCGGTTTGGTCGGCGGCGCTGAGCACACCGATGTTGCGCAGTACGCTGGATATCTCTTCGCCGTTCACGTTCAGGCGCACAGGGCCGTTTTCGGGGAACGTGTCTTCGAAACGGAACTGGAAGGTCAGGTCTTCAACGCTGTCGCCGTCATTATCGACGTGGATCTCGTACAGCGCCTGACTGTCGAGTGGAAAGTAGTGCGGTCCGCCGTAAGCCGCCTGTACGGGAATGTAGTTGGCGATCATCGTCACGTAGTCCTCGCGACCCGGCTCGTAGCTCTTGAAGAGGTAGAAATCCGTACCGTCCGACTGCGGGTACTTGGTGATAAACGGCGCCTCGCGATGGCTCGATGCCATGGCGCTGCCGGCGGCGAGCATCGCGATAGCGACGCCGGCGCAGGTAAGTTGTTTCTTCATTGGGGGAATCTCCATTGATCTGAAAAAGTGTGTTGCAAATCGATCTACGGAGGACACGGCTCGACGGATGCACTTTTGGCGAGAAAAATTTCAAAAATTTCCCGAGCGGCTTCGATTCCCGTTTTCATGCATCCAAAGTGCATCGGCATCCGTACAACTATGTGAACGCCGTAAAAGGCTCGGCAGCTTTGCTATAGTCTCGGCATGAGTTCTGACCCCCGGCCTCTTTCGCAATCGGATGACGGCGACGCGCTGAATGCGCGTCTCGTTGACTGGCTTGGGGCGATGGCGCAGGGCAACGAGGAGGCACTGAATGAGTTCTACGACGCGACACTGGCGAAGGTGTATGGCGTTGCCATTCGTATCCTCAACGATGCTGCTCTCGCCGAGGACGTGGTGACCGACGTGTTCCATGACGCATGGAGGAATGCGAGCACTTATGAGCAAAGCCGCGGTCGCCCTCTCGGCTGGTTACTGACCTTGTGCCGCAATCGTGCTCTCGATCGTTTGCGTCATGAGACGAGCGTGAGTCGAACCGCCGAGGCTGCGGCGTCACAGCCACCGCCGGACATCGAGGAAAAGCCGGATTCCCTGCTCGAGTCGATCGAAGAGGGACATGCGGTGCATGCGCTGCTCGCGTCAATTTCGAGCGATGACCGGCAGCTGATCGCGCTGGCGTTTTTCCGGGGGCTGACCCATGAGCAGATTGCGAACGCAACGTCGATGCCGCTCGGCACCGTGAAATCGAGGATTCGGCGGGTGCTGAAATCGCTCGAACGCTCCGCTTCGGCGGACCTCCAGGCTGGCAGGGCATAACGTGGCGAGCAAGAACGACAAGACGTTGCAGGACGAGGCCATCGTCGAGTTGCTGGAGGCATCGGTCCCCGTCGACCCGGGACAAGAGGCCGCCCAGCGAATGAAGGCAAAGCTGTTCGATCGTCTGCGTGAGGACTCGTCAGCAGACGCCAGGCAGTTCGTCACCGTCGCCGGCAGCGCCGGCGATTGGCTGGAGACGAGCCCGGGCAACTCGATCAAGATACTGCGCAGCGACGACGAGAGCATGTCGATGCTGGTGCGCCTCGAGCCCGGCACGACGTTCCCGGCGCACTTCCATCCCGCCGATGAGGAGACCTACGTGGTCGAAGGCGAAACCTGGTTCGGCGATATCCACCTGAAGGCCGGGGACTACCACCTCGCGCCCGAGGGGACGCACCACGGTGAGGTGCGTACCGATACGGGCTGTGTTCTGCTGATACGGAAGGCCAGCGAATAGGCTCGATTGCTATTTCTGGATACAGACAGTCACATTTTTCGGGGCGTCGCGTGATTCGGCCGATTAAGTGAGGTGGGCCGACGGCGTGCAAGTGTTCAATGTCCCGGACGTTGAGACGTTTGCCCTCTCATTACCCAGATTCTAGTAGAGTCCTCTTCGACAGCTACCGTGCATAGGAACGACGAGTAAATTGAGGGGTGCCCGCCCCATTACCACTCTTTCTTGTGCGTTCAATGGACCCCGACAGCTTTAGGTATCGAGGCTTACCTCATCCCATTGGACGGTTTCCGAACAAACCCATTCGAGCGCCTGTCTCCTTTCAAGTATCACCTCAACAATTAGATCTTCCCTGACTACTTGGTCTTCCCATAACTCAGGGTGCATTACAGCAGCATGGATACAGTAGTAGAGGTCCAACATTTGGAGAATACTCTCTTCTGATCGAATCTCGGCAGATTCCACAAACTCAGATATGGATACCTCTGGAGGTATGCTTGGAAAAACCACATCAAGATTCGCTTCGCTAGACGGCCAAACCAGATCTCCAACTATCGCAATACACCAGCAGAGCACGTAGAGCGACTCTTGTTTCCAGGACAGCTCGTTCAGTTCATATCGGCTCAAATTCTCATCGGTTAGATTTTTCTGTTCAATATCTGACAGAAAACTCCAGCCGCCCTCAGCTACTAGCCAGTCTTTGAGTAATCTTCTATCTGCTCCGTTAGCCAGCCCAGCCAAGGAATACAGAGCTACTATTCTCTGGCAGATTTGCGACTGGGTTCTTAGATTGCAGCTCTCTAACAAAGGCAAATGGGGGTGCTTTGGTACATTGTGCTCACTCAACACTCTCAGGGTATTGTCACGAATTGTTTTCGTATTGATCATCGTTCTTCGCGGTGGAACTTTTTCCAACCTCCACCTTGCTGTCCCTCGGCACTAGTTTTTTGTCTGTGGTTGCCCTTGGTCCGTAGATCTAAGCTGTTGGGATTTGTGCTGTTGTGATCCCATTCGGTGTTCGCAGGATTTCGCCTACCACTCCCACTGGTACTTGTTCGATCAAAAACATCCGACCCGTGTCGGTTTTCCATTTCGTTTCTGAACTTTGGATCGCTTTTCATTCTATCGTTTAACTGCTTGTTGCCTGCATTACGATGCCCCGATCTAGATTTAGCTTTGCTCTTGGATAAATCAGCGGTGAACCCTCCATCAGGACCAGGCACCTTGTTCTTGGCGTTCCTCTTGAGCTGTCTTTCCGCAGTTCTCTTAGCGACCGCTTTCGTTATACCTTTTACTGTCGGTGCCGGTAAACCAGTCGCCTGCTCGAAGGCTTCTCCAGCAGCTTCCTTGACGACAAAGATAAACACAGGAACAAGAAACGCGACCTCACCGCTTGGGTCCGTGTAATTGATCGGATCGTTGTGGGTGTAGGCGTATAGATTGATCTGGTCTTCATAACCGACAGGATCTGTTTGCATGAACCTACCGAGGCCGGGGTTATAGGTCCTCGCTTTATAATGATAGAGATTCAGATCAGGCAGATACACCTGCCCCGTAAACCCGAACCTGCCCTGATTGCCGGTATCCGCTACACCGTAGGCATCGTATTTATTTCTCTGCAGCAGCGATGACGCGTAGTTCGACCTGGCGACAATCGAACCCTGATGATTGGCATGCAGGAAGCTGCGGCCGGTACTGGTTACGGAAGAACCCGAGTAATGCACCAACGGCTCGTCGATACCGGAACCATGCACGTACCGATTCGTCATCGTGCCGCTGGTGTTGTACTCGGCTATCAATGCGTCGCCGTCGTAGAGGAAGCGAGTCGTCGATGCTCCGGCCACCTGGTACAAACGACCCAGGGGATCGTAGGTCAGTGTCGCACTTGTTGCCCCGCTCGCCGATTTCAGGCGATTCTCGACGTCATAGTTATAGGTCGTCGAGCCGTTGCTCGTCAGGTTGCCGTTCGCGTCGTAGCCGAAGCTGACGCCGTCTACGGACGCGTACTGGTTCTGACCGTTGGTGGAATAGACTTCCGTCGCCGCGGTGTGCTGTGCATAGACGTAGCTCGCATTGCTGACCGTCTTCTCGACGATCTGGCTTGCGGGGTTGTAAAGAAGATCGTAGCTGACGTCGTTGCTCGTGCCAGACAGGTTGTGGTCGAGGTCCTTGAGTCTTGCCAGGCCGTCGTAGCCGTAGGTCGTCGAGGCGCCGCTTGAACGCGAAATCGAGGACCGTTGCCCGCTCGAGTTGTATGCCTGAGTGATGAGTGCCGTGCCGCCGTTCTCCCGAACCCGGATCAGGCGATTCAGGCCGTCGTACTCGTAGTTAAAGTACTTGCCGTCGGGGTGCGTAACCCGCGTTCGATTGCTGTTGCTGTCGTAGAGGTAGGAGATGGTCCGCGTCGTACCGCCCATGTTTGTCGACTGCGACGTCTGCCGGCCGAAGCCGTCGTAGACGTTGGTGACGCCCTGGCCCCATGGGGAGGCGAATCGAGCGTACACTCTCTGGCCCCGCAGCTCGTATCCCGAGTAAACGTCCTGGGCGCTGCCGCCGGGCACGTTCTTGAACGTTTCGCGATTGAGGGCATCGTAGTGGTAGTAGATGACCTGCCCGTCGCGCTTGCGCAGGGACGTGCGATTGCCGTTGGCGTCGTAGCCGTATTGCTCGTAGTCGGTCAGGTCCGCCTGGCCGGTGATGGTCTTCGACGGGAAGTACCAATGCGACTGGCGATCGTAGTCGTCGTAGTCCATCGAGGCGTAGTTGCCGCTTGCGTCCTTAACCGACCGGAGTTTGCCATTTGCTGTGTAGGTGTAGCGCGCGTATTCCTGCTGGACAGATGTACCCAGGGCCTTCTCTATTTTCTCGACACGGTTAAAGCTGTCGTAAGATCGGCGAGTGATTCGGTCGGGTCCGTAGATTCCAGTCGTACGAAGAGCGCAGGCGTCGATGAGTGGTGGAAGGTGTCCCGTTGTGGCCAGGTTTGCCGGGTTCATTCGAACAGCCGTGCATCTCTTTCGTCCCAGCAAGTCATAGGAATGGTCGACGTCCGACATCGTTGTCGTTCCGACGACGACTGCCTCGCCGGTCACTCGCCCCCAGTCATCGTGATCGAGGACTGTCTTCCTGAATACTGTGAACCCGGTCCAGTTAGCCGGCGCCACGGTCTCGGGCTGCCAGCTCGCTAACTCGCCGAATTCGACGGTGGCCAGGTTGCCGTTGGCATCGTAGGTCTTCCTCGTTGCCATGAACCTAAGCGGGCCGCCGCCGTCGGGGTCCGGGCTGATAGTACCGGTCTCGCGCTGCGCGATGTCGTAGCGATATCCGGTCGTATAGGCCGAGGCCGATGACTGCGCATGTACGTTTGCGGCTAGCAGGACAGCGGAAAGGAGGATGAATCGCGCGGTTTGAATTACGGATGTCATTTTGTCCTTCCTCCTACGGGCAGCTGGTCAGGCCTGCTTTCGGCAGGGTTTCGCTGATCTTGTTGCCGAGCGCGTCGTAACCGAAACAGGTTCGGAGCGATTGCCCGTCGGCCGTCACCACCTTGCCGCGCAAGTGCAGGTTGTTTGCCCCTGAGCTCGGACCATAGTCGTAGCTGATCGTGACCTCGTCGCCCGCCTGGGTACACCCGGTCGCCGTCGCCGCGCTCTTGCGGCAGTAGCTTTCCTCGTCGAGCAACCAGATCGGCTGTCCGGTGGATACGAAGCTGCCCGAGAACGTCTTGATGTACGCGTAGCGCTGGATATAGGAATAACGCGTCTGTGGCCGTACGCCGTTGGCGTCGGCGGGCTGAGTGGCTTTCTCGATCTGGCCCGAAGACGCGTGATAGAGGAAATCCGTCTGGTTACCCCGAGCGTCTCTCACCCAGTTTGGCTTGTTGCATTTCTTTCTATTTGAGCACGTCGTGTCAAAGCCGGCGTTTGACACGAGGTGGGGCAAGCTGGAGCCGGTCTTTGGAACTCTTCTTTCTTCAGTGATGTTGCCACGACTGTCATAGAGGTAGCGGATCTCGTTACCTTCCGGGAACACAGCCTTTGTCATGCGATTGTCGATGTCTGAACTGAACGTTGCCCAGGAGCCGTCCGTGTTGTCGATTCTGACGAGGTTACCTATGTCCTTGTTGTAGAGAACGACGAGCTGCCTGCCATTCGGGTCAGTGCTGCGAGAGTCGTAATTGTAGGGTGGCGCCGGCTGATGGCTATAGGCCCACGTCGCGGTGCCAACGTGCACCCGGTAGACGAGGTTCAGGCGCGTGAACGAACAACTTCCGGGCAGGCCACCGTATCCGCTGGTGCACACCCACATGTTCTCGTACTCGTACTCGACGGTGTCGTTGATCGAGCTGGTGGGATGTCGCACAGCCGAGACAACCTGGTCGGTCTGGGCGCCAAGCGTTCGCGTGATATGAGTGTAACGTGTATTGAGTCCCGCCATGTCGGTGACCGTCAGTTGCAGGGCGCCGCCGACGGTGGCGTACGCCAGGCTCGCCTGCGGCCAGGTTCTCGAATAGTTGCAGGTCGTTGCCGCGGGGCTGCAGTAATCAACCGTTCGGTTGAGAGCCACGACCGACGTAAGGCGATGGGATCCATCGTAGCTATACTTGAGCTGATAGCCGGTGTTCGAGGTGACGGATCGAATCAGGCCGCCGACTACCTGGCGGTGAATATCAATCGTCAGGCCGTTCGGGTACTCGATCTTGTAAGGCGTTCCGCCCGGGCTGCCGCTGGTGCTCGTGGTTTCGAAATGTACTTTGGTTCCGTCTCGCCAGGTCCACGTGAAGGTCGAGCCACCGTTCCAGACAAAAGTCTCCCCTTCGCTCTTGTAGCTCTCGAACGTTGTCCCATATTCGATGAAGCCGGTGGACTTGCTGCCCAATATGGCCACGAAAGCGCCGGTATGGCCCGGGTGAAGTACGGGGCTGGGCTCCAGACCGGTGTTGGTGGTGTTTATCCGGCCATAGAAGTTGTGCGTCATGTCGCCGCCACGGTCGAAGCGATTCGAACTTGCGGACAACGTGAACGTCAGTCCGTTCGAGCCTCCGATCGAGACGGGGGATTGCGAGAAGGTCGAACGCCCGCTGATGAGGTTAACACCCCTCGAATCGACGGCTTTGAAGTCAGGGGGCTCGAAAACGTTCTCGCTGGCGACGGCAAGTCCGGACGAGATCAGTACTGAGATACACACAAAAAGGACGGAAGTTCGTTGCAGTCGTTTCGACATTCGGCACCAAAGCGTTGTAGAGCGGGGTTGTGAAGACAGCGTCATGCAGTTACGGCCCAGGCGGTCCGCCGCCGCCACTTACGGAAACAGTTACGGTGGCCGTGTCCTGACCGCCATTGCCATCGCTGACCGTGTAGGTGAACGTGGCCGTCCCGGTCGATGTGCCCTGCACGCGGACCGTTGTCGATGTCCATATCGTCACGGATGCATTGCTGGGCTGCGTCACGGATGTGATCGACAGCGTGTCGCCATCCGGGTCGGAGTCGTTGGCGACGACATTCTTGAACGCGTAACTGAAGATTCCTGCGACACCGACAAAGTCATTGACTGCTGTCGGCGGATTATTGCTCGACGCACCGCCGAGACTGGTCTTGGTGATTCGATTGCCGGACTGATCGTAGTCGTATTCGATCGTGTCCCCGGAATCCAGAGTGACAGTCTTCAGCCTGCCGAGTGCGTCGTATTCATATTGCTGGGTGTCGGCTATACCCGTGCTTGATCCGAGGATAGCGAGTACGGAAATCGCAATTCGTTTGCGGTACATGCGTCGATGTTCCTGGGCGGCAGATGTGGCAGCACCTTAAGGAACGGGAGATATTTGGTCAATATTGACTTTATACGGAGCACATGTGTTTAATTCTGGTTGCGAAATCTTCCGGGGATCGTCATGAATGTTATTGAGCATGCTGCGCTCGCAGGGGCAATTTTTCTGTTGTTGTGCTGTAGCCAGGCGAATGCAGAACCCGATTGCGGGGCCCCGGAACAACCTAAATTCCCAGCGTCGCTCAGCTCGACGGAAGACGCAGACCTGCTTCGCGACAAGGTCGGCACCTACCTTGAGTCTTCGATGTCATACCGGTTGTGCATCGCAAGTTACGTAGAAGAGCGAAGATCCGTGATTTCTGAGACGGATCTGGAGGAGCTCAGGCAGGCGTACCGTGACAGCCTCGAAGAGGAGAAGCGGGTTTCGAAGAAATGGAACCGCGCCTTTACCAAGTTCTTGTCAAAGAGCTAGAGCAATCTTTAGACGCCTGGAAGCACCAGCCTGTTGACGCTAGGCCGGGCATTTCAACGCTGCAGTCCATTCTTCTGAAGCCCCTTGCGTAGTCAGCCAGGCGTCGGCGTACTTTGCTAGAATGCGGCGCTTCCCTTGAGCGCAATTTTTCTCCGGAAATGGACGTCACCCCAATCCTCGACAACCTCAATGACGCACAGCGTCAGGCCGTCACGCTGCCGAACGAACCAGCGCTGGTCATCGCGGGCGCGGGTAGCGGCAAGACTCGGGTGCTTGTGCACCGGATCGCGTGGCTGATCGACGTCGAGGGCGTCTCTCCAAACGGCCTGCTGGCCGTGACCTTCACGAACAAGGCGGCCGCCGAGATGCGCGGCCGCGTCGAGCAGCTGCTCGGCATCCCGGTCAGGAACCTGTGGATCGGCACGTTCCACGGACTGGCGCACCGGCTGCTGAGACGGCACTACCGGGAAGCGAAGCTGCCGCAGAACTTCCAGATCATCGATTCCGACGACCAGCTCCGGATCATCAAGCGCATGCTCAAGAGCCTCGACGTCGATGACGGGCGCTGGGTGCCGCGAGAGGTCCAGTGGTTCATCAACGGGCAGAAGGACGAGGGCATTCGGCCTCAGCACATCGACGACGAGGGCGATCCGGACAAGCGCCAGCTCGTGTCCTTCTACTCGACCTACGAGGAGATCTGTGACCGCGGTGGCCTGGTCGATTTCGCCGAACTGTTGCTGCGTGCACATGAGCTCTGGCGGGAGAACCCGGAGCTGCTGGCGCACTACCAACGGCGCTTCCAGCACCTGCTCGTCGACGAGTTCCAGGACACGAACGCGATCCAGTACGCGTGGCTGCGCCTGCTGGCCGGCAAGACGTCGACGCCGTTTGTCGTCGGCGACGACGACCAGTC
This sequence comes from Woeseiaceae bacterium, assembly GCA_030065915.1. Lineage (GTDB taxonomy): Bacteria > Pseudomonadota > Gammaproteobacteria > Steroidobacterales > Woeseiaceae > UBA1847. The sequence continues at coordinate 16,692 of JASJCQ010000014.1, forward strand.
GATCTATCGCTGGCGCGGCGCGCGTGTCGAGCACATACACCAGTTCCAGAAAGACTTTCCGGGCACGCGGATCATCAAGCTTGAGCAGAATTATCGCTCGACGGGCATGATCCTGAATGCCGCCAACGCCGTTATCGCCAACAACATGGGCCGCATGGGCAAGAACCTGTGGACCGACGGTGTCGACGGCGACCCGATACGGCTGTATGCCGCCTACAACGAGCGCGACGAGGCCGACTTCATCGTCGCCCGCATCCGGGACTGGGTGGACCAGGGCAACCTGCGTGCCGAAGCCGCCGTCCTGTATCGCTCCAACGCACAGTCGCGAGTCCTCGAAGAAGGCCTCATCAACGCCCGGATTCCCTACCGCGTCTACGGCGGCCTGCGATTCTTCGAGCGCATGGAGATCAAGGACGCGCTCGCCTACCTGCGGCTGATCGCCCATCGCGACGACGACGCATCGTTCGAGCGCGTCGTCAACAAGCCCACGCGCGGCATTGGCGCGCGCACCGTCGAGATGATTCGCAGCTACGCGCGCGCCAACGCCTGTTCGCTGTGGCGAGCCGCCGGGGCTATCGCCAGCGATGAACTGAACGGACGAGCCGCAAACGCCGTGTTGTCATTCCTGAACCTGATCGAGCGCATGGCGCGCGACGTCGAGCACCTCGATCTGCAAGACAAGGTCGACCACGTCATCCAGATCAGCGGGCTCATCGAGTTCTTCCGCAAGGAGAAGGGCGAGGCGGGCGAGACGCGCATCGAAAACCTGAATGAACTGGTCAGCGCCGCGAAGGGCTTCGAACCCGACCCGGCCGAAGAAATGCAGCCGCTCGACGAGTTCCTCGCGCACGCGGCGCTGGAGGCCGGTGAAGGCCAGGCCGACGCGTGGGAAGATTGTGTGCAGTTGATGACAATGCACTCGGCCAAGGGGCTCGAGTTTCCGCTCGTGTTCCTGTCGGGCATGGAGGATGGCTTGTTTCCGCACCAGCGGTCAGTGTCGGACCCGAACGGACTCGAGGAGGAACGCCGCCTCTGCTACGTCGGCATTACGCGTGCGATGCAGTCACTGTACATAACGCATGCGGAGCAGCGCCGCATGCACGGCATGGAGAACTTCGCGATCCCGTCACGATTCATCGGCGAAGTTCCCGACGAATATGTCGAGGAGGTCCGCCCCAAGGTGCAGGTTTCGCGACCGGTACGGTCTTACGGCCGCCCGCAAACCTCCGTGGCTCAGGCCCAGCAAGCCGAGATGGGTGTGCATCTGGGGCAGCGTGTCAGGCACGGCAAATTCGGCGATGGCGTCATCCTCAATTACGAAGGCCAGGGCCCGCACGCGCGGGTCGAAGTGAACTTCGAAACGGCGGGTACGAAATGGCTCGTGCTTAGCTACGCGAACCTCGATCTCATGTAAACTTCGACCCCGGAAGGCGATGAATCCCACGGGGCCAATCGACAACAATGAAAATACTGATTCTAGGCGCCGGCCAGGTCGGATCTTCCGCGGCCTACCACCTGTCGCGAGAGGAGGCCAATGAGGTTACCGTCGTCGACATGCGGCCGGATATTCTCCGCGAGCTGCAGGACAGGCTGGACATCCGCACGGTCGTCGGCCATGCAGCCCACCCGGACGTACTGGAACGCGCCGGCGCACAGGACGCCGACATCGTTGTCGCACTGACCGATTCCGACGAGACCAACATGGTGGCCTGCCAGGTCGCCTACACGAAATTCCACACGCCGACCAAGATCGCCCGTATACGCGCGGCCGAATACATGAACGCGAAGACCCTGTTCACGCAGGATGCGATTCCGATCGATGTCCGGATCAGCCCGGAGCAACTCGTCTGCGAGTCCATCGAACAGCTGATCCTGTATCCCGGCGCCTCACAGGTGCTCGACTTTGCTAACGGGCGCGTACGACTCGTCAGTGTATTCGCCGATCGCGACGGCCTGCTCGTTGGACAGAAGATCGCGGCGCTGAAGGAACACGTGCCGAACACCGAGGGACGCATCGCGGCGATCTACCGCGGCGGCAAGGCGCTGCTCCCGAAAGGTGACACGATCATCGAGGAGGGCGACGAGGTCTTCTTCATTGCGGACCGCAAGGACATTCGCGTTTTCATGAGCGAGATTCGCCGGCTCGAGGAACCGGTGCGACGGGTCGTTATCGCGGGTGGTGGCAACATCGGTGTGCGCCTCGCCCTCGCGCTGGAGCAGACCAACCAGGTCAAGCTCATCGAGCGCGACCCTGAACGGGCGCGGATCATCTCCGAGCAGCTCAACCGCGCCATCGTCCTGGTCGGCGATGCGGCGGACGAGGAGCTGTTGCTCGAGGAGAACGTTGACGACGTCGACGTGTTCTGCGCACTGACGAACTCGGAAGAAGCCAACATCCTTAGCGCGATGCTTGCGAAGCGACTCGGCTCGCACAAGGTGATGGCGCTGATCAATCGAGCGGCCTACGTCGAGCTCGTTGAGTCAGGCACCATCGACATCGCTATCTCGCCGCAGCAGATTACGATCGGTTCTTTGCTGGCGCACGTCCGTCGCGGCGACGTCGTCAAGGTGCACTCGCTCAGACGGGGCGCAGCGGAGGCGATCGAAGCGATCGCTCACGGAACGAAGGAGAACTCGAAGGTCGTCGGTCGCAGGCTCGAGGACATCGACCTGCCGAACGGTACGCGTATCGTCGCACTCGTTCGCGATGACCAGGTCATCATTGCGCACCACGACGTGGTCGTCGAAAGCGACGATCACGTCATCATCTTCATGACGGACCGCCGCAAAATCGAGCGCCTGGAGAAGCTGTTCCAGGTGGGTGTCTCGTTTATCTGATATGACCGCCCGCTGATGAACTGGACCGCCGTTCAACGCATCCTCGGTTTGCTGCTGATGGTGTTCAGCCTGACGATGCTGCCGCCGATCCTCTTCAGCTTCATCTTCAAGGACCAGTCCGCCGTTCCCTTCATCGAAGGATTTGCAATTACCTTCTTCGCGGGACTGATCTGCTGGTTCCCGGTACACCGGTCGAAAAAAGACCTTCGCCTGCGTGACGGCTTCCTCGTCGTCGCCTCGTTCTGGACCGTTCTCGGCACCTTCGGCGCCGCGCCGCTGTACTTTGCCGCTGCGCCCGAGCTGACCCTGACGGACGCCATCTTCGAATCGATATCGGGCCTGACGACCACGGGGGCTACGGTCATCAGCGGGCTGGACGACCTGCCGAAGTCGATCCTCTATTACCGGCAACAGCTGCAGTGGCTGGGTGGCATGGGCATCATCGTCCTCGCCGTCGCCGTGCTGCCGATGCTGGGCGTCGGTGGCATGCAGCTGTATCGTGCCGAGGCGCCCGGCCCCGTCAAGGACTCGAAGCTGACGCCGCGCATCACCGAGACGGCGAAGGCGCTGTGGTATGTCTATCTCGCATTCACCGTCAGCTGCATGGTGGCCTACATGTTTGCCGGCATGAACTGGTTCGACGCGCTCTGTCACTCGTTCTCGACGGTCGCCATCGGCGGTTTCTCGCCGCATGACGCCAGCATCGGCTACTTCAACAGCACTACGGTCGATATTGTCGCGATCGTCTTCATGTTCGCCGCCGGCATCAATTTCTCGCTGCACTTCTTCGCCTGGCGGAACGTGTCGATCGGACACTACACGGAAGATCCCGAGTTTCGCGCTTACGGCGTCATCCTGCTCGCGATGTCGGCGATCGTGGTCTCCATCCTGCTGCTCTTCGAGCACTACTCCGCTTTCAGTGGCAACGTGATCAACGGCATCTTCCAGGCCGTGTCCATCGCCACGACAACCGGTTTCACGACGTCCGACTTCAGCGCGTGGCCGGCCGCGCTGCCGGTGCTGTTGATCCTGTCGAGCTTCATCGGCGGATCGGCAGGTTCGACGGCAGGCGGCATCAAGGTCATCCGCTGGCTGCTGATCTACAAGCAGGGCCAGCGTGAGATCGCGAGGCTCGTGCATCCGAGCGCCGAGATTCCGATCAAGATCGGCACCAAGGCCGTCACGCCGAGAGTCGTCGAAGCTGTCTGGGGCTTTTTCGCGATGTACATGATCGTCTTTGCACTGATGCTGATCGCGATGATGTCCACGGGCATGGACCAGGTCTCCGCATTCTCGGCCGTCGCCGCAACGCTGAATAACTTGGGGCCCGGCCTCGGTGACGTGTCCAGCGGGTTCATGACCGTGCCGGACACCGCCAAGTGGATTGCGATCGCCGGGATGCTGCTGGGACGCCTCGAGATCTTTACGCTGCTCGTGCTCTTCACGCCGACGTTCTGGCGACGCTAACCTGCATGGAGACCGGTAACGGCGGACGTCTCGATCGTTTCAGCGACCTGGTCGGGCGCGCGGCATCGTGGCTGACGCTGCTGATGATCGTCGTGACCGCTATCGTCGTCGTCATGCGTTATGTGTTCGACGCCGGGCTGATCTGGCTGCAGGAGTCGGTCACGTGGATGCACGCGTTTGTCTTCATGATGGGCTGCGCTTACACGCTGGCGCGCGATGAGCATGTGCGCGTCGACATCTTTTACCGCGACATGGCGCCCGCTCGAAAGGGCTGGGTAGACGCAGCCGGCGTGGTCCTGTTCCTGTGGCCGATGTGCCTGTTCCTCGGTTACGCGGCGTGGGACTTCGTCGCCACGTCCTGGTCACTGAAGGAGGCGTCACGGGAATCCGGCGGCCTGCCGTACCCGATGCTGCCACTGATCAAGTCGGTCCTCGTCCTGATGCCGGTTACGGTAATGCTGCAGGGCCTCGCGCTCTTCCTCAGGTCGATCAGAGCGATAAGGGGCAGCTGACATGGAATGGGTCGCCCTGCTGCTGTTCGCAACCGTGATCGTCGTGCTGCTGGCCGGCTTCCCGGTCGCATTCACGCTGGGCGGCACGTCACTGATTTTTGCGGGCATCGGAGTAGCCACGGGTGCATTCAATGACGCTTTCTTAAGCAGCCTGCCCAACCGCGTCTTCGGCATCATGACCAACGAGACGCTGGTCGCCGTTCCGCTGTTCGTGTTCATGGGCGTCACGCTGGAGCGCGCGCGCATCGCGGAGGAGTTGCTCGAAACACTGAGCCACCTGTTCGGCAGCCTGCGTGGCGGGCTCGGGATCTCGGTGACGCTCGTTGGCATGTTGCTCGCGGCGAGCACGGGCATCGTCGGGGCCACCGTTGTGACGATGGGGCTCTTGTCGCTGCCGACGATGCTCGCGCGTGGCTATGCGCCCGGTATCTCGGCCGGGACGATCTGCGCGTCCGGCACGCTGGGGCAGATCATTCCGCCGTCGATCATCCTGGTCATGCTCGGCGACGTCATGACGACGGCCTATCAGCAGGCGCAGATCAAGATGGGCGTGTTCTCGCCGAAGACCGTGTCCGTGGGCGACCTGTTCGCCGGGGCACTGATTCCCGGGCTGCTCCTCGTCTTCCTTTACATCGCCTATCTCGTCATAGCGGCGATGATCAAACCGTCGCTGATGCCCGCCCACGAGAGGACGGAAGAAGACGCGGTTGGTTTCGGCCAGATTGTGGCGGCGCTGTTTCCACCGCTGGCCCTGATTTTTGCCGTGCTCGGCTCCATCCTGGCCGGGGTCGCGACGCCGACCGAGGCGGCCGGGGTCGGTGGCATGGGGGCCTTGTTGCTGGCGACCGTTCGCCGGCAGCTGACGCTGGACCGGCTCAGGGAGATCATGCGCAGCACGATGAGCATCAGCAGCATGGTGTTCCTGATCCTGATCGGTGCGTCGATCTTCTCGCTGGTGTTCCGCGGTTACGGCGGCGACGACGCCGTGCATTCCTTGCTGGAGTCGCTGCCGGGTGGCGTCGTCGGCGCCGTGATCGTCGTCATGCTGGTCATGTTCCTGCTCGGCTTTGTGCTGGACTTCATCGAGATCACGTTTGTCGTCGTGCCCATCGTTGGCCCGGTGTTGCTGGCGATGGGCCTGGACCCGGTGTGGCTCGGCATCATGATTGCGATCAACCTGCAGACGTCGTTCCTGACTCCGCCATTTGGTTTCGCGCTGTTCTACCTGCGTGGCGTGGCGCCGAAGTCGGTCAGGACTATCGACATCTACAAGGGCGTCATGCCGTTCGTCGGCATCCAGCTGCTGGCCCTGCTGTTGCTCGCGATCTTCCCCGGTCTGATTACGTGGCTACCGGGCAAGATTTATGGTGGCTAAGCGGGCAAGCCTCGCGGGAAACTGGCGGCTGGCCGTTCTCGGCCTGGTCCTGATCTACGGTGGCGCGGCCGCCGACAGCTACTACGCGCCGACCGACGAGCCGCTGCCTTTCGATTTCTCGTCTGACGCGCCTTTCGAACACTACTTGGCAGCGACGAAGGCCCACTTATCAGCGCATCGTGAATTCGTCCGCCCGAATCGGAAGCAGGCGGAGCTTGAGCTCGTCATGCCCTTCGAGCTCGAGGCCGCAGAGAGTTGCGACGGCCGCAAGCGTGGCGTGCTGCTGGTTCACGGCATCCTCGATACACCGTATACGATGCGAGACATCGCCGAAGTGCTGAATGAGCAGTGCTTTCTCGTTCGCAGCCTTCTGCTTCCCGGGCACGGTACGCGGGCGGGCGATCTGCTAACCGTCACTGCGGAGGACTGGCTCGCCGCCGTCGACTACGGGGTCCGGTCGCTCCGGAACGATGTGGATGACGTCTTCATCGGTGGCTACTCGCTGGGCGGCCTGCTCGCCGCCCACGCGGCAATAGCGGCGCCGGACGTTCGAGCCGCAGTGCTGTTTGCGCCGGCGCTTGGCGTGACCTACCCGATGCTGGCGAAGCAGTCGTCATGGCTCAGGCACCTGAAGGGTTGGCTGGACAAGAACCCGGCGCCCCTGCCGGTTCGTTACCAGTCGATGTCGACCAATGCGGTGGCGCAGATCGTCAAACTCGTCAGCCGTTACGATGACAGGGTCGGCGACAGCTTCGACACGCCAGCGTTTGTCGTCGTCACCGATGTGGATATCGCTGTCGACAGCGACAGGATCGTCGACGAGTTCGTGGAGCGATTCGACCATCCGTTGAGCCGTCTCGAGATATACGGGGAGGCGAGTGTGGACCTGGACGAGCGCATGAAGCGATATGAGTCGTACCTGCCGGATCAGCGGATTCTGAATATCGCGCACATGGGCATCCCGTATAGAGACGACGACCGTTACTTCGGCCGCAACGGTGCGTATCGCGATTGCGGTCAGTACTTGCCGATTATCCCGAACAGCGAGGTCGCGGCGTGCCAGCGAAACACCGATAACTGGCGGGGCGAACTCGACAGCACGAATGAGAAAGACTACCTGCCTTTACAGAGGCTGACGTACAACCCGCACTTCGACGAAACCATGCAGCGCATGCTCGATTTCCTCGAGGCAGTGGCAAACACCAATGGAGAAACACAATGATCCACACAACAACGTCCGTGGTTGATGGGCACACGATATCGAGATACCACGGTGTCGTTACCGGGGAGGCGATCCTTGGCGCAAACATCTTTCGCGACATCTTCGCCTCCATACGCGACATCGTCGGCGGCCGGTCGGCCGCCTATGAAAAGGAGCTGGCGAAAGCGCGGGAGATCGCGCAGGCGGAGATGACGGCGAAGGCACAGTCGATGGGCGCCAACGCGATCGTCGGCATCGACATCGACTACGAGACGATCGGCCAGGGCGGCTCGATGATGATGGTCAGCATGAGCGGGACCGCGGTCAACCTGTCGTAGTCATCTCGCTGAGGCAGGGCTGCCGCTACTGGTTCAGCAACTTGTCACGACAATTTTCGCAGATGCTGTGCGTTACCTCGTAGTGGCGCTTCAGGTATTCGTCTGGCTCGAGCCAGCGTTCGTCTTCGGCGTCTCGTATGGAATTGCACCACGCACAGACTGCGAGCAGCTCCGGGTTCTTTCGGGACAGCCTGGCCAGCCTGCGTAACTCGAGGTGCGAGGCGACTGCGTCACGCAGCACGCCGAGAATCTTCAAGCGTTCCGGCTCGATCGCCCTCGGCGTCGTGTCGATGATGCAGAGTGTTCCCAGCCTGGAATCGTCTGCGGTCGTCAGCGGCGCGCCCGCGTAAAAACGGATACGGGGCCCGTCCGCGACCAGCGGGTTATCCGAGAATCGATGATCGAAAAGCGCGTCTTCGACGACGAAGGTCTCTTCGCTGAGGATAGCGTGTGCGCAGAAGGCAATGTCGCGCTCGGTCTCGGTAGCATCGAGGCCGTAGGCGGACTTGAACCACTGGCGATGCTCGTCGACGAAGGAGACCAGGCAGATCGGCGTATCGAAAATCTTCGCCGATGCCTCGGTGAGGTCGTCAAAGACCTTCTCGGGCTCCGAGTCCATGATGTCGTAGAGGCGTAGCGTTTGAAGGCGCTGCGCTTCGTTCTCCGGCAGGGGCGCTGCTTGCATCGTACATCTTCTGTCAGACCGCGCCGTTCCTGCGTATCCGTTGTCAACGACCGGGCGCGGTTGCGGCCGTTGAGATCAATCTAGCAGACGCGCGTTACGTGCTAAAAGCTCGACCGTTGCCATCGTCGTGGCCTTTGATCAGATCCGCTCTTTATGGTGAGTCCCATCCCATATGTGGAGAAATCGTTCCACATTCGGTACGGCTTGGGGACGCTGGTGAGGCCCGAATGCGTGGGCGGCGGCGCTCAATTGCCCAATGACGAATCAGCATCGCCCGAGACAGGGGCATGGAATTCGCGGACGTGCTGCATATTGCCTTCCGGGTCGAGGACGTTGATCGTATCGAACAGCGGTCCCGACCAGCGCTGCGGCAACACCTGGCCTCCTTGCTGTTCGATCAAGCTTTGGACAGCGTCGATGCTGTCGACGCTGAAGAACAGTTTGATCGATGACGGCGGCATTGTATTCGGGTCGACGGGCTGGCCCTCGAGCTCGGGGCGTTTATGGATAACAAGCTGTAAGTCGTCGCCGCTGAGGATCACGCGATCGGCCGCCTTGCGCGCGACGGTCAAGCCGAAGCAGTGTTCATAGAATCTCGCCATCGTCTCGACATTCGAAGCGTAGATCAGTGCGCCGCTTCGAGCGGGACCGGCTTTTCTTGTCGGCGCTCTCTCACTGCTGTCACTGGCAAGGCGTTCTTTGAACTCTCGAGTCTCGAGTTGATGCTGGCGCCTGAGTATCCATGCCAGTGCAGCGATGGCCACGAGGTTGATGCCAACCAGGACCGGTTTCTCGCCGCTGAAGAACGCCATCTGCCCGAAGCCGCCAAGGTCGTAGTGGAGCTTGCCGGGCCGGCCGGCCAGGTACAGCGTCATGCCGATGCCGAAGGAAAACTTGTAGCTCATGATCGACGACTGAAGGATCGGGATCTGTAGCGCCAGCGCAATCGCGATTCGGCGGTATCCACGCAGCTCACCGTTCCACAGCCACAGGCCGGCGAACAATGTGAACAAACAGAATGCCAGCATGACCAGGAAGATCACCAGGCTCGCGATGTTGGCCCCGGGCGTCATCAGTGCACCCATCACGGCCGCAGTGGCTGCCGACGAGCCAATGATCTGCAGCACCGCAATGATGCGATCGACGAGCTTTACGGTTGGCCGTTTGATCCGGGCGGACCCTTAACTAGGAGCGCGTGTCCAGGAACGCCTTTTCCGAGATTCTCTGGTTTTCCTCGGCGATGCTCTTGAAGGCTGAGAAGGAGTCGTAGATCTTTCGAACCTTCGGGTCGCTGTCGGCGAGCTCGGTAACCACTTCCTCGGAGATCTCCTTCAGCCGGCTGAGCACGTCGTCGGGGAAACGCCGTATCTCGACATTGGGATCGTTCTTGAGTTGCTGCAGCGACATCGTATTGCCGTAGGTGTACTCGGCGACCATGTCCGTCGTGATCGCCTGGCAGGTCGTTTCGACAATGGCCTTGAGGTCGGGGGGCAGTGAATGCCATGCGTCTTTGTGGACGATGGTCTCGAGCGCCGGCGCGGGCTCCTGCCATCCCGGGTAGTAATAGTATCTGGCGGCCTTGTGCAATCCGAAGGACACGTCATTGTAGGGTCCGACCCATTCGGTCGCATCGATCGCGCCGGTACTCAGTGATGTGAATATCTCCGAGCCCGGCAAGTTCACGGGCGTGCCCCCGGCGCGGCGGAGAACCTCACCGCCGAGGCCCGGGATGCGCATCTTCAGGCCCTTGAGATCGTCGACCGAATTGATCTCGCGATTGAACCAGCCGCCCATCTGGACGCCGGTGTTGCCGGTCGGGAACGGCACGAGGTTGAACGGCTCGTAAAGCTCTCGCCACAACTTGAGGCCGTCACCGTAGTACAGCCAAGCGTTCAGTTCGTTCAGGTTCATGCCGAAAGGGATCGCCGTGAAGAACTGGGCGGCGTCGAGCTTGCCGCGGTGATAGTAGGCGGCGCCGTGACCCATCTCGACGGTGCCACGACTGACGGAGTCGAACACCTCGAATGCGGGAACCAGCTCTCCGGCTGCGTAGACCTTGATGTTCAGCCTCCCGCCGGAGGCCGCCTTAACGCGTTTCACCAGGTTATCGACGCCGGCACCCAGTCCCGGGAAGCCCGGTGGCCACGACGTAACCAGCGACCAATCGAAGGTTTCACCGGCAGCGGCGGTACCGGGCTCACAGTCTGTTTCCGTTTTTGCACACGCGCTGACAGCCGCGGCGGCAGCGAGGCCGCCTAGTAGATGACGTCGTTTCATGAAGCAAGCTCCCTCGAGAATACGCGTAGTGTATGAACGGAGGTCGGTCTTGCCAATGGATTCGTTGTTGAGCAGCGGAAAGGCTATGGTCACCACAGAGACGATGGTTTTGTCGATATCTCGCTCTTCTTTTGCACCAAGAGGTATTTTTTGTATTTTGTGGGTAGAAATGCCATATTTTTTCTTCAAAGGAACCTTTTGTGGGTTTTTATACCCTTTCTGCTGGGTCCAGCCGGTGCGCCGACAACAGATTGACCGTCCCTGGTCTTCGATATTGCCGCCAGGCCTTGCGAATCAGCCTGCTGCGCCCCGACCGGTTGTCCCACTTTAGGCGTTTTTTAGTGCCCGAATAAGGTTCCTTATTGGCCGATGCATCGATAAAGTCCCACCTTGCGTGAGTTCTTAAGGCAATACTCGACGATGATCGGTCTTTTGCAACGGGTTTCCAGCGCCAGCGTCAGCGTGGGCGGGCGGTGCGTCGGTGAGATCGGGCGTGGGCTAATGGTCCTGAGCTGCGTTCGCCGCGAAGATACGCCGAAAGATGCAACCCGATTAGCCGAACGGCTGCTGGGCTACCGGGTTTTTCCGGATGAATCGGGCCGGATGAACCGCAGTCTTGCCGATATCGGCGGCGGCCTGCTGCTGGTCCCCCAATTTACGCTGGCCGCCGACACGCGAAAGGGCACCCGGGCGAGCTTCACGAAGGCCGCAGACCCTGAAAAGGGGCGAGAATACTTCGATTTACTGGTTGAATCGTGCCGAAATCTCCACCGGGACGTCCAAACGGGCGAATTCGGGGCCGACATGCAGGTTTCGCTAGTCAATGACGGCCCTGTGACGTTCTGGATCGAGAGCTGAATCCCCCAACGGGCGGGCGTCTGGTGGACCACGGGGCCAAGCTGCGTCGCCAGCATCTCGAGGATGTCCGGGAACCAGGACAGCTGGCAGACGCCGGAAAACCGTTCTTCAGAACACCATGAACGAGAAGCAGTCGACACTGTCTTAAGTCACATCCGGGTAATATCTCCGGAACGGCGTTATCATTCGCCGCAATCAACGAATTAACGAGGTTTCACGCCTCAGGAGTTATCAGGATGTTTTCAAACATCGGCCCGGTACAGCTGTTGATCGTTCTGGCGATCGTCCTGGCGATATTTGGCACCAAGCGCCTGCGCACGCTGGGCTCGGACCTCGGCAGCGCCGTGAAGGGCTTTCGCACGGCCGTGAACGAGGCTGACCAGGAGCAGATCAAGGACGGCTCGAAGCCAGACGCCGACTTCGATACGACCCCTGCCGAAGAGGCGCAGGAAGAGAAGAAGGCGTAAGGACGAAAGGACACCCGTATGTCCCCCAGTTGGTCCTTCACCGAACTACTGATCATCTTCGTGATCGGGCTCATCATCCTGGGGCCCGAGCGCCTGTCGACCGTGGCCAACCAGTTCGGCACCTGGCTCGGCAAGGCGCGCCGAATGACGCGGGTCATGAAGCGGCAGCTCGAAGAGGAGCTGGACGTCGAGAAGAACCTCGGCATTCATCCGTCGATGCTGCAGACCCCGCGAGACGACGACAATTATTCACCGCTTCACGACGTGGAACCGGAAGTGTCCAGCGTAACAAAGGCGGTCACGCAGGCATCGCATGAAAACGTCGTCGACGCCGATACCGAGAAACCCCGTGAGCAACGAGAAGGATAAAGAAGAGCTGGCCGAAGGCTCGTTGCTATCGCACCTTGTCGAACTCAGGGACCGACTGATTCGGTCGGTGTTGGCCGTGGTGCTGATCTTTGTCCCGCTGCTGCCGTTCAACCAGAAGATCTTCGCGTTTGCCGCCGGCCCGATCATTGCTGCGCTGCCGGAGGGTGAGGCGATGGTCGCGACTGCGCCTTTGCAGGCATTGCTCGCGCCTTTCAAGCTGACGTTCTATATCGCTTTCCTGCTGGCCATGCCCTTCGTGCTTTACCAGGCCTGGGCGTTCGTCGCGCCGGGGCTGTATAAGAAAGAAAAACGCTTCGCCTTCCCGCTGCTGGGGTCCAGCATCGTGCTGTTCTACCTGGGCGCCGCGTTCGCGTTCTATGTCGTCGGTCCGCTGATCTTCCAGTTCACGGCGGCTTTGGCAGCCAACAACGAGGCCTTCGCGCTGCTGCCGGAAATCAAGGAATACCTCGGATTACTGACCTCGCTCGTGTTGATCTTCGGTATCGCGTTCGAGATCCCTGTCGCGACCGTGCTGCTGGCCTGGACCGGGCTTGTGACGCCGAAGAAGCTTGCGTCGGTCAGACCGTACGTATTCCTGATGGCCTTTGTCGTGGGCATGTTCCTGACCCCGCCGGACGTCATCAGCCAGACATTGCTCGCTGTCCCGGTCTACCTGCTGTACGAGCTCGGGATCGTCATGGCGCGCATCTTCGCGCCGAAACGGGACGTGGCCGAAGACGCCGTCGCGACGGATCAATAGGCGGGTTGCGACACCGTCGGTAATTAACTGAATCCTAACGACATAACGTTGGCCACCGGAACAATCCGGCAGCGGCGCCGAGTAGAAAGTTACACGTGAATTAGTGTATTTTGCCGACACGCAGGCGCGGATGGGGGTTCCGCCTGACCCAACAACGAAAACAGCGCAGACAATAGGCGCGCGATTCCTAATCGAAGAGATCTGACTATGACGGACACGACGGCACCTGCGGCAGCGCCAGGCGGGAAGCAATTCTTCGGCCACCCAAGCGGCCTGATGACCCTGTTCTTCACCGAGCTGTGGGAACGCTTCAGTTACTACGGCATGCGCGCCTTCCTGATCCTGTACATGACCGATCTCGCGCGCGGCGGCCTGGGCCTCGAGACCGAGATCAGTGGCGCCATCTACGGCCTGTACACTTTCGGCGTCTACGCACTGGCTCTGCCGGGCGGCTGGATCGCCGACCGGATCATGGGGCAGCGACGCGCCGTGTTCCTGGGCGGCGTCATCATTGCCGCCGGTCACTTCACGCTCGCCGCGCCTATCGTCATACCGAATTCGGATTTCTGGTCGTTCTTCTTAGGGTTAGCCCTCGTTGTCATCGGCACCGGGCTCTTAAAGCCGAACGTCAGCGCAATCGTCGGCGACCTGTACACAAACGACTCGCCGGAGCGCCGCGACGCTGGTTTCTCGATCTATTACATGGGCATCAACATTGGCGCGTTCCTGGGGCCCATCATCTGTAGCTACTTCGCCGAGCGCGTCGACTGGCACCTGGGCTTCAGCCTGGCCGGCATCGGCATGGTCTTCGGCCTGATCCAGTACGCGCGCGGCATTGGTCATTTGAGAGGCGCCGGCGAGCTGACCGGCGATGCCGCCGAACCGGCTCGTGTCAGCCAGGCGCAGAGACAGCTGTGGCTGGGCATCGCTGCCATCGGCATCCTGGCCGCCGCGGTCTACGGCTTGTCCGCTACCGGCATCGTCAACGTGACGGTCATCGGTTTTGCCCAGGTCACCGGGCTTATCGTCGTTGTCGTCGCCGTCCTGTACTTCGGCAGCATCATCGCCTTCGGTTGTCACGACAACGTGGAACGACAACGTGTATTCGTGATCTTCTTGTTGTTTATCGGCGCCGCGATGTTCTGGTCCGGCTTCGAGCAGGCAGGCTCCTCGATGAATATCTACGCCCGCGACCTGACTGATCGCGAGGTGCTCGGCTTCCTGGTGCCAACCGGCTGGCTGCAGTCGGTCAACCCGATCTTCATCATCCTGCTGGCGCCAGTCATGGGCATGCTCTGGGTCAAGCTTGGCGCGAGAAGCCCTTCCATACCGGTGAAGTTCGGCATGGGTCTCGTATTGCTGGGCGTCGGTTTCCTCGTACTGGCCTGGGGTTCGCTGTACGTGCCGGAAGGTGCGGCGGATAACCCGGCTGTCGGCGTCGCGATGACCTGGCTGGTCGTCACGTACTTCTTCCATACGGTCGGCGAGCTGGCCTTGAGTCCTGTCGGATTGTCGAGCGTCACGAAGCTGTCGCCGCATCGTCTGGTCGGGCAGATGATGGGAACGTGGTTCATGGGGGCCGCCCTCGGTAACCTGGTCGCGGGTCTCGTCGCAGGCCGAATCGAGAGCCTGCCGCCTGAGCAGTTGTTCACCGTCGTCGCCAGCATCGTCGTTGGTTCCGGCCTGATCTTTGTGCTGTTCTCGCCGCTGATCAATCGACTGACGCACGGCGTGAAATAGGGCCATTGAATATTGCGCCCACCAGATGAAGGGCGCTGAGACGCTGGTATTGTCGCGATCATGGACCGCTCCTACAAAGTTCGGTTCTGACATTGTAGGAGGGAGCCATGCTCCCGACCGGTGTTTAGCGCGGCACTGATGCCGCAAGAATCGACGCGAGGCAGGACAGCCAGTAAACTCAGCCGCTGCTTGCACAGGGGGACAAACATGTCGGAGAACGTGAAGAAATCAGGCGGCGGCTGGCTCGGCACCGTTGAACGTGTCGGTAACGCGCTGCCGGATCCGGCGATGCTGTTCGTCGGGCTCCTGTTCATCGTCTGGATCCTGTCTTGGCTGATGTCCTACTTCACGTACGGCGTCATCGACCCGCGCACCGGCGAACCGATCGTCGTCATCAACCTGTTGACCGGCGATGCGTTCACGACCTGGCTGACCGGCATGGTCAATACCTTCGTCACCTTCGGCCCGGTCGGCACCGTGCTTGTCGCGATGCTCGGCATCGGCGTTGCCGAATACTCCGGCTTCATTACGACCGGCATTCGCGCGCTCTTGAACGTCACGCCGCAGAAGCTCTTGACCCCGATGGTGATCCTGGTCGGCATCGTCAGTCACTCGGCCGTCGACGCGGGCTACGTACTCGTCATCCCGTTGGGCGGTGTTATCTTCTTCGCCGCCGGTCGACACCCGCTGGCCGGTATCGCCTGTGCGTTCGCGGGCGTGTCGGGCGGGTTCTCCGCCAACTTCGTACCGTCGGCGCTGGACCCGTTGTTGCAGGGCCTGACCCAGACCGGCGCCCAGCTCCTCGACCCGGGTATCGAAGTCAACACACTGAACAACTACTTCTTCACGACCATCTCGTCCGTGCTCATCGTCGGACTCGGCTGGTACCTGACGGACAAGGTCGTCGAGCCGCGCCTTGCGGGCACCGAGATCGACGGCGACCAGGACGAGCTGCCGGTCATGCATGACATCACGCCGGAAGAGCGTCGCGGCCTGCGCTGGTCGCTTCTGGTCATGGTGCTGGGTCTCGTCATCCTGGCGGTAACGCTGGTACCGGACGGTTCGCCGTGGCGTGACGCGAACGGCAGCCTCGTGTCGTTCAGCGCGCCGATCATGCGCTCAATCGTTGCGCTGATCTTCTTCCTGTTTCTGATCCCGGGCATCGTCTTCGGCTACGTATCCGGCAAGTTCAAGAGCTCAAAAGACATCATCGACGGCATGTCGCACGCGATGACCGGCATGGCCTACTACCTCGTCATCATGTTTTTCATCGCGCAGTTCGTGTACGCGTTCGGCGCATCGAACCTTGGCACGCTGCTGGCGCTGGAAGGCGCCGAGGTGCTTCGCGCCGCACAGTTCCCGGCGGCGGTTACGATCGTCGGCATCATCCTGTTGACCGGTTTCGTCAACATCTTCGTCGGCTCGGCGAGCGGCAAGTGGGGGCTCCTCGCGCCCATCTTCGTGCCGATGCTGATGACGCTGGGCATTTCGCCCGACCTGACGCAGGCTGCTTACCGCGTGGGTGACTCGAGCACGAACATCATCACGCCGTTAATGCCGTACTTCCCGCTGGTCGTTGTGTACTGCCAGCGCTACGTGAAGTCGACGGGCATCGGCACGCTGGCGGCGATGATGCTGCCGTACTCGCTGACCTTCCTCGCGGCATGGTCGGCGTTCCTGCTGATTTACTGGGCGATTGGTATTCCGTTGGGCATTCAGTCCAGCTATACCTACCCGTAGCGATGAACGCATAGTGCGCATACATGAAAGGGCGATCAGCGATTGTTGGCCGCCCTTTTTCTTGCGGCGAGTTCGATTATTTGGGAGCTCGGGTTCAGCGCAGTTCGATTCTTCGTCGGTTGCTTCGAAGATGTACCATCGACCCGCCACCCTTGTTGGATTGGGCTCTTGCGCCGGCTGCTATCTTTTTTTCTTGCACTGCTACAGGTAATCGGAGGCTTTACCGTGCTCTTTGTGCTGTGGCTGTTTCTGCCGGTTTGGCTGACCCCGCTGGCCAAGGCCTGGTATGAGCCGGGGTTTGAAGAGGATGTTGCGGCTGCGCTTGGTAAGATTCGGGATCATGACAGCGCGTGTATTTTTGACGACTCCCGCAAGCGGTTTGTTGGAACACCCGCGCAACTGGATGTTGCGCTGATGATTGAACGCGCTGTCAGTGACCGTGCGCCACTGCCTCTTAGACACGGGAGTGACCCCCACTTTCGAGTCTACAACGGTCGCAACACCTTCTACTGGAGCTTTGGAGAATCAAGATTGGTTCCGTTTCGCGGTGACCGATGGACGCTTGCGTCAGCGGTTGTCGAGTATTGTGATGCCAGAAAGATGCCGTCTATCGACGGCAACCGGTCGCGGGACCACCGAAATCTGTGGACGACTGAAGAATCGGCTGCTTGCTGCGACTCGCTGACTATCAACCAGTAGCTGTCGGTGAGACGACGATAAAACGCGGACCCGAGCCGAGCACAGCCGGCTTTCGGGAAACGCGCTAGGTCAGGATAATCGCCGCGTACAGAACCAGCAGCATCCCACTCGTTAACAAGCCACTCATGATCAGGCCCGCGCACCACCGCCCGATGGTCGTACCGTGTGCAACGCTGGCGTAGATTGGCACGGCGGGGAGAAGCAGGCAGTAGGCAACTGGCAGGACCAGGCGTGCCAACCTCGGTAAACGGTAGAACCAGCAGCGAAGCTCCGGCCTTCGCAAGACTTCCTCTGCAATGGTGTTCATGTCACCAAGTTGGTCGATCGCTTTTGATCGTGCCTGTTCTGTACTGAGCCCCAGCTCAAGGGCCTCAGTCTCGAGGTCTTGCAGATGATCCGATAATTCGGTCACGATTCGGATAACGTGTTTAGGCGCTACACCCGAGTCATGGAGTTGTTGGCGAAGCTTGTCTAAGCCCGGATCAGGCATGACTTGCTGCGCCCAGCGCTGCGTTGACGCCAGTCTGGATTCGATTCCAGTCTTGTTCGAGACGCTCAAGGCGGCGTTTGCCTTTGGCGGTTAGTGAGTAGTAGACCCGGGTGCGTCCGCCGACGACCTTGCGTTTCGCCTTTAGTGACCCGTTTCGTTCCAAGCCGTGCAGCACCGGGTAGATAACGCCCTCGCCGAGCGATATGGCTTCGCCGGTAACCAGCTTGACTGATTTAACCAGTTCGTAGCCGTACATCTCGCGCTGCGCCAGCAGCTGCAACAACAGCAACTCCGGAACGCCGCTCATGAAAGGTGGGTTGGTCTGGCCCATGCGCCTCAACGGTTTTTGCTTTACCACTCTGGACCATACCTCGAATGGAAAGGTATATCAATATATACCTTCCGGTTCTAGGCATGTATTCTATTACCTTGTAGCTCTAGGTATATGGCCAGAGCCGAACATGATCCATCAACGAGGTAGCCCCCATGATTGCACGCGCCTTTATGTCCGCCGCCGGCGGCATTGCCGCTACGACCGGCCTGCTTTTCGTCATGCAGCTTTTGATAGCGAGTGGTGATGACATCTTTGTAGAACCCCCCGTCCCGACAATGCTTGGTCTGGGCAAAGTACGCGAGGATCGAGACGTCACAACAACGCCGCCGCTACCGACACCGCCAATCAAGCCTGTGCAGCCACCGCCCACGGTTATGCCGCCACCGGAGGGGGAAGCCGGGCCGGGCATTCATATCGCACTGTCCGTGCCAGAGCCGCCAACCGGCGGCACGGCGATAACCGGCATCAACAAAGGCGACGGCCCGCTCTTCAACATCATCAAGGTGTCGCCGGACTACCCGGCCCGAGCGGCCGCACAGGGCCTCGAGGGGACCGTACTGGTTCAGTACGACGTCACGACGGCTGGCCTCGTGGTGAATGTTGTCGTCGTCGAGTCAACGCATCGAGTCTTCGAGAAAGCGGCCATCGCCGCCGCGTATCGCTTCAAGTACGAACCCAAGACCATTGATGGCGTCGCTTACGAGACGAAAGGCCTTAGAAACCTGTTTCGATTCGAGATGGAAGAGTAGTGATCGCCATTGGCAACGGGGCGCCCAGGCCAGAATCGCATGATCACCTGCTTGCCTGTGTCTCACTCGACGGGACAGGGGCGCGTAACCAGGGGGCGGGAGTGAGAATGCGTGAGCAAATCAATTTCAGAGCGGGCCTGATCCACGCGATTGTTTGGTTGTTGCTGGCGAATATGCAGGCAGGTGCATCAGACGACGTTGCGGACTGTGGCAAGGTTTTGCGGGAACCGAACGGCGGCTACAGCATAGTGGTTTCGTGCCATTCACTGTCCGCGATGAGCCGCGCCCGAATAAGAGGGGTCGTCGAGGCTGCGCTGCAACATTCGCCAAGGAGAACCGGTGATGCTCACGTCATATTCTTGAGCGCAGAATCTATCAAAAACCCGAAATGTCGATACCTCTACGCGATGCCGAGTTCGAAGAACTGCGGAGATGCTTTGATCGGTGTATACCAGACGGGCAATGGGTTCTTGGTCTATTTGTCTGAGCACGACGGCCAGTGGCACAAGGTTAATCTGGGGCTATCGGAATGGAGCTGAACGTCTGTGACCGGGCTTTCACTGGGGCCGGTTAACATCTCCTGGCAATAGCAGCGTGACCCAGCAAACACGGTCGATCGCAGCAACACCGCCTCGTCGACCCCGCGTTCTTCGTGGACTCGTGCTTCCCGTTTGTCCGCGCTTCTCGCCAAGGGCGCGAGAAAGCCGCCGTATTCTAACCGCCGAAGCATTCTCCGGCGTAAGCCTTCTGCACGCCGGCGTTCTCTAGCTGGCACGCGTTCTCGTAGGTCACGCCGTCCATGCCGCAGACCGGCGCCCGCTCGTCGGGGCAGTTCTTGCCCTGGTTCTCGCAGACCCCGGCATAGGCGATACGGACGCCGCGGCGCTCTGCGTGGCAGGCGTTGCCGTAGGTCCTGTCGTCCTCGGCGCACACGGGCACGAAGAGATCCGGACAGCGGCGCAGGTTGCAGGCACCTTCGGTGAAAGACTCGACGCCGGCCCTGTCGGCGTGGCAGGCATTGTCATAGGTCTCCCCGTCGTTACCGCAGACGGGCACGATGGCATTCGGACAGTTGCCGATATCGCAAGCGTCCGCGCGCTGCACGGGCACTCGGGATGCGCGCGCCTCGCAGCGATTCAGGTAGGTTCGACCATTGACGCCGCAAACCGGTTCTACCGTAGACGGACAGCCGCTGGCCGTGCAGGCACCGAGACCGGCGATCTCCATCCCGGCTTCCTTGGCTAGACACTCGTTACTGTAAGTATTCCCGTCGATACCGCAGACAGGATCCAGCTCCTCGGTGCACCCGTTCGCCTGCTCGGCACACTCACCGGCCGAGGCGACATCGACGCCGGCGGCTGTCGCAACACACTCATTGCTGTACGTCTTGCCATCGACCCCGCAGACGGGGTCGTATTGCTGCGTGCAGACGACGTCACTGAGCTGCGCCAGGGTCAGCGATGACGTCCTCTGATCGAACGCGGTGTTGGGGTCGAAAGTGTCGGCCGCTGCGAGTGAAGGTAGTGCGGCGACAAGCAAGAAAAGTATTCGGCTGTTCATAAACGACTGTCGTGCTACGTCCCTGTCTATTAGAAAGCGTCGGGCCTTATCAGTTCAATCGCACCAGTTCGCTGACGTGGACCAGATCGAAGCCTTCCGCCTGCATCGCCGGCAGCGCCTGCTCCAGCAGGGCGAGCGTCTCCGGGTAGGGGTGGCCAATCGCCACCGCCGAGCCGGATTCTCGCGCCAGATCCTTCAGCCGGGCGATCTCACGCTCAATGTCGGCAGGCTCGCGGCTGTTGTCGAGAAAGACGTCGCGCTTGACCGCCGGTATGCCTGACTCGCCGGCGATCTGCATCGCTACGCTTAAGTGCGTCGTATAGCTGTCGACAAAGAACAGGTTGGCCGAGCATCGGATGCTGTCCATCAGCCACTGCATGTGACCCGGGTGCCGCGTCAGCAGGCTGCCTCGATGACCGTTGATGCCGACCGCGAACGGCACTGACCGTATTGCGCTATCGAACGCGCGTCGAAACTGGGCCGCGCTCATGTCGAGTGTGATTTCCCCGCTGCCGTGTGAATCCTCGTCGCTCATCGCCTGCAACGGCAGGTGCACGATCACCTCTTGCCCGGACTGCTGGGCTGCCTCGGCGAGCCGCCTTGCTTTCGGCGCGTTTGGCAGTATCGCAAAGGTCATCGGCAGATCGAGTGCGAGTAAGCGCTCGGCCGCCGTCCACTCGTAGCCGAGGTCATCAATGATGATGGCGACCCGAGGTCGTTGCTCGGCGAGTGTGGTGTGCGCGAGCAGGCTCGCGAGGAAAACGACGAGCGTGCGGATCATCTAGCGTTGCTGTGCATCACCCGCCCGCGCTGGAGCCGCTCGAGTGCCTCGCTCAGCTGCGCGTCGCGTTCCCGGTCGACCGAGCCGCTCAGGCTCATGTTCGGAAAGCCTTCGGTGCCCTCGACATAGACGTCCGGCGTAATGCCGGTTTCATGAATGGAGTCGCCGGAAGGCGTGAAATAGCGAGACGTCGTCAGCTTGATGGCGCGCCCCCTGGACAGCGGCATGACGGTCTGCACGAGGCCCTTGCCGAAGGTTGACGTGCCCAGCACCTGTGCGCGGCCGTGGTCCTGCAACGCGCCCGCGACGATCTCCGATGCCGATGCCGATCCCTTGTTGACGAGCACGATCATGTTCGCGCCGTCCAGTATGTCGCCGCGGTGCGCTGTGCGAGAGAAGCGGGCCTCCGCAGTCCGCCCTTCGGCGCTGACAATGACGCCGGAGTCCAGGAACAGGTCCGACACGTCGACGGCAGCGTCCAGGACACCGCCAGGGTTGTTGCGCAGGTCGAGCACGAGGCCTTCGAGCAGGTCGCCGCTCTCGTCCTGCATGTCATCGATGGCCCGCGACAGCTCGCGCGCGGTGCTCTCGCTGAACTGGCTCAGACGAACATAACCGTAGGCCGGCGACATCAGCTCATAGTTGACGCTGGCCATGCGTACGACCTCGCGTCGCATCTCGTGCGCGATGACGTCGTCGTCACGCAGTACCGTGATCTTGATCTTCGACCCCGCTCGACCGCGCATCTGGCCGATCGTCTCCCGCAAGTTGCCGGCCTCGATCATGACGTCGTCGATCGCGATGATCTCGTCACCGGCGCGAATGCCGGATCGCGCGGCGGGCGACCCCTTGATCGGTGTCACGACGCGCACGACGCCGTTCTCTTCAGAAATCTCGACGCCGACGCCCGTATAGCTGCCGGTGGTCGAGATCCGGATGTCGCGATATTCATTCGCGTCGAGATACTCGGAGTGCGGGTCGAGATCGCCGACCATGCCGCGGATCGCCGCCTCGAGGAGGTCGCGATCGTCAACCGGTTCGACATAATCCCGCTTGACGCGCTCCATGACCTCGGCGAGCAGCTGTGCCTGCTCCAGCGCGAGCTCTTCGTCCGTGGGGGCTCTGGGCTCGTCCAGCAAACCGCCGCCAATAGACAGGCTCAGGCCCATGACCGTTCCGATCACTACAACCAGTATTGCCCGAACCTTCAGCGACATTCGCTTTCCTGACCCGCCGGAATTTATACCGGCCGAAAAAATTGATCCCCGACATTAGCACAGCCGCGTCGGACCGACTAATGCCTGATCGTGGTTTGCTACCTGGCAGCGCCCGGTTGCCGCGTCACCCAGTCCCCGGGATTCACCGGATCCTGGCCTCTGCGGATTTCGAAGTAGAGCGCCGATTCGGCCTGGCCGCCGCTGTTGCCGACCGTCGCGATCACATCGCCGGGCGCCACCCAGTCGCCCTCGTCGGTCAGTACGGTCTCGTTATAGCCATACAGCGTCATGTAGCCATCGCCATGATCGACGATGACTAGCAGGCCCATGCCGGCCAGCCAGTCGGCGAAGACGACGCGGCCGTGATAGACCGCACGAACTTCCCGGCCGCGCGGAGCCAGCAGAACGACACCGTTCCAGCGGAGCTCGCCCCCGACCCGGGGTTGCCCGAAATCATGCTGCAACTGGCCGGCGACCGGCCAGGTCAGGCGACCCTTGAATTCACGGAACGGTTCCTCCGACCGGATCGGATAGTCAGACAGGATCGTTGACAGTTCATCGATCAGCCGCGTCAGGTCTCGTTCCTCGGCAGCAAGGCGCTCGATCTCCTCCGACTCCGTCGCCATACGTTGTTTCAACGATCCCAGCAGCGCCTGGCGTTTTTCCTGTGCCGCGTTGAGCTGCGTCAGCTCATCGTAGCGCCGCTTGGCGATATCGGTGAGCCGCGCCGCCTCGGCAACGACCTCGGACCTCAGCGCCGTCAGCCGTGCCAGCGCATCGGTGATGCTCTGGATATTCTCGCTGCGGTATTCATTCAGGTAATCGTAGTAGACGACAAGCCTGCCGAGCGTCGCCGGGTCCTTCTGGTTCAGGAGCAGCTTGAGCTTCTCCTGGTCGCCGCTCATCCACGCCGCCTTCAGCTGGTTCGCGAGCTGACCGGATTGCTCATCGAGAACGCTCTCCTGCTTGGCGATCTCTGCGCCAAGCTCCGCGCTGCGGCGCTCGCTGTAGGAGCGCTCTCGCTCGAGCTCCTTCAGACGGACCCGCTTCTCGCCGATCTCGACCTCGGCTTTCTGCAGGTCGGAGGTCAACCGGTCTCGTTCCCGGGCGGCCTCATCCATACTCGCTTTCAGTTCACTGATCCGGGAGCGGACCTGCTCGAGTTCCTGCTCCTTGATGACGGCCTGCTGCTCGGCTTCCTGGTTCGCGGCTGCGGACAGGGTCACCAGGACCAATGACAGGAGGAAGAGTCGGCGCATGGGCCGAAGTGTAAGGGCCGCGCGACTGCCAGAGAAGAGCGATCGCACCGCCCCGGGTCAAACAACGGGGTTCGTCCGGCGTACAGCGCTGTTATAATGGCCCGCTTTTCTGAATTACCGCAGGATCGGCTGCGTATCAAATGGACAGATATCTCGAATTCGCGGGCAACCACCCGTTCTTGCTGCTCGCCCTGACGGTCAGCTTCTTCCTCCTGATCTTCTCCGAACTCCGACGCAAGGCGAGCGGGCTGATCAATATCGAGGCCTCGGAGGCGGTCAAGCTGATTAACAACGATGCAGCGGTTATCGATCTTCGCAGCGCCGACGCGCACAGCCGCGGTCATATCGTCAACGCGAAGAGCGTGCCGTTCGACGAGCTGCCGGCCAAGATGGACATGCTGGCCAAGAACAAGGACAAGCCGCTGATCGCCGTCTGCGATGCCGGCATCACGTCCAACAAGGCCATCAAGACCCTGAGGGAAGCGGGCTTCGCCAGCGCCTATGGCCTCAAAGGCGGAATGGCCGCCTGGACCCAGGAAGGCCTGCCCGTCGTCACCGGCAAGAAGACGAAAAGCAAAAAGAAATGAGCGACGCTCCGAACGTAGTCCTGTATGGCAACGAGTTCTGCCCATATTGTGGAGCCGCCCGAATGCTGCTGAAGAAGAAGGGCGTCGACTATACTGATATCTCGATTACCGCCGACAACGTGCGGCGGCAGGAGATGATCGAGCGAAGCGGACGCACGTCGGTCCCACAGATTTTTATTGGCGAAACCCATGTTGGCGGTTTCGATGATCTTTACGCGCTCGACAAGAGCGGAGAGTTAGACGCACTGCTCGCGGGCGACCAACAGCAGGGTTAATGCAGGAATAAACATGGCAGAAGAAGAAAAGGCAGACGGCGGCAAACGCGTCTCCATCATCAAGATCTACGTTAAGGACTTCTCGTTCGAATCGCCGTTGTCGCCGCAGGTGTTCCAGGCCAAGGACTGGCAGCCGGCAACCAATCTCAACCTGCGCAGTGCACACACGCAGCTGGATGAGAACATGCACGAGATCGTCCTGACCATCACGGTCGAGGCAAAAGACAAGGACGACGACAAGACGATGTTCCTGCTCGAAGTCCAGCAGGCAGGCGTTTTCGAGCTCGCGGGTTACGACAACGAGGAGATGGGCGCGCTGATCGGCAGCTTCTCGCCGAACGTGCTGTTCCCGTATGCACGCGAGACCATCGCGGGCATGGTACAGAAGGGCGGCTTCCCCGAGTTTGTGCTGCAGCCGATCAACTTCGACGCGCTGTACATGCAGTCGCTGCAGAACAAGCAGGCGGCGGCCGAAGAAAGCGCAAGCGCGGAGACGCACTAATCAGCGCTGCTTCCGAAGGGGCGATTGCCGTCATCGGCGCGGGCTCCTGGGGCACCGCGCTGGCGCTGCAGTTTGCTCGCAGCGGCCATGAAGTGCGGCTCTGGGGACGCGACGACGAACAGCGCGCCCTGATGAAAAAAGAGCGGGTTAACAACAAGTACCTGCCGGGCGCCGATTTTCCTGACAACCTGTCCATCGCGGACTCTATCGAGGAGTGCCTCGATGGCATGCAGGATGTGCTGGTGTCCGTCCCGAGCCACGCGCTTCGCGAGACGCTGACCGCGCTGAAGCCGCACCTGGAAAGTCATGCCCGTGTCTCCTGGGCGACCAAGGGCTTCGAGCTGCACACGGGCAAGCTGCCGCACCAGGTGGCCAACGAAGTGCTGGGCGACGACCACAAGCTGGCTGTTCTTTCCGGCCCTACCTTCGCACGCGAAGTCGGTGACGGGCTGCCCACCGCGATGACCATCGGCGCGAACGACCCGGAGTTCGGCCACCAGATGGCGGAATCTCTGAGCAGCCCGAACTTTCGCGCGTACACGTCTGACGACATGATCGGTGTCGAGGTCGGCGGCGCCATCAAGAACGTACTTGCGATCGGCGCCGGCATGTCCGACGGACTCGGCTTCGGCGCCAACACGCGTATCGCGTTGATCAACCGGGGGCTCGTCGAGATGACGAGGCTCGGTGTGTCACTAGGCGCGAAGAAGGAAACCTTCATGGGCCTCGCCGGCATGGGCGATCTCGTGCTGACCTGCACCGACGACCTGTCGCGAAACCGGCGCATGGGCCTCGCACTCGCCGCCGGCAAGACCGTCGAAGAAGCGCAGGAAGAGATCCAGCAGGTTGTCGAGGGCGTGCTGGCCGCCGAGGCGGTTGAAGAAGTCGCCGCGAAACAGGGCGTCGAGATGCCGATCTGCCACGAGATCTACCGCATCCTGTACGACGGCATCTCGCCGCGCGAAGCCGTCGAGAACCTGATGAGTCGCGCGATTGGACCGGAGATCGAGTTATAAGCCGGTTGGGCGAAGCGTGAACAGGCCTGTAGTCGCGACGCTTTCGCTGACTGCTACCGTCGCCGCATGAAGAAAGCTCTCGCCGCGGCCCTGGCCGTTGCAGCGGCCATCGGCATCGTCCTGTTCCTCGGGGCAGAACATCAAAAGCCTGATTCGACCGAGGGGGCCGCTGCGGACTCAGCCTCAGTCCCGTCCGCCAATGCTTCAAGTGAATTCGGACCCGAGGTCAGCGATGAGGCGGAGATGCCCGCGCACGATGGTGACTCCACGACGGCAGAGAACGACGACACCGGGCCGCAAACTTGCCCCAGCTTTCGACCCGACCCTTCTCACCCATGGTTCATGGCTGAAATGGCCCGCCTGGAACCGCTCGCGCCAGAGGGGCCGGGCATGGCCGTGTACCGGGGCTTGAGCGAATCGGACCTTGAGTCACTGGCAGCGCAGAAGGACTCGGGGGCCATGATCATACTCGGCAGGCGCGCCGAACTTCGCGCCGAAGGGAAGCCTGAGGACGATGCTGTCGGTCAACTTGACGGGCAAAACAGCACCACTCGTTCATGGAGCAATAGCAAGAATCTCGAAGAGGATGTTCGAGCAGCGCTGGTCGAGGCAGAGCACTGGTACTACCAGGCGGTGTTGCACGGACGGCTGTTCGCGATGTTCCATGTCGGCATTTTGCGAGAGCGATTGAATGGCGGGCCGGTCGAGCAAGGCTGGATCGACGCAGACTCGTTCGCCGGGATGGACTCAGAGCAACGCCTGGACTACTGGCCGGCCATGGTCTACCAGGCGGCGGCCACTGCGCTCGCGCCGGAAGTCGCACAAAGCCCTATGATGGTTCTGGCCCTCGAAGGCCTCGAAAGGCCAGGCGATCCGGCGACCGTCGAGCTCGTCGTTAACCAGCTCCGCGCCGACCTTCAACAGAGCGGGCTGACACTACCCGATATCCCGGCCTACGAAGGACCGGGTATCGACGAATGGCGCAGGGAGTTCTGCAGGAATGACTGAGCCGCAGATTGAAACAACGCCTGCTGTTAGTCTCCGTTTTCGGTTCGGGGCTCGAGAATGAAGGTCAGGGCATTCCTTCTGGTTGTCATCGTGGGCGCGCTGATATGGCTGGCGTTTACCACGCGCGGCGGATCTGACTCGAACGAGCCGGCAACGACCCCCTCCGTTGGCTCGACGCCCAGTGACTCTTCGATGAGTCGCGAACAATCCACGCCGCAGCAACGCTCGGCGCCCGATGAAGCGGCGGCGGAACAAGAAACGTGTTTCTCGCAGTTCGTACTGGAGTCGCACCCGATGTTTGCCGACGAGGCGACGCGACTGGAAGCCACCAGCGTCACGGGACCGACCATGGAAGGCTACCGGGAACTTAGTGAGGCAGCGTTGCAAAATCTCGCGATCCAGAAAGACTCTGCCGCGATGGCCGTATTGGGCGCACGTTACCTTCTGGAGGCGCTTGGGGATGATCCCGATGCGGCCGTCAGCCTGCTGAAGGGTGAACACCGCTACGTTTGGCAGCCGATTCCTCGCCCGCTTCCGGACAGCGTGAGCGAATCAGCCAACCAGGCCAAGTACTGGTTCTACCAATCCGCGCTGCATGGGCGTATTGATGCTCTGGAGCGTTTCGGCTGGACGATCCAGATTTTCGAGGCGGGCGCCGTTGATCTTGGCTGGGTCGACCAAGCCACGTTCGATAGCATGAACAATCGCGAAAGGTCAGCGCTCATACCAGCGAACGTCTACAACATGGCGCGCCTGAACATCGCCCCGGAGCTCGCAGACGGGCCGCTGGGGGAGTTGACGCTGTCGCTGGTTCCGTCAACCGAACGCTCTGTCCCGATCATCAACCAGGTCAGCGAGAAATTCCTTCAGGACCTCCAGTCAGCCGGTCTTCCGCGGCCCTCTATAGCGCCAACCGCGCTGCCTGACATCGACGGGCTGGTGTCTATGCTATGCGAAGAGGATCGTAAGCGGCTCGAGGCTGAGGTCAGGGACTAGTCGACCGTCGGTAGACGTCGTTGGCCTCTGCAACCCGGGCCCTGAATGGCGCATTCGCTTTACTATCGACCCCCGGCGAAACCCAACTGTCTCCACGCCTCGTAAACAATAACCGCGGTCGCGTTCGACAGGTTCAGGCTGCGGCTGTGTTTACGCATCGGCAGACGAATCGTTTGTTCCGCAGGTAAGGCGTCGAGAATGGCCTGCGGCAGGCCGCGAGTTTCGGGCCCCATCAGCAGAGCGTCACCATCGGCATAGTTCACCTGGTCGTAGCGCGTCTTGCCGCGCGTGCTTAACGCAAAGACTCGAGGATTATCGAGAAACGACAGGCAGGCCTCCAGCGACGCGTGCGTTTTGACGCTGGCGAATTCCGCGTAGTCGAGACCGGCGCGCTTCAGCCGCGGCTCGTCGAGCTCGAAGCCCAGGGGCTCGACAAGGTGCAGGCCCACACCGGTATTCGCGCAAAGGCGTATGATGTTGCCGGTGTTCGGCGGGATCTCGGGTTCGTAAAGGATCAGGCTGAACATGTTGACTTGCGAGTCTACCGTCTTCATATCCAGACGATAGTGTTAAAGGTGCCGCCGCCGCACACAGCAGCGCGTACTGTCCTCCCCACTAACTAACCCGGAACGCAAAGCAGAGCAGATGGCCGACGAAAACGAAGCCGGATTCCTACGACGTGCCTTGGGCGTTTTCGCCTACAGCCGCCGTGCGATCGAGCTCGTCTGGACCACCAGCCGACCGCTGACGTTTACGCTTGCGATCCTGACGATCATTGCCGGCATCCTGCCCGCGGCGATTGCCTACATCGGCCAGCTGATCGTCGATGGCGTCGTCGCGGCGATCGAGGCTGAGAACCCGGACACGTGGGGAGTCTTGCGACTCGTGTTTCTCGAGGCGCTGGTCGTCGCGGCCGTCGCCGGCAGCCAGCGCGGCATCTCAGTTTGCCAGTCATTGTTGCGCGCGCTGCTGGGCCAGCGGGTCAACGTCATGATCCTCGAGAAAGCCCTGACGCTGCAGCTGTCTCACTTCGAGGACTCCGAGTTCTACGACAAGCTGACGCAGGCGCGTCGCGAAGCCTCGAGCCGGCCGTTGAGTCTCGTCAACCGCACGTTCGGCCTCGCGCAGAACCTGATCTCGCTGACGAGTTACGCCGTGCTGCTGTTCGCGTTCTCGCCGTGGGCGGTGCTGATCCTGATCGGTGCCGGCATACCGTCGTTCATCGCCGAAGCCAAGTTCTCCGGCGATGCGTTCCGGCTGTTCCGCTGGCGCTCGCCGGATACGCGCATGCAGATGTACCTCGAGACCGTCATTGCCCGCGAGGACGGCGTCAAAGAGGTTAAGCTGTTCCAACTCGGGCCGAGGCTCCTGCAGCGCTACCGCGATATCTTCACGAAGCTGTTCGCCGAAGACCGCAAGCTGACTCTGCGGCGCGACGGTTGGGGCTTCGTGCTCGGACTGATCTCGACCGCGGCGTTTTACGGCGCCTATGCGTGGATCGTTTTGTCGACGATTGCGGGTGCGATTACGCTCGGCGCGATGACGATGTACCTGCTGCTGTTCCGGCAGGGCCAGTCGGCGGTCGCTGCGATCCTGACATCGATCAGCGGCATGTACGAAGACAACCTGTACCTGTCGAACCTGTACGAGTACCTCGGCCAGGAAGTGACGATGCGCGACGGCGAGAAGGTGCAGGGCCCGCACCCGGAGCGCGGCCTCGAGATGGAACACGTCTCATTCACGTACCCGGGCTCCGAGGTGCCGGCGCTCGACGATATCTCACTGTCGATAAGGCCCGGCGAGAGCCTTGCGCTCGTCGGCGAGAACGGCTCCGGCAAGACGACGCTGATCAAGCTGCTGACCCGGCTGTACGAGCCGAGCAGCGGGCGCATCCTGTTGGACGGTCTCGATTTGAAGGAATGGAGCGTCGAGGCTCTCAGGCAGCGCGTTGGCGTCATCTTCCAGGACTTCGGCCGCTACCAGTTCTCCGTCGGCGAGAACATCGGTGCCGGCGACGTACGCCACTTCGAGGACGAGGAGCGCTGGTCGGACGCTGCGGCGGCCGGCCGGGCCGCTCCGTTCATCGGCAGCATGCCGGAAGGCTACAACACGCAGCTCGGCCGGTGGTTCAAGGACGGCCGTGAGCTGTCGGGCGGTCAGTGGCAGAAAATCGCGTTGTCACGTGCGTTCATGCGCTCGGACGCCGACATCCTTGTACTGGACGAACCGACGGCGGCCATGGACGCGGGCTCCGAGGCCGAGATCTTCGAGCACTTCCGCACGGTCAGCAGAGACAAGATGACGATCCTGATCTCGCACCGGTTTTCGACCGTGCGCGCCGCGGATCACATCATCGTCATTTCCGACGGCCATATCGTCGAGCGCGGCGACCACGAGAGCTTGATGGCCGAAGACGGTCAGTACGCACACCTGTTCAAACTGCAACGACGCGGCTACCTGTAGCGGCGAGCCATGCTCGCGACAGCCACTCACCGCACCCGGCCCGGTGCAAGCGGACCGGCCGCCCAAGCCCGCCGCAGGCCGCAGGCCGCCTCAATAACGGGTAGAATCTCGCGCTATGGACCAGCTAGTGGAACAGGACAGGCGACTCGCCGTTAGTTTTTGCGGCCTCGACTTCCAGACACCGATCGTTTTGTTGTCCGGGTGCGTCGGTTTCGGTGAGGAGTACACGCGGGTCGAGGGCTACTCCAACGCCGACGTCGGTGGCGTCGTACTGAAGGGTACGACCGGTGACGCTCGCCTCGGCAACCCGCCGCATCGTATCTGGGAAACGTCGCAGGGCATGCTCAATGCCATCGGCCTGCAGAACCCCGGCGTCGACTACGTTGTCGACGAAATCCTGCCGGGCCTGGACTTCTCAGAGACGCGCTTCATCGCGAACGTATCGGGCTCGACGATCGAAGAATACGAGCGCGTGACGAAGGCTTTCGACGACTCCGATATCGATGCGATAGAGATCAACATCTCATGCCCGAACGTGAAGGAAGGCGGTGTGCAGTTCGGCAACGACCCGGAGATGTCGGCGCGCGTCGTCGAAGCCTGTCGCAAGCAGACGAAGAAGCCGATTATCACGAAGCTGTCTCCGAACCAGACCGACATCGGCTTGAACGCGAAACTGTGCATCGAAGCCGGCAGCGACGCCTTTGCGGTTATCAACACGGTGATGGGCA
The DNA here is from genome assembly GCA_030065915.1 of Woeseiaceae bacterium. GTDB lineage: Bacteria > Pseudomonadota > Gammaproteobacteria > Steroidobacterales > Woeseiaceae > UBA1847. The sequence goes on from JASJCQ010000014.1 coordinate 47,983, forward strand.
TGGCGATCGATGCCGAGAAACGCAGGCCCATCATCGGCAACGTCAAGGGCGGCCTGTCGGGGCCGGCGATCAAGCCCATCGCGCTGCTCAAGGTCGCGCAGGTGTACGAAGTCGCCGGACCGCACGGCGTGCCGATCATCGGCCAAGGTGGCATTGTCACCGCAACCGATGCGATCGAGTTCATGCTGGCTGGCGCGAGTGCCGTCGGCGTGGGTACAGCGCTCTTCTACGACCCGCTGGCCTGCAAGAAGATCAATGCCGGCATGATCGATTACATGGACCGGCACGAGATCGCGTCGGCGGCGAATCTCGTCGGCGCGCTGCAATACTGAGCGACCAGCCGCCAAGCAGCGGTGGTGTCTTGGTCGAACTACCGATAGAGGTACGTATGTCTTTCAGATCCCTGTTGTCACTTGCCTGCCTGATGATGCTCACGAGCTCCGCCCTTGCGGGCGGCTGGGACACGGGCCCGTTCGATAATGACGATGCGCTCGACTGGGTCTGGGCGCTGACGGAAAGCAATAACCTTTCGGTTATCGATGCCGCACTCGACGGCGTGCTCGAATCGCGCGATTACATCGAGGCACCGACCGCAAGCATGGCGATAGCCGCCGCCGAGGTCCTGGCCGCGCTTGCCGGCAACCCGGCAGACGCCTTGCCGGAAGAGGTCACCGCCTGGGTCGATGCAAACGAGCTGGACGTGAACACAGACATGGCTGCGAAGGCGCGTAAGGTCATCAAGCTGGTTATGGATGACGAGAGGTCGGAGCTTGCACAGCTCTGGGGCGACGCCCCCCCGCTCGCCAGTGCGTGGCGCGCCGGCCTCGAGGACCTGGCGCAGCGATTACAATAGCCACCCAGGCTCGAGATGACAGAGGTCGATAGTGATGAAGACACCAATCCATGCCCTGGCCGCTGCCGTACTGGCCAGCGTCCTCCTGACCGCGTGCAACCCTGAGCCGCAGGATGAGGTCACCGGCGTTCGCAAGACCGTCGAGAAACTCCAGCAACAGTACGACGAGCTCATTGCAGAGCGTGGCGGCGATCCGGTCGAGTGGGCCGCGTCCGATCTCGAAAACCTCGGGGACTGGGAATACCGGGTCGAGACAGTGCGACTCACCAGCGAGGAAGACTTTGCGGCGACGCTGAATGAATTCGGTAACGACCGTTGGGAGGTCATCTGGCTCGAGCGGACACCGGGCGGGTTCATGGTCATCATGAAAAAACCGTCCATCAGTCTGCTGAGCAAGATTCCGTTGTCGCAGCTGGGGCGTTTCATCATCGACGGCTCTGGCGATTCGCAACAGTAAGCCGTCCACGCCGTCGCCAGGCTTGAGACAGATGGTCGCAGCGATCGCGATTATGGATCCCTCCTGCAAAGCCTGGCTTAGCCCCGTGAGAACGAGGCACGCTCGCGACACTGTGGCTTGCAGGCCAATGAGAGACCTGCCTCACGGAAAATCGCGGCTGCGCCGGGCAAACTGGGCGCTTCATTGATCGCAAAGACCGCTCGAATGGAGCCAACAGACACAACATCGCGAGCTACAACCGTTCGCCGCCTGGCGCTGGCTGCGGCGCTGCTGCTGTACTGGCCCTACGCCGCGGTGTTGTCCTACGTCGAGTTCGGTGCAACCTGCAACATGGGCGGCGAAAGCCTGCTGCCGAGCGTCTTTATCGGCCTGCCGATCATCGGTTTCGCGGCGACGGCCACATGGTTGCTCAGGGCCTCGGTGCCGATCAACGAGGCGCACCGCTGGATCGTACTGTCCGCCCTCGGGCTCGCTGCACTCGTCACGGTGCCTCAGGTGCTGACCGTTTCGGTGCTGGGGAATCACCCTTGCGGCGCAGAGTTCAACGCGTTCCGCGCGTTTATGGAGCAGTGGGACCGCTGGATACCCGTCGTCAACCTCGCCTTCATCGGCTTTGCCGGGTTCATCGCAATCGGCCCGTTCGTTCGCACCGTAGCGGAACGTCAGGCAGTAGCCCTTGAGACGGCTGCTTCGCAGAACATCTCAGACTAGCCGGCGTTTCGAGGTCACGCGCGCACTGAGCTGGCGACGGATCGCAAACAGGAAATACATCAGAAAGGCGAGCTGGGCCCGCTGGACATTTAGCGGCGGCTTGTAAGGATCGAATTTCGCCGCGACGTCTTGCGCCCGATAGACACCGGCGACAGGTTCTCTTTTTTAGCTATCGTGAAGTTTCGTGGCTGATTAGTAGTTGGCAACTGGAACTGTGTAATACTCGGCAGCCTGACTGGCCTTGCCGTTTCGGAGAGCTGAAATGCACAAGAGACTGATCGCATCATTACTCGCTTCCGCCAGCTTCCTGCTTGCCTGCAGTGCTACATCGCCACCGGTATTCGCAGCCGCGTCGAAGCTTGAGCAGTCTTTCAACGATACGGCCTTCAAGCTGGTGTCCTGCGAGCTCGGAGCCGATCGTACCGCCACGTGCAAGATGACGGTAACGAATCGATACACGGACAAGCGTATCGAGATAACCCGGTCGGGGATCACCATCCAGGATGACCTCGGCAATGAGTACCCCGTCACCGGCGGCGGCTTCGGAGACCCGTCGACGACTCCAAAGTGGAACCAGGTCGCTGTCGCGGACAGTGACTACGTAGTTCACGTTTCCGCATCCAACTTGAGCTCCCGAGCCACCAGCATTCGCGCCGTCGTTTTCCCGCGTCTGCTCGTGCGGTCCATGCAGGGTCAGGCGCTCGGGTACCGGGATCGTGTCGTCTTCTCGCAGCCTCCCATGGTCGACACCAGCGAGGCCGCTTCGGCCAAGCCCTCACCCATGGCAGAAGCTCCCACAGAGGCTTCAACGACAGCGGCTGACGACGAGATGCCGATAGCCGTCGATGACTGGCAGATCGTTGGCCTTTGGAGCTATGACGCAGTGGACGGACAACATATACCTGCGCAGGGATTCGTGTTGTTGCCGAAGCCGGGTGCGGGCGTCGGCCAGGCGTGGCTTGCGCGCCTGGAACTGAAGAACCACGATCAGCTGCCGGCAGGCCAGAGGGCATTGTGGCCGGTCATGATTCATATTGAACGACGAACGGTTTGCGCAGACTATCCCGGCTACCCGAGCTACCAGGTGTTTATCGATGTGCCCGGCGTCGACAATGATGCAATTTATAGCGTCTCGGCGTGCAAGCCGGACTAGCCACAGGTTTTTCGGGCGGCGCGTGCAGGCGAGCTTGACCGCCATCGGTCAGATTGTTCGAACCGCCGCCTAACGCAAGGCAACGGCCGCCGGACACGCTTCCAGACAACGCGCCAGGTAATGCTATTCGTCACGTCGTGCAGGTGCATGATCCGAATGGCTGTACCGATCACGGAATAGCGGTTGTTCGATGCGCCACCGGTCAGGGAATAGGAGCCCACTCTCGCACGCCGACGTACTCATCGTGTGACGCCTGGTCTTCGGCGCTCAAGTGTTTCTTGACGGCCCGTAGCGTGAAACCGCCATGCACGTAGCCGTCGTAATTGACCATCCAGTCGAAGACATCCTCTGCTTCGAATGCGATCCGTTGTCCAACCTTGTGCCATTCCTGGAACTCGTCAGGCACCTCGAAAAAGGCCGCTGAGTACAGGTTCTCTTCTTCGTGGAAGGCGGTCGCCGTCAACCAGAGGTAGGCGAACCTGTCCTCCCCAAGCTCTTCGGACAGGTCGGGGTCGCGAAACCTCAGCTTGACCGAGCAATAGTGCTCGCCGGGCGTCAGGACATGCTGCTTGAATTCCTCGATGGTCTCGGACGCCTTCCGGTAGGCTTCGAGAAGATCCTGCTCCTGGTTGGGCACAGCAACGAGCATCGGTTCGGACTGGCGCTCGGCGAATCTGCTCTTACTCTCTGGCTTCGTCGGTTCGGACGCGTTGCCGAGGATTCTCTTGAACCAGCTCATAGTCTATGGCTCCTTTGCTGATCTCCGCTCGCACGAATCCATGTTGGTCGCACAACAGCGATCGTCAATTCACGCGCCGGCTACCGCTTTCGACAAACGACGTCTTAACGAAATCGCCCACGCGAGGGGCAACAATGCCACGAGGGTCCCGTACAGGAAGCCCTTGATCGTAGAGCGGAGCGGCATGCCCGTATCGATATCGTGTCGATGATTCCACAGCTCCACGATCTTGCCGTTCTCGAACCGGAAGACGTTGATGATCGGCAGATCGTCGCGCCCGTGGAGTACTCGTCCCAGGAACGTTGTGGGTTCGTATTGCCAGGTCCATCGAGTTGCGACCAGGTCGCCTTCAGCGATCTGGTAGTCGATTTCTCCTGACATGTTCCCGTTCGCCCAGAAGAAGTCGGCGATACTCTTCTGTTCGATCGCGGGTTCGGTCACGTTCTTTCGGTCACCAATGTCATGGGCAACATAGTTATCGGCCATGTAGAGGTCGTACTTGTCGGTGTTTCTGCTGAACCACAGGTCCTCGTAGAACGCGAGGGCCAGCGCCTTGTTCTTCTCTTCAACGTCAGTTTCTGCTGTGCTGGCGAAAGCGCTCGCCGACATCAATGCGCATGAGAGCGTGAGTAAGCTTGTCCGGATCGGTCTGGTAGAGCTCCGTGCCTGCATGATCTAGTCCTCGCTATTGAATGTTGTGATTGCGGGCGAGCAATGCGTTTGCCCGAATAGGCTCGTCGATACTGAACTCAGTAGAAGCTCTACTAGCCATCTTCCGGCTCAGTCTGGGCGATGAAGCCGCCATACCGCCACGCACCGGCAGCAGCATGTTCGCCATCGGGGTTAACCCACATCAGGTACATGGTCTCGCCGACCACGGTAAAGCCACCAAAGAGCATGACCACGGCAAGGCCGCAGCCGAACACAGCGTATTTCTTGGCTGCTGCAAAGGCGCGCGTGTCAGCGGTTCTGACCTTAAGCATTCTGAAGGCGCCGATCGAGCAGAAGACGAACGCACCGAGCTTTCCCAGCACGATCAGCATCACACCGGCCCAGACGATGACCGGGCTCGCGGTTCGCCACGGAGGGGCCGGGCGCCCCTCTTCAAAGACATCCGACATGCCCGTCACCATCTCGACGTATTCATAGGCGACGCTCAATGACGCGAGGTTTCCGATAACCCCAACGAGCCCCCAGAACGCGACGATCGCAGCAAACAGTATCTTCAGAGTTCTTATCATTATTCTCACCCACTGATCACAGCGGACACCAAAGTAACACGTACGGGCCCATTCACCACGGCCGGTCGCTTGAGATGCCACTTTGAGCAGCTTAAGCTGAAGTCCTTGCGCCAGATCAGAGCGAACATGACCGACCTGACACACAGGGTCGCCTCGGCCGATGACGTCCCCGCCATCGAGGACCTGATGCGTCTCGCGATCAGCGAGAACATGAAGGCGTTCCTGTCGGCCGCGGAGATCGAGGCTGCCAGGGAAACCATGGGCGTCGACTGGACGCTGATCAGCGATGGCACCTATTTCGTTATCGAAGCCGACGACGATGGCGAGACGGTAATGGTTGGTTGCGGCGGCTGGGGAAAACGAAGGACGTTGTACGGCGGTGACCATACGGTCGGCCGTGACGACTCATTGAGCGACCCGGCCGTCGATGCCGCGAGAATTCGCGCGATGTATACCCACCCCGGCTGGACGCGTCGCGGTATCGGCGGGCTGCTGCTCCGGCTCGGCGAAGATGCCGCTCGCGCCGCGGGCTTCCGTACGATCGAGCTGGGTTCGACGATACCGGGGGAACCTTTTTACCTGGCCAGCGGATTTACGGAGGTCAGCCGTGATGTTTTTGCGGGCGCGAACGGCGCCGACAATGTCGTCATAAAGATGGTCAAGGACCTGTAGTCAGGCGCCCCTGGCAACACCCAATTGGAGGCCAACATGAATCAAGCCGAGAACAGCATCGACTACATCGAGTTCCCGCTCTCAGACGTTGACGCGACCAAAGCATTCTACTCCGCCGTCTTCGGTTGGGAGTTCCAGGACTGGGGGCCCGACTACCTGAGCTTCACAGGCGCGGGCGTAGACGGCGGATTCAATCGAGAGCTTGAGTCGGCGGCCGAAGGGGTTGGCCCGATGGTCGTGCTCTACTCCGACAGGCTCGAAGACAGAATTGCTGCGATCGATACGGCGGGTGGTCGAGTCAGCAAGACCACCTACAGCTTCCCGGGCGGCGAGCGCTTTCACTTCATCGACCCGAACGGCAACGAGGTGCTGGTGTGGCGGCAGGTGGCCGATGAATAGCGCGTCCGGAGGGGGCTGATGTCTACCGTCATCCACGAACGCGTCGAGCTGTGCCGGTCCGGCAGCTTTCCGCAAGCGATCTGCCGCGTGTCGTCCGGCTGGGTCGTGCTGGGCGACGTCCAGTTCCTCGAGGGTTACTCGCTGATCTATCCTGACCCGGTCGTCGCCGACCTCAACAAGCTCGGAGCAGCAGAACGTAAGACCCTGTTCTATGAGGCCTCGGTCGTTGGCGACGCCCTGCTTCAGATTACCGACGCGATCAGGATCAACTATGAGATACTCGGCAACCTCGCGCCCGCGCTGCACCTGCATATCTTTCCCCGCTTCGATGATGAACCGGTTGAGCTTCGAACGGCGCCGGTCTGGTCTTACGACTGGGCGGCTGCTCGAGCCTTCGATGCTGACACCGACAGGCAGATGATGGATAGAATCCGTGACTATCTTATGGATAAGGGGCTGGTGCTGTGAGATACCCGGAGTCTTTCGATGACATCTACGTCGACGACGAAGAGGACCTCGACGCCCTCGAACCGGCCGTCGCGACGGCGGTACTGCTGCACGCGCTCGAGGCCGAGGTCAACAACGGTGGCTTCGACCAGTTCTTCCTGAATACCAGCGGTCGATTCGCGCTTCAGACGGTAGAGGCACTGCATGCCGTCGGCGCCGATCGTACGTCCAGGCTACTCGAGTCGGCGATAGCCGTTGCCTACCCGGAAGGTTATCCGGAAAATGCCGCCGACCATGAGAACACCGCGGATTCGGATGAGGCGCTCGATGCGCTCGGGGAGCTTGACGAGCAATTCCTCGAATACGAGGACCCGCTGACGGACCTGGTCAACGAGTACCTGGAGCGTCACGCTAGCTAGACCTGCCTGCAGACGAAACGGAGAGAAGAATGAAAGCCACATGGAATGGATCGGTGATAGCGGAGAGCAACGATACGATCGTTATCGAGGGCAACCACTATTTTCCCGCAGACTCGATCGACAAGGCGTACTTCAGGGAAAGCCTGAAGACGACGGTCTGCCCCTGGAAGGGTACGGCCAGCTACTACGACGTTGTCGTCGATGGTGAAACGAACGCCGCGGCGGCGTGGTATTACCCAACACCGAAAGACGCTGCAGCCGAGATCCGGAACTACGTTGCATTCTGGCAAGGCGTTGAGGTGGGTGAATAGTCTCGACGCAAAGACGCGCCGGAGCAGTACCGGCTAGACGCCCAATTACAATCGGAGTTTCAAGGGGGTTCACACTATGATGCTGTTGATACTTGGCCTGGTGCTGTTCCTGGGCACGCATTCAATATCGATTTTCGCCGATCCGCTGCGGAACAAGCTGGCCGCGAAGAGCGAGATCGGTTGGAAGGCGATCTATGGCCTGCTGTCGCTGGCCGGTATCGTCCTGGTTGCGAAAGGCTATGCCGACGCCCGGATGACCAGCGCGATTCTCTACACGACGCCTGCGTGGATGGCTCACGTGATGGCGCTGTTGATGTTGCCGGTGTTCGTCCTGTTCTTTGCGCCCTACCTGCCCGGCCGTATCAGCACCGCGACGAAGCACCCGCAGCTGGTCGCCGTAAAGCTTTGGGCCCTCTCGCACCTGCTGGTCAACGGCTCCGTCGCAGACGTCGTGTTGTTTGGTTCGTTCCTTGCCTGGGCCGTCGCGGACAGGATCTCGTTGAAGCGAAGGGCGAAAAGGCCCGTACCGGGCCTGCCTGAGGCTACCCGGAACGACGTCATTGTCGTGATTCTCGGGTTGCTCGCTTATGTTGCGTTTGTGAAGTGGCTACACCTGAACCTGATCGGCGTGGCGCCATTTGCGCCAATGGGGTGATCGCCGTGAGTTAGCCCGGCTCAGTCGAGATGCAGCGCCTTCATCTTGCGCGTCAGGGTGTTGCGGCCCCAGCCGAGTAGCTTCGCGGCTTCCTGGCGGTGACCGTTGGTCTGGCTCATCGCGATCTGGATCAGCGTCTTCTCGAATTCAGGCAATGCTGCATCGAGCAGCGGTTGATCCCTGCTCTCGATCTGTTGCTCGGCCCAGGACGCGAGGCTTCGCGTCCAGTCTGCGACGACCTGCCGGTCGGATTCGGCGCCACCGATCTCGGACGGGATGTCCTGCACGGTGATCATTGATCCCGGCGCCGTAACGGTCAGCCTGCGCGTCGTGTTGACGAGCTGTCGAACATTGCCCGGCCAGTCGTAGTTACGCAGGACGTCCATCGCATCGCCGTCGATCGACTTGGACACAGCGCCCAGCTCATCGGCCGACTTCGACAGGTAGTGCTTGAACAGCAGCGGTATGTCTTCGCGACGCTGCCTGAGCGGCGGTGTATTGATGCGAATGACGTTCAAACGGTGGAAGAGGTCTTCACGGAATCTGGCCTCCTTGACCGCGCGAGCGAGATCCTGATTTGTCGCCGCGATAACCCGGACGTCGACCTTGATCGATGTCTGGCCACCGACTCGGTAGAACTCGCTCTCGGCGAGCACGCGAAGCAACCGAGTTTGCAGCGCCGGCGACATGTCGCCGATCTCGTCGAGAAAGAGCGTTCCACCGTCGGCCTGCTCGAAGCGCCCGATGCGACGTGAGTCTGCGCCGGTGAACGCGCCCTTTTCGTGCCCGAACAGCTCGGACTCGAGAAGCTCCGATGCGATCGCCGACGTGTTCAAGGCTACGAACGGCTTGTTCGCCCTGGGGCTGTGTTCATGCAGTGCGCGGGCGACAAGCTCCTTGCCGGTACCGGACTCGCCGGTAATCAACACGGTCATGCTGGAGCCCGCCAGCCGGCCGATGGACCGGAAGACCTCCTGCATGGCCGGCGCCTGTCCGATCAGCGATGAAATGGCGGTGCTGATTTCGCCGGAGTCGTCATCGCCATGGCCGGTCGTCCGGGCCGCCTTCCTGACCAGCTCGATCGCCTCGTCGATATCGAACGGCTTCGGCAGGTATTCGAAGGCGCCGCCCTTGTACGCGGCAACGGCGTTCTCGAGGTCCGAGTGCGCCGTGATGACGATGACCGGCAGGCCGGGACAGCTGGTGTTGATTCGTTCGAGCAGCGCCAGCCCGCTCATGCCCGGCATTTTTACGTCGGTGATGAGTACATCGGGCGTCTCTGTGTCGATCGCCTCGAGCAGGTGTTCCGCTCGCTCGAATCCACGGGCGTTCATGTTCGCCTGTTTCAGCGCCTTCTCGAGGACCCAGCGTACGGACTGGTCGTCGTCGACCACCCAGACATTCAGCGCAGTCATGCCGGGTCCACCTGTTCTATCGGTATGCGGACGAAGAAAATCGTTCGTCCCGGCCGGCTCTCGAACTCGATCATGCCGCCGTGACGGCTGATTAATTCCTGCGCTAAAGGCAGGCCGAGCCCGGTGCCCTCGGGGTTACCGGTAATGAGCGGGTAGAATATCGAATCCTGGATGTCCCGGGGAATGCCGGGGCCGTCATCGATGATCTCGATACTGGCGATAACGCGATGGCGCGTGTCGCCGATGGTGAAGTTGTTGACCGCCCGGCTCCTGAGTTTCACGGTGCCGTGACCGGCGAGCACCTGTGTCGCGTTCCTGACGAGGTTCATCAGCGCCTGGATGATCTGGTCGCGGTCGAGCAGCAACAACGGCAAGCCAGGATCGTAGTCTCTCTGGATCGTGATCGAGCGATGGTCTTCAGCCTGCACGACACGCACGACGTATTCGAGCAGCTCGTGAACGTTGGTGGGTTTCTTGTTCGGCAGCCCGCCGGGGCCCAGCAGCGTGTCTACCAGCGCCGCGAGGCGGTCGGTCTCGGAGATGACGACCTCCGTGTATTCCTTGAGTTCGTCGCTTCCCAGTTGACGTTCGAGCAGCTGTGCTGCGCCGCGTATGCCACCGAGCGGGTTCTTGATCTCATGTGCGAGCTGACGAATCATCTGGCGCCCGGCGCCGTGCTGAATCATCAGCGCGTTCTCGCGAGTGATCCGCGCTCTCCGGGTGATGTCGTTCAACTCGACGATCAGGCTGGCGCCCTCGAAGCTGACCGGCGACACGTGACAGTCGATGATGCGCTCCTCGCCGTCGACCTCGTTGGGACCGAGGTGGAGCTCGTTCGCATAATGGTCGCCGGTTTCGAGGACGCGCGTCAGGATTTCACGGAGCTCGGGCTCATCGTCGACGAGTTGCATCAGCGATTTGCCGGAGGCGCGTCGCTTGCTGATGCCGAGGATGTTTTCAGCCGCCGCATTCAGGCCTGTGATCAGGAGATTCTTGTCGAGCAGCACGACGCCACTCGATAGCGAGTCGATAACGAAGCTCGACTCGTCCAATACCGCGTTTCGGTATGCCGGTTTCTTTACGGGGGGCTCAGGACGCTCGTCTGCTGAACGTAGAAGCGAATCGGTTCGCTCCGAGCCACCATCTGACCCGACTCGTTGATGATCTCTGCCTGCAGGTTGTGCGCGCCGCGGTAGATCTCGGTCAGTTCGATGTTCGTCGTGTCGAACATCCTCTCGCGGCCGTCCACGAAGAGTCGAACCTGGTGTCCCTGCCGCAGACCCGGCTCCAACGCTACGGTTACCGTCAGATTCCCCTCTATGTTCCACAGCGTATCCTCGGCTGCGGGAGAGGCGATACTGATGCTGTCATAGCCTGTCGTCGGCTCTTCAGGCTCGCTCTCGCGCGGTCGCGGTGCGCGCCGGACCATCTGCATGCTCTGAGCTTTCGGGAGAATGATCTCCTCGGCGCCGGCCTGTGGGCGATCCGAGTAATGGACGACGCCGTCTTCATCGACCCAACGGTACGCCTGGCCGAACGACTGTGCGCTGGCCAGCACGAGGAGCAGGGCGATGAAGAGACGATAATCCATTGACTGAGCATATCAGTGAGAGCCCGATTCCTTCCAGTGACCGGGCGGCCCAAAATGCCGCCCGGTTCACAGTTTTGCCTCTTAGAGGCTGTAGTACATGTCGAATTCGACCGGGTGGGTCGTCATCCGCAGCCGCGTTACGTTCTCCATTTTCAGGTCGATGTAAGCGTCGATCAGGTCGTCAGAGAAGACGTCGCCGGCCTTCAGGAAGTCGCGATCCTTGTCGAGAGCCTCCAGGGCTTCGTCAAGCGAAAATGCTACCAGCTGCAGTTCCTTCTCTTCTTCCGGCGGCAGGTCGTACAGGTCCTTGTCCATGGCGTCGCCCGGGTGGATCTTGTTCTGGATACCGTCGATGCCGGCCATCATCAGAGCAGAGAATGCGAGGTACGGGTTCGCCATCGAGTCCGGGAAGCGCACTTCGATACGACGCGCCTTCGGGTTCGCGATGAACGGAATTCGAATGGATGCAGAGCGGTTACGTGCCGAGTACGCCAGGATCGTCGGTGCTTCGAAGCCGGGCACCAGTCGCTTGTAGCTGTTCGTCGCCGGATTCGTGAACGCGTTGATCGCTTTCGCGTGCTTGATGACGCCACCGATGTAGTACAGCGCCGTCTCAGACAGGCCACCGTATTCATCACCGGTGAACAGGTTCTCGCCGTCTTTCGCGAGCGACTGGTGAACGTGCATGCCGTTACCGTTGTCGTTAACCAGCGGTTTCGGCATGAACGTAGCCGTCTTGCCGTAGGCGTGCGCAACATTATGAACAACGTACTTCAGCGTCTGTACTTCGTCAGCCTTGGCGACGAGCGTGTTGAACTTCGCGCCGATCTCGCACTGGCCCGCGGTCGCAACCTCATGGTGATGCACTTCGGTCGTGATGCCCATCTCCTCGAGAGCGAGACACATCGCGGAGCGAATGTCGTGCAGTGAATCAACCGGGGGAACCGGAAAGTAACCACCCTTTACTGTCGGGCGGTGGCCCGTGTTGCCATCTTCGTAGGCGCGGTCCGTGTTCCAGGCGCCCTCTTCAGAGTCGACCCTGTAAAAGGCGCCCTGCATGTTGTCGTCCCACTGGACGCTGTCGAAGACGAAGAACTCATTCTCGGGACCGAAGAACGCCGTGTCGGCGATTCCGGTGGACTGCAGGTAGGCCTCGGCGCGTGCTGCCAGCGAACGCGGGCAACGATCGTAGCCCTGCATCGTCGCCGGCTCTACGACGAAGCAACGCAGGTTCAGCGTCGTTTCCTCGGAAAACAGGTCGACAACGGCAGTCTCGGGAGCCGGCATCAGGATCATGTCGGACTCGTTGATTCCCTTCCAACCGGAGATGGAAGAACCATCGAACATCTTGCCTTCTTCGAAAAGGTCATCGTCGACGGTGTGGGCGGGCACGGTTACGTGTTGTTCTTTGCCTTTCGTGTCAGTAAACCGAAAATCGACAAATTTGACCTCTTTCTCTTTGATGAGGCTCATTACCTCTGCGGGCGTCATGGTTTCTCCTCCAGCTATACGTGGTTATTAGTCGCCGTAGCGTTTTCGTGATTCGTTGATTGCAGAAAGTGTGCCAAAATGGTGCTTCGTGTAACCCCCTGTTTTTATAGGAATTCGCTCAAACGATAGCCTCCAGTCTGCACCAAAAGTGCACAGATTCCAATATTTGCGCACTGATTTGGTGCGAAAAATGCCGCGTTGCACCATCCTGGCAACGGGCCCTACAAAGCCCTGACGCAGCGTCGCTCGGAGAGTCCCTTTCGCCCTGAAAGTCGTTATACTTCGCGGCTTTCCGCCCTAGACCGAAACCGCGATGAGCAACAAGATGAGTTTCCAGGACCTGATCCTCAGGCTGCAGCAGTATTGGGCGGAGCGCGGCTGCGTCATCATGCAGCCGTATGACAAGGAGATGGGCGCCGGAACTTTCCATCCAGCCACCTTTTTGCGGGCAATTGGCCCGGAGCCGTGGAGCTCCGCCTACGTACAGCCAAGTCGCCGGCCGACCGACGGGCGCTACGGCGATAATCCCTTCAGGCTGCAGCACTATTACCAGTACCAGGTCGTCATCAAGCCGTCGCCTCTGGATATCCAGGAGCTCTACCTCGGCTCGCTGCGCGCGATAGGGATCGATACGTCGATACACGACATCCGGTTCGTAGAGGATAACTGGGAGTCGCCGACGCTGGGCGCCTGGGGGCTGGGCTGGGAAGTCTGGCTGAACGGCATGGAAGTCACGCAGTTCACGTATTTCCAGCAAGTCGGCGGACTCGAATGCCGGCCAGTCACCGGCGAGATCACCTACGGACTCGAGCGATTGGCTATGTACCTGCAAGACGTCGAATCCATCTACGACCTGGTCTGGACCGACGGTCCGCTCGGGCTGATCACCTACGGCGACGTGTATCAGCAGAACGAGTACGAGCAATCGAAGTACAACTTCGAGCTGGCGAACACGAAGGCGCTGTTCGAGAGCTTTGATGAAGCCGAACGCGTTTGCCAGGCGCTGGTCGAGGAGTCACTGGCGCTGCCGGCTTACGAGCGGATGCTCGAGGCATCGCACCTTTTCAACCTGCTCGACGCTCGTGGGGCGATTTCAGTCAGCGAACGGCAAAGATTTATCCTGAGGGTCCGCTCGATGGCGAGGAGCATCGCCGAAACCTACTACGCGTCTCGTGAAGCGCTGGGCTTTCCGATGGTCGAATCGGTCGCGAAAGGACAGGTTGCATGAGCTCGGACCTGCTCGTTGAGATAGGCACCGAGGAGCTGCCGCCGAAGGCGTTGCGATCATTGATCGACGCGTTCGCCACAGGCGTTGCGGAGCGGCTGGCGGAAGCGCGCCTGGAGCACGGCGAGATTCAAGCCTTTGCGAGCCCGAGGCGGCTGGCGCTGATCGTTGAGGCGCTCGCCGACAAACAGCCGGATCGCAAGGTGTCACAGAAGGGCCCGCCGACCAAGATAGCCTTCGACGACGACGGAGCGCCCAAACCTCCGGCGCTCGCGTTCGCAAAGAAGTGTGGTGTAGACGTTGGCGAACTGGACCGCACGACGACAGACAAAGGCGAATGGCTCAGCTACGAGGTCTTCGAGGCCGGCCAGCCGACTGCGGAACTCATCGCGGACATTCTCGAACAGGCGCTGCTGGCGATGCCCATTCCTCGCCGCATGCGCTGGGGCGACAGCGATATCGAGTTCGTCCGGCCCGTACACTGGGTTGTCCTTCTGCACGGCGACGAGGTCGTCGACGCAAACGTTCTCGGCGTGAAAACGGGCCGTGACAGTGACGGCCATCGCTTTCATGCGCCCGGTTCCTTGCCGATTGCCAGCGCCGATAATTACGTCGAGACACTGAAGGACAAGGGTCATGTCATTGCCGATATGGCGGCGCGGCGCAAGCTCGTTGTAGACGGCGTAAACGAGGAGGCCGCACGCGCGGACGGCCGCATTGTCGACGGCGAGTCCTTGTACGACGAAGTCAACGCGCTGGTCGAATGGCCGGTGGCGATCACCGGAAAGTTCGAAGAACGATTCCTCGAGCTCCCGCGTGAAGTGGTTATCTCGACGCTGACCGGCCACCAGCGCTACTTCCCGGTCGAGGACAGCCAGGGCGAGTTGATGCCGTTGTTTGTCACTGTGGCAAACCTGGACAGCAAGGACCCGGCGCAGGTTATCGATGGCAACGAGCGCGTGATTCGGCCGAGACTCGCCGACGCCGCATTTTTCTGGGACAGCGACAAGTCGACCACGCTCGAAGCGCGGCGCGATGGCCTAAATGCCGTCGTTTATCAGCAGGGCCTGGGAACGCTCAGGGAAAAGGCTGAGCGGATCCAATTGCTGGTGGAGAAGCTTGCTGAGGACGCAGGCATAGACGCCGGACACGCCGGCAGGGCCGCCGAACTCTGCAAGTGCGACCTGTTGACGGGCATGGTCGGCGAGTTTCCGGACCTGCAGGGCATCATGGGTGCCTACTACGCCGACGTCGATGGCGAGGACGAGGCCGTCGCCGTTGCGATTCGCGAGCATTACCAACCGCGCTTTGCTGGCGATGCGTTGCCGACGAGCCGCGCTGGACAGCTGCTTGCCGTTGCAGATCGGCTCGACACGCTGGCGGGTGTGTTCGCGCTGGGCAAGAAACCGAGCGGTAACCGTGATCCCTTCGGCCTTCGCCGCGCCGCGTTAGGCGTTGTCCGCATCCTGATCGAGTGCGAGCTCGACGTTGATTTTGACGCGCTGCTGAGCGCAGCGATAGACGCGCAGCCGGTGCGGAACGATGCGACGGCGGGACTGCGCGAATTCGTCTATGAGCGACTGAAGAGCTACTGCGCGGACCATGGCGCAACGCCGGAGGCCTTTGACGCCGTCGCCGCGGTTGCGCCCACGTCTTTGCCGGACTTCAAGCGACGCATCGACGCCGTTGGTACGTTCCTGTCGCTGCCTGAGGCGGAGAGCCTCGCATCTGCGAACAAGAGAATTGCCAATATCCTTAAGAAGGCCGGATCGGCGGCGGAGCTCGATGCGGGCCTGCTGTCGGAGCCCGCCGAGGTCGCACTGCACGAAGGCGTTGTTGCCGCAACGGCCGACGTCGAGCCGAAGCTTGAGTCCGGTGACTATACGGAGGCGCTGAAAGGCCTTGCCGTTCTTCGGGCGCCGGTCGATACGTTCTTCGACGACGTCATGGTCATGGCGGAAGACAAGGACACCAGGAACAATCGTTTGGCGCTCCTGGCGGGCTTGAGGCGCCTCTTCTCCGGTGTGGCCGACATCTCGAGGCTGTCGATAAGCTGATGACCGACTCATTCCGGCTCGTTGTCCTGGATCGCGACGGGGTTATCAACGAGGACTCAGACGCGTTTATCAAGTCACCGGATGAGTGGGTTGCCATTCCCGGAAGCCTGGAGGCCATTGCGAGGCTCTGCGACGCGGGCTACACGGTCACAGTGGCAACGAATCAGTCTGGTATTGCGAGGGGCTATTTTGACGAGCAGGTGCTGGACGCAATCCACGACAAGATGTTGACGGGCGCTCGCATGGCCGGCGGAGAGATCGATTTCGTCGCTGTCTGTCCCCACGGTCCGGACGACGATTGTGACTGCAGAAAACCGCGGCCCGGCCTGCTGAAACAGATCGCCGATCGCTACCGAGCTTCGCTCGACGACGTACCGGTTGTTGGTGATTCCCTTCGCGACCTACAGGCGGGCGCGTCGGTTGGGGCCAAACCGATGTTAGTCCTGACGGGCAAAGGCGAGAAGACCGCGCAGGCCCTGCCCGATGATCTGAAGTCGACGCCGGTTTACGCAGACCTCGCCTCCGCAACCGACGTGTTGATTGGTGCTGGCTCATGATATTCATCCGGTCATTGTTGTTCATGTTGTACATGGGCGTGTCGGCGCTGATTTCGGGTGCGCTCGTCATACTGATGTTCTGGGCCCCGTTCCGCGTCCGGTGGTGGATGACCGTGAAGTGGTGTCGCAGCATGGTTGTCGCCGGCGACTGGTTGTGCGGCCTCAAAGTCGTTGTTGAAGGGCGAGAGAACATACCGGACGAACCGTCCGTTCTGATGATCAAGCACACAACGGCGCTGGAGACTTACTGGCAGGTGACGGAGTTTCCGATGGCGACCTGGGTCGTCAAGCGGGAGCTCCTGTGGATTCCGTTATTCGGCTGGGCGATCGCACTGTCCTTGCGACCGATCGGCATCAACCGCAAGGCGGGACGTGCGGCAGTCAAACAGGTGATCGAGCAAGGCAAACAGCGACTCGAGGACGGCGTCTGGATTACCGTGTTCCCCGAGGGCACGAGAATGCCCGCCGGAGAAACCCGGCGCTACGGTACAAGCGGCGCGGCGCTGGCAAAAGCTGCCGGCGTCAAGATTGTGCCGGTTGCCCACAATGCCGGCGACTTCTGGCCGAGGCGGGGCTTTTTGAAGCGGCCAGGCACCGTTCGTTTCGTGATCGGCCCGCCGATAGACGCGCAGGGCCGCAGCCCGCAGGAAACCTGCCTGGTCGTGCAGGACTGGGTGGAATCAACGATGAACGATATCAGTAGCGCCTATCAACCAAAGAAGAAGACCGCGGACCCGGTAGACAACTAGGGGCGCAGCGCGACCGTGCCGCTCCGCGTTTCCGCTCGCCGGTATTGTTGGTCCCGGTTTACGAACCGGGCGCGTCACCGAGGTTTTTGAGTTCTTTTCGCTGGTCTGTCGTGATCAGGTAGATGTGCGAGATCATGCAACCGCGCAATGTGTCCACCCGGGCGCGAAGCGTGCGTTGGTCCAGCCGGAGATCCGGTGCCTTGTCGTAGGTGTTGGTCAGCGCCTTGCACTCTCGTCGAAACTCCAACAGGTAGTTCTGGCGTCGATTGTTCCAGATTACGAAGCGATTGTTCAGCGCTACCCAGCCGTCCCGTTCGCGCGTTTTGACGCGATCTGCAGTTTCGAGCTGGTTTGCAATGATGAAGTCTTCCACAGCTGGATTCGGCACCGGCGGCGGGTTCATGGAACAGCCAGCGAGCAACAGCGTTGCAGCCGTGATCAGGGTTGTTCTCTTCATGCTTGCTGTGCCTCTCTGATCAGGCGGTCCGCGTAGAGCGACTCTACGAAGGCGACCGCCTTGGGGTGATCTTCGCGCCAACGCGCAATGTCGTTCTGCATGTCGCGAGGCCTCATGGCGTCTTCGATATGCGATCGAAAGCCAAGCTCGCCGCCGTAGTGCTGCGGCTGTAGCCAGAGACCCATTATTGCAGCGAACGCGTAGTCCGTATAGTTCGGCTCGGCGTCGCCAAGGATGCTTTTCCGCCCGTCCGAAACACGGGTATCTATGTCGGCGAGGAACTCGTCGATGAAATGGCAGGAGCGCTGGTAGCTGGAGTCGTTGATCCTGAATGACTTTCGTATCAGGAAGCGCTGCACCGGGAACAGCAGCCGGATCATGAAGCGTTGCCAGGCCGGGACCCGCTCGTCGTCTGCGCCCCATGAGCGCAACGCGACCGCTTTGTCGTCGAGGATGTGGTAGTAAACCCAGATCTGTAGCGAAACGCCCGCGCGGTCGATTTGCTTTTCGAGCGCCGCCCGCTCTTCGGATGGAGCCAGGAACGCGGCGGCCGGATCGTCACTGTTGGCGCCCCAGAGATAGCGAAGAATTTCGGCCGAGTTGCCGATGCTGGATCGAACAGCACCGGTCTGAAACGAGAGCTTGGGCACCGTCCTCCCCAGGTAGAAGGCGCCGAGCGTGCCGATCCACGTGTTCTCCCGGTATTCGACGCCGAGCACGTCGAGGCACCACCTCACTTTTTCGGCGAAGTGGCTCATCGTGATGGTCTCAAGCTCATAGTCCGGCGATTGCCGCCGCCGGGCCAGAGACCTCAATGTGATGAACCACGCCACAGCAAGCAACACGACCAACGCAAGCAGCGTTGTGCCGAGCGCCCAATCGAAGCCAACGGCAATGACGGGCAAGAACAGGAACAGCGCGGCGAACAGGGCCTTGTCGCGCGGAGTCACTGAGGGCTAGACGTCCAGGTTAGAAACGGTCAGTGCGTTTTGCTCGATGAACTCCCGGCGCGGTTCTACCTGGTCGCCCATCAGCGTTGTGAAGATCTCGTCGGCCTTGACGCCGTCTTCGATGCGGACCTGCATCAGTCGACGAGTCTCCGGGTTGACTGTCGTATCCCAGAGTTGGTCAGGGTTCATTTCGCCGAGACCCTTGTAACGCTGGATTGCCTGGCCGCGACGCGCCTCGCTCATCAGCCAGTCGACGACGTCGGCGAACCGGGAGACATCCTGCCGGCGCTCGCCACGCTTGATGAACGCGCCTTCGCCAATCAGCTCGTCGAGTTTCTCGGCGAGACCCATGATGTGCTGGTACTCGTTCGTTTCGAAAAACTCGCGCGGCAGGTAGCGTGTCGCACCGAGGCCGTGCTGGACCCGCGTAATGCCGATGCGAACGCCCTCCCCGTCCTCGTCACCTCGATCGAGCTCTGCCGAATACGAGCCTACGCTACCGCCGTTTTCGTTCCTGTCGCTGTTGAGCTTGGGCAGCGCGTCTGACAGCTGCCTTGTCCACGCTGCCAGCGCGTCGAGGTCTTCTGCGGTTTCGGTCGTTACCTTTGGCAGGTCGGCTATCGCGCGGAGGACGACTTCGTCGTAGCGGCCGGCCATCCGGCTGATGATGCTTTCAACCGCTATGTGTTCCTTGGCGAGCGATTCCAGGGCGGGGCCTGTCAGTGCCGGCGCTTCCGTGTTGACGAAGAGTTCTGCACCATCGAGAGCCGCGCTCAACAGGTAGCGATTCAGTTCGGCATCGTCTTTGACGTAGACCTCTTGCTTGCCGCGCTTGATCTTGTACAGCGGCGGCTGAGCAATGTAGACATGCCCCCGCTCAATCAGCTCGGGCATCTGCCGGTAGAAGAACGTCAGCAGCAGCGTGCGGATATGAGATCCGTCGACGTCGGCGTCCGTCATGATGATGATGCGGTGATAACGTAACTTGTCCGGGTCGAAGTCGTCGCGGCCGATCCCGGTTCCCAGCGCGGTAATCAACGTACCGACCTCGGCAGAAGACAGCATCTTGTCGAAGCGCGCTTTCTCTACGTTGAGGATCTTGCCCTTCAACGGCAGGATCGCCTGTGTCCGGCGGTCACGCCCCTGCTTTGCCGAGCCGCCGGCCGAGTCACCCTCGACGAGGAACAGCTCCGACAGGGCCGGGTCCTTTTCCTGGCAGTCGGCTAGCTTGCCCGGCAGACCGGCGATATCCAGCGCGCCTTTTCGACGTGTCATCTCGCGGGCCTTGCGGGCCGCCTCTCGCGCTCTCGCAGCATCGATGATCTTCGAGACGATAGCTTTGGCTTCTGCCGGATGTTCGAGAAGGAAGTCCTCGAGCCGCCCCGCCATCGCCTGCTCAACGATGCCTTTGATTTCAGATGAAACTAATTTTTCCTTGGTCTGGGACGAGAATTTCGGGTCCGGAACCTTGACTGACAGCACCGCCGTCAGGCCCTCTCTCGCGTCATCCCCGGTCGGCGAAGCCTTCTCTTTCTTGGCGCTCGCCTCTTTCTCGATGTAGCTGTTCAGCGTCCTGGTCAGCGCGCTGCGGAAACCGGCCAGGTGCGTTCCACCGTCTCTTTGAGGAATGTTGTTCGTGTAGCAGAACATATTTTCCTGGTAGCCGTCGTTCCACTGGAGCGCGATCTCGACGCCCACGTCATCCTGCTCCGCCGTGAAGTGGAAAACGGTCGGATGAATGTGCGTCTTCTTGCGGTTCAGGTGATCGACGAAAGCCCGGATGCCTCCCTCGTATTCGAAGATGTCTTCCTTCTCGGACCTTTCGTCGACGAGGCGAATTCGAACGCCTGAGTTCAGGAAAGACAGCTCGCGGAGGCGGTTGGCCAGGATGTCGTAACTGAACTCGATGTTCGAGAACGTCTTGGCGCTCGGCTTGAATCTGACGACCGTGCCGGTGCGGCTGGTCTCACCAATCGTTGCGAGGGGCGCCTTGGGTTCGCCGTGAGCATATTCCTGTTGCCAGGTCTCGCCAGCGCGGTGGATCGTTAGCGTCAGAGACTCTGACAGTGCATTGACGACGGAGACGCCGACGCCGTGAAGACCACCCGACACTTTGTAGGAGTTGTCGTCGAACTTACCGCCGGCGTGCAGGACCGTCATGATGACCTCAGCCGCCGAACGGCCCTCCTCCGGATGAATATCAACGGGAATGCCGCGGCCGTCGTCGGACACCGTGACCGACTCGTCGGCGTGAATCGTCACCGTAATGACGTCGCAATGGCCCGCGAGCGCCTCGTCGATTGAGTTGTCGACGACCTCGAAAACCATGTGGTGCAAACCGGTCCCGTCATCGGTGTCTCCGATGTACATTCCCGGGCGTTTTCGCACCGCCTCGAGACCCTTTAAGACCTTGATATTACTGGAAGTATATTCGGACTGGTCGACCATGCCGATCCTCGTGAACACAATCGATCCAGTATACCAAATCCGCACGCTTCACGCGCAGTTGAAAGCCCCCGAAAGAGAGCGTTTCGAGAGTCTGTGCGGAAGCTACTTCACGGCAGAAATCACGCCATGTTCCACGTGGAACCTGCGTGGTGTTTGGGGGAAATTCAGTGTGTTTTTCTCCAGGCTCGTTGCGACCAGCTGGCAACCGAGTCCGAAGCTCTGGTCCAGCAGGCGGGCCAGGGCAGCCCGATCCAATTCCGCCGCCGGATCGTCGAGAAGTAGCAATACACGTTGTCCGAGAGCATCCTGCACGACCTCTGTGGCAGCCAGCACCATTGAGCAGGCCAACAACTTCTGCTGCCCCCGGGACACCAGCCGTTTGGCCTGCCGTTCGTCATACCGAAGCTTGAGGTCTGCCCGGTGCGGGCCTGTCTGTGTGCTTCCGTGCTGGATATCCCTTTCAACGCTCGACGCGAGCGCCTCCTCGAGCTCCAGACCGCTAGCCCAGCCTTGCGAGTACTCGAAGCTAATTCCTCCTTCCAGGAGATTCTCACTCTGCCTGGCCAACACATCAGACGCACTCTCCAGCGTTCTCCGCCTGGCCGCGTCGACGGCTTTCGATAACCGGACATACTCTGCGTCCCACGCGCCCAGCGAATGCCTCATCGCCGGGGATCTCAGTCCCGCATTGCGCTGTTTGAGGGCGCGGCGGAACTGCCGCCACAACTCTACGTAACCATGTTCCACGTGGAACGCTATCCAATCGATGAACCGCCGACGTTGCTCCGGGCCGCCGGCAACGAGATTGTGCACATCCGGATCGATAATCTGCAGCGGCAGCGCCCCGGCCAGATCCGACGCGCCGCCGGACTCGTTGTCTATCCGTGCTGCCAGGCCATCAGGGCCATTCTCAACGCCAACCCCTATTTCACGACCGCCCTTATCAACGCGACCGAACAGCACGAAGTTTTTGCACCCGTGCTGGATAAGCGCCTGGGTTGGCGCGCCTCGAAAGGACTTTCCACGCCCCAGATACGCCAACGCCTCCAAGAAGCTCGTTTTCCCAGAGGCGTTGTCGCCATAAACCACGTTGTAGTCTGAAGCCAGCTCAACATCCGCACTCGTCAGACATCGAAACCGCTCCGCCTTAAATCGACGGATTGTCATTAAATCCTAGAGTCTCATCGGCATCACGACGAACGTACAGTCTCCGTTTCCCGGGTCCTTGATCAGGCAGCTCGAGTTGCTATCCACGACCGAGAAGCTAACCGTATCGCCATCCACCGCACCGATCGCGTCGAGCAAATAATTAACGTTGAAACCGATCTCTATCTCCTCCCCGGAGTATGTGACCTCAAGTTCTTCTTCTGCCTCTTCCTGGTCCGGGTTGTGTGCTTGCAGCACAACAGCGTTGTCGCGGATCGTCAGCCGTATGCCTCGATACTTTTCATTCGACAGGATGGCTGTGCGCTGTAACCCACCCCTCAGGACTCCCTTGTCCGCACTCAACTCGTTATCGGAATCTTTCGGGATGACGCGTTCGTACTCCGGGAAACGTCCGTCAATCAGCTTCGATGTGAAGCGAATTCCGTCTAACTGGACGCGAACGTGATTAGAGCCAAGCTCGATAGTGACCGCTCCCTCACCCGACAACAGTCGCTGCAATTCTATGACGCCTTTACGCGGCACGATGATTTGCTGATTGCTTAGGCCCGGGCCATCTACCACCGCCTGGCAAAGAGACAAGCGATGCCCATCCGTCGCAACTGCCTTCAGGTGCTTCCCGCCCGTCTCCAGCAGCATCCCGTTCAGGTAGTAGCGGACGTCTTGCTGGGCCATCGCGAAATGCGTCTTCTCAATCAGTCGCGTTAGCACATCCTGCGGGATCTCGATCGACTGGTCCGCCTTGATGTCATCGACCGACGGAAACTCAGCCGCCGGCAGCGTTGCGAGAGAGAAACGGCTAGGACCAGACCGAACCGTGAGCTTCTCACCGCCTAACGACAGGTTGATCGTGGCCCCATCCGGGAGCGCGCGACAGATGTCCAATAGCTTCCGCCCGGACACCGTTATCTCTCCCTCCGTCTCGACGTCGACTTCTGTCTGAGCGACGAGCTCCACTTCCAGGTCGGTCGCCGTCACCGACAGCGAGCCGTTCCTGGCAACCAACAAAACATTCGACAGTATTGGCATCGTCTGCCTGCGCTCCACAACACCAATAACGGATTGAAGAGGTTTTAAAAGAACGTCCCTGGCGGCGCTAAACTTCATACATTCACCTGTTAATAAAACTTGGAGTTTATCTATTTATTATTACTATTAGGCTTGCCAAAGCCTGTGGATAAAACTAAAATTCCCATAAAAAACATTGACTTAAATGCCAAAAATAACAGCTGGAAACGTTGGATACCTGCCTGTACTCCTGTGGGCAGTCTGTGGATAAAAATTCAGGACAAAGTTATCCACCGGTAATCCACATCATCCTGTCAAAGTTCTCAACAAATTCAAATAGTCATCGTCCACGCGTTTTTCGGTCTCGCGAAGAGAATCGATTCTGCGACAGCCGTGCAACACAGTCGTATGGTCACGACCGCCGAAGGCATCGCCAATTTCCGGAAGACTGTGATTCGTCAGCTCCTTCGAAAGCGCCATAGCGACCTGCCTTGGCCGCGCGATCGATCGACTCCTTTTCTTGGATAACAGGTCGGCGACACGAATCTTGTAATACTCAGCGACCGTCTTCTGGATGTTTTCAATAGACACCAGCCTGTCCTGCATCGCGAGGAGGTCCCGCAATGCCTCCTTGGCAAAATCCAGGCTGATCGGCCGACCGGTAAATCGGGAGTTCGCCATCACCCGCCGAAGAGCGCCTTCCAGCTCCCGAACGTTGGAGCGAATTCGCTTCGCAATGAAAAAAGCGACTTCCTCGGGGAGCTCGATGTTCTCCGCCTCCGCCTTGCTCATCAGAATAGCAACAGACGTCTCCAGCTCCGGTGGCTCGATGGCAACGGTCAGCCCCCAGCCGAACCGGGACTTCAGCCGCTCCTCGAGGCCATTGACTTCCTTCGGATAGCGATCACAGGTCAGTACGATCTGACGCTGACCCTCGAGCAAGGCATTGAAAGTATGAAAGAACTCCTCCTGCGATCGCTCCTTGCCCGCAAAAAACTGGATATCGTCGATCAGCAAAGCATCCAGGGATCGATAAGCTCGCTTGAACTCAGAGATACGATTGTGCTGCAGGCCCTTGACCATGTCGCCGACGAATCTTTCCGAATGCACGTACGCCACTCGCGCGCCGGGCTTGGCTGCGAGAATTGCGTTGCCAACGGCGTGCATGAGGTGAGTCTTACCGAGCCCAACACCGCCGTAAATAAACAGAGGGTTATACGAGGTTCCGGGGTTCTGGCCGACCTGCGTGGCGGCGGCGCGTGCGAGCTGATTGCTCTTGCCCTCAACGAAACTGTCGAACGTAAATGCCGGGTTGAGCCTCGACGTTACCGAGGAACCCTGTTCGACCGCTGACCCGTCCCTGGTGGCCCGTTCAGCTGCCGGCGCGGCGGCAGCCCTGGAACCGACCTCGACCAGGACTTCGATATCGCTGGAGTCGACGATATCGAGAATTCTCGCCATGTAATGGTCCTGAAGCCAGTCCACGACGAAGCGGTTCGGGGCCAGCAATTTGAGCTGCCCGTCGCTCTCGATAGCCTGTAACGGACGTATCCACGTGTTGAACTGCTGCTCAGGAAGCTCGGCCTGCAGGTGGCGGGTGCAGCGGCTCCATAGCGAGGTATTTGTGGACAACGGCGTTTCCGGCGAATCTAGAGACGAAAGACCCGGCAGTCTAACGCTTCGACAGGGCCAAAACCAGATGGGCAGCCGCAGCCACAAGCCGTCGACCGCGTCATAGAAAAGTCCTTATCTATTGACACGTTAAAGGGGCCCGCGTACCCTTGCCGCCCTTTCGTTTGGCGACCCAATAGGGGTCGAAATAACCGCAGGATTTAACGCTCATGAAACGCACCTACCAACCCAGCACAATCAAGCGCGCCAGAACCCATGGCTTCCGCGCACGCATGGCCACCAAGGCTGGCCGTCTCGTGCTGAAGCGTCGCCGGGCGAAAGGCCGCGCGAAACTGACGCCGTAACACGATCAATTCTGCGCCGGCCGGCCTACCTATAAAGACAACGGGCGACGAGATCGAAAGCCGACTTCGATTCACCAAAGAACACAGGCTCCTGGCGGCTTCCGATTACAGCCGTGTCTTTGATCGACCGAAGCGCAGCCACGACAAGCTCTTCACCGTACTCTGCAGGAAACGGCCGACCGGCAACGCCAGGCTGGGACTGGCAATTTCAAAGAAGCATTGTCGGCACGCGACAGCAAGAAACCGAATCAAGCGCGTCGCACGAGAATCGTTCAGACAACACCAACACTTATTAAAGAGCGTGGATATCGTTGTGATCAACAAGCCGGCGGCAGCCAAAGCGACGAATCAACAGCTCTTCGACAGCTTGTCACAGCACTGGAAGCGCTGTGCCGGCGTGAGTAGCTAACAGGCATGGACAATCAGCGCTTACTAACCTGGGGCCTGTTCCTGATGATGGCCTGGTTCACGTACCAGACCTGGCAGACGGACTATCGTGTGCCACCGCCAGCTACAGAGACAGAGTCGGCACCGGCTGCGGTCGACGCGTTACCGAACGCTGACGCCCCACCGGCACTGCCCGAAGTCAGCGCACCGACGACAGAAACACCCGCCGCTCTTCCGTCTACGGACGCGGCCTCGGCGGACGCACCTTACATCAGCGTCACGACCGACGTCTTCGACATAAAGATCGACACCCGGGGCGGAACGATCGTCGAGGCGACAATGCTTGGCTACCCGGTATCCAAAGAGAACCCGGATCTGCTGGTGCAGACCCTGTCGCCTGATGCGGCTAACTTTGGCCTGCTGAGGACGGGCCTGCGCGGCGGTGTCGTCGCCGACCACACGGTGCTGTACGACTTCGAAGCCGAGGCATACACGCTCGACGACAGCGACGAGATTGTGGTGCCTTTGACCTGGGTCAACGACGATGGCCTGCGTGTCGAGAAACGATTGACGTTCACGCGGGGAAGTTACCAGGTCGACATCGAACAGACAGTGCAGAACGGCAGCCAGGCGCCCTGGTCGGGCGACTTCTACGTCCAGCTGCTGCGACGTCACTTCGAGCAGGAGCGATCGATGTTTAACGTCGAAAGCTACTCCTTCGACGGCCCGATCGTATACGACGGCGAGAGCTCAGAGAAACTCGACCGAGGCGATCTCGTCAAGGGCGAGTCGTACAATGCGTCGATCGCTAACGCCTGGGTTGCGTCAATACAGTCTCACTTCCTGAATGCCATCGTTCCCGTCCGGGACGTGCAGCATGCGTATCGCGTCGAGCACGCCAACTCGACGATGATTGCGAGCGTTGTCTCGCCGAAGCAAACAGTAGCGCCCGGCGAATCGCACACCTTCAAGACGCGTACGTTTATCGGGCCGAAGCTGCAGGCGCAGCTCGAAGAGCTGGATCCGAAACTCAAATTAACCGTCGACTACGGCATCCTTACTATCCTGTCGCAGCCTATGTTCTGGTTGCTGGCGCTGGCGCACAGCTACGTCGCAAACTGGGGCGTTGCGATCATCCTGATCACGATCCTGATCAAGCTGGTCTTCTACAAGCTAACCGAATCGAGCGGCCGCTCGATGGCCAAGATGCGCACGCTGCAACCGCGGATGCAGGCGCTGCAGGAGCGTTACAAAGACGATCGGCAGGCGCTGTCGCAGGCCATGATGGACCTGTACAAGCGCGAGAAGGTGAACCCGGTTGCGGGCTGCCTGCCGATCCTCGTGCAGATGCCGTTCTTCCTGGCTTTCTACTGGGTCCTGGTCGAGAGCGTCGAGATGCGCCAGGCGCCATTCGCGCTGTGGCTGACGGACCTGTCATCGCGTGACCCGTACTTCATCCTGCCGCTTATCATGGGCGCGGCCATGCTGGTTCAGCAGAAGCTGAATCCGGCGCCGACGGACCCGGTGCAGGCGAGGGTCATGCAGATCATGCCGATCATGTTCACCGGCTTTTTTGCCTTCTTCCCGTCCGGCCTCGTGCTGTACTGGGCGACCAACACGCTGCTGTCCATCGCGCAGCAGTGGAAGATCAATCGCGTGGTCGAAGCGGAAGCGAAGGCCGAGAAAACCAAAGGCGGCAAGGGCCGGAAGAACAAGGCCTCCGGCGACGACTGACCGGCACGCGCCGTGGCCGACACAGACACGATAGCCGCGATCGCAACACCACCCGGTGTCGGCGGCGTGGGCATCGTGCGCGTCTCCGGGCCAGAGGCTGAAAACATAGCCTCGAAGCTCACCGGCGGCGTTCCGGCGCCGCGTCGAGCGGTACTCGTCAAGATAACAGACTCAGGCGGCGCCGCCATCGACAGCGGGCTCGCGATCCATTTCCCGGCGCCACATTCTTTCACGGGCGAATCCGTGCTCGAGCTGCACGGGCATGGCGGCCCCGTAGTCTTGTCAATGATCCTTGATGCCGTCCTCGGCGCGGGAGCCCGGCGCGCGGAGCCCGGCGAGTTCTCCAGGCGCGCGTTCGAGAACGGCAAGCTCGACCTCGCGCAGGCTGAAGCCGTCGCCGACCTGATCGAATCCGGCAGTCGCCGCGCGGCACGCTCAGCGCTGCGATCACTGTCTGGTGCATTCTCTGACGATGTGCACGCCCTCGTTGAGCAACTGACCCGCATAAGAATCTTTGTCGAAGCCGCAATCGACTTTCCCGAAGAGGAGATCAACTTCCTGTCCGACGAGGCGCTGTCAAGGCAACTCGATGATGGCCGCGTCGCGTTCGACCAACTGCTCGACCGGACGCGCGCCGGTCGAGTGCTGAGGGACGGCTTCCAGGCGGTCATCGCCGGCAAGCCGAACGCCGGCAAATCGAGCCTGATGAACGCGCTGAGTGGCGACGAGACCGCGATCGTCACGGACATGGCCGGCACGACGCGGGACGTATTGCGCGAGACCATCGTCATCGAGGGCCTGACGATCGAGCTCGTCGACACGGCGGGACTCAGGGAGGAGGCCGGGCTGGTCGAGCAGGAGGGCATTCGACGGGCTCGAAAAGCGATGTCCTCGGCGGACGCGGTGCTCTGGGTGCTGGACAGCACGGAACCGGACCCAGGCGCGCCTGAAGAAGAGGAAGACGCAGCCTTGCTCGTTGTTCGCAACAAGATCGACCTGAGCGGCGAGCCGGCGGGCCAAAATGCGGACGGCAGCATCGGTGTGTCAGCCGTGACGATGGAGGGATTCGAAGCGTTGAAGGCGGCCCTGCTAACGTTGGCCGGGCTGGACACGGGTATAGAGGGGGCATTTTCGGCTCGTGCAAGGCATATCGAGGCCATCGAGAATGCCCGCGCTCATTTCGAGCAGGGGGTCGCGGCGCTGCGTGACGCCAGGGCCGGCGAGCTGCTGGCCGAGGAGCTCCGCCTGGCGCAGGACGACCTCGGAACCATCACCGGCGAGCTGCATTCCGACGATTTGCTGGGTCGCATCTTCGCAGACTTCTGTATCGGCAAATAGGGGCTGAACCCCCCGTCATTAGTAAACCATCAGGAATCGATCTGTTCCTGATCAGGTTAGTCGGCCCCCAAATCCGCATTCTGGAACATCCAAAACGGAGGACCAGACATGAAACCGATTCTCTTCGCACTATTGGCCATTTCTATGGCCGCAGGCTGCACGTCGACGAATGTCCTGACCGCACCCGAGCAGGCCGGCGTCGCTGGTATCGACAAAGGCGACGCCATCACGCTCAACATGACGGACGGAACGACGACCAGGGCCCGATTCGTCGGCATCGAAGACGGCAAGATCGTCTACGACGACCGCGCGGGCGAACGCCAGCGCGCCGACCTCGAAACCGTCAGAAGCCTGGACTATCGTGCCTACGATTCGGAAAAGACGGGTGAAGTCGTCGCGGGCACCGCGGCAATCACCGGACAGGTTCTGCTCGGCCTCGTGCAGGTGATGGGCGCCTTGGCGGGAGGCATGAGCTACTAGACCAATCGCGAGACCGGCCCGGCTGACGAAACAATCAGCCGAGCAAGCCTTCCCGTCGGTACAGCTTCGCTGCGATCCACGCAATCAGACCACCGAGCAGCAGGGTGCTGATCGCCGACGCGATGACGTTCTCCAAAACGATGGGTTCGTTCTTGACCATGTCCACCAGCAGCAGGTGCTGGCTCAGGCTGGGCACGAACATCAGTTCGAAGGCCGGCCGGACTTGCAGGATGCTGACGACGATGATCGGAAGTGTGGGCGCGAAAAGAACGGCACTGACCCAGGTCTGCGCCTCCTTGTAGCTCTTCGTAAACGAAGCCACCAACGTCATCATCGCCGCGCCGAGCAACATGAACGGCGCCAGGATGAAAAAGGCGCCGACCGCGGCAACTGGCCCGAAGTTAGGCGTCATACCCAGCTTCTGCAATGGCAGGAAGCCGATCGCCACGACGAAGGCCGCAATACACAGCGCAAGCGACAGAGCCATGAACACGCAGCTTGCGAGAATCTTGCCCAGCATCAGCTGATCCCGGGTGACCGGCAGAGACAGCAAGGGCTCTAGCGACCCTCGCTCACGCTCACCCGCGGTGGAGTCGATGGCAAGGTACATGCCGCCGATCAGCATCGCGAAGATAAAAAAGTAGCTCATCATGCCCAGGATCAGACCGGAGCGGCCAGACGGCGTCGACACATCCACCTCGTCGATATTAATCGACCGCAATACCTGCGGGCTGACGCCACGCGCCATTAGTCGCAGTGCGGACAGACGCTGGCTGTACTCGCCGAGCGCACTGCGAACACGTCGTGCCTCCTTGCGCGCGTCATTGTCTGCCTCGTCGCTGTAAACCTCGACGGTCGCAGGTTCGGCATTCGCGAGCTGCTCACCGAACTCGGGCACGATTCGGACGACAACCGATTGTTCGCCGGTCTTTACGGCCTCGATGGCCTCGTCGACGGTCTCGGGGCCGTCGACGGCATTGATGCCCTTGCTTTCGAGAAAGCGCATCAGGTTCGGCGCAAGTTCGGCGCCGATGATGGGCACGTCGAGATCGCGCTCGCCGGCGCTCAGTGACTTCTCGATCGACAGGTTGATCATGACGGCGAACAGCAGTGGGCCAAACATCGGGCCCATGACCACAGCGGTCAGCAGCGTGCGGCGGTCGCGGAAGTTGTCCAGGACTTCTTTGCGAATGACGGTCAGTATCGTCTTCATGCGGCTGGCCCCACCCGTCGGATCGCAGCAACGAAGGCGTCTTCCAGGTCGTCGGTGCCGGTACGCTCGAGGATGCGCTCCGTCGTGCCCTGGATCGCTACCTTGCCGTGCGAAATGATGACGATATCGTCACACAGCGCGGCCACCTCCTGCATGATGTGCGACGAGAACAGGACACAGCGGCCGTTGCTCTTGAGCTTGCGAATGATGTCGCGCAGGGAGCGGGTTGCCGTCACGTCGAGGCCGCTCGTGGGCTCGTCGAGGATTACGTTGTGCGGATCGTGAACGAGGCTGCGGGCGAGCGCGACTTTCGTGCGCTGCCCCTGCGAGAAGCCCTTGGTCTGCCGATCGGCGAACTCGATGATCTCCAGCTCGTCGATGACTTTCTCGACCCGGCCGTCGATCTCCGCTTTCGGAACGCCTGCCAACGTCGCGTAGTAGGCGATGTTCTCCCTCGCGGTCAGGTGCTGGTACAGCCCGGCGCCGTGGGGCAGGGCGCCGACGCGGCGTCTCGCCTCCAGCGAATCGGTCACGACATCGACGCCGTCGATGCTGGCAGAGCCGCTGTCCGGCTTGATGACCGTGTACAGAACCCTGAGCGTTGTCGACTTGCCAGCGCCGTTCGGCCCGAGCAGCCCGGTGATCTTGCCGTCCGGCGCCTCGAAGCTGACGTCACGAACCGCTTTGACCGCGCCAAAGTTCTTGGTGATGTTTTGCACCCTGATCATGGCGTAGGCCCCGAGAAATCCACAAAGAACGGCATGACGAACGCCCGGCCCAGGCATTCTTCGTCGATGCCCTGGGCGTCCCGGGTGTCTACGAAATCCGCGACGAGCCGGGGCATGCACCCGACGCCAATGACGCCGTGGCCCTGGTGCTTTAGTTCGAGGTGGCGGGGGTTAGAAAGCTCGCCCATCGCCTCGACCGCGTAGTCGGGCGGCGTTATCGGGTCGGCATCGCCGGACAGCAGCAGCACCGGGCCGGCATAGCGCAGCGGCTCGCGAAAATCCTCGTCGATAAACCCGCTCGGCCAGACCGAGCAAATTGCCTTTAACGCACTGAGCTGATCCGGGCCCATGTAGCTTCGATCCAGCGCCGCGTAGTCGATCAGCTCGTCGTCATAGAACGGCACGTCTTCCGTACAGACCACCGAGTTATGCATGCCGACCGCCATGCTGCCGCTGAGGCTTTCGGCAACCATCTGGAATGCGGCAGACAGGGGTGTCAGGTTGCCTTTGCCGGCCTCGTTGACCATCAGCGGTATCAGAGCAATCGAATTCGGGTCATACAGCAGCAGCCGAATCGCGACGGCAAGTTCGGCGTCGCTGACGGTCAGCTGGTCCGGGCTGCCGCTGACCGGGCCCGACACCGTGACCTCGACAGGGTTTTCCGAGAGCTCGCTCAGTACGCGCGACAGCGTGTCCTGCAGGCCAGGGAAAGCCTCGTTGCAGGCAGGTTCCTCGGCGCAGCGATCAAATACGCCGGCGAGAGCTTCTTGTGATTCGAGAGCGATATCCGGACCCAACGCCAGCCCGGACGGGATCACGCCATCGATAACGACCGACCGGGTCGTCTCGGGGTAACGCCTCGCATAGTGTTGAGCGACGCGCGTACCGTACGACACGCCGTACAGATTCAGGTTCGGGTAGCCGAGCGCCTCGCGGACCGACTCGAGGTCGCGCACGGCGACACTGGTCGTAAAGAAACGAGGGTCATGCGGCAGCGCCTCGAGACACTCCTGGGTCAGCTGGATGGTCAGCTCGTCGCTGTAAGAGCCCTGCACCAATTCGTCGTCGGACTCGCAGTCCATCAGCGAGGACTGCCCCGTGCCTCGCTGGTCCACGAGAAGAATGTCGCGAGTTCGCCTGAGCGCCTCGAACGCGCCCCGCTGGGTCGCGTACATCTCTATCGAGCTGCCGCCGGGTCCGCCGGCGATGGGCACGACCGGGTCCGGCTGCGGATCGAGGTCCAATGCAGGTACGACGGCGACTTGCAGCTCGATCGTCTTGCCGTCGGGCGACGCCGGGTCTTCCGGGGTGACCAGCGTGCCGCAGCGCGCATTGATGCCCGGGGCTGACGGGCCCGCCGAAATGCGGCAGTCCTCGAGTTCCAGGGCGTTCGAAATCGAAGCGAGGCAGAGAAGGCCCGCCAGCGCTGTTAAGCGACATCTCATAAACAGGGGTCCAGGTGCAGACGAGCGGGCTATCTTGATCAAGGTGGAAGTTTAAGTAAAGGGCTGTGGCGGAACCGCGGCGCAGCGCATAGAATGCCGCAGCCCGAACCCTGTACACTTTTTGATCAATGCAAACACCTGTCGATGTCATGGTTATTGGCGGCGGACACGCCGGAACGGAAGCCGCACTGGCTGCCGCCCGGTCGGGTGTGCGTACCTTACTGCTGACGCACCGTATCGACACGCTGGGCCAGATGAGCTGCAACCCGGCGATCGGCGGAATCGGCAAAGGTCACCTGACGCGGGAGATCGACGCCCTCGGCGGTGCGATGGCCGAGGCGATCGACGAAGCCGGCATCCAGTTCAGGACGCTGAATGCGAGCAAAGGCCCCGCGGTCAGGGCCACACGAGCGCAGGCGGATCGAGAGCTGTACCGGAACGCGATCCGGCGGCGCCTGCAGTCACAACAGAATCTCGACATCGTAGAAACCGCGGTCGAAGACCTGCTGATTGAGGATGGCCAGGTTCGCGGCGCTGTCGGCGCCGGGGGAGAGCAGTTCCTCGCGAAGGCGGTCGTATTGACGACCGGCACCTTCCTCGGCGGTCGTATCCTGGTCGGTGATGCGGAAGAGGCCGGCGGACGCATTGGAGACAAGCCGTCTGTGAAGCTGGCTGAGCGCCTGAGGGCCATGCCGTTTCGTGTCGGGCGACTGAAGACGGGCACGCCGCCGCGACTCGACAGCAAGAGCATCGACTTTGCACGAATGAAAGAGCAGCCCGGCGATACGCCGGTGCCGGTCTTTTCGTTCATGGGCCGGCGTGTGTCGCACCCCGAACAAATCAGCTGCTTCATCACGAACACGACCGAGGCCACCCACGAGATCATCCGTGCTGCGCTACACCAGTCACCGATGTACGCCGGTCTGATCGACGGTGTCGGGCCTCGCTACTGCCCGTCAATCGAAGACAAGGTCGTGCGCTTTGCCGACCGGGCGTCACACCAGGTCTTTGTCGAGCCGGAAGGACTGACAACGGACGTCGTCTACCCGAACGGCATTTCGACGAGCCTGCCCACAGACGTCCAGGTGGCATTCGTCCGCTCGATCGAGGGCTTCGAGGCGGCGAGGATTACCCAGCCCGGCTACGCGATCGAATACGACTACTTCGACCCGCGCGACCTGAAGGCCACGCTCGAAACCCGTCACGTCAATGGCCTGTTCTTCGCGGGCCAGATCAACGGCACGACAGGCTATGAAGAGGCTGGCGCACAGGGACTCCTGGCCGGCATCAACGCGTCGCTAAAAAGCCGCAACCGCGAGGGCTGGTTCCCGACCCGGCAGCAGGCCTACATCGGCGTGTTGATCGATGACCTCGTCACCCGCGGCGTCAGCGAGCCTTATCGCATGTTCACGAGTCGCGCCGAATACCGCCTGACGCTGCGAGAAGACAATGCCGATCTTCGCCTGACGCCTGTCGGGCGCGAACTTGGGCTGGTCGACGACGCCCGATGGCAGGCCTTCAACCGCCGTTACGAACTGGCTGAGAAAGAGCATGACCGCCTCGAGAGCATCGTCGTGCGTCCGCAGTCGCTCACCGACAAGGACCGCGACACGCTGGAACTCGTGCGCGAAAGCCGGGCATCCGAGTTGTTACGCCGCCCGGAACTCGACTACGCGGCGATCACTTCCCTGAGCCCTGTCGGGACCAGCGAAGCGCTGGCCTGTTTGTCCGAGGAGCGGGCGGAGCAAGTTGTGCTGACACTGGAGGTCAACGCCAAGTACGCGGGCTACATTGACCGGCAGGCGCGCGAGATCGAGAAGCACGCGAAACAGGAAACGATGCGCCTCCCTGACGATATCGACTACCAGGCGGTTGACGGGCTCTCGAACGAAGCCCGACAGCGACTGATTGCAGCGCGCCCATCGACCATCGGTCAGGCGTCTCGACTCGAAGGCATGACGCCGTCTGCGGTATCGTTACTGCTTATCCACCTGAAGAAGCGCAGCCTGCAGAAGACTGCCTGACGGAATCGATTTATGTCTTTCTTTCGCCGACCGCTCGTCTTGTTCTCGCTGCTGGTTGTCGTCGCGCTGGCCTTTTTCTTCTTCCCGCGAGAGGGTGACAGGCCCGACCCCTTCGACGGATTGGTCGTACTCGACCGCGCCCTTTCATCGGAGCCCGAGTCGCTGGATCCGCAGCTCGCCCGAACTACGCAGGCGGCCGACGTGCTGCGAGACCTGGGAGAAGGCCTGGCCGGCTACTCGCCAACCGGGGAACTGGTGCCGGCGGGCGCCATCAGCTGGACGTCAGCCGAAGACGCGCTTAGCTATCGCTTCGAGCTTCGACGCGAGGCTCGGTGGTCAAACGGAGATCCGGTCACCGCATCAGACTATGTGCTTGGTTTGCAGCGACTCGTCGACCCGGCCACCGCAGCGTTCTACGCCGGCCAGCTGGGCTCGGTTCTGAATGCTGAGCCTATCCTCCGTGGCGAGATGGCGCCGCAATCGCTCGGCGTCGAGGCCATCGATGATTACACCCTGGAAATCCGGCTGGAAAGACCCACGCCTTACCTCGTCGCTTTGCTTACACACCCAAGCACCTTCCCGGTCAACGCCTCGGGCCTGAACGAGCGCGGTGAGATGAACGTCAACGCGGGCGAGCTGATTTCGAACGGTGCCTATGTGCTCGAAGAGCGAACGACCAATACACTCGTCCAGCTCAGACGCAACGAACAGTACTGGAACAACCAAAACACCGCGATCGACGTGGTCCGCCACCACGTCATCACGGAGGAGATGGCGGAGCTAAACCGCTTTCGTGCCGGCGAGCTGCACATCACGAGCAACGTCCCGCCTGAATCCTTCGCCCAGGTCAAAGAGGAGTATGGCGACCAGTTACACGTCTATCCTTACCTTGGTGTCTACTACTATGGCTTTAACCTGACAAAGCCGCCGTTCAAGGACAACCTGCCGCTCCGACAGGCATTGTCCATGGCGCTCGATCGCGAAACACTGGTTGAAAAGATCATAGGGCGTGGCGAGGTTCCGGCGTACAGCTTCGTGCCGCCGGGCATCGACAACTACGAGCCGCCGCAGTTTTCTTACGCTAACCTGACGCAGGCCGAACGCAACTCGATTGCGCGGAGCTTGTACGCGCAGGCCGGCTATGGCGACGATAATCCGCTACGCTTTGAGCTTCGTTACAACACGTCCGATACGCACCAGCGCATTGCGCTCGCCGCGCAGTCGATGTGGAAAGACGTCCTGGGCGCCGAGGTGACGCTGGTCAACGAAGAAGTCCGGGTCATGCTGCAAAACATTCGCGACGCGGAGATCACGCAGCTCTTCAAGTCCAGCTGGATCGGCGACTTCAACGATGCACAGAACTTTCTCGGCGTCGTCGAACCGGGTGCGCCGTCGAACATGCCGGGCTACGAGAACGAGGAGTACCTGGAGCTGTTGAGGAATGCGGCGAGCAATATGGACCTCGAGCGCCGGCGATTATTCCTGGAAGAAGCTGAGCGAGTGATGCTGGCCGACCATCCAGTGATACCCGTGTATTTCTTCGTTAGCAAACATCTCGTCAGCAACGACGTTGTCGGCTGGGGAGACAATCTTCTGGATTACCATTACAGTCAGCACCTGTCGTTGAAGCCCGGCGAGCAAGCCCGCCCCTGAGGTTCCTTTGCTGCGATATACACTGCGCAGACTGCTCGGTGCCATTCCAACTGTTCTGCTGGTGATCGTGCTGGCATTCATCATGGTACGCGCCGCGCCAGGCGGCCCGTTCGATGCCGAGCGTGCTTTGTCTCCGGACGTCGAAGCGAACATCGCCCGCTATTACAATCTCGACGAATCACTGCCGCGCCAGTTCTTTCGCTACCTCGGTGGCGTTCTGCAAGGCGACCTCGGACCCTCGTATCGCTATCGAGACACGACGGTATCCGAGCTGATTGCCGATCACCTTCCCGTTTCGATGATGATCGGGGGCATGGCGATGCTGCTCGCAATCATCGTCGGCGTGGCTCTGGGTATCATGGCGGCGCTTAACCGCACCGCAATAACCGATCGTGTCGTTATGGGCTTCGCAATGCTCGGCATCTCGGTGCCGGTTTTCGTGCTAGCGCCGGTGTTCATGTTGTTCCTGTCGGTGAAACTGCAGTGGCTGCCTGCCGGCTGGAGTTCGACGCCAGGACCGTCGAAGTACGTTCTTCCCGTCATTTCCCTGGCGCTGCCGCAAATCGCCTACATTGCACGCTTGAGCCGGGCGAGCCTGATTGACGTGTTGTCCAGCGACTTCATTCGCACCGCCCGGGCGCAGGGCCTGAGCCAGGGGTCCATCGTTCGCTATCACGCGCTAAAGCCCGCAATGCTGCCCGTACTGTCGTACATGGGGCCGGCGATCGCCGTCATCCTGACGGGCTCCGTGGTGATCGAGGAGATATTCGGCATCCCCGGCGTCGGGCAGTTCTTCGTGCGAGGCGCACTGAACCGCGATTACACGCTGGTGCTTGGGATCGTCATTTTCTACGCGGTCCTGATCGTCTTGCTGAACCTGATCGTCGATCTGCTGTACGGACTCATCGATCCGAGAATCCGGGCGCGCCGATGAAGACAGCAATCGCACGAGCGTTCGCTCATCGTACCGTCCTGGTCAGTGCCTCTCTGCTGGCCATCGTTGCGGTGTTCGCGTTTCTCGGGCCCGTTCTCAGCCCGAACGACTATGCTGAAACCGACTTCGACGAGCTTCGCGCGGCACCGACGTTATCGGACCTGCACATATTCGGTACCGACAATCTCGGGCGGGACCAGTTCGTCCGGACGATGCTCGGTATACAGGTCACGCTGGCCGTAGCCTTCATCGCCAGCTTCGTCAGCCTCGTCATCGGCGTGCTGTACGGCGCCGTGGCGGGTCTCGTCGGCGGGCGGGTCGACGCTGTCATGATGCGATTCGTCGACACACTCTATGCACTGCCGTTCATTTTCTTCGTCATCCTGCTGATGGTGGCCTTCGATCGGAACTTTCTGCTCGTGTTCGTCGCAATCGGGGCGATCAACTGGCTGGACATGGCGAGGATCGTTCGCGGCCAGACGCTCAGCCTCAAGGAGCGGGAGTTCATTGATGCCGCCCGTTTGGGGGGCGTCTCGCTGCCGGGAATCATATGGCGGCATATCGCACCCAACCTCGTCGGCATCGTCATCGTCTACGTCACACTAACGATTCCGCAGGCGATCCTGATGGAGTCCTTCCTGAGCTTTCTTGGCCTCGGCATCCAGGAGCCGCGCACGTCGCTCGGGTCCCTGGTCGAGAACGGGGTGGGCCAGATCGAGAGCGCCAGCTGGCTATTGCTGATCCCGGCCGGCCTGCTGGCGCTCATCCTGATGTGCTTCAACTTTCTCGGCGACGGCCTGCGCGACCTGTTCGACTCACGGAGTTCGGCGTGAGTCTGCTCGAAGTCGACACGCTGTCGGTTCGCTACCCTGGCGTCGTCGCTGTCGACGGGCTGACGTTCTCGATCGACCGGGGCGAGTCGCTCGGACTCGTTGGCGAGTCGGGCTCCGGAAAAACCCAGACGGCGATGGCCATCATGGGGCTCTTGCCGGCCGACGCTGAAGTCGAGGGCGACATTCGAGTCGACGGCCGGTCGCTGCTGTCGCTCGATGATGCCGCGCTGAATCGCGTACGGGCGCTCGAGATCTCGATGGTATTCCAGGACCCGATGCAGGCACTGAATCCCTTCGTCCGTATCGGCGACCAGATCGCCCGAATTCTGCTAGAGCATAGGCTGGCTGCCGGGGACGATGCGTCCGGCAAGGTCGTCGACATGCTGGACCGCGTCGGCCTGCCTGATCCCGAGCGCCAATACCGCGCCTACCCACATCAACTCTCGGGCGGCATGCGTCAGCGGGCGATGATCGCCGCGGCGTTGATCACAGACCCCGCGCTGTTGATTGCCGATGAGCCGACGACGGCGCTCGACGTCACCGTGCAGGCACAAATACTCGACCTGCTCGAAGAGCTAAGGGACGACACGGCACTGCTATTGATCACGCACGACCTCGGCGTTGTGGCCGGACACTGCGAACGCATGCTCGTGCTGGACAGAGGCAGGAAGCTGGAGGAGGGACCGACGCGAACGCTGTTCGTATCGCCCGACCACCCGCACACGAGGACGATGATCGATGCGGCGCCTCGGCTCGGCGCCAGGCAGCCGCCCGATCCGCGAATGTCCGAGACGATCCTGATAGCCGATCAGGTCGACGTCATCTACCCGGAGGACCAGCTCCAGGCGGTGCACTCGACCGACCTGATTCTGAAGGCCGGCGAAACACTGGCATTGGTGGGCGAGTCCGGTTCGGGTAAGTCCAGCCTGGTGCGTGCGATCCTCGGGCTCGTGACGCCCGCTGCGGGTGACGTCGAGTTTGACGGAATCGCGCTCCCGCCGGATGTCAGGCGACGAAAGCCGGCGGACCTCAAGCGCATGTCGATGGTCTTCCAGGACCCGGTCGGATCCCTGAACCCGCAGATGCGCGTAAGAGACATCGTCGGCGAACCCATTGGCTCATCGAGACACTCATCTGTTTCTGCAACGCTGGCTCGCGTGGGGCTGGACGACAGCTTCAGCGACCGCTATCCGCACCAGTTGTCCGGAGGGCAGGCGCAGCGCGTGGCGATCGCGCGCGCGATCATCACGCAACCCAGGGTCCTCGTTTGTGACGAGGCCGTTGCCGCGCTTGACGGAACCGTTCGTCAGCAGATTATCGACCTGCTGATGTCGATCCAGCGGGAGACGGGGCTTGCGATCATATTCATCGCACACGACCTGGCGATCGTCGAGGGATTGAGCCATCGCGTTATGGTCATGTACCTGGGCCGGCCAGTGGAGATAGCGACGGCACGCGATCTGTTCTCAAGGCCCGGGCACCCATACACGCGCGCTTTGGTCGATGCCGTACCCGAACCCGACCCGCTCAGTAACAAGTACTCGTTCGTTCGCGGCGAAACGCCGTCTCCGATCGCGCCGCCACTGGGGTGTGCGTTTCACCCCCGATGCGAGCACGCGATCGCGCGCTGTCGCGTCGAGCTGCCCAAACC
The DNA here is from genome assembly GCA_030065915.1 of Woeseiaceae bacterium. Lineage (GTDB taxonomy): Bacteria > Pseudomonadota > Gammaproteobacteria > Steroidobacterales > Woeseiaceae > UBA1847. The sequence goes on from JASJCQ010000014.1 coordinate 87,548, forward strand.
GAGAGAGGTCGACAACCGGACGATTGCCTGCCATCGCTACGAGGAGTTACGCACCGAGGTCGAGTCTTCGCCGAATTGAGCGGAGGGGGTTGCTGCTGGCCACGAATACTCAGGCGACGTCTCCCGCCTGTGGAGCGCCGACTTTGCGCATAGCCTCAGTTGCGACCGCCGTGCGCCGGGTGTTGTCGGCGATCTCCATCAGCAGGAAGAGCGCGCCAAACAGGATTACGCAAACCACCAGCGAGATAAAAAAGCCCAGGGCGCCACCAATCATGACACCGAAGGAGTTTCCACCGATCCCGCCGCCGATAGCGCCCTGGATAATCCCGGAGAGGAGGATCAGGAAGATGGCGATGTGCGAAAAAAGCTCGAGCGATGACAGTATGAACTTGCGCATTGGGCTACAGCCTCCTTGTTCGAACGGCGACGCGCCGCACAGTGACGCTCATGCTAAATCAACCACACAAGCCGCGGGGAACAAGCCCCTTCGGCGCTGACTACCAGGATGAGAACTTAAAGCCGTCCAGGCCGGCTTCCGGGAAGATGCCCGGGAGGTTCTCGACGGCCTTCGCCGCAGCATCGTATGAATAGTATGCGCCGTAGGAGCCCGAAAGGTCGGGCCTCGGCACCTCGAACCAGTAGCTGTTCTTTGAGTCTTCGAACCTGACCTGCAGGCAAGTGCCGTCCTCGTCGATGAGCCCGAAAAAGTCACCCTCGCTGCTTAGCGACGCCAGCAATTCCATGGCGGTGTCTGTACCCGAGCAGTACTCCGGGCTCGAGGCGCCGACCTTTCGGCCCAGGGCTTCGATACTGAAGAACACACCGTAAGACATTATCTGATCCAGCTAGCCGGTCGCGTACGCCAGTGTATCGGCTCACGCGAGGAAAAGTCCCTCTGTTGAGCGATTCGCCGATGGGCCTGGATTTCAGTCGCTGCGGACGCGGTTCAGACGCCCTGGTTAACGATCGCCGTTGGAACCGTTCGTGAATGTTCAGAAGCGGGCATGTCGCCTTCGAACGAATAGCGCTCGCCGTTCAACGTGAAGCTGATACTGATGCTGACCTTGCCACCCGGCACAAAGGGGATCGGCGGCAGGTCGCGTTCTTCGTAGCGAGGATTGTCCTGCATCCAGAAGTTGTAATCGTAGTCCGACAGCAGGAGGGTCGGCGGCTCATTGCCGATGCGATAGGAGAACGAGTGGATGTTGATCGACTGAACGTGCTCGTTACGCCCGATCGACCTCGACTTGTCACGGATGTTGATCTGGAAATAAATGTCATCGGCCGACTCGTACGACTCAAACGTGTCGTTCTTATCGCTCAGTCGATTCGGGTAGTCAGCCGGGTACGTCGAAATCTCGAGCTGACTAACCCCGTCCAGCTCGCGAACGAAGGGAGCGTACTCTCGGTGATTGATGCTGGTGCAACCTGCCGCGACCAGCAGGATCGAAAACACCAGCACCGATACGGCCCGACAACGAGTCACAGTCATTCAGACCAACAGCAACAGGCGGGTTTTGAGGTTGTCGTTCGCCGCACTCCGGCCGTTATTGCATCGGCATCGGGATGGGGATCGGCGCACCGTTTACTGTCAGCAGACCTTTCTCATAGAGCGCCTCCATCTCGTAGACTTCGCCGTTCTTCTGCAGGAAGCCCATGCCGACGACCATCTGCGCCTGCGGGTTCATCGCAAGCGCCATATCCACCATCTCACCGGGGACCGACAGGTTGGCGCTGCCACTCATCGCCTGCAGGACGCCGGCCCAGCTGAACGATGCAGCATCGGTTTCCGGCAGCGTCACACTGATCTTCGAGTTGATCGTGCCCTGCGGGAGTTCTACATCGAGCTGCCTGAACTCGACACCCAGGCCCGAGCTCAACAGCTCGCGCAGGTCCGGCTCCAGCATTACGAACATCTCCTGTTCCGTAACGCCGTCCTGCATCGAGTTCAGCGCATCGGACAGGCGCTTCAGCGGTTCTGCATCCAGGTTGCTAAGGGCGACATCCATTGTCATGCTGGCGCTGCCCACGCCGGGAAACTCACTGGCCGCAAAAAACATCTGGCTATCGGCGTTGATGCGATCCCCGTCGGCTGACGAGCTGCCCTTGATTGAAATCGGTCCAAAGCTCATCGGGGGCGATTCAGGCTCATTGACCTGGAAGCTGTCGATCTCGAAGTCGTAGTCGCCGACCGGAACGCCGGCGGCGGTCGGCGTCGAGTCATTCATGAAGCGGAACGCGCCCATTTTCACAAAGCCGTCGTCAGCATCGACCGACATTCCATCGCCGCCACCAACGAACGTGACCCGGCCCGAGTTGGGTTCCAGCGAGACCTCCATCGAGATGTCTTCCCAGCTAATCGCGACTTCCTCGTTGCCAGCCTTGGCTGACGCGTCGTTGAGCTCATCGGCCAGCTTGCCGTCCAGACCCAGCGTAGCAGCGCTCTCTTTCAGGCCTGCGACGAAGGCCGTGTTAGTGGTCGAGCCGGCCTCTATCGTGATGTCGGAATAGATCGTGCCGCCGAGACCGATGTGGCCGTAGAATTCGGTCGGGACGTCAATGCGACCACCGTCAGCACCGACGACGCTGACCGTCGATACGGTGCGGGCCAGCGCGGGCGCCAGCGAGCCGCCATCGCGTGACAGCGAGGATACCGGGATCAGGCCGTGATCCAGCCGCGTGTAGATCAGCAGTTCCGGCAGCTGATCGGCAGACGTAAGCTCCAGCGCCTCGACAAGCTCCGCCTGGATCGTGGCATCGCTGATCGACAGCCGGTCGACGGACTGCGATGTAAACCAACCGCTTTCATACGATTCCTGCGTGAACCTGACACCGGAGCTGTCGACGCTCTGGGACGTCCATTCATTGCCCTGTTCCACATAGCCTTCCGCCATCTTTCCGACGACGCCGGGAGACACGAGAACAATGACGGCGAGAATCAGCAGGCCAAACACGATACCTTTTTTCACGATGGTTTCCCGATAAGTAAAATCGCGCTGATGCTAGCACGGCTCAACCGCACAATTGTTGCGCGATTTGGCGAATTGGGAACGAAAATTTCGGCCCGACCGGTAGAATTTGTCGGCTACTCTCTCTAACATTGCCAAGCGTCGGGGGGATGGCCCGGCCTTCTATTAGTTTCCAACGGTCTTACTATGAGAATCGCTGCACTGTTTGCGTGTCTGTTCCTCGCCGCTCCGCTGGCCTTGGCTGAAGGGGATGCCGAGCGTGGAGAGGAGCTGGCTTATACCTGCCTCGGGTGTCACGGCATCGAGGGCTACAGAAATGCTTACCCGTCTTTCCGGGTGCCCAAGCTCGGCGGCCAGAAAGCGGCCTACCTGGTGCAGTCGCTGAAAGGCTACCGGGACGGCGAGCGCGAACATCCGACGATGTCTGCGCAGGCCGAGTCAATGAGCGAGCAGGACATGGAAGACGTGTCTGCCTACCTCGCAACGATGGCCAACGAGACCGTAGAGGCCGGAGGCTCCAAGGATGTGCCGGCGCTCGACATCGCGCAGACCTGCGTCGCCTGCCATGGCGCGAACGGCATTGGTATGTCGCCGACCTGGCCAACGCTTGCCGGCCAGCACGAAGACTACCTGCGTCACGCGTTGACGCAGTATCGCGATGGCGTGCGCAGCAACGCGATCATGATGCCGATGGCAATGAACCTGACCGACCAGCAAATCAAGGTGCTGGCTGAGTACTACGCGGGCATGAAGGGCCTGGAAACCACCGTCAAGGAATGACGGCGAGTCCGACAATGACCCGCGCGGCATTGACGGACTATGACCACGGCATCAGCGCCGTGGATACCGAGTACATACGCCCCCGTCTCGACGCCAGTCACCTGATCGTCGAGGCCGGTCGTGCCGCCTTCGTCGATACCGGCACGAACGACAGCGTGCCGAAGCTGCTTGACGCATTGCACCAGAAAGACCTCGACGTCGATGCGGTGGACTACGTCTTCCTGACCCATATTCACCTGGATCATGCCGGCGGGGCCGGGCAGCTGATGCGAAAATTGCCGAACGCTCGCTGCGTCATCCATCCCCGCGGAGCTTCGCACATGGCGGAGCCGTCGAAACTGATCGCCGGCACGCAGGCGGTCTACGGTGAGGCGCTGGCCAGGGAGATGTATGGCGACATACTGCCTGTCGATGCCGATCGCATTCTCGAGCCCGATGACGGCGAGTCGTATGAACTGGCCGGACGCACTCTGACGGCCTGGTACACCGAGGGCCACGCCCGACACCACTACGTCCTGCACGACCCGAAAGCCGCCGCCGTGTTCACCGGTGACAGCTTCGGCCTGTCCTACCGGGATCTCGATACCGAGGCGGGCGCATTCATATTCCCGACGACGACGCCCACGCATTTCGATCCCGAGCAGGCGCACCTGAGCGTGGACAGGATCATGGGGCTCGAGCCGGAGCGCCTGTATCTGACGCACTACAGTGAGGTGACCGAGCTCGATCGCCTGGCGGCAGACATGCACAGCGATCTCGACGCGTTCGTGGACATAGCCAGGAATGCGATACCGGCAAACGAGCGCGTGAGCGTCCTACGGGAAGGCCTGTTTGGTCATCTCGCAGACCGGATCAGGGCACACGGCTTCGCAGGCGATACGGAAGCTATTCGCAATATCATCTGGATGGATACGGAGCTCAACGCGCAGGGGCTCGACATCTGGCTAAAACGGCAGGGGCATTAACGATGACTTCATTCAGGGCCTTCAGGATCGATAACGTCGACAACGAGATTCGTTCCGGCTTCCAGACGCTGACCGTCGATGACTTGAGCGACGGGGACGTCGTGGTCCGCGTGTCGCATTCGACGATTAACTACAAGGATGCCCTGGCGGCAACCGGGGCCGGTCGAATTCTTCGCAGCTATCCGCTGAATGGCGGTATCGACATGGCCGGCACCGTCGTGTCGTCGGATGACTCCCGGTTCGCACCCGGCGACAGGGTACTGGCGACGGGCAGCGGCCTGAGCGAGACGATCGACGGGGGGTACTCGGAGTATTTCCGCGGTCCGGGCGACGTGTTGGTCCCCATTCCCGAAAACATCAGCAACGCTCAGGCCATGCAGATCGGTACGGCCGGTTTTACCGCGGCGCTCGCGATTCATCGCATGGAGCAAAACGGCCAATCCCCGCAACAGGGCCCGGTCGTTGTGACGGGCGCGACCGGAGGCGTTGGATCGCTCGCGATCGATATGCTCTCGGGCCTCGGCTACGAGACCGTCGCCGTCACCGGCAAGGCCGAGCAGGATGCCTACCTGAAATCGATCGGCGCCAGCCGAATACTGCTGCGGGACCAGATCGACTTCGGCAAGCGACCGCTGGAGAATGCGCTATGGGCCGGCGCGATAGACAACCTCGGCGGTGAGCACCTGACCTGGCTGACACGAACGGTCCAGTACGGCGGCAACATTGCCAGCATCGGTCTCGCGGCCAGCCCGACGCTGTCGACGACGGTCATGCCGTTCATCCTGCGCGCGGTTTGCCTGCTCGGCATCAACTCCGTAGAAACGCCCCGGGAACTGCGCCTGGCGGTCTGGGAGCGAATCGCGGGCGATATGGCGCCCAGGCACCTGGACACGATCGGACACGAGACCATCCGCTTCCGCGAACTGCCGGGGCGCTTCGACGCCTACCTGCGTGGCGAGGTCACCGGCCGCGTCGTCGTCGAGCTCAATAACGCCGGCAACAACGACACAGCATAAACTGACCAGGCGCTCCATTTGGGAATGGGCCTTCCGCTGGTTTAGAATCCTCGCCCCGCCGTTTTAATCGGGATTAAAATCTGATCCCGAACGAGGACAGGATATGAGCAAGGGCGCGACATTCCGGGCTGCCGTCGAAACCGAAAAGCCGTTACAGATTGCCGGTACCATCAATGCCTACACGGCATTGCTGGCGGAAAAGGCCGGTTTCAAGGCGATCTATCTGTCCGGAGCGGGCGTCGCCAACGCATCGTTCGGATTGCCCGACCTGGCCATGACCACGCTGTCCGATGTCTGCGAAGACATACGCCGCATCAGCGGCGCGACCGGACTGCCGCTGCTCGTCGACGCCGACACCGGCTGGGGCAGCGCCTTCATGATCGGCCGCACGGTGCGCGAGATGACTCGCGCCGGGGCCGCCGCGTGTCACCTGGAAGACCAGGTCGCCGTCAAGCGTTGCGGCCATCGGCCGGGCAAAGCGCTAGTCGAAACCGCCGAGATGTGCGATCGCCTGAAAGCGGCCGTCGACGGGCGTGAGGATGACGGATTCGTGATCATGGCGAGGACGGACGCCCATGCGGTCGAAGGCCAGCAGGCAGCGCTCGACCGGGCGGCCGCCTATGTCGAAGCGGGCGCCGACATGATCTTCGCCGAGGCGCTGACGACGCTCGACGAGTACCGACAGTTCACGAGCACGATAGAGGTGCCGGTGCTCGCAAACCTGACCGAATTCGGCAAGACGCCGCTTTTCAAGACCGACGAGCTGGCGGACGCCGGCATCGCGATGACGCTCTATCCGTTGAGCGCATTTCGTGCGATGTCCAAAGCGGCGCTCGAGGTGTACACGACGATACGCAGCGAGGGCACTCAGGCTACGGTTGTCGACGACATGCAGACGCGGATGGAGCTGTATGACGTACTGGGATACCAGGCCTACGAAGACAAGCTCGATGAGCTTTTCGAAGAGAAAGGCTTGAATACGGGGGCGTAGATGGCGCCTTCGGCAGAATCAAGGGGATAACGCAATGACAGGATCCAAAAAGACAGGCGGTCTTGCCGGTATCAGCGCGGGCGAGACCAAGCTTTGCACCGTCGGTAAGGAAGGCGCCGGCCTGACCTACCTCGGCTATGACATCTATGACCTGGCCGACAACGCAACTTTCGAGGAGGTCGCTTACCTGCTGCTGCAGGGCAAGCTGCCGAACCAGCAGGAGCTCGACGCTTACATCGAGAAGATCAAGGCCAATCGCGGGTTGCCCGACGCCCTCAAGACCGTGCTGGAAATGGTCCCGGCTGACGCGCACCCGATGGACGTGCTGCGTACGGGCGTCTCCTTCCTCGGCAACATCGAGCCGGAAGGTGACTTCGCCAACCAGGCGGATACGGCCGACCGGCTGCTCGCCTGCCTGCCGTCCATGATGGTCTACTGGCACCGGTTTCACGCGGATGGCGTTCGCATCGATACGGAGACTGACGACGACAGCATCTCAGGCCATATCCTGCACATGCTGAAAGACGAGGCGCCGTCCGAGCTGCACCAGAAGTCGCTGTCTACGACGCTGATCCTGTACGCCGAACACGAGTTCAACGCGTCGACGTTCGCCGCACGCGTCATCACGGCGACGCTGTCGGATATGCACTCGGCCGTTGCCGGCGCCATTGGCGCACTGCGCGGCCCGTTGCACGGCGGCGCGAACGAGGCGGCGATGGAGCTCATCCAGAAATTCAAGAGCGCCGCGGAAGCCACGGCTGGCATCCATGCCATGCTGAAGCGCAAAGACCTGATCATGGGCTTCGGCCATCGCGTGTATACGACGTCCGACCCGCGTAACAGCGTCAACAAGCAGATGTCCAAAACGCTCGCCGACGAAGCGGGCGATACCGTCCTGTACCCGGTATCCGAGGCGATCGAAAAGGTCATGTGGGACGAGAAGAAGCTGTTCGCCAACGCGGACTTCTATGCGGCAACCGTCTATCACTTCATGGGCATTCCGACCTACCTGTTCACGCCGATCTTCGTCTGCTCGCGCGTCACCGGTTGGGCGGCCCACGTCATGGAGCAACGGGCGAACAACAAGCTGATCCGTCCTGCGGCCGAGTACACGGGTCCCTCGCTACAGGAATGGGTTCCGATTAGCGACAGAACGTAACCGCCCGGTAGGAGTGGTCCCCGACCGCGACAGGAACAGGCGAGAAAGAAACAACCTGTAGGAGCGACCCATGGTCGCGACAGGCACAACCAGAAACCACGCTGTGTATGAGCGGTCCCCGGCCGCTGCAGGAACAACGAGACGAAAACAGGAAAGACTCAATGAGTGACATTGGTATTCGCTCCACGGTTCGACCCGACTGGGACGAGGAGCTCACGGCAATCGCGGACTACGTCTGCGACGCAGACATCGAAAGCGATCTCGCGTTTGAGACCGCGCACTATTGCCTGATGGACACGCTGGCCTGCGGATTCCAGGCGCTTGACTACCCGGCCTGCACCAAACTGCTGGGCCCCGTCGTACCCGGAGCGACCTTCCCCGGTGGCGCCCGCGTGCCCGGCACCAGCTACGAGCTCGAGCCCGTCATGGCCGCATTCAACATCGGTGCGATGAACCGCTGGCTTGACTTCAACGACACGTGGCTGGCCGCCGAGTGGGGCCACCCGTCAGACAACCTCGGCGGTATCCTGGCCGTCGCCGACTACCTGAGTCGACAGCGGCGCCTGGCTGGCGAAGAACCGCTGCGCATGCAGGACGTGCTGACGGCGATGATCAAGGCACACGAAATCCAGGGCGTGCTCGCGCTGGAAAACAGCTTCAACCGGGTCGGCCTCGATCATGTCCTGCTGGTGCGCATCGCGTCGACGGCCGTCGTCACGCGCATGCTCGGTGGCGATCGAGAGCAGGTGCTGAACGCGGTCTCAAACGCGTGGATCGACGGCTGTTCACTGAGAACCTATCGTCACGCGCCCAACACCGGCTCGCGCAAGAGCTGGGCCGCCGGCGATGCTACCTCGCGGGCCGTGCGCCTGGCATTGATTGCCATGACCGGCGAGATGGGTTACCCGTCTGCACTGTCGGCCAAGGCCTGGGGCTACTACGACGTCCTGTTCAAGGAGCGCGCGTTCAAGTTCCAGCGCGGCTACGACAGCTACGTCATGGAGAACGTGCTGTTCAAGATCTCCTACCCGGCGGAGTTCCATGCACAGACCGCCGTCGAGGCCGGCATGGCGCTGCATGACGCGGTCAGGGATCGCATCGGCGACATCGACAAGATCGTCGTCGAAACGCAGGAGGCTGGCGTTCGCATCATCGACAAGACCGGCCCGCTGGACAACCCCGCCGATCGTGACCACTGCCTGCAGTACATGATCGCGATCCCGCTGATCTTCGGCCGCCTGACGGCAGCCGATTATGAAGACGACGTCGCGAAGGACCCGCGGGTCGACGGGCTACGTGACCTCATGGAGGTCCGGGAGAACGAACAGTTCACGAAGGACTACTTCGACCCCGACAAGCGCTACATCGGCAACGCTATCCAGGTGTTTTTCAAGGACGGCAGCAGCACCGATCGGGTCGAGGTCCACTTCCCGATCGGCCATCGCGAGCGCCGCGAGGAAGGTATTCCGGTGCTGAAGCAAAAGTTTGTCGACAGCGTATCGACGAAACTAAATGCCGGCCAATGGGACAAACTGGATGCACTGTGTGCCGACCGCGATGCGCTCAGCCAGACCTATGTCGACGATTTCATGGCGCTGCTGGTCGCCTGAACCCACTCAAAGGAAGAACAATGATCAATATTCGAACGGGCTTTCTCGGCCTGCTCTTCGTAGCGACGAGTGCTTTCGCGGAAGTCGAAGTACGCACGGCCAACAACGGCAACCTGGTCATGGAAGATGTACCCGAGATCCCGGCCGACATCGTAGACGCACTGAATCGGTACCAGAACGTCCGCTCCGCCGGTTTCCGAGGGTTCACGGCGGATGGTGACAGCATCTACATCTCGACGCGCTTCGGTGATGTCAGCCAGATTCACCGAGTCGAAATGCCGATGGGTGCGCGCCGGCAGCTTACCTACGACCGCGAACCGATCGGCGGGCTGACGCGCCGGCCCGGCAGCGATCAGCTGCTGTTCACCCGCGACGCGGGCGGCTCCGAATTCGCACAGATCTTCAGCCTCGACCCGGAGACCGGTACGCAGGTCATGCTGACCGACGGCGAGTCCCGGAACGGCGCAGTCAGCTGGGATCGCGACGGCCGCCGGATCGCCTACCAGAGCACGGCACGCAACGGTGCGTCGAATGACATCTGGCTGATGGATCCGGCCAGCCCGGATGAGAAGAAGGTTGTCCTGGAGTCTCCCGACGGCACCTGGTGGGGGCCTTCGGAATTCTCGGCCAGCGGCAGCAAGATTCTCGTGACGAACTACGTCAGTGCCGCGGATTCGCGTGTGCACGTGCTCGACCTCGATACGGGAACGCACGAAATGATGGCCGGTGGCGACGACGCTGTCAGCGTCAACTTCCCGATGGCCTTCGACGACGAGAACGACGGCTTCTGGCTGATCACCGACCGCGGCAGCGAGTTTCGCCAGCTGGCGTGGCAGCCGATGGCGCCTGGCGCGGAGGCCGAGATCATTACCGCAGATATTCCGTGGGACGTGACCGGCGGGGCCATCAGCGACGATCGTAAGCGCGCGGCCTTCGTGACCAACGAGAATGGCCGTTCCGCGCTATACCTGTTCAACCCCAGGAACCGCCAATACAAGAAAGTCGACAGCATACCTACCGGCCTGATCGGCAGTCTCGAGTTCTCGCCGAAGGGCGACAAGCTCGGGCTGACCATCAACACGTCTCGTTCACCGAGCGACAGCTTCGTGCTGGACCTTGGTCGCAGCCCGCTGTCTTTCGGCAAGCTCGTTCGCTGGACGGCGAGTGAAGTGGGCGGCCTCGACACGTCACGCTTCGCAACGCCGGAGCTGATCGAGTACCCGACCTTCGATGAGGTCGACGGCGAGCCGAGAAAGATCCCGGCCTGGGTCTACAAGCCAATCGGTGCAGAGGGCCCGCTGCCGGTCGTTATCTCGATCCACGGCGGCCCGGAAGGCCAGTCACGCCCCGGCTTCTCGTCCACCTACCAGATGTGGATGGATACGCTCGGCGTCGCTGTCGTCGTGCCGAACGTCCGCGGCTCCTCGGGCTATGGCAAGACTTTCCTGTCGTTGGACAACGGCTTCAAGCGTGAAGACTCGGTCATGGACATCGGCGCGCTGCTCGACTGGATCGCCACGCAGCCGGATCTCGACAGCGATCGCGTCGCCGTCTTCGGCGGCAGCTACGGCGGCTACATGGTGCTCGCAAGCGCCGTGCACTTCAGCGATCGGCTGAGCGCGGCTGTCGATATCGTCGGCATCTCGAACTTCGTGACCTTTCTCGAAAACACGCAGGACTATCGTCGCGACCTGCGGCGCGTCGAATACGGTGACGAGCGTGACCACGAGATGCGCGCGCACCTCGAGAAGATCAGCCCCTTGAACAACGTCGAGAAGATGAACATCCCGATGTTCGTCGTACAGGGCGAGAACGACCCCCGCGTGCCGGTGACCGAGGCGACGCAGATGGTCAAGGCGCTGCGCGATAACGAACGAACGGTCTGGTACATGAACGCGCTGAACGAAGGCCACGGATATCGCAAGAAGGAGAACCGTGACATCTACCAGCAGGCAACAGTGCTGTTCTTCCGGGAGCACCTGGTTAACTAGGTGAGCCGACCGAGCTGGGCGACCGAATCAAAAAGGCGCTTGAGACGCTGGACCTCGATCTCCCGTCGGGGTCCGGCGACAAGCTTGGGTTGCTGCTCGACGAGCTCGAGCGGTGGAACCGGAAGGTCAACCTGACGGCGATTCGTGATCGCGGCGAGATGATCTCGGCGCACCTGCTCGATAGCCTCGTCGCTGCGCCACTGCTGCAGGGGACCAAGGTTCTCGATATCGGGACGGGCGCCGGCTTCCCCGGGCTGCCGCTGGCCGTGGCCCGGCCGGACGTCGAGTTTGAGCTTCTCGACAGTAACAACAAGAAAATCCAGTTCGTCCAGCATACCGCCGGCCTGCTCGGGCTGGACAATGTCCGGACGGTCTGGTCGCGCACGGAAAACTATGCACCCGGCTATCGCTTTGATACCGTCATTGCACGGGCGCTGGCGACAGTGCCCAAATTACTGCAAATCGCGGGACAACACGTCGGAGAGGACGGAGTGTTCATCGCATTAAAAGGCCGCGAATTTGCTGACGAACTGGAAGGCCTGGCCTCCGGATGGGAATACAAGGTAACGACGCTTGACGTGCCCGGTCTCGAACCCGGCTCGCGGCACGCCGTTCTGCTCAAAAAGAAATGACACGCATCATCGCAGTAGCGAACCAGAAAGGCGGCGTCGGTAAAACGACGACGGCCGTCAACCTGACCGCGTCGCTGGCGGCCACGCAGCGGCGTGTGTTGCTGGTCGACGTGGATCCGCAGGGCAACGCGACGATGGGTTGCGGCATCGACAAGATGAGCCTCGAGCGCTCAGCCTGCGATGTTCTGCTAAATGAGGCGAGCGCCGCGGACACGATCGTGTCCGCGCCCGAAGGCGACTTCGCCGTGCTGCCGGGCAACGAGGACCTGACACTCGCCGAGGTCAACCTGATCAACGAGATCGGTCGTGAGATGCGCTTAAGAAGCGCGCTGAAGCCGGTCAGCGGCCTGTACGATTTCATCATCATCGACTGTCCGCCGTCGATAAACATGCTCACCGTCAATGCGCTGACGGCGGCCGACGGCGTGCTGATCCCGATGCAGTGCGAGTACTACGCGCTGGAGGGCCTGAGCGCGCTGCTGGATACGATTGAGCAGGTTCGACAGAGCGTGAACCCGGGACTCGAGGTCTACGGCATTCTTCGCACGATGTTCGATCCACGTATGAACCTGTCCAACGAGGTTTCGATGCAGCTCATCGAACACTTCGACAAGGCCGTCTTCCGCACCTGCATTCCCAGAAATATTCGTCTTGCCGAAGCGCCTAGCTTCGGCCGGCCTGTCCTGCTGCACGATCGTTCCTCGCGCGGCGCCATCGCCTATTTGGCACTGGCGGGCGAGGTACTTCGCCGCGAAGATGCGAGAATGCAGCAGGCCGTCTGATGGAAACCAACATGAACGCAAAGAAAAAACGCCTTGGACGCGGTCTCGACGCACTACTGTCGAAGCCGGCGGCCGAGCACACGTCGGTAACCCACGAGTCACCCGAGGTCGCGAAGAACGCGTTGCCCGTCGACCTGCTGCAGCGCGGCCAGTACCAGCCACGCCTCGACATGCGTCAGGATTCGCTGGAAGAGCTGGCAGCGTCGATCAAGGCCCAGGGCGTCGTGCAGCCGATCATCGTCCGGCCGATCGCAGGCAGCGGCGAGCAGCGCTACGAGATTATCGCCGGCGAACGCCGCTGGCGGGCGGCACAGCTTGCCGAGCTGTCCGAGGTGCCGGTCGTCATCCGGGACGTGCCCGACGAGGCGGCTATCGCGATGGCGTTGATCGAGAATATCCAGCGCGAGAACCTGAACCCGCTGGAGGAGTCGCGGGCGCTGGACCGGCTGATCCGCGAATTCGACCTGACGCACGCCGAGGCGGCGCAAGCCGTCGGCCGTTCGCGCGCCGCGGTCAGCAACCTGCTGCGTCTGCAGGAGCTGTCAGACAAGGTCAAACCGATGCTCGAGCAGCGGCTCCTCGAGATGGGCCACGCCCGAGCGCTGCTGGGTTTGACGGATCAGATGCAGCAGCTCGAGGCCGCGAAGAAGGTCGCGAAGCAGGGCCTGTCAGTGCGCCAGACCGAGCGGCTGGTCCGTTCACTGCTGGAAGGCCCGAAGAAGAAACCAGCGGCGAAGAAGGTCGACGGCGACATCCGCCGCCTCGAGATCGACGTGTCGGATCGGCTGGGCGCGAAGGTGCACCTCGACCACAAATCCGGGGGCAGCGGGAAGCTCGTCATCAGCTACAACACGCTCGATGAGCTGGACGGGATCCTGAAGCACATCAAGTGATTCGAGCGCCGTTCGGGCGCCCTGCGGGTTCTGCCGGGAATTCTTGTCCTGCCCATGAAAAAGCCCTGATTTCCCGGGTTTTTGCGCCTGTTTCGTGTTGCTAAGGATCAGGCCGCTCACTATAATACGCGCGCTTAATGACAGGCTCCCCTGTTCTCTCTAGCGCCACACGCCGCCGGGACACCCGCAGCACGTGGCGTTTTTAATGCCAGAGGCACGCATCATGGACGATCGCACCGCGCCGAATCAGACGGCCGCCGGTTTGACGATGCTCAAGGTGCTGGCCGCACAGGCCGGAATCGGGGTGTTTGTGGCAATACTGTTCTGGGGGTTGGCAGGGCCGGTTGAGGCTTACTCGGCACTGCTCGGTAGCCTGACCTGCGTCCTTCCGAATGCGTTCCTGGCCCTGCGGCTGGCCGTCGCGAGGGACGATGCGGGCGCCATTCTCCGGGCGGCGTGGCTCGGCGAGCTGGGAAAGCTCGGCATCACGGTCGTGATGTTCCTGCTGATCTTCGCGTTCGTTCGCCCGCTGCAGTTTTTGCCCCTGTTTGCAGGATTCATAGCGGCCCAGCTGATGACGTTCAGCGGGTTGCTGATAAAAGAAGACACTCAGGACGGAACACTTAAGAATGGCAGCTGAAGGCGGACAAGACGGCGGCTCCGGATACTACATCCAGCATCACTTGCAGAATCTGCAGGTCTGCCGGGTAGAAGGCGAGTGGGTCTGGAACGACTGTGCAGGCAATTTCTGGGCGATGAACGTCGACTCGATGTTCTGGTCGGTACTGCTGGGTCTGATCTTCCTGGTGTCGTTCCGTTCGGTCGCGAAGAAGACCTCTGCCGACAAGCCGTCACGCTGGCAGGCGGTCGTCGAGATGATCGTCGAGTTCGTCGATTCCAGCGTCAAGGACACCTTCCACGGCAAGAGTAAGCTCATTGCCCCGCTCGGCCTGACGATCTTCGTCTGGGTCTTCCTGATGAACCTGATGGACCTGATTCCCGTCGACTGGATTCCCGGACTGTCCTACCTGATTGGTATCGAATACATGAAGATCGTGCCGACGACCGACGTGAACATTACGTTCGCGATGGCGATCTCGGTGTTCATCCTGATCATCTTCTACACGATCAAGAACAAGGGCATCACCGGATTCATCGGTGAGCTGACGATGCACCCGATCGCACCGCCGACGAAGGGTGCCGGGATCATCGCAGCGCCGCTGATTATCGCCTTCAACTTCATTCTCGAAAGCGTCGCGCTGCTCGCCAAGCCGCTTTCGTTAAGCCTTCGACTCTTCGGCAACATGTTTGCCGGCGAGCTCATCTTCATCCTGATTGCGTTGATCGGATGGTTCCAGCTGCCGCTGCACTTCGGCTGGGCTGTGTTCCATATCCTGGTCGTAACGCTGCAGGCATTCATTTTCATGATGCTGACAATCGTTTACCTGAGTCTGGCGTCGGAAAAGCATTAATCGTTCTTAAATCTTTAACTGTTGGACTGAAATCCTCTTTAGGAGACATAGATGGAAACTGTAATTGGCATGACGGCTATCGCCGTCGCACTCCTGATCGGCCTCGGCGCTCTCGGCGTCGGCATCGGCATGGGCCTTCTGGGTGGCCGCTTCCTCGAAGGCGCTGCGCGTCAGCCTGAGCTGGCTCCGATGTTGCAGACCAAAATGTTCCTCGTCGTGGCGCTGCTTGACGCTGTCGCGATGATCGGTGTTGGTATCGCGCTGTTCTTCGCCTTCGCGAATCCGTTTATTGCTCAGTACCAGGCTGCTGTAGGCGGCTAAACGCCGGGACCCGCGCCGTTTTCGCGCGGTAGCTTTACTGAACGGAGCCAAATGTGGATATCAACATTGGAACTCTAGCGGGCCAGACGATCGCGATGATCGTGTTTGTCTGGTTCTGCATGAAGTACATCTGGCCGCCCATCCTCACAGCAATCGAGGAGCGCCAGGAGAAGATCGCAGAAGGTCTGGCCGCTGCCGAGTCGGGCCAGGAAAAGCTCGTCGAAGCGGAAGCCGAGGCCGAGTCGATCATCGCCGAGGCGAAACGCCAGGCGAGCACCATCCTTGACCAGGCGAATGCCCGTGCCAACGAAATCGTTGCCGACGGCAAGAACGACGGCGTCAAGGAGCGGGAGCGCCAGCTGACAGCCGCAAAAGCCGAGATCGAGCAGGAAACCAACCGCGCTCGCGAGGAGCTGCGCGGACAGGTGTCAGCGATCGCGATTGCCGGCGCGCAGAAGATCCTGGAGCGCGAGATCGACGACGCTTCGCACCAGGACATCCTGGGCAAGCTGGCCAAGCAGCTGTAAGCGGGTAGTCGACGATGGCAGACAACAATACCGTCGCGCGGCCGTATGCCGAGGCAGTTTTCGACGTGGCGCGTGAGAACGGCGCCCTCGACGACCTGTCCGGTTCGCTGCTGGCAGCCAAAGAGTTGCTGGCCGATGGTGGCCTGGTCGAGTTTCTCGGCAGCCCGAGAATAGAAGACGACCAACGCCTGACCGTCCTGCAGGACCTGTTCGGCAAAGTGGTCGGAGCTGACTCGGCCTTCGCGGGCGGTAGTAAGCACGGTACGAACTTCCTGAAGCTGCTGCTCGAGAACAAGCGCGTCACGGTATTGCCCGAAATCTCCGATCACTTCGAGGAACTGAAGGCACGGGCGGAGAACAAGGTCGACGTGACCGTTACGTCGGCCACCGAGCTCAAGCCTGCGCAGGTTGAGGAAATCTCAACCGCACTCGCCAAGCGGCTCGGGCATGCCGTCAGCATCGATACACAGATAGACACAGGCCTCATCGGCGGAGCGGTCATTACCGCCGGCGATGTCGTAATTGATGGATCAACGCGCACGAGGCTCGAAGGCCTTGCTAACGCGTTGATCAAATAAAGAGGAAAACACAATGGCACTCAAAGCTTCTGAAATCAGTCAGCTGATTAAAGAACGCATCGAGAACTTCGAGGCATCCGCCGAAGCGCGCGATGTTGGCACTGTAATCGCGGTAACCGACGGTATCGTCCGCATCTACGGACTGACCGACGCCCGCTACGGTGAAATGCTGGAGTTCCCGGGTAACACGTTTGGTATGGCGCTGAACCTCGAGCAGGACTCGGTCGGCGCCGTCGTACTCGGTGACTACAAGCACATCTCGGAAGGCGACACGGTCAAGACGACCGGTCGTATTCTCCAGGTGCCTATCGGTGACGCACTGCTCGGTCGCGTCGTTGACGCGCTCGGCAACCCGATCGACGGCAAGGGCCCGGTCGCAGCCGAAGACACCGCGCCAATCGAGAAAGTCGCACCGGGCGTTATCGCGCGCCAGTCGGTCGACCAGCCCGTACAGACCGGACTGAAGTCCATCGACTCGATGGTGCCGATCGGCCGCGGTCAGCGTGAGCTGATCATTGGTGACCGCCAGACCGGAAAGACCGCCGTTGCTGTTGATGCGATCATCAACCAGCGTGGCACCGGCGTTAAATGCATCTACGTCGCCATCGGCCAGAAGGCCTCTTCCATCGCTGGCGTCGTACGCAAGCTCGAGGAAGAAGGCGCGCTGGACCACACGATCATCGTTGCTGCCGCCGCCGCCGAGAGCCCCGCGATGCAGTACATCGCGCCGTACGCCGGCGCGACCATGGGCGAGTACTTTATGGACAAGGGTGAAGATGCCCTGATCATCTACGATGACCTGTCCAAACAGGCGGTTGCTTACCGCCAGGTATCGCTGCTGTTGCGTCGTCCGCCGGGTCGTGAGGCCTACCCGGGTGACGTTTTCTACCTGCACTCTCGCCTGCTCGAGCGCGCTGCTCGTGTCAGCGCCGCGCACGTTGAAGAAGTCTCCGGCGGCAAGGTCAAAGGCAAGACCGGCTCACTGACGGCACTGCCGATCATTGAAACGCAGGCCGGTGACGTATCGGCGTTCGTACCGACCAACGTGATCTCGATCACCGACGGCCAGATCTTCCTCGAGTCCGACCTGTTCGCCGCCGGCATTCGTCCTGCGATCAACGCCGGCCTCTCGGTATCTCGAGTGGGTGGTGCCGCACAGACGAAAGTCATCAAGAAGCTGGGCGGTGGCGTCCGCCTCGCACTCGCGCAGTATCGCGAGCTCGCGGCCTTCGCACAGTTCGCATCTGACCTCGATGCGGCGACCCGCGCGCAGCTCGACCGCGGTGTCCGCGTTACCGAGCTGATGAAGCAGAAGCAGTACTCGCCGCTGTCGGTTGCCGAGATGGCGCTGTCACTGTTCGCAGCCAACGAAGGCTTCCTCGATAAAGTCGAAGTGGAAAAAGTGCTGGACTACGAAGCGGCGTTGCATGACTACGCCAAGGCGAATCACGGCGACGTTGTCGATCAGATCAATGAGTCGGGCGATTACAATGACGACATCGCGGCGAGCCTGAAGACAATCTGCACGAGCTTTGATGAGAAGGGTGCTTACTAGGGGCAAGACCAGTACAGGGTGGTGGCCTGATGTCAGGTTAAACCCCTACACGGAAAGGCCAGGTCAATTATGAATAATTTCGGACTAACGTAGATGCCGGGCG
Source organism: Woeseiaceae bacterium (assembly GCA_030065915.1). Taxonomy (GTDB): domain Bacteria; phylum Pseudomonadota; class Gammaproteobacteria; order Steroidobacterales; family Woeseiaceae; genus UBA1847. The sequence continues at coordinate 105,892 of JASJCQ010000014.1, forward strand.
AAAAGGAAATACGCTCAAAGATCGGTTCTGTAAAGAACATGCAGAAGATCACGAGCGCGATGGAGAAGGTCGCTGCGTCGAAGATTCGCAAGGCGCAGGCGCAGATGGAAGCCTCTCGGCCGTACGCCGACCGCATCCGCCGCGTCATAGGACACCTTGCCTACGCGAACCCCGACTACAAGCACCCGTTCCTGAACGAACGCGAGACCAAGCGCGTTGGTCTGATCATAATCTCCACGGATCGCGGTCTCTGTGGCGGCCTGAACGTAAACCTGTTCAAACGCGCTATCACCGAGATGGCCGAGTGGGACGGCAATGGCATCGAGGTCGATCTTGCCCTGGTCGGCGCCAAGGCCGTGCAGTTCTTCCGCCGGCTCGGCGGTCGCGTGGTCGGTACCGTGACGCATTTAGGCGACAAGCCGAGCATGAACGACCTGATCGGTGCCATCAAGATCATGCTCGACTCCTACAGCGAAGGAAACATCGATCGCCTGTACGTGCTGCACAACGAGTTCATCAGCGCGATGAGCCAGCAGCCGAAGCTCGTGAAGCTGCTGCCGGCCAACGGTATCGCTGAAGACAGGGAAGAGCTGCAGGCCAACTGGGACTACATCTATGAGCCGGACGCGTCCGAGCTTCTCGATGACGTTCTGATGCGTTACATCGAGTCGCAGGTCTATCGCGGCACGGTTGAGAATTTCGCCTGCGAGATGGCGGCAAAGATGGTGGCGATGAAATCGGCGACGGACAACGCCGGCGAGATCATCGACAAGCTGCAGCTGCAGTACAACAAGGCTCGCCAGGCGGCGATTACGCAGGAGATCTCGGAGATCGTCGGCGGCGCTGCGGCGGTACAGGAATAAGTTTCGCTCGCGGTTAAAACGTGAGCATTTGAATTGAAAATATCAGCGCGGATACTGCGCTGCGAAGGTTGAGGACGGAAAACATGAGCACTGGAACTACTGTGCAGGTTATTGGCGCTGTCGTGGACGTTGAGTTCCCGGCCGGCCAGATCCCGAAGGTTTACGACGCGCTCGTTATCGACGATGCCGAGATTACGCTGGAAGTTCAGCAGCAGCTGGGCGACGGGGTCGTCCGTACGATTGCGATGGGTAGCTCCGAGGGCCTGAAGCGCGGCATGGCGGTGACCAACACCGGCAACGCGATTTCCGTTCCGGTCGGCGAGAAGACGCTCGGCCGCATCATGGACGTACTGGGCACGCCCATCGATAACGCCGGACCGATCGGCGCTGAGACCTCGCTGCCGATTCACCGGGATCCGCCTTCTTACGAAGACCAGGCCGCGACGACCGAACTCCTGGAAACCGGCATCAAGGTTATCGACCTGATTATGCCGATCGCGAAGGGCGGTAAAGTCGGCCTGTTCGGCGGCGCCGGCGTCGGCAAGACCGTAACGCTGATGGAGCTCATCAACAACATCGCCAAAGAGCACGGCGGTTACTCCGTCTTCGCCGGTGTCGGTGAGCGTACTCGTGAGGGTAACGACTTCTACCACGAGATGACCGAGTCAGGCGTTATCGACAAGGTATCGCTCGTCTACGGCCAGATGAACGAGCCGCCGGGCAACCGTCTTCGCGTCGCACTGACCGGGCTGACGATGGCCGAGGCGTTCCGTGACGAGGGCCGCGACGTACTGATGTTCATCGACAACATCTACCGTTACACGCTGGCCGGTACCGAGGTATCCGCACTGCTCGGCCGTATGCCGTCAGCGGTAGGCTACCAGCCGACCCTGGCCGAGGAGATGGGTGTGCTGCAGGAGCGCATCGCATCGACGAAGACCGGTTCCATCACGTCGTTCCAGGCCGTCTACGTACCGGCTGACGACCTTACCGACCCGTCGCCGGCAACGACCTTTGCTCACCTTGACGCAACGCTCGTACTGTCCCGCCAGATCGCCGAGCTGGGTATCTACCCCGCTGTTGACCCGCTCGACTCGACGTCACGTATTCTCGATCCGCTGATCATCGGCCAGGAGCACTACGACTGTGCTCGCGGCGTACAGGCCGTACTGCAACGACTGAAAGAGCTGCAGGACATCATCGCGATTCTCGGTATGGATGAGCTGTCCGAAGACGACAAGCTGACGGTTGCTCGTGCACGCAAGATCCAGCGCTTCCTGTCGCAGCCGTTCTTCGTCGCTGAGGTCTTCACCAACGCACCGGGCAAATACGTGTCGCTGGCCGAGACGATCCGCGGCTTTAACGGCATCGTAAACGGTGACTACGACCACATTCCGGAGCAGGCGTTCTACATGGTCGGCACGATCGACGAAGCCGTCGAGAACGCGAAGAAGTATAGTTAAGCTGAGGCATTAGCATGGCAACCATCCAGGTCGACATCGTTTCCGCTGAGGGCGAGATTCATTCCGGCGAAGCCCGGATGGTCTACGCGCCGGCGCTGCTGGGCGAAGTCGGCATCGCACCGCGTCACGCGCCGATGTTGACGCCGCTTAAGCCCGGTGAGGTCCGCGTCGAAGACACGGAAGGCGAAGAGCACTACTACTTCATCAGCGGTGGCCTGCTCGAAGTGCAGCCGCATCTCGTGACGGTGCTGGCCGATACGGCGATGCGCGGCGACCAGCTCGATGAGGCAACGGCACTCGCCGCACAGGAAGCGGCCGAAAAGGCGATGGAAGGCACGATGGCCGAGACTGACTTTGCTCGCGCGCAGCAGGAGCTGGCTGAAGCAAGGGCACGCTACCTCGCAGCCAAGAAGCTCAAGGGCAGAGGCAAGCGCAAGAAATAACGCGTTTGTTCGAACGTATCCGGCACGAAAGATCGAGGCCGCTGCACCTGACGGTACAGCGGCCTCTTTAATGTCAGGTAGTCGAGTTTTCTCTCGTCCCGGACTTAGCGATCAGTAGGCGGCGTTCTCGGCATAGTTCCAGGAGCCGATGATGCGCTTCTGCGGTTTATGGCTGCCGAGGTTCTCTTTACTCCACTCGACGAACTTCGGCACGTTGACCTCGATCGGTACCTGCCAGACTTCTTCGCCGTAAAAGTGCACGGTGTACTCGTCCAGGAAGCCAGCCTCGCGAATGGCCCACAAGGTCTCTAGATAATCGTCGCGAATGTCCGGATCCTTCTCGAGCTTGCGCTCCCAGGTATCAAGCAACAGCATGCGTGCCGAGAACTCGCAGCCGTAGTCCGTGACCCTGGCCGGGTTGTCGCCGCCGATGTCCAGCTGGCAGGCGCTGAGCATCAGCGTGTAAGCGACCCAGCTCTGCAGGACCGGGTCGTTGTCCACGAAGGCCTGCGGCGCCAGGTAGAACGTATCCCCGTCAGTCACGTGATCGCGCACGTAGACCTGGCTGTTGCAGCCGGCGAGAAACGCCAGCAGTACCGGGATCAGTCGAATATTCACGGCTCCAGATCATACGGATTCCGTAAAAATAAAGCGTGACGGGTTGCCTAGCCCGACTATCTCACCGATTCGTGGGTAAGGTCGGTCAGACCGTTGTCTGCACGAGGAATTTTCCGATTGAGGACAAGGTCTTGTGCAGACAACGGGCAAGCGAGAGCCCACGAGTCGGTGAGAAAATCGGGCCAGATTCCGCGTCCGACCGTGCACGCATCACAGTTCGGCGAACAGTTACAGGCTTTGCTACATAAAATGGCTCCACAACGGTAAACTCCCGGTCTCTTCAGACCGGGACGCCATCTTGGGCCGCATCTTCACATTCAACCGTGTTTCCACAGGGCTGCCGACCGATGGCGCTTAGCGTCCTGATTCTCGCGGCCGGCCAGGGCACGAGGATGCGCTCTCGCCTGCCGAAGGTGCTGCAACCGCTGGCCGGGCAGCCGTTGCTCGCCCACGTTATTGCTACGGCTACGTCGCTGGACGCCGCCGATATCTGTGTGGTCTACGGTCACGGCGGCGACACGGTGCGCGAACGCTTCGACGGCCTGCCGTTACGCTGGGCGCTTCAGGCGGAACAGCACGGCACCGGTCACGCGGTGCAACAGGCGATGCCGGAAACACCGGACGAAAACCAGGTACTGGTGTTGGCCGGCGACGTCCCGCTGCTGACGAAGCAGACGCTGCAGTCACTGATCGACGGATCTGCGCCCGGCGAACTTAGCGTGCTAACCGTCGACATGGATGACCCGACGGGGTATGGGCGTATCATTCGCAATGGTGACTCGGTGACGTCCATAGTCGAACAGAAGGACGCTACCGAGGAGCAGCTCGAGGTTCGAGAGATCAATACCGGCGTCATGCTGGCGTCGGCTGAAAACATGAAGCGCTGGCTGGCCGAGCTGCGCAACGACAATGCGCAGGGCGAGTACTACCTGACCGATATCGTTGCGCTGGCGGTTGGCGAGGGCATTCGAGTGACGGGCATCAAGGCGCAGGATCCGGACGAGGTGATGGGTATCAACGACAAGAAGCAGCTGGCCGAGGCCGAGCGCGCGATGCAGAAGAAGCGTGTAGAGGAACTGATGGAGCAGGGTGTCGGTTTTGCAGACCCGGCGCGCGTCGATATTCGCGGCACGCTGACCTGCGGCTCGGATGTCTTCATCGATGTGAACGCCGTCATCGAAGGAGACGTGCACCTCGGTGACAATACGGTCGTGGAATCCAACAACCTGATACGCGACAGCAAGCTCGGCGCCAATAACGTCGTGCACTCCAACTGTCACATCGAGGGCGCCGTCACGGGCGACGCTTGCGAGATCGGACCGTTTGCCCGGCTGCGACCGGGCGCGTCGCTGGCAAACAAGGTAAAGATCGGAAATTTTGTCGAGGTCAAAAAGAGCACGATCGCCGACGGCAGTAAGGTAAATCATCTGACCTATATAGGCGATACCGAGATCGGCACCAACGTCAACGTCGGTGCCGGCACAATAACCTGCAATTACGACGGCGCGAACAAAAGCAAAACCATCATCGGCGACGACGCATTTATCGGTTCTGGTGTACAGCTCATCGCGCCGGTAACAGTCGGCAAGGGGGCCAACGTCGGCGCGGGCACTACGCTTACGAAATCGGCGCCAGATGACCAGCTGACGGTTGGCCGCGCGCGCCAGGTCACGATCAAGGGCTGGAAGCGCCCTGAAAAGAAAACGTGACGACGAGCCGCCGTATGATGACAGCGAAATTTGTGGTTCCAGCGCGGACCGAACAGACGGCTTTCGAAAGGAGCACGCACTGATATGTGTGGAATAGTAGGCGCCATTGGCGAACGCAATGTCGTTCCCGTTCTCGTCGAAGGGCTGCGTCGCCTTGAGTACCGGGGCTATGACTCCGCCGGCGTCGCCGTACAAAAGTACGACCAGACTATTGGCCTGAGCAAGACCGTCGGCAAGGTTGCGGAGCTGGACGAGAAGCTCAAAGCCGATCCGATCAAGGGGCGGCTTGGTGTTGCACACACCCGCTGGGCAACGCACGGCGGCGTCACCGACGCCAACGCACATCCGCACCTGTCGGGCGATCGCGTTGCCGTCATCCACAATGGCATCATTGAGAACTACGAGTCGATAAAGAAGGACCTGGTCGACAAGGGTTACGAATTCCTGTCAGAGACCGACACCGAGGTTGCCGCGCACCTCGTTCACGATTTCCTGAAGCAGGGCATGGACCTGACAGAAGCGGTGCGACAGTCGGTCGCCCAGTTCACCGGTGCGTTCGCGTTGCTGGTCTTCGATGCTGAGGATCCGGATCGTATCGTCGTCAGCCGCGTCGCCAGTCCGCTGGTGGTGGGCCTGGGGATCGGCGAGAATTTCGTCGCCAGTGGCGTACCCGCGCTGCTGCCCGTCACGCAGAAATTCATCTATCTCGAGCAGGGCGACATTGCGGAGATCCGTCGCGACGGTGTGAGCATTTTCAACGGCGACGGAGAGGCTGTCGAGCGAGAGGTCAACGAGACGCAGCTAACCACCGAGTCGGCGGAGAAGGGCCAGTACCGGCATTTCATGCTGAAGGAGATCTTCGAGCAGCCGAGCGCTTTAGCTGACACGCTGTACGGTCGCATTGAGAGCGGCCGCGTCGTCGCCGACTCGCTGGGGCCCCAGGCGCAAGAGCTGTTGTCCCAGGTCGAGAATATCCACATCGTTGCCTGCGGCACGAGCTATCACGCGGGCTGCGTCGGCAAATACTGGATCGAAGCACTGGCGCACGTTCCCTGCCAGGTCGAAATCGCCAGTGAGTACCGCTACCGACAGGTCGTGGTTCCGGACAACACGTTGTTTATCACCCTGTCGCAGTCCGGTGAGACCGCGGATACGCTGGAGGCGCTGCGTTTGGCGAAGGAGTCGAACTATCTCGGCACGCTGACGGTCTGCAACAGCGCGCACAGCTCGATGGTCCGCGAATCCGACCTTTGCATGATGACGCAGGCCGGGCCCGAGATCGGTGTCGCCAGCACGAAGGCATTTACGACCCAGCTGTTATCGATGCTGATCGTAACGCTTATGTTTGCCCGCCAGAGAGACATGAGCGAGGAGACCGAGGCCAAGCTGGTGCCTTACATCATGCACACGGCAGCCGCCGTCGAAGAGGCGCTGGGCATGAACGACCATCTAAAGCACCTCGCGGAAGATTTCTCCGAGAAACATCACACACTGTTCCTCGGTCGCGGCCCGATGTGGCCGATAGCGATGGAAGGCGCGTTGAAGCTCAAGGAGATTTCATACATTCATGCGGAGGCCTATGCCGCCGGCGAGCTCAAGCACGGCCCGCTCGCGTTAATCGATGAGGACATGCCGGTCGTCGTTGTGGCGCCCAACAACGAGCTGCTCGATAAACTCAAGTCCAACATGCAGGTCGTCAGGGCGCGGGGCGGTCAGCTCTACGTATTCGCTGATAACGAGACCGGGATCGAAAGCGAAGAAGGCATGGTCGTCATCCCGATGCCGCATGCCAACAGGATCATCGCGCCGATCGTCTACACGATACCGTTACAGCTCTTGTCCTACCACGTAGCGGTGCTGAAAGGCACAGACGTCGACCAGCCGAGGAACCTCGCGAAATCGGTGACCGTGGAGTAGTTATTCTCGGTGTGGATGGTTGTGAACCTCAGGACGTAACTCCGTCACTCAGTGCATAACTCCGTCACTTTTTGTGAAAAGGGGCTACGTAACTCCGTCACTTCTTCCGCTTTCCGACAAAAGCGGACTGGAGTCGAGGTATCGGTATAATGACGGCTCCTGACCCAAATCAGACATTGGCCAGAATCGGACGTCTAGTCCTAAACACAAACAACAAACCCATACTTGTTGGTTAACATGCCCAGTCGAAATCAACTAGTAGCAATTTGGAGTCAGCTGTGCACGAGGACGATTCAGCAGTTAGTCATTCCGCGTTGTTCCCTGATAGGAAGTCCCAACAAGAAATCGAAAACGCGCTAACAATTCGCCTAGCGGAAGCGCTAAATCGAGTTGATCTTGGCAAGGTGTCACCTACGCTAAATTTCGAGTCGTTTCGAGAGGAGCTATTATCGAAGACATTTGATGATCCAGAAGATCTCACCGATCTAATGGATTGGACTATCGCTCAAATGGAAGTTGGCCTTGTCCATATGACGCACACACGATACTTCGGCCTGTTCAATCCGGCTCCAACTTTTCCATCAATCTGTGCGGATCGAATTACGGCTTCTTTTAACCCTCAAATCTGTGTTTGGTCACATGCGCCGGTGGCGGTTGAAATTGAGAACCACGTTATCGAACAAGTAGCGAGGCGCGCGGGATTACCGCACGGATCTGGCGGTCACTTCACTAGCGGTGGCACCGAGGCAAACAACACAGCGGTAGTCTGCGCGCTTACGGCAAGCAATTCGAGGTTTGGCGAAGAAGGCGTGCGTGCGTATCCGGGGCAGCCGTGCATCTACGTATCCAAGGAAAGCCATCTCGCATGGTTGAAAATCGCCCATCAATTGGGCATCGGGCGGCGTGCGGTTCGGCTGATCAGCACCGATGGCCACGGACGAATGGACGTCAGAGAATTAAGTAATACGGTCAACGCAGATGTTGCCGCCGGCGATGTACCGGTAATGATTGCTGCTACGGCGGGCACGACGAACGCAGGTGTTGTTGATCCGCTCGGTTCATGCGCGGATGTCGCTAAAAGTCACGGTCTCTGGTATCACGTAGATGCCGCGTGGGGCGGCGCCCTTATTTCGTCATCAAAGTATAGGTCGGTCCTTGACGGCATCGAACGTGCCGATTCAATTACGATAGACGCGCACAAGTGGCTTGCGACAACAATGGGTGCTGGCATCTACTTAACCTGTAGAACTCCGGTGCTCAATGACGCGTTCCGAATATCGACCGACTATATGCCGTCAAATGACACGGCCGTGGATTTGTATGTCAATTCGATACAGTGGTCCCGCCGATTCCTTGCTTTACGACTGTTCCTATCTCTTGGCGCTGCCGGTTGGCAGGGCTACGGTGCTCACGTTGAACGTGGTATAGCTTTGATACGGAGATTGACGGATAAGCTTGAAAGCGTTGGCTGGACTCTAGCGAACAACTCACAAATGGCCGTGGCCTGTCTCATACCACCAGAAAGCGGTTCTTCAGTGGAGGAACTGGTAGCGGACACTGTGTCATCAGGGGATTCGTGGGTATCGGTCACAAAGTTTGAGGGCAATTCTGTCTTGCGAGCATGCGCAACGAATGGCCGCACTACCGATGCCGATATTGATCATCTGGCTGAATTGCTGATTGCCAAGACTAAATAGGGTCCGCTTCTTGATCGTGTCTGATTGGCAGCTTATGGCCGAAAGCTGCCCCTGGTACTTCCCTGGAAAGCGGACATTGAGCTTCCGCTAACTCGCGAAACCTGACGCTACTTGTTCGGAACGCCGGGAATACTGACGGAGTTACGCGAACGACTGATCTGTGGACAGAACGTCTGATCAGTAACTTACATCGCGACAAGTGACGGAGTTGGGCTCCGCGGTTCAGTTGTGCAGGAACAATAAAGATCGTTAACAAGACAGAGTCTTAGTTAACAGGACAATAAAACTTGTTAATTGGATCGCACAAGCGGCAAGCTTCGGAGTTCGTAGACTACCTGGAGTCTGTGACTTGGCAGGTTAAGGTTCCGCCGATACACACGTGCGCCGATGGTTCCGCCAGCGACGAGTTACCTTGTTGACGCCCCTTTGTCTTGGTTACACGCCTTTTGCTTCAGGAGCCACTGCTCCGCTCGTAGCCGAGCATTCGCCGGATCAACTATCTCGTCAGGTGTGATTCCGTCGGGATAGGTACGTCCGTCGGCGTCAGCCATATAGCCAGAAGGGAACACCAATATTGCGTCATCTGACAGAGGGATTGCTACGTTCGCAGTGGTCCAGCCAGACGTGCTTTGTCCAAACAATCGGGTATTGTCACGACCCAGGAATGCAATTGCTAGCGCTTCTCCAGAGCTCGCGGTATCCGAGCCAACAACAACGGCTATGGGTACGGAATCTCGAAACATAGGCATCACTTGCTCGATTTCACGTGTTCGTGCGATTTCGCGACCGTTCTCTCTGGCACCAGATATACCCGCCCGGTACCACCACTTCGTTGAACCACTGGGTTTGTGAGGTCGATCAAACCCACCAACATTCTCTCGACCTAGCAAAGGGCCTAGCGCCGCGAGCATAGGCCACATATTGCCGCCCGTGTTATTGGTTAGATCGACAACCCATCCGCAGGTTTCGAATGACGCCTGGGAGATGCCTCGATGCGCTTTGGTAATAAACTCGGCGCTTGCCAGAGAGTCGGCCGGTGATGACCACTTCGGAACTTTGAGGTATCCAAGCCGAGATTGGGTTTCTATAAAAACAGAAGGCTTGTGCGTATCGACCGAAGCGACTTGCTCATCCTTCCTTGGTCGTATGAACTGAGAATGCGGATCGCCAATCCTTGCAATAACTGATGCCACAACACCATGCGCATCAGTAAGGGAGGAGTCTTCTCGAAGCGCCCGCGAGCTCGATTCTAAAATCGCGTCCCAGTCCACACTGTCCGATTTCAGATACTGTTCCTGGAGTATCGCGATGGCTGCGTCAACATACTCACGCGCCTCACCGGTCTTCCCTCGGGCTTTAATCTGTTCGAGCGTCAGGTCGTCGAACTGAGCGACCCCAGGGCCAATAAGCAGCATTCCAATTTCCAGCTCTTCCGCATCCGGCATTGCAGGAATGTCGATACTGTATCGGCGCCAATCCGTATCACCAGCAACCACGCGGTCTCGCATGTCATCCATAAACAGCCTCTGATTGCCACCTCGCACGATGGCAACCAACGTCGCACTGATCTGAACTCCTTCGGTCTTAATTTTCCCGGAAAAGCGCAGCGAGTCGGTAAGAAACTGTTTGCTAGCCAATGTCTGCTTTATATAGGTAGCTTGCGGCTGGTCCCCTGAGTCAATTATCAGGACCCCGTCTTCTACCTTGATGACATGTCCGTTGGACTGAATGTTCCAGCCAATGGGAAGGTTGTCCTCTCCGACCAAATCAAATGAACTATTGGCGACGTCGAGACCCGATGCCAGTGCGGACGCACCGAGCATCGTCATACCGGCGAGTGCAACGAACGACCAGTACTTACGAAAAAACCGAGCGCCGAATACCGTCATCGGACTTTGATGCGGCGGAAATGTTGTCGAGCAGTCACCCGTTGCTGGTTCTTTCATGACTTCACGGCTCTCTACCCAGTCGTGTTTACGAACCGCACGACTTCGGAAAAAATGCGGCTGAACGATGCTTCCTATTGTAGCTGAGCACCGCCCGTGTCGTACGGCGAGTGCTATGAGACGCAGCCATACACCACAATCAGCCTCGGGGTTGTGTGACCGAGTTTTATTGAACCGCCAAAACCCGCCAAGGGCTTGAACCAACAACTTACGGAATCAAGAGTGACGGAGTTTCGTTCCACGGTTCAGTTTCTAGCAATTAGAAGCGTCGGAGATTGATCGAGCAGCAGCTGCACCGCAGTTCGCGGACCGTCGATCGTCGAGCCGACGAGATTCCGCTTTCGACCCTTTTCTGCCCGTCGCGATTTCTCGATTCTTCTGCGAAATTCTGAGTTTGTAGTTCCGATTTGGACGATACCTGACAGGGGAACCGAGAGAGATAGTCAGCGCTCCATCAGTGACCGAGAGCTCCACTAATCCCCATCAAGTCATTGGGACGACCGCTTTAGTGCCTCTACCTCTTTCGAGAGTTTCTTCAGCTCGTCACGTGCGGCCATATCTAGTGCGATGCGTTTGTCCATACTGCGCACAAGCGGGAATAATGTGTTTTCGATCGTGTCATTGAGCGTCGTAAGCACCTGTTGAAACTCTTTTGAAGGCTTGTTGGTGACGGACACGGCTGTCTTTTGCTTCCCGATAGCTTCACCCAGCTTGACCAGTGAGTCGCTTATCATCGCCGCAGAGGCGGCTCTCGCCTCACGATCGAGCTTGGCAGCGCCATTCGGCTTCAAGTCCGAACTGAGGCTGGTGATGCCTTCAACGAGATCAGCCAATTGCGCAACGATGCGCTGACCCGTATCCGCTTCGTCGCCACCGAATGCCTTGTTGCGCAGGAAGTCCCTCTTGATCTCCTCCCACCTTGCCTCGCTATTGCTATCGAGCGTGCCGCGAAGCTCGGCAAGCTTGAGCAAGTTGGCCTCGGCGCCCTGCGTAAGCAGTTGCGCCTCGCCACGATAGTGATCATCGATAACGTCGTTCAGCTCGTCGTCGGTCATCACGGCCGAAACCTTCTCGGCCAGCTTGTTCATGTTGCGATAACTGCCCTGCAACAGGAAACGAGGCTCGGTCCTGTACTTGTCTTCCTGAGCGGCGGAAGCGATGTACTGTTGGTTCACCTTGAGCACCGTTTCCTGTACCCGCAGAAGCCGCTCGAACAAGCGAGTGATCTCGCCAATTTCGGCACTGCTGTAGGCGTGAGAGAGTTCGGTCGACACAACGTTCTGGCCTTTGGCGCCGTCGATAAGCTTGTAAACGTCTTCCATATCGCGGGTCGCCAGCGGTGCGAGCACGGGATTCGACGTGAGGGAGTTTTCGATATAGCTGAGCTCGAACTGCCGCTCCTTGCCGGACAGGATGTCGCCGAGATTATAGATATCCGCACGGTTAGCGAGCATGTCGGGCACTTTGAAGATCTCGCCTGATTCCGTGTAAGGGTTTCCAGCCATTACCACGCAAAACTTTCGGCCACGCAAATCGTAGGTCCGTGTCCGGCCTTTCCATACGCCCTCAATGCGCCGCGTCGAATCGCACAAGGAAATGAAACGCTGCAGGAATTCCGGGCTGGAGTGCTGGATATCGTCGAGATAGAGCATGACATTGTCGCCCATCTCCAGAGCCAGATTGATCTTCTCGAGCTCGCGCTCGGCAGTAGCGTTTGGCGCCATTGCCGGATCCAGTGAGCTGACATCGTGTCCCAACGCCGGGCAGTTCACCTTCATGAATGTTAATCCCAGGCGACTCGCGACATACTCCATGAGTGTGGTCTTGCCGTAGCCCGGTGGCGAGATCATCATCAGCAGACCGCTGAGGTCTGAGCGCTTGGATTCGCCTGCGGTGCCAATCTGCTTCGCCAGGTTGTCGCCGATGACGGGCAAGTACGCGTCGTTGATAAGCTGATTGCGGACGAAGGAACTGAGCGGTCTCGGTTTGAATTCCTCCAACTGCAGTGCGGCGCGGGCTTCGCCGGCGATCTGCCGACGCAGCTCGCGGTATTTGCGGTAGCTCGGAACCACCCGATTTGCATGATCCTCCAGTCGAGTCAGAAACTGGTCGAGGGAAAATGTCATTCCGCCGTTGACAATATTGTCGTGCTCGCCGAACAGTTCATCGACGGCGATTGTCGTGTCGAAACTGGACTGCCTGCGCGGCAACGCTGTCCCGGTGATCAACTGTGCTGCCGCCTCTGGCGCGTAGTGCAGAAGGTCCGGCTTGTCGGCCGACTCGAGCATTGCGGTCAACCAGGCGTTCGCCAGACGCCATTGCTCTCCCGCTGCGCCAGCGAGCTCTTCAATCGTCTGTTTCAGTTCCTTGAGCGCCGCCGGTCGCATCGAGCTCTTGAGCATTGTCAGCAGCTCTTTGGCAAGCCTGGAGCCAACGAAGGCCAGCGAGTCTCGACCGAGCTCTGCAACGAGGTAGCTGACAGCGCGACCCAGGTCGGCCGGCTCGATGTCGAGCGTATGGGGTGCCAGCATCTCGCTCGCGTAGCCGAGAACCTCTTGTTCCACTAGTTCGATGCCATCGCGCTTGCCAAAGACTTCTTGCATGCGCCATGCGGATTGCGCCCTGTCGGGAAGGCTGGTCAGTCGCTCGGGTGCGTTATCACCGCCGTCAATGTTCGCCCAGATGATCTGGGCAAGGCCCCGACTGTACGGGTCGAAACGCAGCAGACCGCCTTTGTCAATTGCGGGCACGATGGCACGCAGCAGGGTACCGGCATCGGTATCGTGAATGCCACGTTCGTAACCTTCTCGATACCTCGGTGTGGCAAATTCACGTACGAGCTTCTCAAGAGCCGCCTTCTTGCCGACAGCCGACTTCAGGGAGGCCCAGTCCAGACCGTCCGAGCCGGCCTCTGCCGCCTCAATGATCCGAAACGCAAGGTACTCGCCACGATATACGTCGGACGATTCCGATTCTCCGCCAAGACTCCAGTACGGCTTTAGCTCCAGGAGCTGCGGGTGGTCGATTTCTTCGAAGTACTTGGTGCCTACCAGGTGAAGGGCCAGCCCCTCGCCTTTGGGGATAATGGTCAGGTCGAGTTCTTCTTTGCTGACATTGAACTTGTGCCGCGGGCCAAGCTGGATGACATTGCCGCCTTCGTCGTAAAGGTCGATCTTGTCCCGCAGCGATCGGATCGCCTGGTCGCGGATCATCTTCAGTCGAGCCTCCGCGTCGTCAGCCTTGACGGCGCTGTCGAGCTCGCGAAGCTGCGAGACCAGGTCACGAATCTTCAGTACCAGCGCATCAGACGCCAGGTAAGTGTTGAGTTCGTCCTCCGCTTTGAATCGCTGCGTACGTTTTCCGACGTTCTGCAGCATTCGGTCGATAGCGTCAGCGAGCCCCTGTGCTCGCGTATTCCTCGCGTCCAGCAGCTGCTGTTTATGTGCTTCGAGGGTATCGTTGACCTCGTCCCGCTTGGCCATAATGTCGGCGAGGAATTGCTCATGACCGCCAAATTGACCCTCCATCTCTTCCAGCTGGATCAAGAGTCTCGATAGCTGCTCGTCACAACGTTCCGGCGTCGTTGCCAGGCCAAGAGCGTTGATAATGCTCTGCGAAAACAGCTTGAGTTGAGCGGCGAATTGCTCGATGGATTCCGCCGATCCCAGTTCGTCTCTGTGGCGCTTACAAACGGCGCGGGTCTGGTTCATCTGTGCGTAGACGTCGGAGATCGAGCTGACAATTCGAGTCTGCACCGTTGCATCGTCAATCTTGAGCGTCGCAATGAGTTCGGACAACAAATCGAGGCCCTCGGCGATGGACTCCAGCCGTTGTAGTTGAGGCTCTACCGCCGCGACCGTTTCAAGTGAGCTCACTTCGGAACGGATGTTTTCTATCGCGTCAACATAAGTCGCCAGTGCTTTCTCGTCAGCGAGAAACTCTGCCGTGTCGTCGCCAATACGTGCACTCAGCTCGACGAGTTCGGCATCCATCGCGTCGATACCTTCTACGTCGATGTAGCGATACTCGCGAATGGTTGCCAGGTGACCGCGTTGCTTGCGGATACGATCCAGCGCACCCACATAGTCTTCGACGCGACGCCATCCGGAGGCGTCCGACGTCGCAATGATCTGCCGGTGTTCCTTGCCAGCATCTTTCATGGCCTCGGCAGACTGGCGGCGAATGCTCTCGACCTTTTCAAACTCATCGATGATGAGTTCGACGGTTTCGTTGATTTCGCGCACCGTGGTGCCGATATCGCCGGTTGCCTCGTCAGAGATCCAAAAGTGGTCGTCGAACAACCGTAGCGCTGTCTTTCTCAGCTTCTCGTAGCTTCTTGCAGATACGGTCTCGTCGCCGATGTCCCGACACAGGCTGTAAAGGTCCGATACGCCACGGACCAGTTCGGCGTTGCCGATATTTGCGTAGAACGATTGCTTGGCGGGGGCAGTTGCTGCGTACTCGTCATGGACGTATGGCGTCTTCCAAATCTGCATGGGGTGTACGCGCGTTGGCTCGGGTTCAGCATTGAAAACGACCACCCTGCCATC
Organism: Woeseiaceae bacterium; assembly: GCA_030065915.1. Taxonomy (GTDB): domain Bacteria; phylum Pseudomonadota; class Gammaproteobacteria; order Steroidobacterales; family Woeseiaceae; genus UBA1847. The sequence goes on from JASJCQ010000014.1 coordinate 121,098, forward strand.
ATCGGCCAACGCATAACCGTTTGTCACGATCGGGTTCTGTAGTGACTTGTCGATAATGTTGTAAGAGAGAAGTGCGAATAGCCCATCTATCGGCTCGTAGAAGACGAACAACACGTCCTCACCAATCGGCGATCTAAATTTTCGCTTGAATTTGAAACCCTCAACGCCGATTGGAAAAGTCTTGTAGTCTCCCGACTGAAGATAGTATCCACCGGGAAAAATGAGGCCATGATCTTCGGGCAACTGAACGCAGGAACTGCCGATCTCATCGATGCGGACGACATCCTGCGTACGCCGGTTAAAAACAAGATGGCGCCACTGCTTCTCTTTGTAGGGCAATACCTTGATAAGAATCAGATCGCCAACGCTCGCATACTCGATTTCGGCGTCATCGAGAGACTGAGTGGGATCCTCGACGGGCTCTGAAAAGATGCCCTCTCCATCCTCAGTGTTGTCCTCTACTTTTATCGTCAGATCGCCATTGATCGTCTCGATAAACACCTCATCGTCAAGACTGATGTGTGGAAATCGGCCGTGTACGATGTCGTCACGGCTGACCTTCTGCCACTCAAAATCGTAAGGTTCCGGCAGTTCGATATCACGCTCGCCGCGATTGTCTATGTAGGTCAATTCGGTAGCGTCGTCTGAGATCGACCAACGAAACACGCGTATGTCGTCGAGGCGATCCCCAATCTGGAACCCGGCGAGCAATCGACCGTCTCGTTTTACGAGCTGGGTCAGTCGGGTTTCCTTGTAGTACTTGTACAGTTCGTCGAAGTCGTGCTGAAACCGCTCGTCGGAGAGGAAGCTGCCTTGCAGCTGTTGTGGCTCCATGGAATACGCATCGCCGTCTTGTGACAAGCGATACAGCGCGAATACGTCTTCAATCTGAGTCGTCTTCCTTAGCCCGATAAAGACGTTGTACCCAAACAGCAGCATCTCGCCGACTTGCACGATCGCGCGGCCGCGACAGTTGTTGTCAGTACGAACGCGGGTTCGTGCCAGGACTTCCATGTCCGTGGACCCAAACTCCTCGGCTCGCGCCGCGTTCAGGGCAACGGTCTTTTCCTTGAGCTGCTCACCCTGTTCTACCAGGCGCTTCCTGATGATCTCGTACGCACCGCCTTCTGCGACGGCGCTATCGACGATAGTGCTATCTGATTTTCCAGCTGCCATCAGGTGTGTTCCTTAGCTAGCCGCGCCGTCACCGCTATTCCTGGCGCTATCCGCGCCGCTGCCTGGTACGAACTTCGCCAGTAGCGTCTGCACGACCTCGCTCTTCTCGGCGAGCCCATCGACGGCCTTGCCTATAGACAGAGACTTGGCAAAGTTGTCAAAGAAGTGCTCTTCTCCACCAACAATGTCGATATGCGCCTTCTGCAGCGCAATGGACAGTATCTCAGCGTTCTCTTTGGCGATTTCTTTACCCGCATCGATCGAAGCGAGCGCTTCTTTAAACGCTGTCTCGAGCGACATACGGAACTCTTCATGTTCGCGCGTCTCACCCGACATTTCGGCCATCGCAGCGAACTTGTCCGTAAGTCCTTCCGCCTCGGCCTGGAACTGTGCCTTGGTGATATTGGCGGTCGCCATACCTACTTCCGTCTTTGCTGAAGCGTCCGCAGCGCCCTTGGCTCGAATAACATCTGCTTCAGCAAGGCCCGTAGCGGCATCTTCCGCCTGCACACCCTCGGCCAGTACCTTCTTCGCATCGGAGTCCTTGGCAGCGGCGGCGAGTCTCGCCTCGGCCAACGTCGTGATTTCGCTTGCCTTGTGGTTCGCTGCGACCTCTTGCGCCCTGGCAGCGGTAACTTCTTTAACTTTCTCTTCCTCAGCGTCGGCTTCCGCTGCAAGCACCTGCACCTGCTTCAGTCGGTCGGCTTCAGATACCTCGCGAACCTCCTTGATGCGCTCTTCTTCAACGGCAACGGTCTTATCGACGGCAACGCGCTCGCGAATGACATTGGC
>JASJCQ010000032.1 GCA_030065915.1 Woeseiaceae bacterium
GCGTCGATGGTCGTGCTCAATTACACGCTGCAATTCCTCTCGGAAGACCAGCGCGATTCACTGATACGGCGGATCTACGAGGGCCTCAATCGGAACGGACTGCTGCTGCTGTCAGAGAAGGTGATCGACGAGAATCCCGCGATGGAGGCGCTGCTGATCGACCTGCATCACGAGCACAAGCGCCGCAATCATTACAGCGAGCTCGAGATCAGCCGGAAACGCAGCGCGCTGGAGAATGTGCTGGTGCCGGAAAAGGTATCCGCGCACCGCGCGCGTCTGGAGGCCGCGGGCTTCACCGACATCGCGGTCTGGCTCCGTTACTTCAATTTCGTCTCCATCATCGCGATCAAGCGGTGATTTTCGATTTCGACAAACTCTCCGGCCTGCTGTCCGAGCTCGATCTCGACGAGTGGCACTCGGCGCTCGAGCGGCTCGTCGCCGCCAGGCTCTCGCCGGAAGCGCATGGCAATCTCGGGGAATGGGAAGCCGCGATCCGTGAACTGCCGGCACTAGACACGCGGAACGCGGATCTGAACGCGGCCACCGTCGGCGTCGGCCTGGCCGCGGACCCGGATGGCGACGCGCTGGTGACCGGCCTGAAGAGGCTGATGCCCTGGCGCAAGGGCCCGTTTCGTGTCGGGCCGATTGCGATGGACACCGAGTGGCGATGTGACATGAAGTGGGCGCGCCTCGAGCAACACATCTCGGCGCTGGACGGTCGGCGCGTCCTCGATATCGGCTGTGGCAACGGCTATTACTCGTATCGGATGATCGGCGCTGGCGCCAGGCTTGTCGTCGGCCTCGACCCTACGTTGTTGTTCGTCGCGCAGTTTGCTGCGCTGACACGTTACCTGCCATCGGAACGAATCAGCGTTTTGCCTCTGCGCCTCGAGGAACTGCCTGCCGGACGCCGTGCGTTCGATACGGCCTTCTCGATGGGTGTTCTGTATCACCAGCGGTCTCCGCTGGATCACCTGAGGCAAATCAGGAGCCATTTACGCGCCGGCGGCGAGCTGGTGCTCGAAACTTTGATCCTGCCAGGTGACGAAGCGATGGCCCGCACACCAGAGGACCGGTACGCGCGCATGCGAAATGTCTGGTTGCTGCCCACCGTTCCTGAGCTCAGGGTCTGGATGGATCGCTGCGGCTTCAAGGATATCGAACTGATCGATGTCAGCGTGACAACGACGGACGAACAGCGATCGACCGACTGGATGACCTTCGAATCGCTGCGCGAGGCGCTCGACCCGGACGACCCGTCACGAACCGTCGAAGGCTGGCCGGCACCCCGGCGAGCGATCCTGAAGGCGCTGGCCACTTGACCCCCGTTCTTAGCTTCTCTAATTTCTGTCATAACAGAAAATTGAGAAAGCGCCATGGAATTGACACCGGCCGTTCAGAAATACGTCCTCCACTGGGGTGAGATGGGCACACGCTGGGGAACCAACCGCACCGTCGCGCAGATTCAAGCCCTGCTCTACCTGTCGCCGTCACCCATGCATGCCGACCAGATCTGCGAACTGCTCTCGGTCGCACGTTCCAACGTCAGCACGAGCATCCGCGAGCTGCAGAGTTACGGACTCGTTCGAATGACGCACACACTGGGCGACCGTCGCGACTACTTCGAGACCATTCACGATGTCTGGGAGTTGTTCCGGGTCATCATCGAGCAACGCAAGCAGCGCGAGCTGAACCCGACGCTGACGATGTTGAAAAGCTGCGCGGCAGACATCGAGAACGAGACAGAGACCGACCCGGTGACCAAAGAACGCATTCGCAACATGCTGGAATTCGTTCAGAACACCAGCACCTGGTACGAAGACATACGAGAGATTCCGTCGCCGGTGCTGATGAAGATAATGCGGCTGGGCAGACGCATAACGAAATTTGTCAGCAAGAAAGCCTGACCGGCAGGCTCGCTCGCGCTCGTCTCAGAGGCAATCGGCTACGGTAGACGTGCCAATGGCCGACTGTTCTCGTGAATACCAGATCGCCGTGCGCCGGATTTCAGTGGCCGGGCCGCCATGAACGACATCGGCCGGCCGGTATACGTAGCCGCCTGGCAGGTAAGCATCGCTGACTGCGTTGCCGGCGAAACACTCCGCGTAATCCAGAGATCCCGCGACGAGATAGGACTCCCGGTTTGCCAGCGAAAGCTGCCACGTCAATTCTGCCCCGGGCTCCAGTCGCGTGAGCCAGGTCAATGCGCCGCTGCCCGGATCCGAGCGAAGGATCTTCTGCGACACGCCGTCAACGTCGGTCGGCTCCCATTCGATCAGTCGACTGTCAAGAATCAGTGGCGTCCTGATCATCGACTCCGGGTGCGTCTGGTTGACCGCGTAGAGGATCCGCGCGCCGTCGTAGCTCTTCAGGTTGAATCCGAGTGAGCCCGAAGGCAGGAAGGCATACCCGCCGGGATTCAGGACCAGGTCGTCGCCGAGTGTCAGCTGACCTGCAAGAACGAAGATCTCGATCGACAGGCCGGGAGAGGCGCCGCTACTGCCACTCCACGCGATCGGAAGGTCGATTCGGTAGCTGCCGGTGCGAAGACTCGGGTCGGCGTTAAAGCGCTTCGCTCGCACGCCCGGCAATTCCGCGAGGAAAACGTCTGAGAGGCTATCCGTAACCACATATGCCGGGTACGGAAGCTTCGGTGGCGAAGCTGAGCAGGCGACGAGCCCGAGCAGCGAAATAAGTGCAATCGTGCGTTTCATCGTTTGTCTTTTCTGAAATGAAAAAAGCCGCCTGGAAACCAGGCGGCTAAATCGTCACATAGATGGCAATCGCGTAAAACCTACCGTTGTCTTGAAGCTCGCTTCCTCGAACTGTTGCACAGACGATTCGGAGGGTTTCGGTGTGACAGGTAACTTAGTCTCCGGCTTGCACGGCCAGCGAAGCCGTGAGAACGAGCTGCGAGTTGAGAGGATTCCCGCAGTACGGCCGGAAACGCATAACTCCTTTATGGCAACCCGCCACACAATGCCTGATTGCATCTCATCTCCGTGCGTACCGAGTTGGTACGCTGGAAATACTACTATATGTGGTGCCTTAATGCGATATTCGCACTAGATGTAGAGTCAACATGAAAGTGCAGACCGAACCGCAAGAAAACGGTAGGCTTTTGCGCTCTTCTCAACGGCGACAGGTGCAAAACCTTGGAAAAAAGTAACGAGATTTCGGGCAGAGCTACGCACCAGAAAGTCGGTTTGATTCTCGGGCCGGCAGTCGCTGCGTTCATGATTATCCTTGGCCCTCCCGAGTCTCTGACGACCCCGGCATGGCACGTCGCCGCGATGGGGCTCTGGATGGCCGTCTGGTGGGCGACCGAAGCGGTACCGATCGCCGTCACGGCGCTGCTTCCGATCGTTACATTCCCACTGCTCGGCATCTCCGACATTCGCGCCACGGTTCCACCCTATGCAGACAAGGTCATCTACCTGTTTCTCGGTGGCTTCATCGTTGCTTACGCCATGCAGCGCTGGGATCTTCATCGTCGCATCGCGCTGAACATTCTGCGGTTTGCCGGTGGCAACGGGCGATCGCTGGTCGGCGGCTTCATGATCGCCGCCGCCTTCCTGAGTATGTGGGTGATGAACACGTCGACGACGATGATGATGCTGCCCATAGCAATCTCGGTCATCATGGTGATCAGTCGCTCGGTGACCACTCTCGACGACAAAGGACGGGAGGACTTCCAATATGCGCTGTTGCTGGGCATCGCCTACGGCGCGACGACTGGCGGCATTGCGACGCTGATCGGCACGGCGCCGAATGCACTGCTCGCCGGATTCATGTTGGACAGCTACGGTGTGCAGATCGACTTCGCCAGCTGGATGCTGGTCGGCCTGCCGATCACGATCATCATGCTGCCGCTGATCTGGGTCGTGCTGACCCGTTTTGTATTCAAGGTTGATTTCCAGACATCCAACGAGGGCCGCGCCGAGCTTGAAAAGATGCGCAAAGACATGGGCGAGATCACCAACCCCGAGAAGCGAATCGCGATCGTCTTCAGCCTGATGGCGATCTTCTGGATCACGCGACCGCTGCTGACACAAATCCCGGGGCTCTCGGCGCTCGACGACTCCGGCATCGCGATGGCCGGGGCGCTCTCACTGTTCGTGATTCCGTCGGGCGACAAGCGAGACCCGATACTGATGCGTTGGCGCGAGGCCGAGAAACTGCCGTGGGGCGTACTGCTGCTGTTCGGCGGCGGCCTGACGCTGGCGAAGGCCGTGCAGGGTACCGGTCTCGCGGAGTGGCTGGGAACGAGCCTTCAGGCCTTTGGGGCCCTGCCCCCGATCGTCATGATCGCAGCTATCGCCACACTGATTATTTTCCTGACCGAGCTGACGAGCAACACGGCAACGACGGCGACGTTCCTGCCGGTCGTCGGCGCTATTGCATTCGAGTCCGGCATCGACCCGATCCTGCTGACGATACCGGTCGCCCTGGCCGCGAGCTGCGCCTTCATGTTGCCCGTCGCGACACCGCCCAACGCGATCGTATTCGGGTCAGGGCTGCTGCAAATTCCCAAGATGGCGCGTGCCGGGTTCGTCCTGAACCTGATCGGCATCGTGGTCGTCTCGGCGGTTGCCGCAACGCTTGCCCCGCGGTTTCTCCACTAGCATTAGAGGTCAGGGATGTCAGACGACTACAGCCAATCGAAACAGAACACCGTGCGGCAGATCCGCGAGAAGGCGGCGTACGATCGGGCCACGGTGCACGACATCCTGGACTCGGCCCTGTACGCCAGCGTCGCCTTCGTCCAGGACGGCAACCCGGTTGTCGTCCCGATGTTGTACGGGCGCGAAGGGGAAACCCTGTTCCTGCACGGCGCGCGAAAGGCGCGGATCATCCGGCTGCTCGAGTCGACGTCGACCGCCTGCGTCAACGTTACGCACATCGACGCGCTCGTAATTGCCCGATCGGCGTTCAACTCGTCGATGAACTACCGTTCAGCGACCGTGTTTGGCTCACCGCGGCTGGTGGAAGACCACGAAGAGAAATTGCACGCACTCCGGGTCATCACAGAGGCGACGATACCGAGACGCTGGGACGAACTCCGGAACCCGCACGTCAACGAAGTGAAAATGACGGGCGTTATCGCACTGAGCATCGAGTCCGCATCAGCAAAAGTGTCAGACAGAATGCCGGATGACGATGAGGCGGACTATGACCTACCGGTCTGGGCAGGCATCCTGCCATTGCGATCGGCGTTCACTGACTTACAGGCCGACGACCGGGTGCCTGAGGACATCACGCCCTCCGATCCACTTCGAGACCTCGAAGGAAAAGCGCTATAGCAGGGTCGCAGAGCCTTCCGCCTCGAGCCTGAGCAAGGCCGCCTTGGTCTCGAGGCCGCCCCCGAAACCGGTAAGCTTCCCGCTGCTGCCGATGACCCGGTGACACGGGATGATGATCGGGATCGGGTTGCGACCGTTCGCAGCGCCGACGGCTCGAACCGCCTTCGGGCTGCCGATCCGCTCGGCGATATCCTTGTAAGTGACGGTTTCGCCGTAGGGGATCGCCTGCAACGCGTCCAGGACCTGCCGCTGGAACGCGGTGCCGTCAGGGTTGAGCGGCAGTTCGAACGACTGCCTGCGCCCGTCGAAGTACTCATCGAGCTGACGGATAACCTCCTCGAAGGCCGACCGGTCTTCCGTCCATCCGGGGTCCGGATCGCGGCGCATCTTGCCGCTCGGGAATCCGACGACCGAAAGGCCGTCCTCATCGCCGGCGAGTAACAACGGTCCGATCGGCGATTCCATGTAGCAGAATTTCATGACTATCCTCCGGTACTTGTCCGCCACAACAGCAATGCTGCGTAGGCGCGCCAGGGGCGCCAGGCCTCCGACAGATTCTCGAGTTCAGCGGGCTTGATGCGGCGACCCAGGCTCTCATCGAAGGCGCGCAGCAGGCCAAGATCGGACGCCGGAAATGCATCCGGGTCTTTTAGCGCGCGCATTGCAATGTATTGTGCGGTCCAGTCGCCGATGCCACGTATTTTCAACAGTTCCTGCCGGGTCTCGACAGGGTCGGCGTCTTCGTTGAGAGACAGGTCCCCTTTGACGACCGCTCGCGCAAGGTCGCGAATGCTCTGAATGCGGCTGCCGATCAGGCCCATGTCGTTAAACCTCGCGCGCGCCAGCCGTTCCGGTTCCGGAAAGTGCCGCGTGATGTCTGCATGGCCGTCGAACTGCACGGCATCGCCATAACGCTCGGCGACGCGACCTGCCATGGTTGTCGCCGCCGCCACGGACACTTGCTGGCCCAGGATCGCGCGCACGGCGAGTTCGAATCCGTTCCAGACGCCGGGTACGCGAACTCCTCTCGCGTCCGGAAGCCGGCCTGCAAGCTCGGGATCGCGTTCCAGGCATGCCTCGATCTCTGCGACCGGCGCGTCTACGTCGAACATCGATCGAGCGCGCTGTACGATCGGGAAGATAGCGCTCGTCGGCACGCCGTGAATACTCACAGACAGCGAGCCTGGCTCGTCGTGTCGAACACGGATCAGTCCGTCGCTGCCGGCATGGCGGATGCTTCTTGTATATTCGTTCTGTCCGACGGACTCGACGCCGGGCGTTGCTCGAAAGACGAAGAAACCCAAGGCCTGGTCCCAGTCGAATGGTTCGCGATAGCGCAGACGAACGGTCAGGGCGTTGCCATCGATTTGGCGGCTGCGTCGCCTTGCCCGCAGCTCTCTTGGCGACCGCTGGTACGTCTTCCGGAACTCATCGTTGAAGCGGCGGACGCTCTGGTAGCCGGCCGCGAAGGCGACTTCGCGCAGCGGCAGGTCAGTCTGGTCGATGAGCCGCTTCGCAAAGTGCAATCGCTGCGTGTTCGCGACGGACAACGGGCTCGCTCCCAGGTGCTTCTGGAACAGTCGGCGCAGGTGGCGGGACGTGACCCCGAGTCTCTCCGCCAGCACATCGACGCCGTCGTTGTCCAAGGCTCCGCTCTCGATCAGCCGAAGCCCGCGCCGGACCGTTGTCGACGTCCCCAGCCATGCCGGAGTGCCCGGTGCGGTTTCCGGCCGGCAACGCAGGCAGGGGCGAAGGCCCGCTTCGCTGGCGGCGGCCGCACTGGGATAGAACTCGATGTTCTCGCGTTTCGGCGCGTTCGCCGGACAGACCGGGCGACAGTAGATACCGGTCGTTCTGACGCCTACAAAGAAGCGACCGTCGAAGCGCGCGTCGCGAGACAGTCGGGCCCGCTCGAAAATGGCTTGTTCTGCTGCTGCAATCATGCAATGCAGTATACGACGGTCGAACCGGCAAACTAGCCATATTCGGACCTCTAAGCTCAGGCCCTGGTCCGAGTCTCGTCCCAACAAAAATGGCCGGAGCGCGAAGCGCATCCGGCCATCGTTCGAGCTTTCGCGAGGCGGGAACCCCCGCGCGACGTTGACGACTTACGCAGCCCTGTCTGACGTGTTGCGCTCAGACAGCCACGTCTCGAGATCGTCGGAGCCGCCGATCAGCTGGCCGTCAACGAACACCTGCGGGTACGTCGTCGCATTAGCAACCGCGCGCAGCGTCTGGTCCGTGTAGTCGCGGTTCAATACCAGCTCTTCGAACTCGATGCCGGCGTCGCGAAGCAGGCCCTTGGCCTTCGCGCAGAACGGGCAGCCCGGACGCGAAAACACGGTTACGTCGAGCGGCGCTTCTGCGTTGGGGTCGAGGTACTTGAGCATCGTATCCGCGTCAGAAACGTGGAACGGGTCGCCCGGCTCCTGCGGCTCGATGAACATCTTCTCTACGACGCCATCCTTGACGAGCATCGAGTAACGCCATGAGCGCTTGCCGAAGCCCAGGTCTTCCTTGCCAACCAGCAGGCCGACGCCGTCGGTCAGCTCGCCGTTGCCGTCCGGCAGGAAGGTGATGCGATCAGCATTCTGCGCGAGCTTCCACTCGTTCATGACGAATGCGTCATTGACCGAAACGCAAATGATCTCGTCGACACCCAACTCGGCGAACTTCGGTGCCAGTTGGTTGTAACGCGGCACATGCGACGACGAGCACGTCGGCGTGAATGCGCCAGGCAGCGAAAAGACGACAACGGTCTTGCCGCCGAAGATGTCGGCCGTCGTTTTCTCAACCCAGTCATGATCTTCGCGGGTCTTGAACGTGACGTCCGGCAGTTTTTTTCCTTCAAATGATTCAAACACGTGCTTCTCTCCTTTTAGCTGTTAATCGATAGGTTATTCAGGCCAGCATGCTTCTCAGCATCCAGGCGTTCTTTTCATGTATCTGCATACGCTGCGTCAGCAGGTCGGCGGTAGGCTCGTCGCTTGCCTCATCGGCGATCGGGAACACGCTGCGCGCCGTCCTGACCACTGCTTCCTGACCAAGCACGAGCTGCCGGATCATTTCCTCCGCAGACTCGTCTCCACTGCCTTCCTCGATGCTCGTGAGGCCGGCATAGCTCGAGTACGAGCCAGGCGCGCGCTCTCCGAGCGCACGGATTCGCTCAGCGATCTCGTCAACCGCCGTTGCGAGCTCCGTGTACTGCCCTTCGAACATCAGGTGCAGCGTGTTGAACATCGGACCTTCGACGTTCCAGTGATAGTTGTGTGTCTTGAGATAGAGCGTGTAGCTATCCGCCAGCAGCCTTGACAGCCCTTCGGCCAGCTTCTGTCGGTGCCCTTCCGAGATACCGATGTTAACCTGCATGGGAGTGCTCCTTAAGTTTAAGTTACCTAATGTTACGGTTGCGTCGATCGAATGAAAAATGGTTTATTTCGATCATTACAATCGATAAAATGCATGGATGAGGCTTCCAACGACAAAGCAATTGCAGTACTTCTCGGCCCTGGCGGAAACGGGGCACTTTGGACGGGCAGCGGAGCGCTGCTTCGTCTCCCAGTCGGCGTTCTCGAACGCCATTCGTGAGCTCGAGACTCTGCTGGGCGCGCAGTTGGTGGACCGCACCAACCGGCGTGTCACGATAACCTCGGTCGGGAGGCAGGTCGCGATTCAGGCGAGGCTGTGCCTGCAGGATATCGAGCAGCTCGTCGACATCGCCGGCGGGCACCAGAAGCCGCTTGGCGGAGAGCTTCGCCTCGGCGTTATTCCGACGATCGCGCCGTTCATGCTGCCGAAGGTACTGCCCAAGCTGCGGCGACGCTACCCGGACCTGAAGCTGTTCCTGGTCGAGGATCAGACGCAGCGCCTGTATGAAAAACTGATGGAGGGAACGCTGGATGTGTTGCTTCTGGCCTTACCGTTCGAGCTGAAGGGCGCCGACGTTCTGCCGATGTTCGAGGACCGCTTCGCGCTTGCCTATCGACGAGGCTCAGGGCGAATCGACCCCGACGACTTTCGCGTCAGCCAGCTGGAGTCCGACAGTATCCTGCTGCTCGAAGACGGGCACTGCCTGCGCGATCACGCGCTCGAGGCCTGCAAGATTCGCAACCTGCAGAAGGTCCAGAAGTTCTCGGCAAGCAGCCTGCTGACGCTGGTCGAGATGATCGACGCAGACCTGGGCGTCAGCTTCCTGCCGGACATGGCCCGAGGGTCCGCGATGTTGAAGAACACGCGCGTAGAGATGCACGCGGTCAGCGACCGGAGCGTGCGGACTATCGGCCTGGCCTGGCGCAAGGGTTCTGCACGCATCGAGGAGTTTGAGATGCTCGGCGAATTCTTCACAACGCACTTCATGCCCGCCCCCGCCGTCAAGTCAGGCGGATCGCGCAAGAAGAGGAACGGCCGCTAGGACGCCTCTAGAACGGACGCCAGCTCGATGCGGTCGCGACCCGACTGCTTGGCGAGGTACAAGGCCTTGTCGGCCTGCACGAGCAGTTTTTCGTTGGTCTCGCCGTGTTCGGGAAAGGTCGCAACGCCGGCCGAGATCGTGATCTTGATCGGCTTGGTCGCCGTTTCCACACGGACCCGTCGTGCGTCGCGGCTGACGGCGAGAGCTCGCTCCCGAGCCGCGTCGAGGCCTGCGGCCGGCAGCACGATGACAAACTCCTCGCCACCGAAGCGATAGACAATATCCTCGTCTCGCACGGACCGCGTCAGCTGATCGGCGAGCTCCACCAGGACCTGATCGCCAGTATCGTGGCCGTGCTCATCGTTCACCTGCTTGAACTTGTCGATATCCAGCATGATGACCGACACGGGCTGATCGGAGCGACGCGCGCGCAGCAGCTCCCGGTGCAGCGTCTCGTCCAGGAACCGACGGTTGTAGAGCTTGGTCAGCGGGTCACGTATCGAGTCTTCGTGGAGCTGATTGCGAAGTTCGATTCCCGACAGGGTTGGGCCAAGACGATCGGCGATACCGTTCATCAGCGATAGCGTGCGCTCCGCGTCGACTTCGCGTTTCTCCTGTGCCTCATCCACCGGCACGTGCAGTGTCAGCAGGCCGATCGGTCCGTTCTGGGTCATTACCGGGATGCAGTACTGGCTGCCCGCGCCGATGCCGTTGTAGTGACGGCAACGCAACGACGCCTTCGAGTCGCTGGACTCGTGGACGACGCCGCGCCGCAGCGCCCAGCAATCGTGCTTCTGTATCGGATGCGAGAGCAGGTCCTGCTCATCACCCCAACTGATCACGCAATCGGAGCCTTCCGTATCGGTGAGGATGTAGAGCGCGCCGCTCTCATTGGGAAACAACACTCGCGCGTGTGCCAGCAGCACGTCATACGCCTCGGGCTTCGTGGCACAAGCCTGCAGATAGCTGCCGAGGTCACTGAGCATCGCATTCTCTTCGTTGAGGCGATTGACCTCGTTGAGACGTACGGTCAGCTCCGTCGTCAGTTTGCTGCGCTGTTCCTCGTTCGCTTTTCGTTCCGTGATGTCGCGGAGCATACCGACATACAGGCGCTTGCCTTCGAGCTTGAGTTCGTTGACGGTCAGCTCGATCGGGAATTCGCTGCCGTCCCGACGCTTGGCGATCAGCTCGCGACCCACGCCGATGATGCGGCCTCGCCCGGTGCGCATGTGGGACTGGATATAGCTGTCGTGTCGTTCGCTGTGTTCGGCAGGCATCAGGTCTCGAACGTTCATGCTGACGAGTTCGTTGTGGCCGTAACCGAAGATTTTGCCCGCGGCGCGGTTGCAGGATTCGATCGTTCCGGTGTGGTCGATCGTTATGATGGCGTCTTCTGCGTTGTCCAGGATCGCTCTGCCCCGGGCCTCGCTCTCACGCAGAGACTTTTCGACAGCGGCCTGGTCGAGACGGCTTCGAACGCTCAGGATCAGGTTGGTGCAGGTCGTCAGGAACGGACGCAGCGAGTCGATCAGTTCCTTGTTGTAGCCGCCCTCGCGGTTGGCGATACCGACCATGCCGATCATCTTGTCGCGATGAAAGAACGGCAGCCCCAGGAAAGCGTCCAGCGGGGGATGCCCCTCCGGAATACCGGCTCGCCTCGGGTCTGTCGATGGGCTGTTTGCGATCACAGCCGCGGCGCTGGTCATGACGCTGCCGAACAGGGACTGCATATTTCGAAACTCGAGTCCCTGCTCTGCGTTCTCTTCGTACAAGGCTCGTGTTTCGTCGTCCCACGCGATATTCGTGATGGCATGGGTTTTCAGATAGGGGCTGCCATCGTCTTCGTGAAACACCTCGCCGATAAAGCCGTATTCGCTATCGGTTAGCGACAACAGCGCCGTCAGCATGCCGTCGAACACAGCATTCGTGTCGCTGGTTATGACGAACTGCGACTGAGCACGCGTAACCGCCTCCAGCAGCTGGACCTCGATGGAGTCCTGCTTATCGCTCGTGTCGGTCGGTGGGTTCTTCATGAATCGCTGACACTCTGATCGCCATCGCAAACGGTCCTGCCACAGCCGGTGACGCCGTTTGACACACAAAATCCTTGCCGCAACCCCAATTCGGTGTTTATTCGCGGCTTCAGTACGGTGTATCGGCTGATTCGTGGCGTTCTTTAAGCCATTCTGCCCAAGCCTGACATTCAGTTAAGATGTCGCGACAGCCACCTCCGTCGCCAGTAGCGGCAGTGTCGGCGACCGACCGCCAGACCAATGATCGGCCGCGGATCCGGTAGCGTTGGCTGAACGTGAGCGTAGTCTCTGACCGGGCTCGGCAACAATAAGAACACCCGACAGCCGTCGAGCTAACAGGGTGAAGAGAATCGTCCGGGGGGACAAAGACGGATGGGAACTACGCTACCGGGCAAGCGCGTCGGCCCTAAGTTCATTGCGGCGCTGTTACTCGCCCAGTTTGTGTTCTTCGTCGCATTGCTGGGACCCGCTATCGTCGGGCTCGGCCTCAAAATACAGACTATCGTGCCCGACGCCGAGAAGACGTCGGCGCTGGGAATCGTTGCAGGATTCGGCGCCATCGTCGCCGTTGTCGCCAACGTCATTTTCGGGCGGCTCTCCGATCGGACCACCTCTCGCTGGGGCCGACGTCGTCCGTGGATCGTTGGCGGGACGATCGTCATGGCAGTCGGTCTCGTTGCGATGGCCCTGTCACCCAGCGTGCCCATGATGACGCTGAGCTGGTGCCTGGTGCAGCTTGCCGCCAATGCCGCACTCGCTCCGTTCATTGCCACAGTTTCGGACCAGGTGCCGCCGCAGCAACGAGCCAGCGTTTCCGCGCTGCTCGGCATCGCGATCAATCTGGGCGTGCTCGGCGGAACCTATGTCGCTGAGATCTTCGCCAATGAGATGCTGTTGATGTTCGGCCTGCCGTCGATCTTCGCGATCGTGGCGATGATTGTGTACGCCATCGTCCTACCTGACCAGCGGCTGGACGAGAAACCGCCGCCAATGAAGCCCACCGAATGGATCAGCACATTCTGGGTCAGTCCTCGCGAGCATCCTGACTTCTCGCTGGTCTGGCTGTCGCGTTTCATGATCATGCTGGCCACATTCATGTTTACGACATTCCGCCTGTTCTATCTGCAGGATGAACTTGAGCTAAGCGTGGAGGAGGCGCCTGCCGTAGTCACACGGGGCGTGCTGATCTACACGATCGCACTGATGCTCGTCTGCTGGGGCGCCGGCAAGATCTCCGATGCGACGGGCAAGAGGAAAGCGTTCGTCGCCTGGTCGACGCTGATCTTCGGCATCGGCACGGCCCTGTTGGCACACGCCGAGACGGTCGCGCACTTCTATTTAATCGAGGCGTTGCTGGGCGTGGCGACGGGTGTCTACATGGCTGTTGAGCTTGCGCTCGTTATCGACGTCCTGCCGAATCCGGACGATGCGGGCAAGGACCTTGGCGTGTTCAACATCGCGAATGCGTTGCCGCAGACGGTGGCGCCGCTATTCGGCGCGATGCTGTTGGGCGTGGCGGACGCGGCGAACCAGAACTATACGCTGTTGCTTTACACGGCCGGCATTGCCGGACTGATCGGCGCGCTGGTGATTATTCCGATCAAGAAGGCAAAGTAGCGAGGCGAGCGCCGTGACTGGCTGCCGTACAGTAAGACACGGGCCTGGCGAGCTATGTCGATCCGTTTAACGTCGCAGAAACGGCATTCAGCAGCTGGCCCTGCGTGACGGGCTTCATTAGCCTTATGGCATCCTCGTCGACGTCCTCTTCATGCGTATTCGGCCGACTGTCGTAGCCCGTAATGTACAGGAAGCGCATGTGCGGGTGCTGCTCCCTGACTGCCCTGGCCAGTGACGGCCCTTGCAGTTCGCCCGGCATGACGATGTCCGTCACCACGAGATCGAATCGGCCGTTAAGCTTGAGCAGATCGAATGCCTCGTCGCCGCTTTTTGCCGTCTGTACTTTGTGCCCGCCAGACTCGAGCATGCGCCGGATGACCGTTCTAACGTCATCCTGGTCCTCCACGAGAAGAATGAGCGCCGAGGTCTTTTGTTTCCAGGACCCGGGCGCGTCCCCGGACAGGTCGTGGACTGAAGTCTGATCGGCATCGTCGAGCGCCGGAAAGTACAATCGAATCAGCGTCCCGTCACCCGGCGCCGACTCGACCTTGATCGCTCCGCGCGACTGCTTGACGAAACCCTGCACAGTAGAAAGCCCCAGACCCGTTCCCTGCCCGACCGGTTTCGTCGAGTAGAAGGGGTCGAACATCCTGTCCATCGCATCAGTGTCCATACCAATGCCGTCGTCCCCGACGGCGAGCATGACATATCGACCGGGTTCCACTCGCTCCCCGTCATGGCCTGTGAACTCGCGGTCGATTTCAACGTTGGCGGTCGTGATGCTGATCCGGCCGGAACCTGCGACCGCATCCCTCGCGTTGACCAGCAGGTTAACCAATGTACTCTGCATCGAGCCCATGTCGGCCATCGTCAGCCAGATGTCATCCTCGAGCTTCATGCTCATCCGGATGCTGCTTTCTATGGTTCTGCTAATCCACTGTTCGGTCTGGCGAACGACTTCGTTGATGTCGAGTGCGACGGGCAGGAGCTGCGCCTTTCGCGCATAGGCCAGCATATTCTGCGTGAGCTCTGCGCCGCGCTTCGCTGCCATCAGACTGTCTTCGATGTAGCGTGTTGCTTCCTCGCGAGAGAAACCCTCCCCCTGCATCTTCATTAGCAACAATTCGAGATTACCCATTACGACGGCAAGCAGATTGTTGAAATCGTGCGCGATACCACCGGTCAGCTGCCCGACGGTCTCTATTTTCTGCGCCTGGATCGCGACGGACTTGGCCTCTGCCAGCTGGTTTTCGGTCCTGCGAATCGCCGTCAGATCGATGTTCGATCCGGCGACCCTGACGGGCTTGCCGTTCTGGTCGCGAATGACGATGGCATCGCCTTTGATCCAGTTCAGCCTGCCATCCGGCAGCCGAACCCGGTATTCGGCGTCGAAGATTCCGTCCGAACCTTCTGCCAGCGATGCAAAGAACCTTTTCTTGGCCTGGTCGAGGTCGTCCGGGTGCACACTCCTTTCCCAGTCCTCGAACCTGCCATTAAACGCCGACGGCTCCACGCCGTGGAGCTCCCGGGACACGTCGTCCCAGACCAGCTTGCCGCTGGCGATATCGTAATCCCAGATACCGAAACGCCCGGCTCGCTTCGCAAGACTCAGGGCATCGTTGACGCGGTCAACCTCAGCCGACTTTCTCACGAAAATCAGGACGAGGCTGATGCACGCGATCGAATAGGCGACCGACAGTGTATTGGCGACGAAAATCAACGGCAGGTCATCGACGAGCCATCGCAACGCTCGCTCGAAAGGCTGGATCAACACGAACATCGACGCCGCGCCACACAGCGAGGCGAAAACGGTTATCAGAGTGGCCCGCAGGCTCGGCAGTTTCTCGACCAGCACGACGCGAAAGTGTCTGAGCGCCAGCCCCATCACTGCGTAGACAAGGTAGACCGCCACCCCCGAGAACGTGAAGCTCCCGCCGACGAAACCCCGCGCGGCGGCGCCCATCACGCCGGCAATGGCAGCGGCGATAGGACCGCCGACAATGCCCGACAGAATAACGGGGCCCGCCCTGGCATCCACGGTAGCACCGTCCCCGAGCGTTACCGGCACGACGGTTACGAGTGCGGCCGTCAGGCCGAAGCAGAGGCCGAACAGAATGTTGGCCGTCGCCTGCCTGACGTAAGACCGATTGTTCTCGAGGAACAGAAAGGCGAGCCCCATAAAACTCAGGAGCAGTATGTTCTCGGCAATCTGCAGAACAACGGTCATTTCCCGCCGGGGCCTCGCTGGTACGTTGTTGGCAGAGACTCAGGCGCCCGTAGTCGGACCGCACGCCGATATGGTAATGATCGAACAGGGTCAGTTTAGTGCGTAGCGATAATAAATCCAGTGGGCAGGCAGATCCGATCCGCTAGCTCTTGCTGCAAGACGATATCCGAACGGTTGAGAACTTCAGCGTATTGGAGCTGCGAATGCTGAATGCGCCGTTGCCGTCGCCATCGAAAGGCAACGGTCAAAGCCCGGGCGATCGAGGTTAAGGAAAAGGGTCGAGCCATCTTTCGGTGACTCGACCCTGTTTCATGTCACACGTTTTATCCAGTCGCTCGTTCTGACACTGGTGCCGCTAGGGAATCTCCCCACCCGGCGGTATCGGCGGGTCCCATGGATCCGGTGGCGGTGGTGGTGGCGGCGGTGGCGGCGGCGGCGGTGGTGGCGGCGGTGGCGGCGGCGGTGGCGTTCCGCCCCCACCTCCAATCGGTTGGGCAATCGGGCACAGCGGCCAACGAAAATCGGCGGGATCGCCCCAATAGTCTCCCCACGCATACAAGGTCACCGTACCTTGTGTCATGTAGCTCTTCAGACCCAGCCGGCTCTCGGCGATGACGCCGCGCAACAAGCCTGCTGTCATGTGGGTCCGGTCGAGTCCCTGGTAGTACACATCGCCCGCGCCATTGAAGATGCGATAGCGCTTCGCGTTCGCGACGGGCTGCACGGTGTAGTTCGGGAAGCACGGCGCATTGGCTTCGGCACGCCCTTCGAACTTCGACGGCGCGTCGTGGAACGCATCGAGGACGACCAGGTGCTGCGACCGATAGACGCGCAGCCGCACATTGACGCCACCGAAGATGCTTGCCCAGTCGGTGCCGACGAAGTCTTCCAGCGCCTGGATCGCCTCGGCCTCAATACTTCCGACCGCGGCGACCGCGTCGGCGTAGTAGCCGTTGAGCTCGTTGATCAGGTAGTTCCTGAGACCCGGAAGATTGACAGTGAGGTAGTTCGACAGATCGAAGTTCGCGCTGGCGAGCTGGCTCAGGGTCATCGTGTCGAGCTGCGGCAGGTTGATCGCGATGTAATCGACCAGGCCGGCAAGTCGCTCCTGGAGTTGATTGATCTCCGCCTGGGTCTGCAGGTTCAGCCGGTCGATCAGGTCGTCGGTGATCTCGTTCGCGATGAAGTTGGCAGCCGCACTGCGGACACCGCCCAGGAAGCCGAGCGCATCCTCGGCGGCTTCCTGAATCTCCCGGTTGCCGCTGACCTGCAGTCCCTGCAGAGCGTCCTGCAGCGAGAACAGGTTCTGATACCGCCCGGCGATATCATCGGCCGCCCCATCGACGAAGTCGGATGCGAGGTCGTCGAGATCGACGAACACCTGCACCAGGTCGAGTATCAGGTCGCCGATGATGTTCGAGCAACCGACGTTGACGTTGAGGCTGCTGCGTTCGATATCGACGTCCTGAATGACGCCGTTGTAGTAGTCATACTGGGTCGACACGGCGAGATTTCGAATGTCGACCGAGCCCGTCAAATACGAGCCGCAGAGCAGCCTCGCCCAGGACGGAATCCGTATCCTGACGGATGCGTAGACCTGGTCGATGCCGGCGACGCGGGCGACCACGCTGGTGCCGACGCCGCGAAGCGACACTTCGGGGTTGTCGAAATCGATATTGAGCCAATTGACATACGCGATGTTGGACGACTCGAGTATGGCTGCGCGCAGGTCGGTTTCGAGATCGGTTTCGAGCGTGTTGATCTCGTAGAAAACGTAGTCGTTCGGAACGGTGAGAGAGGCGGAATCATAGACCGGGTTCAGATACCCGGTCGGCGTCCGGAACTCGAACGTCGAGTGGGCCATGGCGGCCGACGACGCAATCAGACCTAACGACAACGCGACGTACTTCAGAAAGTCTCGGTACATGGTGTTGGTCCCCTATGCATGCCGGCCGGAACACCGGCCGATTCAGTATCGAGGCCGAAGTATCGTCGAGTCAAATATAGTCTGAATATCCTAAATGCGGTTTTTAAATTCGATTCTGCAAACATGCGGGAGGTTGTTGATTCCCATCGGCTCGCTGGTGGGATTGATTGACCAGGTGAAATGGCAGGGCTGCCGATTATGACGAATGCGGTGCGCCTGACGGGCGAATTCTATGGGTCGCGCGATTCAACTCGATCTGCAGTCGGCCCGAGGTTTTTTCCTAGTCAACGACAGTTAGCCGCTGATGGATCTTGATTGGCCGCGATTTGCAGCAAGGGGCGTTATACCGGCGAGTCCTAATGGTCCTTGGACAGGTGCATTCCAGAACCCTTCCGATGTGTGCCTGTCCAGTTTGTCTTAGGGTCTGACCTTCTCGCGTCGCTCGCCCTAGACGCAACAAGTCTCACCAAAGAGTGACCCTGTCACCGGGATCCAGGTAGAGCGAAGAATCGGGCTTAACGGCGAAATCACGATGCCATTCTTCCATGTTCCGCAGCACCCCATTGACACGATATCTCGCTGGCGCGTGCGACCAATTCAGCGCGATATCCCGAAGTTGCTGCTCGGTCGCGATCGTGCGCGATTGCTGGGCGGTGCTGAGGAAGAAGCGCTGCCCACCCGTGAATCCGTCTAGAACGGGCGCACCATCTTCATAGTGATCCTCAACGTACAGTTCGTAAGCTCGATAGGCGATTGAGGTTCCGACAAGGTCACCCACTATTTCCCCTATCATCTGTCTCGAAGCCAGGAACACGCCGGAGACGGGGGAGTACTCGGCGTACTGTTCTATCAGAGCTCCGGTTCGCGCCTGGTACATAGCTCTCGACTCTCTCGACCACCAATCTCGAAGCACGCCGTTTCGATCGAATCTCGACCCTTGATCGTCGAGGGCATGTCCGAACTCATGGGCGATGGTCTGGCCTATCGCACCGAAGTTGACGGCCGGATCGGCATTCGGGTCGAAGAACGGTGCGAGCATCGCCCCTGCCGTCACAAAGATCTTGTTGTACTGCTGGTGGTAGCCTGCGCCAATACGGTGCGGATGCATGTTCCAGTCACCGTAGCGCGTAATGGGCCGCCCGATTCGAGCCCTTTGCGCCTCCCACTGGTAGTCCATCAATCGTGTGTAATTCCCGACCAGATCGTCAGGGCGAGTTAAGAGCTTCGACCAGTCAATGCCGGCAGAAGGCAGGCCCACCTCGACGATAATGGCGTCCAGTTTCGCCAGGGCCTCCGCCTTTGTCGGTTCATCCATCCAATCGGTCTGCCTCAACCTTTCGCGGAACGCTTTTCGGATGTAGAAGACCAGTTCGTCCACCTTCTCGCGATAGGCATCCGGGAAATACTTCTGGGTGTAGAGCACCCCGATATCGTCGCCGAGATGACGTTGGACGAACTCCAATGCTCTTTCGCTTCTGATCTTCCGGTCCTCGACGCCCCAGAGACCGGACTCATAGAAGTCGAACGCAGCACTCCCGAACGGCTCGGGAAGAAGGTCGGCGTGATTATTGATCCAGTGGAACGCGAGAAACGAGGCCCATGTCTCGACGGAAAACTGCTCGAACAACGCAGCACTCTCGCTAAGCGCTCCTACGCCGATGTTGATGCTTTCGATATCGCCGACGCCGCGCGCCTCGAGAAACGCCTGCCAGGGAAATCCTGGCGCGTGGTCTTCCAGCTCGGGTCGAGGTATCAGGTTAAACGCTGCGCCGGCATCACGCAGCCTGGCGAAATCCCACATGACGTTGGCGTACGCTGTCTCCAGCTCGAGTATTTCTTTGGCGCGTTCCCCTGGCCGGTCGACACCGGCGCGGCTCAACGTAGACGCGATAAAGGCAACATATGAGCGGCGGACGTCCTGATAGTTTTGCTCGTCGCTTTCGTAATACTCCTGTCCCGGCAGACCAAGGCCCGTCACCCTGTACTGGGCAAGCGTCAGGATGTACCCGCCCCGCATTGTGACCGGTGGCTGGACAAGGAGGTGGAAGACTGAGTTTGAACGCGGATTAGCCATCCAGGCAGCAATCCCCTCGTAGTCGTTCAGCCGTAGAATCGCATCGAGGTCCGCCGCGAGTACACGCAGCCCTCGTTCGTCGACAGCGGACGTATCCATGTACGCCGCATAGAGATCGGCAACGCGCTTCTCGGCGGAACCCTCTGAGAGATCGCCCTGAACGGCGTTCCGGACTATTTCCTCAACCTGCGTCAGGGCCCTGGCTTGGGCGACCCAGGGTTCACTGTAAAAAGAGTACCCTCGTGGGAGAGAGGTTGACTCGATCCAGCCTTCGTTGACGTAGCGATAGAAATCGTCGCCCGGATCAACGGTATCGCTCAGGTGCTCGAGCTCTACGCCCCAAGTGCCAAACTGTGCCGACTTAGGCTGGCTGCTTGTAGTGCTTTTCGATTCTGTTCCGCTGCAAGCCGCAGTCATGCTGACCACTAATACCCAACCAATCGCCTTGTTCAATGAGCTCCCCCTCTCAAAAACCCGTTAGCCAAAATGTGTCAGCGTTTAGACTGTTGGACGTTGCGATAGGCTGATTGGTTTAAACGGTGCTGAGAAGACCATTGGGACACTGAAGGCCCCGGACACGCCAGATCGGGTCGATACGTGACGCAGTCCGTTTGTGATCTGAATCGCTGGCGCGCGTGCGTCGCCGCGCGACGACGGTAGTATGATTTGCGAATCGGTGCTTTGGGGATGCTTGCTACACCCCCGGGCTGCGAACCCGTGAATCAACGTCAGATGTTGCAAGGGCTTGGAATGGTGCCGGCACCAAGAGTCGAACTCGGGACCTACTGATTACAAATCAGTTGCTCTACCAACTGAGCTATACCGGCATTGAGGGCGCGAATTATTTCCAATTCTGCTCTGTCGCGCAAGCGAACTACCGGTACAAATAGGCTGTACAGGCATCATTGGGATGGGAACGAGAAGCCCCAGCGATGTGTCGCCGGGGCCATTGAGCGAGATCGGTTCAGATCAGAAGCGCGATTCGACGGACAGGATGAAATTCCGGCCGGCCATGTTGGTGCCGGACCCGTGGACCCGGTAGTCCTCGTCCATCAGGTTGTTGACGGCGGCGACGACGCTGACTTTGCCGCCCGGTTGCCAGCCGGCTCTCCAGTGCAGGACGTTGTACTCGGGCGTTCCGCCGGGCGGTATTCTGCTGGTGTCGGACTGATCCCGCGTGGACAGCTCGTCTGCCTTGTCTGCGTGCAGGAGCTCGGCTTCTGTCCACCACGTTCTTGACGGTGCGTTATAGCGGAGCCTGGTTTGCAGCGTGAACGGTAGAAGCCTGTCGAGTGGTTCATCGACCAACTCGGATTCGGAGGTCGGGAATGTGCTGACCTCTCCGTCCATCACCGTCATCGTCGCGGACAGTTGCCAGTTCTCGCCGATCGACAGACCGCCGCTGAACTCCAGTCCACGCACGAATCCATCGCCGGCGTTGTCCTTGGTGATCTCGGCATCGCCGTCCACGGTGCGACCCGTCGGGAAACGGATGATCAGGTCATCGACGTCGGTGTAGAACAGCGTCGCCGACCCATAGTGCCGACCAGCCGCCCATTTGAGGCCGAGGTCATGGGACACGAATTTCTCGGGCCTCAGACCGGGAGTCGGCACTTCAAACTCATCCGTTCGCGCCGTATCGAAGCGCGTGAGGTCAGACAGGTTGGGTGCCCTGAAGCCCTGGCTGACTCCGGCGAAAAGACTTAATTTCTCAGACATGAAGCTACGCTGGATGCGGAGGTTACCCACGGTCTTCGAGTAGTCTTCATCGATCCTGATAACCGCGTCGGTTTCGGGATCCAGTACGCTGTCAGCGACAGCACTGGCTCGAGTACGCCGCAACCCGACGATAACGTCAGTTCGGTCGTCCAGCTCGATCTGGTTTTGCAGGAAGACGTCGAACAGGTCGTATTGCGCGTCGTCGCCGACCGGCCCCTGGACCGGATTTCGAGAGCTGAACGAGTCGACGTCGTCACGATAGAACTCGGCTCCGTAGGTCAGCGTCCCGACGGGCGATGCGCTGGTGAACTGAGCCGTGGCTCCGAACGTGTCAACGTCGAATCCTTGAGTGTCCTGCCGGTCGCCGGATCGCAGTCGGAAACGTGACTCTTCGGTCTTAGTATTGGACAACGTGAAGACGGCTTCGTCAGCCCACTGCCAGGGCGAATCGCCGATCAATCGCACATAGGTCAGTCGACGGTCCTGGTCGAGATCGCGAACGAGCTCCGACCCGACGGACGTGCCGCGCCACGATATCGCGGCCGTGGTCTTGTGCGTGCGGGGTACGTCATCCTGACTGACTTGATGATGAACGAGTGAAGACTGCCAGGTGTCCGACAGGCGGTACTGCAGCTTCAAATCGAAATCCGTTTCGTCGTACCCCACGTTGGTCTGGGTGCCGACCTCGTCGCCGCCCTCGAGATCGCCGAAACTCTTCGCCGTGACGCCAAACGACATGGCGAGACTGTCGCTAAAGGTCTGGTCGTGTTGCAGCCGCAGCGTTGCCGATTCCTCGGCGGAGGAAAGCCTGAGGAATACGTCTGTCTTGGTCCCCGTGATATCGCGACTCACCGCATTGACGGTGCCCCCGATGGCGTCTGTGCCGTAGAGGGCGCCCGCCGATCCACTCAAGACCTCGAGCCGGCCGAGCGCATGCACGTCAACCGTCGCCCAATACTGATTCGGGCCGTCTCGCATCACCGAATTGTTGAGCCGGACGCCGTCCACGAGCAGCAGGTTCCGGAACCCGGTGAATCCTCGAATAAACGGTGACCCCTGGCCGGCCGAAGTTTCCTGGACCACCACGCCCGGAACCCGGCTCAGAGCCTGCGGCAGCGTGCGGTAGAGATCCGACCGAATCAGCGTCTCGTCGATGCGGTGCACCGAGTACGGCACCTCCAGCATCGGCGACTCCGACCGGGTGCCAACGACCACCACTTCCGAAATCGGTAGCTCTTTCTCTTCCGTTTCAGCCGCCGCGCCGGTAGCGGCGAGGCACAGTAAAGCCGCGATCGATGTCCGCATCACAAATTCCGCTTAAAGGAGGCGAAACGGGCAGAGGAGACCTCTGCCCGTTTCAAGGATTGAGAAAGACTACAGCTAGACCCGGATCTCGCGCCTTCTCGAGCGAAGGCCAAAGATCGCGAGCAGGCCCATGCCGATCAGCGACAGCGTTCCAGGCTCTGGCACGCCGATGGACGGGTTGCGGATAACCGCGTCACCGAGCTCGGCAATCTCAAGCGGGAGACCGAATCCGTCGCCAAGCGCATTGACACCGGCAATGGATACGGTCGTGCTGTTGCCCGGCTCCAGGTCGAGAACGCTGAAGTTCAGGGTAGCCAGTACGAACGAGCTGCCCTGGATCTCGTCGAGGAACGGTCCGATGCAGAAGATGCAATTCTGGTCGTCCGTCTCCAGGAGACTGATCAGCACGAGGTTCAAGAGTCCCCCGCCAAGGTCAGCGCTGAGATCGATCGCGTCACCCAGGCCAAGGTCCCCGAGCAAGTCAGTGAGAGTAAAGCTGTCGAGCAGCAGCCGCGCCGCGTCGAATGCAATGTCGATGTCGAAATCGCCCAGCGAGTCCGCTCCCTCGGAGTCCAGACCAGAAATCACCAGGTCCAGCGATACCCCGTCACCCGTACCTGCCGTCTGGGCAGAAGGGGCCAACTCCAGGGTTACAGGATCGGCCTGTACCGCGACTGCGAGCCCCAAGAGCAGGCTGGCGGCGAGCGCCGAACGAAGACGCTTTATAGTTGTAGTAATCACCTTAAATTCCTCCAATGGTTAGGCGTTTATTAATTTCCCGTTCGGTTACGGTGCGCATCGTGAATTCGTGCATTCCAATACGCATTGACGTGAATCGTTCACGTTGATGACACCGTTGCCGTCGATATCGTAGATCGGGTCGGCGGGCGGAACCGTCTGATTGCGCCGCGCTGAAATGGCACGGATATCGTTGATGTCCACCTGGCCGTTGTCATCGACGTCGCAGGACAATTGCTCAATCAGCTGATTGACGGTCAGATCCGACAGTACCGGGCCGAGCTCGCTGTCGCCTTTCTGCAAGCGTGCACGGACTTCCAGATACTGGCCGGTCAGACCGAGACCGCCGACACCGTTGCCGGGCACGGGATCGTAACCGTCAGTGATCGGCAGTGCGTCACCTGCGCGTGCTTCGATGATCAGGTTCGCGCCCGCTGGTACGTTGCCCTCGGGCTCGCCGTTCCAGCTCACGCTGTCCCAGCCCTGGCCCGGAGTACCGCTGTCGGTCACGACCGTCCAGATACCCTGCGGGTTGGTCACGGTGTTGAAGCCTACGCCGGTCGCGTCGGAATAGGTGTAGGGTTGCTGTCCGACGGGCAGGGTCAGTATTGGACTACCGTTTGACCCATCGACTTTGCCGACCGTGTTGCTAGATAGATTGACCAGCCAGACATCGCCATCGGAGTCAGGCAGCACACCACGGGTGGAGGTATTGCCTGAGGGATTCGCACCTGGCACGTCCCAGATCGCCACGTCGGTTCCGCCGTCGAACTTCAGAACCCGAGTGTTACCCGTCACGACATTGCCGTCCTGGTCGACCGATATACCCAGCCCAGAGATGCCCGGGACAGCCGGAAACGAAAACGAACCGGTTGTTGGGTCGCCGTCGGGTTCGCCAGCGCCAGAGTTGGGATCCCAAACCGTATAAGAACTTCCCGTGCCACCCAGGTAGGCTTTGCCGTTACCGATTGCGATACCGTAGCTGCCGCGTCCGCTGTTGAGCGCCGCCAGCTGGCCTTCGGATCCGGGATTGGTGTCGAACACGCCGAGAATCGAGCTTAACGAGGCGCTCCAGAGTATGCCGTCCGAGTCGACGGCGCAGCCGTACGGGCGGTAGCTTACTGCGTACGGTCCAGCGATTACGCTGCCATCGGAGCTGTCGACCTTGTAGTAAGCGAAGCCGTTGTAGCTACCGACCCAAAGATTGCCGTCAAGACCAATACAGAGCGACCGCCCGAAGCCATTATTGGTGCCGGGAATCGGCTCTGCCCACGCTATGCGCTCGTCGTTGAGTTCATCGGTCGTCAGCAGATTGTCTCCGTTCACGTCCGTGTGGTAACGCACGTCACCGGGGCCGGCCGATGTATCGATGGTGCCGTTCGAGTTCCGGTCGACGCCGCCGTCGGCGAGGATCTTCAGCACATGGATCGGTCGGTTTTCGCTAAAGTGGCGATTGGCGATGTAGACATTGCCCTCGCTGTCTACCGCAGACCTCGAAGGTGCGGGACCGGAAAAGGCACTGCCATTTCGGGGTCTGAACCATGTTGCGTATCGTGCGACTATCGAATCGGAATCCGTATCGATTTTCGCAATCGTGTCCGCCCCCGCCTCCGCGATCCACAGCAGCGGGAAGGTCGATCCGGACTGATCGATTCGAAGCTCGTCGTCCGGGTCGGCCACGACACCGTTCAGCGTGCCGAGATTGAAATCTTCTGTCGTCGTATATGTTGTCGACTGGCTCCAGGCAACACCCGATAGACCGAGTGCCAGCGCCGCGACAAGACATCTGTTCACTTGCATTATTGTCACCGTTTCCCTGTTATCGGCTGGCCGTAGCCGGCCGCTTGTTCTTGATCCTGCCGCGTTATCAAATCCTGTATCCCCAGCGACAGATGCTTCGCGATCCTTACGATGAAGACGAGCTCCCTTAACTCGTTCTCCTACGAGGATGCAATATTGATGCCGAAACTGTTTCACCATAGAAAACAACCCCTTAAATCTGCCTGACATTGGCTGTTGTAAGAAAAACCGGCACTAGGTGAGAATTAGTCTCATTCCAGAGCTAGCCGTTTGTCATCTTGACTGGGCCGGCTGATGAACTGGGGCCTGGTTAAGCCTCGGCTTTGACAAGGCTCGGTGGGAATAGGTAGCGTGCCGGCGGAACGCTCGAACATTTCGAAACTACCCCGGAGTCGAACACAGCATGGTATTCAGGCAACAGAAGCGTACGAAAAAAGCAGGTCTCACCTTCTTGCCAGTCCTGATGGCCTTCGGACTCGCAGCATGCGCTCCGACTGTCGAGCAAGGTCAGTCGTCTTCCGAAAGGCTTGCCCTGGTCCTGAGCAATGCGGATGGCGATCTCGATATTTACCTCGTCAATCTCGACGATGGGCAGTTTCGAAATATTACAGACAACGACGTAAATGACGGTCAGGCGGTGTGGTCGCCCGATGGTTCGAAAATCGTCTATGTCCAGAGCGGCGCCGGTTCCAACGACCTTGTGCTATACGACCTTGCAACGGACTCGCATCGCAAGATCACGGACCACCCGGGCGTTGAGATGACACCGCACTGGTCGCCCGATGGAGAATCCATCGTCTACGCGACCATGCGGCAAGAGGAAGGAGCCGGGATCTGGCGACAGAGTATCGAATCGGGCGAGGCCAGAGAGCTGTTTCGTTCAGCTACAGAAGTCGTTCAGCCGAGGTGGTCCCCCGACGGCCGGCAGATCGCGTTTTTGGAGAACACGGTAGAGCGCGGCTCCAACATTCTGACCGTCCCCGCCGACGGTGGCGAAGCGCGCGCCGTCGTCGACGACCCTAAGGCCGCGAAGACGCAGCTGCGCTGGTCGCCAGACTCAAACAACATATTGTTCGTTGCACGCCGCGAAAAGATTGTTGGGCTGTACGAGAAAGACCTCGAGTCCGGGACTGATCGACCGATCCACTCAACCGTATTCATAGAATCGGGAGGCGAGTATTCTTCCCGCGACGGACACATCGCTTTCATGAGTGCGCGCGGAAACGGCGCGCGTCTGCAGATCTTCGTCGACGACGGCAATGACGCCCGCCGCCTGACGCACACAGATCTTGAAGAAAGCGACCTGACGTGGTTGCCGGATGAATCGGGTTTCCTGTTTACGCGGTACGTGGACGGTCGGTTCCAGGCGATGTGGCTTGACCTGGACAGTATGGAGGAAAAACTGATTGCTCCTTCCCTGGGCGGGGTGCACTACGCTCCGCGGGCGCAGCCTTGACCGCCCGCCAGAACCAGGCGGAAGGAACGGCGCAAAGACCACGACTTACAGGCCAGCTCGGATCTCCGAAAGGCGACGCATGAATTCTCCACAGGTACAGTGTTGGAATGTCGTTAACCGGGCCGGGATGATCAGCTGCTACCGGGACAGGCAGCTTCCTCACGTAGCAGGACTTTGTCTTCGCCGTACTTGTCGATGATGCTTCCAGCGCCTCGACCGGGGGGCAGTCCGATATCGACGTAGTAGACCGTGCCTTCGGTGGTCCTCGGAGCGATCTCGGCGTTGAGCCCCAGCGACGTTGCCTGCAACTCGACACGTTCCGCTCCGGCCGCCTCGCCGAAGAGACCAATGGAGATTTTCAGCCCTTCGTCCTCGGTCGAAATCAGGTAGGCCTCGCCCAGCCCGGACGAGTGCAGTTTGTCGAGCATGCCGGCCGCTTCCTCACGGCTCGCGATATTGCGAATCTGGACCCAGTGCCCGACGAATATCTGGCCGATCGTCCGCCTTAAGGACGCTTCCATGCCTTCGCCGGCATACTGCATCTGTGCGCGGTCACCGTCTTCCCGGTTACTGAACGGCCCGACCGATACGCAGGATCGACCGACTACGGCCGTCAGCGCCATCGAAGCACGTTCCGAGTCTTCGTCTACGACCGATTCCGTCTCCCCTCCGTCCGCGTTCGACGGGCCTGCGCCCGACGCGTCGTCGGGCAACACCGGGTCGGCACTCTCATCGCTGGACGCCAAGACGATATCGGAATTGACTGGGTCTTCGACCGCCTCACGTCGCTCGGCGACTTCGATCCTGGGACCCAGCTGTGACTCCTTGACGATATCGACACCGGGTTTGGGATCGTCGCCGCGAATTGCCCCGTACAGGAAGTACAGGATGTTGGCGAGTATCAGCAGGAGCAGCAGGTTTCTCATTGTCGACGTTCCAGCGACCCGTCTTTGTCGACTACCTCGACCCGGGTCGGTGGCGCAGCGGTTAAACGTAGTCTGAGCATGCTGTCTCAGCTTGCGGTGGTCAAGCGCTGCCGTCCTCGGCCTCTTGAGCGGGAATAATCAATAGGAATAAGGCCCCGACAGTCGCACCGAACCCGTGATGATGCGTTGTGCACCGTCGGCCGTCCTGACCAGGAGTGCGCCATCGTCATCGATGCCGCAGGCCTCCCCCTGTATGACGGTGTTGCCCTCCTCCACGACGATGTCTTTGCCAAGCAGCCAGTCCCGTTCGCGCCACTCCGCCATCAACGGCGCTGCCCGGCCCATTCCGAAGGCTTCAAAGGCATAGAGCAATTCGGCAGTGATCAGCGCTGCCAGCTCGTCACGTGAGGGCGGCGACGGCATTGCGCTTTGCAGATCGATCGCGCGATGCGCCCAGTCGGTCGCGGAGGCCTCGAGCAACTCACTCGGCAAGTCCAGGTTGATGCCGACGCCGGCAACGACGGTCACCTGGCGATCGGCTTTGAGCTGCGACTCAGCCAGGAGCCCGCCCAGCTTGCAGTCATGGAACACGAGATCGTTCGGCCATTTGAGTTGAACGCCGGTCAGACCCGTTGCCGCAAAGGCCCGGTTTGCGGCGACACCCATGACCGGCGTCAATCCCAGCAGCGTGTCGGGCGGTGTCGCAAAGGTGTACGCCAGCGACAGGCAAAGACTCGCTCCTTTCTCGGATACCCAGCGCCGGTCGTGTCGTCCGCGGCCCGCGGACTGGTCGTCGGCCAATGCAACGTTCGCTTTGCCCGGCGCCGGTGGCGCCTGCCTGAGCAGGAACGAGCTGGTGGAGTCAACGATGTCGAACAGATGGACCTCAGACAGTTTGTCGCGGGACCTGTCATCGAGCTCGCGTTCGAAGCCGGACGCCTCCGCGCCGCTCACGTTAACCCTTTCTCCGGAAAAGCATGGCGC
Organism: Woeseiaceae bacterium; assembly: GCA_030065915.1. GTDB lineage: Bacteria > Pseudomonadota > Gammaproteobacteria > Steroidobacterales > Woeseiaceae > UBA1847. The sequence goes on from JASJCQ010000032.1 coordinate 28,521, forward strand.
GCTCGTTCCTGTTCTCGACGCCGTCGCGCATGCGCTGGATGTTCGAGCGATGGCAGTAAACGATGAAGGCCGCCATGAACGTGCTGAACACGATGAGCTCGATCGAGCCGCCGGTGACGGCCAGCGTAACCGGCAGCGACGCAGAGGCCGTCATCGTCGACAGGCCGACGAAGCCGCTGATGACGAGGGCCACGGCGAACACGATCAGCATCGGTACGATCAGTTTCGGCGCAAGAACGAGTAGCGTGCCGATGTACGTTGCCATGCCTTTGCCGCCGCGGAAACCGTGATACACCGGCCAGACGTGGCCGAGCACGGCAGCGGCCGCACAACAGAGCGCAAGCCAGACGCGGGAGACGTCCGGGTCTGTGGCGACGAACGGAATGTCCAGGTACGGCACGACACTGGCCGCGAGCACGCCTTTGCCGATATCGATAATGATGACGCCGAGCGCGAAGGCGGCACCCTGGGTTCGTAGCGCATTCGTGCCACCGGCATTGCCGCTACCCATTTCGCGAATATCCACGCCGCCGCGCAATTTTCCGATCACGATTGCGCCCATGATCGAGCCCAGGAAGTAACTGATCAGGAATTTTGTGCCGAGTTCCAGCATGCGTCGCCTTTGCCTGAGAAACGAGCGCCATTGTAGCATCGGCTTTTGACGCTTCAGCACTTGCGCATGAGAGTTCCGCTGTTCTTAAACCCGATCGCCGGACGGGGCCGCGCGGCCGCAAGGCTGCCGGAAATCGTGGCGGCTCTCGCAGCGTCCGGTGTGCAGGCGGACGTGCGTGAGAGCACGTCCAGGGGCGATATGGAAGACCAGATCTGCCGGGCCGCAGAGGACGGCGAGCAATGCGTCATTGTCGCTGGCGGCGACGGTAGCATGCACGAAGCCGCCAACGGACTCATGCATGCCGAACGAGAGACGGCGCTGGGTCTCATTCCGGTCGGCACCGGGAACGACTTTGCCCGCGCCGCGGGGATCCCCGAGGACTCGAACCTGGCCGCAGTGGAGCTCGGGCAGCGCATCGCCGGCGGCGAGACCCTGCGCAGCATAGACATAGGCCGCTGCAACGGACGTTTCTTTAGCAATGGCGTTGGCGTCGGAATCGATGCGAAGGTCGCGAGCATTGCGGCAGGCATCCGTTTACCGATCGGCGACCTCGTCTACATTATCGGCGTCATTCGCTGTCTCTGGGATGGCATTGCGACGCCCAGGATGACGGTGACCGTCGATGGCGAGCAGGCCTGGTCCGGACCGACGACGCTGACCAACGTCAGTAACGGCGCGTGGGTTGGCGGCCAGTTTCACATCGCCCCGGAAGCCGACCTGGGCGATGGTCAGCTCAATGTCGTCGTCGCCGCCGCAGTATCCCGCGCTCGCGTCGTCGCGCTGCTGCCGAAGCTGATGAAGGGCCGGCATCTTGCTGCGCCGGAACTCACGCACGTCACCGGGCGGCACATCGTCGTGCACTGCGACGAACCCATCATTGCGCACCTGGACGGCGAGCTGCAGGCACCGACACGGACCTTCGATATTCAGTTGCAGGAATCAGCGCTGGTTCTGCTTTGACGGTGCGCGCGCGCCAAGGAAGATGGCAAACAGCGCGATCGCGGCGCCGAGAAACTCCTGACCGGTCATGCCGCGATCGAAGATCAGCACATCCCAGAAGAAACTCAGTGTCGGTTGCAGCAACAGAGCCAGGCCGGCCTCCGTCGTCGAGACGTGCGGCAGGCTGCTCGCAATCAGCAGCCAGCCGATACAGTGCGACAACACGCCATAACCGAGCAACCAGCCGAAGTCGGTCGCGTTCAGGGCCAGCGACTGCCCCTCTGCCATGGCGGACAGTCCCAGGGCTGCGGCGGTCAGCAGCGAGACGATCAGCACCTCCCTCGTCGGAAGCCTGTCCGTCGCGTCCCGGCGAGACGCACGGAGACTCAACATGTAACCCGCGTAGGCGCAGGCGGTTAGCAAGCCGAGTACGACACCCGTTCGATAGTCTTGCGGCAACGTGGACCAGTCGAGACCGACGATCAGCGCGAGACCGAGCACGGCCAGCGGAACCGCGACGAGCTGAGCCAGGTGAGGTTTTTGTTTCAGGAATACGATCCCGGCGAACATCATGATGAACACCTGGAAATTGGCCAACAACGTCGACAGACCCGGCCCGATGTAGAGGATAGAGCGGTGCCAGAACCAGAGGTCCAGCGAGAAAAACACGGCGGCGGCGATCAGTATCGACCACACGCGACGACCCAGGCGCAAGCTGCGCCGAGTCACCAACACATAAATAGCCAACGCAGCCCCGCCGAAAAAGACCCGGTAAAAGCCGCTCGTCGTTGGCGACACGTCGACGAGACGCACCCACACGGGCGACAGGCTGATCAGCGCGGCGCCGACGAAGAGCCGGAGATGCATGTTCTGGGCGAGCGACATCGTCGAACCATAGGCTAGTTTTCCTGCTTAATCACGACTTTCCGCCCCCGCTTCGCGGGACGCGCAGCACCGCTATTGACTTATATTTAGATATTTGTCTAAATATATGCATGTCGCAACAGAACGTGTGGAAAGCGCTGGCAGACCCGACCCGGCGAGCGATCCTGAAATCCCTGAAACAGGAATCTCAGACCGCCGGGGCGCTGGCGGAGCAGTTCCCGATGACACGGGCCTCGCTCTCTCACCATTTCAACATCCTGAAGAACGCGGAACTCGTTCGGACGGAGCGTCGCGGCCAGCACATCGTGTACTCGCTCAACGTCAGTGTCATGGAGGACGCCGCAGCGATCCTGATGGACCTGTTCTCGACGAAAAACACAGCAACGGATGAACGCTCATGAAAAAACTGCCTGCCGACCTGATCAGCCTCGCCTCGGTGCTCGGGCTCGTGCTGTTGATCGTCCTCTGGTACGCCGAGTTGCCTGACCCGATGCCCTCTCACTGGAATGTGAAAGGCGAAGTCGATGGCACGATGGATAAGAACACCAACATCGCGATGCTCGTGGGCTTGCCATTGTTCTGCTGGGGCCTCATGAAGGTCATCCCCTTGATATCGCCCAAGGGTTTTCGCACGGATGAGTTCAGCGAGACGGTTAACGTCATGCAAGTCGCGCTCGTCGTATTCATGAGCGCCATCGGCGTCGCTGTCATGCTCGAAGCACGGAATTTCGGCCTCGACATGACCAACTACGTCATCATCGCCGTGGGCGGTCTGTTGATCGTGCTGGGCAATTATCTCGGCAAGGTGCGCAAGAACTTCTTTATCGGCATTCGTACGCCGTGGACGCTGGCCAGCGATGAGGTCTGGAGCAAGACGCACCGACTGGGCGGCTGGATGTTCGTTCTCGCCGGCATCATCCTGGCATTGAGCGGAGTCTTCGGCATCAATGAAGCGGTAATGGCCAGCACGATTGTCATCGCCGCCGTCATACCGATCGTCTATTCATTCATCCTGTACCGACGCATTGAGGGGTTCGGGCCGGACGAAGACTCGAGCTCATGAGACGGTGCCCTCTAGTCCCACCAGAGGGTCAACGTCTCTTGCCCGGTCAACGCCTGGCGCAACTCGTTCCTGTCTTCGCTGCCATCGACGGCAAGCGCCTCGAGATCGGCTATCAGCTCATCAAGACTCTCAGGCAGTGACTCAAGCCTGACGACGACAGTGCTCGGGTTGGCATCCACCACCGTGACACCGAATGCCTCGTCCCAACGAGTCAGGACTGCGACGATATCTTCAGTCGAACACGTCTCGCCGGACGTCGCCTGTGCATAGACTGTCGCGAACTTCGGATTGCGGTCGGCATCACGCGTCGCCTGCCGTGCCACGGCATCGTCACTCATCTGCGATTGCAGCCAGTCCGCGAGCTCGGCATGGCCGGCTTGCCGCGCGTAGAAGGCAGGTGTGTACTCCTCATTGTCGCCACTGTAACGACTGGCGTCGGCGCCTGCGCCGATGAGCAGCTCTGCAATTGCCCGGTGGCCCAGGCTTGCAGCCACCATCAGCTGCGTTTCATTGTCTGACGCTTTCTCGGGCGCCATGCCGTGGCGCAGCAGGACATCGACGGCCTCCGTGTTGCCGTTACGTACCGCGTTGCTCAGGTTGGTGGACGACGGCGACATGCCACTCTCAAGCAGGTATTCGAGCATCCTTGCATTGCCCGAACGGATCTGATGGCCGACGAGATCCACGCGGAAGGTCGACAGGATCTTGAAGTCCTCGGGGGACTGGTTGAGCTGGCCCGCCCTATCCACATCGCCTCCGGCAATCGCCCGCGCCAGCTCGCCGATGTGGTCGCCGACCTGCTCGGCACCGTGTTCGACCAGGCTGGCCTGGATTCGCCTGCGCTTCGACTCGTCGGCAAGTGTGCTTGCGATCCATGGTGTCCAGCCATTCTGATCCGCGAGATTCGGATCGGCACCGCTT
>JASJCQ010000012.1 GCA_030065915.1 Woeseiaceae bacterium
CGGTCAGGGTGCGCAGCGCCCGACGAGCATTGAGGCTCTCCATGACCGGCACACTTAAGGTTTCTACCCCGATCGACCCGTACGGCGCGGCCTCTAACGTGTCCGCACTGATTGGCGTAGTTTTTAGAGACTAACTGAAGAATCGACATGAAAGATTTAAGCATCTATCGCAACATCGGCATCTTCGCGCACGTTGACGCCGGCAAGACGACGACGACGGAGCGCATTCTTAAGCTCACCGGCAAGATCCACCGCACGGGCGAAGTCCACGATGGCGAAGCCACGACAGACTTTATGGAGCAGGAACAGGAGCGTGGCATCACGATCCAGTCTGCCGCCACCAGTTGCGAGTGGGACAATCACCGGCTGAACATCATCGATACCCCGGGACACGTTGACTTCACGATCGAGGTCTACCGCTCCCTGAAGGTACTCGACGGTGGCGTTGGCGTTTTCTGCGGTTCTGGTGGCGTCGAGCCGCAGTCTGAAACGAACTGGCGTTACGCGAATGACTCGGAAGTTTCGCGCATCATCTTCGTCAACAAGCTCGATCGCCTCGGTGCGGACTTCTACCGCGTCGTCGGTCAGATCGAGGATATCCTCGCGGCGAACCCGCTCGTCATGGTGCTGCCCATCGGCGTCGAGGACGACTTCAAGGGCGTCGTGGACCTCCTGACGATGAAGGCCTGGATCTGGGACGACTCCGGCCAGCCCGAAAACTACGAGATCGTCGATATCCCGGCAGACCTGCAGGCAAAAGCCGAGGAATACCGTGAGAAGCTGGTCGAAGCTGCCGTTGAGCAGGACGACGACCTGCTCGAGGCTTACCTCGAGGGCAACGAGCCATCGATCGAGGATCTGAAGCGCTGCATCCGCAAGGGCACGATCAACCTGTCGTTCTTCCCGACCTACTGTGGCTCGGCGTTCAAGAACAAGGGCATCCAGCTCGTACTGAATGCGGTCGTCGACTACCTGCCGAACCCGACCGAGGTTGATCCGCAGCCTGAGGTCGATCTTGAAGGCAACGAGACGGGTAACGTTGCAAAAGTCGACGCGAGTGCCCCGCTACGCGCCCTGGCGTTCAAGATCATGGACGACCGCTACGGCGCCCTGACGTTCACGCGCATCTACTCGGGCACGCTTAAGAAAGGCGACAACGTCCTGAACACGTTCACGGGCAAGAACGAGCGTATCGGCCGTATCGTCGAGATGCATGCCGACTCACGCGAGGAGCTCGATTCTGCGCAGGCGGGCGACATCGTCGCGCTGCTCGGCATGAAGAACACGCAGACGGGCCACACGCTCGCCGACCCGAACAACCCGGCCACGCTCGAGCCGATGGTCTTCCCGGATCCGGTGATCTCGGTCGCCATTGCGCCTAAGGACAAGGCCGGCATGGAGAAAATGGGCGTTGCGCTGTCCAAGATGGTCGCCGAAGATCCGTCCTTCCAGGTCGCGACGGACGAAGAATCCGGCGAGACGCTGATTAAGGGCATGGGTGAGCTTCACCTGGACATCAAGGTCGACATCCTTAAGCGTACGCACGGCGTCGAGGTCGAGATGGGCAAACCGCAGGTGGCCTACCGCGAGACGATTACTCAGATGGTCGAAGACTCGTACACGCACAAGAAGCAGTCGGGCGGTTCCGGCCAGTTCGGTAAGATCGACTACACGATCGAACCGGGCGAGACCAACTCCGGTTACGAGTTCGAGTCGAAAGTCACCGGCGGTAACGTTCCCCGTGAGTACTGGGGTGCTATCGAAAAGGCGTTCGCCGGTTGCATGGACGAAGGCACGCTCGCCGGCTACCCGCTGCTCGACGTCAAGTTCACGCTGATGGACGGTGCGTTTCACGCGGTCGACTCATCGGCGCTGGCCTTCGAGATTGCGACGCGCGGAGCTTACCGTCAGTCGATTCCGAAAGCAGGCGTTCAGCTGCTCGAGCCGATCATGAAGGTCGACGTGTTCACGCCGGAAGACAACGTCGGTGACGTTATCGGCGACCTGAACCGCCGTCGCGGCATGATCAAGTCCCAGGATGCCGGCCCTACCGGCGTCCGTGTGAAAGCTGACGCACCGCTGGCCGAGATGTTCGGCTACATCGGGCACCTGCGTACGCTGACGTCGGGTCGTGGCCAGTTCTCCATGGAGTTCTCGCACTACTCGCCCTGCCCGCAGAACGTGGCAGACGAAGTCATCAAAGAAACGCAGGAACGCAAAGCTGCCAAGTAAGCGGTACGCGACACTGACAAGAGACGGGCCTTCGGGCCCGTTTTTTTTGCCCGAATCCCAGCGCGGGACGCTTGTCGCGAAAGGTAGTCGTGCATCGTCTGTCGCGAGACAGCGCGGAACCTAGGCGCGAGGTCAGGGAATTCCGGTTGCCACGGGATTGCCACATCAGGGCCAGCAGCTTGCCACGCAGCACAAGGATGCTACATGCTCCTGACCCAAAGCGGAGAACGACATGAACTGGGACCTGCTCGATTTCCTCGTGTTCGGGGCAATGATCGCCGCGCTGCTTATCATTGTCCTGATTGCGCGCCGTACTTCCCGTGACCGAAGCTATCGTTTCGCGATGGCCATCGCCGCCGTCGGAGGTTTCCTCGTCGCCTGGGTCAATGGCGCCGTTGGCATCATCGGCAACGAGGAAAACGATGCCAACCTGTTGTTTTTCGGCGTTCTGGCCGTCGCGGGTATCGGGGCGCTGCTCGCCCGGTTTCGGGCCGCCGGCATGGCGATGGCCCTGTCCGCCACGGCGGCGGCGCAGGTCGCGGTCGCGATCGTCGCGATCGCGCTGGGTCTGGGTGAGTCCAGCCCGGTATGGCCCCAGGGACTGCTGCTGATGACCGCCGTGTTTACCGGGCTCTGGCTATTCTCTGCCTGGCTGTTCAGCAAAGCTGCGAAGCGGGAACGCCGATTGTTCCGCGAATAGTCTCCGCACTTCCTAAGCGATTCGCGGTCTACGGCTGTTTCTCAATGCATCCGTCGAGAACGCAATCACAGCCGCCCAGATAAACAGGAAGCAAACCAGGTGTGGCAACGACAGCGATTCACCGTGCAGATAGCCGATCAGGAACTGCAGGCTGGGCGCCAGGAATTGCATGAAGCCAACGGTCGCCATTCGTAGCCGGCGCGCAGCAATGGCAAAGCAAAGTAACGGGACAACGGTGATCGGGCCGGCCATGATGAGCAGGAGCTGCATGTCCAGCGTCGCCACGGGGAATACAGCCTCGCCCTGCACGGACATGTAGACGAGCCAGGCGATCGCGAATGGCAACAGGATCAGAGTCTCGACAAACAAGCCCGGCATGGCGCCGACGAGGGCTTTCTTGCGAATGATGCTGTAGATCGTGAAGGAAATCGCCAGCACCATCGCGATCGTCGGAAACTGACCGCCACTGACGGTCAGAATCATGACGCCGGCCGCTGCCAGCAGCACGGCCAGTTTCTGCAGTGCTCGCAAGTGTTCGCCGAAAAACAGCATGCCGACCGCAACGAAAATCAGCGGATTGATGTAGTAGCCCAGGCTCGCCTGGAAAACCTGCGCACTTTGTACGGCGTAGATATAGACCAGCCAGTTGATCGAGATCATGCCGGCGGCCGCAACCAGGACCATGAACACGAGTCGGTGTGTCAATGCGACCCTGACCTCGCCCCACTGCTTTCGTGCCGTGATGATCAACGCGCCGAAAGGGACCGCCCACAAGACACGGTGCGCCAACACCTCGAGCGCCGGCACGTCGCTGATCGCGATCAGGTACAACGGCAGGACGCCCCACAGGAAGTACGCCGTGAGGCCTATCGCGATGCCGCTGCGGTCAATGCTGTCAGGCTGGTTCAGAAGCGCTCCGTTGATCGGTACGGCCCGGGAGAAAGTCCCACTGCAGGCGCATCGTGCGGAGGGAAGCCGACCTGCAGCACGTACAGGCAGGGAACCAGAAACAAGGTGATGACCGTTGCGCAGAGGATGCCTGAGCTGGCGGAGATCGCTATCGGGATCGGAAGCGGTGCTTGCGTACTGGTCTCAACGAGTACTGGACTAAGACCAACGGCGGTCGCCACCGACGTCAGGATGATCGCACGTAAGTGTTGTATCCCCGACTGTTTGACCGCCTCGTGTCGTATTTTCCTGATCATCCGTAAGCCCTGGCCCGAGTCGGCGTATTGTCGGCTATCTGGCCCTGAAAGCCAGAAAATAATTCGGATTCAGCCCATGCGCCGGCAGCGCTTAACTCTCTGTTTTGTGACATAAACCCGCGAAAATCCCGCCGTGAATGCCCAAACTGCTGGCCTGAGCGATTTACGAATCCGAATCACGCCCGTTTCGAGAGCTTATGACAAACTATTTGCAGCACTTCGGCCTCACCCAGCCCGTCTTCAAGCGTGATACGCAACCGTACCTGTTCGTCACCGATCAGCTGCGACAGGCGGAGCGGGAATTCGGCAGTGCATTCGATGACAACTACAGCGTCCTGACCGTCAGCGGACCGATAGGCTCCGGCAAGACAACGGCGGTCACGCATGCTTTGTCGACGCTCTCAGTAGGCACCCACGTTATACGGCTGGGCCGCGTTCGACTCGAGCCGGACGAGGTACTCGAGCTGCTACTGGCGGAACTCGGCGTATCAGAGCCGCCTAAAGGCACAATCAGAAAGCTGGGCGCCCTCGGACAGAAGGTCCGCGAACTAAAGGAAGCGGGAAACCGCCTCGTCGTGGTCGTCGAGGACGCAGCCCGTACCGGTGCAGACACTTTATCTGAGCTGGAGGTCATCTGTAGCAACGACGGCGGCTTCGATATCGGCCTGATTCTCTGCGGCGACGAATCCCTGCCGAGGCTCGTGTCAGACGACCGCCTGAAGCGGCTGGCACAGCGGGTTTCGGCCAACCTGCTCATTTCCCGGCTCGCCGTGGATGAAATGGAGCAATACCTGCTGACCGCCGTCAAGGAGGCGGGTGGCGACCCCGGCCGTATCCTCGGCAACGACGTTCCGGCCCTGCTGCACATCCTGAGCTGTGGCATTCCGCGGTTGGCGAACAAGTTGATGGAGGCCTCGCTGAAGAAGGCCGCGGTCGATTCCGAAACCCGTGTTACCTGTGCCCTGCTGGCCGACGTCGCAGAGGCAACGTTCGGTATCACGACCGAGATTCCAATCAAGCGCCGGTCGAAGGAAGCGCTGCCGAGGCAGGCGGTCAAGGATCCAACAGCGGATGAACTGACGGTTGCAGAAGCCTCTGAGCCACAGCAGCATGAAGCGACAGCACTCGATGAGACGTCGCCTGAGGTTGGGAACGACAAGGATTCTCAGGGTGCTCTGACATCCGACGAGTCAGCTGAGACGCGTAGCGCCACGGAAGCGACAAACGAAGAAGTCGATCACGACACTGAGAAAGCGTCAGTTGATGACGCGGCAATCGAGGCCGAGCCGACGCCTGTTGTCGAGCCGTCGGTTCCCGAAGCCGAGCCTGTTGAGGCTACTGCGCCGCCGGTCCCTGAACCCGAGCGAGCGACCGAAGACTTTGCACCGCCGGTCCTCGAGCCCATGGCCGAGAGCGCTGATGAGATGCCCCTGACAATCGAGACTCCGTCGGAGACTGCCGCCAACGACAAGGCCTTAACCGATGTTGTACCGACTCTGGCCGAATCAACAGCTGGCGAAGTGGTCTCAGCCAGCCACGAGCGCACAGACGAAGCGGCGGAAAGCGCTCCGGAAGTGGACGTGCCTGTACTTGAATCTACCTCCGGTCACGACCTGGAAGACGTCGCAGACGACATGCCGTCGCCGAGTCAGGTCGTTACGAAGGATGCGTCGCCGGACGGCCTGGGCAGCGACGACAATGGCGCCGAACTTCCGTACCTGATCCAGGACACACAGCCCAGCCTCGCTGCGCTGACGCCCAGGACGATACCAGAGGAAGCCGCGTCCGCCGGCCAACCGGAACACGAAATGCTGCCGGACCTGGACGAGCTGGCCGCAGAACTCGCTGCATCGAATCCGGTTGAGAGACCTGAGGTTTCGATCCCTGAGCTGCCAGTTGAGCCGGCCGTTGAAGAGCCGGATACGGCAATTCCGGAGCTGCCTGTCGAAACGGTAGCAGCTGAGCCGGAGGCCGCACTACCGGAGCTTCCTGTCGAAACGATAGCGACTGAGCCGGATGCCGCACTACCGGAGCTGCCTGTCGAAACGGCGGCTGCTGAGCCGGATCCCGCACTACCGGAGCAGCCTGTCGAAACGGCGGCTGCTGAACCGGATCCCGCACTACCGGAGCTACCCGTCGAGAAGGCCGTGGATGAGTCGGCACCGGCGATGCCGGAGCTGCCAGTCGAAACAGCCGCTGACAATCCGGTAGCCGCGACGCCGGAGCCCGTCGAGCCCGAATTGCCAGACACGGACACAAGCGCGCCAGCCATCGATGAGACCTCCATAGAGCTGCCGAAGCTCAACTTGAACGCGTTCCCGCCGACAGACGAGGCCTCCCGGGGGCCCGTGGAGACAACGCCCGACGAGGCTGAGCTCATCTCCGCGATGGCGGAAGAACACGCCGCGACCGAGGCCGGCTCTGAACGAGACATCGGATTTGAAGAGACGACCGTCAAGGTCGCCGATACATCGACATCAACACTGGATGCACAGGCTGCGGACGCGACAGGCACCGTAACGGACGATCAGCAGGAAACATCTGTCGCCGCGTTCGAGGTCACTTCGTCGCTGGACGAGTCCGTCACAGACGAAGGGAGTATTGCGACGACAGAACCCGAAGCTGCTGTCGTCGAGGAATCTGTACCCGAGGCCAGCGTCGACGCAATCGCAAGCGAAGCTCCACAGGATCCATCGCTGAAACTCGAGGTGCTGGAGGACGACACTGAGGTGTCCATCAAGGACACGCCGGACGATGCCGTCGTCGTTCACGACGCCGATCGCGATCCGACACTCGCGCAGCTGAAACCGGATCTCGATGCACTCGAGCTCGCACTGGCGGAGAATTTCGTCCCCAACGGTGAAGAAGCGGCCGGAGACGAGAACGAAGACGACCAGCCAGTACCCCAGATTACGCTCGATGACTCCATAGAAGAGAAGGTTGCGGCGGAATGTGAGGAACTGGCGAAGCGTGACGCAGAGATTGCGGCGCGCAAGAAAGCTGAGGAACAAGAGCACTCACCGAAGCCAAAGTCGGGGCCTTCGGAAACGGACGTTCACAGAATGGCCGCCGACCTGCAGCGCGCAAACACTCTGGAAGACATGGATGACAAGCTGGCCGAAACGCTGTTCGGCGATGAGATTAACCAGGTTGCCAGCCAGGTTTTGAAGGCCGCAAGGGAACAGGCGGAGAACTCAACCGAAGCTAGCGTCCAGGCGGCTGACGCCGCACCTGCAGCTGCCAATGGCGATGACCCGGATATCAAGAAGCAATTCGAAGAGGTCTGGGGGCAGGTGCCTGACCAAACGGAAGCGATCGATCTAAAGAGCGCAAAACCCAACAGCGGCCTCGATATGTCAGCGTCTCAGCGACTGGCGACGGTTCGCGCCCTGAACGCCGGCATGGGTACGCCCCCGCCGCCCGCGCCGACCCAGAAGAAGCCCGTCGAGCCAAAAGAAAAACCGGTACCCATCGAGGACCAGATCGACATTTCAATGACCAACACGATGAAGGCGTTGAATATCGATCCCGAGATGCTGGAACCGCCAAAGGATGAAGAAGACGCGCCGAAGGGAGGCTTCTTCAGCCGCTTCCGCAAGAAAGGCTAGCCCGAATATTTCACTGATCGCGCGGCTCTCGCTAACCCATCGTCTGATCGATCTTGCCCATAAATCGGTAAGACATCAGGGCTGACCAGCCGTTTCGGCCGGCGGCAGCCGCTCGAGAATGAATCGCTCGATCTGACGTTCCAGCATCGCTAGCGGGACAGCGCCATTTTCCAGAATAGCGTCGTGGAACTCCCTGAGATCAAATTCTGACCCCAGCTCGCGCTCGGCCCGGTCCCGCAGTTGCCGTATCTTGATCTCCCCAATCTTGTAAGCGAGTGCCTGTCCCGGCCAGGAGATATAGCGGTCGATCTCGGCACGGATGTTGGCTGGTGTCAGGGACGTATTGCCGGCCAGGTAGTCAATTGACTGCTGGCGCGTCCAGCCCATGGCATGGATGCCGGTATCGATCACCAGTCGGCACGCTCGCCACATCTCGTAACTCAGCCTGCCAAAATGCTCGTACGGCGTCTGGTAAATGCCCATCTCTATGCCGAGCCACTCAGCGTACAGGGCCCAGCCCTCACCGAACGCACTGAAGTACAAGTCTTTGCGAAAGTCAGGGGCGTCAGGCATCTCGAGAGACAGCGCGCTCTGATGATGGTGGCCGGGCGCCGCCTCATGCAGCGTCAACGCAGGGATTTCGTAGAGCGGTCTCTGGTCCAGTGCAAAGGTGTTCACCCAGAATTCGCCCCCGTGACTGCCACCAAGCGGCGCGCCGTTGTACGAACCGGTCGTGTAGTTGGGCGCTATCTCATCGGGCACCGCGACGACGCCGTAGCTCTGGCGCGGCAGAGTGCCGAAGAAACCGGGCATCTTGTGATCGATGCGCTTCGCGACGTAGGCCACCTCCCTCAACAGCTGGCCCGGTGTGCTCGCGTAGAACTGCGGGTCGGTGCGCAAAAACTCGGCAAAGTCCTGCAGGTCGCCATCGAACTCCAGTTCGTCGACAAGCGCCTGCATCTCCTCGCGTATCCTCGCGACCTCATTCAGCCCGACCGCGTGAATCTCGGCGGGCGTCATATCCAGCGTCGTCGTGTAACGTCTAATCTGGAACGCATAGAACGCCTTGCCGTTCGGCAACGCCCCGGCACCAATGGATTCGCTCGCACGGTATTCGTCGCGCAGGAATGCCGCGAGACCCTCATAAGCAGGAATCACCCGGTTCTCGATGACGTCACGAGCACGATCCCGCAGCATCGATTGCTGTTGATCGGACACGCGCGGGCTCATCGACTCAAAGAGCTCATAGAAACTGCTCTCCTCCGGGTCTCCCTTGACCTGCGCCTGTACGGTCGGCAGCACCCCGGCAATGACGATGCGCGGCAACACGAATCCGTCCTCCATGCCTCTCCGCATGTTGCCGATGTTCTCTTCAAAGTACCGCGGAATATCCTCGAGACGCTCGACGTAGTCTTCGTAATCAGACAGCTCCCGCATCTGGATGCCGTTGCTGGCCGTCAGGGCGTTCATGAAGAAACCCCAGAACGTATTGAACGGGATACGCGACAATTCCAGCTCGTACGCACCGATCGAATCTTCCAGGACCCAGATCAGCAGTTCGGCATCAATGGCCCGCTCCGATGGCAGCGTCGACGTATCGAGGTCCCGTAATCGGGCCAGCAGGCGCCGCTCTGTCTGAAGGCGTCTCTCCAGGCTCTCCGGCGTCACGCTCTCGAGGCGGTCATTGCCTGTCTTCAGCCCGGCGTTTTTCGCGGCAACCGGGAATTCGTCCAGGTAATAACTCCAGTAGTCGTCGATGATCTGCTTCAGCTGGTCATCCACGCTGGCACCTGCCACGGCGGACATGGATAGAAGAACCAGGATCGTGCATAAACGCTTGAACATGCTGCGGCTCGGTACACCGGGGAGCAAGGATTATAGCGACTTCTTCAGCCTGCGAGATCAGGTTCCTACGTAGTTTCCGAAGTCCCTAGATGCCGGTACGGATGGCGCCTTTCAGACACTCGCCCTAAGCTGAGTGTGGAGATACGGCTGCGCCCTGTTGCAGGGGGCCAAGCCGCGTAACCAGCTCTACTGGAGGTGCGCAAATGACCAATTCAATACTCGCCGTTATTGAGCTCGACAATTATCCTGAGATCGTCACTCAGCGCGCGGCATGGCTGGCGCGGCTTTGTGATGCAGAACTGACGCTGATGCTCTGTGAACCGAAAGCCGGACTGCTACACGACAGCATCTTCATGGCCGCTGAGGTTCAGCAGATCGCGGATGAGATGCAGGAACTTGAGCTGAAGACGCTCGAACAGCTCAAAGCCGGCGTCGCCGTGGACGGACTCGTCGTACACACGGAGCACAACTACAAGTTCCCGGTCGTCGACAGGGTGCTCGACATATCAGAACAGCTCAACCCGATCTACGTTGTCAAGGGAATGCACTACCACCGTCCGTCCGAGAGAGCCAGCATGACGGACATCGACTGGCAACTGATCAGGAAGCTGGAGTATCCACTGTGGTTCGCCAAACCGAAGACCTACAAAGACACGGCGAAGATCATCGCTGCCGTCGACCCGACGCATGGGCATGACAAGCCTGCGGCGCTCGATGAGAAGATCATCATGCACGCGAAACGGGTCAGCAATTTCACCGGAGGCAAACTGGAGCTGATTCACACCTACGAACGAATGGAAGAAATCGGCTCGCTCGCCATGCGTTCCTTCAAACCGGAGAAACTGCCTATCGACGAACTCGATGAGAGAATCAAACGCGAGCACTCCGAGAGGCTATTGGCCTTTGCAGAGAAACACGGCATTGACGCCGACGCCGTTCACCAGCTGCCAGGACGGCCGCACGAGATTCTCCCGGTATTCTCCAGGACGCATGGAGCGGGACTGTTGATCATGGGTGCGCTGGCACGGTCATCCCTGAAACAGCGCTTCGTTGGAAACACGGCACAGCGGACGCTGGATCATGTCGATTGTGACGTCCTCGTGGTTCACCCGAACCACGCTGCGCAAGCGCAGGAGGAGGCAGCCTAGCCAGCGGTCAGAGACTCGATCGCCCTGACTGAGCCTGGCGGGCTCGCGTTCACCAGGCTCACCGTCGATGCGTTGCCCTGACGCAATAGACTATCCGTGTCCAGTGGAACTTGCGTGGGCCGTGATCAGCCGAACAGCTCATCGAGAAAGCTCGTCATCGCCGCTATCGACCGCTTCTCCGCCTTTGCGCTATACACGGTGCCCATTTCAGGGTCGCTGGCCGACGGATTCGTGAATGCGTGCACGGTAGCGCCGTAGGCATGCAGTTGCCAATCGGCGCCCGCCTCGCTGAGCTCTTTCGTCAATTCGAGGACGGCGTCCGGCGTGGCCATCGGGTCGTCCCACCCATGCAGTACCATGACCTTCGCTTTGACCGGCCGGGTCTCGATATTGTCCGGGCGGCCCAGTAGTCCGTGGAAGCTGACCACGCCGGCGATGTCGTTTCCGGCCCTTGCGACATCGAGTACGCAGAGCCCACCGAAACAGAAACCAATAGCCGCAATCCTGGTCTCGTCCACCCGATCGTCTCCTTGTAATGCGGCCAGCGATCCCTTGAGCCTTCTTTGCAGCTCGGCGCGATCATCCATCAGCGGCTGCATGAGCTTCGCGTTCTCTTCCGTCGACGTGCCACGAATACCCTCTCCGTAGACGTCGACCGCCATGCCGACATAGCCGAGCCCGGCGAGCGCCCGACATTTATCGGCCTCGAAGTCGCCCTGGCCGCC
The DNA here is from genome assembly GCA_030065915.1 of Woeseiaceae bacterium. Taxonomy (GTDB): domain Bacteria; phylum Pseudomonadota; class Gammaproteobacteria; order Steroidobacterales; family Woeseiaceae; genus UBA1847. The sequence goes on from JASJCQ010000012.1 coordinate 11,464, forward strand.
CCAGGCATGACAAACCATGATGCCGGGGCGAGGACCGGTTGCTGCATCATCCCACGACAAGACGCCTTCATAAGTCTTGCCCTGCACCTCGTAGATCATGGTTTCAGTCTGAATGGTCATACAGTGCTACCTCCGACGTACGACGTAAATCTCGACGCGCCCATCGGGCCCGATGTACCAGGACGCGACGGTGCTGGTGATACTGACAATCAACGCGCCAAACAGGGCGGACCAAAATCCGGCCACGGCAAATCCATCAAGAAACGCCGCCGCAAGCCCGAACATGGCGGCGTTCAGCACCAGCAGGAACAGCCCGAGCGTCACTACGGTCAGAGGCAACGTCAAAACGAAAGCTATTGGGCGGACGAACCCGTTAACGAGTCCGAGGACGATGGCAGCAAGTATGAAAGTGCCGGTGCCTTCGATGGTCACGCCGGGTAACAGCGCAGACGCCAGGACAAGGCCCAGCATGATAATCAGCAGTCTTAGAACAATTCCCGGCATCGTGTCCGCCCGCGACAAGCAGATCCACAATTATCGCCGAATTCGGAACTTACCGCCAACCGGCTGGGGTATCGTCAGGTCAGCGCCTGCGGCCGAGCGTGCGGGCGGATAACGTGCATTTGCACCACACCGGTAGCCCGCTCGATGAACGCACCTTCGCAATAGCACAGGTAGTAGTGCCACATGCGAATGAACTCGTCGGAGAAGCCCATGCTGCGGACCTGCTCGATCTTCGCAAAGAAGCGTTCACGCCAGTGTCGGAGGGTCTCGGCGTAGTGCGGCCCGATGTCCTCCAGGTTGACGACTCGCATGTCCGTGACACGCGTCAGCGTGTCCGACATCGCGGTGACGGACGTCAGGCAGCCGCCCGGGAATATGTATCGCTTGATGAAGTCGACGCCCCGCGTGTACGCAGAGTAGTTCTGGTCGGCGATATTGATGGCCTGCAACAGCATCTGGCCGTCCGGCTTCAGGAGGTCGCCGCACTTTTTGAAGAACGTGTCGTGGAACTCATGACCCACCGCCTCGATCATCTCGATCGATACCAGCTTGTCGTAGGTTCCTTCGAGATTTCTGTAGTCCTCGAGCAATAACGTCACCCGGTCGGCGACGCCTGCCTCATCGACTGCGCGTGCTGCGAACTCGTACTGGCGCTTCGAGATCGTTGTCGTAGTAACCTTGCAACCGTAGTTCTTCGCCGCGTGTATCGCGAATCCGCCCCATCCCGTGCCGATCTCGACAAGGTGATCGGAGGGCTTCAGGTCCAGCTTGCGGCAGATCATATCCAGCTTCTCGACCGCCGCGTCCTCCAGGGTAGATTCCGGTGTCGGGAAGTAAGCACTCGAATACATCATGCGCTCGTCAAGCCACAGACGGTAAAAGTCGTTTCCCAAGTCGTAGTGCGCTGCGATGTTACGACGGCTTCCCTCTCTCGTATTCTTATTCATCCAGTGGAAGAGTTTCTGGAAGGGTCGCGTTACCAGGGCGGCACCTCCGTCCATCCCCTTCAGCACGTCCCGGTTCTTCAGCAGGATCCGAACCAGTGAAGTCAGGTCGCTGCAAGACCAGTAACCGTGGATGAACGCCTCGCCGGCACCGATCGTCCCACCGAACGCAACCTCACTGTAGAATCGTGGGTCCCTGATTTCGATGTGTGCGGAAACAGGAAACTCGTCCGTCTTCTCGCCGTAGTTATCCTTCTGGCCGTTCTCAGTGACGATGACCTGTCCAAACCTGAACTCGCTGAGGCGCGCACGAATGACGCGACGGGCGAGGTTGTCCAGTCCGGTCGGCTTTCGCGAAGCCTCGAGGAATTCCTGTGATCCTATTGAGTCTGTTCTCATCGCTATTGCACCACTATGTTTTTAGGCTTTTTGGGATGCGGATAGAAAGGCACTTTCTTCAACCACAGTTTCAGTGCTTCCCAGTAGATCGCTGCGACGACTTTTGTCGTCATCAGTGGAAAGCTTACCAGAACGCGGGCAAGCGCCGGTCCGCTAATCTCGGTCTTGTCCATCGCGATAGACGCGTCGAAGATACGCTTGCCCTCGCGACTGTTCGCCATGAAAACAGAGAGCCTCTCTTCCGGATCGGAGAAGCACCAGTCGTAATCGACGTCCATCGGGATGAAGGGTGAGACATGCATCTTCTTTTTCGGCTGGAAACGCTGGACTGCTCCGGAACCGATATTCAGGCTGCGAGGCAGGACGTAGATATCCTGTTCGCCCCACGGTGTGTTGTTGACTTCGGCCACGATTGTCTCGACGGCCTTGCCGTCTTTCGAGAAGCAGTAGTAAAAGCTGACCGGGTTGAAGCAGTAACCGAAGTAGCTCAGGTGTGTTAGCAGCCTGATTGGGCCATCAGGCCTGACGCCGGTGTCTCTCTCGACCCTGTCCCGTACCGCCGTGTCCAGGCTGATCGAGGGATCGCCAAGGTGATCTTTGCGTCGGAAACGAGCCAGCGTTGGCCGCCTGGTCGACCAGAACCAGCGGCCACGAAACACGACGTCCAGCTCGGCAAGGTCCAGATACAGGAAGAACAAACGGTACCGAAATTTGTGCGGCACCGGTTCCCTGCGACTGTGTTTAACCTGTCCTTCGTAGATGCAGCTGTGCATGTTCTTCTTCAAAGTGCTCGACAGCATTCAGCGCACTGACCACGCCGTCCTCGTGGAATCCGTTTCGCCAGTAGGCCCCGCAGAAATACGTACGGCCCGCGTTGATTTCTGACTGCCTTGCCTGGGCAGCCAGCGTTCCGCTGGAGAAAACCGGGTGCTGATACTGTACACGACGAATGATCGTGTTCGGGTCTATTCCGGCATCGTTATTCAGCGTGACGCAGTAGTCCAGCCTCGTGTCGAGGCTTTGCAGGATGTTCATGTTGTAGGTGACGGCCACCCGGTCCGCCGTTGATGCCGGCAGATGATAGTTCCACGCCGCCCATGCCTTGCGGCGGCGCGGCATTACGGAAGCGTCAGTGTGCAGCACCGCCTCGTTGTCCTGGTATTCGATGGCGCCGAGCACGTCGCGCTCCTGAGCTGTCGGCTCAGCGAGTAGCTTCAGTGCCTGGTCGCTGTGGCAGGCAAAGAAGACGGCATCGAAATGCTCCGGTTCCGACTCTCGCGTGTGGATCGTCACGACTGACGGGTTACGCGTGACCTTCGTGACAGGGTTAGAGAGCCTTATCCGGGAGCGGTGGCCCGCTACGAGCTTCTCGACATAGGACCGGGAACCGCCCTCGATGACCCGCCATGTCGGCCGGTCCTTAAGCTGAACCAGGCCGTGGTTGTCGAAGAACCTGACCAGGAAGCGCATCGGCATCTCGCGAACCATAACCGGCTCTGCCGACCAGATAGCTGCTGCCATCGGCACGAGATAGTTGTCCAGAAACTCATTGCTATATGCCTTGTCGTCGAGGTACTCGCCAACCGTGTAGGTATCCGAGACCGCTGCCTCGTCGACTACCGCTTCCTTGTTGAAGCGAAGAATGTCGCGGATCATCCTGTGGAATGACGGGCGAAAGGCGTTGGTCCGCTGCGCAAACAGCGTATCGATACTGGCGCCATTGTATTCAAAATCTCGTGCCTCCGAACGTACGCTGAAACTCATGACGCTGGGCTGCGATGCCTGACCAAGCTCATCGAGCAACTGGATGAAATTTGGGTAGGTCCTATCGTTAAAGACAATGAAGCCGGTATCGACCGGTATGGTCCTGCCATCTTCCTCGACATCAATCGTGTTGGTATGGCCGCCAATGTAGTGAGACGACTCGAAGACCGTTATGTCGTGGCGTTCACGCAGCTTGTAGGCGGCTACGTTTCCGGCGATACCTGTCCCGATGATCGCAACCTTCATGAGCGGCCCACCTGTTCAATACTCACCATTGTTGCGGCACCTTTTCCAACTTGCTCGAGTCGTAGCCTATCGATTCAATTTTGGCGACGAGCCGATCATAGTCAGCGTCGTCAATTTTGGGTGTCCGTGCCATTACCCACACGTAGTCTCGTTGCTTCCTCGCGATGATCGTCTGCTGGTACTCCTCGTCGAGGTAGACGATGCGGTAGTCCGCCTTTATCGGCCAGACGAATCGCATACCCCAGATGGCATTCGAATCAGTGTCCGTTATGAAACCCTTTGGCGTGTATTCCTTCTCATCGCCGTCGAAGCTTCCGTCCCGGAACGTAAACGTCGTCGCAATCGTTCCATCCCCGTTCAACGCGTAATTCTCGACAGCGTTGTGCGCCCCTTTCTCGAGAAACGTCGGTATATTGGCGATGACATACCAGTCGCCCATAAACCGTTCGAGGTCAACGTAATCTACAGTGTCCATATCCGGGTCCGGGTCTCCACAGCCGGCGAGAACGGTCAGCATGACGCAGCCGGTGATGACTTTCAGGCTCCGATTTACGCCGAGTGATCTCACAACACATTATTCCAATCTGACGCGTGCACGGCCGCTACGCCGTTGACCGTTGCTTCATCAAGCTACTCGAGTCGTAGCCATCCAGATGGCCAGCGAGCTTCATCAATGCCGGCATCATCACGGCCCAGCCGAGTCCAAGTGCGATCAGCGCGGCAGTCTGGTTCGCGAACTCGATGCCTCCAAGCTTGTGGCCCGCGATGTAGGTCAACGGACCCGCCACGAGCCCCATAGCAGCGGCAAGCCATGGACGACCTTTCATCCAGCCCATCGACACGTTGAGCGTCGTTGCAAACAGCATCCACATGGCGATGATCCAGTACGGCGCCATGAATGCACTGAACATGCCAGACGGGTAGCCGACCCAGTTTGCCGCAACCAGCAGACTGTCGAAGACCGTTCCAATCAGGCCACACGCCAGGATGAGCTTGAGCTCCGCCTGGGGTTTATCAGACCGATAGAGATGTAGAGCAACAATTGCCAGTACGGCCAGCGGTCCAGCCCAAGGCAACTGCTTGGCGCCTCCAAGCACCGATGAAAACCAGCCGACCTGGAAGGCGGCGAAATTGATTAATACGTTCACGAGTTTAGTCCTGCGTCCTGCTGAACAAGTAGTGGCCGACGAACCACTCTTCGCCGTGGTTATAGGCAAAGAGTTCTTCGACAGCCATGTAAAACATTCGCCAGCGCATCCACCAGCGATCGGCATCCTTTTCTCCGTAGGTCTCACGGAGCACAGGCATGATGTGGTTACGATGGGCATCCATCTTCTCCAGCCAGGCGCGGCTGGTCCTGGCGTAATGGTTGCCATTCCAGACCCACCGCTTTTCAACCTTCAGGTTGTCACTGAAACGCAGTGGCAGATCCAGGCTGGGCATGATGCCGCCAGAGAAGAAATGGCGACTCATCCAGTCGCTCGGGCCCTTGTCGATGAATTCATAGGGTGTCGTGCGGTGGCAGAAAATGTGCATGAAGTACTTCCCGCCCGGATTCATCCAGCGGTTGATGCGTCCAAACAGTTCGGAGTAGTTACGCATGTGTTCGAACATCTCCACCGAGACGATCCTGTCAAATGTGCCGGGCGCTTCGAAATCATTCATATCCTGCACGATGACTTCGATGTTCTTGAGTCCCCGCTCCTTCGCCGTCTGAACAATGTAATCTCTCTGCGACGACGAGTTGGAGACAGAGACGATTACACTGTTCGGATAGTGCTCCGCAAGAAACAGAGACACCGATCCCCAGCCGCAGCCCATGTCGAGAATCCGCATGCCGTCCTCGATTCCGGCCCTGGCGACGGTGGTTTCGAGCGCCTGGCGCTCCGCGTCGTCCAGGTCCTTCGTTTGTTCCGTCCATTCGCAGCAGCTGTACTTGCGATGCAAACCCAGGCAGTAGCCGAAGAACGCCGACGGCACTTCGTAATGCTGCTCGTTAGCAAGTTCGGGAACGAGTGCAACGGGGGACGCATTCATCATGTCGACGAAGTCGTTCAACGTGTTGGCGGCATGCACATGATCGCCGGCCTTGATCTCGGCGAGCTTGCGGTCGAGCAGCCGGCGGATACCCGCACGAATCACGGAGTCGGGAACCAGCCCCATCTCTGTCCAGCTCAAAGTTTTTTCTGTCACTACGCCCATGCGTCCACTCCCGTTTTGCTGAGTCGAATATACGTAAGCGCCTGACACCAACCAACGCGGCGCAATTGTTTGTTACATTCACTTACATGTCGTTAAGAAAGAGTCGCTTAGACTACCGATCCGCTCGCTGACCTGGCCTGTATATGTCTTCCGCTATTGTCTGGTTTCGCCGCAACCTGCGCGTTTCGGACAACTCCGCACTGAGTGCCGCTGCCGATTCCGGTAAACGCATCATTCCACTGTACGTCATCGATGAGCTGGACCAGGGGGAAGCCAGCCGCTGGTGGCTGCACAATTCACTCCAGGCACTGGACTCGACCTTGCGCGACGATGGCGGTTACCTGCTCATACGTTCGGGTAATCCGGTCGATGTCATCCGGGATCTCGCAGAAGAATTCGACGCAAGCGACGTCTACCTGTCCGCGCGATATGAACCCGCTGCCGTGCAGCAGGAATCAGACCTGGCGGCATCTGACGGACTGACGCTGCACATCGCGACCGATTACCTGCTGATTGAACCGGGCAGTGTCCTGACCGGTGGCGGATCGCCGTTCAAGGTGTTCACACCGTTCTACAAGACCGCGTCCTCGCTGTATGTGCACAGCACACCGACGGCGGCTCCTGCCGATATGAACTACGTTACTCCCGAGCCCGCCGGTGACCGGGACGCGCATGAGGCGCTGCTACCGACACTCGACTGGGCCGACAAATTCCCCGACTACTGGACACCCGGTGCAGAAGGCGCCCTTCTACGACTGGACGAAGCGAAAGCGAAAGTTCCGAAATACGATGTCGACCGGGATCGGCCCGATCACGATGGCACTTCCAGGTTGTCCCCACACCTTCACTTCGGAGAGATCAGCGTAGGACAGGCCTACCATGCCCTGTCTCGGCAACAGAACGCCGAGCCACTGATTCGACAGCTCTATTGGCGGGACTTCAGTTACCACCTGTTGAGCGAGCACCCAACGCTGCCGAACAAACCACTGCGTAGCGAGTTCGATAATTTCCCGTGGGTTGAAGACGAAGAGCACCTGAAGCGCTGGCAGCGCGGCAGGACCGGCTACCCGATCGTCGATGCCGGTATGCGCCAGCTTTGGCACACGGGCTGGATGCACAATCGAGTCCGCATGATCGTGGCATCCTTCCTGGTCAAGCATCTCCTGATCCCGTGGCAGCACGGCGCGGACTGGTTCCTCGACACGCTACTCGACGCCGACCTTGCTAATAACTCGGCCGGCTGGCAATGGGTCGCGGGCTGCGGTACAGATGCGGCGCCCTACTTCCGCGTGTTCAACCCGATCCTGCAAGGCCAGAAATTCGATCCTGACGGTGCATACGTTCGAGAATGGGTACCGGAGCTCGAGCACATGCCCAGCAAGTTCATCCACGAGCCCTGGACGACACCCAACTCAGTGCAGCAGGAGTACCGCGTAGTCATCGGCGAGGACTACCCAGCACCAATTATCGAGCACAAAGCAGCCCGCAAGCGAGCACTGGACGCCTATCAACTCAGCCGCGATTTGGCAAACTCCGCGGCAAGTTAGCGCCCGTAGCTCAGCAGGATAGAGCAAAGGCTTGCTCATTGAGGCCAGAGGTTCGACAAAACGCGCTAGCGGTCTTATCGATCATATGCGTCTGAATTGAATAGCTGGGCTTGCTCGTAAGACGGACGCCCGCTTGCCGGGCGCCGCGAAGCGGTGAAAAGCGACCCTGGGGAGCGATGAATCCATCCTCTCGCACAACCGGCTGGCAGCAATCCATCCCTACGATTACAATTCCGGCTCGCGGCAAGTCGCGAAACATCAACATCACGCGCCCGTAGCTCAGCAGGATAGAGCACAAGATTCCTAATCTTGGGGTCAGAGGTTCGAATCCTCTCGGGCGCGCCATCTAAACGAAAAGGGTCCCTTCGGGGGCCCTTTTTGTTTAGCCGGTGCGTTCGGTGAAGGAATCAAACCTCCGTTCGACAAATTGCGCCAGCAATTTGGACCGAGCGGCAACGCCGCGCTGCCCGCAGGGTTGAAACAGCCCCAAGGCGGTCTGTATGTATCCTCTCTCTACGACACCTACCGTGATGCAATTTGAAACAGTCTCGCTGACCCCGATGGGCGAGAATCACCACATCTTTAACTGAACGGGACCAACCGATGCCCTCTAGCAAGCACTTCGTGATGATCGCCAGCCTCTCCCTTGTTTCAAGCGCGCTCGCAGACACCTCCGGCGTGCCTGACGGCACCTACTCGGTCGACCCCCAACACGGGTATATCCTCTTCAGCTACAGCCACTTCGGTCTGTCCAACCCGTCTGTCGGGTTCAACAAATTCGACGCAACCCTCGAACTCGACGCCGACAATCCGGAACAGAGCTCAATCGACGTCGCAATCGATGCGGCCAGCATCGACAGCCGGGTACCGGTATTCAATGATCACCTGCGCGGCGAGCAGTTCTTTAACACCGACGCGTTCCCCGGGATCCGCTTCGAGGCAACTTCAATCGAAGCGAAAGGCGATTCAAGGTACGAGATCACCGGCGACCTGAGCATGAAAGGCGTCACCAAGCCGATAACGCTAGATGCCTCCATCGTCGCAACCACGCACCCGTTCAAGAGAGTCCCGGTCGTCGGTGTCTCGGCAACCGGCCAGCTGCTGCGTTCGGACTGGGACCTCGGCGCCTACGCCCCAAGCGTCTCGGACGAGGTCACACTGACAATCGAAGTCGAGATGCTCAAACAAGAGTGAATTTGCGGGGATTGCCAGGCCCGACCGCTTGCAATTGCACCGTGACCTATTGAGTAACTGAGGTAGTTCCAATCGAGACTCGCGGGAGCTTTCGAGCTAACATGCCGAAAAGACTCCGGATACTCGATGAAGCCACTCAATGCTCTGCCCTTTGCGCTGGCTTGCGCGGTCTCCCTGTTCCTAATCGCATCCTGCGGACAAGGTAGTACCCCAGTGCCGATGCTCGCTGAATGGCAAGACCCTGAGATCATCGCCGTCAATCGACTGCCGGCCCGGTCATTCTTCACCGCCTACGAGTCGGCGGAACTTGCCCTGAAGGCAGACCCGTCGCAGTCTCGTTACCGCCTCTCGCTGGATGGGAACTGGCGTTTCGTTCTGAAAGGCGCGCCCGGCGACGTGCCTGCGGACTTCATGGAACCGGCGTACGATGACCGCGACTGGTCGAACATCAAGGTTCCGGGAAATTGGGAGCGGCAGGGATTCGGCGTGCCTCGCTACGTCAATGCGGACTACGTGTTCCCCTTCGATGAGCCGCTGGTTCCGACTAAGAACAACCCGACGGGGCTCTACCGTACGTCGGTAACGATTCCCCAGGACTGGCAGGATCGTCGGGTCGTGATTCGCTTTGGCGCCGCGAACTCGGGCCTGTACCTGTGGGTCAACGGTCAACGTGTCGGTTACAGCGAAGATTCAAAACTGCCGGCTGAATTCGATGTTAGCGAATACCTGGCGACGGGCGAGAACTCGATTGCCGCGATGGTCGTGCAATGGTCATCCGGCAGCTACCTGGAAGACCAGGACTTCTGGTCGATCTCGGGGCTGGAGCGCTCCGTCGAACTGCTCGCCGAACCCGCTACTCGCGTTAACGACTTTTTCGTCCACGCCGGACTCGACAACGCATTCGACAAAGGTGAGTTCGAGGTCGACATCGACGTCGCCGGCGATCCTGACGGCGCAACGCTGTCCTACAGCCTGTTCGACGATGCCGGCACAATCGCCGCTGGCCAGGCTCCAGCGACCGCATCTGTCAGTTTCTCGGCCGACAGCCTCGACGTGCGGCCGTGGACTGCCGAGACCCCGAATCTCTACACGCTGCTGCTCGAGTTAACCGACGCCAACGGGCAGACGCTGCAAGCCATTCGGCAGCGCGTCGGGTTCAGAGAAGTCACCATGTCGGGCGGCAGGCTTCATATCAACGGCAAGGCCATTACCTTCAGGGGCGTCAATCGACATGAGCACGACCCGATGACCGGGCGCGCTGTCGACGAAGATTCCATGCGGAAGGACCTGGAGCTTCTGAAGCAACTGAATTTCAATGCGGTCCGCACCTCACACTATCCCAACGATCCTCGCTGGTATGCACTGACCGACGCAATCGGTATCTACGTCGTCGACGAAGCCAATGTGGAATCCCACGCGTATATGGGCGGCGGCCCCGATGTATGGCTCGGTAACAAGCCCTACTTTTACGACTCGCATATCGCGCGCATCGCCAGGATGCTGGAACGCGACAAGAACCACCCGTCTGTGATCGCCTGGAGTCTCGGTAACGAGGCCGGCCTGGGCAAGGCTTTCGAGGATGCCGCGTCCATCCTGCGCGGCCGGGACCCGGGGCGCGCCGTCTTGTATGAGGGCACGGGTCAGTCCGACGGACACAACCCGAGGGAATTCGCCGATCTGTACACGCCCATGTATGACCGGGTTGACGAGATGAAGGACTATATCGCTCTCTATCCGGACAAGGCGATCGTGCAGTTCGAGTACGCACATGCGATGGGCAACAGCCTGGGTGGGCTCAAGGAATACTGGGACCTGATCTGGTCCGAACCCATGGCCCAAGGCGGATTCATCTGGGACTGGGTTGACCAGACCTTCCTCGAGCACAAGCCAGACGGAACGCCATATTGGGCGTATGGCGGCGACTATAACGAAGGACGCAACGACGGCAATTTCCTCGCCAACGGTCTGGTACAACCCGATAGAACGCTGAACCCGCATGCCTGGGAAGCCAAGAAGGTCATGCAACCCGTGCACTTTTCGCTGGCTGACGACCAAGTCCTGACCGTCACGAACCGTCATGACCATGTCGACCTGGGCGGGCTGACCTTCAGCTGGCGCGTCGAGGTCGACGGTGTCATGGTTGCCGAGGGCAACCTGCCCGACCTGGCGCTTGCACCGGAAGAAGATGCAAGCGTCGATCTGTCGATACCTGACGTGGATGTCGCCGCTCAGGAGGAGAGCTTTCTGACCGTTGAAGCAAGAGCCCGTGCCGGTTATCAACCACTCGTGCCCGAAGGCCACCTGGTTGCCTGGCAGCAGTTCCCGCTGGACTCTGCTACCGAAGTGCTGCCACCGGCACCTGCCCGATCCGATCTCGGCCTCATCGCGGAAAAAGAGGGCATCGTCATAACGGGTCGAAATTTCGCGATCGTCCTGGACAAGGCCAGCGGCCTGATCTCCTCCTGGCGGGTGGATAACAAACACCTGTTGTCGAGTCCTCTGCAGCCGCACTTCTGGCGAGCGCCGGTAGACAACGACGTGGGCGCCGGCATTCCCGACGAGCTGGCGATTTGGAAAACAGCGGATGAGTCGCGAGAGCTGGTCGAATTCGACGCGGCGATCGACGAGGATGGCAGTGTTCGCGTCAATACGACGGCACGCTATCTCGACGGCCTGTTGACGGTCGTCGCCGACTACCAGGTGTATGGCAATGGCGAGATGCTCGTCACCGTTTCGGTCGAGCCATCGGCAGATGCTGACCTGCCTGAGTTCTATCGCGTTGGAATGACAACAACGCTGCCGAACAACCTGGACCGGCTCAGCTGGTTCGGGCGCGGCCCGCACGAATCGTATTCCGATCGCCTGATGTCGGCCGCCGTCGGGCTGTACAGCGGCCGGGTTTCGGAACAGGCGCACGACTACAGCCGACCGCAGGAAACCGGCAACAAGCAGGACGTTCGCTGGCTTGCTCTGCGTGAAGACGACGGCACCGGACTCGAGGTCGCAGGCGCTCCGATCGTCCACGTGACCGCCCTGCCGTTTAGCTACGATTTGCTCGACTATTACCCGGGGACACAACGCCACGGCGCAGACCTTGTGCCCGGCGACCGATACACGCTGAACATCGACGCGTTCCAGATGGGCGTTGGCGGAGACAATTCCTGGGGGTTCTGGCCGTTGCCAGACTATCGAATGAAGGCCCGAAAACTGGATTACCGGTTTCGGCTGATCGGCATCAGCAAGGGCGACGACCCGGCCACACTGTCCCGGCGCTCGGCACCCTAGTCCGAAATCTCGTCACTCTCAGCGGCCCGCAGAAACGCGGCGCCGGGCAGCAGGCGGTTCTCGAAGTCGAACAGCGCCGCATTTTCCCAATGCGACCCCTGCCCCCAGCGTGTCTGGCAAGAGGACGACACCCAGGCAGGTTCCCAGTACACGATGCCGAGCCCTCCGCCGGCGACGACCTCGGACTGAAGGTCTATGAGGAAACGCCGCTGGCCGTCTGGCGTCGCGGGATAGCCGTCAACCAGGCTGTCATCACCGAGCAGGTTCCCTGCTGCGTCTTTCCCGTCGAGCGTCCACGGGTAGGCGGTCTCGACGACGACAACGTCGCTGCCGAATCGACTGCGAAACTCCGAGATCTTCTCCCTGATTTCGGAGAATGGCGTGGACGACCACTTCGGGTAGTAACTGACGCCGATAATGTCGAAGTCGTCCAGCCCGGCGTAGATGCCATCGTCAAACCAGACGCGGACGTTCTCCGGCTGCGCGATATGCAGCATGACCTGCGGTCGCCGTTCTGGCTCGACATCTAGCTGCCGGACCGCCCTGATTCCTGCATTCAATAGCCTGACGTTTCGCGCCCAGTTCACATCGGCCTTCTCATCGACTTCTTCGTCGATCAGCATGTCGGTGTTCGTTTCATTACCTACCGCGACGACATCCGGCAACAGGCCATCGGCCTCCAGGGCGAGCAGAGTGTCCGTCGTATACTCCGCCAGAGCACCCGATAGCCCGTCCGTGTCGTCGGCTGGCGGCCAGCCTGCGGGCCGCAGCTGTTTGCCGGGGTGCGCCCAGTCGTCCGAGTAGTGAAGATCCAGCAGGGTTCGCATTCCGGCGGCCTTCGCCCGGGCCAGGCTCTTTCGAACGTCATCAAACGTGCTGTAGCGGGTCCAGTCCGGGGCTACCCATAACCTGAGACGAACGATATTCGCGCCGGCATCCGCCATGATCCTGAACGGGTCTTTCGTAGCATCGCCATGCCGGTACTCTGCACCGCAGTCTTCCAGTTCATTGACGTAGGAAAGGTCAACGCCGCGCCAGACGTCGCCGGCACCGGCGGCTGCCGGCAGACATAGTAAGACAACCAGGTGCCACGTCGTCGCGCGCATTGCCTACAGGGCCGACAGGTCGGCGAATACGACGTAGATGGTCAGGACGATCAGTCCCAGCGCAAGGCCCGCGCGCTTCGCATGGGGCCACGGCGTCATGTCGACCGCCTTGACATCGACCTGCTGGAACCGTTCTTCCCGCGGACTTATCTCACCGATGACGAACATGTAGATCACGAGGTAGGCAAACACGATACCGAGGAAATGGAAGTCATTGATGGACGACACGACCGTGGCTAGCGGCGGTATGAAATACGCGGAGGCGATGATGACCAGACCCGCGATCATCGCCGTCTTTGCCGCGCGCGCCGGTACTCGTTGCGACAGCATGCCGACCAGCACAACCGAGAAGATCGGGATGAAATAGATACCGTTCATCTTCTGCAGGTAGCCGAAGATGCTCTCCTGGCCATCCAGCAGCGGCGCCAGCGTCATCGCGAAGACGGCAATGCCCCAACCGAACAGTTTGCCGGACCTGACGACAGCCTTCTCATCCGCGTCTTTGTTCATTAGGTTCTTGTACAGGCCCAGGCTGAACAACGTACAGGTGCTGTTCAACGCAGAATTGAAGCTGGACAGGATGGCGCCCATCATGACGGCCGCGAAGAAGCCCGCGTAGGCCGCGGGCAATACCGTGTTGACCAGTGCGCCATAAGAGTGGTCGGCGCGAACGTCCTGTCCGGCGAACAGCGCGAACGCAATCATGCCGGGGATGACGAGATAGATTGGCCCGAGTAATTTCAGGAAGCCGGTCGCGAGGACGCCCTTCTGCCCTTCGGCAAGCGAGCTGGCGCCGAAAGTGCGCTGGATGATTTGCTGGTTGGTTGTCCAGTAGAACAGGTTCAGAATGAGGACACCGGTGAAAATCGTACCGACGGGCACGGCGCTGTCGTTGCCCGCGATCGAGCTGAAACGACCCTCGTTACCGTCGGCGAGCGCACTAAAGCCACTCAGGAGACCGCCGTCGCCGAGTGCTTTCAGACCGAACCAGGTGATCATCAGGCCGCCGACGAGAAGTCCGATGCCGTTCAGCACGTCCGAGACGGCGACGGTACGAAGACCGCCGAAGAGCGCGTACAGAGATCCGATAATCCCGACGACCCAGACGATCAGCCACAACGTCTGGGTATGCGAGTCGAGACCCAGCATAGACTGGACATCAAGGATACCGATCAGCCCGGTGGCACCCGTGTACAGGATGATAGGCAGCAGGATAACCGCGTAGGCGATCAGGAAGATGAAACTGCCGATCATGCGGGTCTGATGGTCGAAGCGAATCTCCAGGTATTCCGGCACCGTCGATACGCCACTTTTAAGGAATCGGGGCAGGAAAAACAACGCCATCGCGACCAACGCGAGTACTGCGACGACCTCCCAGACCATAACCGAGAAACCGTAGGTGAAGGCGGCACCGTTCAAACCCACCATCTGCTCCGTCGACAGGTTGGTCAGCAACAACGAGCCCGCAATCAACGGCCAGGTCAGAGAGCGGCCCGCGAGAAAGTAGCCTTCACTGGTCGAATGATCGTCCTTGCGGGTCAGCCAGATCGTCAGCAAAGCAACGAGGCCGGTAAAGAACAGGAAAGATACAAGAATCATCGGCGCTCCAGTCTCAGGTTCTTATTCTTATGCCAACTAAAGAGGTGGTGTTGTCGAACGCGCATTACAGCATAGCAGCAACCATGCAGGCAGCATCCAGCTAAATTTCCTGCCGCAGCGGCCGTTAACCTTATCTATGACTATCAAGAAATGCATGATCGCACTTATTCTGATGATCGTACCGGTTGCAGCATCGGCGAGCGGATCGGAACGAGAAGAAAACTGCCTGCTGGGCCAGGAAACGGCAGCTCTGTTCTATACGATGCTGCAGACCGATCCGGACCAGGCGGCGCGGGTGCTGCGCAAGGTCGACACACGCATCGCGAAGCATGCCCACTATTGGGCGAAGAGCTACCTGGACAAGGACCAGGATTTGCACACCCTGGTCTCCGACTACCTGACCGTCTGCCTGCGCACGGGACCCGGCCGAATGCCGGTTCCGCCGATCGAACAACTCAAATAATCGTATACTTTGCCGATAAACATAATATGTTGAGCGTTAACGGGAGTCTGCCATGGCCGCTTCCACGTTATACACACTACTGTTTGTCGGCAATGTCGCGCTGTTCTTCATTTGGGTTAACTACATCCTGAAGGCCCTCAAAGGAGAATGCCCGCACTGCGGAAAGTAGGTCGAGGCCAGCGTCTCCCTGCTTTGCTATTTCGACGCCCCCGTGGGTGTCGCGCCTCTCTGTTGCTTTTTGTCTTGTCCTGCAGGCGATCGCGTTCTAGCATCGGCGCCTCACAACTGAGCGGATCCGAAGATGAACCTCAAGATACGTGTGGCCGAGGCTGGCGATGCCGAGACCATAGCGCGCTTTAACAACGGCATCGCCGAGGAAACAGAAGGGCATTCGCTGGATCCTGCGACGATTGGGTCCGGCGTCGAACGCCTCCTGGCGGATTCGGACAACGGTCAGTACTGGGTCGCGGAAGCAGACGGTCGCATCGTCGGACAGATCATGGTGACATACGAATGGAGCGACTGGCGCGACGGCCGGATCTGGTGGATTCAGTCGGTCTACGTTGATGCCGATCACCGTCGTAAAGGCGTGTTCGCTTCGCTGTATCGCCATGTCCAGAGCCTGGCCTCACGGGACCCGGATGTGATCGGCATCCGTTTGTACGTCGATGCAGAAAACACGCGCGCGCAAGACACCTACGTTAACCTTGGTATGCAGATGACCGCCTACCGCGTCATGGAAACCATGTTCGACAAAGATTAAGGAACAAGACTGATGTTGAAAGCTGGCAGTAAGGCACCGGAATTCATTCTGCCGGACGACTCCGGCAAGGACACGTCGTTGACGGACCTGCTCGAAGACGGCCCGCTGATTCTCTACTTTTACCCGGCTGACTTCACACCCGGCTGCACGAAAGAGGCCTGCGCGATACGCGACATTCACGACGACCTGGTCGCCGTCGGTCTGAAGGTCGTCGGCGTCAGTCCGCAGGACGAAGAAAGTCATGCACGCTTCAAGGAGAAATACGACCTGCCTTTCGTGCTGCTGTGCGACGAGGATAAGACGGTCGCCAAAATGTTCGATGTCGACGGTCCCTTCGGTGTCGGCGTGCGTCGCGTGACATTCCTGATCGCGCAGGACAAGAAGATCCAGGATGCGGTCATGGCTGACGTGCGTATCGGTCGTCACGAGGAATTCATCCGACACGCCATTTCGCTGCGCGAGGCCGCTGGTCTCAAAGACATCGACCGAAGCCGGAACTGAGCTTGCCCGTCTGCCAGCGTGTAAAAAAAGTCCCAGGCGAGCGCTCGACGAAGCATTTTTCGGTAAAAAAGCGCTGCTTACACGTGAATACACGAACATTTAGCGCTAGAAACAAACGGCGGTTCGGGCCCGCTGGTTTTTTTCTGACACGCTGCTAGATCGACTGGACCGTCAGCACGACCTTGCGTGTGTGTGGCGCGGTTCGATGCTCGCACAGGTAGACACCCTGCCAGGTGCCCAGCGCACAGCGACCGTCAACGATAGGAATCGTCAGGTTCGGCTGCGTCAGGATGCTGCGAACATGCGCCGGCATATCATCCGGTCCCTCCGCCGTATGAACAAACATCGGATCCCCGTCAGGAACCAGCCGCGACATGAAGGTTTCAAGGTCCCTGAGAACATCGGGATCGGCGTTCTCGCACAGCATCAGGGAAGCACTGGTATGTCGGATAAACACGTGGACCAGTCCGCTCTCGACGGCGGCCTTTCGTACGTGCTCCCTGACGTCGGCGGTCAGATCGTAGGCAGCCCTCCCCGTCGTCCGGACGAGAAGCTCCGCCTGTGCATTCATGACGACTCCGCGACTGGCAGGTACGGTTCACCGTAGCGCAGGCGTATCGTCTTTGTCTTACCGAACCACGGGATCGAGATGACGTAGATGTTGTCGTACTCCGCGTCTGCGATCGGCGGAACCCGTTTACTGGCGCCGAGGTTGGCGATCAGGTCCGGCAGCGTGTCGCTGTGCGCAACGACCAGTACAATCTTGCCCTTTTGATCCTTCAGGATGGTCTCGAGCACCGATTCCGTATCGGCCGCGTCGTAGGTATTGATCGGAATCGACAGCGCGTTGGCGACTGGCATGGCCGTCTCCTGTGAGCGCTTGAAACGGGTCGCGTAGATAGCGTCGATACCGGCGATGACGTCTGCGTCGGCCAGCTGTCTTGCAAGTTCGGCCGAGCGACGTTTTCCTGCGTCGCTGAGACTCGGGTCTTCCGACGCATCGGCGACCTTCTCGGCATGGCGTACGAAAATCAGTGTCGTCGTTGCCTGGGATTCAAAAAACCACGCCAGGCCTATGGCGATCGCCGTGTAGATGACGACCACCTGAATCCGACGCCGGCGCCGGATGCGTCGCCGCTCCTGTTCCGTTCCATTGCGGGCCATGGCGCTGGTATCCCCGCCTAGCGCGGGTCTTTCTCTTCCCCGGCGATCACGGTGAATTCGCCCTCAATGACGCCGTCCCTGTGATTTGCATCCCGTCGCGGCTGGCGCCGGTGCTTCCGGTTGAACCACCACAGCCGCAGACCGACAACAGCGGCCATGATCAAGATTATTGATGCCAGCACCAGAAAAGCGACGAACCCGATAATAATCGAGGCCGCGATCGCCAGTGTGCCGACGATGATGACTATTGCATTGGCGATGGGGTTGCCAGCAGGAAACCCGCGATTTGCAGATGAATAAGTCACTCTGAATCCTTACAAAATAAAGCTGCTAACCGGCCGGCTTTTTCGTGTAGAAGCCCTCGAACCACGTGGTCCAGGTTTCTCCGCCATCAACCGACTGTTCGAAGAATTGTCTCACACGTCCGTCCGGAAGTGGTGTCCAAAGACCACGAAAATCGGCAGTCGTACCGTTGCTTATGTAATGAATCTTACCGACCAGGAGCATGCCGTCGTCGGTCAGGCCGCCGCGGATATTGATCTGGCTACCGCCAGCGTCGTTCCAGATCTGCACCCATTCGCCCTCAACACGATCGAGATAGTTAATACTCGTGCCGATCGATCCCTGCGCACCGCGCCAGGATTCGGTAATCAGGCAGCCGTTGTGTACCTTGGAGATCGTATTCTGGCCCGCCAGCGTGCCGTCGGCGGTATGCACCTCCCAATCGCCGAGCCAGAAATCGAAGGCATTGAAGTCATCGACGGCCAGGCAAGGCGGCTGAGGCGCCTCGGCTTGCGCGCTGTCGGAAGCCTCTTGCGCGAAGACCGCAAAGGAAAGAAAAAAAATATTAATTAACAGAAGTTTATGGATTTTTTTTAAGGTCATTTCTTATTATCTCCCTCGCCCTTCAACCCGGGATTAGGCCAGCAAAGCTCTCCGTCGTTCAATTTATCAGGCACGACGTCAAGTCCATGCGCCCTTACCGGCCAGATCGCAATTGGCGAAGACTGTTGAATCCGCGACGCGTTATCCGCACAATTCGCGATCGCACAAACGCGAGCAACTCCGGAGGGGTGGCAGAGCGGTTAACAAATCGGCTTGCCGATTTGGACGGCGAGCAGCGCGAGCCGCCCGAAGGGCGAGGAGCGACAGCGACGAGTCAATCCCACCCGGTAGGCGCGATAATTTGGAGAGGTGGCAGAGCGGTTGAATGCACTGGTCTTGAAAACCAGCAAGGGTTTGTAGCCCTTCGTGGGTTCGAATCCCACCCTCTCCGCCAGAAATCAGAAAAGGGGCCTTTACGGCCCCTTTTTTGATTTCAAGCAGAGGGTTTGGGACAAGGGCTCTGTTCGACAAAACGCGAACGCGTTTTGATCCGAGCGGCGCAGCCGCGAAGCCCGCAGGGCCGAAACAGCCCATAGGCTGTTTCGGGTAATCCCACCCTCTCCGCCAGCATCAAGAAAGGCCCCCTCCGCGGGGCCTTTCTTAATGCCTGTGGAGTGAGGTTAAGGACGTCGAGCACTGTTCGACCGACGCGGCCGCGCAGCGGCATGTCGGCAGGGAGCCCGCAAAACGGGCGAGCTGAATCCCACACCCGAGAACTGGGACTAAAGATCAATCCGCGCCCGTCGACAACGCGCGATCAAGAATCGTGGGCGGATTGGGTTCGACAATTCGCGCAAGCGTCTGGAGCGCCAGCTTGTCTTCGGGGCGCAACTCCAAGAATTAGCCAAAGCTGATTTGAGTTAATCCCGCAGGCCAATATTGGCGTTAGCAATTTGATCCCGCACTGCCAGAAACCCTTACAGCATCCACCCAGAATTCATGGTTGAATCGTGCGTGCTCCCGAATCTGACCCAGCAACGGAAACACTTTTGAGTACCAACAACAGCCCTACTGCCCAACCCTCCACAGGGCCACAGATGCCGTTCTTCGAGAAATATCTGAGTGTCTGGGTCGCGCTGTGTATTGTCGTCGGCGTTGCACTGGGACGACTGTTCCCACCCGCATTCGACTCGCTTGGCGCGATGGAGATTGCCCGGGTCAACTTGCCGGTGGCCGTGCTCATCTGGCTGATGATCCTGCCGATGCTGCTCAAGATCGACTTTCGCTCACTCGTCGAAGTGAGGCAGCACTGGCGCGGCGTTGGCGTCACGCTATTCATCAACTGGGGCATCAAGCCCTTTTCGATGGCGTTGCTGGCGTGGATTTTTATTCGCAACGTGTTTGCGGGCTGGTTGCCCGCCGAGGAACTCGACAGCTACATTGCCGGGTTAATTATCCTGGCCGCGGCGCCCTGCACGGCGATGGTCTTCGTGTGGAGCAACCTGAGCGGCGGCCATCCGGGTTTCACGCTGTCGCAAGTCGCGCTGAACGACACGATCATGGTGTTCGCCTTTGCACCGATCGTGGCCCTTTTGCTTGGTATCTCGTCGATTCACGTCCCCTGGGAAACGTTGTTCCTGTCCGTCGTGCTTTACATCGTCCTGCCTGTCATCGTCGCGGGTATTTGGCGTCGTCACTTGATGCGATCCGAGAATGGCGAGGCGCGCCTGAAGCGCGTACTGGAGCGTATGCATCCGGTTTCACTGTCAGCGCTGCTGATTACGCTGGTATTGCTGTTCGGGTTCCAGGGTAACCAGATCATCGAACAGCCTCTGATTATCCTGCTGCTGGCCGTTCCAATCCTGATCCAGGTCTACTTCAACTCGGGATTCGCCTACTGGCTCAACCGACGGCTTGGCGTTGCCCATTGCGTGGCGGCGCCGTCAGCGCTGATCGGCGCGAGCAATTTCTTCGAACTTGCGGTGGCGGCCGCGATTAGCCTGTTCGGCCTGCAATCCGGCGCAGCTCTCGCCACCGTTGTTGGCGTGCTGGTAGAAGTTCCTGTGATGTTGTCTGTGGTCTGGATCGTCAACCGTACCAAGCCATGGTACGAATCCAGGATCGCAGAGAAGGCGCATTGAACTCGCCGAGCGAGGAATAACTAGACCCGCCCACCCCGCTCGTCCAAGATAGCTTGCCTGGTAACGACGGAGCATCGATGCAATGAGCAAACTCAACCGACGGGATTTTCTGCTCTCCGGCGCCGCTGCCGGACTGACCGGGGGCGTCGCGGCAACGGCTACTGCTGCCGCACCAACCGTCCACACCGGTACCTCGAAACCTGTCGTCGTCGCGTCACGCAACGGCAATACGATGACCAATGGCGGCGACAAGACCTGTGTCGAGACGGCCTTTGAGCTGATGACCAGCGGCACTGATGTGCTCGATGCGCTGATCGCCGGAGTCAACATCGTCGAACTCGATCCGCTCGATGCCAGCGTCGGATACGGCGGTCGCCCCAACGCCGACGGCGTCGTGCAGCTTGACTCCTGCTGCATGCACGGGCCGAAGAAACAGGCCGGCGGTGTCGCTTCATTGGAAGGCGTGCGAACACCGTCGAATGTCGCGAAAGCCGTCATGGACCACACCGACCATCACCTGCTGGTCGGCCCGGGTGCTCAACGCTTCGCGCGCAATATGGGGCACGAGATCGAAGACGACCTGAACACCGATCGGTCGAGAGAGATGTGGCTGGAATGGAAACGTCGTATCGATCCCGAGCACTATCTCGACCCGGAGCAGCGCACTCAAGCCGCACACGACGCCGGACTGTCCATGGTCCGCGACGGCATTATTGCCGAAGACGAGTACTACGGGACCATCAACTGCAACGGCGTCAACTCGAAGGGCGAGATCTGCGGCGTGACCACGACCAGCGGACTCGCGTGGAAGATCCCCGGCCGGGTCGGCGACTCGCCGATCCTCGGGGCCGGCCTGTACGTCGACGGTGACGTCGGCGCAGCGGGTTCGACTGGGCGAGGCGAAGCCAATCTCTATGCGCTGTGCTCCTTCCTCATCGTCGAGGAAATGCGCCGCGGCGGCCATCCGCTGGACGCCGGCATGGTGGCGCTGAAGCGCATTTGTGACAACACCGTTGAGAATCGCCTGCTCAACAGTCGCGGCCAACCGAACTTCAACGTCAATTTCTACATCATCAACAAGGCAGGACAGTTCTCAGGCGTTGCGCTGTATGCGCACCGGGAAACCTCTGAGTATGCTGTTTGCACCGAGAACGGCGCGCAGCTCGTTGCTCTCGAAGCCTTGCTCGACGGCGCACCGTCCGACTAGCCAATCACCTGATCTGCAAACTGGAGATATACCCTGATGTCTACCGTATTAATTACCGGGGCGAACCGCGGCATAGGACTGGAACTTGCCCGCGCATATAAGAATCGTGGCGACGACGTTATCGCCGTCTGCCGATCCGGCAGCGACGGGCTCCGGTCACTTGGCGTCGAGGTCATCGACGGCGTCGACGTCGGCAACGGTGACTCCGTTCATGAGCTGAAGGAGGCTCTGAGCGGCCGATCCATCGACGTCCTGATCAACAACGCCGGCATTCTGCGTCGCGACAAGTTCGGTGAGATCGATTACGACACCATGATCGAGCAATTCCAGGTGAACACCTTAGGACCCCTTCGCGTCACCGAGGCGCTCAGAGACAACCTGTCAGACGGCTCCAAGGTCGCCATCATCACGAGCCGCGTAGGATCGATCGAGGACAATGGATCGGGCGGAATCTGGGGCTACCGGACGTCGAAGACGGCCGCCAATATGGTCGGTACCAACCTGAAGCACGAGCTCAAACCGCTCGGGATCGCAGTAGCGCTGCTGCATCCGGGCCTGGTCGCCACTGAGATGACGGGCGGCAGCGGCATAGACGCGGAAGTCTCTGCCGCCGGCCTGTTGCAGCGCATCGATGAGCTGAATCTCGACAACAGCGGCACGTTCTGGCACGCCGAGGGCTATGAGCTGCCCTGGTAGACACGCATCAGACAGCATCTGGTAGACTTAGACCCAGTCTTAACGGAGGTCTTATGCAACAACAGAAGATCAATTATCTTGGGCCTGTTTCCGAAGCTTCGGTCGAGGATCGGTCCGACTTTATCTGGAAGTGCTACGCCCACGTCGTCGGCGCGATTCTCGCGTTCGCCGCGATCGAGGTGTACCTGTTCAGCAGCGGCATCGCAGAGGCCATTGCTCTGCCTATGCTGGCGAATTGGTGGATGGTATTCGGTGCGTTCATCCTCGTTGGCTGGGCCGCGACACATGCGGCGCATCGAATCGAGTCCAGGCAGCTGCAATACGCCGCGTTCGCGGTTTTCATCGTGGCCGAAGCCCTCGTATTCGCGCCGCTCCTGTACATGGCAAACCTCACTCAGCCGGGTGTGATCGATAGTGCTGCAGGCGTGACCTTGCTGGGTTCTGTCGGACTGATCGCCGTCGCGATGATCACGCGCAAGGATTTCTCTTTCCTGAGAGGCCTGCTGATGTGGGGCTTCATGCTCGCCTTGGTCGCGATCGTTGGTGGCTTCATCTTTGGCTACCACCTCGGTACCTGGTTCTCTGTCGCGATGATTGGCTTCGCCGGTGCGGCTGTCCTTTACGACACGTCGAACATCCTGCACCACTACCCGCAGGACCGCTACGTCGCTGCCTCGATGCAGCTCTTCGCTTCAATCGCGATGATGTTCTGGTACATCCTGCAGCTGTTCATGAGCCGCGACTGATTCGACGCGGAATTAGTCAGTAAGAAAGGGGCCGATGCGGCCCCTTTCTTTTGCGAAGCCCTTGCAGGGAACCGGCGCGTCAGGCGGCCGAGACGGCCTCCAGGCCACCCATGTAGCGCTTGAGTACGCCTGGCACCGCAATACTGCCGTCGGCCTGCTGGTAGTTTTCCATCACCGCGATCAACGCGCGCCCCGCCGCGACACCGGAACCGTTCAGCGTGTGAATCAACTCGGGCTTGCCGGTGTCGGCACTGCGCACCCTGCCCTTCATACGACGGGCCTGAAAGTCCCGGCAATTGCTGCACGACGAAATCTCCCGGTAGCGCTGCTGGCCGGGCAGCCATACTTCGATGTCGTAGGTTTTCGCCGCCGAGAACCCGATATCGCCGGCGCACAGCGTTATGACACGGTACGGCAGTTCGAGACGTTGCAGAACGGTCTCTGCGGCCTGCGTCATCGCCTCGTGCAACTCCTCCGACTGCGCCGAAGTTGCAAGATTGACGAGCTCAACCTTCTCGAACTGGTGCTGGCGGATCATTCCGCGTGTGTCCTGGCCGTGCGAGCCCGCTTCCGAGCGAAAGCATGGCGTGTGCGCAGCGAATTTGAGCGGCAGCTCATCGGCCTCGAATATCCGGTCGCGGCCCAGGTTGGTGAGAGGCACCTCGGCCGTTGGAATCAAATAGAACGGCGTCTCGGTCGTTGTCTTGAACAGGTCGGCCTCGAATTTCGGCAGGTTTCCAGTACCTAATAGCGCGTGCGCCTGCACCAGGTACGGCACGTAGGTCTCTGTGTAATCGTGCTCAGCGACGTGCGTGTCGAGCATGAACTGGATCAGAGCACGCTGCAGTCGAGCGAGGCCACCCCGCATCACGGCAAAACGTGCGCCTGATATCCGGCTTGCCGCGTCGAAGTCCAGGCCATCAACGCCCGCGCCCAACTCGATGTGATCCTTTACGTCAAAGTCGAACTCTCGAGGTTCGCCCCAACGTCTGACTTCGACGTTGTCCTCTTCGGATGCGCCGTTCGGCACGTCGTCATCAAGCAGGTTGGGCAGGCCGAGTTCGATGGCCTGCAGGTCGGATTGCACGGTCTGCAGGGCCGATTCTGCTGTCTCAAGTCTCTCGCCAAGGTCATTGACGGCGGTGAGCAGCGGCTCGATGTCCTCGCCCTTGGCTTTCGCCTGGCCGATGCTCTTTGCGCTCTGGTTGCGCTCGCCGCGCAGCGCCTCTGTGTCGACCTGCAGCTGTTTGCGTTTCTCTTCCAGCGCAAGGTAGGCATCGGCATCGAACGCAAAGCCCCGTCGGGCAAGGTTGGCCGCAACCATCGCCGTGTCGCCGCGCAGTAATTTTGGATCAATCATCGTGTTCGGATTCCGGGTTCTCGGCCCTGATTCGGGACAGTTTCTCGCGGATCTTGATTTCAAGCCCGCGCGGCACGGGATGATAATACCTGTCGACTGCCATGTCCTCGGGAAAATACCGCTCACCGCGCGCGACGCCGTCCGCCTCGTCGTGGGCATAGCGATAGTTGTCGCCGTAGCCGAGTTCCTTCATCAGTCGCGTCGGCGCGTTTCTAAGATGCATTGGGACTTCGAGGCTGCCGTGCTCTTCGACAGCTTTCGCCGCGGCTTTCGCGGCCTTGTAGACCGCGTTGCTCTTCGGCGCACACGCGAGATAGACAACCGCCTGCGCAAGCGCCAGCTCTCCTTCCGGACTGCCGAGTCGCTCCAGCGCTTCCCAGGCATTCAACGCCAGTTGAAGCGCTCGCGGGTCCGCGTTGCCGACATCCTCTGACGCGACACGCACCATGCGCCTCGCGATATACAAGGGATCGCAGCCACCTTCGATCATGCGCATCAGCCAGTACAGGGATGCATCGGGGTCGGTACCCCTGACGGATTTATGCAGCGCCGAGATCTGGTCGTAGAACTGCTCACCGCCCTTGTCGAATCGTCGCGATGTGCTGCCCGCAACCGCTTTGACCACGTCGACACCGATCTCGCCGTCTTCGGACAGGTCACTCGATAGCTCGAGGAGGTTTAGCGCACGGCGCGCATCGCCGTCGGCGGCAGACGCGATCACCTCGAGCGCGTCGTCGTCGATAGAGAAGCGGCCGGCAAGGCCGCGCTCAGGTTCAGCCAGGGCACGCCTCAGGATGTCTTTCAGCTCGTCAGCAGTCAGCGGCTTCAGTACGTAGACACGGGCACGCGACAGCAATGCGTTGTTCAGCTCGAACGAGGGGTTCTCGGTGGTCGCACCGATGAAAGTCAGCGTGCCGTCTTCGACGAATGGCAGGAACGCGTCCTGTTGGGACTTGTTGAAGCGATGCACTTCATCGAGGAACAGCACAGTCGCCCTGCCCTGCGCAGACCGGAGCGCACTCGCCTCGCCGACCGCGGCACGGATATCCTTGACGCCTGCCATGACGGCTGACAGGGCAATGAAATGTGCTTCCGACGCCCTGGCCAGCATCCTGGCCAGCGTCGTCTTGCCGGTGCCCGGCGGCCCCCAGAACACCATTGAATGCAGCCTGCGCCGCTCGATCGCACGTCGCAGCGGTTGCTCCGGGCCCAGCAAGTGCGTTTGCCCGAAGTAACCTTCCAGCGTGGTCGGGCGCATGCGGTCAGCCAGTGGACGACCCTCGAGCGCGGCCTCGGATTCCCGTGTGTCTGGTGGCGGTTCCATGCCTGCGAAAAGATCACTCAAGGGAACGTCGTCCAAGCTGTCGATCGAACCAGGCTTCTATTCGGGCGCTCCAGCCTGCCAGCCAGAAACGCACAAGCAGATACCCCGCCAGTATGCCGACGAGATTAGCGACCACGTCTATGGCATCTCGCGTACGGTAGCCAACGACTCCCTGGCAAATCTCGATAAGTACACCGAACACCGCAAGGCCAAGCAGTATTTTCCAGAGACCCTGCTGCGCGTACTGGCCGCCGAACCAGGTCGTCAGGAACGCAAACGTGATGGCGTGGACTAACTTGTCATCGCCTTCTGTCCATTCGGAGATCGGCAGTCCACCTGGCCAGAAAAGACTCGACGGAACTATCGCCGCAAAAAACACGACACCGAGCAGCGCCAGGCCGGCCATGCGCCATTGCGTCAGGTAACGCAGCGGCAACATCATTCGATAGCCGCACTCGCCGGGGTGCCGATCAGGTCAGCATACGCCGGTATCTCGAACTCGAACCGGGAGGGTTCGAGCGCCGGATTGACTTTGACGTCCTCCAGCTGGACGAGCGTCGTCTGTCCGAGATTGTCAAAAAACACCATGCGATGCAGCACTTCATCGAGGAAACCGAGCTCCATTCGATCGAAGCCCGCATCGGCTTCCCGAGGCTCCAGACGTACCCAGTAGTAGTCCGCCTCCTGGTAGCTCTCGATGTACTCGAACTGATCGAAGGCATCCGTTGCGCCGCTCAGGATCAGCGCAGGCGTATTGCTGAGTGCGCTCGCCTGCGGCTTCACAGTGACCTGCTCGAGGTCGACGTCGTAATTCCAGATATTGAGGCCGTCGGCGATCAGCCACTGCTCGTACGGTTCAGTGTTATCCCAGCGGAAACGTCCCGGGCGCAGAATCTCGACGGTGCCCTCCGTCTCGTCGATAACGACGCCATCCGCATCCACTAACGACTGTCGGAAATTGCCGCTGAAAGACTCGATGCCAGTTACAAAAGACTCGACCAGCGCCATGCCCTTTTGCTCGGCCTTTTCATCTGCCGACGCCTGAACGACCAGCGACAGCAGAGCCGCCGCGAAACAGATTCTCCTCACGCGGTTACTCCTTTTCCGAGCCCGGCACCAGGATCTCCCGAGTCCCGTTCGGCTGCAACGGGCCGACGAGACCCGCAGCTTCCATGGACTCCACCATCCGCGCGGCGCGGTTGTAACCGATCTTGAGCCGACGCTGGACGCCGGATATAGAGGCTTTTCGAGTTTCCATCACTACCTGTACCGCCTGGTCGTAAAGCGGATCCGATTCGGCGTCCGCATCGTCCGGAGCGACCGGGTCAATGCCGGTCAATCCTGGTGTTGGACTGCTCGGGCCCTCCAGAATTTCATCAAGATAGCGAGGTTTGCCGCTTTTCTTCAGATGTTTGACGACAGCGTGGACCTCGTGGTCCGCTACGAATGCGCCGTGAACGCGAACCGGCATCGACGTTCCGGGCGGCAGGAACAGCATATCGCCGTGCCCAAGCAGGTTCTCTGCGCCCTGCTGGTCGAGAATCGTCCGCGAGTCGACCTTCGCGGACACCTGGAACGCGATTCGAGACGGAACATTCGCCTTGATCAGGCCGGTGATGACGTCGACCGATGGGCGCTGGGTCGCAAGCAACATGTGAATGCCGGAGGCGCGGGCCTTCTGCGCGAGCCTTGCTATGAGCTCTTCGACCTTCTTGCCGACGATCATCATCATGTCGGCCAATTCGTCGATGATCACAACGATGTATGGCAACGGCACCAGTGTCGGATGCTCGACTTCCTTCTCGGGGTCATCGAACGGGGGCGGCGTGAACGTCGGGTCCTTGATAGGTTCGCCGGCGTCTATTGCTTCCCTCACTTTGCGATTGTAGCCACCAATGTTACGCACGCCGAGCGCCGCCATCAGGCGATAGCGCCGGTCCATTTCGGCGACGCACCAACGCAGCGAGTTGGACGCCTCCTTCATGTCCGTGACAACCGGCGTCAGCAGGTGCGGAATATCCTCGTAGACAGACAGCTCGAGCATCTTCGGGTCGATCATAATGAGCCGAACCTGCTCGGGCTGGGTCTTGTACAGGATACTGAGGACCATCGCGTTGATGGCGACGGACTTACCCGAACCCGTGGTACCCGCGATAAGAAGGTGCGGCATCTTGGCAAGGTCTGCCACGACCGAATTGCCGCCGATGTCCTTGCCCAGTGCGAGTGTCAACGGCGAGGCCATGTCATCGTAGGCTTTGGACTTCAGGATCTCGCCGAGCGTTACGAGGGCACGGTTCTCGTTCGGAATCTCGAGACCGACGTAGGACTTGCCCGGGATGACCTCGACAACACGAACGCTGACAATCGACAGTGAGCGGGCCAGGTCCTTGGCAAGGTTCGCGATCTGGCTGACCTTGACCCCGGGAGCCGGGTCGATCTCGAATCGGGTGATAACCGGGCCGGGCGACACGCTCTTGACCTCCACCTCGACCCCGAAGTCCTTGAGTTTAAGCTCCAGCAGCCGCGACATGGCTTCGAGGGAATCCTTGGAGTAGCCCTCGGTCTGTTCCGGCGGGTCGTCCAGCAACGCCAGTGGCGGCAGCTCGCCCGCGGCGGGTGGATCGAACAGCGGGACCTGGCGTTCCTTTTCGGCACGCAGGCTGGGTTCGAGCGACGGCAGCACCGGTTCGATCTTGGGACTCTTGCGGGAAGCGGTCCTCGCCTTTTCCACTTTGACGATGTCGGCGCGAGCCGCCTGCTGACGGCGTCCTTCGGCCTTGTCACGAAGCTCGCCGATCTTGACCATCACGCGCTCGTAACTGTTGAGACTCCAACGGCCGATGCCATCCATTATGCTGAACCAGGATACGCCCAGGAACAGCGACACGGATGCGATCCACAGGAAAAACAGCAGCACCGTCGCGCCGAGCGGCTTCATGATGTCGCGCAGGTTGTGGCCGACCAGCTGGCCAAGGATTCCCCCGGCCGTCTCGTTGAATGCAGCCGGCGAGAAATGCAGCGTCGACAACGCGCAGCTCGTGATCAGCATGGCGAGAAAACCGGCAAATCGGAGTGCGAAGTCCATGCTCGTGAATCGCGTCTGCGTCTTCTGCTCGCGATACAGCATCCAGCCAAAGTAGAAGACCATCAGCGTGAACAGGTAGGCCGGGCGACCGAAGAAATGGAACAACAGGTCGGCGACGTAGGCACCGAACGGGCCGATGGCGTTTTGCACTGCCTGGTTGCTCGTCGCCTGGCTGTATCCCGGATCGCCGGAGTCATACGTGAACAACGCGACCCACAGGATCACCGCCAGCCCACCGAAAACGTAGAGTGCGCCCTCGCGCAGCGCACGGTGTACCTGGAAAGAGAGGCCCGTTGTTGCCTCTGCCGCTTTTTGCGCTCTAGCCATATCTAGAATTTATCTTACTTATTGCTTCCAAGTACATGAAATCAATAATCTAAATTAGTCAATTCAAGTGAGAGGTTCTGTGTGCCGCGTGACAGGCTGCCCAAGCTTTCACGGCTTATGCAAATTTCGGATGCTCGGCCCGCGCGATTTCCCTACACTGTTCCCACGTCAATCACGCCCATCAGGACATCCTGGGATTTCGCTTGAAACGCGGTCCCCCGACCACATTTCGACTCCTATCGTCAGGACCGTTTTCCACAAGCAACTCAAGGACAAAGTATACATGAGTGACCCGAGACATTGCCGCGTACTTATCCTGGGATCCGGTCCGGCCGGCTACTCCGCAGCGGTCTATGCTGCGCGCGCCAACCTCAACCCGGTGATGATCACTGGCGTCGAGCAGGGCGGGCAGCTGATGACGACAACGGATGTCGACAACTGGCCCGGTGACGTCGAGGGCCTGCAGGGCCCGGAGTTGATGCAACGCATGCTTCGTCATGCCGAGCGTTACGACACCGAGGTTGTCAATGACCATATTCATACGGCCGACGTCACGTCGCGGCCGTTTAAGCTTCAGGGCGATTACGGCGTCTACACCTGCGATGCGCTGATCATCTCGACGGGCGCATCGGCAATGTACCTCGGGCTCGACTCCGAAGAAGCGTTCAAGGGCCGCGGCGTGTCCGCCTGCGCGACCTGCGACGGCTTCTTTTACCGGAATCAGCACGTCGCCGTTGTCGGCGGCGGCAATACCGCCGTTGAAGAAGCGTTGTATCTCGCTAACATCGCCGAGAAGGTCACGCTGGTGCATCGGCGCGACGCGCTTCGCGCCGAAAAGATACTGCAGGATCGCCTGTTCCAGAAGGCGAAGGAAGGCAAGATTGACCTGATGTGGGACCACGTCGTTGACGAGGTCACCGGCGACGACAGCGGCGTTACCGGCCTGCGCGTCAAAAACGTCAAGGATGGCAGTACGACGGACCTGTCGCTGTCCGGTGTCTTTATCGCTATCGGCCACAAACCGAACACGAGCCTGTTCGACGGCCAGCTCGACATGAAGAACGGCTACATCATCGTTCGCTCCGGCATCGAAGGTGACGCGACGGCGACCAGCGTACCCGGCGTCTATGCCGCCGGCGACGTCGCCGACCAGGTCTATCGACAGGCGATCACGTCGGCCGGCGCCGGCTGCATGGCCGCGCTCGACGCCGAGAAGTTCCTCGATGCGCTGGAGTCGCAGGAAGCTGCCTCCGGCGAGGTTGCTGCCTGACGACAGATGCAGGTTCGGGTTAACGCATCAATAAGTGACATCGAACCGTCTGACTGGGATTCCTTGGCCGGATCGCGCTATCCGTTTCTGTCTCACGCTTTCCTGAAGGCCGCTGAAGACACGGGCTGTGTGTCTGCCGAGACCGGTTGGCAACCGCGACACCTGACGCTGGAGGACGACGATGGCGACGTTCTCGGCGCCATGCTGCTGTACGAGAAGTCACACTCCTGGGGCGAGTTCGTCTTCGACTGGGCCTGGGCCAGCGCCTACCACCGTGCAGGCTTTCCCTACTACCCCAAGCTCGTCTCGGCGGTTCCATTCACACCGGCGCCCTGCCCCAAGCTCCTGTTACGTGACGATGCAGACCCCGAACTTGCCAGGGTACTCGTCGATGCCGGCGTCACTCTGGCCCGGGAAACGGACTGCTCTTCGTTTCACGTGCTGTTTCCCGTCGCAGACGAATTGCCGGTCCTCGAGTCGGCCGGACTGAAGATTCGGAAGGACTGCCAGTTTCACTGGCACAACCGGAGCTACTCGGACTTCGACGATTTTCTGTCAACGTTCAATGCGCGCAAACGAAAGAAGGCCCGGCGCGACCGCCGGCACGTCGAGGAATCGGGCATTCGATTCCGGCACCTGCACGGTGAGGACATGGACCCGGCACTCTGGGAGCACGTGTATCGACTCATTAACCTGACTTTCATGCGACGAGGCTCCACCCACTATTTCGACCTCGACTTCTTCCTGAGAGTCAGTCGCGCGATGCCCGGCCAGGTACTGGTCGTCCTGGCAGAGGCTGGCGACGACGACATCGTCGCGGCCGCCGTGTTTTTCGAGAGTGCTGAAGCCCTCTACGGCCGCTACTGGGGCAGCACCGGCAACTACAACGCGCTGCACTTCGAGACCTGTTACTACCAGGGCATCGACTACTGCATCAAGAACGGCATCAAACTCTTCGAACCTGGTACGCAGGGCGAGCACAAGGTCAGCAGGGGCTTCATACCGGAATCCACGTGGTCGGCTCACTGGCTGGCTCACCCGGAGTTCTTTGCCGCCATCAGCGATTACCTGGAACTCGAGATCGACGATGTCGAGCGCTACATGCAGTCAGTGGATGAGCGCAGTCCTTACCGACGGCCCGCCGAATGAAGAACCAGCGCCTGTACTGGATCGACCCGACGAGTCCACCCACATCGTTCCCGGGTATCGAGGCCGCCCTCAAGGAACCTGACGGACTGCTGGCCGTCGGCGGAGACCTGCATAGCGAGCGTCTATTGTGTGCCTACGAGCGAGGCATCTTTCCCTGGTATGTCGAGGGTCAGCCAATCCTCTGGTGGTCTCCGGATCCGCGTTGTGTGCTCATCCCGGGGCAGTTTCACCTGTCACGTCGACTGGCACGCGACATCAGGCGCTCGGCGCTGTCGACTACGGCGAACAGCGCCTTCGAACGGGTCATTCGGGCATGCGCCGAGCCGCGCGAGCACCAGGACGGCACCTGGATCACGAAAGACATGATGGATGCCTATTGCCGTTTGCACGACGAAGGATGGGCGCACTCGATCGAGGTCTGGCACGACGATCGCCTCGTCGGTGGAATTTACGGGGTGGCGATCGACCGTGTGTTCTTCGGCGAATCGATGTTCAGCCGCGAAACCAACGCATCGAAGATCGCATTCCTTGCGCTGTGTAAGTGGGGTTCGGAGCGCGGAATTCGGCTCGTTGACTGCCAGGTCGAATCGCCGCATCTGCTGACGCTCGGCGCGACGACTCTGCCGCGCAATGAATTCGCCACGCGTCTCCGGGAGCTCTGTCCGTCGCGAACGCCAATGGCGGGGCTTCCGGCAGGGCCGGTCGCCGTCAGTAATCTGTTGTGATGCCGACTGTTTCGTTGCAATAACGCGACCATTTCTGCACAATTCGCGGCCTTGAAGCACAGGAGCCAACCGCTTGGCGAAAGAAGAAGCAATTCAGATGGAAGGCGTCGTCGTTGAGACGCTGCCGAAGACTAAGTTCCGAGTCGAGCTCGAGAACGGACACGTCGTGCTCGCCCATATTTCGGGCAAGATGCGCAAGAACTACATTCGTATCCTCACCGGTGACAAGGTGACGGTTGAACTGACGCCGTACGATCTCAGCAAGGGTCGCATCGTCTACCGCGGCCGTTAACAGCGTCCGGGCCGCCTGCGCGCCCCACACACGGGCTCACGTCCCTGCCCGAAAACGATTTACTCCTCGCTCAAGTGCTCCAGCTCTTTGATAGCCGGCTCGGCATCGAGGCGCAGCTTGCCGTCCGGGGTCAGCGTAATGCGTACGTGACCACCCTCTTCGAGCTTGCCGAAAAGGAGCTCCTCGGCCAGCGGCCGCTTGATGTGCTCCTGGATGATGCGTGACATCGGGCGCGCACCCATCTTCGGGTCATAGCCTCGTTCCGCAATCCAGTCCCTGGCCGCATCGTCCAGTTCGATCGTTACGTCGTTGCTATCCAGCTTGGCTTCGAGTTCGACAATGAGCTTGTCGACGACGCGCTTGATGGACTTGATATCCAGCGAAGCAAACTGAATGATCGCGTCGAGCCGGTTTCTGAATTCGGGCGTAAATGACTTCTTCAGAATTTCCATGCCGTCCGTGCTGTGATCCTGTTGCGTGAACCCGATCGAGGCTCTGCTCATTTCTGCGGCGCCGGCGTTCGTCGTCATGACGATGATGGCATTGCGGAAGTCTGCCTTGCGGCCATTGTTGTCGGTCAGCGTGCCGTGATCCATGACCTGCAACAGCAGGTTGAAGACTTCCGGATGCGCCTTCTCGATCTCGTCGAGCAGGATGACGGCGTGCGGGTTCTTCGTGACCGCCTCGGTCAATAGACCGCCCTGGTCGAATCCCACGTAACCCGGCGGCGCGCCGATCAGTCGTGACACGGTATGCCGCTCCATGTACTCGGACATGTCGAAACGAATCAGTTCGACGCCCATCGACATCGCGAGCTGGCGTGTAACTTCGGTCTTGCCGACACCGGTCGGGCCTGCGAACAGGAACATGCCGATCGGCTTGTCATCGTCGCGCAGTCCTGATCGCGACATCTTGATCGAAGAAGCCAGTGCCTCGATCGCCGGGTCCTGGCCAAAGATGACCAGCTTCAGATCGCGCTCCAGCGTCCGCAGGGAGTCTCGATCGGAAGCAGACACACTCTTTGCCGGTATCCGCGCCATCCGGGCGACGATGTTTTCCACCATTTCGACCGTAACCGTGTCCGGCCGATCGTCCTCAGGCCGCAGTCGCAGATTCGCGCCGGCCTCGTCAATAACGTCGATAGCCTTGTCCGGCAGTCTGCGGTCGTTGATGTGCTTCGATGCCAGGTCGGCGGCGGCAACGAGTGCAGCCGACTCGTACTTAATCCCGTGGTGTTCTTCGAACCGGCTTTTCAGGCCGTTCAGGATCTCGACGGTCTCTTCGAGTGTCGGCTCCGGCACGTCAATCTTCTGGAAGCGACGCGCAAGCGCGTGGTCTTTTTCGAAGATGCCGCGGTATTCCTCGTACGTGGTCGAGCCAATGCAGCGCATCTCGCCACTGGCCAACACGGGCTTGATCAGGTTGCTCGCGTCCATGACGCCACCGGATGCTGCACCGGCCCCGATGACCGTGTGAATCTCGTCGATAAACAGGATGGCACCGGGGTCTTTTTTGACCTCGGCGATCACGCCTTTCAGGCGTTTCTCAAAGTCGCCGCGGTACTTGGTGCCCGCAACCAGCGTACCCATGTCGAGCGCGTAAATCGTTGCATGTCGTAAAACCTCGGGCACTCGCTCCTCGACGATCATCCGCGCAAGGCCTTCGGCGAGCGCCGTCTTGCCGACGCCGGCGTCACCGACATACAGCGGGTTGTTCTTGCGACGACGGCACAGGATCTGCACGGTGCGCTCGATCTCGATCTCCCGACCGATCAGCGGATCGATCTTGCCTTCTACGGCCAGCTGGTTCAGGTTTGTTGCAAAGCGATCAAGCGGAGACGCCTCGGCCTCTTCTTCCCCATCCAGCGTCGACTCAGACTCATCTCCGCCCTGCTCATTCTGCAGCTGCGGCATGCCGTGGGAGACGATGTTGACGACGTCCAGTCGTGTCACATCCTGCAGGTTCAGCAGGTACACGGCTTGCGATTGCTTCTCGCTGAAAATCGCGACCAGAACGTTGGCGCCGGTGACTTCCTTCTTGCCGCTGGACTGCACGTGAAACACGGCGCGCTGCAGCACTCGCTGGAAGCCCAGCGTCGGCTGCACGTCGTTCTCATCGTCAGGCGCCAGCGTCGGCGTCTGGTGGTCGATGTACTCCGAGAGCTGATTCCGTAAGTCGGGAATGTTGGCGTCACATTCCTTCAGGATCTCGTAGACCCTGGGAATGTCCAGCAGCGCCAGCAGCAAGTGCTCGACCGTCATGAACTCGTGCCTCTGGTCGCGGGCACGCTGAAAAGCCTCGTTCAAACAGAATTCTAATTCGCTACTTAGCATTTGGATCCTCAGGATTCCTCCATCTCGCACAGCAACGGATGCTGATGCTGCTGTGCTATGCCCATGACCTGCGCTACCTTGGTTTCAGCGATCTCATAGTTGTAAACGCCGCATACGCCTTTGCCCTTCGTATGCACTTCGAGCATAACCTGTGTCGCGCGGGTCCTCTCCATATTGAAAATCGACTCCAGGATATGGACCACGAACTCCATCGGCGTGTAGTCGTCATTGATTAGTACCACACGATAGAGCGGTGGTTCCTTCAATTTTGGACGAGACTCTTCGAGCGTCAGTCCAAAGCTGTCGTCTCGGTCAATATCGGGTCGTTTTTCGCTCACACCTGTATTCCGTTACCGATTGTCAGAGGCAGCTGCCGGCGGTGTCCTGCAGTCGTATACGCGGTATTATATATGGGCCGGTTGCGGCGATTTCAGCCGCAAATCGCATTTTTTTGCCTCGGGACCGCTCAACTATCGTGAATTCATGTCAAACTAAGCACTTATCTCATTAAGAAATATAGGGAAATCCGCCTAATCGCTGTTGTTTGTCGAATTGATCAACCCTTATTATTCGGCTACCGCGTTTAAGCCTTCAGGAATGGAATTTTACATCCGGCAAATTCATGGCATCTGATCCGAAATGGTCCGACCTGACGAGTGGTGATACTGCGCGAACGATCGCCGCGGCCAATCACCTGTTGCCGTTCTGGGTCAGCCTGGTCCTGGTCGTCATCATTGCCTGGCAGCTCGCGTCGATATTCTGGTCTTTCATGCCCGGCTCATCGGCGGGTGACAGCGTCAGTGTGCCGGCGTCCCAGATACCCGTGGCGGGGAGTAGCAGCGGCAGGGCCGACGTACAGTCGATCGCCAATGCGAGCATATTCGGCGAGGCCGATCCCGATGAGGTCATCGTCCAGGAGCCCGTGCTCGACCCAGGACCGGACCTCGAGGAGACCAAGATCAACCTGACGCTCAAAGGCACCATAGCGTCGGACACTGAGCGCGCGTCAGCCGCGGTCATTTCGCTCGGCAGCGGCGACGACCAGGTCTTCAGTATTGGCGAGGCCGTGACGTCGGGTGCCAGCCTGCACGCCGTTTATTCGGATCGGGTGGTCCTGAACGAGAACGGTCGCCTGACGGCACTGTACCTGCCCGAAGAATACAAGTCGTCACCGCGACCGCCCGATCGACGCGCCGGGGTCAGACGTCAGCAGGCAGCTGTCCGGACGCCACCGACCGAGAGCATCCAGTCGGTTGTCTCCAACAACGCCGCTCGCCTGTCGGATGTCATTCGACCGACGCCGTACTTTGTCAATGGCCAACAGCAGGGTTACCGGGTCTATCCCGGGCGTGACCGCCGCCAGTTTGCGGCGCTGGGACTTAAGGCCGGCGACCTGATCAAGGACATTGACGGTCAGTCGCTGACGAATCCGCAGCAGGCGATGCAGATTTTCCAGTCGCTTGGAAACGCCTCGGCAGTCTCGGTAACTGTCGAGCGCGACGGTCAACCGACTACTCTAGTGCTGACGACCGATCAAATATCCGCAGACGATTCGCCGGAACGCGACGGCGCCAATGAATAACAACAGGCTAAAAGACTCGATGAAAACAATGACCGTCAAGACGACGACCACCTGTCTCGCACTGCTCGGTACGGTAATGATGCTCTCCTTCACGGCGTCCGCGCAGCAGGCGATGAGCACGCTGAACTTCAAGGACGCGAACATCCGACAGATCGTCGAGGCCGTCGCCGAGATCACCGGACGGAGTTTCATCATCGATCCGAGGGTCAATGCCAGCAACGTCACGATCATCTCGTCAACGCCGCTGGATCCGGACGCGTTCTACGAGGCCTTTCTGTCTGTTCTGGAAGTGCATCAGCTGGCCGCCATCAAGTCGGGCGATGTCACGAAGATCATCCCGAATGCGACGGCTCGCCAGGGCGCCGGGCCGATAGGCACGTCGGGCGCTCAGGGCGCCGACGACATCGTTACCCAGGTCATCGAGGTACAGAACGTTGGCGCCGCACAGCTGGTGCCGATCCTGCGACCGCTGGTGCCGCAGTTCGGTCACCTGGTCGCCCACTCCGGGTCGAATATGCTGATCATTTCAGACCGCGCCGCCAACGTAGCCCGCATATCAACGATCATTCGCCGGATCGACCGTGCAACCGAAAGCGATATAGAAGTCGTACCCCTGGAGCACGCCTCCTCCGCCGAGGTCGTCCGTGTACTGACGTCGCTGACAGCAACGCCCCGGACCGACGGCGCGCCGGTTTCGACAACACTGGTCGCCGACGCGCGCACGAACAGCATCCTGATCGGCGGAGACAAGAGCGAGCGCCTTCGTGTGCGGACGCTCGTCGCGCACCTGGATACTCCGCTGCAGGACGGCGGCGACACGCAGGTCCGCTATCTCCGCTACGCCGATGCGGAAGACCTGGCGACGAAGTTGCAGACACACTTCACGCAGACGACCGCCGCGGCACAGGGTGCGGGCGGCGCAGCCTCGCCGAACGACGACATCAGCATCTTTGCCGACACGCAGACCAATGCACTGGTCATTAACGCACCGCCGAAGACGATGCGCTCGATGACGCAGATTATCGACAAGCTCGACATTCGCCGCGCACAGGTCCTGGTTGAGGCCATCATCGTCGAAGTGACCGCGGACCAACAGGCGCAGCTCGGCGTTACCTGGGCCGTTGAGGGCACTGGTGACAACACGCCGATCGGTATCACGAACTTCCCGGGCGGCGGCACCGGCATCATCGATCTAGCGGGCGCTGCCGGCGGCGGGGACAATGCGGCGAGCGCTATTTCGGCGATCGGCCCGGGCGCCACCGTCGGCGTTGGCCGAATCAGCGATACGGGTATCAGCTTCGCGGCCGTCCTGAGCGCGCTTCAGTCCGATGCCGATACGAACATTATCTCGACCCCATCGATCGTCACGACCGACAACGAGGAGGCGAGCATCAACGTTGGCCAGGAAGTTCCGTTCGTCACCGGCTCTTTCACCAACACCGGCGGCAATACGACGGGCGGCGTCAACCCGTTCCAGACCATTCAGCGCGAGCAGGTTGGCGTCAAGCTGGCGATCACTCCACAGATCAATGCGGGCGACAGCATGCTGCTGAAGATCTCGCAGGAAATCTCGAGCATCTCGCAGTCGGCAGCGAGTGCCGTGGACCTGATCACGAACGAGCGCATCGTCGAGACCACCGTTATCGTCGACGACGGACAGATACTCGTGCTAGGCGGGCTGCTCGAGGACACGCTGCGTGAAAGCGACCAGCGCGTGCCCCTGCTTGGCAGCGTACCTGTGCTGGGCAACCTGTTCCGCTCTCGCAGGACCGAGAAGGTCAAGACCAACCTGATGATCTTCATCAAACCGACGATCCTGCATGACTCGGCAACGATATCGGTCGAAACCAATCAGAAATACAACCTGATCCGCGACATTCAGCAGGGCCGCGGTAAAGAATCCCCGGCCCTTATGCCGGGCTCGGAGCGCCCCATGCTGCCGGAACTCGAGGCGCCGACCACAGAGCAACAGGACCAACCGTAGTCGATGTCTGCAGAATCTGAAATCGTGCTCGAGACGCCTGCGGCCGGGGCGGCACAGACCGCTCTGCCCGAGCGCAACCTGCCGTTCTCCTTCGCCAAGCGGCATGGCGTGCTGATCCGCTCCTTTGAAGAGGACGCGGCGGATGCCGTGTATCGGACCGGCACATCGCCCTTGAGCCTCGCTGAAGTCCGCCGCTTTGCAGGCGTCCCGGTCAAGTTTGAACGGGTCTCCGACGAGCTTTTCGACAGCATCCTGCAAGCCTCGTACGAACAGGGCAGCCAGCAGGCGATGCAGATGGTCGATGGCCTGGACGACGAGATCAATCTCGACAAAGTCGCCCAGGAACTGAACGAACCGTCAGACCTGCTCGAAAGCGACGACGACGCACCGATCATCCGCTTCATCAATGCCGTGTTGACGGAGGCCGTCAAGGACAACGCGTCAGACGTGCACAT
Organism: Woeseiaceae bacterium; assembly: GCA_030065915.1. GTDB lineage: Bacteria > Pseudomonadota > Gammaproteobacteria > Steroidobacterales > Woeseiaceae > UBA1847. The sequence goes on from JASJCQ010000012.1 coordinate 50,646, forward strand.
CGAGCCGTACGAGAATCGCCTGGGTGTACGTTTTCGCGTCGACGGCGTGCTGAAGGAAGTCCTTCAGACGAACCGGGCTCTCGCGCCGCTGGTGGTCTCTCGTATCAAGGTCATGTCCAAGCTCGACATCGCCGAGAAGCGCCTGCCGCAGGACGGTCGCATCTCGTTGAAGATCGCGGGGCGCGCCGTAGACGTGCGCGTGTCCACACTGCCCTCCGGACACGGTGAACGCGTCGTCCTGCGACTGCTCGACAAACAGGCGGGCCGACTCAACCTGTTGTCCCTCGGCATGGCCGAAACCGCGCAGAAGCGGATGGATGACATCATCCACAAGCCCCACGGGATCATCCTCGTGACCGGACCCACCGGCTCCGGCAAGACGACGACGTTGTATGCCGCGCTCGAGCGGATCAACGACAACAGCCGCAACATCATGACGGTCGAAGACCCGATCGAGTACTTCATCGACGGCATCGGACAGACCCAGGTCAATACCAAGGTCGAGATGACTTTCGCGCGCGGCCTTCGCGCGATCCTCAGACAAGACCCGGACGTCGTCATGGTTGGTGAGATTCGCGATCTGGAAACTGCGGAGATCGCCGTGCAGGCGAGTCTGACCGGTCACCTCGTACTGTCGACGCTGCATACGAATACGGCCGCCGGTGCCGTGACGCGCCTCAGGGACATGGGCGTCGAGCCCTTCCTGCTATCGTCATCGCTGATCGGCGTGCTCGCGCAACGCCTGGTCCGCGTGCTCGACGACAGGACGAAGGTCCCGTACAAGGCGACCGAGTATGAGTGCACCGTGCTGGGGGCCGATCCCGCCGATCCGCCGACGCTCTACAAACCCGGTCCGGGTCCAAACGACGGCTTTGTCGGTCGTACCGGCATCTACGAGCTGCTCTCGGTCGACGACAACATGCGTACGATGATTCATGACGGCGTCAGTGAGCAGGAGCTCGAGCGATATGCTCGCAAGCACTGTGTCAGCATTCGGGCGGACGGCCGGCGCAAGGTACTCGCTGGCATCACGACCCTGGAAGAAGTCCTTCGCGTTACCCGCGAGGACTAGCGACAGCAGACTCAGGCAATGGGTGCTTACGAATTCGTCGCGCTGGACAAGTCCGGCAAGGAATCCAAAGGCCTGATCGAGGGCGATACGCCTAAACACGTGCGCCAGTTGCTGCGCGAACGACGGTTGACGCCGTTGCAGGTCACCGAGGTTGCAAAGAAGGAAGCGAGCCGCCAGAGCGGAAGCTTCTCTCTACGTCGCGGCATGAGCGCCGGCGAGCTCGCATTGATAACCCGGCAGCTCGCGTCACTGTCGCAATCGGGACTGCCGCTGGAAGAGTCGCTGCTCGCGGTGTCTCAACAAAATGAACAGCCACGAACCAAGAGCATCCTGCTGGGCGTCCGCGCCAAGGTCATGGAAGGCCATACGCTGGCTGATGGACTGGCCGAGTTTCCGCAGGCATTTCCGGATCTCTATCGCGCTACAGTCGCTGCCGGCGAGCAGTCCGGGCACCTTGACGTTGTCCTCGAACGACTCGCGGACTACACGGAATCTCGACACGAGCTGAAACAGCGCGTCACGAACGCGATGATCTACCCGATCGCGCTGGTCATCATGGCGGCTGCAATCATCGGTTTCATGCTGGCCACCGTCGTCCCTCGCATTGTCACGGTCTTCGAGAACACCGCGGCCGAACTGCCTGGCCTGACTCGCGGCATGATTGCCACGAGCGATTTCCTGCGTAATCAGTGGATATTGCTGATCATCGTCATCGCGGCATTGGGCTACGGCATCTGGTGGCTGCTACAGAGAGAGGGTCCGCGCCGTCGCTATCACCGTTTGCTTCTGCGTTTGCCTTTAACCAGCAAACTCACGCGCGGCATCAACACGGCGCGGTTCACCCGGACGTTCAGCATACTGGCCGGCAGTGGCGTACCGGTCCTGGAAGCGATGAAGATCTCGGCGGCCGTTGTCGAGAATCTGCCGATGCGCGAAGCCATCGTCGAGGCCAGCCTGCGCGTCCGCGAAGGCGGCTCGATCAGCCGGTCCCTCGAGACCAGTAAGCTGTTCCCACCAATGATGATTCACCTGATCGCCAGTGGCGAGGCCGGCGGAAAGCTCGAGGAGATGCTGCAGCGCTCGGCTGCCGGACAGGAACGGGAGGTCGATGGCCTGATCGCCGCCCTGCTCGGCATACTGCAACCGCTCTTGATCGTGTTAATGGGCGCGATCGTACTCACGATCGTTCTCGCAATCCTCTTGCCCATCTTCGAGATCAACAACCTGATCCAGTAAGCGCGCCGCCAACCCGAGACGTTTCTACGACGGTTGTTCAATGCACGTGGAAATTTGCGATTTACGCAGTTGCACGAGCGTTTCTTTCGCGGTATATCGTCAAACGAGACTCAAGTTTTTTGCCTTCTGAGCGATATGCTTTTTTGTTGCAAGGGGATTCAGCAATGATGGGTGAAACGGGCGACACGACTGAGGAAGTTGACGATCTCGATTCAGACCTCGAGTCTGAAGACGAAATCATGACCGACGACGATGATGATGCGGAGGTAATGACCGCCGAGATCAACGTGGAAGCGCTGGTCGCAAAGATCGACAAACAGGACGGCAACGAGCTTGAGCGCAAGAAAGCCGTCAAACGGAAGCTCGACGAGATCGAGGAACACCGCAAGGAATTGGAGGATCTGGACTCCACCTACAACTTCAACCTCGACGACGACCTGTAGCCACACAAGCACTTCTTATCGCCCGGCGCTTCATTGAGTGACGCCGGGAACCACTCTCGTACTTCACGTGTACGCTCCGTTTTCCGGCGTCCTCCGCCTCTCTCGGAGCAGAATGAATCTCTTCTCTGCTGCGTCACGCAAGGAGCGCTAAAGACCAGACCGAACGACGCAGGTTCATTGACGGCTAGCCGCAAACGCGTTGTCATAGCCGGCAATGAAACGGCTTCTCGCTCTTGTCGGTGTCTCAGCGTTCATCGTTGTCGTCTTCCTATACTCTCGCGACCGTACGGAGTCACCGGACGCGGCGCAGGAAGGCGCGGCGACTTCGTCTGCTGCCGGTGTTCCGCCAGCCCACGTCGTCGAAACTGACGCGCCAGGAGCTGGTATGGCCACAGAAGCTGACGCCGCCGGTGCCTGCGATCTCCAGCAACTCGAGAAGCTCCAGCAATTCAATCGCACGAACATGCGGCGGCTCGAAAATTCGCGGTTGGAGCCTGAGGCCATTGCGGCCTATCGCGGAATGGAGCTGTCCGAACTCAAAGCCATGTTCGAGCAGGGCGACTCCCTCGCAATGATCGTTTACGGCATGCACTTCCTGTTTGCTGCGATGGGCAGGAATCCGGAGCTAGCGGTTGACTACCTCTACTACCAGATGCCGATCAGAGAGATCAAACCGAATCCGAAAGGTGTACCTGGTGACGCAGATCGATACGCCAGGGAAGCCCGCCGTGCATTCACGGAAGCGGCAATGCGCGGTCGACATGCCGCGTTCACGTTTATCGGACTGACGTACGATGCCGAAGGCAAGAATGCGGTCGATCTTTTCTGGCTCACGCAAGAGGCCTTCGACTCACTGACAGACGAACAGAAATTCAATGTTCAGCCGAGAATCGTCTACTCCCAACTGGCTTACCGGATGGACCCCAACCTGCTCCCGGTCGGCAGTCCGAATCGGAAAATGTTCGATGAGAACTTCGCTGCGCTGGGCGACCACGGCAAGTTCATGCAGTGGATCGAAATCAGTTTCAGAACCCAGATGAAAGCGAAGGGACTGAGCTTTCCCGAGCTGCCTGAGGTCGTATATCCAGATATCGAGCAATCGGTGATCGAGGCCTGCAAGGAACAGGGATATTCGCAATGGGATTGACTGGATCACGTGCACCAACGCGCTTGTACCGGGCCATGTCAAATGGTTGACGACGCGCGGAAGTTTTTCCATGGCCTGCTGCGGGAACGTTTCGCCCCGGAGCTTCGCAAGCTGGGATTCAAAGGCAGTGGTAACCATTTCAGGCGCGTGCGTGGTGAGGTTATCAATGCGATCAACATTCAGGGCAACAAGTATGGTGGCTCCTGCGCCGTAAACCTGGGACTTCACCTGGCGTTTCTCCCCTACAACTGGAAAAGCGAGATACCCGATCCAACGAAGATCAAGGAGATCGACTGCGAGTTCCGATCGCGCCTGGCGCCAGGGAGAAGATCTGACTACTGGTGGAAGTACGATGGCCTGCTCACGTCGCCACGAAAACAAGTCGATCATCTCGTAAACACGTATCTGCGATTTGGGGAACCCATGTTCGCAAGATACGAATCTGTCGAAGACGTCGCGAAGATGATTTCGCTGGACGACGTCTCGAGGAGAAAATTTGTCGGTGCGTTTGGCAACGTGTCAGTCGTTCGCGCGGCGCTGACGATGGCGAGGATTCACCAGCACTTGGGCAACCGGGAACTGGCGATGCTATTTGCTCAGGCCGGTATGGAGAACATAGGTCGTGCGACGTCGCTTCGGCCTGAATTCCAGACGATCCTGGAAGCCAACCAATCATGACCCGGTAATGCGGACCAGGCCCATGCGACCTGCCCCCCCAACGTCCAGGCGGATGCGGCTATGCATTTTCGTATAGCTCGATTACTTTTTCCGACGTATAAAATGCGATCGTGCATGCCTAAGATCGCTTCCTGAACCGCCGAGTACTTCGCCACAATCAGGAGGATCATGACAATGCTGCACAATCAAGCCGTAGACAGACTGACGGGGATCATGCTTATAGCGAGCGTTCTTGTAATGTTCGCTCATGTAGCCGCGGATGTGGCTCTCGGCCACGGACGCGCCTCGGCCTTCTTCGTCCTCTTGTACGGATTTCCTGTAGGGCTGGCCGGCGCAGCGGTATACAGCACGTTTCGTCGGCAGGATCCCGCTATCGCCATGCTCAGCGGATTTTGCCTGTCGGGTCATGGGTTGCTCGCCGTTCTAACGGGTGTGCTGCTGATGGTAGGCGTTCAGTTTCCAGCAGAGTTTGCGCTATTCGGGGCGGAGCCGGGTTCGCCCACCGGAATGGCCAGCTCACTCGAAATGACGATGGATAAAGTCGGGAAGTCGGCATATGCCTTTCTGGGGCTCGGATTGGGCCTGGTTGGTTTGTTGATTCTCGCAACCCGTGCATTGCCGCGCTGGATCGGTTGGTTCGGTCTCGCCGCAGGTACAGCGGGGTTCCTGGCTTGCCTGGCAGGCCTGGGGGATCTGTTCACCCGTAGCACTATGGAAGCCGTTGTCGGAATTGCCATACTGTCGAACCTGGTCTTTATGGCGATACTGGGTGTTCGCTTGGTCTCAAGCCAAGTGCGGGAAGCGCGTGCACCGTCAGGCGATCACGACCGCGCTCTCTTGCAGGTAAGGTAGCGGTTCTCGATGGGGTCTCAGGGCGATATCGGGGTACACTTCATGCAGATCGGCGTCCGCTGCTGTCAACACGTCATTCCGGTGGCAGAATTATCGTTGTGTCCGATAGCCTCTGGTAGCCGGCACTTGACGCTGTTCTTCTCTGATTCACGACGCGCCGAGCGGCTTCTTCCAGGCCTCCATCGCCCGTTTCTTCGCGTCTGCCTCGATCAGGTCACCGTGGGCAATGATGATTCTGTCGAAGTCCCAGTCCAGGATTCGTTGCAGCGACTTTCGGGCCGCGTCTTTGTCTTTCCAGCCCATTTGGTATTCCGGCGCCGGTTTTGGGTTGTCCCACATGTGAAAGACCACCTTCCACCATAGCTTCAGTATCCAGTTCACGTTCGGCGTCTGGTCAGTGAAGTTCTCGATAAGATCGGTCAACAGAAGTGTCTTGCTCGCCTTGTGGTAGAAAGCCACCTCCCAGATCAGCTTGTTTCCACGCACCAGGACCTGGTCGAGAACGTCGGACCAGGCCACCGGAGGCTGGTCCGACAAGAACCAATCGAAATCCAGCTCACGACGCTTTCTTTCGACGCCAGGGCATATGTAGGTCTCGGCATCCGGAAATGCTGATTGGGCAGAGCTGACGTACAGATGGTGATATGTGCCGGGGGCAACGATGTAAGCAACGTCGCCAAGTGCCAGGATGGCCTCCTTCGTCTCGGCGTCGATCTCGCAAGGTGAATGGATCATGAGCGCCGTATCGGAGATCTTGAGCACCGTCATTCGCGCATTGAAATCACAACCTGCGAAGTGAATGGGGTACTCCTGTATCCACACCTGGCCGGGCAGGTATTCGCTTAATGACACGTTTGCACGCTCCTGTCATGAATGTTGGCTTCCGGGTGCTATTCCTTCTTGCCGCAAGCACGTACACACGTCAATTCGTAGAATCGCGTAACCCCAGGATGCCCTTGCGGGACTATTGAGCCAAGTCGGCCTTGCCGAACGGTCATTCTGAGAAGCCGGTTGTTAATGAAAATCCCGTGATCGAGTCTGCAGCTGGCCCAGCATGTCAGTGTGATCGATCAACCGTTTCGCGATCACGTGCACGACCTTCCCCTCGCGCTGTAATTCTCCCTCGATGCCAAGCAGTCGAGCATTGAGTAACGGTTTGCGAAACTCCTCCGCGATCCGTTTCCAGACGATCAGGTTGATGTGTCCCGTCTCATCTTCGATCGTCACGAAAGTAACGCCGCTGGCCGTTCCGGGGCGCTGCTTGGTCACGACGATGCCTGCAACGTTCAGCGCCTGACCCGATTCGACTCGCTCCATGCCCGTCGCGGTGTGGTAACCGTAACGATCCAGGCGCGAACGCAGAAGGTGCAGCGGATGTCTGCCCAGCGTCAACCCCAGGCTCTGGTAGTCAGACACGATCGACTGGCCTTCTGACGGCTTCCTCAACAGTGGTACGGCCTCTCGTGGCTGCTCGGAACCGAACAACGGCGTCGGCTCCTCGACGCCTGCGATCGCCCAGCGCGCACGGTGTCGGTGACCGGCCAGCTCTTCCAATGCGCCGGCCGTCGCCAGCGCTGACAGGTCACGCTTGTTCAGGCCGGTGCGTTCAACCAGATCCTGTACGCTGCTGAAGGCATGCTCCTGACGCAGAGTCTCCAGAGTTTGCCCGGCCTCCTCTGACAGGCCTTTGACCATTCGGAAGCCCAGTCTGAGCGCCGCGTTGCCCTGCTCGTCCTTGTCCAGTGAACAATCCCAGTCGCTCGCGTTGACGTCGACGCCGCGCACCTCGACACCGTGCCTGCGGAGATCCTGCGTCAGCTGCGACGCCGAGTAGAAACCCATTGGCTGGCTGTTCAATAGCGCGGCGGTGAAAGCGGCCGGACGATGACATTTCAGCCAGCAGGACACGTACACGAGCAGCGCGAAGCTCGCTGAATGAGACTCCGGAAAACCGTATTCACCGAAACCCTTGATCTGCCGGAAGATCTGCTGGGCAAACTCCTCGCTGTAACCGCGCCGGCGCATACCGTCGATCAGTTTGTCCTCGAACGGACCCAACCCACCTCTGCGCTTCCACGCCGCCATCGCACGACGCAGCTGGTCTGCCTCGCCCGGCGTGAAACCCGCGGCCACGATGGCCAGCGCCATGACCTGCTCCTGGAAGATCGGCACGCCCAGCGTGCGCTGCAGCACGTGGCGCACCTCCTCGCTCGGATAATCGACAGCCTCCTCGCCGTTTCTTCGCCGCAGGTAGGGATGCACCATGTCGCCCTGGATTGGTCCCGGCCGGATGATGGCCACCTCGACGACGAGATCGTAAAAGCAGCGCGGCTTCAGGCGCGGCAACATGGACATCTGCGCACGTGACTCGATCTGGAACACGCCCATCGTGTCGCCCTCGCAGATCATGTCGTAGACGATCGGGTCCTCGGCGGGCACCGTCGCCAGCGTGTAGTGCTCACCGTAAAAATCGCGGATCAGGTCGAACGAGCGGCGGATCGCGCTCAGCATACCGAGGCCGAGCACATCGACCTTGAGCAGGCCTAAGTCTTCGAGATCGTTCTTCTCCCACTGGATGACCGTGCGATCCGGCATCGACGCATTCTCAATCGGCACCAGTTCCGACATGGGCCCGTTGGAAATGACGAAGCCCCCGACGTGCTGCGACAGGTGGCGCGGGAAGCCCATGATTTCGTGAACGAGATACATCAGGCGTTTGACGATCGGGCTATCCGGGTCCAGTCCCGCCTCGAGCACGCGACTGCGGTCGACGATCTCGCCGTCCCACCACTTCATTGAACCGGCCATGCGACTTACCTGCAGATCACTTAGGCCCAGCGCCTTGCCGACGTCACGCAGCGCGCTCTTGGGCCGGTACGTGATCACGGTCGCCGCGATGGCCGCCCGCTCACGGCCGTACTTCTCGTAGATGTACTGGATGACCTCCTCGCGACGCTGGTGCTCGAAGTCGACGTCGATATCCGGCGGCTCGTTCCTCTCCTTCGAGATGAACCGCTCGACCAGCGTCTGCATGCGTTCCGGATCGACCTCGGTGATGCCTAGGCAGAAACACACGGCAGAGTTTGCCGCCGAACCGCGCCCCTGGCACAGGATGTCCCTGGCACGTGCGTAGGCGACGATGTCGTAGACGGTCAGGAAGTACGGCTCATAACGAAGCTCGGCAATCAGTTCGAGTTCATGCTCGACCAGGTCGACAACACGCTCCGGCACGCCATCCGGCCAGCGCCGTCGCATACCCTCCTCGGTCAGCCGGCGCAGGTAACTCGCCGGCGTCAGCCCGTCGGGTACGATCTCGTCCGGGTACTCGTAACAGATCTCGTCGAGCGAGAAGCTGGTCATGTCGGCGATGCGCACCGATTCCTCGAGCAGGTGGCCCGGGTAAACACGCTCAAGGATGTCCGGCCGTCGCAGATGACGTTCGCCGTTCGGATACAGCAGGAACCCGGCCTGCTCCAGCGTGACCCCTTCACGAATCGCCGTCAGCGTGTCCTGGACGACGCGACGCGAGCGCTTGTGCATGTGCGCATCGCCACAAGCCACGAGCGGCAGGCGCAGCCGCCGGCCCAGCGCTTTTAGCGTCTCGAGTTTTCGCTGCTGTCTGCCATCGGCCAGCAACTCAACGGCGATCCACAGACGCTCACGGAAGGTCTCGCGCACCCAGTGATCTTCGACGTCGAGGTTGCAGCTCTCATCCGGGACCCACAACACGAGGCAATCGGGTAAGCCGCTCTCGAATGCCTGTCGCGTCAGCCGGTAATCGCCCTTTTCCGCGGCACGCCGAGCGTCGGTGATCAGCTGGCAAAGGGAAGCATAGCCGTTACGGTTCTGCACGAGGACAACGAGCTTGCGGCCGCTTCGCAGGCGAAACTCGGAACCGATGATCAGTTTCTTTAAGCCGCACTCCTTGGCCGCCATGTGCGCACGAACGACGCCGGACACCGAGCACTCATCCGTGATCGCAAGCGCCTCGTAACCCAGCGACGCGGCCGTCTCAACCATCTCTTCCGGATGAGAGGCGCCGCGCAGGAACGTGAAGTTACTTAAGCTGTGCAGCTCGGCGTAACGAACTGGGTGTGCGTTCGTGGATCTCGACAACACGGGGTCTCACCCGAACAGACCGTGCAGGTACCAGGCCCCGTCCGTGTTGCGGTTGCGGAATACCCAAAGCCTCAAGCCCGCGGCATTCGACGCGACGTAGTAGTCGCGCGCCACGCCGTCCTCGTCCCACCAGCCGGTCTCGAAGCGTTCCGGGCCCGCGAGCAGCCTCAGGCGCCCCCGGTAGACCGGGTGCCCTGCGTCTGTAGACAGCAGAACCGGCTCGGACAGCATCCATAGTGGCCGCTGCAGGCCGTCGACCCACGAGGCATCGATCTTTTCGATCGTTGAACTTTTAAGCACGTCGCGCTCGCTGATCGCGAACTGCGGTCGATGATCACGACGCATGACGACGCCCCTGACAGACTGCCGGCCAACCCGCGCGATGAGACGTTCGGCGAGCTGCGACATCGAATAACGCGGGGACGTCTCCCGGTCATCGGTGAAAGACAGCCCCTGGGTATCCGTGCTCAGGGCGCGGGCATGACCACCCCGCAGGCGAACCGCGATCACCGGTTCGGGGATGCCCAGCTGCTCGAAACGAATCTTTAAGAGCTCAAACCAGTAGCGCGCCGAACGACTTAAACTCGCCGCGCCTAAGTGCAGCTCCGTCGCTGCGGACTTCAGGTGATAGAAACTGAACAGCAGTTGCTGCGTACCGAGCTGCCGTTTCAGCAGGAAACGTTCATGTGTCTGCAGCAACTCCTCGCAGATGGCCAGTAGCAGTTCCCGATCGCTCTGCTCTTCGGTCATCTCGAAATCGGCAACGAAACTCTCCGGAGAACGCCAGGCATCCCGCGGATCCGGCAAACGGCCCACGGCCCGATCAAGATCGAGCAGACGCGCCACGCCAAACCGTCGCGCAAAGCCGTCACGCGGCAGCCGCAGGCAGTCACCAACCGTCGCCACGCCGACCTTGTCCAGCGACTCACAGATCGTCGGCGGCCATGACAGGCAATGCAGTGACAGCGAACGAAGTGCTGACGCGATGTTGGATTTGTCGCGGATACAGGCGCGTTGTCCGGCGCGCGCCAGCCAGGTCGCTGCCAGCGGCGTTGGCGCAATCGACAACAGCGCATCGAAACCCTGTTGCTTCAGACCGTCAACGATCGTCTGCCTCAGCGCTTTCAGCCCACCGAAGAGTTTCAGGCTGCCGGCAATCTCGAGCAGCAGAAGATCCCGATCAGCCATCGAAACGAATGATGAAAACTGTTCGAGCCAGGTCGCCAGGAACTCGAGCGCCTGCTGCTCCCTGAGCTCGCTCCGGACTTCGAGGTGTAAGTCGGGCGCCAGCGCGAGCGCCGCGTTGCTCGTCTGCCCCGGCTGCACCCCAGCTTCCAGCGCACGCGCATCGGCGATCAGTACACGGTGCACACCCTGCTGCTCCTCCACGACAGCACACAAGCCCTCGTCCGGACTGACGGCCTGCAGTGGCAGCGACGGCAGGTAGACCGCAAACCACAGGTGCGTCGAGATCGATGGTTTAGCCGCATTCCCGGCTGCCGGCGCCTCGGCCAGCGGCAGCCCGTACTGACCGTCGGCGTCGACACGCTTAACAACCGGCGTTTTTTCAGGGGGAGTTGGGGCGCCATCCCGCAGCCAGACGGGGGTTTGTCGAACCCTGGCCATGGTCAGGTTGGAAAGTGAATGACGGCAGGCCTGCCGCCACGACTTTTGAGTATGTGCAGGCGAGTGGCATTGACGCCGGGCTGTAATTCAATCCGCAGGGCTGCGGCGGACGGTTGTGAACGCGCAGACAGGGGACGGAATGCGATGCCCCAGCTTCGCCCCTTCTCCGCGGCAAGCTGCAGACGACGACTCGACTGATCATCGAGACTGTCAGGCCATAACAACACAGCTGCACAGGTGCCGGAAGACAGCGCCTGTTCGGCAGACCAGAGGACTTCGGTGTTGTCACGCGGTCGGACAATCAGCATGCGCGAGAGATCGATACCGAATTTCTGCAATGCTGGCGCATAGGGCTGGAACGGCGGCGCTACCCAGGCGATCCAGCCAGGCTCGTTATGCTCGGTCGCCTGGTCCGCGAGACTCAGGCGCGCCAGCGCCGGCATCAGCAGCTTCAGCTCGCCGATGCCATAGTCCTCGATCAGGATTTCCGTCAGCGCCTGTTGCGGCCAGCCACCCTCCGGCAGGTGGCGATCGAGCACATCATAGCCACTGGATAGCCCGCATCGTTTGCTGGATTGCCCTCGCCCACGCCATACGCGGGGATTAGCGAGCAACTGCTCCAGTGATGCGCTATCCGTCGGCATCTCAATGCAGTGGGAGGCCGTCGCGAATGACGCCGACGACAACGCCCTCGATGACCAGCGCCTGCTCGGCAAGGTCAACCTCGATCGGTTCGAACTCTTCGTTCTCGGGCAGCAGGTATACGGTCTTGCCGTCCTGGCGATAGCGCTTCACGGTCACCTCGTCATCGAGGCGCGCAACGATAATCTGCCGGCTGCGCACTTCCGGCGTGCGATGCACCGCGACCAGGTCACCGTCGAGGATGCCGGCATCGCGCATGCTCATGCCGTGGACGCGCAACAGGTAGTGCGGCTTCGGATTGAACAATGCGGGATCGAGCCGGTAGCGCGCCTCGATGTTCTCCTCGGCGAGGATCGGGTTACCGGCAGCAACGCGACCCACCAGCGGCAGACCAATCTGCTCCCGCAGCGAATCCTTCAGCTGGATGCCACGCGATGCACCCGGCACCAGTTCGAGGACACCCTTCTTCTGCAATGCCCTCAGGTGTTCTTCAGCCGCGTTCGCCGACTTGAAACCGAGCTCACGCGCGATCTCGGCACGCGTCGGCGGCATACCGGTTTCATCGATAAAGTCCTGAATCATTTCAAGAATCTGGTTTTGCCTGGGGGTCAGTTCGCGCATTTCAGCAGTCCTGTATGGATTCACAGTATATGGGATTATATACAGTATCGGGTGCGGCGCAAGCAAAAACAACAACGGGCACATAGAGCAGCATCGGACAACCCGGTGGCGAAATCGCATCACGCAGAAGGCACTGGAACCCCGTTTGCCGACGCAGCACTACTCCCGTTTGCGAGCATCATCGACCGGTTCACGCAACGCTGACGGTGACGTTAGCAGGCGTTGTTCTTCAGTCCCGGGCGATGCCCTGCAGACCGTGTTACGAGGACAAGAATTCGAGCGTTAACGAACAGTTTCACGGCTGTCGCTAATTGGCGTCAAACCACAATAAAAACAGGCATCTCCGTTGCAGAAGGCGCTTAATTGTTAAATAATGCGCGTGCCGTTTTTCCAAACCATAAGGAATTTTCGCTAATGAAAATGAACGCACTCAAAGTAAGCGCTCTGGTGCTGACAGCTGCACTGGCTGCTGGCTGCGCTGACACCTCAGCTATCCAGGCCACCGCCGACCGCGCTGCCGCTGACGCAGCTGCCGCATCATCTGCTGCAGAAGCTGCCCGTGCTGCTGCTGACCGTGCCGCTCAGGCTGCTGCAGCCGCTCAGAGCACAGCCGACCAGGCTCTCTCAGCTGCAACGGAATCTCAGGCTTGCTGCGAAGCAAACCGTGAAAGCATGGAGCGTATGTTCGAGAAGTCGATGTCGAAGTAATTCGACCAGGTCGAACAAACAAAAACGCCGCGCACGACGCGGCGTTTTTTTTGCGCGGAAAAAAGATCTGCCGGTGACACGGCGAGTGAGCCAGAATGTTTTTTTTCTGGTAACTATGAATCGTAGCGATGGCCGACGACGATACCGAGCTAACAAGGCCGATGAAGCGGCCTGGGAACGAGCGAAGCGGCCAAAGCCCTGTAAACTGGCAAAGAACCCGGCGCTGGCGCAGATGGTGGATGGCAAGTTGCAGGGTCGGTGGGCGCTGGAGCAAATCGTGGGCTGGCTTAAGCGCGAGTATCCGGACAACGAGGCAATGCAGGTGTCACACGAGACGATCTACAAGACGCTGTATATCCAGACTCGCGGGGCCTTGAAGAAAGTGTTGCAGCAGTACCTCAGAAAGACACGAGCGATACGACGCTCTCGCCATCACACGCGGAAGGGCCCTGATCATGCCAAGATCGGCGATGCTGTACCGATCAGCGAGCGCGACCGGCCAAGGTTGCGGACAGGGCCGTACCAGGTCAATGGCAAGGTGACCTTTTGTGCGGCACGAAGGAAAGCCAGATCATCACGCTGGTAGAGCGTCACACGCGCTACGTGATTTTGATCCGAACCCCGGCGCCCCCAAGAATTGGGCCTCCGAGAAACGCGGGGTGGTTCAAGTCGCCTCTTGACCTAAGGTCGGACTGACTCGGTAGGGGAGATAGCCGCATCAATCCACCCAACGAACTGGGAAACACGAACGTAGTACTCTTCGACGCCGTACGTGCCTTCGGGACGACCCGATGTTTTCTGGCCAGAGCTGATGCCTGCCACCGCAAATCCCTCCGTCGTCGCTATAAACGCCGGCCCGCCACTGTCGCCTGGACCGGCTACGCCTTCATGTTCGAGCGCAACGCTTGCACGGCTCCTGGGGTCATCGAATCGCCAGATCAGCCAGCCGTCTCTAACGGTATCGACGAGGTTCTTGGCGACGCGGAACTTGCCGTCCGCGTGCGTCACTCCGTCGAGCCCATTACCAGAATCACCCCAGCCAGCGATCAATATCGTTTGACCCAGTTCATCGGACTGCCGGTAGAGGCGGCTTGGCTGGACGTGTTCGACCGGTTCGCTCAGGTAGAGCAACGCCAAGTCCCTTTTCGGCGCCGCATCGCTCGCCTCGTGGCGAATAACGCGAGTTATATCGAGCTTAGCGCCGGCAATTTCGATCGAGTATCCACCATCGGCTATCGAAGACGTCAGGATGTCGTCCTTGGTACAGTGGGCCGCTGTAATAGCCCAACGCTTTGCGATAAGCGTCGCGACGCAGTCCCGGTGCCCAGCCTCCGTCCTATACAAAGCAAATAATGTCGGAAAATGCTCTCGATCGGCTTCGTATTGGTTCGAATCCGTATCGTGGCGCAGCACGATGCCGCTGGCCGGCGGGCCAGCGACAGAGAAGACAAGCGCAACCAATGTCGCGACCACTCTTATTGATCTCACTGAGGGAGATGAGCGAGCGCCAACGAATGTCCGTCCTTTCTTGTCCCCGTACTCCGCAATCGTGGGCACGTCAGCTTGAGACTCGTCAAGCTCAAGGTCGGCTAAAGATCCCTTTTCAGTCACCATAGTCTAACTCCTAGTTGAGACTGCCATCTGGCCTAGGTCGCCGGGGATAGTCGTTTCAAGCTGCACGCCCAACCCATCCTGTACTTGCGCTGATTGAGCCTTTCCTCCGGAGTATACCTTACCCTGGTGAACGCAGAATCCAGGGCACGTCAACCCGTTGCATGAAGACTGAACGGACGACCCCGACAAACGTTAGACTTTGAGACACCCGCGGAGCGATGTGAATAATGTGTTGCGTCGACCGGCTGAATCAGCAGCCAAAAGCGGGCAGTCAAGTGTGGCCGTCGATGCCTAATAGGCCTCTTACTGGACGAACTGCGTCATGGCTCTATTCGCGGCAACGTATACACGTCATCTCCGATCTTCCAATCCAGTCGTTCCACCAATCCATCGTCTCTCTGTACTACGGTAATCTCAGCATAGTCCTGCGGCGAAAAGAAAGTAGCTGGAGCCACTGGAATGAGTAGCCAGTCATCCATGGTTACGCGCCCATCAATTACGCGTAGCTGTAGATTGCGCCCCGGTCGTAGCTGGTACAAACCTTGGTAACCCTCCAGGATACTCGCCTCAACCTCGTATGGTGCGGCATTGATTGCCGCCGGCACTGGCACGTCCGCACCGGCGGCGATCAAAGGCACCGCTTTCCGAATTCGGTCAATTGCTCCTGACGTCAGGTTTGTCGCCATTATCAAGCTGATGTCACTCTCAGCATCATAATCGGCGAGCGTCCGATAGCCTGCCGCCGATCCATTCCAGGACAGACCGCCGTCATCACGTACCAGCGCTTCCGATGCCAGTTTCCCGAACTTGCCGGCAATTAGCGCCCTTTGCATCGCAAACAGATCGGCAGGTGTCGAAAACACAGAACCGGCGCCGACCAGGTAGGAGATATCCCCTGGAGGCGCGTTGACTAGCCCCGCCGTGTCAAAGAAATAGGCCTTGGCGCGGTGCTGAATGATCTCCCGGGAGCCAGCGTCGGATGTTTCTGCCATTTCTGCTGGATCGAGAACATGCTGCTCGAGCAGCTGCGAATAGGGTTCGCCACTCGCGATCTCCAGGACTCTCGCGAGCACAGAGAACCCAGCGGAGCTGTAGACAGTGTCGGAACCTGGCTCGAACACAAGTTCAGACTTTGCGGCAAGCGCCAGTAAACTTGCCGCCGTCTGAGGCCTCGTTTCATCCAGTTCACTCGTCACTCGATGCGCGATACCAGAACTGTGGTTTAACAGGTGTTCGACGGTGATATTCTCACCGCGCGGGAAATCCGGCGCATACTGCGCAAGCGTGTCACTCAGACTTACCTTGCCCTCCTCAATTAATCGCGCGAGTATGACGATAGTCATCGGCTTGTTGACAGATCCAACACCGAATCGTGTATTCGGTGTGTTCATGACATTCAGCTCTTGGTCTGCGAGACCAAAAGACTTTTGGTAAAGAATCTCCTCACCCTTGGCTAGGAGGACTGTGCCCGACAGATGGCCGATCTCCAGATAGGGTCTCAGGTACGTATCAACACGCTCCTCCAGATCCCTATCTGCGGCGAGCAGGGGATGCGGAACAAGGCTAACCGTCACAGCACAAAAAAGTACGAATATGCTGGGTATCGATTTGCGCACGTGGCCTCCAGTAAGCAGGTTAGCTACTCGACTTCCGCTTTGGGTCAGAAGCGAAACCTCAGTCACTCGACAATCGATGGTCCGCTATCCGCAGTATGGCTGTCGTTCGATCAATCTCCGTCGCTCGTGATTGCCAGAAGCTAATTCGCGCCCTACTCGCTCGCAACGGACGGCGCTGCAGCCGGCGCCGCGATTCCCGCCGCAGCTGGTATGCCGTCCGCACGCTCGACGAGTCGCTCGACTTCATCCCAGTCCAGGCGGCCAGCACGTTCGCTGGTTGCAGCAATGAACTGCTCCGTCACAAATGTCAGCGGATCTTTAGGCGCCCCGGGTAGCTCAACCTCGGCCTCGGCAACCGCAGTTTCATCAGCGGCAGAATCGTTCGGCTCTTCAGCAGGCTCGTCGTCGACTTCGGCCGGCGACTCTAGCACCGGGTGGACCTCGATAACGAGTTCGTCTCCCGACCAACCGAGCTTGATCGGCTCATTGATGATGCGCACCTTCGTCTTCAGGTCGACTTTCGAGAACAGGAATTCGATGTCTTCCGGGAACATGCGGATACAGCCGTGCGTTACTCGCATGCCGACACCGGCCGGCCGGTTCGTGCTGTGAATCAGGTAGCCGGGCAACGACAAACGCATTGCGAACGCACCCAACGGATTGTCCGGTCCCGGCGGAACGATGTTCGGCAATGGCCGTCCTTCGGCCGCGTGCTCTTCGCGCACGGATTTGGGCGGATACCACGTCGGGTTCACCGCTTTCGCGGTGATCCGGGCCACGCCAAGCGGCGTTTCCCAGTCCTGGCGACCAATGCTCATAGGATAGGTCATGACCACTGGCGTCTCGCCCGGCGCCGTCTCAGGATAGTAGTACATGCGATACTCGGCCAGGTTCAGAACCAGCCCTTCGCGCGGCCCCGGCGGCAGGACGAAACGCGTTGGCAGCACAATCCTCGTACCCTCACCGGGCAGCCAGACGTCGACATCCGGATTTGCTTTGACGATGTCGTGATAACCGAGCCCGTGACGCCGCGCTATCTCAACCAGCGAATCTTCATGCCGCGCAATGGTTGTCGACACGGCGCCGATGACGTCGTAGCCGTCTGGCGGCAGGTCGTAGATCTCGGCAAGCGCCGGTCGCATGAAGACAACAACGGCGAACAAAGCCGCAAACAGTTTAATACCGCGATTCATAGGCCAGCCTCGTCCGCCTCTATGACTTCCGTTTCAACCTCGCTTTCCGCGAGCCACTCCTGCATCGCCTCGCTTTTCAAGACGCGAGTCGCATAAATCTGTGCCGATTCCGGCAGGTTGATACCGTAGGTTCGAAATCTTATGACTACAGGTGCATACATCGCGTCGGCAACGCTGAACTCACCAAACAGCCAGTCGCCCTTCGCGCCGTAGCGAGTGTGGCAGTCGATCCAGATCGCGAAGATACGGTCGATCTCGCGAGTCAGCGCATCGGGTAGCGCGACCTTGCGGCCCATGGCGCGACAGTTCATCGGCATCGTGCTGCGCACCAGCTCGAAACCCGAGTGCATCTCGGCACTGATGCTCCGCGCATGTGCACGTGCAATCGGGTCTTCCGGCCACAGTTGCTTCTCCGGCCAGCGCTCTGCGACGGTCTCGGCAATCGCCAGAGAGTCCCAGATGGCAACATCGTCGAGTACGAGGATTGGCACGCGGCCCGCATCGCTGAACTTGGCGATCTCTGCTTTCGTTCCCGGCAGGTCGAGAGGAATCCGATGTTCATCGAAGTCAATGCCTGCTTCGCGCATCAGCAGCCAGGGTCTCAGCGACCACGACGAATAGTTCTTGTTGCCTATAACGAGCTTTGGTTTCACGGTCCATCCTCCGTCGGGCCGAGTGTAAACCATCTTGTTTGCGTGTGCCCTGCGGTAATCTCGAATTCGGCTAATGGACAAACCGAAGCGGGCAAATGCCTGTATTTACTTGAGGTTTTGGGGGCAAGTCGGCTCGAGAACCAGGCTAGAAGCGCATCAACACGGAGCCCCACGTGAAGCCGCCGCCAAAGGCCTCCATCAGAACCAGCTGTCCGCGCTTGATACGCCCGTCGCGGACGCCAACGTCGAGCGCCATGGGCACCGACGCAGCTGAGGTGTTGCCGTGGTCCTGCACGGTCACGATGACCTTCTCCATCGGCAGGTCCAGGCGCTTGGCCGTCGCCTGGATGATACGGATGTTCGCCTGGTGCGGCACCAGCCAGTCGAGCTCCGACTGTTCGATCCCGGCATCTTCAAGCGCCTTCGTTGCCACGTTGCCGAGCGTCTTGACGGCAACCTTGAAGACCTCGTTGCCCGTCATCATGATGCCGACTTCCTTCGTGCCTGCCTTGTCGAGATCACGCGACGGACCGGATGGGTAATACAGCAGGTCCTTGTACTGGCCGTCCGCGCCAAGGTGCGTCGACAGAATGCCGGGCTCGTCCGAGGGCTTGACGATAACAGCACCGGCGCCGTCGCCGAACAGGACACAGGTGTTGCGATCCGACCAGTCGATCAGTCGGGTCAGGCACTCAACACCGACAACCAGCACGCACTTCGCACCATCGGCCTTGATGAACTTGTCCGCCGTCGACAGTGCGTAGATGAAGCCGCTGCACGCCGTCTCCAGGCTGAACGCAGGGCACGCTGGAATGCCCAGCCGATGCTGGACAATCGTTGCGATGTTCGGAAACACGAGATCCGGCGTCGTCGTGCCGATGATGACCATGTCGATGTCTTCCGGGCTGACTCCGGCATCGTCCATTGCCACCTTGGCCGCCTCAACGCTCAGGTCGGAGGCGGACTGGTCTTCTGCCGCGATATGTCGGCGTTCGACGCCCGTGCGCGTTCGGATCCACTCGTCACTGGTCTCGACCATCTTCTCGAGATCGAAATTCGTCAATATTTTTTCGGGCAGGTAACGACCGGTTCCTGCAATTCTCGAGTAGGTCATGCGGTTTCTCGCTTAAGCAGGTATCCGATCTGCTCGGGCACCTGGTTCTCGACTTCAACGACGGCTGTCTCAATGGCATGCAGAAACGCTTGCTCGTCCGCACTACCGTGACTCTTTATTACGATACCATTTAGCCCTACGAGAGTCGCACCGTTGTACTGCCGCGAGTCCGTGTCGCCGGCGAGACGACGCAACACAGCGCTCGCCAGTAGAGCCTGCAGCTTGGCAAGCCACGAGCGCGTGAACGCTCGTTTGAGATAGTGGCGCACCAGGGCCGCGGTACCTTCCATCGTCTTTAGCGCGACGTTCCCGGTGAAGCCGTCGGTAACGACGACGTCCGCCTTACCCTGGAAAATGTCATTGCCCTCGATGTAACCGACGTAGTTCAGAGTGCTGCCCTTCAGTAGTTCGGCGGCGTCCTTGACGACGTCGTTGCCCTTGACGTCCTCGGCGCCAATGTTCAGCAGCGCGACGCGCGGCCGCTCCAGCTGCCTGACGTCAGAGGTCACGATGGAGCCCATCAGGGCGAACTGGAATAGCTGCTCGGCCGTGGCCGACGTGTTCGCGCCGAGGTCGAGCATGTGCAGCGAACCACCGATCGACGGCAGCTCAGCGAGAATCGCCGGACGGTCGATACCCGACAACATCTTCAGTACGAATTTCGACGTGGCCATCAGCGCGCCGGTATTGCCGGCGCTGACGCACGCCTGCGCGTCGCCCGACTTAACGAGGTTGATCGCGACGCGCATGGATGAGTCTTTCTTCTTGCGAACGGCGTCGGCCGGTGCATCCGTCATCGCGACGATCTCGGTCGCATGCTGGACCGTAGCGCGGTCAGCGTCGGCTATGTGCTGTGCGACGAGCGACGACAGAACCGATTCATCGCCGACAATAATCAGGTGGAGAAAAGGATGGGCTTTGAGCGCAGCGTCTGCCGCGCGCACGACGACCTCGGCGCCACGGTCGCCGCTCATCGCATCAAGAGCTATCGTTGCTGGTATCCCCATATCAGCAACTCCTGCCGAGGCTTGACTCTACTCTTCGTCGTCTTCGACTACGGGTTGCGAGACTACCTGCTCGCCGCGGTAAAAACCGTCGGGCGAGACACGGTGGCGCAGGTGTGTTTCACCAGAGGTCGGGTCGACAGACACCGCAGGGTTCTTCAGCTTGTCGTGCGAACGGCGCATGCCGCGACGCGACGGTGTTTTACGACTCTTCTGAACAGCCATAATTTTCTCCAATCTGGCAGCCGCCTCTCGGACGCTGCCGCTTCGGGCCGGTCTAGCCCTCGTTATCTTCTCGGTCCATCTGCTTGCGTAAGTCTGCAAATGGTCGTGTTGTCTCTTCGGCAAGCTCCGCTTCAGGCTCGGCTTGTGCACTATCTGCTACGTCATGGCGCGCGATCATTGGCATCGCCATGACGAGCACTTCATCCACGATGTCGACAGGCCGAAACGTCGTCTCTTCGAGCTCCCAGACATCGAACCCGTCCAGGTCGGGCGCATCGTCACCCGGGGCCTGCAACAGCAACTTCAGCTCCGCAGACAGTGGAACCGAAAACGGCTCCAGGGAACGTTGACAGACTGCGTCGACAGTCGCGTCCACGTGGCCTGTCAGGGTCACCGCCTGCGGCTGTTGCGCTGCAAATCCGAAGACCAGTTCACCCGAGACGACGGATTCGCGCCAGTTCTCCGGCATCTGTCCGTCGTCCAGCGCTGACAAATCGCTCTCCACGGCCTCAGACAGTCGATCAAAAGAACTGATTTTTTCTTTAAAATCAATACTTAAGCCAGCCGCACCAAATTCTCGTGCGGCCCTGCGGTCAAACAGCGGGTTGCCCATGGCGGGCGCATGATAAGGATGGCGCAGGCCACTGTCAAAGAATAGCGGACAAAAAATCGCGCAAAATGGGACAAACCGGATAGAATTCCGGCAGTAACCGCAAGCGACTGATTTTTTTATGCAAAACCCTTCATCGCCGGCTATCTATCTGGCCTCTTCCTCGCCGTATCGACGCGACCTGCTCGACCGGATCCTGACCGATTACGAGGCGGTCTCGCCGGACGTCGACGAAACCGACCCGGGCGGACTCGAGCCGTCGGAGCTGGCGACGTATCTCGCGCGGAAGAAGGCAGAGGCTGTCGCGATCAACGCCCGCGACGGCATCGTCATCGGCGCAGATCAGCTTGCGGTCCTCGGCGACCGCGTGCTCGGCAAGCCGGGTACACACCAGAAGGCGGTCGAGCAGCTGCTGGCTGCATCGGGACACACTGTCGAATTCCTCACCGCCGTCTGCATACTGGATCCCGTCAGCCGCTCTCGCCACGAATACACGGATCGAACGATCGTCAGGTTCCGGGACTTTGACAGGCGGCTGGCAGAAGCCTACCTGCGAAAAGACGAGCCCTACGACTGTGCCGGCAGCTTCAAAGTCGAAGGTGCTGGCTTCGTATTGTTCGAATCCGTCGAGACAGACGACCCGACGGCGTTGATAGGTCTGCCGATGATCTGGGTAGCCGACCGATTGATTGCCCTGGGCTGTCTGCTTCCCTGAGCATGTTGCCGGGCGTTAGCCCACGGTACCGGCTCAGCGCGAACGGCGCGCTGCCCGTTTCTTCTGAGTGGCCTCGCGGGCCCCACCCTCCAGGAACGCCTCCAGGTCCTCTGCCAGCGGCGCCGTGAAGTGGCGATCGTTGCCATGCTCATCGGGAAAGGCGATGGACTGGGCGTGCAGGAACAGGCGTTTCAGGCCAAGGCGCTTTGCTTCGCGGTTTGCCGCCTCGTCCCCGTATCGCTCATCACCGGCCAGCGGATGACCGGCATGCAGCGCGTGAACCCGGATCTGGTGCGTCCTGCCGGTTAGCGGCGAACAGGTCAGCAGGCTGTAGCTGCCAAACGTCCGTGACAGCCGAAACCGCGTCGACGCGGGCTTCCCCGAATCGTCGACAACGACATGGCGCTCACCGTTTTTCCGATGCGTGACGAGCAACGGCGCGTCAACAGTGAAATCGCCCAACTGCCAGTCGCCGACGCACAGGGCCAGGTAGTGTTTTTCGACCCTGCCCTCGCGGAACAGCGCATGCAGCTCGCGTAGTGCGCTGCGACGCTTCGCGAGCACCAGAACGCCGGACGTCTCACGATCCAGCCGATGCACCAGCGACAGGTCCTTCAGCTCGGGTCGCGCGTGCCGCAGGAGCTCAATGACGCCGTGGCTAACGCCGCTGCCACCATGCACGGCCATGCCGGTAGGCTTGTCGATGACCAGCAGCCGCTTGTCCTCGAACAGGATGCGCTCCGCCAGCGACCCGGAGACTGCCGAGCTGGGCGCATCGCCGGAAGCGTTAATCCTGACCGGCGGGATTCTGACCTCGTCGCCCGCCTCCAGCCGATACTCCGCGCGGACGCGACCGCCGTTCACGCGCACCTCGCCCTTCCTCAGTATCCGGTAGATGCGCCCCTTGGGAACGCCCGGGAGTACACGTCTCAGGAAGTTGTCGATTCGCTGGTCTGCCGTGTCTTCGTCGATTCGGACACGCCGAACGCCATGGCGTTCGGACTGCGATGAGCTTGGCGACTTTTCTTGCATGATCAATAACTTGATGAGGACAGCGGGTGTGCTATATTACGCCGAGCTTGGCCTGACGCCTCTAGGCGGGCCGAGCGTTTTGGAGTCGCATGTGGCTGCCATTCCCGGCGCGCCACCTGTTCCACCAGAGATTTTACACGGGTCTCGCGAAGCGCGAGACCAGATTTCAATGGCAGCGAGCAAACAGAGCGAGCGCCAGCGCGGACGAACCGCAGGGAAATCATGACAGGTTTCATCGTCGTCCTGATGCATATTGCTCAGGTCGTTACAGAATCGGTTTTCTTAAGCAGCACACGCAGACGTGTCGCCGCTCCTGTTACTGTGCCCATCTCCTCGCCTCGCACGCTGCCCATGACTACCGCAGGGCAACATGAAAAGAATGCTAATCAACGCAACTCAGCAAGAAGAGTTGCGCATGGCGATGGTCGACGGCCAACGCCTTTACGATCTCAATATCGAAGGCCCGGCCAGCGAACGTAAAAAGGCCAACATCTACAAAGGCAAAATCACGCGTATCGAGCCCAGTCTCGAAGCCGCGTTTGTCGACTACGGCGCTGAACGCCACGGCTTCCTGCCGCTAAAGGAAATCTCGAGCGAGTACTTCGTCAAGGAGACCAAGCAGGGATCCAAACCCAACATCAAGGAAGTCCTCCGCGAAGGTCAGGACATTGTCGTCCAGATCGACAAGGAAGAGCGCGGCAACAAGGGCGCCGCCCTGACGACCTTCGTCAGCCTCGCGGGACGTTTCATCGTACTGAAACCCAATAAAGCGCGCTCCGGAGGCGTTTCCCGCCGAATCGTCGGCGGTGACCGCGACGCGGCCAGGAAGTCGCTGAATGACGTCGAGGTGCCCGATGGTATGAGCGTCATCCTTCGGACGGCGGGCATCGACCGCAGCGCCGAAGAACTGGCCTGGGACCTCGAAAACCTGCTGGCCGTGTGGCAGGCCATTCTGAATGTCGTGCTCGAACGGCCGTCACCCTTCCTGATCTACCGCGAGAGCAATGCCGTCGTGCGGGCACTGCGCGATTACCTGACCAATGAGATCGGCGAAATCCTCATCGACAACGACGAGACTTTCAACGAGGCTCGCGAGTTCGTCGAGCAGGTGATGCCGCACAACATCAAAAAGCTCAAGCACTACACCGATCCGGTGCCGCTGTTCACCCGCTTCCAGATCGAGACCCAGATCGAATCGGCCTTTGCGCACGATGTGAACCTGCCGTCAGGCGGCAGCATCGTCATCGATCACACCGAGGCGCTCGTCTCTATCGACATTAACTCGGCCCGCGCTACCAAGGGCGGCGATATTGAGGCGACGGCACTGAACACCAACCTTGAGGCAGCTGAGGAAATTGCCCGCCAGCTGAGACTGCGTGACCTGGGCGGTCTCGTGGTCATCGACTTCATCGACATGGGGCCGCAGAAGAACCAGCGCGCCGTAGAAAACAAGCTGCGAGAGGCAGTTCGCCAGGACCGGGCGCGCGTTCAGATTGGCAAGATCTCGCGATTCGGCCTGCTCGAAATGTCGCGGCAGCGGCTGCGTCCATCACTGGGTGAATCGAGCTACCACACCTGTCCGCGATGCTCCGGTATCGGGACGATCCGTTCCGTCGAGTCTCTCGCGCTCGCGATCTTGCGGATCATCGGCGAGGAAGCTCGCAAGGAGCGCACTGCCAAGGTCATCGCTCAGCTACCGGTCGAGGTTGCAACCTTCCTGTTGAACGAGAAACGCGACTGGGTGCAGAGCCTCGAGTCGCGCAACGAGATGCAGGTCGTCCTGGTTGCCAACTCGGCGCTGGAAACGCCCCACTTCGACATCCGTCGCGTACGCGACGACCAGACCGAGCTGCCGGAAAATGCCGGCGCCAGCTACGAGCTGGTAGAAGCCGAGCCGGAAGCATTCATACCAGCCTCACTTGAGGAAAAGCCAGTCGCCGAGCAGGCCGCCGTCGGCAAGATTGCCCCGACGGCGCCAGCGCCGGCACGCAAGGAACCGGAGAAGAAACCGGCGGAGTCAGGACCCGGGTTCTTCGCGAAGCTGTTCTCATTCTTCAAGAGCGACGCGGAACCCGAACAGAAGGCAGCGAAGAAAAAGCCACAAAAAGGCCGGCAGTCGCAGCAACGGGGCAAGGGCCGCCGGGGCGATAAGCGGGCCACGACCGGCTCGGAGAAGCGCGGCGAACAGCGCAGCCGGCGCAGTCGGGGTCGCGGCAAGCCGCGGAAGAAGACGGGATCAGGCGAGGCGCAGGACAACGCGCCGAAACAGCAGGCTGAGAAGCAGGCCGAAAAGCAGACCAGGGGCAGCGATTCTCGCGACGGCAAGAGCCGACGCTCCTCTCGCAACCGACGCAGCCGCGGTGGTAGGCGCCGGAGAGAAGAAGCAGACAAGCAGCAGGATGCATCGCGGCAGCAATCGAACGCACAGACTGCAGCGGAACAACAGAAGGACGCATCCGCACAGGAACAGACGGCATCAGGTCGTCAGCGGCAGGACAAGCCGCGCTCCAGAAAACCGGCCGAGAAGACGGATGGTCCGCCGAAAGCGAGGACCGATGCAGAGCGCGCAGCTGACAAGGAGAACGCTGAGCAACGGGCGGCGGGCAAGAGCGAAACACAGAAGAAACCGCGCCGTCCACGCAAGCCGAGAGGCGAGGCACCGGTTGAGGCGACGAAGGCGTCAACGGATAAGGCTCCAGACGAGAAAACCGAGACCCGATCGACAAATGGCAGCGGCGGAGCGCCGGTAGCCGATCCAGAGCCGAAGAAGAAGCCGGACGACGCGAAGCAGGAAAAACGAGACGACAGGCCTGTAGTCGCCGAAGGCACGCAGACGCAGGAGCCAAGTCAAAAGGCGAAGCCCGAACCGAAGCCGGAACGGAAACCAGCACCCGAATCGAAGCCGGAACAGCAGGCAGAGCCGAAGCCAGGTCCCGAACCGAAATCCGAGTCGCGGCCGAAACAGAAGCCCGAGCCCAAGCCGGAGTCACGGCCGCAGGCCAAGCCTGAGCCGAAACCGGAGGGCCGCCTGTTGCCGTGGGAACCGCAGGCCAACGCCGGTGCGTCCCAGGCGGCGCCGGACACCAAGCCGAAACCGGACCCTGCTCCGCCGGCGGCACAGGAAGTACCGCCGCCCAAACCGGACGACGCCCGCCCGACTGACAGCTAGGGCCTGTTAACAAGCCCTAGTCGCGCACCGACTTGAGCAAGCCCCTGGATGCGTCCTCGACAAGATCGAGGACGCGTTCAAGCCCGCTCGTGCCGCCGTAGTACAGATCGGGGACCTCCCGTTCGCGACTCTCGGAATAGTCGAGACAGAGCCGGATCTTGCCGTGGTGACTGCTATCGCTCTGCCGGATCAGCATTCGGTGATTGTCCTCGTCCATCGCAAGGATCAGGTCGAATCGCTCGAAGCCTGAATCCTGGACGCGTCGGGCCCGAATGTCGGATAGCGAAATGCTTCGCCGCTCGGCCGCGGCCCGCGAGCGCCGGTCCGGCGCCTCTCCAACGTGATAGGCATGGGTACCGGCGGAATCGAATGTGAAATCATCGCCCGGACCCCCTTCATTCATCATCATGACCTGCCTCGTGCGGTGGCGTGTCGTCCTGATCGTGTTCGTGCTGTTCAACCAGTGGATGGTCGGTCAGGCACTGCGGTCTCAGGAAAAAAACAGCGAAGCCGGATAAGCAATCACATGGACCCGCCCCACTCTCTGCTGCAGGTGGATTACTGCAACTCCGTCAAGTACGAGATCGCGTAGTCCCCGACGCGGATTGTCGCCGGCCCGTCCAGCTGGAAGGTGTCAATGCGGTGTCCGTCTACGAACGTGCCGTTAGTGCTGCCGAGGTCAACGACTTTAGCGTTGCCCTGCAGGTTCAACAGCATGGCATGCTCGCGACTGATCGTCGGCGCATAGAGGCGAATATCACAATGAGCGCTGCGGCCGATTATCATGCGTTCGACATTGAACTCGCGCCGCGTAACCCGCTCATCGCCCAGCCGCACCTGCAACCATCCGCTACTCACAGCGGCATCACATTGCAGTCCGAACTCATCGGTCGCGTACGGGAGTCGCAGCTGGGCCGCAGCATATTCGACCAGACTCGGCGATATCGGCGTCTCCGATGAGTTCATCAGGCATTTGTCGATCAACTGGTTGATCGTGTCCGGCACGCCTTCGCTGATGTCGTGCACACGCGTGATTGCGTCAAATTCGATAACCTCGGAGATCTCACCGCGGCCGTCCGCTTCGACGAAGCGATGAATATGCTCCCTCGTCTCGCCGAGTTCGAAAGCCGAGAGCCTGACCCGGAAGTCGGAGTTCGTGTGCAAGGCGGGAAAACCGGGCCTGCGCAGGACCCGCTCGAGTGTTCGATCGCCGGCAAGCAGCACGAACAAACCGTTCCTGCGATTCGTCTCCCTGGCAATCAGCTGGTCCAGCGTCTCGAGCGTCCACGCGCTGGCCTCGTGCGCGCTCTCGACGTACAGAATGGTCCTGCGGTGATGCGTGCGTTGATAGGCAAGAAACATCGACATCACTTGTTGCAGGTCCTTCAGGTCCAGGCCGTCAGTGCAAAAGCCAATGGACTGCACAATCGTTTGCATACATCGAAGCGGATCCGGCCTCGGATCGGTGAGTCGTAATACGTCGACGTCAGATTCTGCGTGCTTTGTCAGCTCTTCGATCAGCGCGAGTGCAAATTTGTAACCCGAACCCAGCACCACTGCGGCAGGCCGGCGCTCGTGGAACGCGCGGAGTAACTGATCGATAGCACCGGCATTACGTCTTGGCAATGCGGCAGGCGGAAACGAAGTGACGACGGACGGCTGAGCGCTCAATACTCTCACCTTTTTCGGCCATTAATAACAAAGAGTTAATGGCTCTTCTTCTTCTCGTTTTTCGAGACTATTCGAAAAACCTGCTTATGTAAAGTGAAGCCTCACCAGAGTGATCCAAATACTGGAAATGCATGAAATAATTACCTTTCGCCGAATTTTGCCGCGCTTGCCAGTACCGTCACCGCACAGCGCGTTTAACGCACATGTGCGCTACGCATCGCGGCGCAGCCTCGGACACGGGTCATCGAGTCCGACCGAACCCGGCCGTATGGGGATGAGCCCTAATCGCGCACTGACCTGAGCAAGCCCCTGGATGCGTCCTCGACAAGATCGAGGACGCGTTCAAACCCGCTCGCGCCACCGTAATACGGATCGGGGACCTCCCGTTCGCGGCTCTCGGAATAGTCGAGAAAGAGCCGGATCTTGCCGTGGTGACTGCTGTCGCTCTGCCGGATCAGCATTCGGTGATTGTCCTCGTCCATCGCGAGGATCAGGTCAAAACGCTCGAAGTCGGAATCCTGGACGCGCCGGGCGCGAATATCGGACAGCGATACGCCCCGACGTTCGGCTGCGGCCTGCGAGCGGCGGTCCGGCGGCTCTCCAACGTGATAGGCGTGGGTGCCTGCGGAATCGATCGTGAACTCATCGATCAAACCTGCCTCGCTGACGACATGCCGAAAAACGCCCTCGGCAGTCGGTGACCGGCAGATATTGCCCATGCAGACGAACAGCACGCTTTCAATTTTCGAAGACATCGAGTCATCCCTTTAGACGGCCGACCCAGTCCGAATCGACCGGCAAATACAAACAAATACAAAAGCGCCCTGCACCGGCCGTTTCGGAGCAACACGAAGCGCTAAACTTACGCTCAAGCATAAAAGGAAAGTTTCTTGAGCAAAAGCAAACTGCTTGTCATTCTCGGCGACCAGCTGTTCGCGCCGAAGCACCTGCCTCCGCCGGCCGACGTGCAGGTGTACCTGGCGGAAGACCACGGCCTGTGCACCAATGTCAGACATCACCAGCAGAAGATCGTATTCTTCTTCGCGGCGATGCGCGCCTATGCCGATGAGCTGCGCGGCGCGGGCTATGAAGTGACCTATCGAAGCATCGACGATAAGCAGCAGACGAGCTATGTCGATGACCTGCGGCAATTCATCGACTCAGCCGACGTCGACGGACTCACTACATTCGAAATAGAAGATCGCGAAGCCGAAAACATGATCGCGAACTTCGCCGAGAGCAAAAATCTCTCGCGCGAGGTGCTTACCTCGCCGGGGTTCACCTGCTCACGAGACGCATTCGAGCAATACGCCAGCAGTCACAAGCGCTTGCACATGGCGGACTTCTACAAGCAGCGACGCCGCGCCTTGCGACTATTGATGGACGGCGACAAGCCAGCGGGCGGCCAGTGGAGCTTCGACGAAGACAACCGCAAGAAGCTGCCGAAGAACGTCGAGCCGCCGGTCATCCCGCCTGCGGACGCGACACCGCACGTAGCGGCGGCAAAGGACAGCGTGTCCACGCTGTTCGGCGATCATCCCGGCAGTGTCGAGGACTTCTGGTGGCCAACAACGCGCGTGCAGGCCCGGGAGTGGCTGGCCGACTTTGTGACAGCGCGTCTGGATAACTTTGGCCCGTACGAAGACGCGATGACGACGCGGTCGGCCACGGTCTTCCACAGCGCGCTGAGCCCGTTGATCAACGTCGGCCTTCTGACGCCGGACGAAGTTATATCAGCAGTGATGGAACGCAGCAGCGAAGCGCCGATCCAGAGCGTCGAAGGCTTCGCCCGGCAGCTCATCGGCTGGCGCGAGTTCATCCGTGGTGTCTACCACACCAAAGGCGAGGAACAGGCGGCCCTGAACTTCTGGTCGCACAGAAGGAAACTGACGCAGGCCTGGTACGACGGGACGACGGGAATACCGCCGCTCGACGACAGCATCAGGACGGCTGACAGGCTCGCATGGACACATCACATCCCCCGCTTGATGGTGCTCGGCAACCTGATGACCCTGTGTGAGATAGAGCCGCATGAAGCGCATCGATGGTTCATGGAAATGTACATCGATTCGGCGGACTGGGTCATGGGACCAAACGTTTACGGCATGGGAATTTTCAGCGACGGCGGCATCTTCGCAACCAAGCCCTATATCTGCGGGTCCAACTACCTGCTGAAGATGAGCGACTATAAGAAAGGAGACTGGTGCGACACGGTCGACGGACTCTACTGGCGCTTTATCGACAAGAATCGCGACTTCTTCGGCGCCAACCCTCGCCTGTCACTGATGCCGCGCGCTCTCGACAGGCTCAAAGATGAGCGACGCACCAAGATCTTCGCCTGCGCCGAAGCGTTCATCGACAAATTCACTGCATAGCTTTCAGCGCTTCTTCGGCCGCTGCGAGGTCTGCCTCGGTGTCGACGCCGGTGCCGGGACGTACATCGGGAATTCCGACCGCTATCGTCATCCCCATGGACAGGGCGCGCAGCTGCTCCAGCTGCTCGGTTCTCTCCAACAGCGATGCCTCAGCCTCGACAAAGGCCCTCAGCGCGCGGCAGCGATAGGCGTAGATCCCGTGATGCTGCAGCGCGTCATCGATGGCGGCTGAATTGTCGCGAGGGTACGGTATCGATGCGCGACTGAAATACAGGGCGTGCCCCGAGTAGTCGCGAACGACCTTGACCACATTCGGGTTCTCAAAATCCTCAACCGTTTGCACAGGCGATGCCAGCGTGGCGATGTCCGCACCGCCGTCTGCGAGCAATGCTGCAGCCTGATCGATCAGCTGCGGCGGCATCGCGGGCTCATCGCCCTGCAGGTTGACGACGATCGTTTCGTCGCCCCAATCGCACAAGTCTGCGACCTCGGCGATGCGTTCCGTGCCGGACTGGTGATGCTCGCCCGTCATACAGACGGTGCCACCGAAGCCCTCGACGACCTCGGCGATACGCTCGTCATCGGTCGCGACGATGACCTCCTGCGCCCCGCTCTCCGATCCCCGTTCGACGACGTGCTGGATCATAGGCTTGCCGCAGATGTCACGCAGTGGCTTGCCGGGCAAGCGCGTAGACTCGTACCGGGATGGAATGACAACAACAAACTCAGTCATATCGAAGCCGTTCGTCGTTGAGGCGCGATTCGACCTGCGCGAGCCACGCGTTCGCCATCGCCGGATCGAAATGCACTGACACCGGAACGTACCAGACGTTGTCAGCCACGGGCTGTTTGAGCTTCACGACGTCTTTCTCGGTCATCATGACTGGAGTGTCGTGATCAAACTGGCCGAGATCAATCGCTTCGTGATCGCGCAGCGGGTACTCCAGGACCTCGATTTCAAAACCTCTCAGCAAATCGAAGAACCGCTGCGGGTTTCCAATCGCCGCAACGGCATTCACGGTCTGGCCGGCAAAGGCCTCCAGGGGGCGCAGCAGGGAATCATCCGCCCGGCACGCATCTCCGGCGCGCAATTCGAAGCACAGCGCGTTTTGCTCAGCAGTCGTCGAGTCGGCGTCACCACACATACCGTTGATCAGGACCTGGTCGACACTCAGCAGCCGGCGCGCGGACTCCCGCAGAGGGCCGGCCGGCAACAAGTGGCGATTGCCCAGTCGCCGCTCGCCGTCGATGACGCAGATTTCGTAGGACCGGTGCAATGCGTAGTGCTGCAGACCGTCATCGGCAATGACAATATCGGCACCCTCGTCAACGAGCATTTTGGCTGCCCTCCCCCTGTCAGCATCGACGATGACCGGGCAGCCCGTACGTTTCGCCATCAGCACAGGCTCGTCTCCGACGATTGCAGCATCGCTGGCCGAATCGACACGCAGCGATGCATCACTACCGCTGCCGCCGTATCCCCGGCTGACGATGCCCGGCCGGTATCCTCGCTCCGTCAGTCTCTCAGACAGCCATATCGTAATCGGGGTCTTGCCCGTTCCGCCCGCCGTGATATTCCCGATAACCAACAGCGGCACGCCAGCATCGACCTTCGGCAGCAGGTTGTTGCGATACAGCGCGCGGCGTACGCTGCTGACGATCCAGAATACCAGCGAGAGTGGCAGGAGGATCCAGTACCAGCTCGATCCCTCGTACCAGATGCGGTGGAAAAAGCGGTACACGCGCGACCTTTAACTTTCTTCGAACTGCATACGATGCAGAGCTGCGTAGTGACCGTTTTGCGAGATCAGTTCGGCGTGAGTACCGGACTCCACGATCCGGCCCTGGTCCAGCACGATGATCTTGTCGGCGCTTTCGACGGTAGACAAACGATGCGCGATGACCAGCGTCGTGCGGCCCTTCATCAGCTTCGTCAGAGCATCCTGGATGATGCGTTCCGACTTCGTATCGAGCGACGACGTCGCTTCGTCGAGAATCAACACCGGCGCATCCTTCAGCAGCGCCCGAGCGATTGCGATGCGCTGGCGTTGTCCACCTGACAGTAATGCACCGCGATCGCCGACCCGGGTCTCCAGGCCGTCGGGCAACTCCGAGACAAACTCGAGCACGTAAGCGGCCTCGGCCGCCTGCAGCAGTTCAGAGCGTGAATGCTCCTTCAACTGCCCGTAGGCGATATTGTTGGCGATCGTATCGTTGAACAGCACAACGTCCTGGCTCACGACCGCGATATTTCGTCGCAGGCTATCCAGTGTGTATTCCTGGACCGGAACGCCATCCAGCAGTAGCTCCCCGTCATCGATATCGTAGAAGCGAGGCAGCAGGCTCACCAACGTGCTCTTGCCGCTGCCTGAATGACCGACCAGCGCGATGGTCTGACCCTGCGATGCCGTGAATGAAATATTCCTGACAACCGTATCGTCAGCGTTGTCATAACCGAAAGTCACGTCTCGAAACTCAACATCCCCCTTGGAGCGGCCGAGCTCGCGTTCTCCCGTGTCGACTTCAACCTGCTCATCCATGACGCGAAACAGGCTGTCCGCGGCCGCGATTCCACGTTGCAGGGTTGCGTTGACGTTCGTTATCCGACGCACCGGCTGCAGCATCAGCATCATGGCGCCGAAGAAGGCCATGAATCGGCCGACGTACGATCCGTCGCTATCGAGAGCCTCACCGCCGGCGATGTAGATGACGAGTGCAATACCGAAGCCGAAAACAACCTGCGTCACCGCAACGCCGAGTGACTTGGTTCGAATGAGCTTCAGGTTCTGCAGTCGATTACGTTCATCAACGCCGACCAGCCGCTCCTTCTCATACTCATAGCCACCGAAAGCTTTGACTTCGCGGTTGCCGTGCAGAATCTCTTCTGTAACTTGCGTGACTTCGCCGATCGTATCCTGTATCCGGCTACTGTAACGCCGAAACGCAATACCCAGCAGTCGAACAAGCGCTGCGATAAACGGAAAAACGATAGCGACATACAGAGTAAGCGTCACGCTGTTGTAGAGCATGACGGCAATCGCTGCAATGACGGTCAGCACGTCTCTGACCGCGATGGTTACGACACTGGTCACCGACTCCGCCACCATCTCTACGTTGTAAGTCAGGCGCGACATCAACGGACCCATGTCTTCCTTGTCGAAGAATCGCATGGGCAGCTCGAGAAAACGCTGAAACACCTGGCGACGCAGCGAACTGATCACACCGCGGCCGATCCAGCCCAGGGAAAACTCGGTCGCGAAACCGGAAAGTCCGCGCAGGATAAAGGCCGCTACGAAAGCACCGGCAAGCCACAGACGAATGTCTTCGTCTTTCTGCACAAACAGGCGGTTTAAGAGCGGCTCCAGCAATTGCACCAAGGCAGCTTCGGTCAGCGCCGTGACAACCATGGCGACCAGCGCAATAACGAAGATGCCGAAATTCGGCGTGACGTAAGTCCAGAGCCTGCGATAGATGGCCTTTGCGTCGGGGCCGGTCGCCTGGGAGATTTGGTCGGACGAGGACACTATTCCGACTCGTTCACCGTAGCGATATTGATCGTTGTGAAACCGAGTTTTCCGGCCACGTCCATAGCCGTGACGACATACTGGTGCCTGGCGTTGGCGTCCGCGCTGATTGTCAGCGGCAGATCGCTGTTTCCACCGGAGACTTTCTGCAACGCATTGCGGATAGTCTCCGGTCGCGAGTTGACCAGTTCGCGGCCGTTCACCAGGAACGTACCCGCCTCGGTGATCATGATATCGACCTGGTCCGCCACCTCTTCGACGGCCGACGCGCTGTCCGACTCCGGCAGGTTGATGGCGATCTGCGACTGTTTGACGAAACTCGTGGACACCATGAAGAAGATCAACAACAGCAAGACAACATCGATCAGCGACGTCAGATTCACTTCCGGCTGCGTGCGCGGTCGCACGTTCAGGTTCATTTTCTGACCTTCTGCTGGCGTCGGTGTAGGGCTTCGACGAGTTTGATCGCTTCTTTCTCCATGAACACGACCAGCGTGTCGATGCGATTGCGGTAATAGCGATAGCCGATCAACGCCGGAATCGCGACGGTGAGTCCGGCAGCCGTTGTAATCAACGCCTCCGCGATACCACCGGCAAGCTGAGTTGGGTCTCCGACACCGTAGGTCGTGATGGCAGTGAAGACCTTGACCATGCCAATTACGGTGCCCAGCAATCCGAGCAATGGCGATATCGCCGCAATCGTTCCGAGGGTTTCCAGGTAGCGCTCGAGCTCGTGCACGACGTGGCGACCGGTGTCTTCGATGCTGTCTTTCATGATCGATCGCTCGCGATCGCGGTTCATCAGGCCCGCTGCCAGAATCTGCCCGAGGGGCGAACCCTGGTGGAGACTTTGAATCTGTTTCTGGTCCAGCTGGTCCTTCTTGACCCAGCCCCAGACTTTGCTCGTCAGGTCGTCTGGTATGACGCGCTTGGGTTGCAGCGTCCAGAAACGCTCGAGGACGATCCCCATCGCGATAATCGCGCACAGGATGATGGGCGCCATCATCCATCCACCGGACTTAACTATTTCGACCATTCACAGCGACTCGTGGAAAAACCGGAATATACCGTGATGGGTTCAAAAATTCTCGGTGCGACTCGCTGGATCGCGTGGCGGTTCCCGATGCCAGCGTTTCAGATTGTCGCGCCGATGCCTGAACGCAAGCACCGGATCACGTCCTCGACAGATCTCGATACCGATCGCGCCCTCGTCGGCGGTGTTGAGAACGACCGTGCCCTGGTCCTCCCAGCGTTGCACGATGGCCGGATCGGGCAGTTTCCAGCGATTCCGGTAGCCAGCCGATATGACTGCGAAGGACGGCGACAACGTCGCGACCAGTGTAGGCGTCGACGAGGTTCGGCTGCCGTGATGCGGGACCGACAACAACGATACGGGCGTCCGGTGCCGTTTCAGCAGTTCGCGTTCGGCGTTTGCTTCGATATCCCCGGTCAACAGGGCAACCTGCTCGCCCAACGAGACCCTGAGGACACAGGATGCGTCGTTGCCGGATGCCTCGCCGACGACGACCGGCAGCAGGACCTCGAATCGTACACCGTCCCAGACCCAGGCCTGATCGCCGTGGCAGTACGTCCAGTCGTCACCGTCCAGCGCTTCCCCGGCCAGTATGCTTGAGATTGCCAGCGACTTTTTCAGCGCGGTTAGGCCACCGGAGTGATCCAGGTCCGCATGCGAAACAACCAGACGGTCAATGCTGTCGATTCCGGATGCGGCGAGGTAGGGCAATATCGTCGAGTCGGCGGCGCTGCGGCCGCCGCGAAACGCCGGACCCGTGTCGTACAGCAGGCGATGTCGTTTTGTCTCGACCAGCACTGCGGTGCCCTGCCCCACGTCAAGAAACGTCGTCCTGACACAGCCGTCCCCGGTACGGTCTGCGACAGGAAACAGCAATGGCAGCAGGCAGGCGAGTGCCACACCGCGACCGGGAAAGCCCCTCGGCAAGATGATCCATGCGGCAACGCCTGTCGCCGCGGCGAAGGAGACACTGTTCGACATCGAGACGGGCATCGCTTTGCCCGCCCGGCTTGCCATTGCATCGAGCCATTCGACAGACCACGCAGCGATGGGCAGCGCGATGGAGTCTCCATAAGGCGCAAGCAGGGACAACAGCGTTGTCGGGACGGTCAGAGCGCTGAACAGCGGGACAGCAACGAGGTTCAGCAGCGGTGCGGTCAGCGAGACGCTGCCGAAGTGCGCAGCCGTGACCCAAAGTAGCATTACAAAGAGCCCGCTCTGCACAAAAACCAGCTGCCCGGCCCGATGCATGACCAACGCCGGTAGCGTTGCCGGCGGCGTTAGCGACCGCCGGATAGCAATCCAGATCAGCGTTGCCACCGCGAGAAATGACAGCGCAAAGCCCGCCGAGTAGGCCGACAAGGGATCGAGAGACAGGACAATCATCCCGGCGACAGCGAGCACGTGAAAGCCGTTGGTCTCACGCGCTGTTGCCCAAGCCGTCATCACAACCAGCAACATCAGGCAGGCACGTTGTGCGGGAATGCCGAAACCTGACAAGGCCGTGTAAAAAACGGCTGTCACAAAGGCCACCATCATCGCGAGGCGTCGATGATTGAGTTTCAGTCGAAGCGAGCCGGCGACCACGCGCGTGAGAACGGCTCCGATCAATGCCGCAAGTCCGATGTGAAGCCCGGAGATGGCGACAAGATGGGTCGTCCCTGACGCTGCGTATCGTTGCCACTGCGCGTCAGTCATCGCATGACGCGAACCGATGCCCAACGCCGTAATGACGGCGGCACTGTCGCGCCACGGGAGGCTTTCCTGTATGCGACTGAGCGCATGCATGCGCAGGCGTTCGATAAATCCGTCACCAGACTCAAGTAGCCTGTTTCGAATACCGTCTACGATGTAACCCGTTGCGCCGATTCCGGTGATTGCCGCAGCTTTTTCGGCATCGAAGCCGCCCGGGTTCATTAGCCCCGCAGCGCGACGGAGGCGGACCTCAAACTGCCAGCGGTCGCCGGGACGAAGTTGTACGGGCGGGTTGAACCAGGACAGCCGAATTCGCCGCGGCAGTGGCACAGAGCTTATGCAGCGCGCGTCGAACCGACTGCCCGATGCGCTTTCGACCGGGAAACCGGCGACCGTGCAGGTTACGACCAGGCTGTCGCCTTCGAGACTCAGGCTGAGCTGGTCGTCCTCCCACGCTGCAAAGCTCGCGCCCAGCAGCACCATGCCGAGCAGAATGCCGATTAAGACGTGAAAGCAACGACTGCCTGCGAGTATGATGAGGCCCGACAGGAACAGCGCTGCACTGAATGGCGACGCGAAATTGATCACGAGTGGCGCGTTGGCGCCCGCAACCAGGCCCAGGAAGACTCTGACCAACATCCCGAGCACCTGCTGCGGCTAAAACCTATTAGGGGCTCCGGACACCGGGCATGCCAAGACGATTTTTTAAGAAGTTCTCCGTTAAACACCACCGCTTCAGTGGGCACTGGTCGATGCAGCCGTTCAGACACATGCTGGCCGACCAGAGACTGTGGGCGATCCGTCGCAAGACGGTTGTGCCGGCCGTGGCACTGGGAACGTTTATCGCGTTCATGCCCTTCCCCGGGCATCCATTGCTGGCCATGTTGGCCGCCCTGTGGCGACGGGTGAACATACCGGTCGCGGCCGTGACGACACTGATCAGCAACCCGTTGACGATGCCGCCCATCTATTTCGCGTGTTACCGGGTGGGCGCCTACCTGCTTCGTGTCCCACCAGAGCCCGTCGAGTTCGAGATGTCTATGGCCTGGGTGGCGAACGTCCTGGTCAATATCTGGCAACCGATGCTGCTTGGCTGCGTGTTCATCGGGGCGTTAGCGTCTCTGTTTGCCTACGCCGTACTGGACCTCTTCTGGCGTCGTTCCGTCGTGACCTACAAGCTGAGAAAACGCGCGATGCGGCGCCGGCAGGCGCCGGAACATCAGAATCAGTCTGCCGGGCGCAGCTGACCCCCTTCCAAAACCAGTACGCGGTCCATTTGCTCCGCAATGCCGTGATCGTGCGTCACTATGACGAGACTCGTGTGTAGTTCCTCGTTGAGTTCCAGCATCAGGCGCAGCACGTGTTGGCCGTTGCCGGCGTCGAGGTTACCGGTCGGCTCATCCGCCAGCACCAGCCTGGGACCGGTGATCAGCGCACGAGCGACGGCGGCACGCTGACGCTCACCGCCCGAAAGCTCACCGGGCTTGTGCGTCAGGCGCTCGCCGAGGCCGACCCGGCCGAGCAGTTGCCTGGCCTTCGGCAGGGCCTCCTGGCGGGACTCGCGCCGGATCATCAGCGGCATCGCGACGTTCTCTTCCGCCGTGAACTCAGGCAACAGATGGTGAAACTGGTAAACGAAGCCGATATATTTGTTTCTCAGCTCACCCTTCGCACTCTCGCCGGCACCCTTGAGACTCTGGCCGAGAATCCTGACCTCCCCGTCGTTCGGATCGTCGAGACCGCCGAGAATCTGCAGCAACGTGGATTTACCTGAGCCGGACGCTCCGATGATGGCGACGCGCTCCCCGCTTTCGATGACGAGATCGACCGATGACAACACCGTCAACGTCGAAGACCCCTCACGGAAACGCCGGCTCACGCCGCGGCAGCTCAAAACGGGTGTATCAGTCATAGCGTAATGCCTCCGCCGGTGCCGTTCGGGCCGCCATGAATGCGGGATAGATAGTCGAGACCAGTGCGAGAATCAGCGCGATCAAAGCAATCTGCCATACATCTGTCCACTTTAATTCCGAAGGCAGGTCGCTGATGAAATAGACGTCTGCCGCAAGAAACTTGATCCCGAACGTGGATTCGACGAAACCCACGACGCGCTCGAGATTGAGCGCAAATAGGACGCCGAGAATCACACCGGAAATCGTACCGACAACGCCGATGACGCTACCCTGCGTGATGAAGATGCCGAGAATGCTTCTCGGTGTCGCGCCAATTGTTCTGAGGATCGCGATATCCGCCTGCTTGTCCTTGACGACCATGACCAGGGTCGAAACGATATTGAACGCCGCAACACCGACCACGAGCAGCAGGATGACGAACAGGATCGACTTCGTTACCTGGATGGAACGGAAAAAGTTCACGTTGCGGCGAGTCCAGTCCGAGACATACACCAGCGCGCCGCTCTCGATTGCCACGTCACGGACGATCGTCGGCGCCGCGTAAACGTCGTCGACTGCGAGCCGGACGCCGGTTACGCTGTCTTTCTGGCGGTACAGTCGTCTCGCATCATCGAGGTTAACGAAGGCGAGGCGCCGGTCGAATTCATACATACCGACCCGGTAGATGCCGGATACCGTAAAGCGCTTCGTTCTGGGCGTGATTCCCGCCGGCGTGACGATGCCTTCGGCGAGCGTCAATGTGACCTTGTCGCCGACACCGACGCCGAGCTCGTCGGCAAGCTCGATTCCGAGCACGACGTTGAACGAGCGCGGCGTGAGACTGGCCATTTCACCTTCCGTCATGATCTCGTGTACGCCGGAAACCAGCCTTTCGCGATCGGGATCGACGCCGCGCACCTCAACACCGCTCAGCGATTCCGCGTGAAACATCAGGCCCTGACCGCTGACAAACGGCGCGGCAGCGACAACGTCGGGATTACCCGACGCAACCTCGAGCACTGCCTGCCAGTTCTCGAGCTTGCCCTCCACACCTTCGATACTCGCGTGCGACGTCATGGCGAGCAGTCGATCCTTTAACTCTCTTTCGAATCCGTTGACGACGGACAAGACGACGATGAGCACCATGACGGCGATGGCGATACCGAGCATCGAAATCGCGGAGATCAGCGAGACAAAGCTATTGCTGCTTCTCGAGCGGACATAGCGCCGACCGACCCAGAATTCATACCAACGTCGCATGCTCACTCGTACCTCAATGCGACGGCCGGGTTCACCAGGGCCGCCCGACGGGCCGGATACAGCGTCGCCAGGGACGTCAGGATGAATGCGGCGATACCGATGGCCGTGACATGGCCCCAGTCAATCTCCGACGGAATCTGCGTCACGTAGTAGACGTCGCCGGGCATAATCTGGAAGCCGAACAGGTTTTCCAGCCAGGGCGCGATATCGGGCACGTAGATGGCGAGTACGATTCCGAGCGCGACGCCAACGACGACACCGGCCCAGCCGATGACAGCGCCCTGCACGAAGAACACCCGGACGACGCCATCCGGCCCCATGCCCAGCGTACGAAGCACGGCGATGTCGTTCGTCTTGTCCGTCACGACCATGACGAGACTCGCGACGATATTAAACGCGGCAACGCCGATGATCAGCGACAGGATCAACGACATCATCATCTTCTCGATCCGGATGGCCCTGAAATAGCTCGCGTTCTCAATCGTCCAGTCGCGAGTTTCGAACCCGTCGTTCTGCCGGTCGAAATCGGCGGCCACGGCCGGCGCCTGCATGACGTCGAACGCCCGGAATCGAACCGAGTTGACGGCCGAACCGAGATCGAGGATGGCTGCGGCGTCGGCGACATGCACCAGCACCAGCTGCGCATCGTGATCCTGCAGTCCCACCTCGAATGCGCCGCGCATGACGAATCGTTCGAGAACGGGCTCGACGGTCCCGTCGCCGGCCGGGCGCGGTATCAGCAGCAGGACGTTGTCGCCGATGCGAGCGCCGATCTGCTCGGCGATCAGGCGACCAAGGATGATGCTTCGGCTCCCGGCCTGCAGCGAATCGAGACTGCCTTCAATCATGTTGATGAGCTCACCGGACAGCCGCTGTTCGAAGGCCGGTTCGACACCCTGGATCAGGACGCCTTGCAGGTCGCGCCCCGACTGGACCATGCCCTCGAGGCTGACGAGCGGCGCCGCCGCCTGGACCCGTGGATCAGACTCGATCAGGTCCATGACCTCAGACCAATCCGCGACGTTACCCTCGGCGCGCGACACCGTCCCGTGAGCCGACATACTTAGCAGGCGATCGCGAAGCTCACCCTCGAAGCCATTCATGACGGACAGAATGACAATCAGCGCGGCGACGCCCACGGCGATGCCGAGCATCGACACACCGGTTATGAAGGACACGAAACGCGTGCGACGCTTGGCACGCAGGTAGCGCAGGCCAACAAACAGTTCGACGGGGTTGATCATTGCGCGCATTAAACCATAGCCGGCGCGGCTAAAACGATGCCGACGCCCAATAGCGCCAGGATTGGGCATTTGTCGATATATTGAATAATGAGAACCAGGTCCGGGAGATGGCATCGAATTCGGCGTAAAAAACGGTCAGGTACGTGTTTATGCCGTTGCCCCGGGTGGTATAGTCGACGGCACTATTGTGGAGATAGACCAATGACAAAGCTGCGTCTCATCGCTGTTCTCGCACTGCTGCTGGGCTCTGCCGCCCATGCAGACACACTGCAAATGAAGGGCATATCCGCCGATGGCGACGGAACCCGTCCAACGCGCGGCATGAGCGGGGCGTCGGTCGAAGCCAAGTTCGGCTCTCCGAAATCGAAACAGGCTGCGGTTGGCGAGCCCCCCATTTCTCGCTGGGAATATGAGAATTTCGTCGTCTTTTTCGAGTACGACAAGGTCATTCACGCCGTCGTCAAGCGCTGATTCAGCCAATTCCAGAAGGCCCGGTTCGCGATAGCGTTCCGGGCCTTTTTCCGTACGGCGACTGTGTATAATCGCGGGCCGTTCCCGCCGCGGCTTTAGCCTGTGTCCGCCTTACTCGTACCAGACAATCGCGTCTTGCCGACAGACCGCCAGCGCCAGCGCTGGGGTCGACTCCTGGGCGCAAGCTGCGCGCTTGCGATCAGCGAGGTCGTGCTGCGAGCATCGCGTCCGGTGCTGGTCGTCGCGGATGATCCGCGGCATGCGGACCAGTTGGAGGCGGAGCTCAACTTCTTCCTGGAAGGCGCTCTGCCGGTGCTGCATTTCCTCGAGTGGGAGACGCTGCCCTGGGACAGCTTCAGTCCGCACCAGGACATCATCTCTGGCAGGCTGCGGGTGCTATCGGAACTTGGGGAGCTGCAACGCGGCGTCGTCATCGTAGCCGCACCCGCCCTTCTCCAGCGGCTGCCGCCAGAGCGATACGTTCGGGCCCGCACCCTGAATCTCGGGGCCGGCCAGACCATAAGCCGCCAGCGATTCACCGAATCACTGGTCGATGCCGGGTACGCCCGAGTATCCCAGGTCGTCGAGCACGGCGAATTCGCCGTACGCGGTTCGCTGATCGATGTATTCCCGATGGGCGGCCACCAACCCGTGCGCATCGACTTTTTCGACGACGAAATCGAGTCGCTGCGGTACTTTTCGCCGGAAACACAGATATCGGGGGACAAGATCGAACGCATCGACGTCCTGCCGGCCCGCGAAGTGCCGCTCGACGATGCGTCGGTCACGAGCTTCCGGGATCGCTACCGGGAGCGTTTCGAAGGTCAACCCGGAAAGTCACGCGTGTATCGCGAAGTCTCGGACGGTATCGCGCACGGCGGCATCGAGTATTACCTGTCGCTGTTTTTCGAAGAGACGGCGTCGCTGCTCGAATACCTGCCGGAGCACACGTTGATCGTCGCGCCGGAGGATCTGCGCGCGACACTCGAGGACGCGTGGAGCGAGATCGAGGAACGCTACGAGATGTGCCGCCTCGATCCGGAACGGCCCGTCTTGTCGCCCGAGGAGACCTTCGTGTCGGTCGATAACACGACCGACGCCATCGAGTCGCTGGCACGAATCGACTACTCGACGCGATCGCTGGCCGGGAACGCGCTGAATCTGGCGACGAGGAAACCGCCGGCGCTGCGTATCGAGGCTCGCTACGAAGATGCGGCTGCCGGCTTGATGAGTTTTCTGCAATCGACCGACATGCGGGTGTTGTTCACGACAGACTCGGCCGGACGCCGGGAGCAGGTCTATGACTTGCTGAACGGGCGCGGCCTCGACCTGCATCGCGTTGACAGTTGGCAACAGTTCACCGACTCGTCCGAACGCATCGGCGTTGCGATCGCGCCGCTGGAACACGGTGTATTGATGCCGGAGGCCGGCCTCGCCGTCATCAGCGAGCAACAGCTATTCGGCGAACGCGCGAAGCCCCGGCGGCGGCGCAGGGATCGTGACCCTGAGACCATCATCCGCCAGCTGGATGACCTCGCGGAGGGCGCCCCCGTCATTCACGCCGAGTACGGCGTCGGTCGCTACCTTGGCCTGGTCACGCTCGAAGCGGGCGGCATCGCAGCCGAGTTCCTTCACCTCGAGTACGCGGACGGTGACAAACTCTACGTCCCTGTGCACGCGCTGGAGCTGATCTCCCGCTACACGGGCGCATCGCCGGAGAATGCGCCACTGCACCGGCTCGGCAGTGACCAGTGGTCCAAGGCGCGCAAGCGTGCCATCAAGAAGATTCGCGACGTCGCCGCGGAATTGCTCGACGTCTACGCCCGTCGCGCGGCGCGGCCCGGGCACTCGTTCCGTTGGTCGGAGTCCGATTACAGGGCCTTCGAAGACGCCTTCCCGTTCGAGCCAACCGAAGACCAGGCGAGGACCATTACCGAGGTCCTGTCCGACCTTACTGCCAATCAGCCGATGGACCGGGTCGTCTGCGGGGACGTCGGCTTCGGCAAGACAGAGGTCGCTCTGCGCGCTACTTTCGCCGCTGTCATGGGTGGCAAACAGGTCGCCGTCCTCGTGCCGACGACACTGCTAGCGCAGCAACACGGCCAGAACTTCAGGGATCGATTCGCGGACTGGCCCGTCCGCACCGAGGTCATTTCGCGCTTCCAGTCGCCGAAGCAGATCAAGGGCATCGTCGAAGGTATGCGCAACGGCAAGGTCGACGTTGTCATCGGCACGCACAGGCTGTTGCAACATACCAGGGACCTGAAAGACGTCGGGCTCGTGATCATCGACGAGGAGCATCGGTTCGGCGTTCGCCATAAGGAAGCCATTCGCTCGCTGCGTGCCGAGATTGACGTCCTGACGTTAACGGCGACGCCGATTCCGCGGACCCTGAACATGGCGCTCGGTGGAATACGGGAGATGTCGCTGATCACGACGCCGCCGTCGGAACGGCTGTCCGTCAAGACCTTCGTCGGACAGTGGAGCGACACGCTGATTCGCGAAGCCTGCCTGCGCGAGATCAAGCGCGGCGGCCAGGTTTACTTCATCCACAATCGCGTCGAAGACATCGCGTCGATCGAACAGAAGATTGCGAAGCTCGTTCCCGAGGCGGAGATCCGCATTGGTCATGGCCAGATGCCTGAACGCGATCTCGAGCAGGTCATGCTCGATTTCTATCATCGACGCTTTAACGTCCTGCTCTGCACGACGATCGTCGAGAGCGGCATCGACGTCCCGACGGCGAACACGATCATCATCAATCGGGCCGACCGCTTCGGCCTCGCGCAGCTGCACCAGCTGCGTGGCCGCGTTGGCCGCTCGCACCATCGCGCCTATGCGTACATGATTGCGCCGCCCAAGGCCGCGATGACGGCCGATGCGATCAAACGCCTGGAGGCTATCGACTCACTGGAGGACCTGGGTTCCGGGTTTACGCTGGCCACTCATGACCTCGAGATCCGCGGCGCCGGCGAGCTGCTTGGCGATGAGCAAAGCGGCCAGATCCAGGAAATCGGTTTCTCGCTGTACACGGAACTCCTCGGCCGAGCCATCGAGTCCTTGCGTTCCGGCGAGGACGTCGATCTCGAAGCGCCGCTTGACGCAGGCGTCGAGATCAATCTGCACGTACCGGCGCTGCTGCCGGAAGACTACGTGCCGGATGTGCACCTGCGCCTGATCCTGTACAAGCGCATCTCCTCCTGTGAGGACGATGCGGCGCTGAGAGAGTTACAGGTCGAACTCATCGATCGTTTCGGACTGCTGCCGGCCGAGGCTAAAAACCTGATGCAAATCGCTTCGATGAAACGCAACGCTTCCAGTATCGGCGTCGAGAAGATCGACGTCGCCGACGAAGGTGGTTATATGA
Source organism: Woeseiaceae bacterium (assembly GCA_030065915.1). Classification (GTDB taxonomy): domain Bacteria; phylum Pseudomonadota; class Gammaproteobacteria; order Steroidobacterales; family Woeseiaceae; genus UBA1847. Next base: position 95,267 of record JASJCQ010000012.1, read on the forward strand.
CGTTTGGTGATGATGCGCGAATCGACCCTGTCGCTCTCGTGAAATTGGTGCAGAATGACAGTCGGCGCTATCGGCTCCAGGGATCGAACAGGCTCAGCTTCAAGGGCCGGTTCGAAGATCTCGACAAGCGATTCGCCGCGGTCAATGATCTGTTGCGGACACTCAGGTTGGATAATGCGGACAGCTAGAACAGTATCGATCAGAACAGCGATGGCGGCTTGCGCCGCCCTGCTGGGAAGCATGGCGTTTGCGCAGGATGACGTGGAAGCGCCACGCGAGTACAACGTCGAAGTCATCGTATTCGTCTATGAGCAGGACGTATCGGTTGGCAATGAGGTGTTCACGCCCGAGCCTGTACCCGATGTCGTGGATTTCTCGTTCGCCGGCAACCGGTCGCTGGCTGACGAGGGCGAGGTGCCTGAGACACTGCCAGAACCGGAACCTGTCTCTCCCGACCGCATCGACAGGGGAGCGCTGGCCTCGGAAGAGCGGGAAGGCGCGTTATTGCCTGACTACACGTTGACGCCGGTGGATGAGCTCGGAATGACCGACGTCATCGATAAGCTGGAACGGCTGGATGTCTACAACCCGATACTGCATGCCGCCTGGACGCAGCCCGCGCTGCCCAGGAATGACAGCATCACGATGGACCTGTCGATGCTCGCGGAACCCCCGCCCAACCTGTCCGGGAACTTCACGCTGTACCTGAGTCGGTTCCTGCACCTGACCGTCGACCTGACGCTGGACAACGTCGAGACAGTCCCCGTCGCCGTCGACGTACCGAACCGGCCATTGTTCTTCGGCCGGCAGCCGAGCCGGACTCCGGGCGTCATCCACTACACCATCGAAGACGACCGCATCTTCAAGAACGGTGACACGCGCTACTTCGATCACCCTAAGTTCGGTGTCATCGCCAGGGTGACGCGAATCGAAGAGCCCGAAGAGAGCGAGGAAGACGAAGAATCAAGCGACGCCGCAGTGTTCGACGACGTGGCCGGCGATCAGGTCGTCCAGTAACTCATCGGCGCTGCGATTCTCGTTGGCGGGCGTCGATACCTCGATATCGAAGGCCACCGTAACGAATCTCGCTGAACTGGATTTTGGATGGTGCAGGCCCAGTTCGCGGACATTATCGGCGATTCTCTCGGCGAAGCTCGTCACACCTGATGCCTCAGACGCGTGTGACAGGACAACAAACTTGTCATCGTCGACGCGCGCCACGACGTCACTGGCGCGGCGCAGACAGCGTCGGATCGCCTGCCCGACTTTCCGCAGGCAGGCATCAGACGCATGCCGGCCAAACGTATGCACGTAGGCCGGAAAATCCTGGAGCTGAAACAGCACCACTGACAGCGTGGTCTGCTCACGCTCGGCGACCGCCCAGTCATGGCTCAAGAGCTCGCGGAAAGCGAGTTCGTTGAGTAATCCGGTGATGAGGTCGTCGCGCTTGAGGTCCTGCGAAGTTCGTTTCGACTTCAGCAGCGAATGCTGCGTCGCGGCGCCGGCAACCGAAGCTTGCGAACCGCCGCGCCGGAATGAGACCGCCCCGTAACGGGTATCGCCGGAATCCTCGTCGGTCGGCAGTTTCAGGGTCAGCATATATTCCCTGCCGACGAAGTCGACGGCAAAGCTCGACTCACGTCTGGCGCGGAGTGCATCGCTGATCTCCATCGCCATCTCCCGTCCCAGCAACCGGTCCATCAGGTCTGCGAAGCACTCGGAGGTCGCCTCGTCTTTGGCGATCGAGGCGAAGGCATCGTTGGAAAAGACAATCGGCCAGTCGGGTTTATCCAGACTGACAATTAACAGGGGTTCGCCGATGTCCGTGAGGACCTGCAGCAGATGGTGTTTACTCAGACGATCCATGCCCAGGAAACTACAAAGAAACTAGCCGGAAAACAGAAGCTTACGCTCCAGAGTTCACAACCGGATGCGAAGCCGTTCACATATTTAACAAAAGACCCGGGCGGGGCTTCTGTTTCAGGCGTCCAGCGTCAACTGTGGGGTGGCCTGCCAGCGCTCCAGCCTGGCCGTGGCATCCTGCCACTCCTCATCCGCGTGCAGACCTTCCCACAACCAGTCACCGGTGCCGTGCAAGCGCGCGAGCCGAACCAGCGACAATGGATTCGTGTAGTTATTGAGCGCCTCCACGGCACGTTCCGCGGCGGGCCTGTCGTTGCAGATCAGCAGCATGTCGCAGCCCGCATCGAGCGCTAGCCTGGACCGGTCGACCATCGAGCCATAGTCGCGCGTCGCGTGCATGCTCAGGTCATCGCTGAAAATCGCGCCGGTGAATCCGATGCGCTGGCGGAGTTCCTGCTGCAGCCAAAGCCGGGAAAAGGTCGCCGGCTGGGCGTCGATATTCTGGTAGACGATATGCGCCGTCATGACGCCGGCTAGCAGGCCATTGCCGCTCAGCCGCTCGTAGGGTCGCATGTCGTCCAGCAGGTCGCCGTATTCCCGACGATCCACCGGCAGTTTCAGATGAGAATCCGCAACGACGGCGCCATGACCCGGGAAATGCTTGCCTACCGCCGCCATGCCAGCTGAGCGCAGCCCCCGGCAGAACGCAGCCGCCAATTCCGCAACCTCTTCCGGCCGGCCGTGGAAGGCCCGGTCGCCGATAATTTCGCTGACGCCCCAGTCCAGGTCGAGGCACGGCGCGAAGCAGAGGTCGATGCCGACAGCGCGCAGCTCTGCCCCGATCATCCAGCCGCAGGTTCGACTCAATGCCAACGCCTCGACCGGGTCACTTCGGTGCAAACGCCCCAGGTTCCGCATCGGCGGGATGACGGAGAAGCCCTCGCGAAAGCGCTGTACACGCCCGCCCTCATGGTCGACCGCGACGAGCAATGCGGGGGACCTGAGCGCGCGAATCGCCGCCACGAGATCAGTAATCTGCTCGACGCTGTCGAAGTTACGCGAGAACAGAATGACGCCACCGACGGCCGGCTCCATCAGCAGTTCACGGTCGGCCGGCGTCAGTTCGACACCTTCGACGTCCAGCATTACCGGTCCCAGCGACACTGTCTTTTCCTATACTTCACTTTAATTAATTCTTATTAATTATTGTTTTTATTGAGAAAATATGGCTATAGATTCGACATGCGATGTGTGCGGGAACATATCGATGATTCCCGCCGCCTCGCACTTGAAGCCGTGCTGATTGACGAGAATACCAGCATCCCGAGCCAGCGTGCCGGGATGACAGGACACGTAGACGATGCGATCCGGGGAGAGCCTGTCTATGCGTTCCGCCACCTCGGCCGCACCCGAGCGCGCCGGGTCCAGGAGCAAGCGATCGCATCCTTTTGAAAGCCATGACTCGGTGCCGTCGATCTTCGCCAGGTCGACGCAGGCGAACTCTGCATTGCCGATGTCATTGCGCGCGGCATTGTCTCTGGCGCGCTGGACGAGCGATGCTTCGCCTTCGATGCCCAGCACGGACCCGGCGCGGCGCGCGAGCGGTAGCGAAAAATTGCCGATGCCGCAGAAGAGATCCAGCACTCGATCCGACTCCGACACATCCAGCCAGTCGATCGCCTTTCTGACCATGCGCTCGTTGATCTCGGCATTGATCTGGACGAAGTCGACCGGTTCAAACGCAATATCGACGTCGAAATCACTCAATCGATAGGTCAGCGGACCGTCATACGGCGCCAGCTGCCGGATACTGTCCAGCCCGCCCTCCTGCAGGTAGACACGAAGTTCGTGTTGCGCGGCGAATTGCTCGAACGCCAGCCGGTCCTCAGGCGACGGCGGGTCCAGCACACGGAATACCAGCGCCAGTGCGTTGTCGGCGGCGGCCACCTCGACCTGGGGCAACCTGGCACGGATCGACAGGTTGCCGATCAGCTCGCTCAGCGGGTCCAGCAACTCGTCGACCGGCTTTACGACGACCTCGCAGCGGTGCATGTCCGTGATGAACGGCGCGTGGCGCTCGCGGAAGCCGACCAGCACGCGTCCCTTCGCCGGAACGTCCTTGACGGCCAACCGTGCACGACGCCGGTAGTGCCAATCGGGCCCGGTCATCGGTTCGAGCCACTCGGCGGGCTCGACATGTCCGATCCGCTCGAGGCTGTCTTTCAGCGCCTGGAATTTGATGGCCCTTTGCTGTCCCGGATCAATGTGCTGAAGCGAACAACCGCCACACCGGCCGAAAGCGTCGCATCTCGGCTCGATGCGCTCGCCGGATGGCTCCAGCACCTCCAGTAACTCGGCTTCGTCGTAGTTGCGGCGAATCTTCCGTCGCTGGTAGCGCACACGTTCGCCCGACAATGCGCCCGCCACAAAGACCTTTTTGCCTTCGCCGTCGACGATGCCGCGCCCGTCATGCGTTGTAGCGCCGATCGTGCCCTCTTCCGGGCCGCGTTTTTTTCGTCTAGCCACCCCAGGCGCCCAGGAACTCGTCCAGGTGCGGCTTGCCCGCCGCTCTCAGGGTCGTCCGGACCAGTTCGTACTCGCGCTCGAGCGCCTTGTCGTCGAGATTGCCGCGCATGTGTTCGAAGCGCAGGTAGACGAGGAAGGTATTCAGCACGTCGGTCTCGCAGTAGTCGCGGATCTCGTTGATTGCGCCAGCCTTGAACTTGTCCCAGACCTTGTCGCCACTCATACCGAGCTTGCCCGGGAAGCCGAGCAGCGTGGCGATCTCATCGAGGCTTGCCCGAGCGCGCGGCTGGAAGCCCGACAGGACATCCATCAGGTCCAGGTGGCGCCAGTGGAACCGGGACAGGTAGTTATTCCATTTGAAGTCCCTGTCCGAATCGCCGGTTTCCCAGTAGCGCGGCGCCTGCACACCGTGCCGCATGGCCCGGTAGTGCAGGACAGGCAGGTCGAAACCACCGCCGTTCCAAGACACCAGGTCCGGCGTGTATCGCTCGATCCCGTCAAAGAAGCGAGCGATGATCTCCGCCTCGGACGAATCCTCATCGCCGAGCGTCCAGACTTTGAAGCTGTCGCCACTACGCAGCGCGACAGAGATCGCGACGACCCGATGCTGGTGCAATGGCAGGAAGTCGTTGCCCGTCGCCTGCAGGCGCTTGAAGGTCATCGCCGTCGCGACGTCATCGTCAGGCAGATCACCCAGCTCCAGGTTCTGACGCCCAAACTCCGTATCCGGCACGGTTTCGATATCGAAGGAAAAACAGTGCATCATGAGGGCCTGTCAACACGGTAGACGCGGCCGTGAGCTTTCTCCACCACGGCGAACGCAATGATCAATCCGGCATCGTCCGTCAGGCTGACGTGACCGTCGCCGATGCCCATCTCGTCGCAGACTGCCTGACCACGTTCCGACCAGATAACCAGCGGCCTTCCTCGCTTGTCGCTCGTGATGCCGACGTCCCGGATCCAGACGCCGTGAGCGAACCCGGTCCCCATGGCTTTTACGACCGCCTCTTTTCCGGCGAACCGCATGGCAAGGAAACGGGCCGGCCACTTGCTTTGCTCGAACAATTCCCGTTCCTCGTCCATCAACAGGCGGTCGATGAAATGCTCGCCGAAGCGGGCGTAGGTGGCCTTGATCCGCGTCAGCTCGACGACGTCGGTACCCACACCGAAGATCACGAGTGCCGTTCCGCAAGCATAATCCGCTTCATTTCCGACACGGCGAGCGCGAGGCCATCGAGAACGGCACGCGAGACGATTGCGTGGCCGATATTGAGCTCGACGATTTCCTCGATCCTGGCAATCGCCTGAACGTTTTCATAATGCAGGCCGTGACCGGCATTGACGACCAGGCCCCTGGCATTGGCGTGTGCGGCAGCTGACTGGATTCGATCGAGCTCGCGCTTCTGTTCATCTCCAGAGCTATCGGCGTAGGTTCCGGTATGCAATTCGATGACCGGGGCACCAGTTTCGACGGCCGCGTCGATCTGATCGATGTCCGGATCGATAAACAGCGAAGTGCGGATACCGGCATGCGCAAGGCGCTTGCAGGCTTCCGAGATACGCTCCATCTGGCCGACGACGTCGAGTCCTCCCTCCGTCGTCAGTTCCTGGCGCTTCTCGGGCACGAGACAACAATCTGACGGGCTTGCCGCCACGGCGATGTCGAGCATCTCGTCGGTCACCGCCATCTCGAGGTTCATGTGCGTTTTCATGACAGCCGCTATCGCCTCGATATCGGCATCCTGAATATGCCGCCTGTCCTCGCGAAGATGCACGGTAATGCTGTCCGCACCAGCCGCCTCGGCGACGCGGACGGCATCGGCAGGTGCCGGATAAGAGGTCCTGCGAGCCTGCCTCAGCGTCGCAATGTGGTCGATGTTGACGCCAAGTTTCAGCGTCTCGATAGTAGTCATTTCTGGGTCTTTTTGTCGGGGGGGCCGGGAAGTTTACCGCGAAGCAGGTCTTTCAGCACCTTGCGGGTCTTGAGCTCCCGGCCGTCCAGCTGATAGTGGATCACGCGACGCAGCAAGCGGCCCGCGTCGCGCCGACAGTCATCGGAGTCGAACTCCTGGGCCGCGATTGCCTTGAGCTCGGCGCCGGTGAAGATCATCACGCCGTCGCGGGGCTGGACCGGGACTGCGCCCTCGTCCGGCCTGAATTCGTAGGTCTGACCGGCGGCCAGTGGTCGATCGGTCCTGGCCTCGGTCTCCAGATTCAGCGCATACCCGGACAGCCTGAGTAGTTCGATCTCGAAGCGCCGCAACGTGGCCACGACGTCGTAGCCGCCAGCCAACGCTGCGAGCGTTTCCTCGTACAAGACGAAGACCTCGGGTTGCGGATCGTGACGGTGCAACAGGTAGAGCAGGAGCTCATTGACGTAGTAGCCGGCCATGAGTGCGTCGCCGACCAGCGACTGCGCCCGATCGTTAATTTCCGCGCCGGTCAGGGTACCGAGATCGGTCCTTAGGCTCCATGACAGCAGCAATGGCTGAAACGGTCGCAGCAGGCCTGCGAGCCTGGACCTGGCAGACCGGCTCCCTCGTGCAACGAGCGACAGCTTGCCGTGATCGCGGCTGAACACATCCAGCAATTGACTCGTATCCCTGAACGGCCGGTGGTGCAAAACATAGGCCGGCTGCTGTTGCACTCGGCGATTCGATGACACGGCTACGGGCTCTCGTAGCCAAGACGGAGGAGATCCTGCTCGTTGTCCGCCCAGTTGTCTTTGACCTTGACCCACAACTCCAGGTGCACCGGGCAGCCGAATTCCGCCTTCAGCTCTTGCCTGGACTGCGTGCCGACCTGTTTCAGCAGACGGCCGCCCTTTCCGACGACCATCCCCTTCTGACTGTCGCGCTCCACCCAGACAACGGCATAAACGCCAACACCTTCGGCGGTCCGTTCGAACTTCTCTATCTGCACCGTCAGTCCGTAGGGCAGCTCCTGCTGCAGCGCGTTGGTCAGCTTTTCCCGGATCAATTCTGCCGCGAAGAACTCGGGTCCCCTGTCCGTGCTCATATCGTCGGGGAACAGCGGCGGTGACACCTGCAGGTAAGCCGGAATAGAACGCATCAGCATTGCCACGTCCGACTGCTTCTTGGCCGAAATCGGGAATATCTCAACGAAGTCATGTCGCTCCTGCATCGACGCCATGATCGTCAACAATCGCTCCTTCGGATGGACGAGGTCGACCTTGTTGAGCACCAGCATCGTAGGCAGACCCGTCTTCCGGATACGCCGCAACACGTCCTTGTCTTCATCGGTGAATCGATGCGCCTCGCAGACGAACAACACCAGGTCGGCATCTTCCAACGCATTGGCCGCGGTGCGGTTCATCAGCCGGTTCATGGCCCGGGAGGCCTTGCGGTGAATGCCCGGCGTGTCAACGAAGATAACCTGTGCATCGGCCTCGTTGCGCACTGCGAGAATGCGATGTCGTGTGGTCTGAGGCTTGTTTGTCACGATGCTGATCTTGCGGCCCATGACCGCATTGATCAGCGTCGACTTGCCGACGTTTGGCCGGCCGACGACGGCAACGAAACCGCAGCGGAATTCGTCAGTCACGAGACCGGCTCCCTTTTTTGAGCCGAGCCAACAGTCGCTCGGCGGCCTGTTGCTCGGCATTTCGGCGACTGGTGCCCTCGCCGCCCGCCTCGTCGTCCTTGACGACAGCCCTGACGACGAAACGCTGGTTGTGCGCCTTACCGGTTGTCTCAGTGAGCTCGTAGGTCGGCAAGCCGAGACCTCGTGCCTGTAACCATTCCTGCAGCCGCGTCTTAGGATCCCGGAGCTCGTCCAGATCGGGAAACTCCTCGAACCGCGCACCGTACGCCCGGTGAATCACGTCGTTCGCAGCATCGAATCCGTCGTCAAGGTAGACGGCGCCGAACAGAGCCTCGAGTGCGTCGGCAAGAATAGACTCGCGACGGTGTCCCCCGGACTTTTTCTCACCGCTGCCGAGCGCGAGGTGTTCTCCCAATCCGAGTTCCCTCGCCATGGTCGCCAGTGACGAGTCCTTGACGAGGTGGGATCGAAGGCGGCTGAGGTCGCCTTCTGCGGCATTCGGGAATGCACGGAACAACACGTCCGACACGACGAAGTCCAGTACGGCGTCGCCGAGGAATTCCAGTCTTTCATTACTGCGCCCCGGCGCACTGCGGTGTGTGAGTGCCCGCTCGAACAGTTCGGCTCGCTTGAACCGGTAATCAAGGGTTTTCTCAAGCCAGGCTTCGGCTTTTTGCACGGTGTTCGCTCTTGGTGATATCCCGCCTGCGTTCGCTCAGATCGCAGGCCCGGCCCGGCGTCTAGCGGCGAACGAATACGGTCTTGTTGAAGGCGACGAGGAAATTGACGTTTCCAATGAACGGCGCAACGTGGTCATACTTGGCGCTTACTTCATAGCCTCCGTCCTTTGCCGTCACCCTGACGTCCCGAGCTGTAATCTGATCGACGCTCTCGACGTCAAACCGTCGGGAAACCGACATCAGAATAGCACTCCGGCTCGGGTTCTGTCCGTCAAACTCTTTCAGGACGCCTTCAACGACACCCGACACTTTGAAGTAATTCAGATAAACGGGCGTCAGGCGGATTCCGCCAAACACGAAGAGTCCGATAAAGCTGACGAGAATGATCATGCCGAGCGTGGTCATTCCACGCTCGCGCCTGCCCAGACTCCGCTTTATTACCCGGTTGTTCATTCGAAAAACTCCATAAGCGACTGATATGTCACTCATTTGTACGCTAAAGCCTAGGCAGTATTATTGTTTAATTCAGTGACTTGCTCCACATTATTCGATCTTCATGCCGATTCGCTCCCAGCGCGGCATGCTGAAGCCGTCCATATGCATCCAGATTCGGACGGCCTCGCCGACCAGGTGCGACTCCGGTATCGATCCGATGAAGCGGCTGTCCTTGCTGTTGTCACGGTTATCTCCCATGACGAAATAGTGTCCTTCCGGCACCTCGTAGGTGCCCTCCTGGATGCGAGCGCGAGGCGCGGTGATCTGTATGCGATGACTGTCGTCGCCAAGTTGCTCGACGAATGCCGGAGACTTTGTCGAGAAATCACCTGCCTTCTCGAGATCGATCAGCTTCCCATTGATCGTCAGCCGGTGCTGTTCGTAAACCACGGTGTCGCCGGGCAGGCCGATGACACGTTTGATGTAGTTGATGTTCGGGTCTGACGGCAGGCGAAACACGATGACGTCGCCCCGTTCCGGTTCGCCCGTCTCGATGATCTTGGACTCAGTGACCGGCAGCCGCAGTCCGTAAGAGAATTTCTTGACGAAAATAAAGTCGCCCTGCAACAGCGTCGGCATCATCGAGCCGGACGGAATCCGGAAGGGCTCGAAGATGAAAGATCGTACGACCAGCACGAACAGCAGCACTGGGAAGAACGACCGTGAGTACTCGATCAGAGTGTCGAGCCCGGACCCGCCGGTCTGAACCTCTTCAAGAGCGCGCCGGTCTTTGCCGCCCGCAACCGCTTCGAGTGTCTCGTGGCTTCCCCGCTTCCAGACAAACTTGTCCAGCAGAATCACAACTCCCGACACAACGGTAAGTACCGTCAGTATCAGCGCCAAGTTAAAACTCACTGTCCCATTCCCCGGTTTCCTTGAGGATTCTCAAACATGCGTGGAATCATCGCCGCGTGCCCCGATCGCATCAGTCATCCACCCGAAGCACGGCGAGGAAAGCTTCCTGCGGGATTTCCACGGAGCCCACCTGCTTCATGCGTCGCTTGCCCGCTTTCTGCTTCTCCAAGAGCTTCCGCTTGCGCGTGATGTCTCCACCGTAGCACTTGGCGGTCACGTTCTTGCGCAGTGCCTTCACGGTGCTTCTCGCAATGATCTGGCTGCCGATGGCGGCCTGGATCGCAACATCGAACATCTGGCGCGGAATCAGGTCTTTCATCTTCTCGACCAGTTCCCGGCCGCGCGTCTGGACTTTGGAGCGGTGCACGATCAGGGATAGCGCATCGACGCGGTCCTTGTTGATCAGGATATCCAGCCGGACGAGGTCCGCCGGCTCGAATCGCTCGAAATGATAATCGAAAGAAGCAAAACCACGGCTGACCGACTTCAGCCGGTCGAAGAAGTCGAGAACGACTTCTGCCAGCGGCATCTCGTACTCCAGCGAGACCTGGCTGCCGAGGTAGCGCATGTGCTTCTGGATGCCGCGCTTCTCGATGCAGAGCTTGATGACCGAGCCGACATGTTGCTCGGGCACCAGGATGTTGGCCGCGATGATCGGCTCGCGAAGCTCCGACACCTCGTTGGTCGGCGGCAGTTTTGACGGGTTGTCGACCATCAGGGTATCGCCGGAGTTCGTGATGACCTCGAAGATCACCGTCGGTGCCGTCGTGATCAACTCGAGGTTGTACTCGCGCTCGAGTCGCTCCTGGACAATCTCCATGTGCAGCATGCCGAGGAAGCCGCAGCGGAAACCGAAACCGAGCGCCGCGGAAGTCTCCGGCTCGAAATGCAGGGCCGCGTCATTCAGTCGCAACTTCTGCAGCGCCTCGCGGAAGTTCTCGTAGTCCTCCGACTGGATCGGAAACAGGCCGGCAAATACGCGTGGCTGCACGGTCTGGAACCCGGGCAACGGCTCCGGACACGGTGTCTTGGTCAGTGTCAGCGTGTCACCCACCGGTGCGCCGTAAATGTCCTTGATCGCCGCGATCACGAAACCGACGTCGCCGGTCAGGAGCTCATCGCTGTCTTCCATCTTCGGCGTGAATCGCCCGATCCGGTCAGCATTGTAGGAAGCGCCCGTCGACATGACGGTGAACTTGTCGCCCTTCGCCAGCTTGCCGTTAACGATCTTTACCAGAGAGACTACGCCGACATAATTGTCGAACCAGGAATCGATGATCAACGCCTGTAGTGGCCCGTCGGCGTCGCCGTCGGGCGGCGGAATCACCCGGACAATCTCTTCCAGCAGTTCGGGAATGCCGACGCCGGTCTTCGCGCTGACGCGGACGGCCTCCGACGCGTCGATTCCGATAATGTCTTCGATTTCCTCCTGCACGCGCTCCGGTTCGGCCGCCGGCAGGTCAATCTTGTTCAACACCGGCAAGACCTCGAGGCCCTGGTCGATCGCCGTCGTGCAGTTGGCGACGGACTGTGCCTCAACGCCCTGCGCCGCATCGACGACGAGCAGCGCCCCTTCGCAAGCCGACAACGACCTCGACACTTCGTAGGAAAAATCGACGTGGCCCGGCGTGTCGATGAAGTTGAGCTGGTAGGTGTTCCCGTCGTTGGCTTCGTAGTGCAGCGTGACACTCTGTGCCTTGATCGTAATGCCCCGCTCGCGCTCCAGGTCCATCGAGTCCAGAACCTGCTCGGCCATCTCCCGATCCGACAGCCCGCCACAGTGCTGGATGAACCGATCGGCGAGTGTCGACTTGCCGTGGTCAATATGGGCGATGATCGAAAAGTTGCGGGTCAACTTCATGTGTTGCGACTACCTTGTCTCAGACGCGCGAAACCGCGCAGTATACCGATTTCTGGCCCTTTCGAAGGGGATTTATGCCTAACTTTCGAGTCGCTTGAGCAGGTCGGCCAGCGCGTCGCGGTCCAGCTGATACTGGCAGATTTCTTCGTTCTCCCAGGCCAGGACCGGCACTCGGATATCGTAGCGCTCGCGCCAGTCTTCGCGCGAATCGATGTCCCTAACTTCAACCTCGATGCGGCCCCGGGCGATCGGCAACAGCTCTTCGATCAGCACCTCGCACAGGTGACACCCCTGGCGGCTGTAAACGATGAGCGGACTCAATGGCGGGCTCCCGCGTCGCTCTCAACCCGCGGTGTCAGGTTTCCGAGACACGCCGGGCGCCGGATTCGATAGATACTGACGACCATGCCTGCGGCGAGCCCGGCAAGCGACGCGGCGACGGACACGGGCTCGGACGCCTGTAACAGATACGCGATAGCCGCGGCGATTGCCGCACCGACCAGCGGTATGCCGTAAGCGATCAAAGCGGCGTTCAGCAAGTTTCCCGACGCCAGGTTTACCTGCACGTGGTCTCCGACTTGCAGCCCGGCGGCCGCCTCTGTGACCGGCAGCTCGAGCTCCAGCGACTTGCCGGCGGAGCCTGACAGGCCGGCGCCGCAGCCGCGTCCGGCGGCACAGCGCGCGCAACCGACGGCGGCATCCACTCGAACCGTGACGTGTGACGGGCCTTCACTGACCCGCACCACCGTTGCCTCTGCTGTGTTCACGGGGCGTAGTCTAGCGTGGCAGGCGCATAGACAGAGCGATCTTTTCCACGGTCGCCGCCGGGACCTCGCCGACAGCGGTAACCTGGTACCCGTCGACGACGGTACTGAAGCTGTGCGAACCACCGACGCGAGAGCGCATCGTTCGAGAGGAGGACTTCGCAGTCTCGATGAATACCGAGACTTTGCTGAGACCATCCGAGTACACGATGTGAGTCACCGTAGCGTCCGATTCGCCCATCGACTCCTTGTGCCTCGACTCGACGACAAAACCGGCTGGCAGCTGACTGCTTTGCCAAGTGACGTTAGCAACGCTTGTGCGACGCTCTTTTTTCGCCGGATACCATTTGAACCCAGAGAGGTCGTAGCGCGTCTGCAGGTCTTCCGGTGCGATGGCCGCGTTGAGCGTAATGTCGGCGAAACGAATCTGCTCGAGGATAGCCCCATCCCTGTCGACGAGCTGCGTCTTCAACGGGAAGCCGGTCTCGATATCGAGCCAGACACGATGACCGAAACGCAGGTCATCCCGTGGGTCGATAAACATCAACAGCGCTTTACGGCCGGCGATGCGCTGCTTGTTCTGGATCAGCAAGTCGTAGCTATCGACAAGCCCCTCTGTGCTCGACGGCAATGATGCAAACAATGTGCTCCGCTCATCCCAGGCTTCGATCAGTACCGCCCTCTTGTCCGGCAATACGCAGTGAACCTCGTCACCGTTGCGAATGATCTCGAAGCCGGAGCCTTCCTGGGAAACCAGTCGTTCCCGGACGACACCGTCTGACTTGGTGTGGAATATTTCCAGGGCCTCGGAACGGCCATTCTGCTCGCGGAGCAACACGCCGTGGTAGGCAGTGTCCTCGAGCGCCAGCGACATTTTCTCAAGCCATCGAGCAGCGTCCTCGGCTTGGGCCGCGATCGACAACAGGCCACCGGCCAGCAACAGGCAGGCACGCTCCCCCAAAGCTCGCCGGATCATCGCTAGTTCGTCACTTCCTGGTCGTTGGTTTCGTCTTCCGGCTCTTCCGGGTCGTCCTCAACCGGATCCTCGAGCGCTTCCTCTCGAATCTGCAGGGTAACCAGCCGGTTGTTGAGACCGGTCGCCAGTTCCCCGTGGCGTGCGTGATAATCGAGCAGGTCCGCCGACTCCGCCGAAGGCACCGTGTATTGGTCGGCGGTTGTCACCGGCGTATCGCCGCCGGATATCTGTCCATAGCCTACCAGCGCTATCATCGCCACGGCGGCCGCAGAGGCGACACCAACCAGCGGCCGGAACAGCGCTGACTGCCGTGACACGGCTGGTGGTTCAACCGCCGTCTCGGCTTCCAGGTTGGCGTTCACGCGCTCCAGCAGACCATCCAGTCGCACCGAGTATTCACCGCGCATGACACGACCGATCGCCTGGTATTCTGCGATCTGGTCACGTAGTTCGGCGTCTCTGCTGATCCGCCGTACGAGCAGCTCGGACTCGGCATCCGACAATTCGCCATCAACGAACGCTGAGAGCTGCATTTTGATTTGGTCGTTCATAACTTTTCCGATATTACCGTACCAGGGAGCCGACTTTCTTGCTGATAGCGTCGCGCGCCCTGAAGATCCTGGAGCGAACGGTACCGACCGGGCACTCCATCGTTTGTGCTATTTCCTCATAACTCATGCCATCGATCTCACGAAGGATAATCGCCGTCCTGAGATCTTCGGGAAGACCGGCAATCGCTTTCTCAACCGTCTCCCGTAATTCGTTACTGAGAGTAACGCCCTCGGGCGTATCCGTCTCTTTGAGCTTTGCATGCAGGTCGTACTGATCCGGATCCTGCAGATCGAGCTCGACATCCATTGGCCTCCGACGCTGCGACGCAAGGTAATTCTTGGCCGTGTTGACGGCAATGCGATAAAGCCAGGTATAAAAAGCGCTATCGCCACGGAATCGCGGCAACGCTCGATAGGCTTTGACGAAAGCCTCCTGCGTTATATCCAGCGCTTGTTCCGGATCCCGCACATAACGCATGACAAGATTGACGATCTTGTGCTGGTACTTCAGTACCAGCAGGTCGAAAGCGCCCTTCTCGCCGTTCTGTACGCGCTTGACCAGTTGCGCATCGGTCGTTTCAGCCGACATGCAATGGACCTTCGAAATCGCAGCTGCAGAGGTAGTCATACCCCCGATAGACCGGGGGCTCAGGCAAAAGTTCGGCGGATCGTAAGGCTTTTTTCAACTGTGTGAACCGGACCACACTTGGGGCCATCAAAGACTGTGAGTTTTCATCGTATCAGCTTCAATTTATGGCTCCAATGTGACGAGAAACAAGCCTGAAGCGTCGCCAGTTCGAGATTTTGGTCGAGCGTTTAAGGCACAGGCAGTCAACGCGAGCGCCGCTAGCGCCTGATACCCGGATCCACGCCAGTCGACGGAGTACCAGGCTGCCTGCCGCCATCTGCCCCAGGTACCATTCGCCAAAGCGACAGACGCGCACATCGCCACTCGCATACACACGCAAATGCGTGACGCCTGAAAGCCTGCGATGGAAGCGACGCCACTCAATGACGCTGCCGGTAACGAAGGCAATCGCGAGAGGCAGCTCGATCAGCCAGTCGAGGCGGGTGAGGAGAAGCAGCAGCCCGCCGGTGAAACTTGAAGCCGCGGCAATCGCAGAGACGATTGCGGCGCCATGCGGGTCCGGACTAATGTCGGCCGAGAATCCTGTCGATGATCGTGTTCGTGACGTCGCTGTCTGATCTTTCACCCTTTAACAGGTACGCGATCAGCTCCGGGTCCGACAGCGTCAAAAGCGCCTCGAAGGCCGACTTTTCTTCAGCGGACGATGGTTCGTAGTGCGTTTCGAGATAACGAGCAAGCAGCGCATCCAGCTCCTTCATGCCGCGTCGGCACTGCCACCTAAGTTGTCCGTTAGTCATGGGTTTCTATCGGAACCTGCACTGCCACCGTAGATGTCCGTTGGTCATTGGCTTCTATCGTTATCGGCACTGCCACCGAAGTCTTCCGTTAGTCATGGGTTTCTATCGGGACCTGCACTGCCATTCAAGGTGTCCGTTACTCATCAACTTGTATCGCTTCCGACACCGACCACGGGCTACCGATCGAACCAGCGGCGTGTTGAAAATGTCTCGGGCGAGCCCGAGACGAGGCGGTTCTCGGCGACAAAGCGCAGCGTACACGCGAGTACATGAGCGTACCGGGCCGGAAATTAACGCCGGACAGGGCCGGCTGAGGCTTTCTCGACACCCTGCTAGTGGCGGCGCTCCGCCATCATCTTCTTGGTCTCGGCAATGGCCTTCGCCGGGTTCAGTCCTTTCGGGCAGGTCTGCGTACAGTTCATGATCGTGTGACACCGGTAGAGTCGGAAAGGATCCTCGAGATCGTCCAGTCGTTCACCGGTGGCCTCATCACGGCTGTCGACCAGCCAGCGATACGACGCCAGCAGCGCAGCCGGCCCGAGATAGCGATCACTGTTCCACCAATACGACGGACAACTCGTCGAGCAGCACGCGCACAGGATGCAGGCCGATGGCTCATCGATGAGCTCCTGGTCGGCCTTGCTCTGCAAACGCTCGCGATCCGGTGGAGGGGGTGTGCGCGTCTGCAACCATGGCTTGATGGATGCGTACTGCGCATAGAAGTTGGTCAGGTCCGGCACGAGGTCCTTGACGACGGGCATGTGCGGCAACGGATAGATCTTGACGTCACCGCGAACCTCGTCGACTGACTTCAGGCAGGCAAGCGTGTTGCCACCGTCGATGTTCATCGCACAACTGCCGCAGATGCCTTCTCGACAGGAGCGACGGAAGGTCAGCGTCGGATCGATTTCGTTCTTGATCTTGATCAGCGCGTCCAGAACCATCGGACCGCAGCTGTCCATGTCGATCTCATAAGTATCGACGCGCGGATTGTCCTTGCTGTCAGGATCGTAGCGGTAGACGGCGAACTGCTTCACGTTGCTCGAGCCGTTGGCCGCGGCAAAGTGCTTGCCCTTCTTGATCCTTGAATTCGGGGGTAGTCTGAACTCAGCCACGCATACGCTCCTAGTAAACTCGGGCTTTGGGTGGGACGGCCTCGACTTCATCGGTCAATGTGTCGAGATGCACCGGCCGGTAATCGAAACACACTTCGCCACTGTCGCTTACCCAGGCCAGCGTGTGTTTCATCCAGTTTTCATCGTCGCGATCAGGATAGTCCTCGCGTGCCTGCGCACCGCGGCTCTCCTTGCGATTCGCCGCCGACTGGATCGTCGCCATCGCATTCAGCAACAGATTCTCCAACTCAATGGTCTCGATAAGATCGGTATTCCAGATCATTGACGTATCTTCGACACGCACGTCGCTGAACGACGCAAACGTATCCTTCAACAACTCGACGCCTTCATCGAGGGATTCGCCCGTCCGGAATACGGCCGCGTTGTTTTGCATGATGCGCTGCATCTCGTTGCGAATCTCCGAGGTCGGTCGGCTGCCTTTCGCGTGGCGCAGCTTGTCGATCTTGTCGACGCTGTTCTGTCCGGCATCGGCCGGCAGCGCACGGTGTCTCTCTCCCGGCGTCATCGTCGTCTTGACGTGATGGGCCGCGGCGCGACCGAACACGACGAGGTCGAGTAGTGAATTGGACCCCAGCCGGTTGGCGCCGTGCACAGAGACACAGGCCGCCTCGCCAACGGCCATCAGACCGGGGACGATAGACTCGGGATCGCCGTCTCTCAGCGTGACGATCTCGCCAGTGTAGATGGCCGGGATACCGCCCATGTTGTAGTGCACGGTCGGCAGCACCGGGATCGGCTCTTTCGTGACGTCGACGCCCGAGAACACCTTGGCAGTCTCGGCAATGCCCGGCAGCCGCTCATTGATGACTTCCGGACCGAGGTGCTCGAGGTGCAGGTGAATGTGGTCAGCGTCTTTGCCAACGCCGCGACCTTCGCGTATCTCGATCGTCATCGATCGGCTCACGACATCGCGCGACGCCAGGTCCTTGGCGTTAGGCGCATAGCGCTCCATGAAACGCTCGTTCTCCGAGTTCGTCAGGTAACCGCCCTCGCCTCGCACACCCTCGGTGATCAGGCAGCCGGCACCGTAGATGCCGGTCGGATGGAACTGTACGAACTCCATGTCCTGCACAGGCAGACCGGCCCTCAAGATCATGCCGCTGCCGTCGCCTGTGCACGTGTGTGCCGATGTACAGGAGAAGTACGCCCGGCCGTATCCGCCGGTCGCGAGGATGACCTTGTGCGCCTGGAAGCGGTGCAGCCTTCCTGTTGCCATGTCGATCGCGACGACGCCGCGGCATTCGCCGTTCTCCATCATCAGGTCGATCGCGAAGTACTCGATAAAGAACTCGGCGTCGTGCTTCAACGACTGCTGGTACAGCGTATGCAGCATCGCGTGACCGGTCCGGTCAGCGGCGGCACAGGTTCGTTGAGCGGTGCCTTCACCGAAATGCGTCGTCATGCCACCGAAGGGCCGTTGGTAAATCCTCCCGTCCTCGGTGCGGGAGAACGGCACGCCGTAGTGCTCGAGTTCGATGACGGCGTCCGGTGCCTCCTTGCACATGTATTCAATGGCATCCTGGTCGCCGAGCCAGTCGGATCCCTTGATCGTGTCGTACATGTGCCAGCGCCAGTCGTCCTCGCCCATGTTGCCGAGTGCGGCACTGATGCCGCCCTGCGCCGCCACCGTGTGGCTGCGGGTCGGAAAAACCTTCGTAATGCAGGCTGTGTCAAAGCCGGCTTCCGCGAGGCCGAACGTTGCACGAAGACCGGCGCCGCCGGCGCCAATCACGACGATGTCGTAACTGTGGTCAATAAAATCGTAGTCACTCATGAATCGAGGCCGATCCTTAAGATTGCGTAAATAGAGGCGAAAGCGATGACCAGGTGCGCGAAGCGTGAGGCCATGAGCGCTGTCACCTTGACTGCCGGTGTATGCACATAGTCTTCAAGCACGACCTGAACGCCGAGATAGGAATGGTAGGCCAGCGATGCGCACAAGAGCGACATCAGCACGCCGTTCCAGGGTGCGGCCAGGAATCGCATGACGTCCAAATACTCGAAGCCCGGCATCTGGATCATCGCGAATGCGAACCACAGCCCCAGCAGCAGGTTGGAAACAGCGGTTACGCGCTGTGACCACCAGTGATCGGTGCCGTCCTTGGCCGAGCCAAGCCCGAGGACGCGTCCCAGCGGTGTCTTGATGCTCATAGGACCATCACCCAGAACGTCGCCGTCAGTATGACCGAGGCGGCAATCGCGACCCACGCCGACGCGTTGGCCTGTGATTTCTCGAAGCCGTAGCCGGCGTCCCAGAACAGATGCCGGATGCCGTTGCACAGGTGATACGCAAACGCGAACGACCAGGCGATCAGCAGGATGCGTCCGAAGGTCGTCGCCATGAATGAACTGAAGTACAGGTAGCGCTCGGGCCCTGCCGCAATACTCATCAGCCACGCGACCAGTGCGATCAGACCGACGGCCAGGCCGATGCCGGTAGCACGATGAAGGATCGACAGCGCCATTGTGATTGGCCATCGATAGATACCGAGGTGAGGTGAAAGCGGCCGTTCCGTGGTGCTCATTTCGATGTTCGCTCCGCGTTCTTTAAAGACGCTTGTTCTGGAAACCTGTTAAGAATACTCAATATCGCCCGTGCGTTCGATGCCGGGCAATTAGACCAAGGTCAGAAGTCGATGCAGCGGCCGTTCTTCTCCCAGTCGCCGTAGCGGGTCGGATCAGGGCCCGGACGGCCGCCGATTTCTTTCGGTGGATCGTCGTTGGCGCTATTATTCGTGGCCCGCGGCCCGTCGCGCTCAGGCTCTGAGTCGTCGGTCGGAGTGTTCTGGTTACTCATGAAACGGAGTATGCCAGACCCTCTGGGCGACTTCACCGACAGCCGCTACCCACGACAAAAGATTCATACGCATGCAAACAAATAACAGCTGGCCAATGAGCGTGCTCGAGGTTACCGGCGACGACGCCGCCAGTTTCCTGCAGGGACAGCTCACCTGCGATGTGAACCGGCTGGACACGACGCTGTCGCTCGGCGCCTGGTGCAACCCGAAGGGCCGCGTCATCGCCTTGTTCCGGATTCGGAAGCAGGACTCCGGCTTTGCCCTGCTGCTGCCGGAAGACCTGGAAGAGTCGGTCGTCAAACGCCTCACGATGTTTCGCTTCCGGGCGAAGGTCGACTTCTCAACTCGAAGAGCAACCGCCGCAGATTTCGGCGACGATGAGGCGCGGATTTTCGAGGACTGGCAGGCACAGAACCTTCGCGCCGGCGTAGCGAGCATCGCGACCGAACAGTCGGAGAAATTTACGCCGCACATGCTGAACCTCGACCTGCTGGACGCGATCAGTCTCGACAAGGGTTGCTACACCGGCCAGGAGGTGGTCGCAAGGACCCACTACAAGGGCGCAACGCGACGCCGTCTGATGAAGTTTGGCTGCGACGGTGAGGCAGCGTCAGGCGACAAGGTGCGACTCGGCGACCGCGACGTCGGCGAAGTCGTCAATGTCATCGGCGGCGAATTACTGGCCGTTGTGCCGGTCGACTCGGCGACGGACGGACTCGAGGTCAACGGCGTGGTTCTGAAGAACGAGCAGCTACCCTACCTGGAAAGCGACCGATAGCCTTAGTCGAATACCTCCGGGCGCATGTGCGGAAACAGCAGCACGTCGCGTATCGACGGCGAGTCGGTGAACAACATGACCACGCGATCGATACCCACGCCGATGCCCGCCGTCGGCGGCATGCCGTACTCCAGCGCGCGAATATAGTCGTGATCGAAGGCCATGGCCTCGTCGTCGCCCGCCTCGCGATTCGCGACCTGCGCGCGGAACCGTGCCGCCTGCTCTTCCGGATCGTTGAGCTCGGAAAAACCGTTCGCGATCTCGCGGCCGGAGATGAATAGCTCGAAGCGGTCGGTCACGAACGGATCGGAATCGTTCTGTCGCGATAGCGGCGAGACCTCGGTCGGATACTGCGTGATAAACGTCGGCTCACGCAGCTTGTCTTCACAGGTCTTCTCGAATATCTCGATCTGCAGCTTGCCCTCGCCGTAGCCCTCGAGAACAGGCACTTCGAGGCGCTCGCAGACGCTGACGAGGTAGTCCCGGTCGCGTAGCTTGCCGGAATCGATGTCCTCGTTGTATTTGAGAATCGCTTCCTCAACAGTCATACGCGCAAACGGTTTGCCGAAATCATAGGACTCGCCCTGGTACTCGACAACCGTGGTGCCCAGCACGGCGCTCGACATGCCACGCAGCATAGCCTCGGTCGAGTTCATCCAGTCCTGGTAGTCGGCGTACGCGCGGTAGGCCTCCATCATCGTGAATTCGGGATTGTGCTGCGTCGAGACGCCCTCGTTGCGGAAGTTGCGATTGATCTCGTAGACGCGCTCGAATCCACCGACGACCAGCCGCTTCAGGTTCAGCTCCGGCGCGATGCGCAGGTAGAGTTCCATGTCGAGCGCGTTGTGATGGGTCTTGAACGGCCGCGCGATGGCTCCGCCCGGCGTCACCTGCATCATCGGCGTCTCGACCTCGAGGAAATCCTGCGAGTCCAGGAACGAGCGCATGTACTGGACCACCGCGGTGCGCTTGCGGAACACGTCACGGCTTTCCTCGTTCATGATCAGGTCAACGTAGCGTTGCCGGTAGCGGATCTCCTGGTCGGACAGGCCGTGCCACTTTTCCGGAAGCGGCCGCAGGGATTTTGTCACCAGCCTGACCTCGTCGGCCAGTACCGTCAGCTCACCTTTCTGCGTCTTGAACAGTTTGCCCTTCGCGAACAGGATGTCGCCGACGTCCCATTTCTTGAACGCAGCGTATACGCCCTCGGGCAAGCGATCGCGCTCGAGGCGCACCTGAATTCGGCCGGAGCGATCTGCCAGGGCAATGAAGCTCCCTTTGCCCATGACGTTCTTGCGCATCATGCGCCCGGTGACGTCCACCTCGACGTCTTCCTCGATCAGGTGCTCGGCCTCGTGCTCTCCGAACGTGCGATGCAGTTCATCGGCCAGCGCGTTGCGGTGCACATCGTTGGGATAAGCATTGCCGATCTCGCGCAACTCATCCAGTTTGCGGCGACGCTCGGCGATCAACTTGTTCTCGTCTCTTTCGTCTGTCACTTCACAGTCCCTGCTTGAGGCTTGCCTCAATGAAATTGTCCAGCCCTCCATCGAGGACTGCCTGCGTATTGCCGGTCTCGACGCTCGTCCTCAAGTCCTTGATGCGACTCTGGTCGAGTACGTAAGACCGTATCTGGCTCCCCCAACCGACGTCAGCCTTGCTCTCTTCGAGCACAGAAGCCTCCGCACGTCGTTTCTGCATCTCGAGTTCGTAGAGCTTGGCCTTGAGCTGGTTCATCGCCGTCGCCTTGTTCTTGTGCTGAGAACGGTCGTTCTGGCACTGAACGACGGTGTTCGTCGGCAGATGGGTGATTCGCACGGCGGACTCGGTCCGGTTAACGTGCTGGCCACCTGCGCCGCTGGCGCGATACACGTCGATCCTGAGGTCTGACGGATCGACGTCTATATCAATATTGTCGTCGACCTCTGGCGACACGAACACCGACGCGAAGGACGTATGCCGACGATTGCCGGAGTCGAACGGTGACTTGCGTACCAGGCGGTGCACACCCGTTTCCGTGCGCAACCAGCCGTAGGCGTACTCGCCTTTGACGTGGACCGTCGCGCTTTTGATGCCAGCAACCTCGCCGGCTGACGCCTCGATGACCTCGGCCTTGAAGCCGTGCGATTCCGCCCATCGAAGGTACATTCTCAAGATCATCTCGGCCCAGTCCTGGGCCTCCGTACCGCCGGCACCCGACTGTATGTCGAGGTACGCGTTGTTCTCGTCCATTTCGCCGGAGAACATGCGGCGGAATTCCAGTCCGGCGACACGCCGTTCCAGCGCCTGCACATCTGTCTCGATCTCGACCAGGGTCGCCTCGTCGTCTTCCTCGACGGCCAGCTCGAGGATGTCGAGCGCATCGGTTAGCCCGCTGCCGATTTCGTCCAGGCCGACCACGACCTGTTCGAGCTGGGCGCGCTCCTGGCCCAGCGCCTGGGCGCGATCCGGTTCGTTCCAGACGTCAGGT
Organism: Woeseiaceae bacterium; assembly: GCA_030065915.1. Taxonomy (GTDB): domain Bacteria; phylum Pseudomonadota; class Gammaproteobacteria; order Steroidobacterales; family Woeseiaceae; genus UBA1847. The sequence goes on from JASJCQ010000012.1 coordinate 117,970, forward strand.
TGTTCGAGCTCGCGCTCGACTTCGGTCAGGCGTTCCGACTTGCCGTCGTAGTCAAAGGTACCCCCTCAGCGCGGCACTGCGCTCGGTAAGGTCGGAGATGGCATTCTTGATCTGGCTGACTTCCATGGTCGTTTACAAGCGTGTCTAAAGTTTTCGAAAGCGCGGCATAGTATCACTGGCCGAAACCCCAGCGCTATTGTCTACCGTCCTTTATTCAACCGTCGCTGGCCGCGGGCGCGATCTGCTCAACGATCAGTTGCGGGCGCTCCACGCCTCGCCACTCGTTGACGTCCAGCCGGTACGCAAGCTGCACGATACCCCGGCACGGGGATTCCGCCTGGTTGAAGGCGATGGCATCGATACTCGCCGCACCGTCCGCCGGTCGAACCTTGAGTTTCAGGTGATGCTCGCCGACAACGCGTGTCTCGATGACGTGAAACAGACCGTGCCAGGCCGGCTCCGGGAATCCCGAACCCCACGGACCCCAATTTCGAAGCTCCCGGGCAAACGTGATCGTCAGGCGATCACCTGACAATATGCCGTCGCTGGTAATCGCGCCGCTGAAGTCCGCCGACGGATAGAGCCGTTGCATCTGTATTTGCGCCTGCTCCTTGAAGGTCTCGAAAGCCGAGCGATCGAGTGTGAGGCCCGCGGCCATCGCATGACCGCCGAATTTACGAATCAGGCCAGGTTCTGCTGAATTGATGGCCTCGAGCAGGTCTCTCGCGTGAACACCGGCAACCGAACGGACAGAACCCTTCATCGACGTGTCGCCCTCCAGCGCGAACGCAGCGACCGGTCGGCTGAATTTTTCCTTGACCCGACCGGCGACCAGGCCGACGACGCCCTGGTGCCAGGATTCGTCGAACAGGCAGACACAGGCCGGCAGGTTGGACTTATGAATCTTGTCCACAATGCGAAAGGCCTGGTCACGCATCGTCTGCTCGATGTCGCGCCGATCGCGATTGATCGCATCCAGCGTCTGGGCATGCCTTGCTGCAGTGCCGGCATCGTCCGTCAACAGGCACTCGATACCGACGGACATGTCATCGAGGCGACCCGCCGCGTTCAGCCTCGGCCCGACGGCGAAGCCCAGGTCACTGGCTACGCAGCGCTCGTGCGAACGTCCGGCTTCGGTCAACAACGCAGGAATGCCCGGCACGGTCGCCCCGGCCCGGATCCGCTTGAGTCCCTGCGAGACGAGTACGCGGTTGTTGTGGTCCAGGGGCACGACGTCCGCGACGGTCCCGAGCGCGACGAGATCGATGTACTTCGCAGCCACCCTGGCGGCACCGTCCTGCCCCGCTCTCTGCAGTGCCTGGCCGAGGGCAGCGACAAGGTAGAAGGCGACTCCGACACCGGCGAGGTTCTTGCTGCCGAATGTGCTGCCAGGCAGGTTGGGATTGAGGATCACATTGGCATCCGGCAGCTCATTGCCCGGCAGATGATGGTCCGTTATCAGGACATCGATGCCTGCCGACCGAGCCGCCGCGACGCCCGCGACACTCGAGATGCCATTGTCCACGGTGATAATGAGCGCCGGCTTGTCGCGACAGGCGACGTCGACAATGCCGGGCGAGAGACCGTAGCCGAAGTCGAATCGATTCGGCACCAGGTAGTCGACGTCGCGAAATCCAAACGCTCGCAGACAACGCAGCAAGAGCGCGGTGCTGGTTGCGCCGTCCACATCGAAGTCGCCGACGACGAGAACACGGTTCTCCCGGTGAGCCAGCAGCAGGTCTACAGCAGCATCGATATGTTCCAGCGAGCTGATCGGCAGCAAACGACCGAGCGCATAGTCGAGTTCGGCATCGCTAGAGACACCGCGGTTCGCAAACAGGCGGGCAAGCACGTCATCGACGGTGCTGAGACTGACGTCTTCGACGCGGGGTCGAACGACGATTGGACGCATCGTCATACCAGGCCTCCAGACAGGTCGATATCCCGTCGCCAGAACTTCCACTGAGCGCGTCGCGATGACTTCAGGCAGAAGCCGTCTCGTGTGAGCAGCCGGAGTTGCCGCACTCGTCCTCTGGCGAACGCGACCCGAATTGTCTCCAGCCTTTCCTCGGCGCCGAGCGCATCGTCCTCCGGCACGACGGCAACACCACCCTGCCTCGAAACGTCGGACAGGGACTCGGACCAGCCTGACGCGGAGCCGCTGCTGGCTGTCCAGAAACCTCGCAGCAAAGGATCGTCGGCATGCAACGCCGGCAAGTCAGGACGCACTGATGCGTTCATGGCGCCACCGCCCCACAGCCACAGTGCGTTCACCGGCTGGAGCTGGTTTGCCTGCCGCCTGAGGTTGACCGGATGATCATGCAGCGCCATCTCGATTTCCGATTGCAGTCTGCGCGTGACGTCGACGCCTTCGCCTTCCGGCAGGAACCTGTCGGGCACGTAGCCGTGCAGCGCATCCGGCTCGATGTCCGACAGCGGCATCGCAGCCGTCTTGAGATAGCCGCAGGCGCCGACTGACAGGAACTCCGCGGTGTCGCCGAGCGTTGCCTGAAGATGGTCGAACAGTTGCGACAGTTCACCGTCACGCATCGTAGCGCCCAGGCTATGCAGGCAGAGATGATCCAGTCGAGGTTCCAGGTAAACGGGATCGGCCGCGGCGATCCAGCCCTCTGGAGCCTCGCCGGTCTGGCCGAGAAGTCGATGCGCGGCCGGGCTGTCCATGCCACCGTGGAAATCTATGGCATTCAAGACCCGATCGGCGAGACTGGCTGGGTCCTGCCGTATCAAATCGCCTTTCGCCAGCCACCGTTTGAGCGCCGGCGAGTGAATGCTGCGCAATGAATTGATGATGACGATTGCCGAGTGTTGCGGGTCCAAGCCTGGCGTCCCTGTCTTGCCCTTTGTGCGGGCGTCCCTATATGGTTGATCACAGAATGGTAACGGATTGAGCCTTTGAAATTCACTCGGGAAGAAGCAAGCCTGATCGCGATACGCGGCGTCAGTGAGGACGGATTCAGCGTCGGGCGCGAAGTGCTGTCCGGCACCATCGCGCTGACCGGGGAATCGATCGTCTCCGACTGGGAGCACAAACCCCTGGAGCTTCTCGTCGAGAGCGACTTCGGCGTGCTGCTGGATACCGAACCGGAAGTGGTCATCGTTGGCACCGGACGCACCCAGCTTTTTCCTCCACGGGAGTTGACGTTTGCGTTCGCGAGACGCGGAACGGGGCTGGAAGTCATGGATTCCCGCGCAGCAGCGCGCACGTTTAATGTACTGGTGGGCGAAGGACGCCGGGTAGCGGCCATCCTGTACCCGGTCTGAGCGAGATCTGAGGCCGCTGCGATCAGTCGAGCACGGTTTCGAGCGACAGCCCCTGCGACTCGATGCTTTCGCGGAGCCTCGCCAGCGCGTCGACCTGTATCTGACGGATGCGCTCCCGAGTGACGCCCATCTCCTTACCGATCGCCGTCAGCGTCAGCCGCCGTTCTCCGTGCAGCCCAAAACGTTTCTCGATTACGACCCGCTGCTTGCAACTCAGCTCCAGCAGCCAGTGCTCGATGATCGAATGAACGATCTCACGCTGCGCCGCGGTCGGCGGCTCGTTGTCCTTGCTGCCGAGCAGCCTGTCCACGGCGGACGCAATGCCCGGATCGGCCGACACGGAACCCAGCGTGACCCGTTCTTTCAGTCCCTGTAATCGGCGGATCTCGTCGACGTCGCGATCGAGGTATTCCGCCAGCTCAGCGTTGCTCGGTGCTCGCTTCAGACGCTGCGACAACAGTCGCGCGGCGCGCACACAATGATTGATTTCCTTGGTGACATGCACCGGCAATCTTACGGCGCCGGACTGGTTCATGATCGCCCGCTCGATCGTTTGCCGGATCCACCAGGTCGCATAAGTGGAGAATCGAAAGCCCCGTTCCGGGTCGAACTTCTCAACCGCGTGAATCAGTCCCAGGTTGCCCTCTTCGATCAGGTCGAGAAACGGCAGTCCGCGATTGATGTAGCGGCGCGCGATCTTGACGACCAACCGGAGGTTGCTCTCGATCATCTGTTGTCGAGCTCTCTCGTCACCGGCAGTCGCCCGCCGGCCGAGGCGCCTCTCCTGCTTCGCATCAAGCAACGGCGCGGCGCCGATGTCGCGGAGATAGATCTGTGTGGGGTCCAGGCTGGGACCGCGGTTGCGTGGCTCGGTCGAAGTGCTGGCGGTGGACGCACCGTACCGGTCTGCTCGGCCCGAAGCCGGGACAGATCGCGTCACGTTTTGGCCAGCCGTACCCACAGCACTGCTCCTCAATCGCAGGCCGGGCGGAAAAGCAGATTATCTCGCTGGCAGAAATTGTCGCGGGTTTACCGGCTTACCGTTTCGCCTGATTTCGAAATGCAGGCGCGGCTTGCGTTCCGGACCCTCACCCATTCTCGCGATCGGCTGGCCCTTCGCGATTACTTCGCCTTCGGCGACCAGCAGCGACGCGTTGTACCCGTAGGCACTCAGGTAGGTGTCATTATGCTTGATGATAATAAGCTGCCCGTAGCCGATCAGTCCACCGCCGGCATAGACGACCTTGCCGGAGGCCGCAGCCCGTATGGACTGGCCCTGCCTGCCATCAATCAGGATGCCGGTGCCGGTGCCGGGTTTTCCGCCAAAACCGACACTGACCGCGCCCGATGTCGGCCATGCCCACGCCGGTGGAGGGTCGGACGGCAGCTCCGGAAGCGGCCGCGGCGCGGGCCTGGACGAACTGCTGGCTCTGCCGGACGTCGGATACAAGCGTAAGACCTGCCCCGGGTAGATCAGGGACCCGTCGCCGAGCCGATTCCACCGGGCGACTTCGGCCGGATCCTTGCCGTAGCGAAAAGCAATCGAGAACAGCGTCTCGCCGCTCCTGACAATATGCGTGCCGGCGGAGTTGTAACGCGCAGGCGTGCCGCACGCCACCACGAGCATGCAGGCGGCGACAACGGCAATCAGCTTGTGCTTTGCCGCCAGCTCGCGCATCGCTAATGCCAGTACATCAGGTAGTAGATGATCAGCGCGACCAGCAGGACAGCAAGCCACCCGAGCCACTCGATGTATTTTGACACCTGCGACTCGAACTTTTCACCGCCGAGCACGATAAGCCCGGCGACGAGGAAGAACCGCGCGCCCCTGCCGACCAGTGACGCCAGCGTGAAGCCAACCGGGTTCAACATCACGACGCCCGCGGCAATCGTGAATACCTTGTACGGGATAGGTGAGAAACCGGCGATGAAGACGGCCCAGAATCCGTAGGCATCGAACCATTCGCGACTCGTCAGGTAGGCGGGCCAATAACTGGATTCGCGCAGCCAGGGCTCAATAGCGCCGAACATCAGGTAGCCGATCGCATATCCAGCGAGCCCTCCGAGCACCGAGAAGATCGTCGCGACGGCAGCAAAACGCCACGCATGCCGGCGCTCGGCGAAGCACATCGGCGCCAGCATGACGTCGACCGGGATCGGAAAGAACGATGACTCCGCGAAGCTCATCGCCGCGAGGTAGGACTGCGCGTGGCGATGCCGGGACCAGATCAACACCCGGTCATACAGAGGCCGGAACAAGGTCATTGCACGCGGTCCCCGTGACCGAGCCTGCATGCAGCCGCAGTCAGATCCCGCGTCCGTGTGCATAATTCACACGAAGTATACTTTATAAACATTTGTTTTAACTTGACTCTTTTACCAGAGGAACAAAGCTCACCGGACCCAGCGATACCTGCTCGTAGTGATCGTCCCGCCGGGTCACCTGGACCAGATCCTGCGCCCTGGGCGGGCCAATCGGGATAATCAGACGTCCGCCGGGCGCCAATTGTTCCAACAGCTTCTCGGGTATCTCGGGCGCGGCGGCGGCGACGATAATGCCATCGTAGGGGCCATACTTGTTCCAGCCCTGCCAACCATCGCCGGGCCGGAACTGGACATTGTATATACCAAGGTCGCGAAGCCGCTGCCGTGTCTTTCGCAGCAGTTCCGGGATTCGCTCGACGGAATAGATCTTCTTGACCAACGGTGCCAGCACCGCCGTCTGGTAGCCGCAGCCGGTACCGATCTCCAGTACCTTCTCGCCTTCGAACCCGTCAAGCAGTGCCTCGGTCATCCGGGCAACGATGTACGGCTGGCTAATCGTCTGGCCATGGCCGATCGGCAGCGCCGTATCTTCATAGGCACGGCTCGCGAGCGCCTCGTCGACGAACAGGTGCCTGGGTACGTTCCTGATCTGGGTGAGCACGTCCTGCGATCGTATACCGTGCTCCATTAATCGCCGGACCAGCCGGTCACGAGTTCGTGCCGACGTCATGCCTATTCCCTGGTTGCCCCGCTCCGCCGTCATCACTGGTCCAGCCATTCGCTCAATTGCGGCAGCGCATCGTGGCGCGTGAGATCCACCTTGAGCGGCGTCACAGCGACCTTGCCGTTCTCGACAGCGTAAAAATCCGTGCCCGGCCCGGCATCGGCTTGCCGTCCGGCAGGTCCAACCCAGTAGATCGTTCGACCATGCGGGTCCTTCTCTTTGACGACAGACTCGGACTTGTGCCGAAAACCCAGTCGAGCCGCCTCGATGCCCCCGAGTTCATCGTAGGGCAGATCGGGGACGTTGACGTTCAGAATGACATCGGGAGACAGCAACGCCTCTTCCAGCTTGCCGAGCATATCCACGACCACGCGGCCCGCGGTGTCAAAGTGCGTCAGTCGTTCACCGGCCAGCGACACGGCGATTGTCGGTAAACCGAGAAACCGACCCTCGAGTGCGGCGGCCACGGTCCCGGAGTAGATGACGTCGTCGCCAAGGTTGGCGCCGTGATTGATGCCGGAGACGACGAGGTCAGGTTCGTAGTCGAGGAAGCCTGTGAGCGCGAGGTGCACGCAGTCGGACGGCGTGCCGTCGACGCTGTAACGATTCTCGCCCACCTTCGCCACTCGCAACGGAGAATGCACCGTCAGCGAACTGCTCGCCGCCGAGCGATTCCTATCGGGTGCAACAACGACGACGTCAGCGACGGTCTCGAGGGCGTCAATCAGTACATTGATCCCTGTGGCTAGATATCCGTCGTCGTTGCTAACGAGGATTTTCTTCATTTCGAAAAGTCTGTTTGGCGGCTGGCGGCGCGCTCACTATACTCAATGTTCAAGCCCGACCATAGCTTTAGGAAAGGACACCGTGAGCGAGGACGACATCAATCTCTTTCGAGACGCCGTTAGCGGCGCCAAGCCGCTCAAAGCTGCCAATCGCGCCTCGTCGGAATCCCCGAAACCCAAACCCAGGGCGCGTTTCAGTCGTGCCGACGAGGCGGACGCGCTGCGTGAGAGCCTCGAGTTCGATATCGACGAACTGGAATCGAACAATGTCGACTCCATGCGCTTTCATCGGCCGTCGGTGGGCAAGCGCACATTCAGGAAACTGGCGCGCGGTCGATTCGCCGTGCAGGCCGAAATCGACCTCCATGGAATGACGGTCGCTGAGGCGAAACCCAGGCTAGCCGACTTTATCGAGTACAGCGTCAGTCAACGCCACCTGTGCGTCCGCGTCGTTCACGGCAAAGGACTTGGATCGGGTGACCGGGGTCCCGTGCTGAAACGTGCCGTCAATCGCTGGCTGCGGAAATGGAAGACCGTTCTCGCTTTCGTCTCGACGCGGCAGGTGGACGGCGGAACCGGCGCTATCTACGTTCTGCTTGACGACAGCTGAATCAGACCATCGGCTGGCGCAACTCGAACAGCTCCCGCAGCAGCGCTGTCGCGAACTCACCGCGCCGCAGGGTGAACCGGACTTCAATGCCGTCCGGAGAACTCGAACAGGTCCAGTCTCCAGGGACCAGGCGCGTCGGACGGCTACCCGCTTCGACGCGCGCCGATACAAGGCCTTCTGCCAAGTCCGGCCATTTTCGTGCAACTTCGCACTCCAGCGCCGCCGGTTTGCCTGAGGATCGGGGCGCGCCCTCGCCCCACAGGCTCAGCGCCGGGTGAATATCGTGACGACTCAGACGTTGCAGCAGCTCCGTGTCCACCGTTTCGACCGCGAAGATTGACGCACTGCCGTCCAGACCAGCAAGGTCGCCCGGCAGCAGACGGTTCCAGTTGCCGTCGGCAACCCGTCGGGCGAGAGTCTCATTGAACAGAAACGAGCGTGCTGATGAGATCGCTATTGAACGTTGCTCGCGCTTGACCCGACCACCGGAAAACACACGGCGCGCGAGCTCGATATTGGCGCCTTCCCTGCCGAACCGCTGCTCGCCGAAATAGTTCGGTACACCCTCGGTTGTGACGATAGACGAGTGCTCGACGAACCGGTCGTCGAAGGACATGTCGAGAGGCTCTTGATGGTAAAGCAGGATGCTGAATCGATTGGCGGCATGACTTCCGGGTCGGAGTTTACGCTCATGACGCTCAATCCTGAGAATCCGCACGCCTTCGAGGCTGAGGCTTTCCCAGTTCGTTCCGGCACCCGACGGCCGCCGCACGCTGAACCACTGCCGACTGACGGATCGGCGATCTTTCAACCCGCAATAGCCCACGTCACGTGCCGGGATTTCCGCATGTCGTGCAAGCTGGCGAGCCAGCCAGGCAGTATTGGAGTCGGTTTTCTCGATATGCAGCAGATCGTGTTCGCCGTCGCCTGCCGGCTCGAATCCGAGAACCTCGTCGACAAGAAAGTCTTCTGGGGATCGCTTGAAATCAACAGTGGACAGCGGGCCACCGTGCGCGCGGGGCCAATCAGGCAGCACTACTTTTCGGCGACGCGGACGACCTGGAAAAACGTCTCGCCGTCGCCGATCATTCCGAGATCGGTCCGTGCTCTTTCTTCCGCAGCCTCCAGGCCCTTCTTTAGATTCAGCACTTCCGCATCGAGTGCCTGGTTCCGGGCTCGCAAGCTGTCATTGAGCAGGCGCTCCTCGGCTACCGCCGTGCGTAGCTCCCGCGTCTTCTGGTAGCCGTCGTCAGACAGCCACAGCTGCGCCTGCAGCAACACGGCCAGCGTGATCAGCAGCACCAACAACCATCTCAGGTTTGACAAGCGTATCCCCTGTGTCGATCAGTCTCCTACGGCAGGCTGACCGACAATGCTTCACGGCCCGCGTAGGTCGCGGACGCCCCCAATTCTTCCTCGATGCGCAGCAGCTGGTTGTACTTCGCGATCCTGTCTGATCGTGACAACGAGCCGGTCTTTATCTGTGTCGCTACGGTGCCTACGGCGATATCTGCAATGGTGCTGTCAGACGTCTCACCGGACCGGTGCGAGATCACGGCCGAGTAACCTGCCTCATCTGCCATAGCAATCGCATCAAGAGTTTCCGTTAAGGTACCGATTTGATTAGGTTTTATCAATATAGAATTGGCTATCTTTTCGTCGATACCGCGCTTGAGGATTGACGTGTTGGTCACGAAGAGATCGTCGCCGACGAGCTGCACGCGATCACCGATCGCGTCGGTCAGGATGCGCCAGCCCTCCCAGTCGCTCTCGTCCATGCCGTCCTCGATCGACACGATCGGGTACTGGCTTGCCAGGCCAGCAAGGTAGTCACTGAACCCTGCAGCGTCGAACTGTCGGTTCTCGGACGCGAGGTCATAAACCCCGTCCGAGTAGAACTCGGAGCTGGCGACGTCGAGGCCCAGGTAGACGTCTTTGCCGGCCGCGTAGCCCGCCTTCTCGATCGCTTCCATGATCGTATCCAGCGCCGCCTGGTTGGACGGCAGGTCGGGGGCGAAACCGCCCTCATCACCGACGGCCGTGTTGAGCTTCTTACCGCGAAGCACGCTTTTCAGTGCGTGGAAGACCTCCGCGCCACAACGCAGCGCTTCGGAGAAACTGGGGCTGCCGACCGGCAGGATCATGAATTCCTGGATGTCGACGCTGTTGTCCGCGTGCGCGCCGCCGTTGATGATGTTCATCATAGGCACCGGCATCGTCGTGCCCGGCCCGAGGTGCCTGAACAGGGAAATACCTTTCGACGTCGCATCGGCTCGAGCGGCGGCCAGCGACACGGCTAACAGCGCGTTCGCGCCCAGGCGACCCTTGTTGTCGCTGTTGTCGATGTCGATCATCCTGGTATCCAGCGCCCGCTGGTCGTCGAAGGACTCCGAAAGCAGCGCATCGCGGAGTTCGCCATTGACGTTGGACACAGCCTTCGTGACACCCTTGCCGAGGTAACGAGACTTGTCGCCATCGCGCAGCTCGACGGCCTCGCGAGTACCCGTCGACGCACCGGACGGTACACCCGCCCGTGCTGTCGTGCCGTCGTCCAGCGTAACGTCAGCTTCGACCGTCGGATTGCCGCGAGAATCCAGGATTTCGCGGCCGCGTATGTCTTTGATCTTTATCATTTCTTATCCTCAACCGCGCATCCGGCGCAGCTCAAATCGATCAGCCATCAAGGCCCAGGGTATGTTCAAGATAATTCTGTTGTTTGGTCGCCTCGTCCAGCGTTTTCAACGTGATGAGCAGTGCCTCCATGTGATCCAGCGGCATCGCGTTCGGGCCGTCGCTGAGCGCCTCGGCCGGCCTCGGGTGCGTTTCCATGAACAGGCCCGCGACACCTACGGAAGTCGCCGCCCGGGCAAGCACCGGAATAAACTCTCGCTGACCGCCCGACGCGGTTCCCTGACCGCCCGGCAGCTGCACCGAATGTGTGGCGTCGAAGACAACCGGGCACCCCGTCGAGCGCATGATTGCGAGACTGCGCATATCGGACACGAGGTTGTTGTAACCGAAAGAGAAGCCTCTCTCGCACACCATGATGTTGTCGTTGCCGGTCGACCGCGCCTTGTCGACGACGTTGGCCATCTCCCACGGCGACAGGAACTGCCCCTTCTTGATGTTCACCGGGATACCCGGCCTGGCAACGCGCAGGATGAAGTTGGTCTGCCGGCACAAGAAGGCCGGCGTCTGCATGACATCGACGACGTCGGCGACTTCATCGATCGGCGTGTCCTCATGAACGTCGGTCAACACAGGTAACCCGAGCTGCCTTTTGACCTCGGACAGGATTCTCAAGCCCTCGTCCATTCCGGGGCCGCGGAAACTGCCGGCGGAGCTGCGGTTCGCCTTGTCGAAGGAGGACTTGTAAATCAGCGGGATCGACAGCTTCTGGCAGATTTCCTTGAGCCGGCCCGCCGTCTCCATCGCGACGGCTTCCGACTCGACGACGCAGGTCCCCGCGATCAGGAAGAACGGCTGGTCGTTGCCGACCTCGACACCACAGAGCTTCACGCTTCCTTGACCTTCGGCAATGCACCCTCGCGATGTCGGCGCGCCGCTTCGATGAAGCCTTTGAACAGCGGGTGTCCGTCGCGCGGGTTTGACGTGAACTCCGGGTGGAACTGGCTCGCAACGAACCACGGGTGATCCGGTATCTCGACCATTTCTACCAGGTCGTCCACTGACAAGCCGGAAAACACGAGCCCGGCCTCGGTCAGCCGGTCGCGATAGTTGTTATTGACCTCGTAGCGATGGCGGTGACGCTCGCTGATCGTCGTCGAGCCATAGGACGTCGCCGCCAGGGAGCCTTCCTTCAGCGTGATCTCCTGGGCCCCCAGTCGCATCGTACCGCCAAGGTTCGATGCCTCAGTGCGTTGTTCCACGCTGCCGGTCTTCGCATCCTGCCACTCGGTGATCAGCGCGACGACAGGATGCGGCGTCTCGCGATTGAACTCGGTGCTCATCGCGCCCTCGAGGCCGGCGAGGTTGCGCGCCGCTTCGATCACGGCGACCTGCATGCCGAGACAGATGCCGAGATAAGGCGTACCGGACTCGCGCGCGTACCGCACCGCTTCGATCTTGCCCTGGATTCCGCGATCGCCAAAACCACCGGGTACGACAATGCCGTCCATGTCGGCCAGACAGTCAACGCCGTTGTCTTCGATGTCCTGCGCTTCAATGTAGTGGATGTTGACCCGCGTTCTCGTGTGGATCCCACCATGCAGCAGCGCCTCGGACAACGAGATGTAGGCATCCCTCAGGTCGACGTACTTGCCGACCATGGCGACATTCACTTCACCACTGGGGTTTTTCTTCGCCTCGACAATGGAGTCCCAGACGCTCAGGTCGGCCGGAGGCAGGTCCAGGTTTAACTGCTTCGCGACGATGTCGTCGAATCCCTGGCTGTGCATCATCTCGGGGATCTTGTAGAGATCATCGGCATCGTAGGCCGAAATCACTGCATCGGGTTTGACGTTCGTGAACAGTGCGATCTTGCGACGCTGCTCTTCCGGCAATGGCAGCTCGGAGCGGCAAACGAGGATGTCAGGCTGGATTCCGATCGATCGCAGCTCCTTGACGGAGTGCTGTGTCGGCTTTGTTTTGATCTCGGAGGCCGTCGATATGTAGGGCACCAGCGTCAGGTGCACATAGACGACCCGGTCGTGGCCCAGGTCCACGCTCATCTGGCGAATCGCCTCGAGGAACGGAAGCGACTCGATGTCGCCAACCGTGCCTCCGATCTCGACGAGACAAATGTCGGCATCGCCGGCACCGCGGGCAACGCTTTCCTTGATCTCGTCGGTGATGTGCGGGATGACCTGCACGGTCGCACCGAGGTAGTCGCCGCGACGCTCCTTGGCAATGACGCTCTCGTAGATGCGACCTGTCGTGAAGTTGCTGTTTCGGCCGGTCGTCGTCGTCCTAACGAAACGTTCGTAATGACCGAGGTCGAGGTCAGTCTCGGTGCCGTCATGCGTGACGAATACCTCGCCGTGCTGGAACGGGCTCATCGTGCCGGGGTCCACATTGATGTAGGGATCCAGCTTGATCATGCTGATAGTCAGGCCTCGCGCCTCGAGAATCGCGCCGAGACAGGCAGACGTAATGCCCTTGCCAAGTGACGACACGACGCCGCCGGTAATAAAAACATACGATGTCATTAAAGGAGACTCTGACTAATTTCCGTCATATACGACGAACGGAAACAAGAAAGGGCTGGAGATGAAGCACGTCGTGCCCGATTCCAACCCTTGAGATAGCCGCACCGTCGTTGGTTCTAGACGGTGTTAAACCTTAGCAGATCGAACTGCGCAAAGGAACAAATTAGTAGAGCGCCGGGTGATTTTCCCAGCGTATTTCGACGCCGGGTTCCTCGACTCCGGACGAATCCATCCAGAGGTCCGCGACAGCGACCAGACGCTCGCCGCTGTAGAGCAGCGGGATACGGTCGCGCATCCACGGGACGATGCCGGCATCCTGCAGCAGCTTCTTCAACTTGCGGGTCATGTCGCCCGTCTGGAGCGACTCTCCGCCCTGCCGGAATCGAATCTCGAGGCCGTTACCCAACAATTCAGGACTGATTCCCTCGCCCGCTACCCTGGTAAAGCGCAGGGTGCCGAGTCCAGGGCCCGCCGGCACATGGTCCGCATCGCCCGGAATGCTGATCGACGACCCGGGCATCTCCGACTGAGCGGGCATCAGGTAGAGAAAGCCGCGATAACGCCGGGCTTCTCCGCCGGGCCACTCGACCAGCGGGGTTCTGTCGGGCTTCGCTTCCAGCACGCAGTCGTTGATCGTCCCGAGGCGCTTGCGGCCCGGGAACGAAAGGCCGACGCTTCTCATGCAGTAGCGCAGCAGGTTGCGGCGCCTCGCGTCGTCCAGGGCCTGAAGTGCTTCGACCGACAGCCGTTCAGCCTGCCCTCCTGCGCCTTCCAGATCGATCGCCGCCAGCGCGTCCAGCAGGTCGGACGCCTCTGCCATCAGCTCACTGGATCGCGACAGGCGCGACGCGACGTCCGGCCAGCGAGCCTCGAATGTCGGCAGGACCATTTGTCGCAGGAAGTTCCGATCGAATTCGGTATCGAGGTTGCTGGGGTCCTCTACCCATGACAGCTCATTTTGTCTGGCGTACTCCAGCAGCGACTCGCGCGATTCACCGAGCAACGGCCGACACAGGTGTCCGGCACCGAACTCCCGGACGGGGAGTATCGCCGATAGCCCGAGCGGGCCCGATGAACGCATCAGGTTCAGCAACAGCGTTTCCGCCTGGTCGTCCCGATGGTGGGCGCTCAACAGGCAGTCGCCGGGCTCGACCATCGCACGAAAGGCGCTGTACCGTGCCTCGCGAGCCGCGGCTTCGACGCCCAGCCCGTTCGATCCATCGACATCGACGGATCGGGCGATGAAAGCGATATTGCGCGACTGACAGAATGAATCGCAGTGTGCCTGCCAGCTGTCTGCCGCGGGGTGCAGGCCATGATTGATGTGCACTGCCAGGAGATCGGCGTCGCTGTCCATCGTCGACAGCAAGTGCAGCAGTACCGTCGAGTCCAGCCCGCCGCTGAATGCAACGATGAATCTTTTCTTCGAAACCGCGCCGAGGCTCTCGAGTCGCTCTGCCAGTCGTTCGGCGGTCAGGTTCACGCGTCTTTGAATTGCCCGAAGCCTTCGAGGCGTCGCTGCCGGTGCTCTAGCAACTGTTCGATCGGCGTGGCGCTGAGTTGATCGATTGCGCTGACGACCGCATTCCGGATAACCTCGGCCGCCTCTTCCGGCGCCCTGTGTGCGCCGCCCAGCGGCTCGGGCAGCACGTCGTCGACGAGACCGAATTCGCTCAAGTTGTCGGCGGTAATCCGCATGGCCTCCGCGGCGACCTGCGCCTTCTCGGCGCTCTTCCACAGGATCGAGGCACAGCCCTCCGGCGATATGACCGAGTAGACGCCGTACTGCAGCATCAGCAGTCGATCGCTGACGCCGATGGCCAGTGCACCGCCCGAGCCGCCTTCTCCGATCACAACGCTGATAATGGGGGTCTTCAGACCGGCCATCATGTACAGGCTGCGGGCAATCGCCTCACTCTGTCCGCGCTCCTCGGCGCCGACGCCCGGATAAGCACCGGGCGTGTCGATAAACGTGACCACCGGAAGCTGGAATTTTTCGGCTAACAGCATCAGGCGCTGCGCCTTGCGATAGCCTTCGGGCTTGGGCATGCCGTAGTTGCGTCGAACCCTTTCCTTCGTGTCCCTGCCTTTCTGGTGACCAATGAACATGACGGGCCGCCCGTCAATACGACCGATACCGCCGACGATGGCGGGATCATCGGCATACATCCGGTCGCCGTGCAATTCCTGGAAATCGTCGGCAATCAAATCAAGATAGTCGAGCGTGTAGGGCCGCATCGGGTGTCGGGCGACCTGCGCGACCTGCCAGGGATTCAGCTTCGAGAAGATGCTCTTGGTCAGAGACTCGCTCTTCTCACGGAGCTTGGTCACCTCCTCGTTGATATTGATGTCAGTGTCGTCGCTGACGTACTGAAGCTCTTCAATCTTTGCTTCGAGCTCGGCGATCGGCTGCTCAAAATCCAGAAATTTCAGGTCCATACAGGTCTTTTCTACAAACGTTGTGTTTATTGCCCGAGAGCGGAACTCTACATGATTTCCCGGCCCGGTGTGTAAAGCAATCGAACATTCCCGGAGCCGAGCAATTCGGTCAACTTGTCCCGAAGTTCGCGGCTTGGGCGCACCGCCCAGTCCGGTCCGAGGCTCAGGCGCGCCGCTGCATCGCTGCCGTAGTACTGAACGGCGACGTCGCAATTGCCTTTTCGGTACGGCAGCAGCACGTCATGCAGGCGCGCGATCAGCTGCTCACCGCCACCGTTCGGCGCCAGTTTCAGCAACATGCCGTTTGCCCGGCTCTCGATGACCTTGTCCACATGCACGATCGATTTGGCATTCAGTGACCATGCTCCGATGAAATCGTCGTACCGGAGTGCGCCCGAGACGACGAGGATCTCGTCTTTGACAAGCAGGTGCTGGAACTCTGCCGCTGCTTCGCTGAACAGGCTGATCTCCATCCGGCCACTGTCATCGTCGAGTGTCACACTGACCCGATTGCCGCGCTTGCGAATCTCCATTACCAGGCCCGCAACTGTCACCTCTCGCCGCGACGCATAGTCACGTTCACCCTTGTTGTTTTGAGGGGGCGGCTCGGACACGAGATCGCCGAGTCGGCCATCGACGAAGAATCGAGAATCCTGGCGAACCGCGTCGAACGGGTGACCCGTCAGGTAGAGACCGAGAGCCTCTTTTTCGCTCGTCAGTCGCAGGCGCTCCGGCCATTCGATCAGGTCGTCAGGACTCGTGCTCGTTGTTTCCTCGGCCGCGGGCTCGGACAGGCCAAACATGTCGTTCTGGCCGGCCGCCGCCGCCTTTGCCTGCTGAGTCGCGCCCTTGAGCGCATCCTCGACCTGTTCCATCAGCGCCCGCCGCGACAAACCGAAAGGATCCAAGGCACCGGACTTGATCATTGCCTCCAGCGTACGACGATTGATGCGATCGCCATCCAGCCGGCGGCAGAACTCGGGCAGTGATGAGTATTGGCCATTGGCCCCACGCTCAGCGACGATGGCCTCCACGACGGAACGCCCGACGCCCTTGATGGCACCCAGACCGTACAGGATGGTCTTGTCGCCGGAGACGCTGAAATGATACGCGGACTTGTTGATGTCCGGAGTCTCCAGTGTCAGGCCGAGGCTCCGGATGTCGTCTTTCAGGACGACCAGTCTATCCGTGTTGTCGAGATCGGCGCTCATGACGGCGGCCATGAAGGCAGCAGGGTAATGCGCCTTCAGGTAAGCCGTCTGGTAGGACAACATCGCGTAGGCGGCTGAATGCGACTTGTTGAAGCCGTAACC
Organism: Woeseiaceae bacterium; assembly: GCA_030065915.1. Classification (GTDB taxonomy): domain Bacteria; phylum Pseudomonadota; class Gammaproteobacteria; order Steroidobacterales; family Woeseiaceae; genus UBA1847. Next base: position 134,556 of record JASJCQ010000012.1, read on the forward strand.
CGCGAACTTCTCCATCAGGTCGAAAATGTGCGTTGCGGTTTTCTCTTCCACACCGCGACCGGTCGCGCCTTCGACGAAGATCTCTCGCTGCTTGGCCATTTCCTCGGGCTTCTTCTTGCCCATAGCGCGCCGCAGCAAGTCGGCGCCGCCCAGCGTGTATCCCGCGAGAACCTGGGCGATCTGCATAACCTGTTCCTGGTACAGGATGACGCCGTAGGTTTCTTCCAGCACCGGCTGGAGCTCCGGATGCAGGTAGTCGATCTCGCTCTTGTCCGTCGCGTGTTTACGGTTGATGAAATCGTCCACCATGCCGGACTGCAGCGGCCCGGGGCGAAACAGAGCCACGAGCGCCACGAGGTCGTCGAACTGGTCCGGGCGCAGTCGCTTGATCAGGTCCCGCATGCCGCTGGACTCGAGCTGGAATACGGCCGCGGTCTGCTGCTTCTGCAGCAGTTTGAACGTCTCCTCGTCAGCCATCGGGATCGACGCGATGTCGAACTGCTCCCCGCCTGACTCGTTCACGATGTGTTCGGCCCAGTCAATGATTGTCAGGGTCTTCAGGCCCAGGAAATCGAACTTGACCAGGCCTATCGCCTCTACGTCGTCCTTGTCCAGCTGCGTCACGACGTTGACGCCACCCTCTTCGCAGTAGAGCGGTGCGAAATCGGTCAGCCGGGTCGGTGAGATTACGACACCGCCGGCATGCTTACCGGCATTCCTGGCAAGACCTTCTAGCGAGCGCGCCAGGTCGATGATAGACGCCACTTCCTCGTCGTCCTCATA
>JASJCQ010000013.1 GCA_030065915.1 Woeseiaceae bacterium
GACGATAAAAGTGGCACTCGTTTCACCGGGCCCGATCGATACGGGCTTCATCATGTCCGACATCGACGGTGTTTCCGACCTGACGTTCTCGCAGCCGATTTCCACGGCGGAACAGGTCGCTCAAACGGTACTCGATCTGTGCGGTAACTCAATCAAGGAACAGAGCATGCCCTACTCGAGCGGTGTGCTGACAACGATCGCCTACCTGGCGCCCTGGTTGAGCCGTGCAATAAGGCCGATGCTCGAAAAGAAAGGCCAGCGGGTCAAACGCGAGTTAAAAGCGGCGCGAGAGAAAGCAGCCGAAGGATAGTTCGAAGAACTCAAACTAAAAAAGGACGGCTCGCAGGGGGGGTGCGAGCCGTCCGGGTGTCATGTTCCGCAAGTAGCCTGCGAAGCGACTTGCTAACGCGGCGGGGGGTTGCTGGAACCGACGTTCTTGCTGGTTTCGGCGTCATCGCCCGGGCTATTTGCCGGGGGGTGCAGACTTGCCCGGAGGATTACGCGTCGCTTGAAACGTCTTGCGTTTCGAGCGCGATCCTGAGCGTTCCCGGAAACTCCAAGAGACCGTGCTCAGGACTTGTCGAACACGATAGACGCGCGTCCGTCGTCGATCAAACGAATAAAAATCGCATTACAGATGAGATAAATTCAACTGTCCGGGCGGAACTCCGGTCAGACTCGACGACGTCAGTCGTCGATCGCAAAGGTCTTGAGTACCCACTCCCTGAGCAGGCGGACGTTGTCCATCTCAGCGCTCTTCTCGTCGCTGATGAAGTAGTAGGTCTCGTTGGTCACCAGCGGAGTGTCGAAAAGCGGAACGAGGCTTCCGCTGTCGAACCAGCCCTGGGCGAGCTCCATCGGCACCAGTGCCGCTCCGAGCCCCTTCTCGGCAGCACGTACGACCGCGATCATCGATGCAAGGCGCACCGACGAAGAATTCTCAGGCAGCGTAATGCCTGAGACGCGTTGCCACTTTTTCCATGCATTGCCGCGCCCTTCGTGGACGATCAACGGAAACTCACTTTCGATCCTGTTCTTCTTTACCTTGAGCTTCTTCCGGAACTCCGGCGAACCTGCCGGAAGCAATCGCAGCGGAAACAGCCGATGCGAAATCAGCCCCGCCGGAGGCGACTTGAAGACCCTGATCGATGCATCCCAACTCCCGGCGTGCTTCTCGGACGCCTCGTCGCTCGTATCGATCTTGATATCGATGTCCGGATTCGCCTTGGTGAACTCCGGAAGCTTCGGCACGAATCGCTCGCTGGCGAAGAACGGCTGTACCGAGATATTCAGGCGACTTCTCGGCCGGCTCTTCTGATAGCGCGCTACAGTCTCGTCAAGTTCGTCGATCAGCGGGCTGACTTCGTCGAACAACGCCTTGCCGGTATCGGTCAGTTTCAGGTTGCGCGCATTCCGCTCGAACAGGCGGAGCCCGAGCTCGTCCTCGAGGTTTTTTATCTGGTGACTAACTGCGGATGCGGTGACGAACATACGTTCCGCTGCGTCCCTGAAACTCTCGTATCGGGCGGCAATGCAGAACGTTCGGATGCCACGCAGGGATATTGTGTTCTTACTCATGGGTTCGGGCCTGGGCCGATGCTGGCGGCCGGCGAGCATAATCTACAATTAAGGCAGTTTGATGACATAGGGCCCTGCAGGTTTCGTACCATGTGTCACCCGATTGAAGAAATTACAGCTTATTGAATTATATGGCTATTTTTGGCCAAGACGGATCGCGGCCAGGCCTGCGTGCACCATGTCGGGCTATGCCCGTAACGTCGCCGCATCGGCATGGTGCAAAGCTCGTTCAGGCCGTGCTGAATGCGTCCCGCGTCAGGTTCTCGCAGCCGTCCTGCTTAACGCGTACATCGTCCTCGATGCGTATGCCGCCGAAGGGCTTGAGGTCGGCCACGCGTTGCCAGTTTACTTGTTTTTCCGCGGGCGTTCCTTTCAGCTTGTCGAGCAGCATGTCGATGAAGTAGATGCCCGGCTCGATCGTGACGACCATATTCTCTTCAAGCGTCCGCGTCAGCCTGAGAAACGGATGCCCGCTGGGCGGGTCGATCGTGTTGCCGCTCTCGTTTTCCATATGGCCGCCGACGTCGTGTACCTGCGTGCCGAGCAGGTGGCCGAGCCCGTGCGGGAAGAAAGTGGAGGTCACACCGTTGATCAGCAAGGACTCGGACGACCCCGAGGCAAGGTCCGCTTCGACCAGGACGTCGGCAATCCGGTGGTGGGTCTGAACATGCAACTCCTTGTAATCGACACCCGCCCTGACGTCCGCGACGACGTCCAGCTGCAGGGTCTCCATCCTGTCTATCAGGTCCGAGAAATCCGAATCGTCAAAACTGTAGGTCCTGGTAATGTCGCTGGCATAGCCGTGCACCTGGGCTCCCGCGTCAATCAGGAAAGAGCGATAGGGGTCGGGTGCCTGCCTGTCCAGTGCCGTGTAGTGCAACACCGCCGCGTGCTCGTTCAAGGCAATGATATTGCCGTAAGGTAGCTCGTTGTCTGTCAGGCTGACGGCGTCACAATAGGCCTTGTGTATCGAGAACTCCGAGGCTCCGTCCATGAAGGCCCGCTTGGCCGCATTGTGACCGGCGACGCCGCGACGACTCGCCAGGCGCATGCACTCGATTTCGTATTCGGTCTTCCGGCCGCGCGGGTAGTGCAGCAGGTTCAAAGTCGTCGATGGGTTAACTCTCTCCACACCGAGCGCCTGGGTCGGCTCCAATACCTCACCGATGAACACGCAGTTGTCGCGATTCTCCGGCAGATGATCGGATGCGTCGGCCAGCTCGTGCACGATCCGTATGTCGAAGTATCGAGTCCAGTATCCGTCCGGCGCACCGGGAACGACGTGCCAGTAGCCACGCGGCTGGTTGTAGATCAGTACGGGACGTTCGCCGGGTGTGTAGACAACATAGGACAGCGGCAGGTCCGAAAGCGGCGCCCAGCAGAGGAAATTGGCGGCGGCGCGGAACGGGTAAACCATGTCGTCCAGGAATACCGGGTGCGCCGCGCCCGAAAACACCACTGCATGCGATGCTCCCGAAGCCTGCAGCGCGTGATCGTAACGTTCGCACACGGTAGCCAGATGCGCGCCATACAGGCGTCCGAGGTCCGGATTCTTGTCGGAGTACGCAATGTCCATCTCACGATAATACCAGCCCGCGCTGCTGTTTCATTCCAACGGCATTGTGGGCATCATTGCGGGCTAGCCGAATGCAGGTGACGCATGAGAAGACTATTACTACTGAGCTTCATATTGGCGACAGGGAGCGAGACGATGGCCCAGCAGGAAGCCGGTTACGACCGAATAACGGGGAAGCCCTTCGCTTCCCGATCCGAAGTGATCGCGACACAGGGCATGGCCGCAACGAGCCATCCTCTGGCAACGCAGGTCGCGCTCGACACGCTGAAAGCGGGCGGCAGTGCCGTTGACGCGGCAATTGCGGCCAACGCCGCCCTCGGCCTCATGGAGCCGACGGGCTGCGGTATCGGCGGAGACCTGTATGCGATCGTCTGGGACGCGGAGAAGCAGGAGCTGACCGGCCTCAACGCGTCCGGACGCTCGCCCGAGCTGATGACGCTGGACTACTTCCGGGAGAATGACCTCGACAGCATTCCACCCTACGGTCCTCTGCCGGTCAGCGTGCCGGGCGCCGTTGACGGCTGGTTCGAGCTGCATGAGCGCTATGGCCGCTTGTCGATGGAGCAGGTGCTCTCACCGGCCATCCGTTACGCCGAAAACGGGTTTCCCGTTACAGAGCTCATTGCCTACTACATGCGCCTGAGCCAGAACCGTTTCGAGGACTACCCGGGTTTCCGCGAGACTTACATGCCGGACGGCGAGACACCAGACAAGGGCGATGTCTTCAGGAATCCGGATCTCGCGAAGACGTATCGGCTGATTGCAGAGCGCGGCCGCGACGTCTTCTATCGCGGCGAGATTGCGCAAGCGATCGACGCGCTGATGCAAGAACAGGGCGGGCTGCTGCGATTCGAGGATATGGCGGCGCACACGTCGGACTGGGTTGCTCCCGTATCGACGAATTACCGGGGATGGGACGTCTACGAGCTGCCGCCTAACGGACAGGGTATCGCTGCGTTGCAGATCCTGAACATCCTCGAGGCCTATGACGTCAGCTCGATGGGCTTCGGCAGCGCCGAGTACGTTCACACCTTCATCGAGGCAAAGAAGCTTGCCTACGAAGATCGGGCCCGCTTCTATGCCGATATGGATTTCGTCGACGTGCCGGTTGAGTGGCTCATCTCCAAGGATTACGCGGACCAGAGACGCAAGCTCATCGATCCTCAGAAGGCATCGACAGCGCTGCCTGCGGGCGACGAAACGCTCGAGGACGGGGATACGATCTACCTGACTGTCGCCGACAGCGACGGCAATATGGTCTCTCTGATCCAAAGCAACTACCGGGGCATGGGTTCCGGCATGATTCCCGGCGGCTATGGCTTCATGCTCCAGGACAGGGCGGAACTATTCAGCCTGGAGGAAGGTCATGCCAACGTCGTTGCACCCGGCAAGCGGCCGTTTCACACGATCATCCCGGCCTTCGTCATGAAGGACGGCGAGCCACTGATGAGCTTCGGCGTCATGGGCGGGTCTATGCAGCCGCAGGGCCACGTGCAGATCATTGTGAACATGTTGGACTTCGGCATGAATCTGCAGGAGGCCGGGGACGCGGCGCGCGTGCGCCACGGTGGCTCGTCTCAGCCGACCGGTGAGAAGATGACCGACGGCGGCACCGTCTATCTCGAGAGCGGTTACCCGGATAGCCTGCGTCAGGAACTCGAGTCGATGGGGCATGCAGTCAGCGAGAGCAAAGGGAGCTTCGGCGGCTACCAGGCGATTTATCGCGACTCGGAGCAGGGCGTCTATTACGGCGCCTCCGAGGTACGAAAAGACGGCCACGCGGCGGGTTACTGAGTCCCGCTCGTTGTCTCGACGCAAGACAAGAAAGAAGACGGTATGAGCAAAGATATTTACCTGACCGGCATCACGACGACGGGTACACCGCATATCGGTAACTACGTTGGCGCTATTCGACCGGGAATCGAGGCGAGCCGGGATGCGGCAATCCAGAACTACTACTTCCTCGCGGACTACCATGCGCTCGCGAAGAATGAGGACCCGGACAACATCAGCCGATCGACGCTGGAAATCGCGGCGGCCTGGATGGCCCTCGGACTCGACACGGAACATGCGGTCTTCTATCGCCAGTCCGATATACCCGAGATCCCCGAGCTGACCTGGATTCTCACCAGCATGACCGCCAAGGGCCTGATGAACCGCGCGCACTCTTACAAGGCTGCCGTGCAGGCGAATCTCGACAGCGGAGACAGCGACGCCGACAAGGGCATTACGATGGCCTTGTACAGCTATCCGATCCTGATGGCGGCCGACATCCTGATGTTCAAATCGTCGAAAGTGCCCGTTGGCCGGGATCAGAAACAGCACGTCGAGATGGCGCGGGACGTTGCGCAGCGATTCAATCATCACTACGGCGACGTTTTCGTGTTACCCGACCCCGTCATCGACGACAGCACGGCCGTGTTGTCGGGCCTCGATGGCAGGAAGATGTCGAAGAGTTACAACAATACCATCCCGCTGTTCGCTGACGAGAAGCGCCTCAGAAAACTGATCATGAAGATCAAGACCAACAGCCTCGAGCCCGGGGAGCCCAAAGACCCCGATGACAGTACGCTGTTTGACATGTACCGCGCGTTTGCGACCGAAGAAGAGTCCGCAGAGATTCGGCAACGTTACGCCGACGGCATAGCTTGGGGTGAAATGAAGCAGGTGCTGTTCGAGTACATCAATGAGCACATCAAGCCTGCTCGTGACGAATACGATCGCCTGATCGCCGACCCGGCCGTCGTCGAAGCGGAACTGCGCAAGGGCGCTGACCGTGCCAGGGCAGTGTCGGCGCCGTTCCTCGACAAGATTCGCTCAGCCATAGGTATACGGCGTCTGGGTTAGAGAATCCCAGCGGCGGTCGATACGCGATAACCGAAGCGGTCCGGCCGATCCCGACACTCTATACTGTGCAGTCTGATTCGATGACTGGACGGTTAGCGGATGGAAGTAGCGAAGGTCGCAGCACCCGAGTACTCATGTATTTCCGGTCGGGTTGAATTCCTTGAGGCCTGAGGTTTCAGCCTTGGCGACACCCAGGCTGTCACTGCGACGGCTCACGCTAGACGATGCGGACCTGATGCTCAAGATCTGGACGGACCCCGACTTTCTCCGATTTGTCGGCGACCGTGGTGTGCAGACCCTCGACCAGGCACGTGATGCCATCGCCGAGGGTGCCTTGCTGAGTTACGCCGAGTTCGGGTACGGCCCCTACCATGTTGCGCTTCGTGACGGGACCGCGATCGGCGTCTGCGGCCTCTACTCGCGTGCGGAACTGGACCACCCGGATATCGGCTTTGCCATGCTCGAACCCTATCGCCAACAGGGATACGCTTTCGAGGCGGCAATGGCCGTCCTGAGGTCCTGCGTCGAGGATCTCGATCTGCATTGGCTCTACGCCATCGTCGCGCCTGCCAACGAGGCTTCTCGCGCACTGATCCAGAAGCTTGGAATGTACTATGATCGGCCGGTCCAACTGGATGGCGACGACAGCCTGGTCAGCCTGTACCGGCTGCGGCTGTCTGATGAGGAGCACTGATGTCTCGAAAGAAGGGCGCGCGTTCCGGTATTTTTTTCGGTGCTGCGTCGGGAGTGATTACGACGATCGGCCTGATCGCCGGGCTGCATGCCGGGACGAGTTCAACCAGCACCGTACTCGGCGGTATCCTCGTCATCGCCGTCGCGGACTCTATGTCGGATGCGCTCGGCATGCACCTGGCGGAGGAGTCCAAACCGGGTGCAACACATCACCAGGTCTGGGCGGCGACTGTTTCGACCTTTGTCACCAAACTCATTTTCGCATTGAGTTTTGCGATCCCGCTCTTGTTGTTGCCGCTCAACGCCGCGGTCATCGCATCTATCTCCTGGGGCATGGTCGTCATCGTCTTGCTCAGCATCTACATCGCTCGTGCCCGGAACGTCAGGTCCCTGCCGATTATCGCCGAGCACCTGGGTATCGCTGTCCTCGTCGTCGTACTCTCTCATCTGATCGGCGACTGGATCAGCCGGGTGTTTACGGGTTGATGCGATGAGCGAGATCAGCTGGGGAGACTTCGAGAAAGTCGAGTTGCGAGTCGGCACGGTCGTGTCGGTGGATGAGTTCCCCGAGGCCCGGCGTCCGGCCTACAAGCTACGCGTCGATTTTGGCGATGAGATCGGTGTCAGGAAGTCATCGGCGCAGATAACCGATCTCTATCACTCGAGCGACCTGGTCGGAAAACAGGTGCTTGCCGTGGTCAATTTTCCTGCCAAACAGATCGGTCCCTTCATGTCGGAGTGTCTCGTTACCGGGTTCGTCACGCAGAGCGGTGAAGTCGTGCTCGCCGTTCCCGACCGGAAGGTCGCCAACGGACTGCGGCTGGCATGATGCGCTGATGAACGAACGCATCAACTGGACAGAGCTGCGCGAGTTCGCAGGCATCGACCTCGAAGCATCGTATGTGCTGTCGTGGTCGATGGAGCGCGAACTGCTGCTCCTCGACCTCGACGTGCAACTGCTGCCCGATCATCCGTTTTACGAGGTGCCTCGACCCTCGCAAAAGGTGTGTATCCGCGCTGCAACGATCGAGTTTCCGTACTGCGAGTCGATCACGATAGAGGGCGGAGACGGCGAAAGTTCTCCGGAATCCGCCGTAACGAGCCTGGGGTCGGGCCGGATCGACGGTCTGTCCGTCGTCGCCGACGGACAATATGAACTACGCGGTGAGTTTGGTAATGTGCAGATCACTGCGGAGCGACCGCTGTTGCGCCTGAAAGAGCTTTAGACCGAGAGGCAATTATCGTGCACGTATTAGTCGACCATCCCTGCGTCCAGCACAAGCTGGCGATCATCCGCAACGTTGAAACCGGTCACAAGCGGTTTCGCGAACTCGCCACCGAGATCACGCAGTTCCTGTGCTACGAGGCGCTTAAGAGCGTCAAGGTCAAGGAGGTCGAGGTGCAGACGCCGGTGGACGTCGCGAAATGCAAGAAGATTGATACTGACATCGTCGTGGTTCCCATCCTGCGTGCCGGTGTTGGCATGCTCGACGGCATCCTGGCGCTCGTTCCGACGGCCCGCGTCGGTTTCGTCGGGCTATACCGTGATGAAGAGACGGCGATGCCCGTCAGTTACTACGAGCGCTTTCCGCCGCAGGTCGAGAGCGGCACGTGCATCATCATTGACCCGATGCTGGCGACCGGCGGATCGACGAATGCGGCAATCGACCGGTTGAAGGACGCCGGCGCTGACAGCATCGTTGTCATCTGTATCGTCACCTGCCCGGAAGGGCTCGCAGCCGTGCAGGTCGAACACCCCGACGTCGCCATCTACACGGCTGCGATCGACGACCATTTAAACGAGAAGAAATACATCGTCCCGGGCCTTGGTGACGCTGGCGATCGCCTCTACGGAACCTCGCACTAGCGCCGAAGTCATGGCTGAGTTGAAGACAAAACCAACCTCCATGAGCGTTTCGGCGTTCATGAATGCGATCGAGGACAAGACCCAACGGGCAGACTGCAAGGCCATCGCCGCGATGATGCGCAAGGCGACGGGAAAGCGGGCGAAGATGTGGGGCAGCAGCATGGTCGGCTACGGCAGCTATCACTACAAGTACGCCAGCGGGCAGGAGGGTGACTACTTCCTGGCCGGCTTCTCGCCGCGCAAGCAAGCGACGACGGTCTATATCATGCCCGGCTTCTCGGGCTATGAGACGTTGATGAAGAAGCTCGGCAAGTACAAGACGGGCAAGTCCTGCCTCTACATCAAGCGACTGGCCGATGTTGACAAGAAGGTCTTGCAGCAGCTGATCACGAAGTCTGTGGCGGAGATGCGCAAGAAATACCCGACCAAGTAATGCGTTTGCGCGCGGCAGAATCCGCGGACGTCGACGCCATCATGGCCTGGTTTCCCGACGAGTCGAGCATCCGTAACTGGGCCGGCCCCAACTTCGATTACCCATTCGATCGTGCCTCGTTTCATCGCGACTGCAAGTGGCGGGACATGGCGAGTTTTTGCGTGGATTCCCACGGAGTCCTGCAGGGTTTCGGGCAGTTCTACAATCGATACGGCAGGGCAAATCTCGCACGGCTGGTCGTCAGCCCCGAATCCCGCGGCTGCGGGCTGGGCCAGTTCCTCGTCAATGCACTGATCGAAGAGAGCCGTTCCGTCCTCGGGCTCAGCGAAGCCGGCCTGTTCGTCTATCGCAACAACGAGTCAGCCTACTGCTGCTATCGGGCGGCGGGTTTCGAGGTCGCGGCGATGCCTGACGACGTCGATCTCGGCGACGAGTCGCGTTACCTGGTGCGGACTATTCGCCCTGCGCGAGTCGGGTCTTGAGTGCCTCGAGTTCTCCCCAACGGTCTATCCTGTCCTCTAGCTCAGCCTCCCGGTCCTTTAGCGCCCTGAGTCTATCCTGCACCACGTCGGCCGCCTGTTCGTAGAAACCGGGCTCGGCAATCTCCGCCTGCAGGTTCTCGATGACGGACTCCAGTTGCTCGATCGCCTCCGGCAACGCGTCGAGTTCCCGCTGGTCCTTGTAGCTCAGCTTGGCCGGTCGCTTCGGCTTGCTCGCAGCCGTCGACGTCGCAACCGTAGTGCTTTCGGAAGACTCCGAGGCCGGCTCATCGTGTACCGCGAGCGCGAGCCCCCGACGAGCCCAGTCGCTGTAGTTGCCGACATATTCATGCACACCCCCGTCTGATTCGAAGACCAGCGTGCTCGTTACGACATTATCGAGAAACTGGCGATCGTGACTGACGATGATCAGCGTGCCCGCGTATTCTGCGAGCCTCTGCTCCAGTACTTCCAGCGTCTCGATATCGAGGTCGTTGGTGGGCTCATCGAGTACGAGCAGGTTCGCCGCGCGGGTGAATAGCTTCGCGAGGATGACGCGATTGCGTTCGCCGCCGGACAGGGCTTTCACCGGCGTCTGCGATCGCTTCGGGCTGAACAGGAAGCCCTTCAGATAGCCGACGATGTGGCGGTCCTTGCCATTCAGCTTGATATAGGTGCGACCTTCGCCGACGTTGTAGGCGACGGACTTCTCGAGGTCCAGCGCCTGCCGAAGCTGGTCGAAATAGCCGACCTCCAGGTTTGTGCCGAGTTTTAGCGTGCCGGTCTGTGGTTCGAGTTCGCCGAGCAGGAGTCTCAGTAGCGTTGTCTTTCCAACCCCGTTGTTGCCAATGAGGCCGATCCGGTCGCCACGCATGATCTCTATCGAGAAGTCTCGAATGACCTGCTCATCGTCGTAGGCGTATGAGAGATTCTTTGCGCGAATCACCTTGCGGCCGGACTGCTCGGCCTCCTCGATGTGGATTCTGGCCTGATCGCCCAGCCCGATGCGCTGCTCGCGCTCTTCGCGCATCTTCATGAGCGCCCTCGCGCGGCCTTCGTTCCTGGTGCGGCGCGCCTTGATGCCCTGGCGAATCCAGACTTCCTCCTCGGCGAGCTTCTTGTCAAAGCGCGCATTCGCGGCAGCCTCGTCTTCGAGCGCCTTTTCCTTACGCCTGAGAAAGTTGTCATAGTCGCCGGGCCAGCTGGTCAGCTTGCCACGGTCGATCTCGATGATGCGTGTCGCCAGCTTCTTCAGGAAGGCCCGATCATGGGTGATGAACACAATGGCGCCCGGCCAATTGTAGATGCGCTCCTCCAGCCACTGAATCGTTGCGATGTCGAGGTGGTTCGTGGGTTCGTCGAGCAACAGCAGGTCGGGCTTCTGGACGAGCGCCTTCGCCAGCGCCACGCGCCGCCTCCAGCCACCGGAGAGCTCGCTCATCTTCTTGTCCGCGGGCAGGTTCAGGTCCGTGATCGTCTCTTCAACCCGCTGGTCGAGATGCCAGCCGTCGTGCGCGTCGATCTGTGCATGCAGCTGCTCGAGTTCCCGCAGGCCGTGCTTGTCGAGATTCTGCGCGGAGCGCTCCCGGTACTCGGCCAGCAGCTGTTCAATGCCCTCGAGGCCCGAGCGCACCACATCGCGCACGGGCAGATCGATAGCCTCGGGCAGATTCTGCGCAAGCTGGCTGACGATGAGCCCGTCCTTGCGCGTAATGTCGCCGCGGTCGGCGTCGATCTCGCCGGTGATCAGCTTGAGCGTCGTCGACTTGCCGGCGCCGTTGCGCCCGATGAGGCAGACGCGCTCCCCGGCGTCGATGCTCAGTGATGCCTCGCGAAGAATGCGCAGTTCACCGAAGTCGAGTGATATTTCGTCGAATCGAAGAAGTGACATAGGGCTGACGGTCAGGGCTGGTCTACAATCTTAACCTGACTCGTATCGCGGGTCAGTGACCGTTGAAGCCTGAGAGAACAGACAGTGACCGATGACAGACTGACAGAGATCGAATTCAAGCTCGCTCACCAGGAACAGACCATTCTCGAGTTGAATGACGTCATCACCGACCAGCAGGCACGCATTATGCAGCTTGAGGAACTTTGCAGGTCCCTGATCGACAAAATGCAGAGTCTGGCCGATGCCGGCACCGACGACGGCGGACAGCACGAGATCCCGCCTCACTATTAGAAACGGTATAGCAGGAGAACGTATGCAGTTGTCAGGAAAGAGTGATGACGAGATCCTCGCGGTGGCCGACCCGATCATGGACCGCCTTATGGAGGGCTCGAATCGGATCGACCATGCCATGCACGTCAGCGATTTCACCGAGCGCCTGCGGTCGATCGTTTCCGAGGCGGGACTCGAACGGATGTGCCAGGACTTCCAGTCGCGCTGCGGACTGTTCAGTCGTCGTGAACTGGTGGCGATATTCCGCCGCAGGGACTCGGTTGCCGTCGTATGGCGCCAGTATGCGACAGAGACGGACGACGAGTTCGTCGCCGACCTCGTGCTCGTGGAGAAGGACGGCCGCTTCCTTGTGGATCACGCGCTCATTTATTAGCGTCGTTTTGTCGGATTTGTGTGGCTCCCTCGTAACTTCATGAGACACTCCTCGCTCGTGACTCGCCCGTGCCCTGTCTTCTGTTTCAAGTGGTATCGAACCGATGAAATGCGTCTATATCAGCATGGACTCCCTGGAGGATTTCGTCTCCGATGCGGACCTGTCGGTCCCGGCAATGGAAACGCTGGGCTGGACCGTCGAGAAACGCTCATGGCGCGACAGCTCCGTTGACTGGGATGCTGTCGACCTCGCGTATGTGTGCACGCCCTGGGACTACCACGAACACCTCGACGACTTTATGCAGGCATTGGAACGAATCGACGCATCGCGAGCCTTGCTCGTCAATAACCTGGATACGATTCGCTGGAACGCGATCAAGACCTACCTGAGGGAACTCGAGAATCGCGGTTTCGATATCGTGCCAACCGAATGGCACGACGTTCTGACGGAGGGCTGCCTGCAGGCGGCCTTCGAGACATTCGACGCGGAGCGAATCGTGATCAAGCCGGTCGTCGGTGCGAACGCGATGGATACGCACGTGCTGGACAAGGGCACGGGGCTCGCGACAGCGGCGCTGCTCGAAGCCTACAGCAACCGGCCGTTCATGCTGCAGCCGTTCCTCGATGTAGTACAGGAGGTCGGCGAATACTCGCTGTTCTTCTTCGACGGCGGCTACAGCCACGCGATACTGAAGGTGCCCAAGCAGGGCGATTTCCGCACGCAGGAGGAGCATGGGTCCGACATCCGGCTGCACGACGCATCGCCGGAGCTCATATCCCGTGCGCAGGCCATCGTCGATTCGCTACAGCCCGGGCCTGCCTACGCGCGCGTTGACTTCGTGACCGCAGAGCCGGGCGGGTTTCTGCTGATGGAACTGGAGCTCATCGAGCCGTCGCTGTACTTTCGTACCGATCCCTCATCGACAGCGCGTTTCGCGAGGGCCATGACCAACTTCTACCGGCGGGAGACCGGAACATGAGAATTCTGATGCTCTTCGTGTCACTGATGATCGCGGCCTGCGGTTCGCCAGAGGCGAAGCGGCCTGAGATCCTGATGCAGACCAGCATGGGCGACATCAGGATCGAGATCGCGGCCGATGTCGCACCGTTGACCGGCGCGAACTTCCTGCGGCTGGCAGAGGGCAGGTACCTCGACGGCGCCGGTTTCTACCGGGTTGTGAGACCCGACAACGACAATGGTACGCCGCCGATATCGGTCATCCAGGGCGGGGTGCAGGATCGTGGCTCGCCGTTCGCGCCGATCGCGCATGAAACGACTGAGCGCACGGGCCTTAAGCATGTCGATGGCGCGATCTCGATGGCGCGCGCCGGGATCGGCACCGCGTCCACCGAGTTTTTCATCTGTGTCGGTGAACAGCCGGCCCTCGATTTCGGCGGCGAGCGCAACGCGGATGGCCTAGGGTTTGCCGTCTTCGGTCGAGTGGTATCTGGAATGGACGTCGTGCGCCGCATCCATGCTCTCGAGGCCGATGCTCTGACGAGTAACCCCTACCTCGCCGGCCAGGTGCTGGCTAATCCGATCGTAATCGAGTCAGTCAGCATTGCCGATTGAGACCAGTCGAGAGCCGGTCGCCGACTGAGGATCGTCAGCTTCGCCATCGAACGCGGTCAGGCGCGACGTTTTTCCGCTGCGCCACCGAGCAGCGGCTTCAGGTATTGCCCGGTGAATGACGCCCCTGTCGCTGCGACGTCCTCCGGCGTGCCCGCTGCGATGATTTCGCCGCCACCGTCACCACCTTCCGGGCCCAGGTCAATCAGCCAGTCGGCCGTCTTGATGACATCGAGGTTATGCTCGATCACGAGCACCGTGTTGCCCCGATCACGAAGCCGATGCAGTACCGACAGCAGCATCTCGATGTCATGAAAATGCAACCCGGTCGTCGGCTCGTCCAGTATGTACAGCGTACTGCCGGTGTCCCGCTTGGAAAGCTCACGCGCGAGCTTCACCCGCTGCGCCTCGCCGCCCGACAACGTCGTCGCATTCTGACCGAGACGGATATAGGACAACCCGACATCGAGCAGCGTCTGCAACTTTTTGGCGACGACCGGGACATTTTTGAAGAATTCCAGCGCGTCCTCGACGGTCATCTCGAGGACCTCGTGAATCGTCTTGCCCTTGTAGCGAATCTCCAGGGTCTCACGGTTGTAGCGCTTGCCTTCGCAGACGTCGCACGGGACATAGACGTCAGGCAGGAAATGCATCTCGACCTTGATGACGCCGTCGCCCTGGCAGGCTTCACAGCGTCCGCCCTTCACATTGAAGCTGAAGCGCCCCGGCATGTAGCCCCGCGAACGGGCCTCCTGCGTACCCGCAAAAAGCTCGCGTATCGGCGTGAATAGACCGCTGTAGGTTGCGGGGTTCGAGCGCGGCGTCCTCCCGATCGGGCTCTGGCTGATATCGATGACGCGATCGATATTCTTGAGCCCCTTGATGCTCTTGTGCGGCGCCGGGTTGTGGCTGCTCCTGTTCAGCTCGTCGGCGACGGCTTTGTACAGCGTGTCGTTGACCAGCGTCGACTTGCCGGAGCCGGATACGCCCGTGACGCAGGTCATCAGGCCGACCGGAATGTCTACGTTGACGTTCTTCAGGTTGTTGCCCCTGGCGCCGCGTATCGACAGCTGCTTCTTGCGGTCGGGCTTTGCCCGTTCGGACGGAACCTCGATACACCGGGCGCCGGACAGGTACTGTCCGGTCAACGAAGCCGGGTTGGCCTTGATCTCCTCCGGGGTACCCTCTGCGACAATCTTGCCGCCGTGGACGCCGGCACCGGGGCCCAGATCGAGGACGTGATCGGCGGCGAGTATCGCGTCCTCATCGTGTTCGACCACGATGACCGTATTGCCGATGTCCCTCAAATGTATCAACGTCGACAGCAGGCGCTGGTTATCGCGCTGGTGCAGCCCGATCGACGGCTCGTCCAGGATGTACATCACACCGACGAGCCCCGACCCGATCTGGCTGGCGAGCCGGATGCGTTGTGCCTCGCCGCCGGACAATGTCTCTGCGCTGCGGTCCAGGGACAGGTAGTCGAGCCCGACGTCCGACAGGAAGCCGAGCCGGTCGTTAATCTCCTTGACGATCTTGTCAGCAATTGTGGCTCGCCAGCCCTCCAGGGACAGCTCTTCGAAAAAGGCCTTCGCGTGGCCCACCGACTTGCCCGAGATTTCGGGCAGAGAATGCCCGTCGACGAATACGTGCCGAGCGGCCACATTGAGTCGCGTTCCGCCGCAATCCGGGCAGGCCTGGCTGTTCAGGAACTTCGCGAGCTCCTCGCGAACGGCGCTCGACTCAGTCTCGCGATATCGACGCTCCAGGTTCGGGATCACACCCTCGAAGCGATGCCTCTTCTTGACCTGCATACCGCGTGAGTTGGCGTAGAAGAACTCGATCTTCTCGTTCCCGCTGCCCCACAGGACGATCTTCTGCAGCTTCTCGCCCAGCGATTCGAACGGCTGCTCGATGTCGAAATCGTAATGCGTCGCCAGGCTCTGGATCATCTGGTAGTAATAGGTTGTCTTGCGGTCCCAGCCACGGATAGCGCCGCCCGCCAGCGACAGCGCTTTGTTGACCACGACACGTTCCGGATCGAAGAACTGCTTGACGCCGAGCCCGTCACAGGTGGTACAGGCACCTGTCGGACTGTTGAAGGAGAACAGGCGGGGCTCGAGTTCGGACAGGCTGTACCCGCAGATATTGCAGGCGAAGCGATCGGAGAAGACGATCTCTTCTTCGTCGCTGTCCATCCAGGCGACTTTCGCGACACCGTCCGCGAGCCTCAGTGCCGTCTCGAAGCTCTCCGCAAGCCGCTGCTTCAGATCTTCTTTCACTTTGAAGCGGTCGACGATCGCCTCAATCGTGTGTTTCTTGCGCAGATCCAGCTTTGGGGGCTGGTCCAGCTCATACACTTCGCCGTCGATGCGCGCACGTACGAATCCCTGCGCCATCAGGTCCGCCATCAGCGCAAGATGCTCACCCTTTCGATCGGCAACGACCGGGGCGAGCAACATAAGCTTCGATCCCTCGGGCAGCGCGAGCACCTGGTCCACCATCTGGCTTACCGTCTGCGCCTCGAGATTCGTGTCGTGCTCCGGGCAACGCGGGGTACCGGCACGAGCGAAGAGCAGGCGCAGGTAGTCGTGAATCTCGGTGACCGTACCGACGGTAGAGCGCGGATTGTGCGACGTCGACTTCTGTTCTATGGAGATTGCCGGTGACAGCCCGTCGATATGATCGATGTCGGGCTTTTCCATCATCGACAGGAATTGCCGCGCGTACGCCGACAGCGATTCGACGTAACGCCGCTGACCTTCAGCATAGATCGTGTCGAAGGCCAGGGAAGACTTACCGGAACCGGACAAACCTGTGAACACGATCAGCTTGTCTCTCGGGAGACTGAGATCGAGGTCACATAGGTTGTGCGTCCGTGCACCGCGGATGTCGATAGTTTTCATAAAGGAGGCAATTTCGCGACGAGCAACCTGCTAATATACGCCGCCTTTTGACTCCGGCGCAAAACACGCGGCGATGAATAGCGACGAGCCCAAAACAAACAACAACATGCTGCCGTCCGAGCGCCGATCGGTCACCGTACTTGCGCTGATTGGCATGCTCAGGATGTTCGGCCTGTTCTCGCTGCTGCCGGTGCTCGCGCTGTACGCGGCCGGGCTCTCGGACGCGTCGCCCCTGCTGATCGGCCTTGCGGTCGGCGGCTACGGCCTGACCCAGGCGTCCCTCCAGATTCCGCTCGGAGCGCTGTCTGACCGGGTGGGACGCGTGCCGGTCATCGTCGGCGGCTTGCTGGTGTTTGCCGCCGGCAGCATTCTCGCTGCGAGTGCCGAATCGATCTACGGGGTCATAGCAGGCAGGCTGATGCAGGGTGCGGGTGCGATATCGGCGACACTGTCCGCATTGGTCGCGGACGCGACCCGGCCTGCGGTCCGGACGCGCTCGATGGCCATCTTCGGAATCGGCGTAGGCTTCGCCTTCCTGCTTGCGATGGTCGTCGGCCCGTACATCGCCGCGGCGTTGGGCGTCCGGGCGCTGTTTGTCCTGAGCGCCGTGGTTGCCGCGCTGGCGATACTCATGCTGATGGCCGTGCCCGCCGAAGCCCGGCACAACACCCGGGCACAGAGCTGGGAATTCAGACAGGCCATCACGCCGGAACTCCTGAAGCTCGATTTCTTCGTTTTCCTGCTGCATGCGATCCTGACAGCGAGCTTCGTTGCCCTGCCGTTCCTGCTTGCCGGGCGTCTCGAGTTGCCGATCACCGAGCATTGGACGATCTATGTCGGCGCCATGCTCGTGTCGCTGCTCGGCACTGTGCCGCTGATCCTGCGCGACGAGCGTCAAGGCAAGTCTTCGACCATCGTCACCGCGGTGCTGCTGCTGTTGGTTGCGGAACTTTTGCTGGCGTTCGCCGGGTTCTCGATGTCGGGCGTGTTCATCGCGCTGGCGCTGTTCTTCGCCGGGTTCAACTTCCTCGAAGCGGCGCTGCCATCGCGCGTATCGATATTGGCCAGTGACACCGCGCGAGGGGCCTCGCTCGGCGTGTTTTCATCGTCGCAGTTCCTGGGCGCCTTCGTCGGGGGAGTCGTCGGCGGTCGCTTCATCGCTGGCGGGGATCCGTCGCTGGTATTCCTCATCTGTGTCATGTTCGCCCTGATCTGGCTGGGAGTGCAGGGGCTCATCCGGCCCAAATCCTTAGCCTAGGCCCGGAATTGCGGGTGGCTTTTGCCCGGTCAGGCACTAAAATAGGCCCCCCTCGGGAAGACTCCGAGCGGATAATCAGAAAAGAAGAGGTGTGGCATGGCCCGCGGAATCAACAAAGTCATCATCGTCGGAAACCTGGGACAGGACCCGGACACGCGATACATGCCGTCAGGTGGCGCGGTAACCAATTTTACCGTCGCAACCAACGAATCCTGGAAGGACAAGCAGACGGGTGAACAGAAGGACCGGACCGAATGGCACAAGGTCGCCATGTTCGGCCGGCTGGCGGAAATCTCCGCCGAGTACCTGCGCAAGGGCTCACAGGTCTACATCGAAGGTAAACTCAGGACCCGCAAGTGGCAGGACCGGGACGGCAATGACCGCTACACGACGGAGATCATCGCTGACGAAATGCAGATGCTCGGCGGACGCGGCGGTGGTTCCGCGCCCATGGGTAGCGGTGATCCGGGGCCTGGGAGTAAGCCGCCGCCGCCAGCAGACGACTTCGACGACGACATTCCCTTTTAGCGCACGAGGCCGTCAGCCGCCGCGATACGGCGTTGCCGCCGGATTTAAAATGCTCATGTACTTGCGTGTACCCTCCGCTTTTAAATCCGTCGGCGCCTTGTCTCGCAACACCTGAACGCCTTCTCGGGTTGGTCACAGACGACCTCCTAGAGCAAGTCGCAAGCCTGCTTCTGGACCCTGACATGAGCTCAGCGCCTAATGGGTCGACACGACAGCAAGTACAGAAATGAGCAAGAAACTTTTCATCAAGACCTTTGGTTGCCAGATGAATGAGTACGACTCCGAGAAGATGGCGGATGTGCTCAGGGAATCGCATGGTTATGAGTTGACGCAGGAGCCGAAAGAGGCTGACCTGCTGCTGGTTAACACCTGTTCGATTCGCGAGAAGGCGCAGGAGAAGGTCTTTTCGGAACTGGGCCGCTGGCGGCCGTTCAAGGACATGCGTGATGACGTCATGATCGGCGTTGGCGGCTGTGTGGCCAGCCAGGAGGGCGATGGCATCACGAAGCGTGCACCATTTGTCGATCTCGTGTTCGGGCCGCAGACGCTGCATCGTCTGCCCGAGATGGTCGATGAGGTCAGTTCGAAACGACAGTCTGTCGTCGATATCTCGTTCCCCGAGATCGAGAAGTTCGATCGACTGCCGGAACCCCGGGCCGACGGCTGTACGGCCTTCGTATCTGTCATGGAAGGCTGCAGCAAGTACTGCAGCTTCTGCGTCGTGCCCTACACGCGCGGCGAAGAGATCAGCCGCCCGCTTGATGATGTCATTACCGAGGTCGTCATGCTCGCTGAGCAGGGCGTACGGGAAGTCAACCTGCTCGGACAAAACGTGAACGCCTACCAGGGACCGATGCATGACGGCGGGCTCGCCGACCTGGCGACGCTGATCTACTACGTTGCCGAAATCGACGGCATCGATCGTATTCGATTCACGACGTCGCACCCGGTCGAGTTTACGGACAGCCTGGTTCAGGCCTATGCCGAGGTGCCGGAGCTTGCCAGTTATCTGCACCTGCCGGTTCAGCACGGCTCAGACCGCATCCTGTCGATGATGAAGCGTGGCCACACGGCGATCGAATACAAGCAGAAGATCAGGAAGCTCAAAGCTGCTCGCCCGGGAATCTCGCTATCATCCGATTTCATCGTCGGATTCCCCGGTGAGACGGAGGCGGATTTCGAGAAACTGATGAATCTTATCGCCGAGGTTGGCTTCGACCAGTCCTTCAGTTTCATCTACAGCGCAAGACCCGGGACACCCGCCGCGAGCCTCACCGACGACACGCCGCTGGACGTAAAGAAGCAGCGCTTGCAGTTGCTGCAGGCACGGATCAATCAGCAGGCCATGGCCATTTCCCGTGACATGGTAGGGACAACGCAGCGAGTGCTGGTCGAGCGGCTCTCGAAGAAGAGTGACGCCCAGGTGACCGGCCGGACGGAGAACAATCGCTGGGTCAATTTCGACGCCGATCAGTCCGTGATCGGCAGTTTCGTCGACGTCGAGATCACCGAAGCCCTGCCCAACTCGCTGCGCGGCCGCATGACCAGCACGATTGCCGCGTAGGCCCGCAAAGCCTTCCATAGCCGCATCTGACGCGGTAATCTGTTGATCGGTGCATGTTTATGCACCGCGAATCTGCAATCCCCGCACGAGAGGAATGAAGAACCCGCCTTGAATGCCGTTCAAATATCCCAGGACATCGTCCTGGAGCCCGCCGACAACGACCGCCTGTTAAATCTCTGCGGCCAGTTCGACGAACATCTGCGACAAATAGAACGCCGACTGCACGTGGACATCGCGAGCCGCGGCAATCGTTTTCGAGTGACCGGCCGCCCGGGTGCCGCCGAGATCGGGGGCGACGTCATACGTTCGCTGTTCGCGATGACGGCAAAGGAGCGGCTTGATCCGGAGCGCGTGCACATGCTGCTCCAGGAAACCGCCATGAAAGAAGACAGCCCGGACGAAACCGATGCGCTGGCCGACGAAACGGCTATCCAGACGCGGATGAAGCTGATTCGGCCACGCGGTGCCAACCAGGCGCGGTACCTGAAGAACGTCGCCGAGCACGACCTTGCATTCGGCATTGGCCCCGCCGGTACCGGCAAGACCTATCTTGCCGTCGCTGCCGCCGTGGGCGCTCTCGAAGCAGAGCAGATCCGCCGCATCGTGCTGGTGCGCCCCGCGGTGGAAGCCGGCGAGCGCCTGGGCTTCCTGCCGGGCGACATGTCGCAGAAGGTCGACCCCTACCTGAGGCCGATGTACGACGCGCTGTACGATATGCTGGGCGCCGAGCACGTCAGTCGCCTGATCGAGCGCAACGTCATCGAGATCGCACCGCTGGCGTTTATGCGCGGACGCTCACTCAATGAATCCTTCGTCATCCTCGACGAAGCGCAGAACACCAGCGTCGAGCAGATGAAGATGTTCCTGACGAGGATCGGCTTCGGCTCGCGAGCGGTGGTCACGGGCGACGTGACCCAGATCGACCTTCCTTCGGGCAAGCAGTCCGGCCTCGGCAACGCGATCGAGATACTCGAAGGCGTCGACGGCATCGGGTTCACGTTTTTTACGAAGCAGGATGTCGTCCGGCATGCGCTCGTGCAGAGGATCGTCGCGGCTTACGAGTCGGCAGACGACTCAAATTGAACGCCGACCCAGCGTCGCTGGTCGACGTGCACATTGCCGAAGGCCTGGCGGACATTCCGGACCCATCGATCCTGACCCGCTGGGTCGAACTTGCCCTGGACGAGATAGACAAAGCCGGTGCGGTTTCAGTTTCGCTGAGCGTGGTCGATGAAGAGGAGAGCCGGCGACTGAACCGCGAATATCGCGACCAGGACAAAGCGACCAACGTGTTGTCCTTCCCGATGGAGTTCGACGTGGCGCCGCCGCCCGATGAACCGCTGTTGCTGGGTGACCTTGCGATCTGCGGTCCGGTCGTCGCACGAGAGGCCCGCGAGCAGGAAAAGACGCCAGAGGACCACTGGGCCCACATGGTGACCCACGGTGTCCTGCACCTGGCGGGCCATGACCATATGAACGATGAGGAAGCCGAGGTCATGGAGCGACTGGAAAAAAAGATACTGGCCCGAGGCGGGGTTGCCGACCCGTATATCGCCCGGGATTAAAACGCTTGATACAATAGAGAATTGGCGTAAATCGCTGAATTCCCAGACTTAAGAGTAATGAACGAAAAACCTCCAAGTACCAGCGGCACAGGGAACCCTGGGCTCGTCGCACGTCTTCGACGCGCTTTCTCGGGCGAACCCTGGAGCCGGGAAGAAATACAGGAACTGATCCAGCAGCCAGAGATCCAGCTGGATGCCGAAGAAAAGAGCATGCTGAGTGGCGTCCTCGAGGTGTCCGAAACGCAGGTTCGAGATGTCATGGTTCCGCGATCGCAGATGGTCGTTATCGACCTCGAACAGTCACTCGAAGAAATGCTGGAGGTGATCGTCGACTCCGGACATTCACGTTTTCCGGTGATCGGTGAGGATCGCGACGAAGTGCTGGGTGTGCTGCTGGCCAAGGACCTGCTGCGCTACCTTGGCAACGTCGATGTCGAGGAAGTCCCGGTACGGCGACTGCTACGAACCGCCTCCGTGATCCCGGAGTCGAAGCGGCTCAATGCACTGCTCAAGGAGTTTCGAGCCAGTCACAATCACATGGCCATCGTCGTCGACGAGTATGGCGGCGTTGCCGGCCTGCTGACGATCGAAGACGTTCTCGAGGAAATCGTCGGAGAGATCGATGACGAGCATGATCCTGAAGAGGCCGACTTCATTCGTCCCGACGGCGAGAAGGACGGCATGCCGACGTTTGCCGTCCGGGCGCTGACCCGCATCGAGGATTTCAATGAGTACTTCGAGTGCGAGCTCAGCGATGAAGACTACGACACTGTCGGTGGTCTCGTGATGCACCAGCTCGGCCGTTTGCCGCGCCGCGGCGAAAAACTCGAATTCGACGGCTTCCGATTCGCTGTCGTCAAGGCGGACAAACGCCGTATCGACCTGCTGCAGGTCCAGAGGGACAGCGAATAGCAATGGAACTCAAGGGTTCGGTGCTTCAGTGGCCGGCGGACCGGCCACGCGTCAGTCGACTGATCTTTTTTGTTCTCGGCGTTCTGTACACGTCGACGTTCGCGCCGGTCGGTCTGTCACTGTTGATGCCGATCGTTCTCGTACCGGTGCTGTATGTCTGCCTGACGGTATCTCCGAAAGACGCTTACGGCCACATGTTCTGGTTCGGCTTCGGCCTGTTCCTGTCCGGCACCTACTGGATCTACATTTCGGTCGTCATCTTCGGCGAGGCGCCGGCCTGGGTTGCGTTGATCCTGATGCTCGGCCTGGTGTTGATCATGTCGCTGTGGCTCGGTCTGACGGGCTGGCTGATCAATGGCCTGTCGCATGGCGAGCCCCTGCGTCTGCTCTGGGTGGCGCCGGCTGCATGGGTCGCAGTCGAATGGTTGCGCGGCTGGGTCCTGACCGGCTTCCCGTGGCTTGCCGCGGGCTATAGCCAGATCGATCTTCCGATGGCGGGTTTCGCGCCAGTGTTCGGCGTGTACGGTGTTTCGTTCGCGATGTTGTTCAGCGTCGCGGCTATCATCCTCGCGCTGATGAGCAAAGACGTCCTTCGCATCACCGGCGCCGGCCTGGCGCTATTGCCATGGGTGCTGGGCGGCCTGTTGTGTCTTGTCAGCTGGACCGAGCCAAGCGGGCAGGCAATTCGCGCCACGATCCTGCAGGCGGGCATCTCGCAGGACCGCAAATGGGATATGGACCAGCTGGTGCCGACGATGTCCTACTACAGGAACGCGACTGCCAGGGAGGCGTCAAGCTCGCTGCTCGTATGGCCCGAGGTTGCCATCCCGACCCGAGGCAGTCAGCAACAGGAACTGCAGCAGTTTATTCGCATCATGAAATCGGACACGGCCCAGCGCGGTCAGACGGTTGCTTTCGGTGTGCTGGAATTCAACGACGACCGGGGAGACCCGAAGGTCTACAACAGCGTCGCTATGCTGAGTGGAGACAATGACGTCACGTTTTACCGGAAGCGGCATCTCGTGCCTTTCGGTGAGTATTTCCCCGTGCCTGCGCGCGTGCGGGAATGGATGAAAATGATGAGCCTTCCGCACACGGATTTGAAGGCCGGCCAGGCGGTGCAACCGCTTCTGCAGACCGGGGACGGGCTCAAGGTCGCAACCGCGATCTGTTACGAGGATGCGTACGGCGCCGAACAGCTGTACGCGTTCCCGGCGGCCGAGCTCATCGTCAACGTCAGCAACGATGCCTGGTTCGGCGATTCGATAGCACCTCACCAGCATCTCGAGATTGCCCGCATGCGCTCGCTGGAAGTAGGACGGCCGACCATTCGCTCGACCAACACCGGCGTCAGTGCATTCATCGATGCCGGGGGCGAGATCGTCGGCAACCCCGGTCCCCAGTTCCGCCAGGCACGCCTGACGCAGATGGTGCAACCTCACAGCGGATCGACGCCGTACGTCGGTTGGGGAAACTGGCCCATGGTTGGCCTGTCGCTGCTGCTCCTCGGTTTCTTCTGGTTCCGGAGCCGGGCCAGTCTCTGAGCCCCGGTGGCCGCAAGCTTCGGTATGCGTTCGACGACCGGCTCATGGTTGCTGCGTATCTCGCGATCTTGAGGTAGGCTTTCGCCTCTTTATGCTGGCACTCAGAATTCCATGACACGCGCGTACGACCCCCCGACTGTCGAGCAGGCAGCTCAGGCCCACTGGTCAGAGACTCGTTGCTTTGAGGTATCGGAAGACCCGGACAAGGACAAGTTCTACTGCCTGACGATGTTTCCGTATCCGAGTGGCCGCTTGCACATGGGGCATGTCAGGGTCTTCACGATCAATGACGTCATCGCGCGATACCAGCGAATGCAGGGTAAGCACGTCCTGCAGCCTATGGGCTGGGACGCGTTCGGGATGCCGGCGGAAAACGCGGCCATCAAGCGCGGCGTGCCTCCGGCGAAGTGGACCTACGAGAACATCGACTACATGCGAGGCCAGCTCGATCAGCTCGGCTACGCCTATGACTGGTCGCGCGAGGTCACTACCTGCAAGCCGGACTACTATCGCTGGGAACAGTGGCTGTTTACTCGCCTGTTCGAGAAGGGTCTCGTCTATCGCAAGAACTCGGTCGTCAACTGGGACCCGGTCGACCAGACCGTGCTGGCGAACGAGCAGGTCATCGATGGTCGCGGCTGGCGCTCCGACGCGCTGGTGGAACGTCGTGAAATCCCGCAGTGGTTTATGAAGATCACGGCCTACGCCGACGAGCTGCTCGAGCAGCTGGATCGCATGCCGGGCTGGCCGGACTCGGTCAAGACGATGCAGCGCAACTGGATAGGGCGCTCCGAGGGCATCGAGTTGTCCTTCGAGGTTGAAGGCGAGAGCGAGCCGCTGACGGTCTTTACGACCCGACCCGACACGCTGTTCGGCGTCACCTACATGGCTGTCGCGGCGGAACACCCGCTCGCAAAGTCTGCGGCCAGGGACAGTCCTGACATCCAGGCGTTCATCGACGAATGCAAGAAGACCGACGCGGCCGAGGCAACGCTCGAGACGATGGAAAAGCGCGGTATGGCGCTCGGCATCAACGTCATTCACCCGCTGACGGGTGAGCCGGTGCCACTGTGGGTCGCGAATTTTGTGCTGATGAGCTACGGAACGGGCGCTGTCATGGCGGTGCCCGGACACGATGCGCGCGACTGGGAGTTCGCCAAGAAACACGACCTGCCGATCAAACAGGTTATTGCGCCGATGGATGGGACCCAAATCGATATCGACGAGGCCGTTTTTGTCGACAAGGGGGTGCTCGTCAACTCCGGTGAATACGACGGACTGGAGTTCCAGGCGGCATTCGATGCGATTGCTGATTTCTTCGAGGAGAGCGGTCGCGGTCGGCGGCAGGTCAATTATCGACTTCGTGACTGGGGCGTCTCCCGGCAGCGCTATTGGGGCGCGCCGATACCGATCATCTACTGCGATGACTGCGGCGCCGTGCCCGTTCCGGAGGATCAGCTTCCGGTCGTGTTACCCGAAGAGGTCGAGTTCAAGGGTGTTGGCTCACCGTTGAAGGAGATGCCGGAATTCATCAACACGACCTGTCCCAAGTGTGGCAAACCGGCCCGGCGTGAGACGGACACCTTCGACACGTTCGTCGAATCGTCTTGGTACTACGCCAGGTACGCGAGCCACGACAATAATGAACGCATGCTGGATGAACGCGCCGGCTACTGGCTGCCGGTCGATCAGTACACGGGGGGTGTCGAACACGCGATCCTGCACCTGTTGTACGCTCGGTTCTTCCACAAGCTCTTGCGCGACGAAGGCCTGACGGATACGGACGAGCCCTTCACGCGCCTGCTCACCCAGGGGATGGTGCTCAAAGACGGCGCCAAGATGTCCAAGGCCAAGGGCAACACGGTCGATCCGCAGGATCTGATCGCTCGCTACGGCGCGGACACCGTTCGATTGTTCATGATGTTTGCCGCGCCGCCGGAGCAATCGCTGGAATGGTCCGACGACGGGGTCCAGGGCAGTTTCCGGTTCCTGAAGCGATTCTGGGGCTCGGTTCAGGAGCAGGCGGGTGTTGTCCCGCCGATCGACAAGTCCAGCCTGTCAGACGCACAGAGGGATCTGCGGCGGAAGACGCACGAGACCATCGCGAAAATTTCTGACGATCTCGGCCGGCGCTACACGTTCAACACGGCTGTTGCCGCCTCGATGGAGCTGCTCAACGCCGTCAACCGTTTCGATGATGACAGCGACAACGGTCGGGCCGTGGTACGCGAGGCGCTGGAATCGGTGGTCTTGATGTTGTCGCCGATTACGCCTCATATCTGTCACGCGCTCTGGGAGGCGCTCGGGCATGAAACCTCTCTGATAGACCAGCCCTGGCCGGAGATCGATGAGGCGGCGCTCGAACAGGACCGCATGGAAATCGTCGTTCAGGTCAACGGCAAGCTGCGCGGCAAGATTTCTGTCCCGGCGGACGCCGACCGGGAAACGATTGCCGAGAAGGCTCTCGCGGACGAAAACGTGCAGCGATTCGTTGCAGGCAAGGCTGTCCGGAAGACTATCGTCGTACCCGGAAAACTGGTCAACATCGTTGTCTAGCAGTGACGTGAAAGAACTCCAGCGACATAGAGACGGCGCCAAGAGCAGCCAGGTTTCGCGCGCAGGTCTGGTCAGCCTGGCCGCCGTGATAGTCATGTTGTCCGGCTGCGGTTTTGCGCTGCAGGGGGCCTACAGCCTGCCGCCTGCGATGTCGACGACCTACATCGATACCAATGACCGATACAGCGCGCTGTATCGGGCGCTTGACGATGCGCTGACCGGGTCCGGTGTGGTGGTTGCCGACTCGGCTTCGGCGGACGCGGCTACGCTGACCATACTGGCGGAGCAGACCGGGCAGCGTGTTCTGTCGGTGTCGGCCAGGAACGTTCCAACGGAGTACGAGGTCTTCTATACCGTCGAGTATTCGCTTTCCAGCGACCAGGAGAGCCTGCTTGCGCCCCGGACGCTGACGCTGACACGCGACTATACCTACGATGAGAACCGCGTCCTGGGTAAGGCAGCCGAAGAGCAGCTGCTCCGCGAGTCCATTGTCGAAGACCTCGTCCGGATCATCATCAAGCAGATTGACGCGATCTGAGGCACGGCCGAATGCTGAGGATTCGCGACATCGGTCCCGATCCCGTCGCTGATCTTCTCGTACGCTTCGACCTGTCGTTGAAGCTGGTTGCAGAGGACCTGCCCATACCTGGCACTTTCTGGGGCGAACCCGAGGCTGGCGTGATCGGTAAGAGCGTCTATGCACGCCTCGATACGCCAGTCCATTCGGTCTTTCATGAGGCAGGCCACATTGTCTGCATGACAGCAGAGCGACGCGAGACCCTTCATCGAGATGCCGGTGGTGACGACCTCGAGGAGTCGGCCGTCTGCTACCTGCAGGTGCTGCTCGGCGACTGCCTTGAAGGGGTAGGTAAAGACCAGCTGATGCGCGACATGGACAGTTGGGGCTACAGCTTCAGGCTGGGCAACACTGCTGCGTGGTTCGCTTCCGACGCCGACGACGCACGCTGCTGGCTCGTCGATCACGAGCTGATTTCTCGGGATGGCGTACCGACATTCAGGCTTCGTGACGACGGCGCGAGCCCGCCTTCAATGTCCGATAGAGCTACTTAAATTATTGATTAATCTATGATTATTGTCAGACATTCGCGCGGTGTATAGTCAGGTATGGTCTGGATTCGCTACGCGCTGTATTTCTTCCTCGTCGTCGCCGTGCTCGGTGTGCTCACACGACTGGAAGTCAATTATCCGGGCTTTCTGAACATCCAGGTCTTCCTGAATCCGACCGACAGCCTCGGCACGAGCGAGTACTCGCCCATCGAGCTGATGCAGCCCGTGATGCTGCTCGCCTGTTGCGCGTTGATGCTGTGGGTGGCGCTGTACTGTCCTGCGCAACGAACCATCGCGGTGGGGCTGGGCGGATTGTCGCTGGCGTTCATGGTCCGCGAACTGGACTTCTTCTTTAACCGGCTCATCGTCGAGAACCTCTGGCAGGTCATCATCGGGATCGCCGGAGCGCTGGTGATTGTCTACCTCTACCGGCACAACAAGAGACTCAGGATTGCCGTTGCGAGGACGTGGCCATCGCCCGGATTCGTTCTGTTGTTCGCCGGAGGCTGCGTGCTGGCAGGCGCCGTGCACCTGGTTGGTCACGAGCCATTGTGGCAGTCGATTGCGGGAGACGCCTACCAACGGGCGATCAAGCTGGCCGTCGAGGAGTTCGTTGAGCTGCTCGGCTACCTGTTCTGGCTCATCGGAACGATCGAGTATGCCTACGAGGCGAAAGCGCTGGCTTTCAACCCCCGAGTCCCCGCCCGTCGACGCCGCGAGGGCCGGCGCCGTAAATAGCGCCAGACCACAGAAGCCTGCCTGTGTCAGAGCTTGGTCGGGTTGGGCGCGTCCCCATAGACCTCGATCGGGTCGAATACCTTTTCTGTCTCGGTCCATATGAGGTCGACGTTGCCGTCTTTCTGTGCCGCGTCGAAGTCGCTGCCGACCGGGACGCTGCGATAGAAGCAGCTGCGATAGCCGACGTGGCAGCTGGCACCGCCGGCGACCTCGACACGCAGCCAGACGCAGTCCTGGTCGTCGTCGATCAATAACTCACGGATCTTCTGCACGAACCCGCTGGTAGCTCCCTTGTGCCAAAGCACCTCGCGGCTGCGGCTCCAGTAATGCGCTTCTCCGGTCTGGATGCTCTTGCGAAGCGCTTCCTCGTTCATATATCCCTGCATGAGCAGCTCGCCGCTGTCGGCGTCCGTGGTCACGACGGTAATCAGGCCGCGGTCGTCGAATTTTGGCGCTAGCTCGTCGCTTTCCTCCACCTGCTCGATGGAAAGGCGGGGCTGGAAACGAACATCGTCGGCAGTCATGTTAAAAACCCGAAAAAATTACGAGGGTCGCGGAGGATACAAGGCTCTGCGGACCGCAGCAATATTGCTATTATTGCGCACTTTCGGTTGATACCGGCGAACTGCGCACGAAAGGAAAATGACGATCAAGCTTCACGACACGCTGAAAGGCAAAAAAGTCGACTTCGTCCCGCTGCAAGACGGCGAAGTGACGATGTACCTGTGCGGGCCGACGGTCTACAACTATGCACATATCGGAAACGCGCGGCCGGCCGTCGTATTCGACCTGTTGGCACGTGTCCTGCGACGCCGCTACACGGTGACTTTTGCCAGGAATTTCACCGACGTTGACGACAAGATCAACGCGGCATCGCTGGAATCCGGGGAGCCGATCTCGGCGATCACCGAGAAATTCAGTCGAATCTACAACGAAGACATGGCCGCGCTAGGCGTTTTGCCGCCTGACGTCGAGCCGCGAGCGACACAACACATCGGCGAAATGGTCGCGATGATCGAGACGCTGGTCGACAAGGGCTTTGCCTACGAATCCGAGGGGCACGTATTGTTCGACGTCTCGTCGTACGAACACTACGGCGCGCTGTCCCGGCGCAGCCTCCGTGAAATGATCGCCGGCGCGCGTGTCGAAGTCGCAGACTACAAGAAGAATGCGCACGACTTCGTGCTGTGGAAACCGTCCACACCGGAGCTTCCCGGTTGGGACTCGCCGTGGGGCAGGGGCCGACCGGGCTGGCATATCGAGTGCTCAGCGATGGCCGAAAAGCACCTTGGTGAGACGATTGACATCCATGCCGGTGGACAGGATCTGGTCTTCCCGCATCACGAGAATGAGATCGCCCAGAGTCAGTGTGCGCATGACGGCGCGCCGTTCGCCCGGTACTGGTTACACAACGGTTTTTTGAGCATCGATCACGAGAAGATGTCGAAGTCACTGGGCAACGTGAAGCTCGTGCACGATCTTGTCGAGACGGTACCGGGAGAGGTGATTCGCCTGGCGCTACTCGGTGCTCACTACCGCCAGCCGCTGGACTGGTCGCAGGAAACCATGGAGTCGGCGCGCCGGATGCTGGACCGCCTGTACGGCGCAGTCCGCGGTATTGAAGTAACCGGGGAAGAACGGGCGGCGGCCGAACCGCCGGACGCGCTGGTGGCGGCGCTGGAGGATGATCTCAACACGCCCAGGGCGATGGCAGAGTTCTTTGGCCTCGCCCGCGAACTGAACAAGGCGGACGACGAGCCCCGCAAACGGTCGCTGGCGGCGCAGATGTATGCCTCCGGCGATCTGATGGGCTTGCTGCAGTCGGATCCCGACGCGTGGTTTGCCGGCCAGGACGACTCGGGCTTGTCCGCCGAGCGGATCGAAGCCCTGATTGACGAACGCACGGCGGCTCGCGCCGACAGGAATTTCGCTCGAGCGGACGAGA
Source organism: Woeseiaceae bacterium (assembly GCA_030065915.1). Classification (GTDB taxonomy): domain Bacteria; phylum Pseudomonadota; class Gammaproteobacteria; order Steroidobacterales; family Woeseiaceae; genus UBA1847. The sequence goes on from JASJCQ010000013.1 coordinate 30,179, forward strand.
TCCGAAACGAACTGGGCGAGGCTGGCGTTCAGATAGAAGACGGGCCCGGCGGCACCACCTGGAGACGCAGCAGCTGATGGTCAATGAAGTCACTGAAGCGCAGGCCGAGGTCATCGAGGAGTTTGGCTTCTTCGACAACTGGATGGACCGCTACCAGTACATCATCGATCTCGGCAAGCGCCTCCCGGACCTGGACGCGTCGGAGCGTGTCGAGGAGAACCAGATCAAGGGCTGCCAGTCGCAAGTCTGGTTCGTTGCCGAGAAGCAGGACGATCGCCTCAACTTCCGCGCAATCAGCGATGCAGCCATCGTGTCGGGCCTGATCGCCATCCTGCTGCGGATTTACAGCGGCAAGAAGCCCTCGGATATCCTGGCGTCATCGACCGAATTCGTGCAGGCATTGGGACTCGCACAGCACCTGAGCCCAACCCGTTCGAATGGCCTGGATTCGATGCTGGCCGCCATCCAGCGATTCGCGGCACAGGCGAACGAATGATGGCGCGGACCGTTGGTCAACTGCTTGCATGGCCAGTGATCCAGCTCGTCCGCATCTACCGTTACGCAATCTCCCCGTGGCTGGGGCCGAACTGCCGATTCCAGCCTACCTGCTCCGAGTACGCGATAGAGGCACTCAGAGACCACGGTCTTCTCCGGGGAGGTGGCATGGCCATTCGCCGCATATCCCGCTGCCACCCGTGGGGCGGCAGCGGCTACGACCCCGTGCCGCCGACAGATGATGACGCAGCTCGCAGAGACTCTTAGAGCCGTAACGCGAGAGCTTGTGTTTCCACTGCGCGTACTGTCGGTCGTGTTGCAGGTTTTCGTGGTCACGCTGTTGCTATCGTTCGCGCTTGCCCTGGCGGCGATGCCGCCGAGTGCGTTGGTGATTCTGATCTGGATACTCACGGCGATCGCATTAGTCGTCGTTATGCCGTATTTCCTCAGAAGCCTGATGGATTACCTGGAGTGTCGCGCACGCGACCGACGTCCTCAGGTGGCCGGCATCGAGCGGTTTGCATGGTTCGACAACACCTGGAGCCTGTTCCCTGTCGTCCTGATCAGCGCGGCGGGTTGGGGAATGTACCGGTCCGTTCTTGTCGACAGTGCCGCGGGATTCTGGCTCATAGTCGTTGCCATGCTTGCGTTGCTGCCAGCAGTACTGAGTGTCCTGGCCATCACGCATTCACCGTTGCAAAGCATCAATCCGCTGTCATGGTGGAAACTGATGCATAGGATGGGGCCAAGCTACGCGGTCGTACCTGTCGTCGTCGCCCTGTTGCTGGCCATCTACGTCGTACTGCCTGACGTGCCCGCGTTCTACGACGTCTTGCTGCTGCTTTACCTGGCCTTCGTTGTATTCGGCGCGTGCGGCGCAGCGATCAGGCCGTTCGACATCATCGACAATGTCGAAATCGCTCCGGACGAAACGGCAGGCGAAGAAAGGCGGCGGACGCAAAGCGACGCGCAGCGCGAGAAACTGTTGGCGCATGCCTACGGCTTCGCCAGCCGCGGAAACACGGCCGGTGCGGTCGATTTTCTCGTGAGTTCGAGTGCCGATGAAGCGGACCCGATCGCAGCCCGGGAGTGGTACTTCAGCCGGATGTTGAATTGGGAGGATAAATTCGCTGCGCTCAAGCTCGCACAAACGATCCTTCATGAACACCTGGCGGCCGGTCACGATATTGCGGCTGTGAAGTTGATGCTTCGCTGTCGACTGTTGGACCCGCGCTTCGCCCCGCAGTCTGGCGATCTCGATGCGGCCATTGACGCAGCCGAGGCCTGCCAGAACTCAGACCTCGCAAAGATCCTCAGTAACAGTCGTTAGCTCGAACATCCCACCGTTGGCGCAGGCTTTCGCTGGCCCGCTGTCTGTAAGAGACAGTTTGTTCACTCGGGAATACACCCGGGTATTCCGTTCAATCGGAAGTCCCCTTGTGCAGGCAACGGTCTGACCGAGCTGACCTGAGAATCGGTGAGGTAGACGGGCTAGGGAGCGGCCGTCGGCGCGGGTTGTCGCGTGCCGCGGCTGTTGTAGAAGTGCGCAACCGCCAGCACGATCGAGCCCAGCACGGTAACCGCGGTATCGACGCGTGGACCGTAATAGGTGTGCGCTATCGTGGCGCCGGCTACCAGGATCGCAAGACCAGCGACGCCTGCCCAGACGATCCAGGGCTTGCGGTGGTGCCTGAAACCCAGGCCGAGCGCAACGACGCTCAGCGGTATGACGACGACCAGAACCTGCGCATGCAGATGATCGTCCGCCGCTCGTGCCAGTACCGGCAGACCGGCCACGATCAGCGGTAACGCCAGGCAATGCAACAGGCAGAGGGCAGACAGCAGCACGGCGGCGCGGTCCAGCCACTCGGTTTTTCGAGGTACGTCGGACATCGTGATCAATCTAGTGGGAATCTCTGCCGTGAATGATACAACATTGCATCCTACAAGTTTTGTAATATCAGTGGCTTAGATTAGACTCGAGACGCGTATGGACAAGAAGCTACTTACGATCCTGTGCTGCCCGATCACCCACAAAAGGCTGAAAATCGCCGGCAGAGACGATCTGAGCCGGGTCAACTCGGCCATTGGGGCCGGAAAAGTACAGAATCGCGGTGGCAACGCGCTGACCGACGAACTCGAAGAGGCTCTCGTTACCGATGACAGGAAACTGTTGTATCCTGTGCAGAACGGTATTCCCGTCCTGCTAGAGGGAGAGTCGGTCAACATGGAGCAGATTCATTAATCGCACTCAGCGTCTCCTGCCGGGTTCCTGCCTGTCATCGCAAGCAACGAGAGCCCCGATCGCGTGAAACTCCAGGCGAACCAGCTTTCCTCACACCTGAAATCATCTCTTGCGCCCTGCTACCTGGTTAGCGGCGATGAGCCTTTGCTCGTCGACGAAACGCTGGATGCTTTGCGCCAAGGCGCGAGAGCAGCAGGATTTGTTGATCGGGACGTACAAGTGGCGTCGGCCGGCTTCGACTGGCAGCAACTGTTCGAGTCGGGCGCGAACCTATCGCTGTTCTCGGAGCGCCGGATTATCGAATTGCGGTTGCCGACCGGCAAACCCGGTGTGAAAGGAAGCAAGGCGATCGTGGACATGCTCGACCAGCTCGATCATGAACTGATGCTGATCGTGATCACGCCGAAACTCGATCGCAGCAGCGCCAATTCGAAGTGGGTGAAAGCGTTAGCCGCGAAAGGGGTTCACATTCCGGTTTGGCCTATCGATGTTCGTGAGCTTCCCGCATGGATTTCCGGCCGACTGAGGCAGAGTGGCCTGGAGGCGGATCGCGGCGCGGTCAGAATGATCGCTGAGCGCGTCGAAGGCAATCTGCTGGCCGCTCACCAGGAAGTCGAGAAACTGCGGTTGATCCTCGGGGAGGGTTCGGTAACGGCTGATGACGTGAGCAAGGCCGTGGCGGATAGCAGCCGTTTCGACGTGTTCAAGCTCAGCGATGCAGCGCTCAGCGGCGATACGAAACGCGCGGCCCGCATTGTATACGGGCTGCAACACGAAGGGATATCCGAAGTCGTAGCACTGTGGGCGCTGACCAAGGAACTTCGAATTCTGGCGGAGCTCGCAAATGCGGTCCAGATGCGACAGGACGTCGGCACGATCATGAAACGCAATGGCGTGTGGCAGAATCGACAGGCGCTCCTGAGGAGTTGCCTGTCGCGGCATTCGCTCTCGTCGATTCATTCGCTATTGATCTCTGCAGCCGAAGCCGATGCCACAGCGAAAGGGCGCCGCCGGGGTGACCCATGGCAACTGATCATGAACCTCGTGTTCGGCATAGCCGGCACCTCGAGGCGCGCGGCTTGATAACTGCGACAGGAGCGATGCGTCGATGAATGCCATGGGGGTATTCGGCGGAACATTCGACCCCATACACTACGGCCACCTGCGCACCGCCTTCGAGATGTTGCAGGCGCTCAGGTTTCAGGACGTGTGCTTCATCCCCTGCGGTGATCCGCCGCATCGAGGGGCGACGTTTGCAGCGGCTCACGAAAGGCTCGCGATGGTCGAGGCGGCGGTTGATGGCCAGGACGGCTTCATCGTCGACGATCGTGAGGTGCGTCGCGATGGCCCATCGTATTCCGTCGATACGCTGGAGGCATTGCGTGACGAGAACCCGGGTCGTTCGCTCGGACTGATTATCGGTATGGATGCGTTTCTCGGGTTGACCACGTGGTATCGCTGGCGCGACCTGCTGTCTCTCGCGCATATCGTCGTCGCCCACAGGCCCGGTTGGCGGGCACCGGATATGGGCGAACTCGGCGAACTGATTGAACAGCACGGCACGCACCGTGTCGAAGACCTGCATGACGCTGAATGCGGGAGGATTCACATCCATGCCGTCACACAGCTCGAGATTTCGTCAACGGATATACGTGACCTGATCGCCGGCGGTCGGGACCCACGCTTCCTTATGCCGGATGCGGTTCGCGGCTACATCAGGCGCAACGGATGTTATGGTGGATTGGCAACAAAGGAGAAGAACTGAGTGATAGAGAATTCAGTCGTATGAATAGCGAGCAATTAAGTGATCTCGTTGTCGATGCGCTCGACGACATCAAAGGTCTGGACATTGTGAAGCTCGACGTACGCGACATGACGACAGTGACCGATTTCATGGTGCTCGCAAGCGGTACCTCGAGCCGCCACGTTCAGGCGCTGGTCGACAACGTTGCGGAGAAGGCCAAAGACGCTGGCCACAAACCCATAGGCGTAGAGGGCGAAGAAGGCGGCGAGTGGGTGCTGCTGGATCTGCAGGACACGCTGGTGCACGTCATGCTGCCCAAGATGCGTGAGTTTTATAACCTGGAAAAGCTGTGGTCATTAGGCCCGTCGGCTGATCTGGCGCTGAAAGACGCATAGCCCGTGCACATAAGGCTGATCGCTGTCGGCGACCGGCAGCCGGCCTGGGTGGATGAAGCATGCCGCATCTACAGCGGCCGGTTTCCTCCGCACTGGAAATTTCGGATCGACAAGATCCCGACGACGCGCCGAACGCGCGCGGGCCAGAGCGCCGCTGATTCCGAGGTCGAAATTATTCTCTCAAAACTGCGCCCGCGGGAACGCATGATCCTGCTTGATGAGCGCGGAAAACAATTCACCAGCAAAGCACTCGCCGGAAAACTGACTGAGTGGCAAAATAGCGGGCTGGACATCGCTTTTGTCATCGGCGGACCGGATGGCGTCAATGACTTGTGTCGTTCCCGGGCGCATCTCGTCTGGTCGTTGTCAGACCTGACGCTGCCACACGGCCTGGCCAGGGTGTTGCTGTCGGAGCAGCTGTACCGGGCCTGGACCTTGCAAACAGGACATCCGTACCACAGGGAATGAGACACCCCGACAAGTCAAATGGAACAGCCACTGCATCTCGCGTCTTCTTCTCCCCGGCGCGCCGAACTTCTGACGGCGCTGGGCCTCCAATTTACACAGTCTGGTGTTGACGTAGACGAGTCTCGCCTGGACGGCGAGGACCCGGCTGCCATGGTTCTGCGGCTGGCGAAAGACAAAGCTATCGCCGCCGGGAACGCACCCATTGTCATTGGCGCCGACACGGCCGTCGTTCTCGGTGACGACGTGTTCGGCAAACCTCGCGACAAGCACGCCGCGGTCGCGATGCTGACCCGGCTGTCCGGTTGCGTACACCGGGTTATGACGGGAGTCGCTGTTCGTTTCGCCGATACCATGCAAACTGCGTTGTCGGTCAGTGATGTTCGGTTTCGTGTCATCAGTACCGCTGAAGCCGAATCGTACTGGGATACCGGTGAGCCGGCTGACAAGGCGGGTGCTTACGCAATACAGGGTCGCGGAGGCATCTTTGTCGAGTCGATGAGCGGCAGTTACTCCGGCGTTGTCGGCCTGCCGGTTTACGAGACCGCAAAACTGCTGGCCGGAGCCGGGATACACGTTCTAAGTAAAGATCAATGAGTGAAGACGCATCCAAAGAGGAAATACTGATCAATGTGACGCCGTCTGAAGTCCGGGCGGCGTTACTGGAGAACGGCATCCTGCAGGAGGTCTTCATCGAGCGGGAGGGTCGTCGCGGCCTGATCAGCAACATCTACCTCGGTACCGTCTCACGAGTACTGCCGGGTATGCAGGCCGCTTTCATCGATATCGGCCTCGACCGTACCGCTTTTCTGCATGCCTCGGACATCACGCGTAACGGCGGCAACAGCGAGCAGACGGAAGATGACCTGCCGAGTATTCGCGAGTTGGTCAGGGAGGGTGACTCCATCCTCGTACAGGTCGTCAAGGACCCGCTCGGCAACAAGGGAGCGCGGTTGACGACGTTCATCACGCTTCCGGCCAGGCACCTGGTGCTGCTGCCCAAGAGCGATGGCGTCGGCATCTCCGCGAGGATCGAGGACGTCGAGGAGCGTGATCGGCTGCGCGAGATGACCGAGCAGCTTCTCACCGAGATGAACATCGGTTGCGGCGCCATTGTCCGTACCGTGGCAGAAGGCGCATCGCGCGAAGCGCTGGCCGCCGATCTCAAGTACCTGCTCAGGTTATGGGGTGTCGTCCAGGAGCGCTGCGGCTCAAGCGCGTCACGTCGCCTGATTCATGAAGACCTCGCCCTGCCGCTGCGCGTACTGCGGGACCTTGTCAACGTAGACGTCGAGCGCATACTCATCGATTCAGAGACCGATTTCACGGCTATGAAGGAATTCGCCGCGACGTTCCTGCCGGAGGTCGAATCGAAGCTCGAACACTACAAGCGCCGTCGACCCATCTTCGACCTGCACGGCATCGAGGACGAGATAAAGCGCTCTCTCGAGAGAAACATACCGCTGAAGTCGGGTGGCTATCTGATCTTCGACCAGACCGAGGCCATGACGACCATCGACATCAATACCGGGGGCTACGTGGGTCATCGCAATCTCGAGGAAACGATCTATCGTACGAACCTCGAAGCAGCGGTCGCCATTGCCCGCCAGCTGCGCATTCGAAACCTCGGCGGCATCATCATTATCGATTTCATCGACATGGAAGAGGCCGGGCACCGGGAAAACGTGCTGGCCGTACTTTCCCAGTCCCTGGAGAAGGACAACGCAAGACACCAGATTACGCCGGTGTCACCGCTCGGTCTTGTCGAGATGACGCGAAAACGCACGCGCGAGAGCCTGCAGCACATCCTTTGCGAGGATTGCACGAGCTGCAACGGCAAGGGATTCGTGCTGACCGTCGACTCCGTCTGTTTCGAAATCTTCCGCGAGATCATTAGGCAGGCCCGTCAGTTCGAGTTTGATGCGGTCATGGTGCTCGCTCATCAGGACGTCATCGAGCGACTGTTGGACGATCAGGCCAATGCGCTGGCCGAACTCGAGGAGCAGACCGGCAAGTCCATTCAGCTGCAGTCCGAATCCCTGTACCTGCAGGATCAATTCGACGTGGTACTGATGTAGGCGCGATGAAGAAGCTGTTTCAAAAAGTCTTCAAGGTACTCGCGTATACGATCGCGGGCTTCGTTATCCTGCTTGCGATCGGCGTTGGGCTGTTGCGCCTGTTCCTGCCACGACTGCCCGAGTACCAGGAACAGATCAAGGTCTGGGCCAGCGACGCAATCGGTGTCGACGTCGAATTCTCGGCGATGGACGCTCGCTGGGGTCTGAGCGGCCCGGAACTGAACTTCCTCGATGCCGAGCTGATTCGACCCGACAATCTGCGGAGAATCGTCGCTGCAGACGAGGTTAGCGTCAGCGTTGCGCTCATCCGCCTGATGACCGAGAGGACCGTGGCAATCGACCGCGTCGTCGTGCGGGAATCGCAAATCGAGGTGCGTCGCCTCGATACGGGTGAATTCTGGTTCCAGGGCAGCACGCTCGATGAACTGTTGCCACCGCGTGAGCAGGACAAGACGCTGCAGAGCAGCGCTATCGAACTCATCGGTGAGAACATCGAGCTGCTCTACCTTCGGCCCGGAGACGAGCGGCCAAGCCGCTTCGCCATTCCCAGCGTCGTCGTCAGAGGCGATGAGACACGAATCGCAATCGACACGGAGATCAATCCGCCGAGCGAGATCGCCGATGAACTCGTGATCTCTGCGACCTACCTGATGGACGTACCGGCCCAGGATCGCGTGTGGGATGTGTTTGCACGTATCGAGGACGTCGAACTGCCGGCCCTGTCCACACTGTCGGGAAACGAGGCCTGGCGGGTGGCCAGCGGAGGCGGAGATGCGGACGTATCGATCACGATATCCGGCGATGGTGTGCAGACCGCGTCGGTCGACGTGGACCTTACCGACCTGTCGAGAGACGGGCAGGATCCGGTCGACCTGAAGGGGCTCGTCGAGTATCGGCGCGACGACGACGGCTGGCTGTTGGCCGGAACCGGGCTCGAGCTTGCGACGCCGACCGGGGAGTGGCCGCAGTCATCGTTCCGACTGGATACCGGTCTGGATGCTGACGGATCGATCGCGTTGCTCGACGTTCGGTCCGACTACGTCAATCTGCGCGACTTGCGGTTCGTTACACCATTGCTCGACTCCGAGCTACGAGAGCGGCTGGATATCCTGTCGCCTCGCGGTGAGATACGCGATCTCGACCTGACGCTGTCAGGCATCGGTTCGGAACAGCTCAGTTACGCAATGTCTGCAGAGGTATCCGACATCGGTTTTGAGGCGGTCGAGCGTCTGCCGGGCGTTCGCGGGTTTTCGGCCCGTGTGCGAGCAGACATGTCCGGCGGGCGGGTCGAAATGCGATCGGAAAACCTGTCGCTGTTGTTGTTCGACTACCTGTCGGAACCGATACAACTGGACAGCGCGCTTGGAACGATCATCTGGCGTCGTAGCGGCGATCGAACGACCGTGCTGTCCGATAACATTTCGCTCAACAACGGCGATTTGCAAAGCCAGACCAACGTCCAGATCACGATCGATGGAGACGCTGCGCCCGAGATCGATCTCGCCAGTGAATGGGCCTTGTCAGACCTGGGTTCGGCGAAACGCTATATTCCTGAGAAGCTGCTGTCGCCGAAACTGTATCGATGGTTCCAGGACGCGTTGCTCTCGGGCAACGTCAATAACGGCAGGACGCGCCTGTATGGCCCGCTCGACAAGTTTCCGTTTGACGGCGGAGAGGGCCGCTTTCTGCTCGAGGCGACGGTGAGTGACCTGCTGTTCAAGTACCTGCCACGGTGGCCGGCGGCGGAAGTCAGGACCATGGATGTCGTGCTGGACAACACGCGCCTGTACACGGAGAGAAACGTCTCGATCAACGAAGGGCGCGAGGTTCGAGATGCGCAAGTCGAGATTGCTGATCTCCGCGACGCCGTTCTGACGATCAACGGCAAGTCCGACGGCGATATGCAGTCGCTGCTCGACTTCTCGAGAAACAGCCCGCTCGACGACTTGCTGGGTGGTGCGCTTGGACGCGTGAGCGTCGGTGGATCCGCAACGGCCGATATCGACCTTGTCGTGCCACTCAAGCGCTCTCGCGAGTTCACGATAACGGCCACCGTTGTCGCTGACGACGCAGAACTCAGGATCGATGGGCTGAATCCTCCGATCACCAACATGAACGGGCGCGTGACCATTCAAAGGGACGCGCTCGAAAGCGAGTCGCTGACGGCAGAGTTCCTCGGTGAGCCGATAGACATCGTATTGACCGATGCGAATGAGACCGGGTTCCGCTACGCAGCAAACGTTGCGGGCGACGTCTCGATCGCCGGCCTGTCCGACGGATTCGGCCTGCCGACCGACGGCCTGCTGGACGGCAGCACGAGCTACACGGCAAGTATCCTGTTTCCGGCAAGGCAAGAAGAGGGTCGCCAGCCATTAACGATTCGTGTTGCCAGCGATCTCGCCGGAGTCGAGGTCTCGATGCCGCCCCCGTTCGGCAAGCAAGCTAATCTCGAGCGTCCGCTCACCGGTGACATTCGTTTTCCTGGCGGCGGTGATATCGCGTCAACAGGACGCACCGACGACTTTACGTGGGACCTATCATTCGTCAACGACGATGGGCTGGCTTTCGAGAGGGGCACACTCGTCGTTGGTCAGGACCTGGAGTCAGAGCTCGTCGAGACGCGTGGGTTGCACATCAGGGGCAATGTGCCGCAATTCTATCTCGACGACTGGCTGGCTATTGGCCAGGGCGACGGATCGCGTTCCGCCGTCATTGACGAGATTCGCTCGGCCGATGTTGTTGTCGACGATCTGCGCCTGCTCGGTCAGCGACTCAGGGGTCACAGCGTGAAGATGGATAGAAGCGCAAGGGATTGGCTGATACAGGCGGACGGCGATCAGGTCAGCGGATCGATTACGTTGCCCTACGAGTTCGGCCCGGAGACGACGCTGGTTCTTGAGATGCAGCGGCTGGTCCTCCCGGGCGACGACCTGTCGCCGGGCGGCCCCAACGAAGTCGATCCCAGGAATCTGCCGGCGATCACGATTCGCGCCGATGAATTTGCGATCGGCGAAAGATACTTTGGCCGCATGGAGGCGGACGTCTTACGCACGGAACAGGGGCTGGTCGCCGAACGCATAATCGCGAACGATGCCAGCTTCGAAGTGTTCGGCAACGGGCGTTGGGTCGCCAATGAGGACGATGCCAGCGGATTCACGACCTATGCCGTTGGCGGTCTTCGGAGCAACGACATCAAGGCTACGATGGACAGGCTCAATTATCAGCCGGGTCTGAACGGTGACGACCTGTCAGTGATTTTCGACGTCAACTGGTCGGGTGGACCGTCGGCTGAGTTCATCGAGACCCTGGACGGAGAGGTGCAGGTCAATTTCGGCCCCGGCCAGCTGGATGATGTCGACCCGGGGGCAGGGCGCGTGTTCGGCCTCCTAAGCATTGTCGCGCTGCCTCGACGACTGTCTCTCGACTTCAGCGACGTCTTCCAGAAGGGCTTCGGCTTTGACAAGATTGAAGGCGTGTTCCGGATTGATGATGGCGATACCTACACGTGCAACCTGACCCTCGAGGGACCGGCCGCGGCGATCGGTATCGTCGGACGTGCCGGCCTTACCGACAGGGACTACGCGCAGTCAGCGATCGTCAGTGCGAGTTTCGGCGATACGCTGCCCGTCGTTGGCGGCCTCGTTGCCGGACCACAGGTTGCCGCAGCGCTGCTGATTTTCTCGCAGATCTTCAAGAAGCCACTGCAGGACCTGAGCCAGGTCTATTACGATATCGGTGGTACCTGGGATGAGCCGACGATCGAGAGTTCGGACGCCGCCAGTTTCGCCGAGACCGGGCGCGTATCCGGGTGCATAGAAGACGCTCAGTAAGACGGCAACAGGAGAAGGCGAGATTCCCATGCGCGTTGCAGCCATCCAGATGAACAGCGGTGACAGGGTTCCTGACAATCTCGCGCTGGCAGAGTCGCTTATTGCTACGGCGGCGCGCGACGGATGTCGCATCGTCGTCCTGCCCGAGAACTTCGCGCTGATGCCGAAACGCGGCCGCGACAAGAACGAGCACGCGGAGGTAGTCGGCTCAGGTCCGGTACAGGCGTTTCTTGCCGAGACCGCCAGGACACACGGCGTCTGGATTATAGGCGGCAGCATCCCGATCGAGTCGCCCGAGCCCGAGCGGGTCTTCGGCGCCTGTGTCGTCGTGAACGACGAGGGCGAGACAGTCGCCGTGTATCGGAAAATCCACTTGTTCGATGTCGACATTTCCGACTCCGATGAATCCTATCGCGAGTCATTCTCGATGTACCCGGCGGACGACGTTGTCACCGTGGATACGCCCGCCGGCAGGCTCGGTATGAGCATCTGCTATGACGTCAGGTTCCCGGAACTCTACCGAGCGCTGCTGGACGACGGCGCCAGCTGGTTCACGGTGCCCGCGGCATTCACGGTGACCACGGGCCAGGCGCACTGGCATGCGCTCCTGCGAGCCCGGGCTATCGAGAACCTGGCCTATGTCGTCGCGCCCGGACAATTCGGCACCCACCCTGACGGTCGCTCGACCTTCGGCCATTCCCTGATCGTCGATCCCTGGGGCAGGGTGCTGGCCGAATCATCGGACAGCAACGGGTTTATTGCCGTAGACTTCGAGCTCGACATGCAGGCGAAACTGCGCAGCGAGTTTCCGGCACTGTCCAATCGCAGGCTTAGCAAAGGATCCAGGCATTGACCGACTCAAACCAGGCCAGTATCGAAACAGTCATGGCAAACGTGCTTGAGCCAGTCGGCTTGGCAGAGCAACATCTCGCGTCGACGCTCGGTGACGTTATGAGTGGCGGCGTGGATTACGCGGACCTGTATTTCCAGGTCAGTCGCGCGGAGAGCTGGACGCTGGAAGACGGGATATTGCGCGAGGGCAGTTTCAGCCTCGATCAGGGTGTTGGCGTTCGCGCGAACAGCGGCGAGAAGACCGGTTTCGCCTATTCAGACGAATTGTTCCTCCCGGCATTGACGAAAGCCGCCACGGCCGCGCGCGCGATCGCGCGATCCGGCGACGACCGGAGCGTGCCCGCCTGGCAACGAACTTCGGCGGCATTGCTTTACCCGGTGACGGACCCGACCACCAGTCTCCGGGATGACGAGAAAGCAGAACTCCTGAAGACGATTGACCGCGAAACGCGGGCGCTCGATTCACGCATCGACCAGGTCATCCTGAGCATGACCAGCTCGCAGGACCATGTTCTGGTGGCTGCGTCCGACGGGACGCTCGCGGCTGACGTCAGACCGCTGGTGCGATTCAACGTCAGCGTCATCCTGGAAGAGAACGGTCGCCGTGAGCAGGGCTATGCGGGCGGTGGTTCACGATCGGACCTGCAGTATTTCCTCGCCGGTGAGCGGCCGCTCGAATACGCGCGCGAGGCCGTACGGCAGGCGACGGTCCAGCTCGAAGCGCAGGCGGCGCCTGCCGGCGCCATGCCGGTCGTACTCGGGCCGGGCTGGCCGGGCATACTGCTGCATGAGGCTGTAGGTCACGGCCTCGAGGGCGACTTCAATCGCAAGGGTACGTCCGCGTTTTCCGGAAAGGTCGGGAAGCCGGTCGCATCCCCGCTGGTGACAATTGTCGACGACGGCACGATGGAGAATCGACGAGGGTCTTTGTCGATCGACGATGAAGGGACGCCCGGCGCCTACAACGTGCTGGTCGAAGACGGTGTCCTCCGTGGCTACATGCAGGACAAGCTCAACGCGCGCCTGATGGGGGTCAAGCCGACCGGAAACGGACGCCGGGAATCATTTGCGCATATCCCGATGCCGCGGATGACCAACACCTACATGCTTGCGGGGCCGCATGATCCGGGCGAGATCATCGAGTCGGTCGAGCAGGGGATCTACGCGCCGAATTTTGGCGGCGGGCAGGTCGACATTACGTCCGGCAAGTTCGTCTTCTCGGCGAGTGAGGCCTACCTGATCGAAGGCGGACGGCTGACAACCCCGGTCAAGGGTGCGATGTTGATCGGCGACGGGCCGGAGGCATTGACGCGCATTTCGATGGTCGGCAACGACATGCAGCTCGACAGCGGCGTCGGCACCTGCGGCAAAGACGGGCAATCGGTGCCGGTGGGCGTCGGCCAACCGACGCTGAAAATCGACGAGTTGACGGTGGGCGGCACCGCCTGATTGACATAACGTCAGCATTTGCGCGGATTTCCGGCGTTGCTTGTGACCTGTGACACGGCAATCTACCGTCGTCTTGCCTACTCTGACTGACGTACTTCAATCACAGGAACTCAAGCAATGGCGAGCGACAGAACAATAACCGAGAACGATCTCGAAGCGAATGCGCAAAGCCTAATAAACGCGCTGCGTAGCGAACCTGCTGAAGCCGAGCCCGATCTTTCCGTGGACGGCTTGTCTGAGTCCATTCTTTCGCGTTTCCTGGGCCTGTTCGGCTCGCGGAGCTAGACTCCCCGGATGACCCCCCACTGGTTCCTGAGCCGGAACCAGCTGGACGAGACGCGCCGCAATGTGGAACACTGATGCCGCTATTGCGGAGTCAGCTCGATGTGGATTTCAAAACCGATCTATGAGGCCTTGCCCTACTTCTACCTTGTGGCAGGCGTCATTACGCTGAGCGCATCGATGTATGTGGATCACTGGTATTGGCCGACGATCTGCTTCACGACCGGCGTTTTCTGCCTGGTTGCCGGACTGGTCGTACTGCTCAAGCGCCGGGATGCGCGTTCCGTAAAGCGCCGGCAGAGCCCGGCCGAATGACCGCTACTTGCTGACGGCGGAAGCGTCGCCGTCTTCGTCCAGACCCTTGTCGACCTGATCCTCGAACGCGTCTTCGTCTGAGGCCCGCTCTTCAATCAGGTCTTCTTCCCTGCCAAAGTCCTCCACCATTGCGGTCGACGCATCGGTGCCCTTGTTCTTGCGCAGGTCGGTGTAAACAATTTCGTGGATGCCGATGCTGATGACGTCGCCGTCCTCGAGCAGGCAGCTCTTCACCTGTCGATTGCCGACGAATACGCCGTTTGTGCTGTTTAGATCCTGCACCGTACAGCCCTTTTCGTCGCTGACGAACTGTGCGTGGTGACGACTGACAAACTTGCTCTTGATGTAAAGCTCATTGTCCGGTGCGCGGCCAGCGACGACGCGTCCCTCGGGAAACTGGTGCATCCCCAAAGACTCACCGTCGGCACGAACCTCGAACTGGGCAACGGGGTCTGCATGCTTCTGCTCGATATACGCTACCTGCCGATACAGCCCGGTCGTTGTCGGGTGCTCCGACCAGCCGAGTTCGTTCACGGCCTCGCGAACGTCGTCAGCATCCACTATCGGCTTTTCATCGGCGAACGCACACAGCAGAGCCGAATCGCACAGGGTGTTGATCAATCTCGGAATGCCACCGGTGTAGCGGTAGAGATCGTCGTAGGTGTCCTCGGCAAAAAGCTCATTGTCGTCCCGGCCGGCGACCGCGAGCCGGTGCTCGATGTACTCGCGCATCTCCTCCCGATCCAGCGGCCCGATGTGGAAGCGCAACCTGACTCTCTGGACCAGCTGCTTCAGTTTCGGTGAATCGAGTGAATTCTTCAGTTCGGGCTGGCCAGCGAGAATAATGCGCAGCACTTTTTCCTTGTGCGTTTCGATCCCCGACAGCAGGCGAATCTCCTCCAGCACCTTGGTCGACAGGTTCTGGGCTTCGTCCACAATGAGAACGACTTTCTTGCCGTTGGAATACTGCTCAATGAGGAACATGTTGAGCATGTCCAGCAATTCGACCTTCTGCTTGTTGAACGGTTTGAAGCCGAATTCGGTCAGCACTGCCTGCAGGAACTGCGTCGATGACAGCTGGGTCTGTGACACGACGGCATACACGACGTCGTCGTCCACTTCCGACAGGAAGGACTGCAGCAATGTCGTCTTGCCTGAACCAATCTCGCCGGTTATGACAACGAAGCCGTCCGCGAGCCAGATCGTGGATTCCATGTACGCCTTGGCGCGAGCATGCTGCTTGCTCCAGTACACGAAACTCGGATCGGGTGTCAGCCGAAACGGTTGTTCATTCAGCTTGAAGTGTGCCAGGTAGGACATTCTGTCAGTAGCGGCCTTTTTTCCGTCTCATTCCTCAGTTTACCTGCTTTAGCGCAGCGGGTTCTATGTTCCGGTCACGGTACGAGATGCCCACTGCGTCACGATTTTGCTGACTCTTGCAATCGCCCGGTCGCGACTCTCGGCGGATGACGCGACGACGGTGACATGTCCGACCTTGCGTCCAGGCCTCTCGGACTTACCGTAATCGTGGAAATGACCGTCTTCGAGCGACCTGACCGAGTCCGGTATCGACCCAACCAGGTTCTGCATTCCCGAGTAGCCTTCACAATCGGGCTGACCGAGGGGCAGCCCCGCAACCGCCCGCATGTGATTCTCGAACTGGCTGCAGCGGCAGCCTTCTATCGTCCAGTGCCCGCTATTGTGTACACGTGGCGCGAACTCGTTCGCGAGCAGCTTCTCGCCGCAGACGAACAGCTCGAGCGCGACGGTGCCGACGTAGTCGAGGCGATCCAGCAGTCGATGCACGTAGTCTCCGGCCTGTGTCTCGAGCCGCGGGCTGTCCAACGGTGCTATGGACGTATCCAGAATACCGTTGGCATGCGTGTTCTGCGTCAGCGGATAGACGACGATGTCGCCCGATTGGCCCCGGGTCGCGATGACAGACACTTCGAAGTCGAACGGAACGAAGGCTTCGGCGATGAGCGCCATGCCGCCCAGCTCGTCCCACGCCTTGTCGCGATCCGAGCTATTCCTGATGACCGCCTGGCCTTTGCCGTCGTAGCCGAATCTGCGCGTCTTCAATACGATCGGCAGACCGAGTCTGTCGACCGCCTCGTCCAGATCATCGCGCGAGTCGACCGCCAAGTAGCCCGGCAGCGGTATCGACAGGTCCTCGAACAGCTGCTTCTCGCTCAAGCGATCCTGGGCGGCTGACAATGCCTGCAGGGGTGGAAAAACCGGCACGCCGTCGAGTTTTGCCAACGCGTCTACGGGAACGTTCTCGAATTCGTAGGTGATGACGTCGCAGAAGGCGGCCAGTTCAGCCAGCGCATCGGCATCGTCAAATGCCGCTAGCCGACAATCGCCGACGGCTGCGGCAGGCGGCTGATCGCCGGGGTCGAGGAAGAGGCATTCCAGTTGCAGGGGTTTCGCGGATTCCCCCAACATCAGGCCGAGCTGGCCTGCGCCGATGACACCGACCCTCACCAGTCTCAGACGCTCGGGTCCGGGTGCGACAGTACGGTACTGGTCTGGCGAGCGCGGAACGCATCCAGCGCCCTGGCAACCTCATCGTCCGAGGTCCCTAGGATGGCTGCCGCGAGCAGGGCCGCATTGATTGCGCCTGCCTTGCCGATAGCGAGTGTCCCGACGGGTATTCCCGCCGGCATCTGGACAATCGACAGCAGCGAATCCTGGCCGTTTAGTGCCTTCGATTGCACAGGCACGCCGAGCACGGGCAGGCGAGTCTTTGCCGCGGTCATGCCGGGCAGGTGAGCCGCGCCCCCGGCGCCGGCAATGATGACCTTGATGCCGCGATCAGCTGCTGACTCTGCATATTCGAACAGCAGGTCCGGCGTCCGGTGCGCCGAAACGACGCGCGTCTCGTGGTCGATGCCGAGCTCACGCAACGTATCGCTCGCGTGTTTCATGGTGTCCCAGTCAGAGCGGGATCCCATGATGATTCCTACCTCAATACTCATCGAGAAAGTCTACCATGTTGGTCAATCAGGGCCTGATGGATACAGCGGAAAAGCTCTCGCCGATACCGCTTCTCGTCCCGGTCGTTGTTGGCATGGTGATACGACCGCAACAAGCTTCTGACCGCGTCAGCCGAACTCTCAAGTTCCGGCAGGTTGCTTACCGCCGACTCACCTTCCTTCAGCAGCCGATCCCGAGCGCGCTCCGCCTGCGCGAAGACACGCTTGCTTATTCGTTCCTGCTCGCCAAGAGCATCGAGGGCGTCGCGCAGGGCATCGACATCCGTTCCGGACATGTACTTTCCAATCAGTTTCTTCTGCCGCCTGAGCGCGCCGCGCGACTTCATGGATTTCGCCGCGATAATCGCCTCCAGCAGCGATTCGTCGAGCGGCAAAGCGGCAAGCGTTGCGGCATCGAAATCGATCAGGCTTTCGCCCAGCGCCTGCAATTCGGCGTGCCGCCGTTTCAGTGCGCTCTTGCTGGGTTTGTCATTTGACACTGGCGTAGCTGCTTTGCCGGGCGCCGCAGTCTATCATGCACCTCTTTTGGCGGCGTAGAGAAGATCGGGAATGAGTGAGGTAACGGAGCGGGGCATCGCCGCCGAAGGGCAGACCGAGGCGCTTGTCGCCGCGGCTCTAAAGGAGGCTAAACGTCTCGGCGCTACCCAGGCGGAGGTGGCGATCAGCCGCGATAGCGGACTGTCGGCGACAGCCCGGCTGGGCGAAGTCGAGAACCTCGAATACACCAACGATCACGGAATGGGAATCACCGTATACCGTGACCACCGCAAGGGCAGTGCAAGCACCTCCGACCTGTCTCCCGCCGCCATCAATGAAGCCGTCGCCAAAGCCTGCACATTTGCAGAACATACGGCTGCCGATGAGTTCGCCGGGTTGGCGGACGCGGACCGACTTTGCACCGACATCCTGGACCTGGACCTCGAGCATGCCTGGTCGATCACCGCCGATGAAGCGATCCAGCTGGCGATAAGTTGCGAAGCGGCCGCCATGGCCGCCGATGCGCGCATCAGAAATTCGGAAGGTGCAACCGTGTCCAGTAGTCGCGGCGTTCGGGCCTATGGAAACTCGAACGGCTTTTTCGGTGAGTTTGCGAAGACCAGCCACAGTATCAGCTGCGTCGTTCTCGGCGAGCAGGACGGCGACATGCAGCGCGACTACTACTACACTGCAGCCCGCGACCCGGGCGAGCTTGAAGATCCCGATGCGATTGGGCTGACCGCAGCGCAACGCGCGGTCAGTCGACTGGGTGCTAGAAAACTCAAGACTCGCAAGGCCCCGGTGGTGTTCAGGGCAGAGCTCGCGCGAGGCTTCGTCGGTCACGCGATCGGCGCTATCTCCGGTGGGGCTCAGTACCGGAAATCCTCGTTCCTGCTCGACGCGCTCGGCGAACAGGTGTTTCCTGCGTGGGTCGACATCGACGAGCGGCCACACATTCCGAAGGGCCTCGCCAGCACGCCCTATGACGCCGAGGGCGTGGCGACCTATGACCGCAGTATTGTCGCCGCCGGCAAGATCGATGGCTACGTGCTCAGCAGTTACTCGGCTCGCAGACTCGGTATGGAGTCGACGGCCAGCGCAGGCGGGTCGCAGAACCTCATTGTCTCGGCGAATGATGCCGACCTGCAATCACTGGTCGAGCGTATGGGCACGGGCCTGATCGTCGAAGAACTGATCGGGCAGGGCGTCAACGGCGTGACGGGGGACTATTCGCGTGGCGCGGTGGGTCACTGGGTGGAAAACGGAGAGATCGCCTACCCGGTTCACGAGATCACGATCGCCGGCAACCTGCGCGACCTTTACGGCGCCATCGTCGCTATCGGCGAAGACCGCGACCTTCGGGGCGGTATTCGCTGCGGTTCCTTGCTGATCGGTGAGATGACCATCGCTGGCAGCTGATCGCCTAACTCTCGGGAGCGGCCTGCTCGCGACGCTCCTCGAAGTCATCCAGGAGATCAGAGAGCGTGCGAGTGCCGACCGCCTTCGCAATCGCCATGTCGATACTCTTGGCTATGGCATCGACCTCGCCGTCCCAGGAAGGCGTCACGCGAACCAGGGATTCATCCGTCGTCCTGACAACGGACAGGACGTCGTCCAGCGTAGTCCTCGCCATTTCACGTCCCGGTAGCAGGCAGTCGTCTTCGTTGGAGGTCAATAGCCCGGCCTGTTCGAGCTTATCGATTACCGGCGACAGCGTCAGCGACGGCAGACGTAACTGACGACTCAACGATTCGATGTTGATGGTGCGCCCGGGCTCGCGGAAAGCGGCGCCCACCTGGAGCATGACGTTGAGCGCCATGCGCTCGCGCGTTGAGTTCGACAGCCACGGCTCTTCGCGACCGAGTCGCAGGTAGGCCGGGTTCTGCACGTAGAACGCGATCTTCGCGCCAAGCAGCAGAACGATCCAGTTCAGGTAGATCCAGATCAGCGTGATGACCGCGATCGCAAACCCGGCGTAGACGGCCTGCGTGCGGGCTGAGTTCACAACGAATGCGGTCATCAGCAGGCCGATGCTGGCCCACATGAACCCGCCGGCGATACCGCCAATCAATGCGGATTTCAGTTTGACCTGCGTGTTGGGGATGAATGCGTAGAGGAACGTGAAAACGGCGCTGACGAGGAGGTAAGGCGTCAACTTGCTCGTTGCAACGAACAACGGTCCGATAATCTCGTTGTTCAACAGGAACTGCACGAAAGAGTCGTTCTGCAGCGATGTCAGCATGCCCAGCGCGATAACAATCACCACCGGCCCGACCAACAGAACGAACATGTACTCGGTGAACCGGCGTGCGAAGCTCCGCGACGCACTGACGTGCCAGACGAAGTTAAAGCTCTCCTCGATCTTTTGCACCATGGATACCGCGGTGTAGATAAAAAACGCCAGGCTGACCCCGCCAAGCACGCCGCCGTTGACGTTGCGCACCAGTGTCATGACGTTGTCGGTGATCTCGCGTCCCTTCTCGCCGAGGGGCTCGAGCACCAGGTACATCTGGTCTTCCAGCGCCTCGTGCACGCCGAAGCCCTTCAGCACCGAGAAACTGAAAGCGATCAGCGGCACAACGGACAGTAGCGTCGTGTATACGAGGCTCATGCTTCGCATCGTGACCTCGCCGGAAAACAGGTCGCGCAGCGTTGCGTACAGGTACCTGAGCAGGATGGCGGCCCAGCGGCCCGGTGTGCCCGACGAGGGAAGGCCCTTGCCCCAGACAAGTGCGTCAATTTTCTGCTTCGGATCGAAGGACATCTGCGAGTTCCCGGGTTCGATCGAACATTGTAGCGTGCGTCAGAGTATAGTTCCCGATCCCCGGTCACGGATTGCTTTGGAAATGGCTCCCGCGTACGCGCAGAGAATCGTCTGCCTGACGGAAGAGACGACCGAGACCTTGTATCTGCTGGGTGAAGAGGCGCGCATCGTCGGCATCTCCGGTTTTACCGTGAGGCCGCCGAGGGCTCGCAAGGAGAAGCCCAAGGTCTCGGCGTTTCTGACGGCGAAAATCGACCGCATTCTCGAACTCGAGCCGGACCTCGTGCTGGGCTTCAGCGACCTGCAGGCTGATATTGCCGCCGCGTTGATCAGGCATGGCGTTCCCGTTCACGTCTTTAATCACCGCAGCGTGGAGGAGATCCTGTCGATGATCTGCACGGTCGGCGCACTGATCGGGGAACAGCAGAAGGCCGAGGCGCTCGCCGAATCGATGATCCGGCACATCGATGAGATCAGGGCCGAAGCGGCGGCCGACGGCCGGCGCCCGCGCGTCTACTTCGAGGAGTGGGATGATCCGCTGATCAGCGGTATTCAATGGGTGTCGGAGCTGGTATCGATCGCGGGTGGTGAAGACTGCTTTCCGGAGCTCGCGAGCCAGTCACTCGGCAAGGACCGGATCATCGCTGACCCGGCCGAGGTGATCGGCCGGGCGCCCGACATCATCATCGGTTCCTGGTGCGGCAAGAAATTCCGACCGGAGCGCGTGGCCGAGCGTGACGGATGGGAGGCTATTCCCGCCGTCAGGGACGGACAGGTATTCGAGGTCAAATCGGCGCTGATACTCCAGCCCGGTCCTGCCGCGCTGACGGAGGGCCTGGCTGCGCTGCGCGGGTTTATTCGAGACTGGCAGACGTCAGCTGCTTAAGCGCTCCAGCGCCTCGCGGTACTTATTCGCCGACTGTTCGAGGATATCGGCAGGAATGTCGGGCCCCGGGGCGGTCTTGTCCCAGTCGAGCGTCTCCAAATAATCGCGCACGAACTGCTTGTCGTAACTGGGCGGGCTGCTGCCGACTTCGTACTGATCCGCGGGCCAGAACCGGCTCGAATCCGGCGTCAGAATCTCATCAATCAGGTACAGCTCGCCATCCTCGTCCAGCCCAAACTCGAACTTCGTGTCGGCGATGATGATGCCTCGTTCGATGGCGTGCGCAGCGGCTCGCTCGTAGATGCGAACAGACGTCTCCCTTACGGTGTCGGCAAGGTCCTTGCCAATCATGGATTCGACCGTCGCCATATCGATGTTCTCGTCGTGATCGCCGGCCTGGGCTTTGGTCGCCGGTGTAAACAGCGTCTTGGGCAGCCTACCTGCCTGGCGTAGTCCTGCCGGTAGCTCGATGCCGCAGACCGCACCGCTGGCCTGGTAGTCCTTCCAGCCGGATCCAATCAGGTAGCCCCTGACGACGGCCTCGATGGGCAGTGGCGACAGGCGCCTGACGACCAGCGAACGGCTCTCGAGCTCGCTTGCCAGGGCCCGGTCATGGAGCACGTCGCCGATGGGGATGCCCGTAAGCTGGTTCGGAATAATGTCATGCATCATCCCGAACCAGAACAGAGAGATCTGCGTGAGGATTTCCCCTTTGCCGGGGACCGGGTCTGGCATGACGACGTCGAAGGCAGACAGCCTGTCCGTTGTCACGATCAGCAGGTGATCGTCGTCGACCGCATAGATGTCGCGGACCTTGCCTCGAGCGACTAGCTCGAGTTCTGGAATGCTGGATTCGAAAAGGGGCGTGCTCATGAGGCCTGTCGTGTCAGTCGATTCCGGATGATCGCCGTTCACGCGGGGCGCCGCAAGCGCTTTGGCAAGCGCCCGGGCACACGCTACGATAGGGCGATTGATGCCAGCGGGCGAGTGGGTGTACTGGGGAAAAGTGATAGGGACGGTCGCAGGACTGGCGACAACCAAACCCTGGTTTGCACTGCTCGGGCTGATCATCGGCCATCAGTTCGATCGCGGCTTCGAAGCCCGCTACCAGTCCTTGGACGACACGATGAATGGCCTCGGCCGGCTGCCGGCCGGTTATATCCAGATCCTGTTCGAGTCGATGGGCCATCTCGCCAAATCGGACGGTCGAGTCAGCGAGGACGAAATCCGGGCGGCGCGCAAAGTCATGCATCGGCTGGGACTGAAACCGGCGCTTGTCAGGAACGCTATCGCCTGGTTCAACGACGGCAAGCGCGCAGACTATCCGCTGTCTGCCCGGGCCCGTGAGCTGAAACGCCGATACGCAAAGCGCAATGACCTCAGGCTGTTGTTCCTGCGGCTGTTGATTGAGGTATCCGTTTCCAAGAGTCGCGTGCGCTCCAGGGAACGCTCGCTGATCTGGTCCGTGTGCGAAGAGCTGGATATCGGCCGGGTCGAACTGGCGCAGCTCGAGGCGATGATCAGGGCACAGAAAGGTTTTCGAAAGTCGCCGGCCGGTCATGCTGATCGCGGTCGCGTTGCGGCGGCCTATGCAACATTAGGTATTGACCCCGCGGCGGATAATGATGAAATCAAGAAAGCGTATCGGCGCCAGATGAATCGATTTCATCCGGACAAACTGGCTTCGGAGAATCCCGACGAGGCTGCGCTTGCCGAGGCGCAGAAGAAGACCCGGGAAATCCGCAGCGCCTACGAGATGCTCAAGGCCCGGCGGTCCATTCGCTAGCCGTGTAACATTCAACCGCACAAGGACACGCTGTGACTCCATTAATCGCCCCTTCAATCCTGTCAGCTGACTTCGCCCGCCTGGGCGACGATGTTCGTGCCGTCCTGGATGCGGGCGCCGACCTGATCCACTTTGACGTCATGGACAATCATTTCGTGCCCAACCTGACCATTGGTCCGATGATCTGTGAGGCCTTGCGCAAAGACGGCATCGAGGCGCCGATCGACGTCCACCTGATGATCGAACCGGTCGACAGGATCATCCCGGAGTTCGCCTCCGCCGGCGCCGACTACATCACTTTCCACCCGGAGGCGACGCGGCACATCGATCGTTCCCTGTCCCTGGTTCGGGAGAGTGGTTGCAGGGCCGGTCTGGTGTTCAATCCTGCGACACCGCTCGACTGCCTGAATTACGTCATGGACAAGGTCGACATGATTCTGTTGATGTCGGTCAATCCGGGCTTCGGCGGGCAGGCCTTCATTCCGAGCGCGCTCGACAAGCTGCGTGAGGCGCGATCGTTGATCGACGCTAGCGGCCTCGATATCCGCCTCGAGATCGATGGTGGCGTCAAAGTGAACAACATTGGTGACATTGCTGCCGCCGGTGCGGACACGTTCGTCGCCGGCTCCGCGATCTTCGGTAGTGACGACTACGCGGCTACGATTTCCGCGATGCGCGCCGAAATAGAAAAAGCCGCCGCAAGCTGACGCCCGGGGCGGCCTTTCCGGAGGCTGTCAGGTCGACGCTCGTCAGTTGCGGTTGGGCCTTGCGCCGTAAACAACAATCGTCTTGCCGCTGGCAGAGACCAGTCCCTGCTCCTCGAGAACTTTCAGTACTCGACCCGCCATTTCGCGCGAACAGCCGACGAGCCGCGACAACTCCTGCCGGCTGACCTTGATCTGCATACCATCCGGGTGCGTCATCGCGTCCGGTTCGTTGCAGAGATCCATGATGGCGTGTGCCACGCGCCCGGTAACGTCGACAAACGCCAGGTCGCCGAGTTTGCGATTGGTGCGATCGAGGCGTGTTGCGAGCTGCGTGGCGAGCTCGAACACGAGGCCAGGGCTCTCACTCGCAATCTGGCGGAACCTCGGGTAGGTCATCTCGGCGATCTCGCACTCGGTTCGGGTACGGACCCAGGCGCTTCGAGTCGGCTGTTCGTAGAAGAGCCCCATCTCACCGAAGAACTGCCCCTTGTTCAGGTACGCGAGCACCATTTCATTGCCGTCCTCGTCCTCGATCATGACTTCTACTGAACCATCGACGATGTAATAGAGAACGTCCGGCAAATCACCGGCATGAATCATGACGGTCTTTGACGGAACGGTGCGAACGCGGCAGTAGCTCAAAAAGCGATTAATCGCCGGTACGTCACTCAATGTTCTTGCGGAAGTCTGCATATAGGATCCCTCGCGCTCTGGCGCCCTCGTTCTCATTATGTTGGCGACGCGTGCCAACGATTCCCCTGACCGTATTCCCCCGAACAGCGGCCAATTCCTAAGACTATATCCAATAAGCGGTGCGCGTCATAACCTTTGACGTAATAGTCATTAATTTTTTGATGCCTGCGGGCAATTCTGCGGCTCCGGCGTCGATGGCATCATGCTCGTGTTCCTCTTCCTCCACGCGCATCTGCCTGATAATCGCACGACTGCGTTTGTCGTCTTTAGGCAGCCTCTCGTAGTGGCTCTCGAGGTGTTCGACAACCTGCTGCTCCGTCGCCGCGATGAAACCGAGGCTCCACTTGTCGCCGAGCACACCGCTTGCAGCGCCCATCGCGAACGCGCCGGCGTACCAGAATGGGCTCAGCCGGCTGCGGTCGGATTTCAGCTCCTTGAGCCTTTGCTCGCACCAGGCCAGGTGATCGAACTCCTCCTGGGCGGCCTGGTGGATGTGACTCTCGACGGAGCCCTCGCGAGCTACCGCAGCGTGGCCCTGGTACAGGCCCTGAGCTGCGATCTCGCCGGCATGATTGACCCTCATGAGGCCGGCGGCATGCCGCCTGTCTGCATCAGACAGCTCGGCTTCGTCGACGTCTTTGGCCGGATACGGGCGCGCCGGAGAACCGGCCGGGGCCGCCACCGTTCGAAGGAAGTTGTTGGCCCCGGAGAGAAGTCGGTCGAGGCCCGATAATTGCCGTTCGCGCATGCCCGGAATTATAGCAACAATCGGGGTACAGGCAGCGAGATCGGCCGTTCCGGCGACGCCCGACGGAGGTAGTATCCGCCGTCGCTGTGCGGTTATACTCGCGCCGCTTTGCCGCCTTTCGGTGGCTGACACAAACGGATTAGCTGCGATCGGCACTGCCCGGTCAGGGGATACTGTCTTGCATAAGATCACTGTTACAGCGCTCTGCGCGCTGCTCGCGTTCGGTTCTGCCCTCGCCGAAGAGGAGGGTCCCTGGTCCGGGAAGGCCTCCCTCGGTTACCTGGCAACATCCGGCAACACCGAGAATTCGACGCTCAACTCTGCGTTCGAGATCCACTACGTCCGAAGCAGCTGGGAACACGCGCTCACGCTCAAGGCCGTTCAGGCCAGCGAGGAAGAAGACACCACTGCCGAGGCTTACGAGGCAGGCTGGAAGAGTGAGTACAACTTGAGCGACACCGATTTCCTGTTTGCCCGGGTCGGATGGCGTAAGGACCGTTTCAGCGGCTATGACACGCAATCCACGCAGTCCGTGGGTTACGGTCGCCGACTCCTGAAGACCGAGCGCCATGAGCTCAACGCCGAAGCCGGCGCGGGTGCCCGCCAGTCAACCCTCGCCGACGACACCGAGGAAGACGAGTTTATTGTCCGGGGTGGTCTCGATTATCGCTTTATCATCAGCGAAAATGCCGAGTTTAATCAGGAGGTTAGCATCGAGTCTGGCGGCGAGAACACGTACATCGAGTCAATCTCGGCGGTCAAGGCAAGCCTGATCGGCAACCTGGCTCTCGTCGCGTCGTTCACGGTCAAGAACAATAGCGACGTTCCGGTTGGCAGTGAAAAAACCGATACGTTCACGGCGATCTCCCTCGAATACGCATTCTAGGTGGGCAGGCCCGCAACCGGCTGTCTCGTCGAGGCTCTGTAAGTTGCTGATTTAAAAGGCCATCGGGCGTGACGCCCCCGGCCCTGATTTCGACGTCGGAATCGCGGTTTTTGTTTGCAAAGACCTGCGTACTCAAGTAGTATTTCGCGCCTTTCGCCCAGCCGGTGAGGCGCACGCTTGCCCGGCGGGTCGTTGGCCTTCAGGCCAACACTGATAAAACACCTAACGGATCAAAACAATGAAGACGTTTTCTGCAAAGCCAGCAGAGGTACAGCGCGACTGGTTCGTCGTAGACGCGACCGGCAAGACCCTCGGCCGCCTGTCGACCGAGATCGCACGTCGCTTGCGTGGCAAGCACAAGCCCGTGTACACCCCGCATGTGGACACCGGCGACTACATCGTTGTCGTCAACGCGGAGAAGATTCGCGTTACCGGAAACAAGCTGACCGACAAGATGTACCACCATCACACCGGCTACATCGGCAGCCTGAAGTCGATCTCGCTGGAAAAGCAGCTTGAAAAAGCCCCGGAGCGCGTCCTGCAGGCTTCCGTCAAGGGCATGCTCCCGCGCGGTCCCCTGGGTCGCCAGATGCTGTCCAAGCTGCGAGTCTTCGCCGGTCCGGAACACCCGCATACGGCTCAGCAGCCCGTACCGCTGGAAATTAACGCCTGAGCGCGGATGAGAGAATCAGAATGAGTGACAACTTTTATTACGGAACCGGCCGCCGCAAGACTTCAACAGCACGCGTTTTCCTTCGCGACGGCGGCGGCGATATCAAGGTCAACGACCGCCCGCTGGACGTTTTCTTCGGTCGCAAGACTGCCCAGATGATCGTTCGCCAGCCGCTGGAGCTGATGAACCTCGAGAACAAGTTCGACATCACGGTAACGGTGTCCGGCGGCGGAACGACGGGCCAGGCTGGCGCGATTCGCCACGGCCTGACGCGCGCGTTGATGAAGTACGACGAGTCGCTGCGCTCGCCGCTCCGCAAAGCCGGCTTCGTAACCCGCGACGCCCGCGAAGTTGAACGGAAGAAAGTCGGTCTGCGCAAAGCCCGTCGCGCAACCCAGTACTCCAAGCGCTAAGTTCACACTCGCAGCTCACCCGCTGCGAAGCCCTCGAGAAGGGCAGGCTGTACCGATCGTCAGACACTGATGTCGCCGACACAGTGCATATTGGGGGATCGTCTAGTGGTAGGACTACGGACTCTGACTCCGTCAACGGGGGTTCGAATCCCTCTCCCCCAGCCATAAAAAAAGGGCCCCCTTGCGGGGCCCTCTTTTTTTATGGCTGGGGGAGAGGGCTAATGAGAACCCCCCGGGTTCGACAGATCGCGCCAGCGATCTGGACGCCCGCAGGGCGCCCCGAAGGGGTGAGAATCGGCCCAAGCCGATTCGAATCAGCCGAGCACGGCGTAGCCGTGCGACAGACGCGCGAAGCGCGAGGCAGCTCTGCTGCCGTTCAATCCCTTTCCCCCGAGGCTTCGGACACCGCCGTGGTATCTATCTCCGACTTAACCTCTAAAGATCAATCCGCACCGACCAAAAGCTCAGGGATCAACACCGCAGACGGATTGGGGTTCGACGGATCGCGCCAGCGATCTGGACGCACTCGCACAGCGAGGGCGCCCCGCAGGGGTGAAGATCGGCCCAAGCCGATCTGATCCGAGTCCGGCATCGCCGGACGAAAGACGCGCGAAGCGCGAGGCAGCGAAGCTGCCGGTCAATCCATCCCTCTCCCTGTAGCTTCGGTCACCACCGTGGTTTCTATCCCCAACCTGGAGCACTAAAGATCAACCCGCACCGACCTAGAGTTCACGGATTAACACCGCACGCGACCTGTCTTCGGTCTGAGGCGCGCAGCACCGACAGACGCCCGGCGGGCGAGGTCGCCTAGCGCCATACCATCCCCTGTCGCTTAGCTGTCGACCGAGATCGGGCCCTGGCCTTCCAGGATGACCTCACCGGAGATTGCGTCCGTAACGCCCAGCTCGCCACCCAGGTCCTCAAGCGTATCGCGGAACGTATCGAGCGCGCCGATCATGAGCGGACTCGCTGCAGCGATCGCGTCAACGTCTTCCCATTCGCCGACAAGGCAATACGCCAGGTCGCCGGTCTTGACGAGCGAAATCTTCTTGAGGCCCTGCATTGCAGGAGGGTCGACTTCGCTGTTCCTGGCGAGAAACTCTTTCTCGCGATCGGGTTTCACGTGCATGCGAACCACGTTGTATGCAGTCATACTCGCCTCCATTAGTCGCCCCATCAAAAAACCATCGAAATATCGAGGATTCTGATTCAGGCGGTTAGTTCTCTGCTCTCGAAGGAGTAGGCTAAATCGCGGCTACTTCGCCTGCCGCGAGTTTTTGGGCCAGACTCTCCACAAGAACAGCGCGATGCCGGCGCCGATGAGGACAAAAGGCGCCAATGGCAGTTGAACATCGAGCCCTTGCCAAAGCCCTGCGACAGCAAACCCGATGCCAACCAGGACCCAGAATCCCTCCACCGGCACGCCGGATGCTTTGCGGATCGCTTGCATGCCCAACGTGATTGCCGCCACACCGAGCAAGCCGACACCCAAGCTAAAACCGGCGAGCCAGGCAACGCCAACCCAAATGAAGAACAAGGCCCAGCCCGCGGCATCGTACTTGCTGGTGCGATCATGCCTTTCCATAAACTCCGTCATCTTGTTGAAGTCCGGCGTACCGTCTGGACCACAACACCATTTCGTCATGTTTTGCGTCATTTTGATTCTCCGCCAAGTCGCCGACTGCGACGGGGCACCGGAGGGCGGCTTGCCTTCCCGTGAGCCGTTGGCATCGGCTCAAGCTGAGTTACCTACCTGACCAACGTAGCAGGGCAGCGAGTTGCGTCAATTCTGGGATGTACTTAAGGGGGGGGAGACTGCTTGCGTAGCGGCATTCGCAAGTGCACCTATGGATCACCGGTTGCCGGTCCACGCCGGCTGCGTGGGCGGGCGGAATCAACCGCCAGTGGCCGTTCGCCCTCGGCATCAACCGGGTAGCAGGCTTCACGCCGCCAGCGCCCGCCGCTGGTGGAGGGTCCATGAAGCCAGGCAGTACGTCTGCCACGTGGCTGAAGCCTGCATGGGACATCGTCGCAGAACTCCATCGGCCGAGTGTCGATCACGGGTGCTGCGACGTGCAGCGCTACACCCGATGTCTGTGGCAATTACGAATTGCCGACGGGAAGGAACATCGATAGTTTTTACCCTAGGCCATACTGACAATCGCGTCGCATCTCTACCGTGACCAGGCGATTAAGTTGCCACAGATGGCCATGTGGCAGCGGCCCCGGCCGCCACTGATGTTGGCGCAGGGAGAAGGACAATGCCTGTTAACCTGACACCAAGAGACGTGTCGGCCCACGTCGAGGGCTTCGATTCAGTCCTTATTGCATCCTGTCCCGTCTGTCCTCCGATGTGTCTTGCCATGCAGAAGAATGAAGCCTTCATTGAATTCTTCAAGCACGGAATCAAGACCAGCGCTTTCGAAGACCACATACAGACCATTCGCGACTCGCTGTCGGAGCGCGGCGTTCGAACCGGAGTGTTTTCCATTCACACGCCGACGCCAATGATGTGTCTATGGACGACGCGACAAAGAGCGCGCCTGCTCAAGCGAGCCAAGGACTATGATGCGGTGCTGATCCTGGCATGCGATTCGGGTACGGAATCGGCGAAAGATGCTCTGAAGGGCACGGACTGTCAGATCATCCAGGGCATGGATATGGACGGGGTGATCAATGCCACGACGTCGATCCGCTTTCCGCTGACCATCGTCATGAAGCGTAACGACGATTCGGCCCGCGATACTCAGGCGACATGAGTTGGCGATTCCAGGTGTAACGACATGTGCTTTCTTATTAGTCTCATGCCGGCTACTTTCTGGGCCATAGTCGGTTACTTCATTCTGTTTTCGTCAACCAGGGTTGATGGGAGCATGAAGACCCTCGGCCAGATTCTCGGCGTTTGGGCGCTTGCTATCTCCGGATTCGTAGTGCTCGCCGGCGCCTATGTCTCGATGGCCGGGCTGTGTTCGGTGGAGCTGCTATTGCAGTGTTGGAATAGTCGGGGTGCCTGATGATGACGATCACGAGGAGTTCTCTCATTCGTATTACCACTCTGTTCACGCTACTACCGTTGCTCCTGGCGAACGGTTGTGATCCGGCTTCGACTACCGATTACGGCTATCGACCGCCACAAAGAATGGACGATGGATTCGATGTCGGCACACTGAACGAAGTCGGAATGAACCCGGCACTGATTGCCGAGGCGGTAGGCAGGATCGAAGACGGCCGTTTTGGCGAAATCCATTCCATGCTCATCTTCAAGGACAACCGGCTGGTTTTCGAAGAGTACTTCCCCGGTCATGAATACCAATGGGACGGCCCGAACTTCCACGGCGCCTGGGTAATCTGGGACCGGGGCATGAAGCACGACATTGCTTCTGTCGGTAAGAGTATTACGTCGGCCTGTGTCGGCATCGCCATTGAAGAGGGCTTCATCGAAAGCGTGGAGCAGTCCATGTTCGAGTATTTGCCCGAATACCAACATTTGAAAACAGATGGCAAAGATCGGATCACCATCGAACACCTGGTAAGCATGACGTCGGGTCTTGATTGGGATGAATGGAGCTCATCGCTTTCGGATACGAGCAATGACCTGATCGCATTATGGTTCTGTGACGATCCGGTCGCCTGCATCCTGGAAAACCCGCTGGCCAGTGAACCCGGCGCCGCCTTCACGTACAACAGCGGCAACACGGTCTTGTTGGGCGCGATCATCAAAAACGCCACCGGCCAGGACATTGAGGCGTTTTCCGCCGAGTATCTGTTCAAGCCCATGGGAATTGATCCGGTTGCATGGCACCGGATTAATGACGATGTTATCTACGCCGGTGGCGGGCAGAGAATGACCCCGAGAGAGATGCTGAAATTCGGCGTAACCTACCTCAACGACGGGCTGTGGGACGGTCAGCAAATCGTTCCCGAACAGTGGGTCGAGGCCAGCGCCAGGCCGTTTCCCGGGCCGGGCAGCAGCTGGCGCAACAAGCGGTGGAAACCGATTCCGCCCGATGATGGCACGCCAGGGCAACGTGGCTATTCGTATGGGTGGTTCACTCATCAGTTTTCCCACTCCGGGGAGAAACTGCCTTCCTACTGGGCCACGGGTTTCGGAGGGCAGAAGATCGTCGTCTTTCCTGACCGGGATGCCGTCGTCGTTTTCACGAGTGGCAACTACGAAATGCCGTCATCCAATGCCAAGATACTGGCCGATTTCGTCATCCCGGCGTTTGAGTAATAACAATGGTGCAGCTGGGTGGGGCTCCTAAGAGAAGTCACTGTCCACACTGTGTCAGACGAGGGACTTCATGATGTCCGGAACCGGCCGAGCGGAAGTATCGGCAGGAAAGCAGCCCTCCAGGCGGCGACTCCCGTCTCCTTCCTGTCCGTGGGTCGCCAAGCTGGTCCGATGTTGGCAGGCTCATGGCTTCATTCGCTGTCCAGGCCAGACGCTCGCCGCTACAACTCAAAACCCCGGGGAATCCCGCAATTAGTCGAAATTGAGTTCGCAAGAGTCGACAGGCAACTGCTTGCACAGCGATTCTCCTGGATCGGCGGTACGACCTGTCAACGAAATAAATCACTCCTGGCCAGGTTCGTAATCAAAACCACCGACGCATGCTTCAGCTTCCGCTCAGTCGAGATGGCGTAAAAGCGCTCGGTAATTTCATCCGTCTGACCTACGACCGACATCCGATACATCCGGCAGATCTCGGCCTCGATCACTGTCGGGGCGGCAAACAGACCGGCACCAGCCTCGCCGAAGGCCTTGAGCAGGGCGCTGTCGTCGAATTCTCCCGTTATTCGGGGCGAGATATCGTGATGCTCGAACCAGTCATCCAGCCGTCTCCTTAACGCCGAGTCCTTCGATGGCAGAAGCATGGGTGCGCCGTCGAGGCTCGCGGGAAACTTGCCCCTGTAGCGCCGGGACCGTGATTTCTGAGCGAAAAATGACATACCGCTGGAGCCGAGGCGGTGGTTGAAGGCCTTCAGCCCCAGCCCTTCGGGCGCCGGCTTGTCGGAGAGGACTATATCGAGGCGGTGGATGGCAAGCTCCGACAACAGCTTTTCCAGCGAGGATTCATGGCAACGCACCCGAACCGGGTGATCGCCGGTAAGGGCTGGTGCGATGATCCGCTCGCCAATGAGTTTCGGCATTGAGCTGACCATGCCAACATTCAGCACGGTGGGTCCGCTCAACTGCCTCCCCCTGACCACGTTGGCGAGTTCGGCACCGACCGAGAAGATCTCATCCGCGTACTCGAAGACGACCCTCCCCATCTCCGAGAGCACGAGGCGGCGGCCGACACGATCGAAGAGCGGCTGGCCGACGGCTTCGTCCAGAAGTTTGAGCTGTCCGCTGATGGTTTGCGGTGTCAGGTGCAGGATTTCGGCCGCTCTCGCAATGCTGCCTTCACGGGCGACCGTCCAGAAATACTGCAGGTGGCTGTAATTCAGGTGGCGCATCCATTGACAATAGCATAATTCGAGTAAACCGAACTGAATTATCGTATACAACGAATTGAACGAATTAAATTAGCCGTTAGAATACCGGGCACTAATTTGGAGAGTCGTCATGAACATTATCGTTCGCGCCAAAGGCGTTGAGCTAGACGACCAGTCAAAGAGATTCCTGGTCGAGAATACCCGATCTGCGCTGTCCCGCTTCGAAGACCGCGTGATCGCCGTCGATGTATTCGTCAGCGATGAGAATGGCCCGAAAGGTGGCTACGACAAAAATGCCGTCTTTCGCGTCCGGTTGACAAACGGGCACGTATTGACGACTGAAACGACAAAGAGCGACTTTTACGCCGCCTTTGCCGCCGGAATCAAAACGACGAAGCGCACCGTACGGCGCTCGATAAAAAAGTCCGCCCAGCTCGAGAAAGTCTCTTTCCGAACGCTCCCTGTATCCCCTGGTCTGGACATCTAAATTGAGTGCCGTTTCCCTGCCGCAGCCCCGCAAGGGGCTGCGGGTTTTCGTCGAATCCAAAGGATTCAACCACGCCGTCACTGCGTTGATCATCATCAACGCCATTACACTCGGTCTCGAGACGTCTCAGACAGTAATGACGTTCGCCGCCCCGCTCCTGTACTTCATAGACAGGACGGCACTGATCATCTTCACGATTGAGATCTCGCTGCGTATCTGGGTCTACCGCGCAAACTACTTCAAGGATTTCTGGGGTATTTTCGACTTCCTGGTGGTCGCCATTGCCTGGATCCCGGCCTCCGGTCCGTTGTCGGTGCTCCGCGCCCTGCGAATCCTGCGAGTCCTGAGGCTCGTTTCCATTGTTCCCCAGATGCGCAAGGTCGTTGGGGCGTTGCTTCACTCGTTGCCCGGTATGGGGTCGATCGTCGCCGTGCTGCTCCTGGTCTTCTACGTGGGCGCCGTGATGGCGACCAAACTCTTCGGCGCCGACTTTCCGGACTGGTTCGGCAGCATCGGTGCATCGATGTATACGCTGTTCCAGATCATGACGCTTGAAAGCT
Source organism: Woeseiaceae bacterium (assembly GCA_030065915.1). Classification (GTDB taxonomy): domain Bacteria; phylum Pseudomonadota; class Gammaproteobacteria; order Steroidobacterales; family Woeseiaceae; genus UBA1847. The sequence goes on from JASJCQ010000013.1 coordinate 63,850, forward strand.
GGTCAATGGGAATCGTACGACCAGTCATGCAGGAGTATCCGCTCGCGTGGTTGTTCTTCGTGCCATTCATCATCGTCACGAGCTTCGCCGTCCTGAACCTGTTTATTGCGTTGGTCGTCAACTCCATGCAGTCTCTGCATGACCAGACCACCGAATCGGTTCGTGAGGAGGCGCTCATCGCACACGACGAGCGTGAGGCATTGCAGCATCAGCTTGCCCGAATCAGTGACGATCTGGAGAAGATTCGCGCAGAGGTAGCAAGACGTTGAGCATCGATCCAGTCATTCTGTTTTTCGGACTAGGTGTCCTGGCGGGTATCGCCAAGTCTGACCTCAAGATTCCTCCCGCTATCTACGAATTACTCAGCATCATGCTGTTGTTGACCATCGGCCTGAAGGGCGGCGTCGAATTGTCCAGGTCACCAATGGGTGGTTTGTGGCTGCAGGCAATCGCGGTGCTCGCGATGGGCTTCATCTTCCCTTTGTTCATTTATCCGTTGGCCCGCAAAGTCGGGAGGATCGGGCAGTCAGACGCGGCATCTCTCGCGGCGCACTACGGTTCTGTCAGCGTCGCGACGTTCGCTGTCGGCATCGCGTTTCTTACCGACAGAAACATCAGTTACGACTCGCAGCTGCCGATATTTCTCGTCCTGCTGGAAGTGCCGGCCATTGTCGTTGGTATCCTGCTGGCCCGACGTGCCAGCCGGCGTGCACAGGCATGGTCCAAGGTGATGCACGAGATCGTCTTCGGCAAGAGCATCTTGTTGCTTGTCGGCGGGCTATTCATCGGCTGGATTGCCGGACCGGAAGGCATCGCCCCGATCGAGCCTCTGTTCTTCGACCTGTTCAAGGGTGTCCTCGCGCTGTTCCTGCTGGAGATGGGACTGATCGCTGTCAGCCAGAGCCATGCCCTTAAGGTGCACGGACCCTTCCTGGTAGTGTTCGGCGTGCTAATGCCGTTGCCGCTCGGCACGATTGGTGTGCTGGTTGGCTGGGCAATCGGCCTGTCAGCCGGCGGAGCGGCCTTGCTTGGCGTACTGGCGGGAAGCGCCTCCTATATCGCGGCTCCGGCAGCGATGCGTATAGCCGTCCCCGACGCGAACCCTTCGCTGTCTTTGACGGCGTCACTGGGTGTGACATTTCCGTTCAACATATTCATCGGTATTCCGATTTACTACGCTATCGCCGCGGCGGTAGTCGGCGGAGGATAGGAGCTATGACCGACGCTAGTCGCAAGCTCGTGACGATCGTCACGGAGGCCATACTCGAGGTTGAGATCTGTACGGCGGTTGAATCGCTTGGCGCGACGGGCTACACGGTGACGAATGCGCGTGGGTCGGGTAGCCGCGGTGTTCGCGATGCAGGGTGGAGTACTGACAGCAACGTACGCATCGAGGTTATATGCAGCGCAGAATTGGCCAGGCGTATCGAAAACCACATGCAAAAGTTCTACTACGAGAACTATGCCATGGTGTTATTCGAGACCGACGTTTCGGTGCTGCGGCCTGAGAAATTCTCTTAAGGCCCGCGGCGGGTTCAGGCTAGGCTCGGAGTTCCCGGACACCGGACTCTTCTGCGATCAGCAGCACATCGGCCGGGCGCCTGGCGAAAATGCCGACGGTGACGACCCCAGGAATCTGGTTCAGGCGAGTCTCCATTTCCAGCGGATTGTCGATGCGCAGATTGTGCACGTCCAGGATGTGGTTGCCGTTATCCGTAACGAAATTCTCTCGCCAGATAGGCTGGCAGCGCATTTTCAGGAGCTGCCTGTTCACGAAGCCCTGTGCCATCGGCAATACTTCGATCGGTAACGGGAACTGGCCGAGCATTCCGACGAACTTGGACTCGTCGACAATACAAACAAAGCGCCGGGAAGCGCCGGCCAGGATCTTCTCCCGGGTCAACGCGCCACCCCCACCCTTGATCAGGTTGAGTCTCTTGTTGACTTCATCGGCGCCGTCGATATAGACGTCGATCTCGCCTGCTTCATTAAGCGTTACGACCTCGAAACCTTGCTGTTCCAGCAAACGGGTTGACGCTTTCGAGCTCGAGACTACGACATCGATCCTGTCCCGCACCGTGGGAAGGGCCTCAATGAGGAAGTTGACGGTTGAACCCGTGCCTACCCCCAGCGTTGAACCAGGTTCGATAAATGGCAACGAAGCAAGGGCGGCGCTGCGCTTCAGGTCGTCTGAGCTCATGTACTGTCACCTAGTTACGTGTGGAGAAGCCCTGAAAGACGCGGGGAAATATATCCCAGATAACAACAGACACACAAGAAATCGCGGAAAATCTGAGACTTACGTCACTCAAAAAAAAGTGCCCGCAATGCGGGCACTTTGTTTGCCTGGAAGAAAAAGACCCAAGCGAGCTGTAGCTACCTCTTGCGAGAGACCTTCTTCTTCGTCCTGCGCTTAGCTACTTTTTTCTTCGCTTTCTTCTTAGCCACCTTCTTCTTGGCGGCTTTCTTCTTGGTCTTTCTCTTCGTTACCTTTTTCTTAGCTGCCTTTTTCTTGGTCTTTTTCTTGGCGGCTTTCTTTTTCGTTTTCTTCTTGGCTACCTTTTTCTTAGCTGCCTTCTTCTTGGTCTTCTTCTTGGCGGCTTTCTTCTTCGTCTTCTTCTTAGCTACCTTTTTCTTGGCAGCTTTCTTCTTCGTCTTCTTCTTAGCTACCTTTTTCTTGGCAGCTTTCTTCTTCGTCTTCTTCTTAGCTACCTTTTTCTTGGCAGCTTTTTTCTTCGTCTTTTTCTTCGCGACTTTTCTCTTCGCGACTTTCCGTTTCGTTACCTTCTTCTTAGAAGCTGGTTTCCTAGTGACTTTCGACTTCTTAGCGACTTTGCGCTTCGAAGCCTTCTTGCGTGACTTCTTCTTGGTAGCCATGATTTTCTCCGTGTCGGGTACCCGGCGTTGAGTATATACATAACAAGTAAAAAATCCAGCAACCTACTGATGCGTAAAAGAGCCTGGAAAAGCGTCACAAACCAAGTGTGAATTCGTTCTCAGTCGGTGTACTTTCCGTGAGCGTTTTCTTCCTCCGCGAAACGACACTTTTAGGGGGCGCTCACAGCAAAAAGAAGCTGTGGTCAGCCACCTCACGGCAGGCGAATTCTGTAAACGCGCTTGCGACGTCTCATCTGACTGAAAAACCAGAGCGATGGTTCTTTGTCCGGCAATATCGGGTGTGTTCTGCCGAAGTCGGTGTGCTGGTTTTAGTCTGTAAATACCGAGTAAAGCGGTATATCCCAACGGTTTAGCGCTATCTCTTCAACCTGCTGGCAGGTAAATGCCACGCCGACAAGCTTCGGTTTCTTCCAGCCTCTAAATCGACTCTGGAAACGAAAGCAGCGGTCGTAGTAACCGCTTCCCATACCGACACGATGTCGATTGTTGTCGAACGCGACGAGCGGAGTAACGACAACGTCGAGTTGCCTTGCGTCTATTCGCGGTTCGTTAACCGGTTCGAAAATGCCGAAAGACCTGGTTTCAATTCGACTCTCAGGTCGCAATGAACAAAACTGCAGACGATTACGATCGTCGATCACCGGCGCAAAAATTTCTTTTTTTGCGCGCCACCCGCGCAAAATGATTTCGTCTGTATCGACTTCGTCCCAGGTAGACAGATAAACCCCGATGCGTTTCGCAGAGAAGAACAACGACGATCGCAGAAACCTTCGACAGATGATCTCCGAGGCGATTTCTCGTTCGCTCGACGACATCGATCGCCTGGACTCGAGGCCCTGTTGACGTTGCTGGTTTTGCCCGGGCTGCGAATTATTCACGGTGTGGTTTGGAGAAGAGGCGCTCCCCGCCTGTGCCGTTACCGACCGTCGCTCTCGAACCAGAGCAACAAGTGGGGTCAGCCGTGATGACAACAGGCTTACCGACGAATCGGCCCTGCTCACATGTCATCGACAGTACACGACCCCGGTACTAAAAGTTAGGGTCGAAAGGTATCCAGGTCTGTATCGAACACTGCAGGGAGCGCCATACCGAAAATTCAGAGATCGAGTTGCTGAGAATTTCCCAAAGCCGACTCGACGCGATCAGAAATCAGTTTCAATCGCGTACTGAAATCTCCTTCCATCGCTCTGTCGCGCGCTTTGGCGTGCAACAGGTCATTAGCCATATTGAGTGCCGCCATCACCGCGATGCGATCGAGCCCTACGACCCCGGAACCGTCCCGCACCTCACGCATTTTCTCGTTCAGTATTTCGGCCGAATCCAGCAGGTCCGTTCTCTCGCTGGCAGGGCAGGCTACCTGGTACTCTTTGTCCAGGATGCGAATGCTGACTTGTGCATAGGGTTCGCTCATCGTTTCAAGACCCCTGTTCCATTGCCTTAAGGCGACCAATCATGGCCTCCACGCGTGCGCGTACCTGTTCATTTTTTTGCAGCAGGCTCGCACGTTCGGCGGTCAAAACGTCCTGTCGCTGCTTCAGGGATCGATTCTCGTCCTGAAGCTGGTCGCACACTCTGACGAGCGCATCAACGCGCTGCTCCAGCCGCTTCAATTCGCCTTCGAATGTCGCATTGATATCGTCACTCATGGAGCCAATATAGTGTTGGAAACTGACAGAATCAATGACAGCAGCGCCGCGACTACGGGTTTGTGGCGCCGGGCATAACCGTGGGATCATTCGTCCCTACAAGAATTGACTCAATTAATGTGACAACAGATATCGATTATGACGATCTGGACGGCGCGCTACGCCGTTGTGGATCGAACTGGGATGCGGCCCAGGCGCACGGCATGTTATCCAGCCGGCTCGCCATTGCCGGGACCGGCGCTGGATTCGACTGGCTGCAGACCGTTCTTGAAGGGACCGATCCGGCCAACGCGCTGCGGGCGGAGTGCGAGGTGATGCTGTCGGACCTGTTCGAGACGGCCGGGCGGCAGTTGTCGGAGCGTATGTCGGAATTTTCACCGCTGCTGCCCGACGATGCCGATGCTGCTGAGACGCGCGCCGAGGCGCTGGGTCGATGGTGTGAAGGCTACCTGCACGGACTCGTATCCGGCGGTCACGAAGGTGCGATGAAGGAACGACTGTCTACCGACCCAATAGCAGACATTATTAAAGACATGCTGGAAATCACTCGTGCGACCAGCGGAGAGGGCGACGAAGAAGATAACGAAGATGCCTACACCGAGCTCGTCGAGTATCTGAGAGTCGCCGCACAGCTGGTCTACGAGGAGCTGGCCGACCTGCGGACGCCAAAGACCGACGACACCGTCGTACACTGAGTAACTCCCAAACATGAATCATAAAGAATTCTCGAAGAGACGCCGTCAGCTCATGCGGATGATGGGTAATGATGGCATCGCGATACTGCCTGCGGCTCCTTTGCAGCCACGCAGCCGGGACGTGGAACATCGCTACCGTCAGGACAGTGACTTTTATTATCTGACCGGTTTCGATGAGCCTGAGGCCGTTGCTGTCCTGGTGCCCGGCAGAGAGAGCGGCGAGTTCCTGTTGTTCTGCCGCGAGAAGAACCCGGAGAAAGAACTGTGGGACGGTCATCGGGCGGGGCCCGAGGGCGCAGTCCGCGATTTCGGCGCCGACGATGCGTTCCCGATTAACGATATCGACGACATCCTGCCCGGCATCATGGAATCCTGTTCGCGTGTCTATTACGCGATGGGCCTCAACGCCGAGTTCGACGGGCATGTCGCCGACTGGGTCAACTCCCTGCGCAGCGGCGGGTCGCGGGGCGTACACGCGCCGCAGGAGTTCGTCGCGCTCGATCACCTGCTGCATGACATGCGCCTGTACAAGAGCCGCTCCGAGATCAGTGCGATGCGACGCGCAGCCAAGGTTGCGGTCGCCGCGCACGAACGAGCGATGAAGTCGACGCGGCCCGGAATGTACGAGTACGAGCTCGAGGCCGAGTTCCTCTATGAATTCCGGCGCCACGATGCGTGGACGTCTTACAGCCCTATCGTCGGCGGGGGCGCGAATGCGTGCACCCTGCATTACGTCACCAACCGCGATCAGCTCAAGGACGGCGATCTCGTCCTGATCGACGCGGGCTGCGAGCTGGACTTCTATGCCTCCGACATCACGCGGACCTTCCCGGTCAATGGACGCTTCAGTCCGGAACAACGCGCCGTCTACGAAATCGTGCTCGAGGCGCAGCTCGCCGCGATCGAGAAAACGGTGAAGGGCAACCACTGGGACGAACCCCACGACGCCGCGGTTCGGGTTATAACGCGCGGGCTCAGGAAACTCGGTCTGCTTGACGGAACACTACCGAAACTCATCAAGGATGGGGCTTACCGGCAGTTCTTCATGCACAAGACGGGGCACTGGCTTGGCATGGACGTACATGACGTCGGCGACTACAAGGTCGGAGACGAGTGGCGGCTGCTCGAAAGTGGCATGGTGACGACCGTCGAACCGGGCATCTACATACCGAACACCCGCAAGTACCCGGCCAAATTCCGGGGCATCGGAATCCGAATCGAGGATGACGTGGCGATCACGGCCAAAGGGCCGGACGTTCTCAGCAAGGGCCTGGTCAAGGAACCGGATGCCATCGAGGCACTGATGCAGGCCGGATGAGTAATCACTACGACATCGTTATCGCCGGCGGCGGCATGATCGGCACCAGCCTGGCGCTCGCGCTGCGACCTATCGGCCTAAGAGTCGCCGTCGTAGAGCCAGTGGCTCGCGGCGAGCCGCAGCAGCCGAGCTTCGATGAACGAACGACGGCGCTGTCCCGAAGCACGCAGCGCATGTTCGACGCCATGGGACTCTGGCCGGACGTGATGGCGGCGTCGACACCGATCCGCCACATCCATGTTTCTGACGCCGGTCGCTTCGGGTTTTCCAGGATTGATGCAGAGGAACAGGGCGTCGAGGCGCTGGGCCATGTGGTTATCAACCGGGTTCTCGGGGAGGTCTTGCAGGATGAGCTGAAGGAGGCCGATTCCGTCACCCAATTCTGTCCTGCCAGCGTCGAGGCGGTTGATGTCAGTGACGAACGGGCCACCGTGACACTGGATACTGGCGAGTTGCTGACCGCCGACCTGCTGGTCGCGGCCGATGGGGCACGCTCACAACTACGAGACCTGCTGCACATCGGCGCGAGCGTAAAGCACTACGGACAGACGGCAATTATCGGCAACCTGCTTTCCGAGAAGCGACCGGACGGCGTCGCTTACGAACGGTTCACGACCGGCGGCCCGATTGCATTCCTGCCGATGTCCGGCGGCCGGACAGCGTTCGTCTGGGTGGCAGAAACGTCCGTGGCGGATGAGCTGCTGGCGCTCGATGACGAAACGTTCACTGACAGGCTATACGCGGCCTTCGGCACGCGACTCGGACGCTTCTCCAAGATCGGCAAGCGCAGCGCTTACCCGCTGAGCCTCAGCAAGGCCTCGCGAATGACAGCAACACGCAGCGTGCTGGTCGGGAACGCTGCGCACGGCCTGCACCCTGTCGCGGCTCAGGGCTTCAATCTTGGAATGCGAGACGTCGCAGCGCTATGCGATTGCATCAGCGACGCCAGGCGCGATGGTGACTCGATCGCGGTGATGCTGGAGCGCTACGCAGACTGGAGGAAGCGCGACCAGGGAACGTTGGTTCGAATCACCGACAGTATTGTCGAGGTGTTTGGCTCAACTCGTCCTGCAACTCGGTTCGCACGCAATGTCGGCATGCTGGGTTTCGACCTGATACCGGGTGTCCGCAAGGCGTTTGCAAAGCAGATGATGGGACTCAACGGCAAGCTGCCCAGGCTGTCGCGGGGCGTTCCGCTTCGATGATGCAGCAGTATGACGTGCTTGTCATCGGTGGAGGCGTCGTCGGCCTGGCGACAGCCGGACTTTTGGCCGATGCGTCGCGCCAGCTGAAAGTCATTGTCGTAGACGCGAACACGAAGCCGCCTCGAGAGGACACCCGGCTCGGTTTGCGTGTTTCGGCGATTGCCAATGGCTCGATCGAGATCCTGGAAAGGCTGGGTGCCTGGGATCGAATCGAGTCTGAACGTCGCTGTGCGTACGAACACATGCGGGTCTGGGATTCTGCCGACGCAGCCGACAGCGCTTCCGCATTGCGTTTCGATGCCGACGATTTCGGCCTGCCGTACCTCGGCTATATCGTCGAGAACACCGCGATCCAGCGAGCGCTGCTGCACCGGCTGAACGTGCTCGGCGTCAATGTCCGATACGGTGCCAGTGTCGAGTCGATTGACCGGGAAGAGCCACAGGTTGTCGTCAGATTGAGTGATGGCGAGACGATCACGACGGATCTGCTGGTCGGTGCCGATGGGTCTTCGTCGCGTGTCCGTGACTGCGTCGGCATCGACGTGTCGCGCATCCAATATCAACAGACCGCCATCGTGACTCATCTGCGGCCGGAGCACGACCACGAGGCGACAGCCTGGCAGCGATTCCTGCCGACCGGCCCGATCGCGCTCCTGCCGCTGTCGGATGGTCGCGTCTCAACCGTCTGGTCCACGAATGAGCCGGACAATGCGTTGGCCGCCGACGACGAAACGCTCGGACGGCTTCTGACCGAGGCAAGCGATGCCGTGCTTGGCGAACTCACGGTTGATGGGCCTCGCGGCAGTTTTCCGCTCAACGCTCACCATGCCAGGAACTATGTCACCGAGAACATCGTGTTGGTCGGTGACGCCGCTCACGCCGTGCATCCGCTGGCCGGTCAGGGCGCCAACCTCGGTCTACAGGATGCGGCTGTGCTCGCTCTTACGGTTGGGGACGCAGTCTCGGGCGGGGTTCACCCTGGCGAACGTCGTGTTCTCAGGCGCTATGAGCGTGCTCGAAAAGGCGAGAATGCTACGATGATGCACGCCCTGACAGCACTGAACCGACTGTTTGCGAGCAATTTGCCGTTCTCAAGCGAACTGCGGCGGACCGGCATGCAGCTGTTCAATGTGTCCGGGCCAATACGAGAACGAGTCGTCGAACGGGCGCTTGGCAGCAAGCCCGTGAGGTAGTCCAAGCTATGAGCCAGCGTTACGTTTACATCCTCGCGGCAATCCTCGCGATCGTTGGCATCCTGTTGTTCGCCTACAAGTGGCTCGCACTCGGTTTTCCGTTAACAGCGAACCGGGAGACGCCGGTATGGACGATCGAAACGTCCGTGACCTTCGACGCCGGTCCCGGTTCGATCAAGGTCGACCTGCACATACCGACACTGACGCCGGGATTCAGGACGCTGAATCAGAACTCGGTGTCCCGGGGCTTCGGATTCAACCTCGACTACAGCAGCGGCGGTCGCGTCGCGCGCTGGGCCATCCGCAGGGCGAACGGTACACAGACGGTCTACTACCGCATATCGGTTTACGAGGACTCAGGCAGCCGGCAGGAGGACACGACGCCACCTTTCCCTCCGCCGCCATCGATTGAGGAACCGTTCAGGACGGCGGTCGAAGTCATCGTCGAGGACGTGCGGGCTCAGTCTGCCGATACCGCGTCATTTGTGTCCGCGCTGATACGGACGCTCAGGGACCCTTCGCCGGGGCCGAACGTCGAACTGCTGCTGAGCGAAGTGGGCTCAGACAAGGACTTTGTCCAGACCCTGACGACCTTGCTCGCGGCTGCGAGGATTCCGGCGCGGGTCATACGCGGCCTCGAACTCGAGGGCCGGCAGCGCAGCGCCGACCTGATTTCGTGGCTGGAGATACACGACGGTGACAGCTGGCGGTACTTCAATCCGGTCACCGGCGAAGAAAACCTGCCAAGACGATTCTTCATCTGGTGGCGGGGCAGCGAGACGCTGGTCGACGTGCAGGGCGCAACGAACGTGCAGACGCGCTTCGCCGTGCAGGAGAACTACCTGGACACCGTCACCATCGCAGAGACCCAGGCGGCGCAGGCGGGCGGTGGCCTGGTCGATTTTTCGCTGTACAGCTTGCCGATCCAGACGCAGGCGGTCTACAGCGTGCTGCTGATGATTCCGATCGGCGCCCTGGTCATGGTGCTGATGCGAAATTTCGTTGGCATCGATGCATTCGGAACGTTCATGCCGGTGCTGATTGCGCTTGCATTCCGCGAGACCCGGTTGTTCTGGGGCGTCATCATGTTCCTGCTGCTCGTGTCTCTCGGACTGAGCATTCGCTTCCTCCTCGAGCGACTGCGATTGCTGTTGGTGCCACGGCTGACCGCCGTCCTGATCGTCGTCGTCATGCTGATGCTTTTGATCAGCCTGGTCTCGCACACCTTCGGTGTCGATACCGGACTGTCGGTGGCGCTGTTCCCGATGGTGATCATTGCGATGACGATCGAGCGCATGTCCGTCGTTTGGGAAGAACGCGGAGCTGCCGACGCCGTTCGTGCCGGCGTCGGCAGCGTGATCATCGCTGTCGTCGCCTACGTCGCGATGGGCATCGCCTGGCTCGAACACCTGATCTTTACCTTCCCGGAGCTGCTGCTCGCCGTCCTCGCGCTGGTCATACTGGCCGGCCGCTACACCGGGTATCGGCTGCTGGAACTGACGCGCTTCAAGGCGCTCACGGGTAGCTGATGTTCGGCGCGGCGAAAGCACTGCGTGACGCCGGCGTGCTCGGCCTGAACGAGCGCAATGCCAACTACATCATGCGCCTGAATGAACGCCGTTTTTACCCGCGCGTTGACGATAAGGTGCTGACGAAAAAGATCTCGCTGGCGGCAGGCATGGCCGTGCCGGAGTTGTACGGAGTCATTGACCACCAGGGTGACGTCCGGAAGTTCCCGGAGATCGTCGAGAATCTGGAGAGCTTTGTCGTAAAGCCCGCCGCCGGTAGTGGCGGCGACGGCATCCTCGTCGTGACCGGGCGCAGCACCCGGAAGCGGGATTCGTTCCGACTCGCAAGCGGCCTGCTGATATCCACCGATGAAATCCTGCATCACCTCTCCAACATCGTCGGTGGCCAGTACAGTCTCAGCGGCAACCCGGATAAGGCGCTGATCGAATACTGTGTACGTTTCGATCCCGTTTTCGCCGAGGTCAGTTACCAGGGTGTGCCGGACGTTCGAGTCATCGTCTATCGCGGCTATCCGGTGATGTCGATGGTGCGATTACCGACCCGCGCGTCGGACGGCAAGGCGAACCTGCACCAGGGCGCCGTCGGCACCGGCGTCGATATGGGCCACGGCAAGACGTTGATTGGCGTACTGGGCAACGAAGTTGTCGATGAGCACCCCGATACCGGGGCGCTAATTGCAGGTCTTCAGATACCGGGTTGGGAACAGATTCTTGAATCGTCCGCGCGCGCTCACGAGGTGACCGAGCTCGGTTATCTCGGCGTCGACATCGTCATAGACAGGGATCTCGGCCCGCTGATCCTGGAGATGAATGCGCGACCCGGCCTGAACATCCAGATTGCCAACAACACCGGACTGCGCAGCCGGCTCAAACGTATCGACGAGATCTACAATCCTGCCGACGATCCCGCGACGCGCGCCCGGATCGCGCAGCGGGAATTCGCGGTCTGAAACCACGCGTGCATTACTCACGAGTCGACCAATGTGCGGAGGTCGGCCTGCAGTTGGCCATGTCGAAGCGCCGGTGCCCCGGGAGAAGAAGCGTGCAGCTGGCCCTGCCTGTGCGTCAGGAAAAAATGCTGTCCGTCGTCAACGCGAGCGCAAGGGCCAGAACGATGAACCCACCGACCAACGAAAGAACCAATGGAAGGCCGTAGTACCAGCAAGCGATCGCACTGGCGCCGGTGCCGACGGCGAACGCCATGACGAATTTGAACAGGTCGCGTACCAGTCCGATAAAAAGCGACGCGAAGAAGCCACGCTCCTTGATGACTTTGTTGTTACCTGGCGGCTTTAGACCTTCATTCACTGCAGTCTCCCTTCCGTATCTCTACGTTCTTCCTTGCACGGCTACCGTGTCGGCACTGTTGCCGCCAGCTCCGTCGCCAGCCAGCGGCTCATGCGCTGCTCCAGCAGATCCAGCGGCAATGCGCCTCCGCCGAGCATAGTGTCATGGAAGTCCCTGACATCAAAGCGTTCGCGAAGCGCCGCTTCTGCATCCTGCCTGAGTGCCGACATCTTGAGTTGGCCGACCTTGTACGCGAGTGCCTGGCCCGGGTTGCCGATGTAGCGGTCGATCTCATTGACGATATCGGGCTCTGTCTTCGCTGCATTATCCCTGAAAAAGTCTATCGCCTGCTGCCGCGTCCAGCCCTTGTAGTGGATGCCCGTATCGACGACGAGGCGTACGGCGCGCCACATCTCGTAGGTGAGCTGGCCGAAACGCGAGTAGGGGTCCCGGTAGAGGCCGAGTTCGTAACCCAGTGCTTCGCTGTACAGCCCCCAGCCTTCCGTGAACGCTGTGAACCCGGAGTAGCGGCGAAACGCCGGCAGGTTGTCGAGTTCCTGCTGCAAAGCAATCTGCAGGTGGTGGCCGGGCATTGCCTCGTGTACGGTCAGGACTTCGATTTCGTACTTCGGCCGCACGTCGGGCCGATACAGATTGACCCAGAAGATGCCCGCGCGACTCCCGTCCGGGGCCGGCCCGGAATAGTAGGCGGTCGTCGTGTCGGGCGCGATCGCATCCGGTATCGGTTTGACGCCGTACGGCATTCGAGGCAGTTTGCCGAACAACGTTACGAGTTCGGGATCAATCCGCTTGCTGGTCGCTCGATACGCGGCCAGCAACTCCTCGGGGTCCTCAAAATAAAACTGCGGGTCAGACCGAAGGAACGCGAGGAAGTCCTGGAAGTTACCGTCGAACTCCAGCTCGTCAATGACGGCCAGCATTTCGTCGCGAATTCGTTTGACCTCATCGAGACCGAGTCGATGGATTTCGTCCGGCGTCATGCGCGTGGTCGTGTAACGCCCGGCCAGGTGTTCGTACCAGTCCGCACCATTCTCCAGTGACGATAACCCGATACTCTGCCTCGCGTCAGGCAGGTAAGTTTCCGTGAAGAATGTCTGCAGGCGTCGGTAAGCCGGCACGATCTCACGCTCGATGATCTCGATGGCACGAGACTGTAGTTCAGTGGCGCGGGATTCATCTATCGACGCCGGCAGTGCTTCGAAGGCTCTAAAAAACGGGCTGTCGCGGCCGTCGTCGACCAGTTGCGCCGAAATCTGGTCCGGGATGCGTTGCATCAGGACCGCGGGTGGCATCAGGCCACGGCGGCGGCCGTAGTCGGCGGTATCTATGGTCTGATCGATAACGGTATCGATCGACTCCATTCGTGCGAGCCAGTCTTCGATATCGCTTGGAGTCTCGAACGGAACGAAGTTAGCGACGTTGTCGAGATTCTGCACGCCGCCGCGGTGACTGAAGGGCATCAGGTGCCCATTGAATCGAAACTCATCGGCGTCTTGCTGCAGCGCTCGGCGCAACAGTTCAAGGTTCAGCCGATCGCTGTCAGACAGGTCGGTCTTTGGCAGCGCATAGACGCGTGCGAGCAGCGCCCGTCTTTCGGTTTGCCGAGTCGACGCAGCCTCGCGGCCCAGGTCGCGCCATTGCCGGTTGTAGCGCCGGTCGCCCAGGCGGGATGCAAACGTGGGGCTGTTCTCAAGCGTCCACTCCCAGTGATCCGTGAGAAGCGTATCGAGATTGTCTTCTCCCTCTGCCAGTGCGGCGCTGGCGCACATGCTAAGCCCGATAATGACCAGGACTCTCGACACGATTGCTCCACTTCAACAAAGGCAGGGATTGTGGCCGCCGGAATTCTCGCTGGCAACCCGGGTGACCATTGGCTATCATCCAGTTTCGATTGATAGCGTTCGCAGAAGAGAATCCGCCAGGGGCGGATCGCCGAAGGCGCAACACGCCCGGAAACGCTCAGGCAAAAGGACTGCGGACGGTGATCGGCTCTGGAGAGCGGCCTTGAATGGCCCACCGAAGGTGAACGTGGTGTAAGCCATTGATCTCTCAGGTACTCGAGGACAGAGGGGCGGCAGACGAGTGTGTCTGCCGCCTTTTTTTGTGCCAGGAGCCCAGATGGGACAGAGAACGCCACTCTACGATGCACACGTCAGCGCCGGAGCCAGGATCGTCGACTTCGGCGGCTGGGATATGCCGCTGCACTACGGATCGCAAAAAGACGAACACCACGCAGTGCGCCAGCACGCCGGCGTGTTTGACGTGTCGCACATGACCGTTGTCGATGTTACCGGTAGTGATGCAACCGGCTTCCTGCGAGCGCTGCTCGCCAACGACGTCGCGAAACTCACGACCGAGGGCAGGGCGCTGTATACCTGCATGCTGAATGACGACGGCGGCGTCATCGACGATCTCATCGTCTACTGGCTGGGTGGCGACGACTACCGCCTGATCGTCAACGCGGCCACACGCGACAAAGACCTGGCCTGGATCAACGAGCAGGCGCAGGCATTCGACGTGTCGGTGACGGAGCGGCCGGAACTGGCGATGATCGCCGTGCAGGGTCCCGATGCCAGGGCGCTCGCGGCGAGCTGTATCGACGCACCCTATCGAAACGATGCGCTGGCTCTGAAGCCGTTTACAGGCCATCAGTTCGGCGATCTCTTCATCGCGCGCACAGGCTATACCGGTGAGGACGGCTGGGAGATCCTCGGTGAGGCGGCGGCCATCAACAAGCTCTTTCACGCATTAATCGACGCCGGCGTAAAACCCGCCGGTCTTGGCGCCCGCGACACGCTGCGGCTCGAGGCAGCCATGAACCTGTACGGCAACGATATGGATGAGGGCGTATCGCCGCTGGAAGCCGGACTGGGCTGGACGATCGCCTGGGCGCCGGATGACAGGAACTTTAAGGGACGGCAGGCCCTGGAAGCTCAGAGAGACAATCCGACACGCCCACGATTCGTCGGCCTGCTGCTGGAGGGCAAGGGCGTATTGCGCAGCCACCAGCGCGTCGTTGTCGACGGTGTCGGCGACGGTGAGATCACGTCAGGCGGCTTTTCGCCGACTATCGGTCGATCGATTGCACTCGCCCGCGTGCCTGCCGGGGAATACTCGGAGGCCGCCGTCGATATTCGCGGCAAGCTGCAAGCGGTTAAAATCGTAAACACGCCGTTCGTCAGGAACGGCGAAGTAAGAATCGAAATCTAGCGCCCGACAGGAGAAGAACAATGAATGAATTGCCCGGCGACCTGATGTACACAAACGACCATGAATGGCTCAGGCGAGAAGACGATGGCAGTGTCACGGTCGGCATTACCGACCATGCCCAGCAAGCGCTCGGCGATCTTGTTTATGTCGAACTTCCGGAGCTCGATCAGGACGTGGACGCCGGTGGCGACATGGCTGTCGTCGAGTCGGTGAAAGCCGCGTCCGACGTCTACGCACCGATCGCAGGTACTGTCGTTGAGGTCAACGAAGACCTGTCCGATGACCCTGAAAAAATTAACAGCGATCCGTACGGCGACGGCTGGATCGTGCGACTGAAACCGTCTGGAGACGAAGGTGACCTTATGTCACCGGACGAGTACCAGGCCCTGCTGGATGAACTGGACAGCTGACCATGCCCTTTAATCCCCACACTCCAAAAGACACCGCGGAAATGCTCAAGGCGATTGGCGCCGACAGCATCGAGGATCTCTTCGACGAGATCCCCGAACACCTCAAGATCGAATCCCTGGATGGTGTGCCCGAGGCGCTGACTGAAATGGAAGTCACGCGACTGATGCACGAAAGGGCCCATATGGACGGGACGCCCCAGTGCTTCATTGGCGCGGGAGCCTATGAGCACCATATTCCGGCAGCCGTCTGGGAGGTCACGACGCGCGGTGAGTTCTACAGTGCCTACACGCCGTACCAGGCCGAGGCCAGCCAGGGCACACTGCAGACGATCTATGAGTACCAGACGATGATTACGGGCCTGACGGGTCTCGATGTCAGCAACGCGTCGCTGTACGACGGGGCGTCGGGTCTTGCGGAGGCTGCACTGATGGCCGTCCGCGCCAACCGCAAGGTGAAGTCGCGCCAGGTATTGCTTGCCCCGGGTGTGAACCCGACGTACCGGAAAGTTGCGACGGCCATCTGCGGCAGCCAGGGACTGACGTTCGATTACTTGCCGATGAATCAGCAGCGGGGGACGCTGGATTTCGATGCGCTGGACGATCAGGCAGCGCCGGTTGCCGTCGTCATCCAGCAGCCGACATTCGTTGGCACGTTGGAAGACGTCGACCGCATCGTCGATTGGGCGCACGAGCGCAAGGCACTGGTGATAGCCATCGCTAACCCGACATCGCTGGCGTTGCTCAAGGCTCCGGGGCACTGGGGCGAGCAGGGCGCGGACATCTGCATCGGTGAAGGGCAGCCGCTGGGGGTTCCGCTGTCATCCGGCGGCCCTTACTTTGGCTACATGACCTGCAAGCAGGCCTACGTCCGGCAGATGCCGGGTCGCATCGTGGGTTGCACGACGGATCTCGACGGCAACAAAGGCTACACGCTGACGTTGCAGGCGCGCGAGCAGCATATTCGCCGCACGAAAGCGACGTCGAATATCTGCACGAACCAGGGTCTCATGGTGACAGCGGCGACGATCTACATGTCCCTGCTCGGCTATGACGGCCTGCGGCGCGTCGCGGCCCAGTCACTGTCGAATACGCAGAAGCTCGTCGACGGACTGACCAGCATTCCCGGAATCGAGAAGAGCTTTGACGCTCCACACTTCCACGAAGCCGCGATACGACTGGATCGCCCGGTTGCCGAGGTCCTCGATGCGCTCTCGTCGGTCGGCATCCTGGGCGGCTATGACCTCTCGGGCATCTACCCGGAACTGGGCAATACGCTGCTCATATGTGCGACGGAGACCAAGACCGACGCTGACCTGAGCGCTTACGTCGACGCGATGCGCGACATTTTCCGACGTTCAAACGCCAGAAGCGCCTGATTCATGTCGAGTATTTCGTACAACGGAAAGACCTATCCGATAGCGGGTGATTTGCCGAACGTGGGCTCACGCGCGCCCGACATCATGCTCGTCAACACCGACCTGCAGAACGTGTCCCTGTCGAACTGGTCTGGCAAGCGCAAGATCATGAACATCTTCGTCAGCGTCGACACCGAGGTCTGCGCCACCTCGGTCGTCAAGTTCAGCGCCATGGCTGAAGGGCACGACGATATCGCAATGCTGATGGTGTCCTACGACCTCCCGTTCGCACACAGTCGTTTCCTGGATGAAAAAAGCATCAGGAACGTGTCCGCGTTGTCGGCGGTCCGGCATGCAGGATTCGGCGAGAATTACGGCGTCCTGATTACCGAGGGGCCGCTGACCGGCATGTTCTCGCGTGCTGTCGTCGTATTGGACGAGAACAACACCGTCGTTCACGCAGAGCACATTGAAGACATAGAGACCGAGCCCGACTACGAGGCGGCGTTCAACGCCCTCGGGATCGATATTGAAACCTAAGGAAGAACTATCGTGACGATCAAAGACAAGACCATCTTCGAGAAATCTCGCGAGGGCCGGCGCGCGTTCGCACAGTCACCCGTGGATGAGGCGCCGGTGGATCTTCCGGAATCGATGTTGCGCACCGACAGGCCGTTGCTGCCCGAGGCCTCGGAACTGCAGGTCGTCCGCCACTTCACGCGGCTGTCGCAGAAGAACTTCTCGATCGATACGCACTTCTACCCGCTCGGTTCCTGCACGATGAAGTACAACCCGAAGGCCTGCAACACGCTAGCCATGCTGCCCGAGTTTATCGGGCGTCATCCACTGGGGCCAACGAGTCACGGCCAGGGTTTCCTGACCTGCATGTACGAACTGCAGGACATGCTGAAGGACGTAACGGGTATGCAGGGCGTTTCCTTAACGCCGATGGCCGGTGCCCAGGGCGAGCTCGCCGGCGTCGCGATGATTCGCGCTTATCACGACGCTCGCGGTGACACGGAACGTCGGGAGGTGCTGGTACCGGATGCCGCTCACGGCACAAACCCGGCCACCGCCAACATGTGCGGCTGCATTGTGAAGGAGTTGCCGACCGGACCGGAAGGCGACGTCGACATCGAGGCGCTGAAGCAGGCTGTCGGACCCCAGACCGCCGGTATCATGCTGACAAACCCGTCGACGCTGGGTGTCTTCGAGCACAATATCCCGGCGATTGAGAAAATCGTCCACGACGCGGGCGGCCTCCTGTACTACGACGGCGCGAACCTGAACGCCATCCTCGGCAAAGTGCGACCGGGCGATATGGGCTTCGACGTCATCCACATGAACCTGCACAAGACATTTTCGACGCCGCACGGCGGCGGCGGTCCAGGGTCAGGCGCGATCGGCGTCGGGGAGCGCCTGCTGCCCTTCATGCCGATCCCGGTCGTCGGCAAACGAGAAGAGGCGGGCGAGCCTCATTACTACTGGCTGGAGGAAGATGACTTCCCGCAGAGCATCGGCCGGTTGTCCGGTTTCATGGGCAATGCCGGCGTCCTGCTGCGAGCCTACATCTATATGCGCCTGGTCGGCCGCGACGGTATGCGTCGCATCGCCGAGTACGCGACACTCAATGCGAACTACCTCCAGGCACGGCTGCGCGATGCGGGCTTCGAATTGGCATTCCCGACGCGACGCGCGAGCCACGAGTTCATCATCACGTTGAAGCACGAGGCGCGAGACTTCGAACTGACGGCGATGGACGTCGCCAAGGCGTTGCTGGACAAGAATTACCATGCGCCGACGACCTACTTCCCGCTGATGGTGCCGGAATGTCTGCTGATCGAGCCCACCGAGACCGAGAGCAAGGAGACGCTCGACGGATTCGTCAATGCCATGGTCGAGATTGCGAGAGACGCACGGGAGAATGGGGTCAAGTACAAGGAAGCCCCGTACACGATGCCGGTTCGCCGCCTCGACGACGTCAAAGCGGCACGCGAACTGGACGTCCGTTACCTGGCTTCCGAGGACGACGCCGCCTGAGAATCAAAAACCGGGAACCAGCGCGGCCCGTCCTAGTCCCTAATACACTAGACTGTCTACCTGAACGGATTCCAGGATATTCCATGAGAAAAGGCTTTCAGACGGGCATCGCCGCCCTCGTATTCGCATTTTCGTCAGCCGGTGCTGACGAAGCTGCCTGGACGGAGACGCTCGAGCGCATCTCGTCCGGTGTTGTATCGATCCGCGTAGACGCTACTCGCGCCTTCGACACCGAGTGGAACTCATCGAGCCAGGCGACCGGTTTCGTTGTCGACGCCGAGCAGGGACTCATCCTGACCAACCGACACGTCGTGACGCCTGGCCCCGTCGTCGCCGAGGCTGTGTTTCGCAACAACGAAGAGGTGCGTCTGACGCCGGTCTATCGCGATCCCGTACACGACTTCGGCTTCTATCGCTACGATCCCGACGAACTCAAATACATTGTACCCGCCGAGCTGCCGCTGTCGCCCGACGGGGCCAGCATCGGCCGTGAAATTCGCGTCATCGGCAACGATGCCGGGGAGCAGCTGTCGATCCTCGCAGGCACCATCGCGAGGCTGGATCGAAAAGCGCCCGACTACGGCCGGGGCAAATACAACGACTTCAACACCTTCTACCTGCAGGCAGCCAGCGGCACGTCCGGCGGCTCCTCCGGTTCACCGGTCGTCAATATTGACGGCGAAGTCGTCGCGCTGAACGCCGGCGCGAACAACTCGGCGGCCAGCAGCTTCTTCCTGCCACTCGATCGCGTCGAGAGAGCGAAGAAACTGATCCAGTCGGACCAGCCGGTCACTCGCGGAACGCTGCAGACGACGTTCGAAAACAAACCCTATGACGAGCTGGCGCGGCTCGGGTTGAAAGAAGAATCCGAACGCCTGGCAAGATCGACGTTTCCCGACCAGACCGGCATGCTGACGGTGCGTCAGGTCATTCCCGGTTCGGCTGCCGCAGGGAAGCTGTCGCCGGGCGATATCCTTATCCGGATCGACGGCGAGCTGATAACGCAGTTCGTGCCGTTGGCCGCGATGCTGGACGAACGGGTCGGCGAAACGATCACCGTCGAAGTGGAACGAGGTGGCCGGACCGTCGAGCACGAGATCGTCGTTGATGATCTGCACGCGATAACGCCATCCGCCTATCTCGAGTTCGGCGACGCGACGGTCAACAACCTGTCGTACCAGCAGGCCCGGCATTACAACCTGCCGGCAGAAGGCGCATACGTCGCTAACCCGGGCTACCTGTTTTCGAAAGCGGCGATTCCCCGGGGCGCGGTCATAACCGAATTCGCGAGAACAGAAATCCGGAACATCGATGACCTCGAAGAGGCCCTGGCCGACCTCGCGGACGGCGAGCGAGCCCAGGTGCGTTTTGTCACGATGGACAACCCGACCAACAGCATTCTGCGCCCGTTCGAGATGGACCGAACCTGGTTCCCCTCACGACACTGCACGCGCGACGACACGTCTGGTGTGTGGCCCTGCCGCCCCCTCGCTGACGGGCCAGAGCCGAAACCTGAAGCCGTGGGCAGTACGAAGTTCACGCGTCACGACGATCCGCGGGTTCGCGCTATCTCGCAGTCGCTCGTGGTCGTTACCTTTGACCTGCCTTACACGCTGTCCGGCGTAGCCGATCGTCACTACTACGGGACCGGGCTGGTCGTCGATACGGAGCGCGGCTACGTCGTCGTAGACCGCAACACCGTGCCGATTGCAATTGGCGACGTTACCGTGACCTTCGCCGGCTCGCTGGAAGTCCGGGGCAAGGTCGAACAGCTGCATCCGCTGCACAATCTCGCCATCGTGTCCTACGATCCGGCCAGCATCGGTGACACGCCGGTACAGGCCGCCAAATTCAACCCGACACCGCTGAAGAGCGGTGATGATCTGCTGGTCGTCGGCAAGAAGCCGGACCACCAGCTGGTTTACCAGGAAAGCAAGGTGGCATCGATCGATGCGATGGTGCTGCCGCTGTCGAGAACGCTGCGTTTCCGCGATTCGAATATCGAAGGCATCGGGCTGGTAAATCCGCCGAATGATTTCGACGGCGTCATGGTGGACAAGCGCGGTCGCGTGCTCGCGGTCTGGTCGAGTTTTGTCGCATCGGGAGGCGCGGACTCGGGCCAGTTCAACCGAGGTGTCGGCTCAGACCTCGTCATGGAATTTGTCGACAAGGCGCAGAGCGGCGAGCCGTTCTATTCCCTGGAAGCGGAATTCGTCTACGCGCCGCTGTTCGCTGCACGGAATATGGGTATCGACGAGGAGTGGCTGCAGCGCCTGGAGGATGCCAATCCGGTCAAACGCCGCGCACTGTCGATTTCCCGAATCGTCGCAGGTAGCGATGCGGCGCGACTGCTGAAGAACGGTGACATGCTGCTGGCCGTCGACGGCAAGGTCGTGACGTCTTATCGCGAGCTCGAGACCGCAGTGCAAAAGCCCTCCGTCAACGTGACCATCTGGCGCGGCGGTAGCGCGCAGGACATCGAGATTCAGACCGCGGCGCTCAGCGGTGACGGCATCGATCATGCCGTGTCATGGGCTGGTGCACTGCTGCAGAATCCGCATCGTGCGATGGCGGCGCAGCGCGGCGTCGTGCCCTACGGCGTTTACGTTGCATTCTTTAGCTACGGTTCGCCGGCGACGCGCTACGGTCTGTGGGCTGGCCGACGAGTCGTCGAGATCGACGAGACCCCGATCCCGGATCTCGAAGCCTTCGTCGACATCGTATCGGAGAAGGGCGATCAGGAATCGATTCGCATCAAGACCGTGTCGTGGAATGGCTCGGTGGACGTCATCACGCTGAGGCTCGACAACCAGTACTGGCCGGCATACGAAATCCGACGCACGGAGCAGGGCTGGCAGCGTAGCGATATCGGTAGCTGACACCGTCGCAGCCGCCGCGGTTTCCGTCCGCCGGGGCTGCCATCGCAGGTTCGTCGTCTATACTTTGGTCACCGGATTTTCTTGCCGGAGCGTGGTCATGAGCCTGCAATTCCACACGGGACATCGAGGCCTGATGGCCCTCCTGCTTGCACTGCTTATCCTTCCCGGCGGGGTGTCGGCTCAAGGGTCTGATTCAGCCCTCGAACTTGAGTCTGAATGGGCCCGTGTTCAGACGGATAAAGACCGGACAGCGCGGCGCGAGTGGTGGCAGGGACTCACGGTAGACAGGTTAGACGAATTCATCGCAACGGGCGTTGACGTCTCCGTGACGGATCGCCGAGGTTGGACGCCGCTGCATTCCGCGGCCCGGTTCTGCTCTGATCCGGCCATCGTCGCCCGATTGCTTGCGGCCGGCGCCGAGGTCGATGCGAAGGACCGGTCCGGCGATACGCCGCTGCACTGGGCAGCGGCCGAGAACGCCAGCGTCGATGTGCTGATCACGTTGATCAAAGCAGGTGCAGACGTCAACAAGGCGGACCGGTTCGGCTGGTTGCCGATCCATACGGCCGCCGATCGTAGCGAGAACCCCGCTATTATCCGCGCACTGCTGGACGCAGGGTCGAAAAAGAAACGGCGTGCCTATTTCCTGTTGTTCAGTCCCCGCTTCCTTCTGAAACACAACGCCAACATGTCGGACGCCGACAAGGATGCGCTGATCGAATTGTTGAAAAAGAGCGGCTAAGCGACGCGGCAGGAACGTCGGATAGGTGCGCTAGCTGCCGCTGATCGCTGCGGCCAGCGCCTCCCAGGTAGAGACCGGCAGCTCGCAGTGCGTTCCGACACAGCGGTAAGCCAGTGTTTCACCGTCGCGTGCGGCACGGTCATTCAGTGCGCCTGGCAGCCCCTGTTCACCTGACGGTATCGCGTAGACCAAACGTGCCGGGGCATACAGTCGCGACGCCGATTCGCTCCAGCGTTCCGCTTCGTCCTTATCGCCCCGGATGACGATGACCTCGGGGTGTTGCGTGTACTCGTCCAGCGCATTGAGCAATGTCACGTGTCCGTGCGGATAGTCCGACAGCGCGGACCAGGCGGCCTTCAGGCCGCGCTCCGCGGCGTCCAGGTAACGGGTCTCTCCAAGCAGGAAACCCAACCGCTGCAGCGCGAAGATGGCGATGCCGTTGCCGGATGGCAGCGCTTCGTCGGCCATCGGCCGCGTCCGGTGAATCAGGGTCTCGTGATCGTCGGCCGTGAAGTAGAAGCCGCCACGGTCCCGGTCTTCGAATTGTTCCAGCAAGGTATCGGCGAGCGCGATCGCGAATGCCAGGTTGGATGTCGACCAGCGCGCCTGGAGCAATTCAAGCACCGCGTCGGCCAGGAAGGCGTAGTCGTCCAGGTAGGCATCGAAGCGCGCGCGACCGTCCTTGTAACTCGCCAGCAGTCGACCGTCGACGTAGAGCGCGTCGCGGATGAATTCAACGGCATCGTTGGCGGCATCGACCAGGTCCGGGCGATTGAGCGCGCGGCCCGCAATCGCAAGGCCCCGAATGGCGAGTGCGTTCCAGCTGGTCAGTTGCTTCTCGTCCCTGCCGGGCGCAACACGTTTCTCTCTCTCGGCGAGCAGGGCCTCGCGGGATCGATCGAGGCTCTCCGAAACGGCGCTTCGCGTCAGCCCAAAGTCCTTTGCAAGCGTCTTGATGTCTCGGCGGACACTGAGGTGCCACTGACCCTCGAAATTGGCGGGCTCCTCGAGGCCAAACCTCGCCGCGAAGAGTTCGTAGTCTCTGTCCTCCAGCAGTTCACGCACCGACTCCGGCGTCCATACGTAGTAGCGGCCTTCTTCGCCCTCGGAATCCGCGTCCCGTGTCGAATAGAAACCGCCGTTGGGCGCCAGCATGTCCGTCAACATCCAGTCCGCCACCTGTCCGGCAATCTCACCGAAGTGAATCTCACCCGTGGCGAGATAGGCCTCCACATAAGCAGCGAGCAGCGGTCCATTGTCGTACAGCATTTTCTCGAAGTGAGGAATCTGCCAGTAGCGGTCCACCGAATATCGGCAGAATCCGCCGCCCAGGTGATCGAACAGGCCACCGTCCGCCATGCGGGACATTGTCAGCGTCGCCATGAACAGCGCGTCCAGGTCGGGTTCGGCGTCATTTGCGGTCGCTCGCCAGCGCCTCAGCAAGCCGGACAGGGTTGCCGGGTGAGGAAACTTGGGCGCGCTACCCATGCCACCGTAGTCGCGATCGAAATTCTGTGCGAGCGCCCGGACCAGTCCGTCGACCGGCTCCCGATTCAACTCGAAGCCAACCGGCGCGACCGGCGGTTCGAGTTTGTCGAAGACTTCGAGCAGTCGAGCGCCCTGGTTATCGATCTCTTCGCGTTGTTCATCGTGGTAGCGGGCAACGTTCTGCAGAAGTTCACCGAAAGCGGGCATGCCGTAGCGTGCGTCCTTCGGGAAGTAAGTTCCGCCAAAGAAGGGTCGCCGGTCCTCCGCCGTCAGAAACATCGTCAAGGGCCAGCCTCCCGGTCGCTGGGTAATCAGCTGGTGCGCCGTCTGGTAAATCTTGTCCACGTCCGGCCGTTCTTCCCGATCGACCTTTACGTTGACGTACAGTTCGTTCATCAGCTGGGCGATGCCGTCATCCTCGAATGACTCGTGCGCCATGACGTGACACCAGTGACAGGCCGAGTAGCCGACCGACAGCAGCACCGGTTTGCCTTCTTGTCTCGCGAGCTCAAATGCCTCGTCGCCCCATGGGTACCAATCGACGGGATTATCGGCATGTTGCTTCAGGTAGGGGCTGGTCTCTGTGGCAAGACGGTTGGGCATTCTGGTTTTCCTGGTCTGGAGTCCCGATGGTCGGGCTGTTTCGGGTGGCCACTATAGCGCAGTGCGATGGTAGACTACGCGCTTCCAGATTCTAGCTTTCGTCCATGCTCATTTTCCCGGACTTCGACCCGGTCATCTTCTCGATCGGTCCTGCCAAGGTACGCTGGTATGGACTGACCTACGTCATCGGCTTCGTGTTCGCCTGGTGGCTCGCAAGGCGACGCTGCCAGCGTCCGGCCTCTATCATCAGTCCTGTGCAGGTCGATGACCTGATCTTCTACGGCATGGTCGGCGTGATCGCAGGCGGCCGACTCGGCTACATGTTTTTCTACGGCTGGACGCAACTCGCCGACGACCCCTGGTACCTGATCAGGATCTGGGAAGGCGGTATGTCGTTCCATGGCGGGCTGATCGGCGTCATGCTGGCGATGTGGTGGTTCGGACGCAGCCGGTTGCAAAAGCCGATGTGGGCCGTCACCGACTTCGTCGCACCGCTGGTTCCGCTCGGTCTCGGTTTCGGTCGCATAGGCAACTTCATCAACGGCGAGTTGTGGGGCGGGCCGGCTGGCAACCTGCCGTGGGCCATGCAGGTGCGTTGCGACGGCATCGTCAATCGCTTCGACCTCTGCCAGCGAAAACTGGGGCTCGCGCCCGACGCCGAGCTGACGCCGCCGCTGCATCCATCCATGCTGTACGAGTCGCTGCTGGAGGGTTTCGTCCTGTTTGCGATCCTGTGGTGGTTCTCGGCGAAGCCGCGACCCTACCGGGCCGTATCCGGCCTGTTCCTGCTCCTCTACGGCGTGTTCCGGTTCATCGTTGAGTTCTTCCGGATGCCGGACACGCACCTGCCGAACAACGGCTACCTCGCTTTCGACTGGCTGACCATGGGGCAGGTGCTGACAACACCGATGATTATCGTGGGCGGGACGCTGATCTACCTGGCCTACCGCTCGAACACAACGGAGGCCAAGGCCTGAAATGCAGCAATACCTCGACCTGATGCGCCACGTCCGGGACACCGGCGCAAAAAAAGAAGACCGGACGGGCACCGGTACCCTCAGCATATTCGGCCACCAGATGCGCTTCGACCTGTCCGAGGGTTTTCCGATGGTTACGACCAAGAAGCTGCACACACGATCAATAATCCACGAACTGCTCTGGTTCCTGAGCGGCGACCAGAACATTGCCTATCTCAAAGACAACGGCGTACGAATCTGGGACGAGTGGGCCGACGAGAACGGCGACCTCGGGCCCGTGTACGGCGTGCAATGGCGGAGCTGGGGGACGCCAGACGGGCGCAGCATCGACCAGATTTCCGAGGTGGTCCGGCAATTGAAGGAAACGCCCGATTCCAGGCGCATCATCGTGTCGGCCTGGAACGTCGCCGACGTTGACAACATGGCGCTGCCGCCTTGCCATTGCCTGTTCCAGTTTTACGTCGCCGACGGCAAGCTGTCCTGTCAGTTGTACCAGCGCAGCTGCGACATCTTCCTGGGCGTGCCGTTCAACATCGCTTCCTACGCGCTGTTGACACACATGCTGGCCCAGCAGGCCGACCTCAACGTAGGAGACTTCATCTGGACCGGCGGCGACTGCCACCTGTATCTGAATCACCTCGAGCAGGCGGACGAGCAGCTCAAGCGGGAACCGCTGCCGTTGCCGACACTGGCGATCAACCGCCGCCCGCCGAGTATCTTCGACTACCGATACGACGACTTCGAAATCCTCAATTACGAGTCGCATCCGCACATCGCCGGCAAGGTCGCCGTCTGAGCGCGAGTCCCGCAGCCGGCGGAACAGGGCATTGGGAATGATCAGTATCGTCGTCGCCGCGTCAAAGAACGGTGTCATCGGTGTCGATGGCGACCTGCCGTGGCGCTTGCCCGACGACCTTCGCTACTTCAAGGAGCTCACTACGGGTAAGCCCGTGATCATGGGCCGCAAGACCTATGAGTCTATCGGCCGGCCACTGCCGAACCGATTGAACATCGTCATTACTCGCGATCCCGCGTTCGATGCACCGGGTTGCAATGTTGCACCTTCGCCCGGGGACGCGCTCAGGCTCGCCGGTGATGCGAGCGAGGTTATGGTGATCGGTGGCGGCACGATCTACGAGGCGTTCGCGGACAGCGCCGACCGCATCTACCTGACGCGGGTGCATACGGACATCGACGGTGACGTATTCTTCGAGTCACCTGACAGCGATCGGTGGAACCAGGTCGATTCAACGCATCATCCGGCGGATGAGCGCCATGCGCATGCGTTCGAATTCCTGACCTACGAGCGCCGCCCGCGCGAACAGACCTAGCTGTGTCTGTTTCAGGCGGCGGACACGCCGCTGCTGCGATTGACCCTGATATCGTCGATGGGCTCTAACCGATCGCGCGCCGCCTGCTCGGCTGCGTCCACGTCGACACCCTCTATCGAATCCGCGTCTGCCGTGAATTCCTCCAGCAGCGCTCGCTGAATCTCACCCCGTTGCTGCGCCATCAGGTAGGTAATGTCGGCGTGAAACATAACCATTGAATAGCGCGGGATGAAGACGTCCGGCAGGCGCTGTTCCAGCAGGAACGCCAGTTCCTTACGCAACGCGAATTTCGGATCGCGGACCGTGTCGCGCATCTCGATGTAGTTGTCGAGCGCCATGTCGGCGATCGCATTGGCATTGGCAAGCTGTTCAGACTCGAAGCGGGCAAACACGTTGGGCCAGTCGTCGCCGTGACGACTGATGATCTGTTCCAGCAGTACGACATCCTCGAACGCCAGGTTCATACCCTGGCCGTGGAAGGGCACGATGGCATGTGCCGAGTCACCGATCAGCAGCACATTGCCCTGGTCATGCCAGTGGCGGCAGCGGATCGTACCGAGGACACCGAGTGGGTTATTCATCAGTATCTGTGGCAGGGACGGGATCAGTTCCGCGGCGTCAGGGAAGTGTTCGTCGAAGAAACGATGGATTGCGTCCGCAGTGTCGAGAGACGCGAAGCTCTGTGCCCCCTCGTTCGCGAGGAATAAGGTCAGCGTGAAATCGCCGCCCGGGTTTGGCAATGCGATAAGCATGAAACCGCCACGCGGCCAGATATGGAGCGCGTCCGAACGCATCTGGAACGAGCCGTCCGGCGCCGGGGGAATCCAGAGTTCCTTGTAGCCGTGCCTGAGCAGCGTTTCGATGCCGCCGAAGGTATCGGAGCCGTCGAAAGAACGGCGGATGATCGACCCCGCACCGTCGGCAGCGAACAGCGGCGTGGCCTCGACCTGGTACAGCGAGTCATCGTCGAGGTTCTGCATATGCACCGTGCGATCCGGTGCGTCGTACCCGATCGCAGCCTGTTTGAAATGCATGCGAATCGCGTCAATGCTCTCGGCGCAGTCGAGCAGCACCTTGTTCAGGCCGAGTCGCGTGACCGAGTAAATCTGTTCGTGTTCGGCCTGACCGTATGCCAGGAACTCGGTCGATCCGTCCAGCTGGTGAACGACCCGGCCACGCATCGGCACCAGTAACGGTTCGACAAGCTCAAAGATGCCTGCCTGCTTCAGCGCGTTGATGCCTCGGGCAGCGAGTGCAAGGTTAATGGACCGTCCTGCTTCTGCGTCATAGACACGGGGATCTTCATAGCGTTCATAGAGGTCGACGCTGAAACCCTGTCGCGCCAGCATTATGGACAACAGCGTCCCGCACTGGCCGGCTCCGATCACGTTGACGGAACCGCGCCCGCTTGCGCTGAGACGGGTCAAGCCGCCTCGCTCATCTCGCCAAGTACCTGCTCGAGGCGGCTGGCGAATTCATAGACGTCAGTGAAACTGTTGTACAGCGGCGCGGGTGCCACGCGTATGACGTCGGGTTCGCGCCAGTCGCCGGTCACGTTCATCTCGCACAACCGATCGAATACGGCACGTGCATCGAGCGCCGGGTCGATGACTTTCAGCGACGACTGGCAGCCCCGCGAATCTGCCGGCGTAATCGAGACGATCTGGCCTGAGAATTTCGTCCGGATCAGCCATTCGAGATACGCCGTGAGTTGCACCGACTTTTCCCTCAACCTGTCGAAACCGGCCTCCAGGAATAACTCCAGCGAAGCAATAACCGGCGCGAGCGACAGTATGGGAGGGTTACTCATCTGCCAGAGTTCTGCCCCCTCGGCCGGGTCAAATTCGGGCGCCATCCTGAATCGCGTCTTCTCGGCGTTGCCCCACCAACCGTGCAGCGCCTGGTCGGAGGAAGAATGACGCTCCGGAACGAACGCCCCGGCAATCGCGCCTGGCCCGGCGTTCAGGTACTTGTAGGTGCACCAGCAGGCGAAGTCGGGTGACCAGTCGTGCAGGTTCAAATCGACGTTGCCAATGGCATGCGCCAGATCCAGCCCGACGGCAACCCCGTGCATGCGTCCAAGCTCGCAGATCGCCCCCATGTCGAGGACCTGCCCTGTGTAGTACTGGACGCCGGGCAGCAGCAGCAACGCAATGCCGTGACCATGTTCCTTGAGCAGACTCTCGAGGTCCTCGATAAAAAGCTCGCCGTCCAGGCCACGTGCACGCCACTCGAGAACGCCGTCGTCCGGGTCGAAGCCTGCGAGGCGGACCTGCGACGCTGCCGCGTAACGATCGGACGGAAAAGCCTTTTCCTCGACGACGATACGATAGCGGTCCCGGGTCGGACGGTAGAAGCCGGCCATCATCAGATGCAGATTGACCGTCAACGTGTTCATCGCAATGACTTCCGATGTCTTCGCGCCGGTCAATTCCGCGAACCCGCGAGCCGCCTGGCGGTGATACGACATCCACGGCCGCTCGGAATGGAAGTGGCCGTCGACGGCGAAATCTGCCCAGTTGTCCAGCTCCTGCTCGACATACTGCCGGGCAAGGTCCGACTGCAGGCCGAGCGAGTTACCGCACAGGTAGACCGGGCTGAAGTTCCTGCGCCAGGACGGAAAATTGAATCGCTGCCTGAATTCCGACACGGGGTCGGCCGCGTCAAGACGCTCCGCGAAGGCAAGGCTGTCCTGGAAAGCTTCGGTCATCGCGTCAGTCTCTCGGGTCCTTAATCGCGCCGCAGTGTTTGCAGGTTCGGTTCTCTACCGATGCGTAGAAACGATCGAATATCGGCGGCAGCTGCTTCACGATGTCGCTTACGTGGACGAACTCTTCGTACAGCAACGCATCGCAGCTGTCACAGTACCATTGAAATCCGTCCAGTTCGTGCTCGAGGCGTTTACGTTCCATGACCAGGCCGATCGTGTCTGCGAAGCGTTGCGGCGAGTGAGGCACATTTGGCGGCAACAGCAGGATGTCACCCTCGCGAATCGGTATGTCGACGCGTGCACCGTCCTGAATCGTGCGAAGCAGCATGTCGCCTTCGAGCTGGTAGAAGAACTCCGGGCCCTCGTCGATGTGATAGTCGTCGCGCGAATTGGGCCCGCCGACGACCATGACGATGAAGTCGTCCTCTTCAAAGACCTGCTGGTTGCACACGGGTGGCTTGAGCTGGTCGCGATGGTCATCGATCCACTTCCTGAAATTGAACGCGCTCAGGCTTTTCATTTTTGCCCCGGTACCTGGTAGACAGCTGGCTTGTCGAGTCGGACGGCCGTCAACTGGCGTCCCCATACACATCCGGTGTCGAGTGAAACGAGATTAGGCAGAACGATCAGTCCGAGCTGCGACCAATGCCCGAAAACGATCCGCGTGTCACCCCAGGCGTTGTCTTCGAAGTCGTACCAGGGTTTCAGCTTGCCACGCGTTTTCCACGGCGCGCCGGAGAAGGCCATTCTAAGGCGGCCATCCATCGTCAGCATACGCATGCGAGTCAGCGTGTTGATAATGAACCGCAGGCGATTGTAGCCGCGCAGTTTGCCAGACCACTGCGCCGGGCGATTTCCGTACATCTTGTACAGCAAGCGATCGAAGTCGGGCGCCTGCAGTCGTTTCTCCACCTCAGCGGCGCGTTTCAGCGTCTTCTTTACCGTCCACGTCGGCAGCGTGCCCGCATGTACCAGCAACGTGTCGAGGTCCTCGTCATAGTGGGCGAGCGGGCGAGAACGCAACCAGTCGACCAACTCGTCGAGGTCGGGCGCCTTCAGCGTCTTGGCGAGCGACGTGAATCGACGTGAGTTCGGAATGATGCCCTGGGTCAGCGCGAGAAGGTGGAGGTCGTGATTGCCAAGCACCGTGATCGCGGAATTGCCCAGCGACTTGACGAAGCGCAGGGTCTTCAGAGACTTGGGGCCCCGGTTGACGAGGTCGCCGGCGAACCAGAGCGTGTCCCTGGCCGGATCGAAGTCAACAGCGTCAAGCAGGTTAACGAGGGGGTCGTAGCACCCCTGGACGTCGCCGATCGCGTAAACAGCCACGGTGTGCTACTGCAGCAGGCCCGGTACAGCGAGCGTGAACGGGGCGATGGGCGCATCGAAGTTGCCACCGTCTTCCGCCTCCATTGTATACATGCCCTGCATGGCACCCACCGGGGTTTCCAGGATCGCACCGCTGGAGTATCGAAACTCCTCGCCGGGCTTAAGGAACGGCTGTTCCCCAACGACACCGTCGCCGTGTACCTCCTGCACCTTGCCGTTCGCGTCGGTGATGATCCAGTGCCGGCTGCGCAGCGTGGCGGCGTGTTCGCCGTTGTTGCGGATCGTGATCGTGTACGCGAACACGTAACGGTCGTCGTCAGGCCGTGACTGTTCATCCACGTAGGCCGTGTCGACCTTGATTCCGATCTCGCTTTCGATAGCTTGGCTGTTCATAGGCTGCATTTTATCCGTTCAGGCTGACTTGGAAAGCAGTGCGTTACTCAACGAAACAAATGCGTCAACGTCAAGCTGCTCGGCTCGGAGTCCCGGGTCGATGCCCGCTGCTGAGAGTTCCTCAGCACTCGCGAACTCGCTCAGGGAATTCCTCAACGTCTTGCGCCGCTGCCCGAAAGCTGCAGCAACGAGCCGGCTCATGTGGTCCTCATCGAGAATGACACACGCGTCGTCCGGCTTCGGTGTCAACCTGACGACCGCGGACATGACAGCGGGCGGCGGGTCGAAACTCTCCGGGGGGACATCGAAAAGTGGCTCGATATACTGGTGGCAGCTCAACATTACGCCGAGCCGCCCGTAGGCTTTGCTGCCAGGCTGCGCCGCCAGCCGGTCCACGACTTCTTTCTGCAACATGAAATGCATGTCCCGAATGACGTCGCGCTGCGACAGCAGCGCAAAAAGCAAAGGCGTCGATATGTTGTAGGGGAGGTTGCCGACGACCCTGAGATCGTCGCCGAGGGCCCGGAAATCGAAGCTCAAGGCGTCGCCCTCGTGCACCGTGACATTGTCCTGCCCGGCGAATTCCTGCCTCAGTGCCGAGACGAGGTCCCGGTCGAGTTCGATGAGATGAAGATGACCCGCGCGACGGGACAGCGGGCGAGTGATGGCACCGGGGCCAGGGCCGATCTCGACTATGGTGTCTGACGGCTGAGGCCTGATCGCCTCGACGATCGCGTGAATGACACCCGGATCCGTCAGGAAATGCTGACCGAAGCGCTTGCGCGCCCTGTGCTTGTTCATGACAAGGAGGCCGCGAGGTCTAGCGCTGTCCTGAGACTGCCCGGGTCAGCCTCGCCCTTGCCGGCGATGTCCAGAGCTGTCCCGTGATCGACCGACGTACGAATGATCGGTAAACCCAGTGTGACGTTGACCGCATTGCCGAAGCCCGCGTACTTCAATACCGGCAGGCCCTGGTCGTGATACATCGCGAGTACGGCATCCTTCTGTCCGCCGGCCGGCGTGAAGAGCGTGTCCGCCGGCATAGGGCCGCGAAGGCGCATGCCGGACTCGCGTAATTCATCGAGTACCGGTGTGATGACGTCCTGCTCCTCTGTGCCTAAGTGGCCGCCTTCGCCGGCGTGCGGGTTGAGCCCGCAGACAGCGATTACCGGGTCATCCAGCCGAAAGCGTCGCTTGAGGTCCGCGTGCAGTACTGACAATACACATCGAAGCAGCGACGCCGTGATCGCATCCGGGACGTCGCGCAATGGCAGGTGCGTCGTGGCCAGGGCGACTCGGAGTTCGTCTGCGACCAACAGCATGACCGGCTTGTCGGCGCCGGTCACCTCGGCCAGGAACTCGGTGTGGCCGCTGAACGGAATGCCGGCGTCGTTGATGATGCTCTTCTGTAGCGGTGCCGTGACGAGCGCCCGAAACTCCCCGCGCAGACAAGCTTCCGCTGCGAAGCGCAGACCTGCGAGAAGAGTCGATGCGTTCTCGGTGTTGAGTTCGCCGCAGACGGGTTTTTCGGGAAAGCGGAACGGGATGACCCGCAGCTCACCGTCCACCGGGGCACCGGTATCCTCGGCCGAGACGCTCCTGATCGCTACCGGCGATCCAATCACAGCCGCGCGCTGTGCCAATACATCGGGATCGCCAATGACGACACAGTCGTGCTGCAGTCCCTCGGCTGCGATCTGAACGCAAAGCTCCGGTCCAATCCCGGCAGGCTCTCCTGCCGTCAGTAGAATCGGGCGATCAACCGCCATGCGAGCACCGCCTACGAACAGCGCGTCGAGAGAGTCTCAGGCGAGCGCGAGACAACGCGGTTTTCCGTGAAGGAACGCGGTTTATACGCGAGCCCATGAGCATTCTGAATTGGAAGCCAACGCCGGATGGTACCGGCTGAGGCTTTTTCAACGCGCTGCTAGATGCGTTTGTCGACAAACGCCTCATCT
The DNA here is from genome assembly GCA_030065915.1 of Woeseiaceae bacterium. GTDB lineage: Bacteria > Pseudomonadota > Gammaproteobacteria > Steroidobacterales > Woeseiaceae > UBA1847. The sequence continues at coordinate 97,067 of JASJCQ010000013.1, forward strand.
CGTAGCCGTCGTATCCACAGCTGCGTCTCATCCTGCATCTTGCTGTTGCGAATCCTCAGGTCGCAGTTGCGCTCTTTGAGTTCCTCGGTGTTGTCATACACGCGACGGTCGAGCACCTCTGCAACGTGCCAGCCGAACGGCGACTGGAAGGCTTCACTCATCTCGCCAATCTCGAGTGACTCAACGGTTGCCTGGAATTCACCGACGAATGTTCCCGGTCCGGCCCAGCCCAGGTCGCCGCCCTCGTTCGCGCTGCCGGGATCGTCGGAAACGAGCTTCGCGACCTCGCCGAAGTCTTCGCCGTTCTTGATGCGCTCGACAGCATCGTTCAGTTTCTGGCGAGCCGTCGCGTCGTCGATAATCTCATTCGGTCGGACCAGGATGTGACGGACGCGAACCTGGTCGATCTGGCTGCGCTGCACGGCGCTCCTCAGCTCGTTGACTTTGACGATGTGGAAACTGTTGGACCAGCGAAACGGCTCCGACACGTCGCCTTCGCCCATGGACACCAGTACGTCAGTGAACAACGATGGAACCTGCTCGCCTTCCAGCCATCCGAGCGAGCCGCCCTCCAGCGCCGTCTGGCCCTCCGAGTAGCGAATCGCCAGCTGGCGGAAGTCCGCGCCGTCCTGGATGCGCGCGTAAATCTCCTGCATCGTCGTTTCCAGTTCTGCCGTCTGTTCGGCCGTCGCAGATTCGGGTAGCGATACGACAATGTGCGACAGGTTGTAAGCGGAGTTCGCGACGACGTTTGACTCGAGGTCGAGAATGCACTGCTGTATCTCGCGCGGCGCGACGTTGATCCGCTGGCCGACGTCGATGCGGCGCAATTGTTCGAGCGTTAGTTCCTCGCGAATATCCTCGCGAAATTGCGCCCAGGAGATTCCGTCGGCCGCGAGAATCTGCGGCATCTGCTCGAAGGGTACCGGCGGCTGCTGTTGTGCGCCGATTCTCGCAATAGCCTCGTTCACCATCTGGTCAGAGATCTGCAAGCCGATGCGTCCGGCACGCTGCATCTGTACTTCGTTGACGATGAGCCGCTCGAGCACCTGTTCGCGCAGTACATCAGCCGGGGGCAACGGGATCGGCTCGGGCTGAGATTCGGCCTGCAAAATGATATTCGCGATCTGCGTCCTGAGTTTGCTCTTTAGGACGACGCCGTCATTAACGATTGCTGCGACGCCATCGAGAAACTCACCGGTGTCGGAGAGTTCTTCGGCGGCGCACAGTGGCGCGGAACACAACGCGCCAATGGCGCATAGGTATCTGAATCTAAACACTTATTTACTACCGGAGTCGAGCTGAATAGCCAAGAATACCACGTTCAAGCAGTTTGTCGGACTGGCTGCCAACGCTGCTCAAACCCTTCAGTACCAGTTGCAGACCGAAGGACGAATCGCGAGTTCCGTCTCGCGTTGAAATATGTCGCCTCGAGACCAGTCTCAGGCCCCAGCAGCAGCTCTCGTACTCCAGGCCGAAAAACTGCTCGAGGACTTCGTCATCGCGAAATGAGTAGTTATAGCGGCCGACGAAGTTCCAGCGGCGGCTGACCGGCCAGGACCATGACAGATCGCCCTGTTCCAGGGAGTCGCGACGGAATCGATAGGCGAGATTGAGTACCTTATTCGATGCCGGCCGGTACTGGAGCCTGGCCTCGGACTGGGTCGTACCGGTTTCGCCGGTGCCCCACTGGTGTCCGAAATTGAAGTTGATGTTGTCGTACAGCAGGAAGCCGACCTCGGCGATGTAGTCGGACGACTGGCTGGTCGTCAACGCCTCTCCGGGCAGAGCGACGCCGCTCTCGCTCAGGTAGCGAGCCTGGCCGACGGTGGCTGACACCAGTTCGCGCCCGGTCGAGATATCCAGGATGCGCGAGGTCACGCCGACGCTGACCTGATCCGTATCGACGTAGCGATCGACGCCGAGGAGACGATTGCGTCGGAACAGCTGCACGAGGTTCAGGTCCGGCTGGATCGTATCGAAGACCGGCAATGCGGCTTGCTCACGATGCGGGATATGCACGTATAGAATGCGCGGCTCCAGCGTCTGCAACAGCCCCGGCGAGTTGCCCCGGTCTATCTGGCGCTCGAGAATCAGGCCGGCATCGAAGCTCGCGATCGGCAGCGTTCTGCTCGGGCTGTCGTCGCCGCCGGTATCGCTGAGCTCATAGCGCGTGTAGTCCAGCGTGACGCCGGGCTCGACGAACCAGCCCGGACCGCCGAAGCGACGGCCAAGGTTCGGGCGCAGGTTGACGCGCCAGCCCGTCGTGCCGACGTCGCGGTCGAAATTCACCAGTTCACTGTCGACGCCCAAATCCAGGCCGATGACGTGCTGAGGCCAATTCGCCCTGGCGACGAGTTGCGGGAGCCGTCGGTACGGCTCGTTGAGGTCACTGATTGCTTCATCGAGCGTCTGGAAGTCCTGGATACGTCCGAGGAAGGACCAGGTTTCGCCGAAGTAGTCGATCTCGACGCTTCGATTCAGATGCGTCAGGCTCGAAACACTGAGGCTGCCGCCAAGGTCCTCGAAGTACTGGCTATCGGAGACGTCACGGATGTCGACCGTCGTACGCCATCCATTCGGCAGAAGCGACTGGTGGTCGAAATCGAGCAGATAACGTGATTCATTGGTCAGGTCGTCGTTTGGCAGCAACTGGGTATCGACGGTGCCCGAATGCTGCCTGGTCAGGTAGCGAAAGCCGACCTGACCCTGGAAACCTCGGTCGGTCAGAATGCGACCGGTCAGCGTGGCATCATAATTGGGCGCCAAGTTCCAGTAGTAGGGTATCCGGATTTCCCGGCCGCTGCGGCCAGCGCTTCCTATTTCGGGCGCGAGTAGCCCGGACTTGCGCGCGTCGCCAATCGGGAAAGACAGGTAGGGCGCGTAGAGCAGCTGCACCCCTTTAAATCTCAGCTTCACTCCCTTCGCGGTGCCGACACCTTCGCCGGTGTCCAGCCGAATGTCCTTCGCTTTGAGCAACCAGTCTTCGGAGCCTGGCGGGCAGGTTGTGTACTCGACGCCGCCGAGCTGCAGCACACCGTCATTGGTGATGGTCAAGCGATCGGCCGCACCGCGGCCGTTGCCGCTGCCGATCGAGAACTCCGCGCCCGCGAAGTCGATAATTCCGGAGTCGTACGCGAATTCGGCGGAGTCGCTGCGGATCTCGGTCGACGGGTCCTGGAATCGGACGTCTCCCTCGAGAAAGATCGCACGGTCGCTCTCGCGCAATTGTGCCGACTCGGCGCCGGCCAGTTTGTTCCCGCGACGCAGCACGATGCCGCCGTCGAGGTCGGCCTGGCGCGGCTTCGAAAGGCTGGCTTCGAAGCGCCCGGTCTCGAAGAAAATCGTGTCGGGATCGGAAAAGTCGATGGCCTCGGGCGCATCGGCATCGATACGAACGCCGAGGCCCGTGTCGCATGCCAGTGGCTCCTGCGCCTGAGCCGCTGTCGAAAGGGCGAGGCAAGTCAGCGAAATCAGGAATCTGGAGGGCACGAGAGGCAAGGAACATCCGTTTAAGAGGCGTCGAGATGTTAACAGTTCGGTATGCTACCTTCCCAGTGTTTTGGCGCCTGGCGTGAACAGCGGAGTAGTACGATTAGTGCAGACGATCAACGCTTGGAAGAGCTCGGGAACTGGCTGCAGAACTTTGCCGATACCAGCGACCTGAAGCCCGCGTCGGAGGATGCGAGTTTCCGGCGTTATTTTCGCTTGAGCCATGGCAGCGAATCGCTGATCGCGATGGACGCTCCGCCGCCGGCCGAAGATTGTCGTCCCTTTGTGCAGGTAGCAAGTTACCTCGAGAAGATGGGATTGAACGCGCCGCGAGTCCTTGAGGCGGATCTCGAGCGCGGTTTCCTGCTGCTGTCTGACCTCGGCGCCGATCAGTACCTCGATCACCTGCCGGCGGAGAGGGATCGACTCTACAGTGACGCGATCGACGCGCTCGTTGTCATCGGCGCACGAGGCCACCCGTATCGGGAGGGGTTGCCGCCTTACGACGAGGAACTGTTGTCGTTCGAAATGTCTTTGTTTCACGACTGGCTGTGCGAGAAGTACCTGGGCCTGGAATTCTCCGAGGACGAGGAACACGAGTGGCAGCGAACCGTCTCGCTGTTGACAGATGCTGCGTTGGCACAACCGCGCGTATTCGTTCATCGCGACTTCCATTCGAGGAACCTGATGATCGCGGAAACCGGTAATCCAGGCGTCCTCGATTTCCAGGATGCGATGAACGGGCCGCTGACCTACGATCTCGTATCGCTGCTAAAGGACTGCTACATCAAGTGGCCCTACGCGTTCATAGAGTCCCAGGCAAGACGCTTCTTCGATGCACAGGACGAACTGTCTTTGGAGTGGCCCGAGTTCCAGCGTTATTTCGACTTGATGGGCGTGCAGCGACACCTGAAGGCGGCAGGCATCTTCGCGCGACTGAACCTGCGTGACGGAAAACCCGGTTACATGAAGGACATACCTCGAACGCTGTCATACATCACGGAGCTGACCGACGAGTACGAGGAACTCGAGTTTATCGCCGGTTTCGTTTCAGGCCAGGTCGTTCCCAAGCTGGAGTCCATGACTTGATCACCATGCTCCTTGCGGCTGGCAAGGGAGAGCGCCTTCGACCGCTGACCGAAACCGTGCCGAAGGCGCTGGTCGACGTCGCCGGGCGATCGCTGCTCGAGCGACACCTGGACAAGTTGCCCAAGGGCGGCACCGTAGTCATCAATCTCGGCTGGTTGGGCTTGCAGATCCCGGAGCGTGTTGGTTCGGGCGACAGGTACGGCCAGACCGTCGTCTACAGCGACGAAGGCGACAACATCCTCGAGACGGGCGGCGGCATTCACCGGGCGCTGCCATTCCTCGGCGATCGTCCCTTTCTCGTCGTCAACGCGGATGTGCTCACCGATATGCCCCTGCCACCCGCTGATGCCGAACTGGGTGAATCGCAGGTTCATCTGGTGCTGGTACCGACACCGGAGTACCGGCCAGAGGGAGATTTCGGCCTTGAGGATGGGCGGGTAACGAACGACGACAGGCGTTATACGTTCAGTGGCGTGGCGATCTACGACCCTCGATTCTTCGATGCCTGCACGCCGGGGCGATTCTCCGTAGCACCGTTGCTTCGGGAGGCCGCCGAGGCAGGCCGGGTCTCCGGCAGTCTGTACACGGGTTACTGGGCCGATGTCGGAACGCCGGAGCGCCTCGAACAGGCGCACGCGCGAGAGGCTAGCCGTTGAGCTGATCCGACTCCGTCAGCTCGCGCTCCGTCATATGCAAATGCCTGAGCAAATGTGGCAACAGCGCTGCTCTCGCCGCCTCAAGCGTCTCGATCCTGCACTGCTCTTTGAGATCCGTGACGGATAAGTCCTGCACGCCGCAGGGATTAATACGCGCGAAGTGTTCCCTGTTGACGTCGACGTTTAGCGCCATGCCGTGGAAGCTGCAGCCGCGCCGGATACGCAGCCCGACGCTGGCAATCTTGCTGCCGTCGACGTAGACGCCCGGCGCATCGGATCTTGCTGCAGCGCTGACGCCATAGCCATCGAGCATGTCGACGACACTCTGCTCCAGCGCCGTTACGAGATCACGCACGCCGAGCGATGCGCGCTTCAGCGAGATCAGCGGGTAGATCATCAGCTGGCCGGGTCCGTGGTAGGTCACTTGTCCGCCCCGATCGATCTGCACTACGGGGATGTTTCCCGGAGCGAGGAGGTGGCTCCGATCCGCGTTGACGCCCAGTGTGAATACGGGCGGATGTTCGGTGAACCAGATTTCGTCTTGCTGCTCGTCATCACGCGTGTTGGTGAAGGACTGCATCGCTCGCCACAAGGGCTCATATTCCTGGCGCCCGAGGTTCCGGACGCAGAGACCCTCGCTCACAGCGCCATCTTTACGTCGTCGTGGTCGGTCAGGTCCTGGTAAATGCTGTCGAGCTGCTCGCGGCTCTGCGCGTTTACCGTGATCGTCAGTGACACGAAACGCTCGGTCCGGCTCAATGCCGTCTGGATGGCGCTGTCGGCTAGCGGGCCGGTGTGTCTTTCCACCAGCTCTCTGACCGTCTGTCGGAATTCCGGGTTGTCCTCGCCCATAATCTTGATGGGGAAGTCGCAAGGAAACTCCATGATGGTTTCTTCGGTCATTGGTCCTGCCTTTCCGTTCGTTATTCCAGCATCAGCTTGATCGAATCGACGCTGCGCTGCCAGAAAGACCCCTCCGGGTTGTCTTCCAATGCGCGCAGCGGCGCCGAGACCAGCTGTTCGTCTCCCAGGCTTATCACCAGCTCTCCGAGCGGCTGGCCTTGCGCAACCGGGGCAGTCAGCTGTGCCGGGATGTTCTGCACGGATTCGAGCTCATCGTAGGCGCCTCGCGGCAGCGTGACGTACAGGTCTTCGCTGACACCGAGGTTGCTGGTTTCCTGCGCCGACTTCCATATGCGTGAATTCGTGATGACCTCGCCAGCCTTGAACAACAGGCGCGTCTCGAAGAAGCGAAAACCGTAGTTCAAAAGCGCCTGGCTGCCGTTGATTCTTGCGTTGTCGCTCGACGTGCCGACCACGACGGAAATGATGCGCATGCCATCACGCTTCGCCGACGAAACGAGGCAGTATCCCGCCGCTTCGGTGTGGCCCGTCTTCAGGCCATCCACCGAATCGTCCCGGTACAGCAGGCGATTTCGGTTTGGCTGGCGAATGTCATTCCACTCGAATTCCGTTGTCGAGTACCACTCGTAATACTCAGGAAACTCGCTAATGATGGCTCTGGCGAGAATGACGATGTCGCGGGCCGTCATGTAGTGGTTGTCGTCGGGCAGCCCGGTGGCGTTCATGAAGTTTGACGATGTCATGCCGAGCTGCGCGGCGTACTGGTTCATCATTTGCGCGAACACGGACTCGGAACCGGCGACATACTCCGCGAGCGCGACGCTGGCGTCGTTTCCTGAACTCACAATGACGCCGAACAACAGGTCCTTGACCGACACGCGAGTACCGACCTCGATGAACATCCTGGAGCCCGGCATGCGCCACGCCTTCTCACTGATCGTGACCTGGTCATCGAGGCCGATCTGTCCGCTGTCGATCGACTTGAAGACGACGTAACTGGTCATCAGCTTGGTGATGCTTGCAGGCGGCACCGGCGTATCCGGCTTCAGTGACGCGAGTTCGTAGCCGGTCTCGGCATCGATCAGCAGGTAGCTGGTGGCACCGATGACGGGCGGAGCCGGGGTGGGGCGAATGTCGGCGACGGAGGCGCTCGAAACGAGCAACAGCGCGCAAAGTAAGGCACTTACTCTCATGATGTCCTTGAAAGTGTGAAAAAGAAGTCTGGAAACCTGTAGTTGTAGCGACCAAGAACCTGAACGGGCCTTGGACGCCGGGTCAACTCTCGGGAGTGACGAGGTATCGTGTCTCGATACCGAGACCCTCAAGTTCTTCGCTGAGTATATCGAATTGGTGGACACTTTTGACCGGTCCGATCCGGACGCGAAAGAGCGCCCTCTGCGCATCGGTCACCACCAGGACGTTGCCGATGTTGGCGCGCTGGAGTCGCTGGTAGAGCCGCTCCGCATTGTCTCGGCTGCCAAAAGCGCCGACCTGGACGTACACCGGGCCCGGATTGTCCGGGGCCGAGTAGTCGAGCGGCGGCTCGGAGCTGGCTTGTGTAGGCCGATCACCCGACGGCGCGTCGAAGTCGATGGCGCGAACCTCGACCAGCGCGGTACCCGTTTCGACCATATCCAGCTTGATCGCGGCCGCGTAGGACAGGTCGATGATCCGGTTGTGGGCGAAGGGGCCGCGGTCGTTGACGCGCACGATGATTGACTTGTTGTTGGCGAGGTTGCGGACCTGGACAAAGGTGGGCAAGGGCAGCGTCTTGTGTGCCGCCGTCATCGCATACATGTCGTAGGTTTCGCGATTCGACGTGAGGCGCCCGTGGAATTTCGTGCCGTACCAGGACGCGACGCCCCGTTCCCGATAGCCGCGACTGGAGTCCATGACCCGGTAGCGCTTGCCGAGCACTTCGTACTCAGCTGAGTTTCCGTAGCGGCTGCGCGGTTCCGGCCGCGGAATCGGATCGTCGGGCAGGTCCGGAATCGCAACGCTTCCGGACGGCGGGCCGTCCTGCAAAATGCCCGGCCTGCCGCCGCAGGCGGTCAGCACCAGCAACAGCAGCAGTAAGAGACTAAATCGCATCGCGATTGACGGTCGCCGCGATCTCCTGGCCCAGCTGATGCACGGCGAGCGCGTACATGACGCTCCTGTTGTATCGCGTGATCACGAAGAAGTTGTGGAAGCCGATCCAGAACTCCGGCCCTTCCGAGCCCTCATAGGCCAGCAGCTGGCCCTTGCTGTCGACGCCCAGCTCCGTCGCAAACATGACGCCGCGCTGGCTGAGTGAGCCGACCGTGTCCCTGGGTGTCAGCGTGTTCTTGGGTTCGGGGGCAGGTCCCTGCCATTGCTGACCCAACGTGGCGCTGGCGACGACTTCTTCGCCGGTCCTCCAGCCGTGGCGAACGAAGTAGTTGGCGATGCTGCCCGTCACGTCGGCCCAGTTGTTCCAGATATCGATCTTGCCGTCACCGGTGGAATCGACGGCGTAGGCCCGGAAACTCGACGGCATGAACTGCGGCCTGCCCATCGCGCCAGCATAGGACCCCGTCGCTTCACGAGCGTCGAGCCCTTCCTCCCTGACCAGCAGCAGGTATTCCCTCAGTTCCTTGCGAAAGAACTTCGACCGTGGCGGGTAATCGAACGCGAGTGTCGACAGCGCATCCAGAACACGATGCTTGCCCGTGATCCTGCCATAGTAGGTTTCGACACCGATGATGCCGACGAGAATCTCGACGGGCACGCCGGTCTCTCCGCTGATCCGCGTCAGGATAGCTTCGTGTTCACGCCAGAATTTTGCGCCGGCGTTGATCCGTTCGCTGGTCAGGAAGTGGTTTCGATACTGCCCCCATGTCAGGGTTTTCTCGGCCGGCTTCGAGATCAGCTCGATGATCGGCTGCCGGGTTTCGGCGGCGGACAGGTACTTTTCGAGCGTCGCACGATCGTAATCATGCTCCGCCACCATCTCGTCGATGAACTCAGCGACGTCGGGACGGCTGAGGTCAAGTGCAGAGGCGATGTTCGTTGTGAAAAGGAATAATGTGAGGACTGCCAGAGTTTTATGAGTCATCAGCGGGGGAGTAGTTTCCTGTTGGAGTGGATGGACATCAGGATACCGAAACCGGCCATAAGCGTCACCATCGAGGTGCCGCCGAAACTGACGAGTGGCAGCGGTATGCCAACGACGGGAACGAGGCCTGTGACCATCGCGGTATTGACGAATACGTAAACAAAAAATGTCAGGCTGATCGAGCCGGCCAGCAAGCGGTTGAACGTGTTGTGCGCATTGACCGCGATATACAGGCCGCGGCCGACAATGAATATGTAAATGCTCAGTAGCACCAGTACGCCGAGCAAACCGAATTCCTCGCTGAGCACGGCGAAGATGAAATCGGTATTTCGCTCCGGCAGGAATTCCAGCTGTGATTGCGAGCCGTTGGTCCAGCCTTTGCCGAACAGGCCGCCCGAACCGATCGCGATCTTCGACTGGATGATGTTGTAGCCCGCGCCGAGCGGGTCGCTGTCAGGGTTCAGCAAGGTCAGCACACGTTGCTTCTGGTAGTCCTGCATGAAGTACGTCCAGAGGACGACTGCACCGGGCACCGAGAGCGCTGCGAGCGACAGGATTAGCTTGATCGACAACCCCGCAAGTATGACGACGATAATGCCGGCCGCCGCTGTCAGGAGGGCGGTACCCAGGTCCGGTTGCGACGCGATGAGTACCGTGGGTGCGGCGATGATGATGGCCAGCAACCCGAGCGCGCTAAAACGCGGAGGGATCGGCCGATCATGCAAATACCAGGCGCACATCATCGGTACGGCCAGCTTCATGATCTCCGAGGGCTGGAAGCGAATGCCGACATCGAGCCAGCGCTGCGCGCCGCCACCGACGTCTCCGGTTACGAGCACGAGGACCAGCAGGACGATACCGCCGATGTAGGCCCACGGCGTCCAACGCCTGAGGAAATCGATCGGCATCTGCGCTAGCAGGAACATCGCTGCGAACGCGACGCCAAGGCGTATCACCTGGCTGAGCAGCATGCGCGAACTCTCGCCGACGGCGCTATACAGAACGAACAGCCCTGCACCACACAGCAACAGCAATGCGCTCAGCAGCGGGCCATCAACACGCAGCTGCTTTAGGAGCCGCGCGAAGTCGCCGAGCGGCTGTGCTTTGCCGACGAGCAGTCGTTGCGTCTCACTGAGCCGCATTCTTGTACCCCAGGTAATGGTCCATCATGGCCCTGGCAACGGGCGCAGCGACGGTGCTGCCACTGCTGCCGTTCTCGATAATGACCGCTACAGCGATCCTCGGGTTTTCCAGGGGAGCGAAAGAGATGAACAGTGCGTGGTCTCGCAGTCGCTCCTCGATCTCCTCCTCGTTGTACTCCTCGTCCTGGGCGACCGAGAACACCTGTGCCGTGCCGCTCTTTCCGGCCATGCGATACGGTGCGTCCCTGCCGACTGCAAAGGCAGTGCCCCGGTGGTGCTGCATGACGCTGTTCATCGAGGCAATGACGTCGTCCCAGTAGAAGTCGTTCTTGATGTCGACGGTCGGGAGCTGCGCCGGTTCCAGCTCAGTCACGTCCCCGGTCAGCGGGTCCCGCCAGCCCCTGACAAGCCTCGGCCGAAAGCGGATGCCGCGTGTGGCGACGGCGCTGGTGGCCGCGGCCAGCTGCAGCGGAGTCGCGTTCATGTAGCCCTGCCCGATCGACGCGATGACCGTCTCACCGTCATACCAGCGTTTGTCGTCCCGGCTCTTGAATGCCTGGCGCTTCCATGAGGTTGACGGAACCAGGCCGCTTCGCTCACCGCCTATATCGACGCCGGTCTGGTAGCCGAGTCCGAATTGCACGAGATAGTCGTGCATACGGTCAATACCGATCTCGTTGCTGATCTCGTAAAAGTAGACGTCGCAGGACTGCGAAACGGCTTCATGGATGTCGATCTCGCCGTGCCCCTCCGGCTTCCAGTCCCGGTAGCGATGCGTCGAATTCGGCAGGCTGAAAAAGCCCCGGCACATGGTTTTGCGGGTCAGGTTGGTCGCACCGGTTTCGAGCGCGGCGAGCGCGAGCATCGGCTTGATCGTAGAACCCGGCGGGTAGATGCCGCGGACGGCTCGATTAAACAACGGCCGGTCCGGGTCCTCCGACACGCTTGCGTATTGGGCACGGCTCATGCCGACAGCGAACATGTTGGGATCGAAGGTCGGGGCGCTGACTAAAGCGAGGATGTCCCCATTGGCAGGATCGATCGCAACGATGGCGCCGCGACGATCCTGCATTAAGTCCGTCGCCAGCAACTGAAGCTCAAGGTCGAGCGTCAGCAGCAGGTTGTCTCCGGGATGAGGTAGCTGGTCTTCGGGCAGCGCATCGATGACGCCGCTCGAGCCGGTCGTGATCTGTCGGCCACGCGCGTTCGTGACGATGTGCCTGAAGCCGGCATCGCCGTGCAGGCGAGACTCGTAACTGGCCTCCAGGCCGGTCTGGCCCGCCTGCGTCGTCCCCGCGTAACGGGACGCGTCGACTCTCTGCAGGTCCTCGACTGTCAACCTGCCGACGTAACCGACGGCGTGCGCGATCGACTCGCCATCAGGATAGTGGCGGACCAGCCTCGGCTTGAAGTCGACGCCGGGGAAACGGGCGCGCTGCACGGCGAAGCGCGAGATCTCCTCGTCGTCGAGCCGAGGATTGAGCGTCACCGGCCGGAAACGTTGCGTCTGGCGGGACTGGGCGATCAGCTCCTCGATGTCGTCGCTTTCGATGAGGCCAAGTTCGGCCAGTCGCTTGAGCGTGTCGCCGATGTCGTCAACCTGCTCCGGGATCAGCTCGAGCTGGTAGGCAGGAAGATTTTCCGCCAGCACCTTACCGTTCCGATCGAGGACGAGCCCCCGGATAGGCGAGACAGGCTGCGTGCGGATCCGGTTGCCCTGCGCTTTTTCGGAGTACTGTTCGTAGTTGACGACCTGCAACTGCACCAGTCGGCTGACGACTGTGCCGAGCAGCAGCGCGGCAACAACGGTGGACAGGATAATGCGCCCGACGAAAATTCGTCGTTCGAAGTGATGATCTCGTATGGACTGGAGCAGTGCCACAGAACTAGGGCCTGTCAACACGATGCGGATGCACCCTGCCGGAAGACAGTTTTTCGCCCGGCAGGGTGGAAGGAGCGCCGTTCTGCACCGCTAAACCAATGAGGGGCTGCCTCTTGGGTGCTGACAACGACGCCGGCGGAAAAATAGACCCGCGCCCTAGGGTTGTCCCTGGAATAGCGTCACCGGGCGTTGCTCGTACCCAAGGGGCAGACGCTCGTTCATTTGGAATGACCAAAACTCACTCCTCGCGCTTGCATTGACGCTTCTCAGGGACTAGAGGGTTCATCCGCATCGTGTTAGCAGGTCCTAGCCACGCCTGAATCTCAAACCGTTCATGAACATCGACAACGCGGGCCAGATCAGGGTTCCCGTAATCACCGGGCCCCAGTACACTGTCGCCGGCGCCGTCACACCCGCGACCCCGTTGATCCAGAACAACAGGAACTGGTATGCGCTCAACATGGCCATGACGGTTAGTGTCAGCTGGGTCAGTGGAAACACCCGCATCTGCAGGTGAAACCTGATCGTCACGAAAACGATGAGGCACATGGTCAGCGCATGCTGTCCGAGCATGGTTCCCTGCGCGACGTCCATGACGATACCGATCAGCCATGCCGTACCGACGCTGTATTTCTGCGGCGCGACCATCGCCCAGTAGATCAGCATCATCATGACCCAATCCGGGCGGAAATCCTCGATGGCCGCGGGCAACGGCATGATCGTCAGCGCCAGCGCGGCCAGCACGCTCATCAGCATGCCGAAGGTTCCGACCGAACTACGGCTGCTCAACGACCTCTCCGTCGTCAGTGTTCGCCTCGCTTTCAGGCGCTTCGGGCTGGTCCATCCAGATCAGCATGACCTCGCGCACCTGGTTCAATGCCGCTGACGGTGTTGCTTTGACCTCTGCAAACGGCTGCTGCGGGACGCGGCGAACATCGGAAACGACGGCCACGGGGTAGCCGGGCGGAAACGCGCCGCCGAGTCCGGACGTGACGAGTACGTCTCCGACCTCGAGATCGGCGTTGTTGGGCAGATAGGGCAGGTCGAGCTGGTCGAACTGTCCTGTGCCCAACGCGATGGTTCTCAAACCGTTGCGATTGACCTCGACCGGGAGCGCATGGTCCGGATCGCTGATGAGAATTGCTTGCGAGGTCTTAAGGCCGGTTTGCAGTACCTGGCCGACGACACCGTTAGCATCGATAACCGACTGGCCGTCGTAGACACGATCCTCGCTACCGACGTCGAGCACAATGCTGTGCCGAAACGGGTTGGTGTCCACGGACATGATGCCGGCGACCCGGATGTCTCCGGAGATACGGTCTCGGGCTTCGAGCAGGTCTCTCAGGCGCGCGTTCTCAGCCTCGAGCGCGGTCAGCTGCTGCAGTTCGGCGCGCGTCAGTCGCTGCTGAATCTTGAGACGCGTGTTCTCGAGTTCGAGGGAGTTTCGGGATGTGCTGCTGTCGACCAGCCATCCCCAGATCCGGGCCGGCGTGTCGACGACGATCTGCAGTGGGTAGACGGCGGCGCCGATGGCGCGACGGACCGTGTCCAGCTGCTGGTTGCGATTGTCGTAGACCATCAGCAGGATGCTGAGCAGCATCAGCGCTGCAACCCTCAGGCCGAGCGCCGGAATACGAACTGCGTTTGCATTTGAAGAGGTCTGGCTGACCATCAGGCAACCCGGTCGAACACTGGCGGTATTGTAGCCCGGTCTGCCAGCCAATAAAGCAATGCAGGCCGCGATTGCTCAAGGTCCGGCGCGGCCATGGTCGGGGACGCCTCCGGACTCTGGCTCGGAATCAGTCGAGTCCGAATACGGAGGGTCCGTGCTGGTCGATCAGCTCGATCACCCTGCCACCACCGCGGGCAACACAGGTCATCGGCTCATCCGCGATTACGACCGGCAGCCCGGTCTCCTCCATCAGCAGCTTGTCCAGGTCCCTGAGCATGGCGCCGCCGCCGGTCAGCACGATGCCTCGTTCTGCCACGTCAGCGCCGAGCTCGGGCGGCGTCTGCTCCAGCGCCTCCTTGACAGCGCCGACGATGCCCTGCAGCGGTTCCTGCAAGGCCTCGAGGATTTCGTTGGAGTTCAGCGTGAACGCACGCGGCACGCCTTCGGACAGGTTGCGGCCTTTGACGGAGATTTCCAGGACCTCTTCGCCCGGGAAGGCCGAGCCGATCTCGTGCTTGATGCGCTCCGCGGTTGCCTCGCCGATCAGGATGCCATAGTTGCGTCGCACGTAGTTCGTGATGGCCTCGTCGAAGCGGTCGCCACCGATCCGGACTGAAGAGGCATAGACGATACCGTTTAATGAGATGACTGCGACCTCGGATGTGCCGCCACCGATATCCAGTACCATCGAGCCGCGCGCCTCGTGCACCGGCATGCCTGCGCCGATCGCCGCCGCCATGGGCTCATCTATAAGGTGTACCTTGCGAGCGCCGGCGCCCTCGGCGGATTCGCGGATGGCGCGACGTTCCACCTGCGTCGAGCCGTAGGGCACGCAGATCAGGACGCGCGGGCTGGGCTGGAAGTACCGCTTGCCATGCGCCTTGCGGATGAAGTGCTGCAGCATCTTCTCGGTCACGGTGAAGTCGGCGATAACGCCGTCTTTCAGCGGCCGGATGGCCGTGATGTTGCCCGGGGTGCGGCCGAGCATGCTCTTTGCCTCGGCGCCGACGGCTTCGACGACGCGTCCGCCGCGCCCGGAATCTTCGCGAATGGCGACGACCGAAGGCTCGTCCAGAACAATGCCGTGACCGCGTGAATAGATCAGGGTATTTGCGGTGCCTAAGTCGATAGACAGGTCATTCGAAAAATAACCCAGGAGGTTCTTGAACATGCGTGGAGGAGCTCGGACGTGGATAAACCGCGTAGTCTAATAACGCCCACGACATTCCACAAGGCGACGTGTATCATTGCGTCGCTTCGTGCCGCGCGCCGGTGGCGGCGGCCAGACTCCGGAAATTTCAATGTCTCTTGATAAAGACCAGGTCCAGCACATCGCGATGCTGGCCCGCCTGAAAGTCGCCGACGAAGATATCGCCGAGGCTTGCGACAAGCTCTCCAGAATCGTCGATTTCGTCGATCAGCTCTCCCAGGCCGACACGTCGGGTGTCGTGCCGATGGCGCACCCGCTCGACCAGACCCAGCGGCTGCGTCCCGATGCCGTCACCGAGGCCAATGACCGCGACAACGTGCAGCAAAACGCCGCCCACGTCGCCGATGGCATGTATCTCGTCCCCAAAGTCATCGAGTGACCGGGCAGATGAGCATTTCCGACAAGCCGATCTATGACCAGACGATGGCCGAGCTCTCGAAGGGGCTCGCCGCCGGCGACTTTTCCTCGGTTGAATTGACGATGGCGCTGCTCGACCGGATCGAGGAGAAGGACGGCGCGCTCAACGCCGTACTGACCGTCACTCGTGACGAGGCGCTCGCTGCGGCGGCGGCTGCAGACGCCGCGAGGGCGTCCGGCGACGCCGGACCGCTGGCGGGCCTGCCGATACTGCACAAAGACATTTTCTGCACGCGCGGTGTCCGAACGAGTTGCGGATCCAAGATGCTCGATAATTTCATACCGCCGTACGATGCGACGGTCGTCGAACGACTGGCGGCTGCCGGTGCGGTCATGCTCGGCAAGACCAACATGGATGAGTTCGCGATGGGCTCGTCGAACGAAACGAGCTTCTACGGCGATGTCATGAACCCGTGGGATCTCGAACGTTCGCCGGGAGGCTCTTCCGGCGGCTCGTCGGCCTCTGTGGCCGCGCGCTTCGCGCCGGTCGCAACGGGAACGGATACCGGCGGTTCGATTCGCCAGCCTGCGGCACTGACCGGCACGGTGGGTATCAAGCCGACCTACGGCCGCGTGTCTCGCTACGGCATGATCGCCTTCGCATCCAGCCTCGACCAGGCGGGCGTCATCGCGCGCTCGGTCGAGGACGCCGCGCTCGTGCTTGGCGCCATGGCGGGGTTTGATGAGCGTGACTCGACGAGCATTGACCAGCCGGTGCCGGACTACGTAGCGGAACTGGATACGCCACTGGACGGCGTCAGGGTCGGCATCGTGCGCCAGCATTTTGACGCGGGCCTCGATGCGGGAACCGGTGACCAGGTCAGAGCCGCGCTGAAGACACTCGAGGATCGTGGTGCGACGCTCGTCGACGTCGATTTGCCGAATCTCGACCAGTCTGTACCGACCTACTATGTCGTTGCACCAGCCGAGTGCTCTTCCAACCTGTCCCGCTTCGACGGCATACGCTTCGGTTACCGAGCCGAGAATCCGGAAGACCTGCTCGACCTGTACTGCCGTACGCGAGGCGAGGGATTCGGTGCGGAGGTCAAACGCCGCATCCTGACCGGCACCTACGTGCTGTCCGCCGGCTACTACGACGCCTATTACCTGAAGGCCCAGCAGGTTCGCCAGCTGATCGCCGATGACTTCAGGAAGGTCTTCGCCGACGTTGACGTCATCGCCGGACCGACCGCGCCGACCCCGGCGTTCAAGTTGGGAGAAAAGACCGACGACCCGGTCACAATGTACCTGAACGACATCTACACGATCGGCGCCAACCTGGCCGGCCTGCCGGCGATGTCGGTGCCCTGCGGGTTCGCAGAAGACCTGCCGGTCGGCCTGCACCTGGTCGCACCGCATTTCGCCGAGGGTGCGCTGATGGCGGTTGGTCACCAGTACCAGCTGGAGACTGACTGGCACACGCGCTGCTCGGAGGACTACCGATGAGCCGCTGGGAGGTCGTTATCGGGCTGGAGATCCATGCGCAGCTCGCGACACAGAGCAAAATCTTCTCAGGAGCCTCGACCGCTTACGGTGCCGAGCCGAACACCCAGGCGTGTCTCGTCGATCTCGGCTACCCGGGTGTGTTGCCGGTCCTGAACGAGGAAGTCGTGCGCATGGCCTGCAAGTTCGGGCTGGCGATCGGCGCCGAGATTACGCCGCGTTCCGTGTTTGCGCGCAAGAACTACTTCTACCCGGACCTGCCGAAGGGCTACCAGATCAGCCAGTATGAGCTGCCGATCGTCGCCAACGGCGAGCTCACCATCGACTCCGACGACGGCGAACGCAAACGCATCGGCGTGACGCGCGCGCACCTGGAAGAAGACGCCGGCAAGTCGGTGCACGAGGGCTTCGACCAGATGTCGGGCATCGATCTTAATCGCGCCGGGACGCCGCTCCTGGAAATCGTATCGGAGCCCGACCTTCGCTCGGCGAAGGACGCGGTGGCTTACATGCGCAAGATCCACACGCTGGTCCGCTACCTCGGGATCTGCGACGGCAACATGCAGGAAGGTTCGTTCCGTTGCGATGCCAACGTTTCGGTCCGGCCGCAGGGACAGGACGAGTTCGGCACGCGTGCCGAAATCAAGAACCTGAACTCGTTCCGCTTTGTCGAGCGAGCCATCAACTTCGAGGTCGAGCGCCAGGTTGATCTGCTGGAGGATGGCGGCGAAGTCGTGCAGGAGACGAGGCTTTACGACTCCGCTCGCGACGAGACGCGCTCGATGCGCAGCAAGGAGGAGGCGAATGACTACCGTTACTTCCCGGATCCCGACCTGCTGCCCGTCGAGATCGCCGAGGACTACATCGAGGCCGTCAGGCAGACGCTGCCAGAGCTCCCCGATGCCAAGCAGGCCAGGCTGCAGGAGTCGCTGGGCGTCAAAGCGGAAGACGCAGCGATCCTGACGATCCAGCGCGAGCTGGCGGACTTTTTCGAGGCCGCGGCGGAAGCGTCGTCTGCGCCTGCGCAGACCGTTGCCAACTGGGTCCTGGGCGAGCTGTCGGGTGCGCTGAATCGCGACGGCCTGGATATCAGTGGCAGCCGGGTCAGTGCCGAGGCGCTGGCGTTGCTCGTCGACCGGATTCACGACAACACCATATCGGGCAAGATCGCGAAGGATGTCTTCGAGGCCATGTGGGCAGGCGAGGGCAGCGCGGACGAGATCATCGAGGCGCGAGGGTTGAAACAAATCACCGACACGGGCGCGATCGAGGCGATCGTCGACAAGGTCATTGCGGCTAATCCCGGGCAGGCTGACGAATATCGGGCCGGTAAGGAGAAGCTGATCGGATTCTTCGTCGGCCAGGTCATGAAAGAGACCGGCGGCAAAGCGAATCCGGGTCAGGTCAACCAGCTCCTGAAAAAGAAACTGTCCGGCTAGCAGCGTACTGAAAATGCCTCAGCCGGCACGATCCTGCGTTAGTTTCCAGCTCAAAATGCTCATGTACTCACGTGTACACTGCGCTTTTTCGCCGAAAACCGCCTTGTCTCGCACTCGCCTGAGACTTTTTCAGCACGCTGCTAGCAGCCCGTTGAAAAGGCCTCAGCCGGCACGATCCGGCGTTGGTTTCCGGTCAAAAATGCTCATGTACACTGCGCTTTTTCGCCGAAAGCCGCCTTGTCTCGCGCTCGCCTGAGAATCTTCAGTACTCTGCTTGGCTGCGCTTGAAGAACGGCCCTTCGCACCTACATCGTAGCGTTGCTCAATCGAGGTCCAGCATGTCCGACCAGATCGTCCCATTCGTCTTCGAGAACCTGCCGGTGCGCGGGTCTGTCATCCAGCTCGAACGCTCGTGGCAGCGAATGATCGGAGAGCACGACTACGCGCCTGTCGTCGTCGAAACGCTGGGGCAGGCAGCGGCAGCCACCGGTCTCATCGCGCACAGCCTGAAGTTCGACGGCTCTGTGACGATGCAGATTCAGTCATCTGGCGAACTGCGCATGCTCGTTATGCAATGCACGAGCGAGCTTGAGATGCGCGGCATGGCCGTAACCTCCGATACGCATGAAGCACAAACATTTGCCGACCTGCTCGACAAAGCGCACTGCGCGATCACCGTCGACAATGGCGAGCGGCCGTACCAAGGCATCGTCGAGGTGTCGGCCGAGTCGCTGGTTGCAAGCCTCGAGAACTACTTCGGTCGTTCTGTTCAGGTGCCTAGCCTTTTGGCGCTGTTCGCCGACGGCAGCAAAACCGGTGGCATCCTGCTGCAACAGATGCCGGGGCAGACCGGACTCGCCGATGACGACTGGGCACGGCTGGGTTTCATCCTCGACACGCTCACCTTCGACGAGATGACCGGCGATGAGCCGATGCGCCTGATCGGCAAGCTGTTCGCCGAGGACGACGTGCGCGTCTTCGGTCCGCACCCCGTTGCGTTTCACTGCCCATGCAGCCGCGCACGGGCCGAGGAGGTTCTGAAAATGCTCGGCGAGGAAGACGCCATCGACGCCGTCGAGACGCAGGGAACCATTCGTGTGACCTGCGAATACTGCGGCCGCGAGCGCGGTTTCGACGCGGTCGATATCTCCAAGCTCTTCGCGGACAACGTCGTCGCCGGCAGCAAGATCGTCCAGTAACACCCAGCCCAAAACGCATCGATCCGCAGGCGCACTGGCTCGTCGGATCGCAGCGTGCTACTCTATTCGGCCATTTATATAAAGAAATATTTATATCTTTATAAATATTTCAGCCGGATGCACCGACTATGCATGCAAGCAATCAGCGTTTACTGGCGCAACTAAAGGCCCTGGCGGATCCGGTTCGCCTGCGCCTGGTCGCGTTGTGCGCCAGCGGTGAGTGCGCCGTTTCCGAGCTGACGCAGATCACGGGCTTGAGCCAGCCACGCGTTTCCCAGCACTTAAAGGCACTGTGCGACTCCGGCCTGCTGAGCCGCTTCCGTGACGGCCAGTTCGTTTTCTACCGCACAGCGTCTCAGGGTCGCGACGGCAGCGTGCTGCGGCAGCTGATGGCACTGGTGGTTGACGACGACGCTCTGGCGAACGACCTGAAAGCGCTCAAAGCGCTGCGTGGTACCGAAGAAGCGGGTGACACTGGACTGGAGGACAGGGAGTTCTATCGCAACCTGATCGATCTCTCGGTGGCCGCTCCGCTTGGCGAGCTGCTCGACATCGGCAGTGGCCGGGGCGACCTGCTGAAGCTGCTGGCGAGCCGTGCTCGACGCGTGGTCGGCGTTGACATCGATCCGGACGCGCGCCGCCGCGCGCGCGCCAAGCTCGTAACCGCCGGCATCCTGAACTGCACGCTGCGACACGGCGACATGTACCGGCTGCCGTGGCAGGGCGGGGAATTCGATACCGTGATACTCGACGATGTGCTTGCCGACGCCGCGCGCCCGGTCGACGCCATCGTCGAAGCGGAACGAATGATCAAGGATGGCGGGCGGCTGATCGTTGTCTCCCGGTTGGGAAGAGAAACAGACGACGACCTGATCAGTCTGCTTCCTCGGTGGTGCGCGGACGCAAGCCTGCGTTTGTCAACGCCCAAACTGATACCCGTGAACAAGCCCCGCTGGCTTGTCGCGGTCGCTACACGGACTGAGCAGGCCACCGCTGCCGCGTAGGCCATTTCCGACAGGAGTAAGAATGAACCAGATTTCCAACCGGCATGTCGAAGTCTCCTTCGAGTTTTTCCCGCCGTCATCTGACGCGATGCAACAGCGGCTGTGGGCGTCGATCGAGCGCCTGTCCTGCCTGCAACCGCGATTCGTGTCGGTGACCTATGGAGCCGACGGCTCGACCCGGGAACGCACCCACGCGTCCGTGCAACGCATCGTCGAGGAGACCGACCTCGTCGCAGTGCCGCACCTGACCTGCGTTGGCGCCAGCCGCGATGAGGTCAAGGACATCGCGCGGGAATACTGGGATCTCGGTATTCGACACATCGTCGCATTGCGTGGCGACCTTCCGGAGGATGGCGGCATCGTCGCAGATGGCTACGCCTATGCGTCCGATCTTGTCGAGGGCCTGAAGTCCGTCGCCGACTTCGAAATCACGGTTGCCGCCTACCCGGAGACTCACCCGGAAGCGCCGAGTGCCGAGTTTGATCTCGAGAACTTGAAGCGCAAGCTGGACGCCGGTGCGAGCCGTGCGATAACGCAGTTCTTTTTCGATACCGATCTATACCTGCGATTCCGTGACCGCTGCGCGGCCGCGGGCATCGACTCGTCCATCGTGCCCGGCATTCTTCCGATTACGCGCTTCCAGCAGCTGACGAGATTCGCGGCGAGCTGCGGCGCGACCGTGCCCGACTGGCTCGGCGAGCGGTTTGCCGGTCTCGACAATGACCCCGAGACGACCAGAATGATTGCCGCCTCCGTCGCCATCGAACAGGTCCAGGCTCTGCAGCGAGAGGGTGTCGACGAGTTTCATTTCTATACGTTGAACCGATCCGAGCTGACTTATGCGATCTGCCACGCGCTCGGCGTGCGCGAGAACGAGGTGGCGGCGTGAGTATGTCCATGGATGATCGACAGCAGAGCCTGTTCAAAACGCTGTCCGAGCGTATCGTCCTGTTGGACGGCGCGATGGGCACGATGATCCAGGGTTTCGGCCTGACCGAGGAAGACTATCGCGGTCGCCGCTACGCCGATTGGGAGTGCGATCTCAAGGGCAACAATGACCTTCTGACGCTGACGCGCCCCGACATCATCAGGGACATTCACAGGCAGTTCCTGGACGCCGGCGCCGATATCATCGAGACGAACACGTTTAACTCGAACGCGCCGTCGATGGCCGACTACGGCATGGAGAGCTTGGTTACCGAGCTGAATCTCGAAGCAGCCCGGCTCGCACGGCAGTGTGCTGACGACGTGGCACGGAGCTCCGGCGTGCCGCGCTATGTCGCCGGCGTTCTCGGTCCGACCAACCGGACGGCGTCTATCTCGCCGGACGTCAACGACCCCGGTTTCCGCAACATCACGTTCGAAGAGCTTGTGGCAACCTACTCAGACGCGGCCCACGCGCTGATTGATGGCGGCGCCGACTTCCTGATGGTCGAGACGATCTTCGACACGCTGAATGCCAAGGCGGCGATCTTCGCACTACGCCGCGTCATGGCAGAGATGGGCAACAGGCTGCCCGTCATAATTTCGGGCACGATCACTGACGCGTCCGGTCGGACGTTGTCCGGGCAAACGACCGAGGCATTCTGGAATTCCGTCCGCCACGCGGAACCGTTCATGGTCGGGCTTAACTGCGCGCTGGGTGCTGCCGAATTGCGACCCTATGTCGCCGAGCTCTCTCGCGTCGCCGGCACGCGCGTCAGCGCACATCCAAACGCCGGCTTACCGAATGAGTTTGGCGAGTACGACGAGACGCCGGAACAGATGGCTGCCGTGATTCGTGAATTCGCCGAGAGCGGATTCGTCAACCTGGTCGGCGGATGCTGTGGGACGACTCCTGAGCACATTCGTGCGCTGAAAGACGCGGTCGAAGGGCTCGAGCCCCGCAAGACGCCGGACCTGGCCGTTTGCTGCCGGCTGTCCGGGCTCGAGCCACTGAACATCGGTCCCGACGACCTGTTCGTAAACGTCGGCGAGCGCTGCAACGTGACCGGATCAGCGAAGTTCAGGAAGCTCATCGAGGCAGACAACTACGCCGAGGCGGTCGACGTTGCCCGCACCCAGGTCGAGGACGGCGCGCAGATTATCGACGTCAACATGGACGAGGGCATGCTCGATTCCGAGGCTGCGATGCAGACCTTTCTGCGCCTGATCGCTTCTGAGCCTGACGTCGCGAGGCTGCCGATCATGATCGATTCGTCCAAGTGGAGCGTCATCGAGACGGGTCTGCGCTGTGTGCAGGGCAAGGCCGTCGTTAACTCGATCAGTTTGAAAGAGGGCGAAGCGTCTTTCATCGAGCAGGCGATGCTGGTACGCGACTACGGCGCTGCCGTCATCGTTATGGCGTTTGACGAACAGGGCCAGGCGGACACCGTCGAACGCAAAGTCGCCATCTGCGCGCGCTCGTACAGGATACTGACCGAGCAGGTTGGCATGGATCCGGCCGACATCATCTTCGATCCGAACATCTTCGCGATCGCGACGGGTATCGAGGAGCACGCGGCCTACGGGATCGACTTCATCGATGCGACGCGAGAGATCAAGGCGAAGCTGCCACATGCAATGGTCTCCGGCGGTGTCAGCAACGTGTCTTTCTCGTTCCGCGGCAACAATGTCGTCCGCGAGGCTATTCACTCGGTGTTCCTGTATCACGCAATCCGCGCTGGCATGGACATGGGTATCGTCAATGCAGGACAGCTCGCAATTTATGAAGACCTGCCTTCAGAGCTGCGCGACGCTGTCGAGGACGTCGTACTGAATCGACGCGAGGACAGCACCGAGATTCTGTTGGAACTCGCCGAGCGATACCGGGACCATGCGTCCAGTCGTGAGGCGAAAGTGCGCGACGTCGAGTGGCGTTCCTTAACGGTCGACAAGCGCCTCGAGCACGCCCTGGTCAATGGAGTCGACGAGTTCGTCATCGACGACACCGAGGAGGCGCGACAGGGGACGACGCGTCCGCTTGACGTCATCGAGGGTCCGCTGATGGCAGGTATGAATGTCGTTGGTGACCTGTTCGGCGAAGGCAAAATGTTCCTGCCGCAGGTCGTGAAATCGGCACGGGTCATGAAGAAGGCCGTCGGCCACCTGGTGCCGTTCATCGAGGCGGAGAAAGACGGCGACCGAAGCTCGAACGGCAAGATCGTTCTGGCCACGGTGAAAGGCGACGTTCACGACATCGGCAAGAACATCGTGGGCGTTGTCCTGCAATGCAATAACTTCGAGGTGGTTGACCTCGGCGTTATGGTCAGCTGCGAGAAAATCCTCGATGCGGCCCGACGCGAGGACGCACACATGATCGGGCTGTCGGGACTGATCACGCCGTCGCTGGACGAGATGGTGCACGTGGCGTCCGAGATGCAGCGACTCGATTTCGATTTGCCGCTCTTAATCGGCGGTGCCACGACGTCACCGGCGCACACGGCGGTCAAGATTGAGCCAAGGTATGAAGGACCCGTCGTCTATGTCAAAGACGCATCGCGGTCCGTCGGTGTTGCACAGTCCCTGATCGAGGATTCCACGCGCGACGCATTCGTTGAAAAGACCCGGCAGGAGCATCAACGTCGTCGTGAACAGCACGCGGGCAAGCAGCGTCTCGGACCACAGATCGGACTCGCCGAGGCGCGACGCAGGCGCCACGACATTGACTGGGCGTCGTATACACCGCCGGCGCCCCGGTTCACAGGCCAGCGCGTCATCGATGACCTCGACCTCAATATCCTGCGCGACTACATTGACTGGATGCCGTTTTTCAACGCCTGGGAATTCCACGGCAAATACCCGGCGATCCTGAGCGACAGCATCGTCGGGGAGGCAGCCAGCGCATTGTTCGACGATGCGACGAAGATGCTTGACCGCCTGATCGACGAGCAATGGCTCAAGGCAAAAGGCGTGTTCGGTTTCTTCCCGGCGCAGTCCGACGGTCTGGACGACTTGTTGCTCTACCGGGACGAGGAGCGCAGTGACCTGGCGGCCAGGCTCTGCCAGCTGCGCCAGCAGCGCGCCAAGCCTGACGGCCACGCGCAGCACTGTCTGTCTGATTTCGTGGCTCCCGCCGGTACGCCGGACTACGTTGGCGCGTTCGCCGTCACAGCCGGTATTGGCATCGACGAACATGTCGCGCGTTTCGAGGCGGAGCACGATGACTACAGCGCGATCCTCTTAAAAGCGTTGGCCGATCGACTGGCCGAAGCCTTCGCGGAGTATCTGCATGAGCAGGTGCGTCGCGACCACTGGGGCTATGCGCCGGACGAAGACCTCGATAACGACGCGCTGATCGCGGAGACCTATCGCGGCATCCGGCCCGCACCCGGTTACCCGGCATGCCCGGATCACACAGAGAAGGCCAAGCTCTGGTCGTTGCTCGACGTCGAAGCGAACATCGGGCTCAGGCTGACAGAATCTTTCGCAATGTTCCCGACGGCGGCGGTCAGCGGCTTCTACTTCTCGCATCCGGACGCGCGTTACTTCGCGGTCGGCAAGATCGATCGCGAGCAGCTCGAGTCGTACGCGGAACGCAAGGCGATGAGTGTGGTCGAAGCTGAACGATGGCTTGCTCCGAACCTCGGCTATGACCCGACTACCAATAAGGCTGACGCTGCTTAGCACTCTCCTGCTTGTGAGCTTTCTGGCTCACGCTGACGGCTATTCCACCGCACGTGCAAAGCTGGTCGAGGCTTACCAGGCAGGCGATTATTCGGCGATGCGGCGGGCGGCGAGAGCGTCACTGGAGGCACGCCCGGATTACCCGGGCGCGATTTTCAACCAGGCGTTGGCTGAGACGCTGGACGGCGACGCGGGCGCCGCGCTTGCGAGCCTTGAGCGACTGACTGCGCTCGAAGTCGACCTGGGTGTCGACGCTAACGAGGCGTTTGCTCCGCTGCACGAACTCGAGGGCTGGCCTAGCCTGCTGGAGCACATCGCCGTGCTGCGCCAACCCGTTGGTACGGCGGAGCGCGCATGGCAGCTGGACGAGGCTGCGTTTATTCCCGAAGGCATTGCTGTCAGTGGAGAGACCCTCTACCTGGGCAGCATTCGCGATGGCCGGATTGTCAGGGTCGACGACACGGCCCCGACCCTCTTGCGTTCACCGGGGTCGGCTCCCGGGGGCAGCATTTACGGCATGCGCCTGGAAGGAGAGTCTCTGTGGTTTCTTGCGACCCGCACCGACCAGTACCGAGGCAACTACCACGGTAAGCGTGACGCGCTGAAAAAAGGCAGCACGCTCTGTGAGCTCAGGCTTTCGAACAACTACCCTGACGCGGCGAGCATTGGTTGCCATCCCCTGCCGATCGAACCTGACCGATGGCAGACGCTCGGCGATCTCATCCTGACCGACGAATTCATCTACGCCGCCGATCAGACGGACGGGCCGGTCTATTCGTTCGATCGATCGAGTCAGCAATGGAGCACCGTCGTCGAACGCGGCGAGTTTGTTTCACCCCAGGGTTTGGTTCCCGATGCATCGGGAGAGAACCTCTACGTCGCGGATTATCGCGGCGGGATCTACCGCGTCAGGCTCGACGGCTACGCAGCGCCGGAACGACTCGAATCGGAGGCCAGCCTGTACGGCATCGACGGGCTGTACCGCTATGGCGACTGGCTGATCGCTGTGCAGAATGGCATCACGCCTCACCGAGTCTCCGCGCACCGACTGGATGACGATGGCCTGACCGTCGTCGAGTCGCGCGTCCTGCTAATGAACCACCCCGATTTCGATGAGCCGAATTTAGGCCAGGTGGTTGGCGACGACTTCTACGTCGTCGCCAACAGCCACTGGAATCGATTTGACCGGGAGAACAACCTGCCGGAGGGCTTAAGCGGCCCGATCATTCTGAAGATCAGGTTGCCGTCAGACTGACTTATTCGTCGATCGTGACCTCGACGATCGTGACCGTCTCGGTCGGTACGTCCTGGTGGAAACCGCTGTTGCCCGTCGGGACACCGGCGATCGCGTCGACAACATCCATGCCATCGGTCACCTTGCCGAAAACGGCGTAGCCAAAGTCGCGGCCGCCATGATCCAGAAAGCTGTTGTCCTTGAGGTTGATGAAGAACTGCGAGGTCGCGCTGTTGATGTCGGCGGTTCGCGCCATGGCAAGAGTGCCGCGCAGGTTCTTCTCGCCGTTGTCGGCCTCGTTCTTGATCGGCTCGCGCGTCTTCTTTTGCTGCATGTCCGCATCCATGCCGCCGCCCTGGATCATGAAATTGGGGATGACGCGATGGAAAATCGTGCCATTAAAGAAGCCGTCGGTGATGTACTGGCGGAAATTCTCGGCCGATATCGGTGCCTTCTCATCGAAGAGTTCGACCTTGATATCGCCGTGATTGGTCTTGATCGTGATCATGGTTGCCTGACTTGTAGTTTACGAAAGCGCCGCTTTTTAACACATGCGTCGTGTTCCTGCATGTCATCCGCGAACGGCGCCCGTCACCCTGGGCTGTCCGGAATGGTCCTTCCACGTCCTCACGTCCTGCCAGCCGGCCGAAGCGAGTAGCTGCCGCACGGCGTCGCCCTGGTCGAAGCCATGTTCCAGCAGCAGTCGGCCGCCCGCGGCGACGATCCCGGGAACCGCCACGGCCAGGCGGCGAATGTCGTCGAGCCCATCCGGCCCGCTCTCCAGTGCGCCGGTCGGCTCGAAGGCGAGCGCTGCGAGCGCGCCGTCACCGGTGGCGACGTAGGGCGGATTGGAGACGACGAGATCAAAGTTCCGGCCTGAAAGGGCGGTCGTCCAGTCACTTTCAACGAATTCGACATTGCATAAGCCGAGGCGCCGGCAGTTTTCTTTCGCAACGGCCACCGTCTCCGGGTTGATGTCGGTTGCCGTCACGGAGCAGCCGGGCCGCTCTTTGGCAATCGACAGGGCAATCGCGCCGGACCCGGTGCCGAGGTCGGCGATGCGCGAAGAGCCGTGCGCGTCGATTATGTCCAGCGCAATCTCGACAAGCCTCTCGGTTTCGGGTCGCGGGATCAGCGTATCGCGGGTCACCTTCAACGACACCGACCAGAATTCTCGCTCGCCGAGAATGTAAGCGACCGGCTCGCCGGCGACCCGACGCGCAAGCAGGGCATCAAATACCCGCCGGTCATCGCCGGACACGGCGTCGTCACTGTGCGAGAACAGGAAAGTCCGCGACTTGCCCAACGCGTGCGCGAGCAGGACCTGGGCATCGAGGCGCGCGCTGTCGCTCACCGCGTCGAGGGCCGCTGCTGCGCTCTTTATCAGGTCCTGTATCGTCACGGGCTGTCAGTCGGGGGTGGTGAGGGTGAGCTCGCTTCGCGTACACTCGCGACCTCGGAATCCATGGTAAGCCCCATGCACGTCTATTCCAATATTCTCGACATGGTCGGCAAGACGCCCATGCTCGAAGTCACCCGGATCGACACCGGCCCCTGCCAGCTGTTTCTGAAGCTGGAGCTGATGAATCCCGGTGGTTCGATCAAGGATCGGATCGGCATCTCGATGATCGAAGAGGCCGAGAAGCGTGGCGACATCAAGCCCGGCGATACGATTGTCGAGGCAACGGCGGGCAATACCGGGCTCGGGCTCGCACTCGTTGCAGCCGCCAAGGGCTACAAGCTGGTCCTCGTGCTGCCCGACAAGATGAGCCAGGAGAAGATCTTCAATTTGCGCGCGATGGGCGCCGAGGTCGTGCTGACACGATCCGACGTCGCCAAGGGCCATCCAGAGTACTACCAGGACCTGGGCAAACGCATCGCCGACGAGCAGGGCGCGTACTTCATCAACCAGTTCGGCAACCCGGACAACCCGCTGGCACACGAGCAGACGACCGGGCCCGAGATCATCGAGCAGATGGGCGAAGACCTGGACGCTATCGTGCTGGGTGTCGGGTCCAGTGGCACCGTGGCGGGTCTGAGTCGTTACCTGAAGGCTCACGCGCCCGGCGTCAAACTGATCCTGGCGGACCCGGTGGGTTCGATACTCGCCGATTACATCAATGAAGGTGAACTGCACGAGGCCGGGGGCAGCTGGCTCGTCGAGGGCATCGGCGAGGACTTCATCCCGTCGATTGCTGACTTCAGCCAGGTCGATCGCGCGTATTCGATCTCCGACGCCGAGTCATTCGACGCCGCGCGCAACCTGCTGCGCAGCGAAGGCCTGCTGGCCGGTTCGTCGTCGGGCACGTTGCTCGCCGCCGCGCTGAAATACTGCCGTGAGCAGACCGAGCCGAAAAAGGTTGTCGCATTCGCCTGCGATACCGGCAACAAGTACCTGTCGAAGCTGTACAACGACTTCTGGATGGAGGACCAGGGCTTCATCGAGCGCGAACGGTTCGGCGACCTTCGAGACCTGATCGGCCGACTGCACGACCAGCGCGCGACAATCACGGTAGGGCCGACGGATGCAGTGACGACGGCGCACAATCGACTCAGAAACGCCGGCTTCTCCCAGTTGCCTGTCATGGACGAGGGGCGACTTGTCGGTGTCATCACCGAGGACACGATTATCCAGCATGTCTTCGGCAGTCCGGAGCTGATGAACGGCCCGGTCGCGGATGCGATGGAGAGCGCATTCATCAAACTCGACAAAAACACCAGTATCAACAACCTCGTGGCGATGCTGCACGTGCAGCCCTACGCCGCGATCATGCAGGGCGAAGAATTCCTCGGGCTGATCACTCGCTCGGACGTCCTGAACTACCTGCGGCGCCAGATGAGCCCATGAGTAATGAGCCGACAATGAAGAAGAATCAATTCGCGACACGGACGATACACGCCGGCCAGTCACCCGATCCGTCGACCGGCGCGATCATGCCACCGATCTACGCGACGTCGACCTACGTGCAGTCGAGTCCCGGCGTGCATCAGGGCTACGAGTACTCGAGGACGCAAAACCCGACGAGGATGGCGTGGGAGCGCTGCATCGCCGACCTGGAATCGGCGACGCATGGATTTGCGTTCGCCTCCGGCATGGCTGCGACCGGGACGATACTCGAACTCATCGATTCGGGCAGCCACGTCATTGCAATGGATGACCTGTACGGTGGCACGCGACGATTGTTCCACGGCGTCAGGGAGCGCTCGGCCAACCTCGAATTCAGTTTCGTCGACATGACCGACATTTCGGCGATAGCAGGCGCGATCACGGACAAGACGCGCATGATCTGGCTGGAGACGCCGTCGAACCCGACGCTGAAGCTCGTGGATCTGGCCGCGGTCGTCAAACTCAGCAGGGACAGAGACATCCTGCTCGTGGCAGACAACACGTTCGCCACGCCCTACATCCAGCGCCCGCTGGAACACGGCTTTGACATCGTCATGCACTCGGCGACCAAGTTCCTGAACGGGCACTCGGACATGATCGGCGGCGTCGCCGTCACAGCCGACGAAGGCCTTGCCGAGCGACTGGCTTATCTGCAGAACTCGATCGGCGGTATCGGCGGTCCATTCGACAGCTTTCTGGCGCTGCGCGGCGTCAAGACGCTGGACGTGCGCATGGAGCGGCACTGCAGCAACGCGATGACGATCGCGAAGTGGCTCGAAGAACAGGAGCTGGTCGATCGCGTCCTGTACCCCGGACTGGAATCGCATCCACAGTACGAACTGGCGAAAAAGCAGATGAGCGCTTTCGGCGGCATTGTGACCTTTTACCTCAAGGGCGACCTCGACAATGCGCGCCGCTTTCTCGAGAGTTGCCACGTGTTCGCACTGGCAGAGAGTCTCGGCGGCGTCGAGAGCCTGATCGAGCACCCGGCTATCATGACCCATGCGTCTGTGCCCGAAGAACGCCGTGCCGAACTCGGTATCTCGGATCAGTTGATCCGTCTGTCGGTCGGCATTGAGGGGGTCGACGACCTGATCCAGGACCTGACGCAGGCTTTCGAGGCGCTGCGTACCTGAACGCCGCACAGGCGACGGCGGCAACAATACGGTACCCAATCGCAATGACACCAGAGCCAGAGACGGTAAAGGCAGCCGACAACGAACAACTTCGCGATTCCCGGCGCGGCTTTCTACTGTATCTCGTCCTGTTGCCAGGTGTCTGTCTCCTCGTGTTTTTCGGCGCTGTTTGGGCTGGCACGGACACGCAGAATATTGCCTACGAGATAGGCGGTGGATTTGTCTACGCACTGATGATTTCGGCAGCAGTCTATGCTGTGTTTGCGCGCGGGGGCGGTGCCTCGGCAGGACTGATTATTTTCTCGGCAGTGTTCGCGTCCTTCTCGCTCGCCGTCGTGGTGTCAGTCGAGTCAAATCGGGAGTCTGCTGACATCGTTTTAGAGGGCTTTTTCGATGAGGCGCAGCGGCTGATAGACGCGCAACAGAAAGGCGTCGATGCCGGCACCTTCGATCCGGTGCCCGAGGACTTCTCGGTCGCTCCGACGGTCAGCGGTTCTTACGCCGAGGTTCAGCGGTTAACGACGATGATTCTCAATGGTTCAGCCCGGCTAGCGAACGACTACATGGCGGACCTCGACGCGATAGGCTGGCTGACCTTGCTCGAGCCTGACCGCCTGTCTGCCGATGTCGGTCTTGCAGACAGTCGCGCAATGCTCGAGGAAGGCAAGCGGATCGTGGTCAAGCATCGCCAGCTGGCGGAGACGTTTCTCGAGGACCTGCCGCGGCTCATCGAAGAGCTGGATCTGTCTGCGCAGGAAAAACGTGAGTTACGGCTTGGCTTCGAATCCGGCCTCGCCGAGAGCGAGAGTGTACAGAGCCGCGTCTGGGATCTGGAAGAAGCCGCCGTAGTCGAAATCGAGGCCATCATTGACATGCTCGACGCCAACGCCGGAGCATGGTCCGTTGAGACGGATCAAATGCTGTTTGACACGCAGGCGCTTGCCGATCGATACAACAAACACCTGAGCGAGATCGACAGCCTGATGCAGGAACAAGCGAGTATCCAACAGGGCGCCTTGAACGACGCGCGGAGAAGGGCACAATGAGCCGGATGATATTGAAATGGTCGACGAGCTGATTGCGGGTCGCGATGGGCCGTTCGGCGTTGCGGCGTAGCCGCCTGTGCAACGAAAGGAGAAAGATCATGCCGGCAATAATTCCCTTGGGCTGGTTTCACACCGTGATTGGCATCGTTGCTCTCATAAGCGGCGTCATCACGTTGTTCAAATACAAGGAGATCTCCTACCGCAACAGGAGTGGTGTGATCTACCTGGTCACGACCCTCGTAACCGCGGTGACCGCGCTGATGATCTACCAGCACGGCGGTTTCGGGGTGGCGCATGCTATGGGCGTTGCAGCACTTCTTGCGCTGGCCGTCGGCATGCTGGCCGAGGCCCGGAAGCTTTTTGGAAAATGGTCGCGGCACATACAGGCCTTCAGTTTCTCCGCTACGCTGCTGTTCCATTGCCTGCCTGCTGTGACTGACGGGCTGCTTCGTCTCCCGGTCGGCGATCCGATACTGACCTCAATTAACGATCCCATAATGCAGGCGAGTCACCTGGCGCTGTTTGTCGCGTTCCTCATCGGCGTGACGATCCAGTTGCGCTGGATCAGCCGTCAGCCAGCAGCCACTTAAGTACCCCTAGCGCTCCGGACACGGCCCGGCGCTGGCGCTCGAGTCGTCGACCACATTCACCGAATACGGAAACTCGTATGGCAGGCGGCACATGCAGCAACGACGTCATTCAGAGCTGTGTAGGATTTTTGTAGGTCGCCGCTCTCGGCAACGGTCGCAAAGCGACTGGCGGCATCGTGCATGCCGTGCCCTATCTTCTTCATCTCTTTCGGCATGAACTTGCCCGGCCCCTTGCCTTTTCGGGTACCTCTGTGTTTTCCCATCGAACTCCTGCCAAGCCGCGCTTCGGCGACCTCTGCGGCCGTCGATACATCGTTTGCTGCCAGGTAAGCCATGATCTCGCTCAAGGCCAGCAGGTGATCGCGCATTTCCTTGCGCATCATGGCCTGGGTCTCCGCGGGCATATCGACAAGCTGACGACGATCGGTTGCGGCATCCTCAGTGCCCGCATCTGCCGCGAAGGCAAAACCGCCGCCGGCAAGGACCAGTGTCGCAATCGACAGCGTTGCGTTTCGATGCATCCCCGCGGCGTCCAGTTACAGTCTTTCAGTCATCCTCAGTTGTCGAGTTCCGCCAGTCGATCCGCCTGGTACTCGCTCTGCAACGGATCGATGACTGCCTCCATGCCACCCTCGAGGATCTCGTCAAGCTTGTACAGCGTCAGGTTGATTCGGTGGTCGGTCACGCGACCCTGCGGGTAGTTGTACGTTCGGATGCGTTCCGAGCGATCGCCCGAGCCGACCAGCAGTTTGCGTTTCTCCGCCTGCTCGGTCTGCTGGGCGCTTTGCTGTACGTCGATCAGACGTGCCTGCAGCAGTGACATCGCGCGAGCGCGGTTCTTGTGCTGCGATCGCTCGTCCTGGCATTCGACGACGATGCCGGTCGGCAGGTGGGTCAGACGCACGGCAGAGTCCGTCTTGTTGACGTGCTGGCCGCCGGCGCCCGATGCGCGGTAGGTGTCCACGCGGAGATCGGCCGTGTTGATCTCGACGGCTTCCAGCTCGTCGGGCTCCGGCAGCACGGCGACCGTGCACGCGGACGTGTGGATGCGCCCCTGTGACTCGGTGGCCGGCACGCGCTGCACGCGATGCGCGCCGGACTCGAACTTCAGACGCGCATAAATCCCGCTGCCGGTGATGCGCGTGATGATCTCCTTGTAGCCACCGTGCTCGCCCTCACGCGCGCTCAAGACTTCGATCTGCCAGCGCATGCGCTCCGCGTATTTCGAATACATGCGGAACAGGTCACCGGCAAAGATAGCGGCCTCGTCGCCGCCAGTGCCGGCACGAATCTCCAGAAAGACATTGCTGTTGTCATACGGGTCCGGCGGAATCAGGGACTTCTGCAGATCGGTCAGCAGCGTCTCCTGTTCGGGCCGGAGTTTGCTGAGTTCGTCTTCGCCCATCTCGCGAAGCTCGTCGTCATCGCCGGAGGCCATATCCTCGGCCTCTTCGATATCGCCCGACAGCGTCTCGTAGCGCTTGAAAAGCTGCACGACCGGTTCTACGCGTGAGTACTCCTGCGACAGTTCACGAAACTTGTCCTGGTCGCTAATGATCTCGGGGTCAGCGAGCAGGCCCTCGAGTTCTTCGAAACGTTCGCAGACCGTTTCGAGCCGGTTTCTGATCGAGTCCTTCACTCGTCATCGCCATTCTTGTCAATGCCGAACAATACCTGGGCAGACTCGATCAGCGTCTGGTCAGACGACTCCGCCGCCTCACGCAGGCGGACGCTCGGGTTGTGCAGCAGCTTTTTCATGACCGCCGCCGTTGCATACTCGACGATCTCACCTTCGCTAACGCCCTGCGCCAGCCGACGCCTGGCCTGCAGCATGACTTCCTCGCGGATGCTCTCGGCGTGGTCGCGGAGCGATGTGATGATCGGTGCGACCTGCTTTGCGCGTTGCACCGACAGGTAACGCGCCAGTTCGTCGCTCAGAATCCGGTCTGCATCGATCGCGGCCTGAGCCCGGTTTCCGATGCTCTCGGTGATCATGTTGTCGAGGTCATCGATCGTGAACAGGTAAACGTCGTCCAGCTTCGATACGGCTGGCTCGATGTCTCGCGGTACCGCGATGTCGACGGCCACGATAGGGCGGCGCTTGCGCGCTTTCACCGCGGACTTCATATCTGCGCGCGTCAGTATCGGCTCGGGGCTGGCCGTCGATGTGATGACGATATCGGCTTCCGGCAGCGTGCCGCCGAGTTCGGAGAGCGGCAGTGCGTAACCGTCGAACTCATGGGCGAGCGCACGCGCGCGCTCGAGGCTGCGATTCGCAACGAACAACCGGCCGATGTTCTTGGACCGCAGGTGCCGCGCAACCAGTTCGATGGTGACACCGGCACCGATCAGAAGCGCTGTGTGTTTCTCGAACCCGGCAAAGAACTGCTTTGCGAGGTCTACAGCGGCGTAGGCAACGGACACCGGGCTAGAGCCGATCTCGGTATCCGTCCTGACTTTCTTCGCGGCCGAGAAACAGTGCTGGAACACCTGCGTCAGTGCAGAACCGGCACTGCCTGTCGACTGGGCCTCACGATAGGCGTCCTTCAGCTGGCCGAGTATCTGTGGTTCGCCGAGAACCATGGAGTCGAGCCCGCAGGCTACCCGGAACAGGTGACGAATGGCGTCGTCGTCCTGCTTCCGGAACAGCGACTTCTGGACGGCATCGCCCAGCCCGCGACTGTCGGTGAGCCATGCCTGTAAACGGTCGCTGCCGGCATCGTCGGCAACGATGTAAAACTCCGTTCGATTGCAGGTAGAGAGCAACACTGCTTCCTCGACACCCTCGATGCCCTGGACGTCTTTCAAAGCGTTGGGCAGCTCGTCGCCCGCGAAAACAACTTGTTCGCGAACTTCGACAGGTGCCGTGTTATGGTTCAGACCGAGTATTTTCAGCGGCATATCAGGTCTTTAGCAGGGTGCCGTCGGCGAACCTCTGGAATTCAGGAGTGCGTATCATAAGCGAACTGGCGGCGCAGTTCCTTGTCAGTTAGTACGGCGCATCGGAAAGACACGCGGTCGACAAACCGCGATATCAGGATGATAGAACTACCCAACATGTCTACAAATTTATCACGCTTATGGCTGGCTGGCTTTGTACTGGTCGTGGCAAGCCTGTTCGGCCGGGCTGACGCTGGAGATCGCAGTGCCGACGAGTATATCGAAATGGCCCGGGAGGGTATGCAGGTCGGCGAGTATCTCGCCGCCGCTACTAACTTTCGCAAGGCAGCAGAGGCCAGTGACTCGGTGGACATCGCCCAGCAAGCCACGCGGATCGCTTTCGGCTTCGGTTTCGACGACGAGGCGCGGAAGGCCGCTGAGCGCTGGCTAAAGCTCGACAGGGACAGCGAGCAGGCGTTGCTTTATGTCGCAAGGCTTCAGCTCCGTGACGGTCGCGATCGCGCGGCGCGCCGCAATTTCAAGCGTCTGCTGAAGCTCGATGACGGACCTGCCGAGCAGCGCCTGCTGTCGCTCGTGCAGGTGCTGGCGGATGAAGAGCCCGGGCCGGCTTACGAGATCATGAAGTATCTCGCCAAGCCATACGGCGATTCGGCCTATGCGAACTACGCCGTTGCCGTCATGGCGATGTCCGCCGAAGACATGCAAGAGGCGCGCGACCGCGCTGCGCTTGCCGTCGAGTTGGACCCTGACTGGCTCAAGGCCAAGCTGCTCTATGCACGCGCACTGCTCCTGAACGGCAGCGCGGAAGAGGCCATCGACTACACGGCGAGGATCATCGGTGACGACCCGGACCCGGATCCCGACGCACGACTCGAGCTGGCATTGATGATGATGTCCCTGGACCGCAACGACGATGCGCTCAGCCAGGTGAACCAGGTGATCCTCGAGCAGCCGGGGCGGGCGGATGCGCTGCGCCTGATGGCAATTATCAATTTCCGCCAGCAGAACCTCGACGCAGCGAAGGCCGATTTTGAGGATCTGCTGGCTACGCGACGCTACACAAACGACGCGCTGTATTATCTCGCGAGGATCGCGGATTTTCGTGGTGAGGTGGATGCGGCGATACGATTCTATGCGGCCGTGAACGGCGGCGGAAACGCCGTCATCTCACAGCGACGCGCCGCGGCGCTGCTGGCGTTTGAACGGGACGATCCGGACCAGGCTGTCGAGCTGCTCGACCGATTCACGGCCGACAGCCCGGGCTATGCCATTGACATGGTATTGGCGAAGGGACAGCTGCTGACGTCCGTGGAGCGCTATGAAGATGCGCTGGTCTACTACGATCGATACGTGGAATTCAGACCGGATGCGGAGGGCGGTATGCTCGGTCGCGCGGAACTCTTACTGCGGATGGATCGCCTCGACGACTCGATCAGTCAATACAGGGCGGCTGTAGAGAAGTTTCCGGAGAGTGCGACCTCGCTGAATGCACTGGGCTATACGCTGGCAGACCGAACCGACCAGTATGTCGAGGCCGAGAAGCTGATACGCAAGGCGCTGGAGTATCAGCCGGACAATCCGGCAATTATCGACAGCATGGGCTGGGTGCTGTACCGCCTCGGCAAGAATGAGGAGGCCCTGGTCGAGCTCGAAAAGGCGTACGCCGGTTTTCCCGATCCGGAAGTCGCAGCGCATATCGTCGAAGTGCTGCACGCGCTGGGCCGGCAAGAGGAGGCGCTGGAAAGGCTCGTCAAGGCCGAAGAGCGAGACCCCGAAAATTCACTGCTCGAAAATGTCCGTGAACGGCTCTTTCCGGACGCTGAGTAGGACTGCCAGGCTCGTCGCCGCGACAGCGCTGCTTGCCGGTTGCGCGACGACCACCAGGGAGACGATAGACCTCCCGGACCTGACTGACTGGAACGCACGACAGGCGGCGTTGGCCGCGAGTGAGCAGTGGTACCTGAAAGGCCGTATCGGCATCCGTACAGAAGACGACGGTTTCAATGCGAAGCTGCGCTGGACGCAGGACAGGCGCCGCTTCGACGTGCAGGTCAGCGGCCCGCTCGGTATCGGTAACGTCAAACTGGAAGGTGACCAGCGATCCGTGACGCTGACGGACAAGGATGGGGTCGAGACCCGTCTCGGCGACGCTGAGACAGAGCTGTACCTGCGCTATGGCTGGACGATTCCCGTCGGATCGCTGCCGTTCTGGCTGCTCGGCATTCCCGATCCGGAGCGCCCTGCGGAAACGCAGGTCGATGCCTCCGGCAAGCTGACTCATCTCGTCCAGGGTGGCTGGGACGTGAGTTTCAATCGCTATCGCGATGGCGCCGGGCAGGAGCTCCCGGGCAGGATTACCGCCAGCAGCAGCACAACTCGCGTCCGCATTGTCATCGACGATTGGCGGTTTTTCGCCCAGTAGCGGAACCATTCAGACAGCGCGTTGACACCTCAGATAGCGAAACGCACAATTGCGGCTCGCGCAGGTTGACAAGAACAATAATTAATTGGGGCGTAGCCAAGTGGTAAGGCAACGGGTTTTGATCCCGTCATGCGCAGGTTCGAATCCTGCCGCCCCAGCCATACACGATTCAAGGGAGAGACGGGCGTGGAAATAGCATCGATGGCGGTATTCACCGGTAACGCCAACCCGGAACTCGCCCAGGCTATTGCCCGCACATTGATGATTCCGCTCGCGAGGGCGCACGTCGGCCGCTTCAGCGACGGTGAAATCACCGTAGAGATTCTCGAGAACGTCCGCGGCAGGGACGTGTTTATCGTGCAGCCGACGTGTCCGCCGTCGTCTGACAACCTGATGGAATTGCTCGTCATGGCGGACGCGGCCAAGCGCGCGTCCGCAGCAAGGATTACCGCGGTCATTCCCTACTTCGGTTTTGCGAGGCAGGATCGCCGGCCACGCGCCGCTCGCGTCCCCATCACCGCGAAGCTCGTCGCTCAACTGATCGAGGCCGCCGGTGTCGATCGCGTACTGACCGTCGATCTGCACGCTGACCAGATCCAGGGATTCTTTGAT
>JASJCQ010000033.1 GCA_030065915.1 Woeseiaceae bacterium
CGAATCAATCAGTTGCGTCGATTCGCTCAGGCAAGAGCTGGTAACTATTGGAAATCTCTGCGCAAAAAAAGCCTGGAACAGAAATTCCAATTTTTTATGGTCGTAAAAGAACGTATTTGACAGGGTCGGTCGTCAACCCATAGCGTTTGTCGAGACAAAAAGTGATCGTTTTCTCAGAAGCGAAGGATCAGATGCCTTGAAGACTCCTTACCTGAACATGCTCCTTTTTCTTTCCGTTGTCGTTGTTGTCTCGCTGTCAGGCATGGCCTTCGCCGACACTGACGTAACCTACGAGTACGATGATCTAGGTCGCCTGATCGAAGTCACCGCGGATGACGGCACACTGGTCGAATATGATCTCGACAAGGTCGGCAACCGGGAAAACGTTACTACAACACTCCCGTCGGCGAATTCTCCACCCAACGCAGTCAACGACACTGCATCGGTAGCCGAATTCGGCAGCGCGTATGTCTACGTCCTGACGAACGACAGCGACCCAGACAATGACACGCTCACCATAACCTCAGTCACTCAGTCAGCAAACGCGTCGGTTTCCATCAGCGGCGGCGGCACGCGACTTCTGATTTCAGGATTGTTTCCCGGCACTTTTCCTGCCACGTACACGATTTCCGACGGAAACGGGGGCACCGATACAGCGACCGTTTCCATTACCGTCACTGGCGGCGGAGGGTGGCTGTAGATGAGCCCCAAACGGTCGCCGCAGGATAGGCTCCCAAGCACGTTCGGCACAGTCTTTAATGACAAAAACGTGGCCAACGTTAATCGGAATTCGAGGAGAAGCACGTGATCGATACAAAACGTCTTTCCGCATTCGCAGCGGTCCTATCGCTCCTGCTGCACTCGGCCGCCGTGTTGTCCGAGACGAATCCGCCGAGCTGTTATCAATCTGTTGAGATCGAGTTACCTGAAGCGATTGCCGATCGAGAACAACTCGCGTCTCTCGAGAGCGAATGGGAAGCTTTCACATTGCAAACGACGTCGAATCTCCGATGCATCGCCGGCTACGCGAAGCAGAACAAAGAGTCTCTAAGTGAGGCTGCAATTGGCGATCTTCGGGCTTTATACAACGCCGACGCGTCGGGGTTGCAGATGCTGACTGAACGTTGGAACAGCCTGGTGCGCTCTTCCAAGCTCGCTGTGCCGGATTGATTGGTGGCTCAGCTACGTCGTTCAGATCGAACAGTGAAACACACAATCGCCTTCTTAAGCAGGCGCGACCCTTACTCCAATGTCGAGGAGTGGCTTTAGTGTTACATACGACCAAACAGATCTTCCGCGCAGCCATTCTCGTCCTCTTTTCCGTGCCCGCGTTGGGACAGATCCAAGAGGACGTGCCGCCGATACATGAGACGGTAGATGGCAACGGCGTCGACATAGTGACCGGCGAGTACAACTTCGTAACCACGGAAGTGGCCATCGGCCCGAGCGGTGCCGTGGGGCTTGTGCATTCTCGCCGGTTCAACGGCAACAGAACCTCCTACGGCTGGATGGATACGCTCGCCGGCACCGTCGCCCTTCAGCGCGATACCGGTGGCGCGATTACCGGTGCCGTCGTCAGTCTCGATGGTGGATCGGTAAGCTTCGACTATGACAACACTAATAACGTATACGTGCCGAAGAGCAACAGCGGCGCAAGCCTCACCGTCAGCGGCAGCACCTACACCTACACCGGCCGCTACGGTGAGGTAGCGCGGTTTAGTACAACCTACTCAGACAAACATTTCTGGCGGGTTGATGGCGCCGTCATTATCGACTTGACGATGCCAAACGGAGCCGTCCGAACCTATAACCACCGGAGCGCATCGACCGGTGGGCAAACGCGGTATCGAATCCAATCGGTAACGAATAGCTACGGGTTTCATATCCATTACGAGTACGCCGACAACAGCCCTGCAAACACGACGGAACTGAACGGCGTGTGGATGCAGCGCACGAAAGCCATCGGCATCAATCGCGCCTACACGTACTGCGCGCCGACGGCGTATACGTGCTCGGGTGGGTCTTACAGCTGGCCCTACGTGACTTACAGCGAGCCCAGTAGTTCGCTCGAGAGAGTGACAAACGCGCTCGGTCAGAATACCGACTACAACTTTCATTTTTCGTATGGCGGCTTGTCCCAGATCATTCGCCACTCCGGAGAAGTCGCTACAGGTATCATCTATTCCACCAGCACCGATCAGGTCACTACGTTGACTCAGGGTGGTCTGAAGTTCAATTACTCGAACGCTACATTGGTGACCGGAGACAAATATTATCGAACCCTGAAGACCATGGAGGCCAATGGGCTCGGTACAGCCAGAACAGGTTTCGTTCGTGTCGACTACGACCTGGAACCGCGTGGCGTGACAAAGGTGACCAAATTCGCGAGCACGACCGGCGCATCGGGCGCGTCTCGCTGGGTCGAGTACGTAAGAAACACCCAGTCTCAAGTTACATTGGTGAAGGACCACACCGGGCGTGAGACGCACTACGACTACGATGGCCGAGGCAACCTCGAGGTTACTACGGTCAAAAAGAATTCATCAGACCCGAATCCCTTGATCACGGAAGCGGATTTTCCGAATAGCTGCGATAGCAGCAACATCAAGTACTGCAACAAGCCGTCCTGGACCGAGGACACTCGAGGATTTCGCACGTATTTCACCTACTATTCCCACGGCGGCATCAAGGACATTACGTATCCCGGCAAGACCGGATCAGCACCGGACGGGACGGGCGACACGGCACAAGAGCGCTTTGGCTACACGACGAGGACGGCGCGTTATCTGACCACCGGTTCGGGTGTCTACAGCAACGGTGTGTCGACAACGGTTCTATCAAGCAAATCGGTCTGTAACACGGGGAACAATAGCTGCAACGGTCAGGCGCGTGAGACGGATACAACCTATGGGTTCGAAGCGAGCGGTTCACCAAACAATATTCTTGTGACGAGCGTAACAGCTGCAGCGGGAAACGCTTCCGTGTCGTACGTGTCGCAGACCGTGACATTCGATTGGGACGCTTATGCGCGGCTCAAATGGGTTGACAGTCCACGCAGCGGCCCGGCCGATCGCACCTATTTTCAACATGATGTGCTGGGACGCCGAACGATCACCAACGGACCCGACCCGGACGCCAGTGGCTCGATGAAGCATCGCGCTGTCCGCACCAACTACGATTCCGATGGGTTTGTTACGTCAGTTGAGCAGGGCACGATGACCGGCACGACCAACTGGACATCCTTCGCCGCACTTGGTCGTGCAGAGGTTTACTACGACAGTTACGGCAGGGCCATCGAGCGCCGTTACAAGACCGGCTCGACGACGCATTCCGTCGTTCAGACGAGCTTCGACCTTGCGGGGCGTCTTGAATGCACCGCTTACCGAATGAATGCATCCTTATTTGGTTCGTTGCCGTCCTCGGCGTGCAGCCAGACCTCCGGCGGTGCCGTGAAGGACCGGATCTCGAAAAACCATTACAACAATTACGATGACCTGGTTCGTGTTCAGTCGGGACTCGGTACTGCACTCGTACAGGACACCCAGACGATCGTTCCGAACACGCTTGGCTTCATCGATACGCTCACAGACGCGGAAGGCAACCTTACCAAATACACCTATGACGCCTACGGGCGTCCGTACAGAACGTACTATCCCAGCAAGACCACGGCAGGTTCGTATTCCACGACAGACTACGAGCAGATCAACTACGGCACCTACGGGCGGGTTCTCTCCATGCGTATCCGTGACGGCCAGACCTTCAGCTTCGGCTACGACAATCTCGGCCGGATGACGTCGAGAAACGCGCCGGGCAGCGATCCGGATGTTTCATTCACGCATGACAACTTGGGTCGGGTCAAGACGATGTCACAGACCGGGCACACGCTGTCCTATGACTACAACGCGCTCGGCCAGCTAACGAAGGCGACAGGGCCAAAAGGCGACGTGACCTACCAGTACAATGCCGAGGGTCTGCGCTCTCGTATGGACTACCCGGGCGCAGGCGGCTTCTATGTCAACTACGACTACAATGCGGCCGGCGACCTGGAAAAGATCCGGGAGAAGGGTGCGACCGACCCCAACAGTGTCGGCATTCTGGCTGATTTCGAATACGACGACTGGGGCCGACGTAAGACGCTGACACGCGGCAACGGCGTCGTGACCACCTACGGTTTCGATGCGGCAGGCCGGCTTGATTTGCTCGTCAACAATCTGTCGGGAACCACGAACGATCAGACATTGACGTTCGACTTCAACACCGCCAACCAGATCATAAAGCGCACCAACACCAACAGCGCCTATGACTACTCGGCCTACACGGACTTCACCGATGCCTACGTTTCCAATGGGCTCAATCAATACAGTACGGTTGACGGCACAACACAGTCCTACGACGGTCGCGGCAATCTGACCAGCGACGGCACGAACTCGTACACCTACGACAACTCGAACCGGCTTAAGACCGCGCCGGGCAGTGTCAGCTTTGGCTACGACCCGGGCGGCCGGCTGTACCAGGAGACCGTCGGCAGCACGAGCAAGCAGTTTCTGTACGACGGTATCGATCTGATTGCCGAGTACAGTGGATCGACCGTCACCAAGCGCTACGTCCACGGCCCGGGGATCGATGAGCCGCTGGTGGAGTACTCAGGCACGGGAACGAGCAACCGCACCTTCCTGATCGCCGACGAACGCGGATCGATCGTTGCTGGGACGAATTCCACTGGCGCCAAGACCTACATCAATACTTACGATGAGTACGGTGTGCCGGGCCCAGGTAATCAGGGTCGGTTCCAGTACACGGGGCAGATCTATCTGGATTCGATTGATCTGTATCACTACAAAGCCAGGACCTACGATCCCAAAACCGGACGGTTTTTGCAGGCGGATCCGATTGGGTATGCGGCGGGGATGAATATGTACAGTTATGTCAGCGGTGATCCGATGAATTTGGTGGATCCGTTGGGGTTGGAGGGGCATGAGCCCTACTGGAGTGATCCAAACAAAGACGCACGAAAGGCAGCCGCGGAACGACAACTAAATTGGTTCATGAACTATCAGAGCCCGGGAATGTGGAGTGGTTCTTACCTTGGCAATGGG
Organism: Woeseiaceae bacterium; assembly: GCA_030065915.1. Classification (GTDB taxonomy): domain Bacteria; phylum Pseudomonadota; class Gammaproteobacteria; order Steroidobacterales; family Woeseiaceae; genus UBA1847. The sequence continues at coordinate 5,097 of JASJCQ010000033.1, forward strand.
GCCACCGCACAGCCGGATGGGAGAGATGGTGGGCCGCCAGGGGCGAGTCCGGGGACTGCTGATCCCGTGTCCGGTGTGGGAGCGCCGGATGTGCAGATCGGCGGTGGGCAAATTGCCTCATTCGGCTATGATCAAATTTACGTCGACCTGATACCCACTGATTCTGTTCGAGCAAAAATACTGCAGGCCATTGCTAAAGGCGATTATGAGAGCGCCAGGTTCTTAATCCGGGAGGCTGCAGCAATGAGCTCGAAGGAGGTTGCGAAGTGGGCTCAGAAATCAGCCGCGCAGCGTGGTCAGGTACTATTGAAAAAGTACCGAGACCTTGGAAAGGGTCAAGGAGCTAGATCAGGTCAACACGGAACCCCGTGGAAAAATGCGGGAGCTGATCTAATTCGGGAGGGCAACAAGCTGCCGCCCGGCCCGTACCGAGATGCTCTCAAAGCGCTTGGTAAGCAATACATCAACAAGGGCAAAGGTTGGAATCACTAGAGGTCAAAAAACGGAAATGGGAAAATCTGCAGATTCGGATTTGGGACGATTTTCAAAGGCCCGATTCGTCGAGGCCGCAAAGGAGTCTCGAGAGCTAGAGAAACTATGCGACGAGCTTAGATGTGAAATCTCCGCTCGACTTCATCAAGGGTTGGTCGATGAAATGGAGGCCGTTGTGAAGCGACTCAACGATCTTGGTCACTCGTTGAAGCTACGTTACGATCCGGTGCCCGGCGACATACATTATCGTGATAGGCGAGGCAGGAATGTTGACCTTCTGATTGGATGTGACAACGTTGTTACGGTTTCTTTTAAGGATGCGATTGATTATGAAGAATGAGATGAGCCGCAACAACTTGGACAGGCACAGATCAACAAGCCAAGTTGGACAGGCAAAGCCAAGTTGGACTGAAAGCCTACTTGGACAGGCACACATCAAGGAAAACAAGCCAAGTTGGACGATAGACGACAAACTGGACAGGCACACATTACGAGCCAAGTTGGACAGGCACAGATCAAAAGTTTCCAGCCAGTTGGACAGGCACCAAACAAGTAGGACAGGCACAGATCAACAGATAAGTTGGACAGGCACACATCGAAAGCAAGCCAAATTGGACAGGCACAGATCGAAGGAGCCGGTAACCGACTTCGCTGCAAACCAAGAAGGCTCAATCGACTAGGTAATCGCGTCGATAACTGTGTTTGATCGTGGGTGCGACGGCGACTGCAACACCTTGGACAGGCACACATCGAAAGACCGACCACAGGGAAGACAAATTGGACAGGCACAGATCGAAGGAGCCGGTAGCCGACTTCGCTGCAAACCAAGAAGGCTCAATCGACTAGGTAATCGCATCGATAACTGTGTTTGATTGTGGATGCGATGGCGACCGCAGGCACACTTTGTCCTCAGGCAGCAGGCCTGCTTGATTCGTGGTCATGGCTACGCCGAACAGCCGAGTGCCAGGTCCCCTTTAACGTAGTGTGATCGGAAGTTCGCGGTAGCCAAGTTGGACAGGCACACATCAAGGAGGCATACACAAAGATGCCTGTCAGCTGACCAAAAGCGCAACGACGCCTATACCTGCGTATCAGCAACCGGGAAGCGCGCACAGGAATTCCTCAGGCAAGCAGCCTGATTCTTCACTTCAAGAGACTATGCAGAACAGCCGAGCTGCAGGTCCCCGTTACGATAGTGCGACCGGAAGTTCACAGTAGCTTGAAACCACTCGTCGTTGTTCAGCCCCAGCCGATCAAGAATCGGTGTAAGCGTTGGGTCTATACGACCCCGTTTGCCTTCTGATATCTGCTTTCCTGATACATCAACCAATTCCAGGTAGTCGAACAGCCTTATCGGTAAGCCACTATCTGAAGATTCGACCGAGCTATCGTCCGCGAAAGACGCCAGGCATTTGGCCGTTACCCTCTTGTGCAGCAGCTCATCCCGATTAGCCGCTCGAACAACCGCTTGTCGAACCTGTGCAGGCGTATCCCTGCCTTGCGTGCGCGTACGAATGCTCGTGTACTCAGAGTCTTCCGGTGTCTTTGCTATTTCCGCCCTTACAGGGTTCAGGTCAACGTAGGCCATAGCGGTTATCAGGGCTCTCTCGGAACGAAGTGCCTGCGACTGGAAGCGAGCTTCCCAAAAATGCCCTGTGCAACCGTCCTCTGCATTGGCCTGTCTTGCAATGGGCTCGTTCAGGCATTTCATAAACCAGCTCAGACTGGTGAGCCTTGTACGCAGGACGGCGATCATGGACTTCAGTGTCGCGGCTTCCGCCGTGCCCAGAGCCTCGCCAGCACGGTACCGCTGAACGAGTAGCGGCCCTTTGAACAGCGCCGTCCAGCGCGTCAGTACCTCGTCGTCCGACCAGGCCCTCGCCTCGTTTGGGTTAAGCTTAACGACCAGGTGGTAGTGATTACTCATTACCGCGTAGGCACAGACATCGATGCTGAACAGGGAGGACAACACTCGCAGTCGGTCTTCAATCCAGCCTCTTCTATGCTCGTAGCTCCTGCCGGAGTATTGGTCAACACCGCACAGGAAGGCTCTCCTCACACAACGTGAGTAGACATGATAGTAGGGCGTGTCTGCAGCACTGACTAACTCGCTTCGCGGTCTTGGCATGTGGACATGATGGTTGAGAGGACGGCGATTCCAAACCGCTGAATCTGGTCAATTGACTGTAGAATGTGCCTGTCCATGTCGTCTCACATTACTGGGAGGCACTGCAGTCTTCTTCTCTAGTTACGGGTTGACACGCGGCCTAGACAAACTGTCCGGCGGGCAGATTACCGCTGGTGTTGTCCTGATGATGGAGCACAGTGTTAGAGTGGAATTAGAAGCGATGCAGTCGGGGTTCCGTATACCAAGGCACCCTTAAACCAAGCCCTCAAGAGGACTATCCATAGTTAGGTGGCTGGCATTGAAAGAAGAGAGAGAAGAAGGGTCCGGAAACCGGCAAGTTACTGGTGATGAGTTAGCCGGGTTCATCCTCCTTATCTTGGTCGTAGTGATACCAACGTTTCTTGTTGGCTTGCTGCCGGAGAACAAGTATGTGTCGTTCTTCCTAGGTGGGGGCCGTATTTTTCTAATTTGGGCAGTTTTCTTTTCTCTTGTGTGGTTGTTTCGAGAGAGCATCGATCGTTGGGCTGCTCGTTTTTTTTCCTCTAGGGAAAAGCCCAAAAGCACGAGGGAGAGTGATGGCAGTCAGTAATCAGAAAGTTCGTTGGACAGGCACACATCGAGAGGGTCGGTATCCAACTTCGCCGTAGGCTCAGAACCAACTTGGACAGGCACACATCAAGGAGGTACAGAACCAACTTGGACAGGCACACATCAAGGAGGCATACACAAAGATGCCCGTCAGCTGCCCAAAAGTGCAACGACGCCTATACCAGCGACAAGTTGGACAGGCACAGATCGAAACGAACGATCCAGTCACTCAGCCCTGGTGTTGTTCGAAGGCACAGCCATAAAATCAAAGTTCGGTCTCAATGCTATCGAGCGAACGGTCTGCTCGTCGAGTACATCTCCCACAAGTGTGCGTAACGCAGCCTCCAATACTTCGTCACGACCTTCGCGAATGCCGGCTGCGGTTGGTGTCGCAGTGATATCAGGTACGATTCCAATCCTCTGTGTGGGTCGTTGATCCGGGTAGAAAACACCGATACCCGAGATCCCGCCGGACACGCCGCCCGGCATAGGACAAACAGCCAAGTTGGACAGGCACACATCGAAAGACCGACCACAGGGAAGACAAATTGGACAGGCACAGATCGAAGGAGCCGGTAACCGACTTCGCTGCAAACCAAGAAGGCTCAATCGAGCAAGCAAACGCATCGATGACTGTGTTTGATCGTGGGTGCGACGGCGACTGCAGGCGCGCCTTAGCCTCAGACACCTAGCCTGCTTGATTCTTTCTCAAGGCTACGCCGAGCAGCCGAGTGCCAGGTCCCCTTTACGGTAGTGTGATCGGAAATTGACTGTGGCTTGCAGCCATTCCTCGTCATTCAGCCCCAATCGATCAAGAATCGGCTCGAGGCTTGGATCAATACGACCGCGTTTGCCCTCATACATCTGACGCCCTGAAGCATCAACCAACTGCAGGTAATCGGACAACCTGATCAGCAAGCAGGTATCGGCTGATTCGACCGAACCATCTCTTGCGAATGGCACCAGGCACTTGGCCCTCACGTCCGTATGGAGCAGTTCCTCGCGTTTCACTGCCCGAGCCACGGCCTGTCGAACTGCTGCGAGGGTATCGGTCCCTTGCGTGCGTGTGCGAATACTCGTGTACTCAGAGTCTTCTGGTGTCTTTGATATACCCGCTCTCACCGGGTTCAGGTCAACGTAGGCCATTGCTGTGATCAGGGCCCTGTCGGAGCGAAGCGCCTGAGACTGGAAACGGGCCTCCCAGAAGTGCCCCGTGCAGCCGTCCTCTGCGTTGGCCTGTCTTGCGATCGGTTCGTTTAAGCACTTCATGAACCAGCTCAGGCTTAAGAGCCTCGAACGCAGGACGGACGTTATGGACTTCAGTGTCGCTGTCTCAGCCGCGTCCAGAACCTCACCGGCACGGTATCGCTGAACGAGTAGCGGCCCTTTGAATAGTGCCGTCCAGCGCGTCAGCACCTCGTCGTCTGACCACTCCTTCGCCTGGGCGGGGCACAACTTAATGACCAGATGATAGTGATTGCTCATTACTGCGTAGGCACACAGATCGATGCTGAACAGGGAGGCCAGTACCCGCAGCCGGTCTTCGATCCAGCCTCGTCGGTGCTCGTAGCTCTTACCGGAATATTGATCAACGCCGCAGAGGAAAGCTCGCCTCACACAGCGTGAATAGACATGGTAGTAGGGCGTGTCTCCTACATTGACTAGCTGGCTTCGGGGTCTTGGCATACAGGCATGATGGACGACAATGCGGCAGTTCCGAAGAGCCGAAACTGCTCAGTTGGCCATAGAATGTGCCTGTCCACGCTTAGGTCAGGCGTTCAGTTCAGTAATGGGCGGTTACGTCCGCCCATTCGTGTCGTATCGGACATCATAGTGTTTCGTTTGGCCTCGTATCGACCGGCTGTACAATGTGCCTGTCCACGATTTAACGATTGATTCTGAAACCTTTTTGCCGTTTCAGACATCTATACAAAAACAAATCACATGTGGGGGGTATCATGAAAATCAAACGTAGAACGTTCCTCGGGCATATGGCCGGAGGCGGTGCGGTTCTGACTGTGCCTGCATTCCTCAGCGGCTGCGGGGTCCAACAGGCAACATCTGTTGCCGAGCCGATGCCGGACAATCCGTTCATGGACTGGTTCGGGGTGGACCAGGCAACCGTCGCCAGGGTCATGTCCAGCCTGACCGCAAGTGGCGCAGACTTCGCCGACCTCTATTTCCAGCACTCGCGCAGCAACTCGCTGTCGCTCGAAGATGGCATCGTCTCGAATGCTAACTCGAACATCCAGCAAGGCGTCGGCCTGCGTGTTGTCATCGGCGAACAGACCGGCTATGCCTTCACCGAAGACCTGACACTGGCGTCGATGCTTGCTGCCGCGCGTACCGCTTCGGCGATCGCCTCGGGCAACCAGGTCGCAGCCCCACAGGCATTTGTGCCCAAGGACATGGGTGGCCTGTATACGACCAACGTGCCGTGGTCCGAAGTCGGTATCGACCAGAAGCTGCCGATACTCAAGTACGTAGAACAACAAGCCAAGGCCAAGGACCCGGCTGTCGATAAAGTGTCAGTCTACTGGGGTGATGGCGACGAGCGGGTCATGGTCGCCACGCTGGATGGCAAACTGGTCACCGACCATCGTCCCATGGCGCGGGTGAGCGTGGTTGTCACGGCCCGGAAAGGTGAGGAAGTGCAGTCCGGGTACAGCAACATTGCCGCTCGAGAGGAATTCGGCTGGTATACCGAGGACCGGCTCGACAAGATGATCGACGAAGCGATCGACCGCACCATGATCCTGTTCGATGCGCGCCGGCCGCCGGCCGGCGAGATGCCGGTCATCCTTGCGTCGGGTGCGAGCGGCATTCTGTTGCACGAGGCCATCGGCCACGGTATGGAGGCCGACTTCAATCGCAAGGGCACAAGCATCTACTCCGACATGATCGGCAAGAAGGTAGCTGAGCCGTTCGTCACGGTTGTCGACCAGGCAGACATCCCCCGCGAGCGCGGCGCCCTCAACTATGACGACGAGGGCAACAAAGCCGGCCGCACAGTCATGGTCGAGAACGGCATCCTCAAGTCCTATTTGCACGACCAGATCAGTGCGAAGCAATACGGTCTCGAGCCGACCGGTTCGGGACGCCGCCAGTCGTACAAGTACGCGCCAATGCCGCGCATGAGTTGCACGTTCATGGAGGAAGGCCCGCACACGAAGGAAGAGATTATCGAGGCCGTCGACCACGGCATTATCTGCGAGACTTATACCAACGGACAGGTGCAGATCGGGGCCGGCGACTACACGTTCTATGTCAAGAACGGCTGGCTAGTGGAAGGTGGCCGTGTCACAGCGCCGATCAAGGACGTCAACATCATCGGCAACGGGCCGGAGTCGCTCAAGAAGATCACGATGGTGGCAAACGACGCACGCCTCGATACAGGCGGCTGGACCTGCGGCAAGAACGGCCAGAGCGTACCGGTGTCGCAGGGTATTCCGACCGTACTCGTCTCCAACATGACCGTAGGAGGCGAAAATGTCAGCTGATCTCAAAAACCGCGCGGTGCATGCCGTCAAGCTTGCCAAGAAAGCCGGCGCGGATGACGCTTTTGCATCTGCCGTTCAGAGCCGCGACGTCGAGTTCGAGTATCGCGATGGCACGCTCGAGAAGGTCAAAGACACGACGTCGCGTTCGCTGAGCATGCAGATCTTTGCAAGCGGTCGCTATTCGAGCCACCAAACGACCGACCTCAATCCGGATCGACTCGAGGGTTTCATCTCGGAAGCGGTCGCCATTACGCGCGCGTTGGAACCCGATGAGTTCCGAAAGATAACGCCCGAGGAACTGTATGCGAACCAGCCCGATGATGATCTCGATCTCGTCGACACCACCGTCGAAGCGCTCGACCGCGATCAGCGGCTGGCATGGTGCGAGGCGCTCGATGCCGCGTCGCATGGTCATGAGCGTGTGATCTCCGCAACGGCTGGCGTTTACGACGGCACCAACCAGTCGGCTACTGCGAGCAGCAACGGCTTTGTTGGTACACAGCAGTCGACCTACTGCTGGTTTGGCTCCAGCGTCACGCTGCGAGACACGGGTGACCGGCGCGCCGAAGACTGGTTCTACGCGGGCGGGGCGCACGTCGCCGACCTGCCGGACGCCACAGGTGTCGGTGAGAAAGCGCTGCAGCGAACCTTGTCGCGCCTCGAGTCCGAGAAGGGACCGACCCAGAGGTCGACGATGGTCGTCGACTCGCGGGCATCGGCGTCGCTGATCGGCCGTCTTATGCGTCCCGCGAACGCTCGCAGCGTGCAGCAAGGCCGCTCGTTCTGGGCCCAACTCATCGGTGAGCAGGCGTTCAGCGATAAGCTGACAATTATCGATGACCCGTTGATCAAACGCGGTTTGGCGTCGCGACACTACGACCGCGAAGGCATTTCGGCGAAGGCTTTGCCGATCGTCGAAAACGGTGTCGTGAAAAACATTTATGTCGATACATACTACGGCCGCAAGGCCGACATGGCGCCCACGACGGGTTCGGCGTCGAACCGGGTAATTGCGCCGGGCGAGAAATCGCTTAAGCAGTTGCTTGCCGATGTTGGCAGCGGCGTCTACGTTACGTCCTGGCTCGGCGGCAATGCCGACGCGACAACCGGCGACTTTTCGCTCGGTTTGCGCGGCCATATCATCGACAACGGCCAGATCGGCCGCCCGGTTGGTGAGATGAACGTCACCGGCAACCTCAAGGATCTGTTCGCACAGCTCGAGATGGTGGGTAACGATCCGTACCCGTATTCGTCGACCCTGGCGCCGTCGCTCGTATTCGGCAACGTCGACTTCTCTGGCGCGTAGCAGGAAACCGGGGTCAGAGCCTGGCTCTGACCCCAATGCTTAACTTCCGAATTGCCCTGCGAAGGCAAGGGGTCGGAAGTACGAATCCTCTCGGTCGCGCCAGAAAACAGAATGGGTCCCAACGGGGCCCTTTGCGATTACTGGCGTGTCCGGTGAAGGAAAAGACCTCCGTTCGACAGTACGCGCCGACTGTAAAATGTGCCTGTCCACGTTTAGGCCTGTGACGAGCCAGACAGTTACATCGGAGTCACTCCGGCTCGGCTTCCTTAAGCCGATCCAGTCCAGACGTGGCGGCGGCGACTAAAGAGGATCTATTGACTGCGGCAGCCTCGCTCGCGGCGATCGAGTAGTGCTGTTTGGCTTCCGAACGACTCCCGCGCTTTTCCAGAACGTCGGCAATACGCAAAGCGCTAAGGGCTTTCACGTAGGATGAGTTCATTTGCCCGGCGACGTCGAAAGCGTATTCAAAATAAGGCAGTGCGGCGTCTGGGGAGTCTGTCTCTAGGAGGGCATCCCCCAGGGAGAGAGCCGAGAATTGGCTTCCATCGATGGCGTTGCTCCTGAGTCTGGCCTGGTGAGAAGCGACATAATGGGGGAGTGCGGCAGACCAATCCTCCTCCAGGATGTAAGTCAATGCGATGTGGCGATGATACTCGGCGAGCATGTAGTCCTCATTACCTTCGTCCCCCTGTCGATCCAGCTCCAACGATTTGTCGAATAGCTCGCGGGCTGTGGCTGTCTTCCCTTGTTGTGCTCGTATCAAGCCCAATTGATGCGTCGCGTCCGCAAGCAGAATACTGGCTCCTGCGGTTCGGGCGAGCTGCATCGCTCGGGTGACCGCTTTTTCGGCTTGCTTGAACTCTCTGTCAGGCATCTCAGCCCGGTAGTAGTAATAGGCACGTCCGAGCTCGATTTCAGCCTGGACGGTGGTCGAGCGGTTGGTGGCGGCCTGGATCTCTTGCGCCCTGTCTATTTCAGCGAGCGCAGCCGTCGCCGGCAGGGTCTGACTATGGAGAGCGATGCGATCCAGCACCCGAGCTCGCTCCAGACGGAGGGCGACTTCTCGACAGGGCCCCGGGTCGTTTGCGAGCTCGCGGTCGATGGTCTCGAGCGCGTCGTTGAGCAGGCCGCGAGCGCGCAGTTGGCTCACGCCCGAGGCGGGTCGTCGCTCTGAATCGCAGGTGGCCTCCGGCTCTTGCCAGGCTGCGGCCGAAGGCTCCACAAAGAAGCAGACCATGCCAAGCGTCAGCAGGCGTGTGAAGCTACGAGAATTGCCTCGCCGACTAAACTTCGGAGTCGTAAAAAAAGGGGTTTCGCGAAAATACTTCATGTGTGTCCCGCTTAATCGATCATTTGACGACCATCGAAAACGCTTGTCCGCCGTTTAGCAGCAGCAGGACAACGCCTGCGTCGCCGTTAGCGCGAGGAGCAAGCTCACTACGATTGCGCCGGGCCACCTTGTGAATAACTAACAGAAACGGTTCATATCATGGCGATGCTTGTCGGGCCGCCGACAACTTCTCCAGTGTCTCCCGGGCAGCGGAATGCAGGGTGTCTTTTCCAGCCATATAGGCGGCGAAACCGTCATTGACCGCGGGTTGGTAACGGCTGAATATGCTCTCGCTTACCATGAGCAACTCATGCGACACGCCTTCTTCGCCGAGCGCTTCCTGAACGGCCGTACCGGAAAACAAGAACAACACCGCGTGCCATAGCTGGTCCGCGCCATCGAGACCGAGCTGCTCGGCAGTCTCCCTCAAAATCTCTCCAACGGTCGATGAGTCCGGGTCGATGAGCGCATGCGACGGTTCGTGGAAGAGCAGCTCCAGCCATCCGCCTGGTGGCCAGGTATTTTTCGGACCTCCTGGCCTCGACGTCAACACAGCATGTATGGGTTCTACAGTGCAGTAAGCGCCCGCCCAGTTAGCATCCCACGTCAGGTCAACGCGAATGTGCTCGTCCGGCCACGGTTCCTGCGCGAGACTCGAAATTCTGTCGAGGACATCGTGCTCCAGCGCGCGAATGCGGTCGCGGTGCCAGGCAACGATCTCGCGATTCTGGCGGTCATGTCGAGTCCAGTAGTGTGTCCTGTACACAGAAGCAGCGGCTTCGAGTTGCGCAAGATGATCAGCGTCGATAGCGTCGGCCGTCGGCAATTCAGTTTCTTCGATGCCGGTCAATACGCGTTTGACCTTGTAGAGGTATGGATCCATTAGCAGGCTGCGTTGCGCGAGCTTGTCCCGATACCAGTCGATGGCGCCGTTGATTTCCGCAAACTCCGCGCGACTCAGCAGCCGGCCCCCGTCGATGGGCTCCCCGTCTTTTCGCTGCGCTTGCTGGAACAGGAAGTGGTGCAGATTGATCCAGAAATTGCTGTAGAACGCGTAACGGTCTGTGCGCTCGATGAAGGATGCTTCGTGTCCAGCAGCGCTGCGCGCTTGCACGGGTAGAGTCGTGAGCACCACGACAAGAACAGCGAGCAACCAAAAGGGTGTTCTAAAAATTCGGAGCAACCCGTACGTCATGGAGAGCCTCCTCCGAGCGTTGCAGGCGAGTGCCTGAGCCATCTGCCGACGCGCGTTCGGCCATGTGCCGATTTTAGTCTACTCCGAACGAACCGCTATAACTGATCGTTATTTCGCCTCGCGCCGCAGGTGCTTTGGCGATGCCGTTGACACTGACCAAGCGGGGACCGGTCATGACAGCAGCAACAAGCCCAGGCTGTGGAATGTGCCTGTCCATGTTCGCTGGTCATGACAGCAACAACAAAACCGGGGTCTGGAACGTGCCTGTCCATATTCACTTACTCTGACAACCTCTCGCGCATCGCCTCTCGAAGCGCTGCCTGGTCCGGATCGGCAGGCTCTCTGTCCATCAGTCTCCGTGCGCGCTCCGGGTCGGCCAACAGGCCGCCGCCCTCAACGATCACCAGAGCCGCTGAAAAGCTGTCGCGGATCAGGGCAAGATCCAGCGGTCGCTGGCCCGCTGTGTTCTCGGCATTCGTGTCCGCGCCATCTGCAATTGCCCTGGCGGCGATTCCAGGCTGGTTGCGCAGCGCCGCAAGATGAAGGCACTGATTTCCCTTCTTGTCAGGATCATCTGGCGCGCCGGCGGCAACGACGAGTTCGTATAACCTCAAGTCGCCGGTTGCGCAGGCTCCCAGGCGTGCGCGACTGAGTTTCGCGGTGGCGCCGCGCGTCAGCAGCTCTTGCACCGTTTCATATCGTTGTGCGTCGTTGCTGAACGCGGCTCCGTCGAGCGGGTAGGGCCGCTCCACGGCCGCGCTCCCGAATGCTCCGTCAATCGTCGCACGTTGATTCGGATCGGCGCCGCCCTCCAGCAGCGCCTTCACGAGCGGCACATCACCGCGAAGGGCGGCCGCGTACAGCGGGGTCAGCGGAACGCCCGGAAGTACGGCATTTGGATCCGCGCCGGCGGCGAGCGCCGCCCGGACTGCCGGGATATCCGTCGGCGGCATCACTGCTTGCTCAAACGCGACCTGGGTCGGCATATCGAGACCGCGTTGCCACGCGGTCCACTGTCGAGCCAGCTTGTCAAAAGCGCCTATATGTGCAGCAATCGAAACGTGAACGACAATGGCTATCGCCAGGTACAGAGAGACCGGTCGAACCGGCCGAAACCCCAGACGCAAAAGACTGAACACCGCCCCGACGGCAAGCGCGCAATGCAAAGGCAAAGAGACAAAATAGAATGCCACCATGAATACGAGCGCATAGGCGACGGCCGAATCGCCCGCTGTCTTCTCGGCGGCGACCAAGGCAGCCAGGGTCAGACCGATAGCTGCAATCGAAAAGTAAGTCAGGACACGCAGCGTTTTCGTGGGTGGCCGGTCAGGCATGCGCGGATCCTAGCACGTCGCGACAATGCCACCCAGTTGCGCGCTCATCTGCCCGGGTCTTGGGGGAGAGCATGTCGTCGAGGCCACCGACGTCCGTCTAAGAACAGCTGTTTGCCGACGCAATTAGCACGGCGGCATCGGTCCGGTCGAGAACTAGCACCGTCTCTGCGCAGATGCCCATCCGTTCGACCGAAACCGATTCACGCCATGCGATGTGCCTGCCTGACTTTCGGTACCAGCCAGGAGTCTCGATTGGGCGACCGGTAGCGACGGAAGCCGAATCAAGATTTTGCAAGACTACGCATCATGCGCCCGGCATCATTTTCTCGTTTGCCGGGAGGAATGTCAGTGCGCATCGTGTCTACCCTGATCTTGTTCGCTGCCACCGCTTGCAGTGCGTCCGAGATCGAGAGTCGCTACTTCGCCTCGGTTTTTTCCGGTGACCTTTCCTGGGTTGCCGGTACCGAGGCGACGAACACCACAGACCTGGCACTAAAGTCCAGGTTCGATGAGCGATTCTTGCTCAGGGTAGACAGTGTCGAACTTGCCGATGTCGAAGATCCACTTGTCGCGGCCATCGCCCGGCGCTACGAGGATTATTGGCGCGAAGCCCTGATTGCGCCGGCGGGTATCGAGAACGCCGAGCAGCGCCTCGCTGGTGACCTGTCGCGTCTGATCGAACTCGATGGGGTCGAGGCTGACCCTGACAATCTCGACAGCGCACTGAGTGAGCTTCTTGCTCGGAGAGGATTCAGGCATCGCGGCGGGCGCACTCCACCGTTGCTCGATTTCATGCTGTGGCGCGGCACTCGTACGACAACGCACGTCGTCGAGCTCACGGACTCGCAGCAGGAAGTGGTTGTGCATTATCTCGACGACTTCATTATGCGTGGCTGGTCGCATTTCGCGACTTTCGGTCGTTCGAGCACGGGCGGCTGGGCCGATCGGGACGCGCTCTACTGCATTACAGAAGCCTATGATCTCGAGTCCGAGGACTTCAAGAACAGCTACCTACGCCACGAAGCGCGTCATTTCGCTGACTACGAACGCTACCCCAAGCTCCGCGGGGTAGACCTGGAATACCGCGCAAAGCTCACAGAGCTGGCCTTTGCGACCGACGCGATGCGCCTGTTGCGAAAGTTTCAACGGCACGCCAACGAAGCGAGCGAGGCGCCGCACCCGTTAGCAAACTGGCATGTCGTGCAGAACATGGCGTCCCATGTGAGCTCGCCATGCAACGGCGAAGCGCTACGCTGCCTCGAGACCGCGTCGAACCAGCATCTCCAGACCCTCGCTCGTCGATTGCTTGACGACCATTCAGGCAAGCTCGAGTCTCTCGGACCCGGCAGCGTCGCGAGCGCCCTCGAACCCGGAATGTCCGACTAGGTGCTTTGGTCAGTTCTGCGAAAGACTGAGGGTGTGCAGCTGACGAGAAATTTGTGTCGGTGTTGCTCCTGTTCGCTGCTTGAAATCACGTGTCATATGAGATTGATCGGAGTAGCCACTGTTGCAAGCCACGGCGACGGCCTTGTCACCGGCAAACAGTTGTTGCATCGCATGACGAAAACGATGCTCGGTACGATAATCGCCCGGCGACAGTCCATATCGGTCGCGGAACGCACGAGCGAGATGTTCGGTACTAACGCCTGCTTCAGCGGCTACACGACGGATCTTGGGTGCCTGCGGTTCCCTCAGCCTTTGCCACGCATACCCTATAGCATCGTCGCATAGCGGCGCCGGATCGGACTCGATTTGCGCGAGTTCATCGAGTATCGCGTTCATACTCTCGCGTGGCCGCTGAACGATGTCTTCTTCGGAGAGGCGTAGTTCGCAGAGGCTCAGGCGGGTGTACTGCGTGCCGACACCAATCGATATCGGAAGAGGCAGGTTCAGCACGGCTACCGGCGCAGCGGCGAAGACGTTGGCATGATAGTGAAAAGCCGGGTGTATGACGACGTCACCTCTGGCAACCTGCAGGGTTCCGTCAACGCTCGTTTCCGTGTACTCACCGTGCAGGACGATCGCCACATAGGCTGCAAAATGGCGATGGGCGAGCGGCGCCGTGTAGGGCTCGTGCGTAGAGATCTCCGTCAATCCGAAATCTCGCAACGTCGTGGCGTCGGCAGTAGGGTTTTGATGTCGCATATCGGGTTCGTTCCGGACACGTGGGTCACAGATCGCTTCGATCACATAGATACCACATTTACGCGGAGCGGGGCCTTATTGTTGTCTCGCTGGAGAGAGTCGAGCCTCGACGGCTGATCGGCTACGGCCCGACCAAAAGCAGACAGTCTTGAAGAAGCGAAGACCTGGAAGCCAAGTTGAACGCCAAGTTGAACGCCAAGTTGGACATGAACGCCAAGTTGGACAGACACATCGAAGTTGCGCAGGCCGAAGATGCAGGGCTGTCTAACGGCTGCCGACGTACAGCATGCCGATACCGTCGATGAACGCCATCTGTTCACCGGCGGTGCACTTGCCGGCCGGCATACGTCGCCGCGTCGATTTCCTGCGGCGGTCAGTCCGTTCGGCTCCGGGCCTCCAACCGTCGGGAATACTATGACGCCGGTCGCAGCGCTGCAGGCGCATTCAGATGATGAGCCTGGTAACGGGCGGCATGACCCGGGATCAGCGGGGACAACATCAGCGCCATGGCTGAGCGACGATCTAATCAGTCTTGGGATTCGAGTCGACTCGCGGGTCGCCGGGGCCTTGCTCGATTGTCCTTCGGCAGTCTCCGGCGAGGCCGCGGAGTCGTTGCGCAACTCTCAAGTAGTTGCGTACCGGTGCCACGGGCGGCGCTGAGCATCCGTTCGCTGAATCGCGTGTCAGTGGTCGTTCGACCGATGAGCATTGCGCCGATGCATAGCGCCGTCAGCGCCAGCGCCGTGTCCTCATCCACGCCGTCCGCCTCGGCAAAGACGTAGATCATCTTCTCCAGCAACCGCCGGTAGGCATCGCGAACGGCGGGTCCCGCGCGGGATGCGTCGGCGGGCAGTGCAACCAACGGGCAATGACCCGCGACGTCACGGAGGTGCTCGTTCGACAGATAAGCCCTGATCATTTGTTGCGCGAGCTCGTTTGCCTCTGCGGCATAATCGAGTTCGACGCCGTCCCACGCGTCGGCCGGGTTGCACTGCTCGTATGCCTCGACTGAAGCGAGCAGCAGGTCCTCCTTGTTGCTGAAATGATTGTAGAAGCCGCCGCGCGTCAATCCTGCCTCCGCCATTACGTCGTCGATCGACACGTCGACAAAGCCCCGCTCATTAAACAGTAGCCTCGCCGCGGCGACGATCTTCTCGCGTGTACGCTGCTTGTGCTCCGCCGTATAGGGCATGTTGCGATTCCTCCTCTGGCTTCGTGCTGATTCAGGTTAGCGCGATAGTTATTTATGTTCTTGAACATATTAAATAACGAGATACGCTCGATGTCACCTGCAGACGACGGAAGGAATCAACAATGCGACCCATCTTAATCATCCTGCTTCTGGTTCTCGTCGCGCCGGCCGGTGCGGGCGACTTGGGCGACTACATGATGGAGAAAGCCGAAGAATTGCGACTGGCGGCAACCGCGGGGCCCGTCGGTGTCACTGCGGCGGCCAGCTACTATGTGCTGACGGCCAATGGATTCGAGCGCGAAACTGAGGGCAGTAACGGCTGGCATTGCTTTGTCGAACGGGCTTTCTTCGTACCGTCGTCGAGTGGAAGCGGCTACGACACCAGCATCCGCGCACCGCACTGCATCAATGCAGAAGGTGCCGCCACCCGCATGCAAGAAGTTTTCATGCGGGCCCGGCTCGCGCTGGAGGGGCTGGATCAGGAAGCGGTCAATGCCGCGGTGAACGCTGCCTTTCAGTCGGGCGACCTGAGACCGCCTGCCGGCTTCGCGATGACCTACATGATGTCACCGGAGCAGTGGCTCGGAGACGACGCGGGCCACTGGCATCCGCACCTGATGTTCTGGGTGCCCTATCTCGACAACGAGGATGTTGGCGGGAATCCGCCGATGGGTGTCCTGCCGTTCATCGGCAGCGATTCGGGCAGCCGCTCAGCCGTGCTGATCGTGGCGGTGCCGCCGCTGGGCCGGGAAGGTCAGGCGGCTCATTAGTCTGCAGTCACTATGCAAGCCCGGCAGTCAGCGAAAGATAAAGAGGCGGACCGGGTCTGTTACCTGCCGATCTGGATCCGGTAA
Source organism: Woeseiaceae bacterium (assembly GCA_030065915.1). Classification (GTDB taxonomy): domain Bacteria; phylum Pseudomonadota; class Gammaproteobacteria; order Steroidobacterales; family Woeseiaceae; genus UBA1847. The sequence continues at coordinate 21,161 of JASJCQ010000033.1, forward strand.
CCAAGCGTAGCAACGCCAAGGCAGACCAGCGCAAGGACATCGGCGACCACGACGCGGCTGAGCTGCTCGTTGAACTGGCCGACTGAGTAAGCCAGCCAAAGAAAAGAAGCGACGCTGACGAAACCCGCAGCCAGTGCCAGCGGCTGGAGGGCCGGGCGAAAGGCGGCGTAGATCAGGTACGCGCCAAGAAGGCCGAACAGTATGGCGCGGTGCCGCATCAGAATCTCCAGATTCGGATCGGCAGCCGTGATGCCGTATAGCGCCGCCAGGCGGGAGACACCGCCCGCGCCGGTCACGGGGAGCAGGTGAATGACGCCGACAATGACGAGCATCGTCGACGTCGCCCATTTTGCCGCCGTCGCCAGCATCACGCGGATGCCGCGTGGGTCAGTCGCCATGCCGGTACATAAAAGATCAGCAGGAATCCGGTGTTGAACAGCACATTGAGCGGCGCGCCGGCAGCGAGCGACATCGAACTGTCGACAATGTACCAACTGCCAATACCGAGCAGGATCAGCCGACGGCCCAGTGCCGGATTACTCGGGCACAGCTCCGTCGCCACAAGCCAGAGAATAACGCCGAGGCCGGTCATCAGGCCGCCGCTGATTGCGCTGAGCAGGCGGGCGGCCCTGGGCTCCATGGTCTGGCCCTGGTCGATCGGAAAGTAGATGAGGTCGAGCAGAATTTCCGTCGGGGCGTGCAGCGCGGGCACGGCGGCCGCCGCCATCAGCAGCCCAAACGCGAGGGTGATTGCAGCGCCGGTCTTGAGCCAGCCAATCCGGGTGTCGATGGTCACGATCGTCTCCTGTGAAGCTACACGACGAGCCTAAAGCGGTGAGGTAGGGTCGACAATTACCTCCGAGGTAATTGGCCGGCGACGCGGTTCGGCTACAATCGCCCATCGCAAGAGGGAATTACCGGCATGGCACAGTCGTTCGGAATATTGCTGAAGGAATGGCGGTCGAGACGCCGTCTGAGTCAGCTGGAGCTTGGACTGGCAGCGAATGTCTCCGCGCGTCACATCTCGTTTCTGGAGACGGGGCGTGCGCACCCAAGCCAGTCCATGGTGCTGCGCCTCTCCCAGTCGCTAAAGGTGCCGCGATCCAATCGAAATTCCCTGTTGACGGCGGCAGGTTTCGCACAGGCATACGCCGCGCGGAGCCTGGATGAGCCTGAAATGTCGGAGGTCAACGAAGCGATGGCCTGGATGCTCGAACGTCACGATCCCTATCCGGCCATCGCGTTGGACCGGTATTGGCGCGTCGTGCGTGCCAATCGTTGTGCGACAGCGTTGCTCGAGCCAATGGGCATCGGCGTGAACGACAGCCTGCTTGAGGCGTTTGTCACAGCCGGTCCCTTCGCTGCGGCGCTCGAAAACCGCGACGAGATCGCGCGCCACCTGGTGTCAAGACTCAGGACTGAGAGTGCGCATCTCGGCGGCGACAGCATACTCGACGATGCGGCCGAACGACTCGCTGCGTCGCTCGGTGACGATGGGCAACTCGCAGAGACTCCGCTACCGGCGATCGTGCCGGCGCGTTATCGAGTCGGCGATATCACGTTGTCGTTGTTCTCGACGATTGCGCAGTTCGGCTCAACGGAGGACATTGTTCTGGCGGAGATAAAGATCGAATTCATGTTCCCGGCCGATGACATCACCCGACAGGCCCTTATGGCCAACCCTCAATAAACAAGACTTTTGTTCGAAAGCAGACGAGTTCGGTCCGGTCTCGGTTCAAGTCCTGTGTGCTACCAGTCCACCAATTCAAGATCCTCCGGGTCTTTTCCCAAAAATGCAGAATCCGTTGCCGAACGGAAAGCTGCACGAGGAGAACGTCGACGATGCGCAGTCTCGACTTTGGCCGGATCATCCTTTCTTTTAACTGCAGGATGTGCCTGTCCAAGATCGGTGGGAGCGCCAGGTAAGCCAAGTTGGACAAAGTGAGTTGGACAGGTAAACATCGAAGAAGACTTGAATCGACCCAAGACAATGGAAACAAAGACAGACACCAAAGCGAGATTGAACACCAGTGCGGCTGGCAATCTCAGGTTGGTGTTAACGCTGAGCCTCGTAGGTCTATTATCGGCCTGCGCAAGGACTGACCAACTTGCCTACCGGCCCTTTGTTGCGGATATAGACGGAAAGAGCGAGCTTCGGATCTCCACCTATCCAGCCGATTTCGGCAGATCTCGCAAGCACGTTCCATTCATCTACCGGCACATGGAGACTTACGACAAACTGTATTTCCAGGTCTTCATTCGAAATAAAGATCAGGCGGGCAAGAACCCGCATGTCGAGTCGATCCATATCCATTCATTCTCCTACCGATTTGATGGTCAGCCGAGTACTGAATTGATCACGGATTACGACGACTACTTCTGGATGCAGAATCAACCTGACTACAACAAAGACTATGCGGAATCGCCGCCCGTGCTTTACGTCCCCAACGCAGAGATCATTGTGTCCATTGCATTCACACTCAACGGAATCGATTACGAGTTCGAGGGCAGTATGCCGTCCACGACGAAGAAGAGCTGGACGCCGTTGCTTGTCCACGCACTCAGGTAGCTTTCGCGAAAGGCCCTGGCGCGGCAGGGCAAGCCGAGCCAAGCCAAATTAAACAGGCACATGCCGAAACCAAGGATCTTGGCGAGGCTAAATCAGGAGTGGTTGATTGTGCCTGTCCAATCTTTAAGCCTTCCTGAGAAGCTTTCGACGGACCTTAGTCAAAACTAACTTCTACCCCGGCGTTTTCAAGCCTGTGAATGAAACTTTCGCCCAGCCCGGTCGACGGCGTTACGATCCCGTATTGCTGATCGTCACGCCTCTTGTCAAAGGAAAGCGCCAGGCCCGCTTCAGCCGCAATTCTTGCGGTAGAAAGATATCCCGGGTGACCTCTTGCGCTCGCCCTAGCGGTCATCTTTCTACCGCTGCTGGCAGTTGCAAATAGGCGCAGTTCGTAATCGACGAAATGTAAAGAGCCTTCGCTTGGCCCTTCGCCGGCTCGAATACCCATTGAATCCAGGCGCTGCCTGATAAGAGAACGAAAGATCCTTGGCCCGCCCATAATCATTGACGTAAGTCTGTTCTTGAAAGCACTCTTTCTTGCAGCCTCTCGTTGGCCAGCTTCATTACGCGAATAGAATTCCATGGTCATTGAATCGGAGTACCGAAATTGGTCACCGTAGCCTCGCCCCGCTTCATTCTGTAGATAGGCGGAGCGGAGAATGACGGGAACATTAAGAAATGGTGCGGGTTGAAGCGGGCCAGTGTAGGCGTTTACATCTTGGTCGTATCTCGCCACATACTTAACCTTGTTGCGGCGGCGAATGCCTTTTCGATCGCAACTGTCCGGAAGCAAACATGACATGTCATTGAAGGCGCCGATGTGATCTCCAGCAAGAATGTTTCTCATTGTCCCGATACTTCCCGCGCTGATCCTATTGTCGCGAACCGATCCCGATCGGTGGAATGAAGTCACGATTTTCACCGCCGAACACGTCTCGTTGTACACGTCCTTGATGCGTCTAACGGTCATCATGGTGAGCATGTCGAACGGTAGCGACTCATATCCTGCTGTGGGGATTATTCGAACGCCTTGTTCTCTCGCTCTCTCATGATATTTCAGGATCATTTCTCGGATGAAGAATGTCTCTCCACCGATATCCACATAATCAGTCTTGTGTTCTATGCATTTGGCTATGATGAATTCGCCATGCTCGGCGTAGGGGCCGGCCAGATGAATCAGCACCTTGGTATTCCTGATCATCGCTTCAACCTGATCAGGGTTACCCAAGTCAGCGATGGTAATTTCAGGTTTGTTCCAGGTTTCGTCGCCTCGACCAAGGATTTGCTTCAACTTGTGTTCATTGCGCCCTGCTATATTCCAGATCAGGTCCGCCGGCCCGTTTTCCGCCAAATAGTCGTAGGCATTCCTGCCCGTTACGCCGGAGGCGCCGACCAAGGTGACTTGAAATTTCTTTGCCAAAGACACGCTCCTTTAGATCACCGGGAGTACTTCAGGTGTGAGAGCAGGCCCGGCAAAAGCGCTGAAAATTCCGATTCCGCCTTTCCTGAGTAAAGCCTCGTCGTCTTCGTGCTGGACAAACCCGTTGAGTTTCAGGTCTATCATTCCGTGGCAGGTTGCCCACAGCAAAAACCCGATGTCCTCAACGCGGCCCGACAGTAATCCTCGAGAGATCGCTTGATGTAATGCTACGGCAGTAAATTGTTGCCACGGTCCTGTGTATTTCTTCTGTCGCTCAGGCAGGGACAGATTGGGTACCGAGCGGCCGACCATCAGTTGGTAGAAATTGGGGTTTTCATTGGCAAACCGGTAGTAGCAGAGGCCGATTTCCATCAGGTGTTCGAGAGGATTCTCGTTCGGCTGGAGGTCCTCAAGTCTTGCAGTAAGGCGCGACCAGCCGCTATTTAGTAGTGCCTCGACCAATCCTTGCTTGCCGCCGAACTGCGTGTAGATCGCCTGCGTCGTCGTTTCCGAGCGCTTGGCTACTGAGCGAAGAACGAGACCTTTGCCTCCCGAAGTCATCAATTCCTGGGCAGCTACTTCCAGAATTCTGTCTCTAAGTTCTGACGCCATAGTTTGCACCTCGTCTATAACAGTATTATAACAACGTTATATACATGCAGTCCACCGGTAATCTGAGAAGTTCAGAAGCTATCCGGCTCTGAACTGACTGCCTTAAAACTGGCAGCTGAAACCGTCCTTCTGTAGACCCGGGATTATTGGATTCACCACGCTGCTGACGGAAACGAAGAGTAGCGTCCACCGTTTAGACGTATCGAATTCAAAACGCATTCGTAGTGAGTGGACGGCAACCGGACAGGCTCGTTAGCGCACTTCCGCATGCAGCAAGAGCGGACACGCGGAACGGCTCGTTCCTCGCTATAACGATCAGAAAGGAGGCAAATCCATGAGAGAACACCCGATGATTGGCTGCGTCGAGCGCGCGGCGAGATATCTCGAATCTGAGATGCGATGCGAGCGGACCCCGTCACTGGAAGCGATCGCGACCGCATCGGGACTCTCCAAGTTTCATTTTCATCGTATCTATCGGCTGGTGACGGGCGAGACCGTTCTTCAAACAACGACGAGACTGCGATTGGCACGCGGCGCCTCAGCGCTGAAAGATGGTGAGACTTCGGTAACGGAGGCGGCTTTCGTTGCGGGGTATTCTTCAAGCCAGGCGTTTGCAAAAGCGTTTAAGCGGGAACTCGATCAATCCGCTTCTACCGTCCGATCTGACCCGGAGAGGTTGGCGCGAACCATTCGCATCCTTTCGGAGCCAAGAAAGTCAACCGACGCGAGACACATACCAACAGCTCGGATTCAGTTCTGTTCCCTCGATCCCTTCGAGATCCTGTTTATCAGGACAGTAGACAAATACCCAGAGCTCGCCGAAACCTACGGGTCTTTGGTCGAGGCAGTGGGCGACCTCAAGCGAATCGAAGCCGTCGTCGGTATACCGCAGCGAGATATAGAAACCTTCGACGATGGTGGATTCGTCTTTGACGCTGCGGTTGTTACCGATAGGCACGCGAAGAGCGATGACAGCTGCATCGAGAGACGCCGCATCGATGGAGGCAAATATCTAATCGTCAGGCACACAGGGCCGGACAGCCGGTTGCCGGACACACTCGATGCGCTCTACGCATTCGTGCTTGGCCAGGTCAACATTGCTCTATCAGACGCGCCTTGTATCCACCACTTCGTCGACGATCCGGAAGAGGTGGACGAATCGCATTGCCGAACCGACATTTACGTAAAAGTCGAGGGGCTCGAGGTGGATAGCTATGACTGACGCTAGCCGCGCGGATGCCGCAGCGAATTTCTCAGAAGCCAAACGTTACGCCATGACAGATGGCAGGATTCCGGCTTTAGTCTTGCTTGTATGTCTTGTCTGCAGCGTATCGATAGCAGCGGCAGGCGAGGCCGAGTCTCCGGAAGAAGTCATGGTTGAGTTTCTCGAGGCGTTCGTCGCTTACGACTATGCGACCTGCTTATCGCTTCTTGCGCCTGGCGCCACGATCACAATAGTGCGGAGGGACGACAGCGTTGATTACAGCCGCTCATACAAGTCGGCGGCGCAGTGGCTTCAGGAGGTTGGCAGCTCTGGAGCGAAAGATCTGGCAAACTTTTCCGTGTCTATCCTGGAGACCAGCAGACTGGACCATAGACACGGCAGCGTAGTGACGGTCAAATTTGCCGCATCTGGAAACGCAGGAGTTTTCGATTTCTTCAACTATGGATTCGACACGGGAAACCTCGTAAAGACGAATGAGGGATGGCGTATCGTCCACTACTCGAGCTTTGAAAGCTTCGTCATGACCGAGCGGTCCCGCCAACAAGAACCGGACAATGCGATCAATTGAAAGTCCCAATCGCGCGACAGTAGCGATCGCGGTTTTGACACTTGTTGCCTTGGCCGCGTGTTCTCACCGTGAAGCCAAGCCGGCAAGTTGGTCGGAGTCCACAGAAACCAGGGCGCAACAGGAGTATCCCGATAGTCAGATGAAAGCGATCGAAGATGACATTTCCGATCGCATTCGGAGCTTCATGGACAACCGCGGCATCGCGTCTGTCACGATCATCGCTTTTACGGATACGGGCGTCCTGTGGCAACAGAGCTTCGGCTACGCCAACGTTGGTGCAAGAGTCAAAGCCAGCCGTGAGACCGTCTACAACACAGGTTCGACTTTCAAGATCGTCGTCGTCACTGCGGTCATGCAGCTTGTCGAAGCGGGACGTTTGCATCTGGACCTGCCTGTAAACCGATACCTGACACATCCGATCGATGACTTTGCCGAGCAAGGCGCGCCCCTCACGCTGCGCCATATGCTGTCGCACCATGCAGGTCTTGCCGCATCCAGACCGGTGCCCGATTGGGATGTCTGGTCACGTGTGTCGCCCCCAAGCTTAGAAGATCAGATTTCAGGTTTGACGGCGGTTGCGCTGCCGGGCAGAGAGTATGACTACTGCAATATCTGTTTCCCACTGTATGCCAAAGTGATTGAAAACGTCACAGACATGAGTCTCGAACGCTACCTGCGAGAGAATATCTTGCTCCCGATCGGTGCGAAATACACAGAACCGCTCTATCCGGATGCACGCATGGTGGAGAATATGGCCCTGCCGTACGAGCAGATCGGCAATAAACCGTTCCCGATGCCCCAGAAATTCCTCGAGTCATGGATGTCTGGCGACACTTACCAACGACCCATTGACCTCGTGAGGTTTCTGCAGATATTTCTGAATCGAGGGCAGACGAACGGCGCCCGGCTTCTGTCCGCAGAAACCGTCGCTACGATGTTCGTCGCACAATTTGACAGCAACGTGAGCCTTGGATTCATCTCAGAAGTTCAGGATGGCAGAAACGTGCTTTGGTGGGACGGTGGCATCTACGGCAGCAGCGCCGTTTATCATCTCGAACCTGCTGCGGGAATCGGAGTTTATATAGCCTCCAACTCGAACGCGACCACCGACGAATTGCACGCGCTGGCGCGAAGAACAAGAGATCTTCTTTGTGACGCCGCGTCACCGAGCAAGGCGGTCTTCCCGGCGTTTAACGAGCCGCTGCAGATCGTGGTGCCGAGGCGCGAGCTCTCAAGGTTTGTCGGAATGTACACGCTAGACAAGGCGGAAGTTTCTCTTCGCGTTGACATACTGAATAGCCACCTCGCTTTGACCAACCCGGCCGGAAAGCGATTCGACCTTGTACTCACAAGCTCACGCGAAGGCGTCCTGATCGGACCGCGTGAAGTTGTGCGGTTTGAGACCAACGATGCGGGAGAGGCGATCGGCCTGTACATCGGCCGGGAAGGAGAAACCTACTTTTACAAAGCGGACCACCCGCGCGAGAGTCGGTGATTTCCAGCCAACACAAAACGCCGGGCCAACAAGGATCCGGGTCGGACCTCTGCCATGTTAGGCGTAGAAAGGTTGCAGCGCTTGTGACCCCGGGATCGAATAACCTGGGGAAGGCATGAAATGCCTCGAGCAGTCTTGCCGCTTCTCGCATTGCTCGCAGGCTGTGTTCCGATCGTCACCGTGACTCAGCCGGAAGTCGAGATTGTTGTGACCGACGATCGGGGGGCTCCGATAGCGGGCGCGATCGTAAATTTCGCCTCGCAATTATACGGGCCGGATGGTGAAACGGAATTCGTCGAGATTAAAGCCGACCAGTCAGGCGTAGCCCGATTGCCCAAAAAGTCCTATCTGCAGATCGCCGTACTTATCGTAGACGGCGTAGCGTTATACGGCTGGAGCTACTGCATAGAAAAAACGGGATTCGAACCTGCAATTGGAAATCACCTGGATAAGAAGTACTTCAAGGATTCGCCAACCAGAGTGTCTTTAGCAAGATCGGAGGCGGCTGTCATTTGCACTTGGAATAAGGACTGGCGGGGTGATTTCTATTCTGCAGTGGAAGAATGACTGATCTTCAATAGCAGAAACAGGGACGATTCGTATGGCTCCGCGTCTGTGCGACAGTTCAGTTCCTTATTCGAAAGCTTAACTTTCCGAAACACGCAGGGCGTCCTCGCCCCGTTCGAGAGCACGGCATTGCAGCCGTACACATGGGTAAGGTTGTGTAAAGCGGAGCAAATCGGGACCGGCACTCATCGAAGAAGCGCACAGCAAAATGCCTCGTAGATGACTGCGCCGCTCTGAACCCCAAAAAGTCGACGACGTCCGCTACAGCTCAACAGCCGCATGTGGGGAGCGTGCACGATTGACTTAGGCAAGCAGCCTGATTCTTCTTCTGACGGGGCCCCGTCGAACAGCCGAGTCGCTGGTCCTCTCTATTTCAGTGTGATCAGGACTATTCAGCTGGCTGTAGAATGTGCCTGTCCACGCTCGTTGGCCTCCCATCCTTAAGAGGCTGCCTTGATGCTGCCCTGGATCTGATCGGCGATCGCAGCGGCATCCATCGACTTCTTCAGCGTTGCCAGAACGGCTTTGCTGTCTGCGTCGACCAGCAGCATGAACCCGGTTGCGCTACCGTAGTCTGCGAAAACCTCTTCAAGGCCGAGCGAACTTGCGAGCAAGCCCGACTGGTAGCGCGTCGTCGCATCCGTCAGGTCGAGACGAACAAACACGACCGGCTGATTGTCCAGGTCCGCGTCGCTACGAGCCTTTGTGACCTCAGGATCGAGAATCTTGCAGCTTCCGCACCAGTCGGCATAGAACATGACGGCAAGCAGTTCCGGTTTATCCGACTCTTTGGCCATCGCGGCGGACGACAGGGCGGCGAGGATCAGGGCGGTTGCAAAAACGCGAAGCATGGGAACGCCTTTAAAGTTGAAGACACTACAAGGACCCCGAATTTCGCGGGTTTATTTCAAACCATGAGCCGAACCGATTGTCAGCGGGTGCTTAACTCGGACTTGTCTGGTTCGACCCGTCTTCTCCCGTCTTTGCTTATTCGAGTGCCTGGCGAAGGGTAAGGCGTCCTACGAGATACTGGGGTGGCAATATGGACGCCGCCTCAACCGGTGGGATCGAACCCCGGGAATGCCCGTTGCGATTCCAGTCGATCCCCTCCCGACATGTGCTGAATACCCCAATTCCTTCAATTTTCGACTGCGTCGCATCAATTTCCTGCGATTTCCGGGATGATTCGCAGTCAGTAACGGTATTTAAATGCTTTGATTATGCGTAACATACGTCCGATTTCTCGAAACGGATTCGTCTTCTTGTCCAGTCTACTCGCCATTACCGCCGCAGCGAGTCTCGCTGCTGCTCCTATGCCCGACGAGGTATTGGCCTCGGAAGGCCCCAATCCTGTCGACGAACGGGCGCTTTACGATCCGCCGGCCGACAGTGACGGCGAGGCGACCACGCCCGACAACGTCAGCGCGGAAGACTCGGCGCCGGACACAGACGGCGCTGAGACCGCAGAGACGTTGGATATCCCATCGTCGTCGCAAGCCGCGGCGACCGGTTCGAGCGAGGATGCTCCACCTGTTGCCGAGAACGTCGATCTGTCCGAACCCGTGAACACGTCCGAAGAGACGGCTGCGGAAACGGCACCGGAAACACCCGGCGATGCAGAGCCTCAGCCGGACCCTCACGCGACCGACCCACTGGCCGATGCGGTCGCCGCGGGACTGGTCAATCGACCCATCGTGCTACTCGATACGACGGTACAGGTCGCTACCGCGGCGCGACTTTCATGGTCACCGGCGCAGAGTTTCGAGGGTATCGCCGCACCCACGCCCGTGCTGGTCGTCAATGGCGCGAAACCCGGTCCGACCGTGTGCCTGACGGCAGCCGTGCATGGCGACGAGCTGAACGGCATCGAGATCGTCCGCCGGGTATTGTACGACCTGGATCCGGAGCGGCTGTCCGGCGCGGTGATCGGAGTGCCAATCGTGAACCTGCAGGGGTTTCGCAGGAGCTCACGCTACCTGCCCGATCGTCGTGACCTGAACCGTTTCTTTCCGGGCAATCCAACCGGCAGCTCCGCAAGCCGAATCGCGCACTCGTTTTTCACTGAGGTCATCACACACTGCGATGCCCTCGTCGACCTGCACACTGGCTCTTTTCATCGCACCAACCTGCCGCAGTTGCGCGCGGATCTGCGCAACCCGCAGGTAGCCAACATGACCAACAAGTTCGGCTCTACGGTCGTTCTGCACAGCAGCGCGTCGAAGGGCACGCTGCGTCGCGCGGCGACCGATGCCGGCATACCGGCTGTGACGCTGGAGGCCGGCGAGCCACTACGCGTACAGGACGATGCCGTCGACCATGGCACGCGCGGCATCATGACGCTGTTGCGGGAACTCGACATGGTGCGACGAGTAACGTTCTGGGGCAATCGAGAACCGGTTTACTATCAATCGACGTGGATCCGCGCAGACCAGGGCGGCGTCCTGATGAGCGAGGTCGAACTCGGTCAGCGCGTCAAGCGCGGCGAGACCCTCGGCACCGTGACCGATCCCATTACCAACGTACAGTTCGATCTTGTCGCGAAATACGACGGCCGGGTCCTCGGCAAGGCGCTCAACCAGTTTGTCATGCCGGGCTTTGCGGCATTCCATCTCGGCATTGAAGAATCCGACCATCCGATCGTCATTACGCCGGACAAAGACTCCGACCCCGGTGACCAGGAATTCGCCGAGGAAGAGGAATCTTCGACCTTCGCCGAGGATACGACCCACCAGCCGGTCGATGCCGACGACTATCTCGAAGACTCAGAGTAGTCAGCCTTCGTCAATGGCTTGTTCCGAGCCGAAGCTTCTGACAGTTTGCGACTAGAGCGCAGCAGTTGGGTGCTGCGCAGCCCGCATTTCCTCGAACGGTAGCGGTTGAAAAAGTCTGGCGCCGGTTAACCCCTGAGCACCAACTACTAACGCCGCATTGATCTCAGTGATCCAGTCGAACACTCCGAGCTTGCCGTAGCGTCGATTCCTTTTCGGCATACCGCCTTGTGCATTGAGCTTTGCCTTGTGTCACTCGGCATTCGAGAGCAGGACTTGACAGGGGTATGCTTAATAGGTAACTATTTAGTTACATGTTAACCGACAACCACATGGACGCCGTATTCCAGGCGCTGGCCCACGAAAGCCGCCGACGCATGCTCGATCTCGTAAAAGCATCGCCGGGGATCGGCGTCGGCGCGCTGGCCGGCGAGTTCGACGTCAGCCGTATCGCCGTCATGAAGCACCTTCGCGTGCTCGAAGACGCCGGCCTGGTCACGTCCGAGAAGGACGGTCGCACGCGTCGGCTGTACTTCAACGCCGTGCCGATCCAGATGATCCACGATCGCTGGACGACCGAATACAGCGCGTACTGGAGCAGCTCGCTGACACAGCTGAAATACGCGGCCGAAGCCAGGGCCAATCAAGACAAAAAGAAGAGAGACAAGTCATGAACGATGCAAAACACGCCGACAAAGCCATCTACAAGGTCGTCATCGAAGCGCCGATCGATACCGTCTGGTCCGAACTCGTCAATACGACGTCGCCGCGACCGTTCTTCTGGAACTCCGGCTGGGATACGCAGGCGATGGCTGAAGGCAATACCTACCGCATGCTGTCAGCGGACCAGCGCACTGTCGGTGTCGTAGGCAGGATTGTCGAGATCGATCCGCCGCGCCGACTCGTTACGACTTTCCAGCTGACCAATCTCGATGACCCGCCGTCACGTGTGACCTACGAACTCGACGAGGTCGAGGGCGGAACGGAGTTGCGACTCATCACCGAGAATGTGGTCGCCGGTTCGAAGAGCGAGAAGTCGATGGCCGACGGCTCGAAGTTCATCGTCGACAACTTCAAGGCCTATGTCGAGACCGGCAAAGTCACGTTCGGTGCACGAATGATGCACGGCATGATGAGCCTGATGGGCGCGTTCGCTCCGAAGTCCATGCGCGCCGAGAAATGGCCGCACAGCAGCATTCAGTAGACCTGGGGGAGACAGACAATGGCGAAATCACCGGAAGCCATGGCCGAAACGATGATCGCGAACATGCAGGACAAAACCGGCAAGACGCTGCCGCAATGGCTTGCGATCGTGAAAAAATCGAAACTCGACAAGCACGGCCTGATTGTCAAACACCTAAAGACCGACCACGGTATGACGCACGGCTTTGCGAATCTCGTCGCACACAAGGCTTTAAAGAGTGATGCCGGCAGTGCAGACACCGACCTCGTTGCCGCGCAGTACAGCGGCCCAAAGGCTGATCTGAAACCGATCTACAACGCGATCATCAAGGCGGCCGAGGCCTGCGGCGGCGTCGAGATTGCACCGAAAAAAGCCTACGTCAGCCTGCGTCGCTCCAAACAGTTCGCGATCGTGCAGCCGTCGACAAGGACGCGCGTCGACTTAGGCTTAAACCTCAAGGGCGAAGCGCCAACGGAGCGACTCGAAGCCTCCGGCAGCTTCAATGCGATGGTGAGTCACCGCGTGCGCCTGGAGAAGCCGGCCGACGTCGACAAGGCTGTAAAAGGCTGGATCAGGAAGGCGTGGCAGGGCGCATGATTACGAGGAAGCCTCAGCCTGCACCGG
>JASJCQ010000011.1 GCA_030065915.1 Woeseiaceae bacterium
CCCACTGCTCGTTCGGGATGTGGTCCAGTCGGCCGGCCGTGCCGAGGCCTGCGTTGTTGACGAGGATGTCCGGCACCGTGTTGTGGGTGTTGCAGGCCTGGATGACGGCATTGATGCCTGCTTCTTTTGCCAGATCGGCCGGGACGGCGGCTACAAGTGAGTCGCCGGCGGTGTCGATGACGTCGCGCATCGCGTCGTCGGTGATGTCGGTCAGGAACAGCTTTGAGCCGGCATCTTTGAACTGCCTGACCATCTCGCGGCCAAAGCCGCCGCCGGCGCCGGTGATCAGGACTGTTTTGTTGGCTGGGTCGGTCATGGGTGTCTGTCGATAATGTTACTGCATCGCTCGTCAATTCGCTGACGGTTCACATGCTTGGCTTTAGCGTTTGTGGGATGCTTGTACTTATGGTTGATGAGTACGTCGATGTCGTCATTGTCGGTGCCGGTCTGTCCGGCATCGGGGCTGCCAGGCACCTGCAGGACAACTGCCCGGGCAAGCGCTTCCTGATCCTCGAATCGCGGGAGGCGATGGGCGGCACCTGGGACCTGTTTCGTTACCCGGGCATCCGCTCCGACAGCGACATGTACACGCTCGGCTACAAGTTCAAGCCGTGGACGGAAGGCAAGGCCATCGCAGATGGGCCCTCAATACTTAAGTACATCAACGAGACCGCGTCCGAGACGGGCATCGATGAGCACATTCGTTATCAACGCAAGGTCTTATCGGCGGACTGGTCGAGCGAGGATGCGACCTGGTCGGTGATGACCGAGCATACGGCCACCGGCGAGACATCGACAATCCGCTGCAACTTCCTGCAGGTGTGCGCCGGCTACTACAACTACGAGCAGGGCTACCTGCCCGAGTTCAAGGGCTATGACGACTTCGAGGGCACGCTCGTGCATCCGCAGCACTGGCCCGAAGACCTCGACTACAGCGGCAAGAAGATTCTGGTTGTTGGCTCGGGTGCTACGGCCGTGACGCTGGTGCCGGAGCTTGCGAAGCAGGCCGAGCATGTCGTCATGCTGCAGCGCTCGCCGACCTACATGGCGCCCTTCCCGGACGTGGACAAGGTCGCCCGGTTCCTGCAGTGGCTGCTGCCGGCGAAGATGGCCTACGCGATCATTCGCTGGAAGAACATCCGCTTTCAACGCTTCATCTACTGGCAGAGCCGCAAGACGCCGGGGCTGTTGCGCTGGCGGATCCTGCGCATGCAAAAGAAGGAGCTTGATAAGGGAGTTATCGACTTTGATAAGCACCTGGTGCCGCGGTATGACCCATGGGATCAGCGGATTTGCCTGGTGCCTAACGGGGATCTGTTTGAGTCAATTAATGAGGGTAAGGCTTCGATTGTTACCAATACGATCGATACGTTTACCCAGGATGGGATTCGGCTTTCGTCGGGTGAGGAGCTTAAGGCCGACATTATTGTGACGGCGACCGGGCTGGATCTGTGTGTGATGGGGGATGTGCAGGTTAGTGTGGATGGGGAGGTTGTCGATGCTTCGGAGAAGTTCTCTTATAAGTCGATGATGTTCTCTGATGTGCCTAACCTGGTTTCTACGTTTGGGTATATCAATGCTTCGTGGACCCTGAAGTCTGATCTTACGGCTGAGTATGCGTGTCGGGTGATTAGTCACCTGGATGAGACAGGGATGCGGCAGGCTACGCCTCGGTTGAAGGCGTCTGAGAAGGGCATGAGTGGGGGTGACTGGATTAGTGGATTTTCGTCCGGGTATATCCAGCGGAAGACTCATATGCTGCCTAAGCAGGGGGAGCACATGCCCTGGCTCAACACGCAGAATTATCTTTTGGATAAGAAGGTGATTGGTGACGGGCCCGTTGATGACGGGTATCTGCAGTTCACGAATCCGGCCGGGGCGTCCGAGCGGGCGACTGACCAGCAGGCCGACAAGACCGCGGCCTGAACCTGGCCTACCCCTGCGTCGGGTTCAAGGGCAGACGCAGCTCGACCAAAAGACCTTCCTCACTGTTTCGTGCATCGATCGAGCCGTCGTGCATGGACACTGCCCTCGCTGCAATCGCCAGGCCCAGGCCGGTGCCATCCCTTTGCTCTGACCCTGTCGCTCGGTAGAACGGATCGAACAGGTGCTCGAGGTCGTCTTCTGCGACACCGCCGCCGCTGTCCTGCACGCTGATCAGTAGTTGTTCGTCTTCTTCCGTGAGCGAGATCTGCACGTTGTCCCCACCGTGAATGACAGCATTGCGGAGGACGTTCTCAATAGCGCTTCGAAGGGCGCCGGCGTGAGCGGTCAGTTCGATGTTGTCGTCGCCACTGAAATCGAGGGCAATGTCCCTGCCCTCGTGCTCGAACTTCACGTCATCGATGACGCTCTCGATCAGCTCGGCAAGAATGACCGTCTCGCGATCGCCGCTCATGTCGGCGTCCAGTTTCGAGAAGGTCAGCAACTGGCCGACCAGCGCGTCGAGTTTCTCGGCCTCGGCGTCGATGCGATCCAGCTCGGACAGTTCGCCGGTCTTGCGCCTGGCCAGTTCGAGGGCAATCTTGAGTCTTGCGAGCGGCGAGCGCAGCTCGTGGGAGACGTTGCTGGTCAGCTCGCCCTGACGCTGCCACGCGAGCTGCAGCTTGCGGGCCATGCGGTTGAAGTCCTGTGCCAGTGCGCCGATCTCGTCCTTACGTTTCTCGACCGTGTCGGGGATGCGCGTGTCGAGGTCGCCGCCGGCGATGGCGACGGTGGATTCGCGGAAGCGGAGGATGGGCTTTGAGATTGCACGCGCCAATAAATAAGAGACGCCGCCGCTGACTAACAGCAACAGGATGACAAAGGTCAGGCGACTGCGCTCGGTCACCCAACGTGACACGGCGTTCTGCGGTGGCAGGACAACCAGTGTGTAAGTGTCGCCATCGGGGCCGACCAACTGCGTAAACGGACGTGCCGGGCGCACGTTATCGCGGTCTCGCCAGCGTGGCGGGCGCATGCCGCCGAAGCGTTCGAACCGACGGATCACCTGCTTTACCGGTTGCGGGACCTTGCGGCCGAGCAGGTCTTCATCGCTCTCGTCGAGCACGAATACGATGGAGGCCGTGACCGATGGCAGTGAATCGAGCCAGTCGATGAGGCCGTCACGCCCGTTCTGTTCGAGTGACTCGCTGGCATCGAGCATCGCCTCGCTGACCTCGAAATTCTCCAGAGACGCGCGAGCGCGCTCGGCGTACAGGAAGCCGAGCGTCGCTGCCGTCGCGATCGTCAACGCTATTATCAGCCAGAAGCCGAGGAAGAAACGCATCAGCAAGCTTCGCATGGCTAATCGTCCACCAGCAGGCTGTAGCCGACGCCGCGACGGCTCTGGATGGTCGGGCTTGTGACGCCGGCGTCTGCGAGTTTCTTGCGCAGGTTGCTCATGTGTGTGTCGAGGCTGCGGTCGTAGGGCATGTGCTTGCGGCCGAGGGCGCGCTGGGTCAGCTCGTCTTTCGACAGCACGGTGCCTGGCGACTCGGCCAAGCAGACCAGCAGGTCAAACTCGCTGCCGGTCAGCTTCAGCGATGTCTTACCGGCCGTTACGCGTTGCGCCTTGAGGTCGATGGAGACTTCACCGGCCTGCAGACTTTGAGACGGCGTCGCCTCTGCCGTGCCGCGGCGCAGTATGGCCTTGATGCGAGCGAGCAGCTCGCGCGGGTTGAAGGGTTTGGACAGGTAGTCGTCGGCGCCGAGCTCCAAGCCGACGATGCGATCGATGTCGTCGCCTTTCGCGGTCAGCATGATCGTCGGAACGTTGCTGACCGTGCGAATCTCCTTCAGCACGTCGAGCCCGTTCATGCCCGGCAGCATGATGTCCAGGATCACGAGCTGGTAGCCGCCATCTTTGAGCGCTTCGATGCCGTCTTCGCCGCTCAATTGATGCGCCACGTCGAGATGCTCGGCCTCGAGATACTCCGTCAGCATCTCGCCGAGTTCACGGTCGTCATCGATGAGCAATAGTTTCGCGGTCGTCACGGACGCGCCCTGTCATTAAACCAGTGATCATCCTGTAGCAATCGATACGGCGCTGCAACGCAGGACGCCCGATCCTGACAGTTCTTGACACTCCTTTGCCAAGCGCCCACCTGTCTCGACGTTCAACGCCCTATTCTCAACCCTCACACCGAACGATGGTGCCCCGAAGAGACGAACGAGAAACCGTTAAGGAGAAACCGATGAAAGCAGTAACCGTCATTCTTGTCGCCGTACTGGCCGTTGCCGGCACCGCGAGTTTTGCATACGCAGGCCCCGGCTTTGGTCCCGGACCGATGGGCGGCTTTGCCCGTGACCCCGAGCTGATGCTCGAACACATGACCGATCACCTCGACCTGACCGCCGACCAACAGGCCGCCATCGAGAACATCATCGAGGCGAACCGCGCTGAAGGACAGGCGATTCGCGAACAGCTCAAAGCCAACCGCCAGGCGATCCAGGCGCTCGATCCCGCCGATGCGTCTTACGAAGCCGAGCTGAACAACATCGCGCTGTCGAACGGTGAACTGGCCACGGCCGGCACGCTGCTCGCCGTGCGAGTCAAGAGTGAAGTGAAAGCTGTCCTGACCGATGAGCAAATTGAGAAGCTCCAGCGCGGCAAGGAACGCATGAAGAAGCGGTTCAAGAAACGTTTTGACCGCGGTTAAGGCCTCAACCTGACAGTACCCCCCGTCGGCGACCTCGGCGACCTGGGCCTCCCCTTCCCATGTCGAGGCCGCCTGGCGGTACCTAGCCTTCAAAAGCGTTTGGGAGCAGCGGAGGCACAGCGGACCTTTTGGTCCGCTGTTTTTTTTTGGGGTATTCCGGATGCGTCATTATTGGAGAAAGCAGTGAGCCCCAATTGCCTCCTGGATGCGGCGTTCTCAGGGAAGGGAGGATTGATTCTTTGCGTCCTGGATGCGGCGCAATGCGCCGCTGCTATCGCTCGCGAGCATGGCTCGCTCCTACAGGGACATTCTCTACGATGCGGCGCTTTGCGTTGCTGCCGTCGCTCGCGATCGTTCTAAAGACGTGCTCTACGTCGATTCGTCCTCGTAGTAACTATCGTACGAATCGCTCCTATAGGACAGTGCTTCTAGGGCTCGCCGCCGTAGTAGAAGAAGCTCAGTGTGGCGACGGTCGCATCGCCGAACAGCTCGGATCGATCGGCACCGATCGCTATTTCCATGTCGACGCGAAGGCTCAAGGGCGTCACCAGGCTCGCCGTTATCGACTCGTTGCTGCTGCCGGTGATTGCGCCGTCCCATCGGGAGACATCGAGCCCGAGGCGCTGTTCGCCGACGTCGACACCGATGCCGCCGGACACCCGCCAGTCCGCGAGGCTGCTCAGCACGCTCAATCGGCTGACGACGATCAGGGGGCGAATGCGGTCGGATGACTGTTGAAGGAAGGCGACGCTGTAATCGTAGTCCATGCCGGAAGCGTAGAGCGTGACGTTGTCGCTCACCTCGAGCCTGCCGTTGAGACCCCAGCCCGTCGCATCGAAGGGGAAGCTGGTGCGATTGAAGAAATCCGACGGCGGGAGCTCGAACTCGAGACTACGGTCTTCGTAGTTGAGACCGATCGAGCCTCGCTCGCCGCTCAAATACACGGAAGCCTGCAGGTCTTTCGAATCGAGCACATCCGGATCGCCCCAGTAGGCCGCCGTAAACCGCACGCCAAAAAGGCCGAAGCTGTGGTCGACGCCGAGGTCGGCGTAGATGGAGTCGGCGTTCGCTGCCTGCGAGAGGTCGGTGGTGCTCTTGCCGAGCGCGCCCGATATCGACGTGTTTTCCCCGACCCCCAAGATGGCGAATGCGGTGGCGGCGAACCCGTCGGCATCGTCGGCCTGCAGGTCCAGCCCGAGGGTGTAACCCTCATCCGCGTGAGCGGTGGCTGCCAGGAGCGTCAGGAGCAGAATGGGTGCTAATCGCAACATGCGGCCTATCTTACATGCCGAATCCACTCCGGCCGTTAAATTGAGCACATTCTGGGGATTGGGGACATTCTGCTTTTTCAGAAAAGCAGAATGTCCCCTTTTCCCCCTTTTCCCGCGTCCGCGGCATAGTCGACGCCATCGCCAGGCTCGACTATCGGACAGAGCTTCAGTCCTCCCACGTGAGGCTATTCAGGAAAGCAATAAGCTGGGCGGCCTCTTCGTCGTCAATGTCCAGCGGAAACAGCTCGTGCGCCGCTTCGCCCGACGGGGGATTCCGGTAGAAGGCGATGACCGACTCGAGGTCCTTAAAGCGACCGTCGTGCATGTAGGGCGCGGAGTGTTTGACGTTTCTCAGGCTCGGGACCTTGAACGCCCCTTCCAAGGGCACGTGCGAGCCGCGGTTCAGGAACCGCATCTCCTTGCACGACTCCGGTCGTGCATCGCTGTACGGGCCCAGGCAGCTGAACTCATCCATCGACAGGGCCCGGATGCCGAAGACGCGGCCGAAATCCAGACGATCGCCGGAGAAGGTTCCGGTGCCGATGTTGTGGAAGTCGCCGTTGGTCATCCAGCGTCCGTTGTGGCAGCGAAGGCAGTGCGTCCTTTCTTCGTCCAAAAACAGCTCGAGCCCGGCTCGTTCATCGGCAGTCAGCCATTCCGTTGCCGACTCATCGGGACTGAGCTCAGCCGCCACGTATCGATCGAAACGCGACACCGGATTCGGCAGGGTACGCTGCCAGGCCGCGAGGGCCTTTCCCAGGTTGGCGAAAACCCGGTTGACCGACTGCTGGGATCGGCGATCGAGAGCCGACCAGGCCGCTCGAAACGACGAATCGCCAAAGGGACCCGCGGCATCCGGCAACGAGTGCTCTGCCTTATCCAACGGCCACGGGCCGAACGCCGCTTCGTAGGCTGCGCGGAGCTGTCTGTCCTTCCCGACCAGCCGCGTGATCGACACCCGGTCAGAGCCCATCTCGTCCGCGGCCTCGAGTGGCAACAGTGCCTGCGACCACAGCGAGTCACGGCGCCCGTCCCAGTAGAACCACTTAAGATGACCGGCGCCGATGACGGTTGGCGTATTTCGCGCCGTCTCCTGCATGCCCTGGGCGCGCGGCAAGCCGTCCGTGAAGAAGCGTTCGGGTTGATGGCAGGACGCACAGGACAGTTTGCCATTGGCACTCAGACGCGGATCGAAGAACAGCCGCTCACCAAGCTCGGCCGCCTTCGGATTGTCGGCGACCCGGTTCGACGGTGACGGGGGTGGCAGAACGGAGTCGTCCAGCAACAGGCTTTTGAGTAGCTGCTCCCGATCGTCCTGCCAGGGCTTCACCTGCATCTCGAACACGACGCGATCGCGACTGTTCGCCGTCTCTATGCCGAAGGCGAGTACCCACTCGCCCGGCATGCTGAGCTTGACGCCCGCGATGACGTGCCGGCCGTCGCCTAAGTATTCCGTCGCTGCCGGCTGGGTCGGCAATCCGTGGCCGTGACCGGGCATCCCACCGCCCACACCGATGCGCACATCACGCAGCGGCGTGTCATCCTCCGCCGTGCGGAGCGTGAGCACCCAGTCCTGGATCTCGCCGATGCGAACACGTCCGTCGCGCGGGGCGAGGCTGGCCTCGTAAAGCCCGCCATCCGAGCCGGCACTCCATGTCGTGTCCCCAGCGGCCTGCCCGAAGGCAGCCAGCAGAACGAGCAGCCACGCCATCGAAGGGACTCGCCTCCGACGGCGGCTTGCTCGTTTGACCGGCACAGCTACTGCAGCAGGAAGTACGAGACGACCTCGGCAAGGTGCTTGCGTTCGCTGTCTAAGACCTGGTCCTCGTCGTACGCCAGGTCCAGCTCGCCGCCCGCGAGCGGACTGGAGCCATAGAGCAAGGGCCAACCGCCGTTATCGCCATTCATGCCAACCGAAGACACGACGCCGGCAGAATAGTTTCCACCAACGCTCGTGGTGTCGGGCGCGCCCTGCAATATGCCGCCAATCGATTCCGCCGTCAGGCCGGCCACAAAGTCGACACCTTCGATGCTGCCGCTGCCGGCTTCAATAACGAAGTAGCCGATCGTCTCATCGAGCCTCGATGCATCCGGGTCCTCGCCAACGTGCTTGCCGACTCCGAACGAGCTGGCGGTCGGCATACTCCGGTTGCTGCCGCCGCTGTTGGCCCAGAACACGCTCCAGCGCGCGTCGTTGGCGGACATCACCTGGCCGACCACGACGGGCGTCGTATACGCCTGCTGGTAGGTTTGCGCCGTCGTGACCCAGCTGTTGTGGTTGGAGGTCTGCGTCGACGTCATCGTGCCGGCCTCCATGGTTATTCCATGGTCGAGCTGGTTGTAAACACCGGCCTGTGCGACGACGTAGTTCACCGTGTAGCCGGCAAGCGGCTCGCCGCTCGGGTTCTGGACCCGAACGTCGAAGCTGTTACCGCCAGCGTTTCGTACTCTTGCAACGGCGGGCAACGCCGAATCGTCGTATTGCACCGAAGCGATGACGACCATGTCCGTATACGTGATCGGCACCGTGACCGTCTGCCAGGCGTCCCCGACCAGCGATACGGTTCCGTGCGCCAGCATCGGGCCGTCGCTGTTCGACAACTCGCTGCCCGATTCCAGTTCGCGGATCAATGCGCCGAGCTGGCCCAGCTCGGTTGCGGTCAGTGCCACACCGCTGTGCGCTGTAATGGCGGACTCGAGTGTCTGCTCCGAACCGTCGTGCAGGTAGGGAGCCGTTCCCCAGGCGCCGAGAAGCGTCGGCGTGTCGATACCCGTCAGCGGACCGTTGAGTCGCTGGCCGCTGCTGGCTTCGAGCGTACCTACGTCGTGCATGCCGTCGCCGTCGCTGCTGTCGGTCATCGGTATCGGCGTGTGACAGGTACCACAGCCCTCCGATTCGAACAGCAGCGCTCCGGCCTGGGCATCCGCGCTGAGTTGCCGGTCGAGACCGCGATAAGGGCTCGCCGGCACATCGCTGAGCGACGACACGTAAGCCGCCAGCGCGTCCAGGTCCGCACTGATGCCCGCCTTGGGATCGCCGAGTGGCTCCATGCGCGTACCGACGGTCAGGTCGGTTGCATCCATGAGGCCAAGCCCGCCCGCAAAGGTCCGGATCTGCATCTCGAAGTCCTGAACTTCGTCGAAGTTGGCCGTCCAGTGCAGGTTTCCGTGGTCCGTACCGCCACGTCCCTCAAGGCTGATGGTGTTGCGCAGGCCTTCGCCGATGCCGGTGAAGTCCCAGACACGCCCGTCTTCTCCGCCTTCGTTGTGGCAGGACGCGCAGCTCATGTAGTCCAGCGCGGCCAGCCGGTCGTCCCGCGCATCGTAGAAGAACTGCTTGCCGCGGAAGACTTCGGTCGGCAGCGATTCGGTGGCGACCGTTGTGATCGTCGCGATCTCGCTCGCTGCAACGACGCCCGACCCGATCAGCTGACTGACGTCGTAGATCCCTACGCTGCGGTCCATGAAGTTGTGCACATAGAGCCGCGTTCCGTCGGCCGATACGGTGACCGCCTGCGGTGCGCGTCCGACGTCGAAACGCAGCAGCTCGACACCGGACATGACATCGACGACGGCCACTTCCCGGTTGCCTTCGAGCGCGGTAAACAGGTGAATACCGTAAGGGCCGAAGGCAGCATGACTGGCCACGCTGGCGTTATCGTGATCGACACGCATCGTGAAGTTTTCCGTCATGGCCGGAATCTCGATCTTCGACGTGACGGCACGTACGGTCTGGTCGAAACTCATGCCCTGGCCGCCGCGAAGGGCGCCCGCGAGGACATTGTCCTGCTTCGACGGCACCCAGGCCGCTGAGCCATCGGGCGAGATGACGGCCGGACCGACGTAGTTCGGCACACCGGGACCGCTGTGCTCGGAGACCAGCCGATCGCTGTGCTGCAGGACGACCGTGTCCGTCGTTGCGAGGCTCGACGGATTGAGGATCAGGACCTCGGCGCCGTACAAGGTGCCTCCATCGTCCACAACGGGTACGCCGATACCTTCGTCGGGCAGCGGCGGGGTGACAAAGAGCGATGCCATGAGCTGCGATTCCGCGCCGTCCAGCGACAGGTGGCGAACGCGATCGCCGACCCAGGCGCGGGTGAGTTCGGCGCCCGTGGTTGCGTCAAGTGCCACGACCTCGCCGGTCGCCTCGAGGGCAACGTAGGCCGTCGTCGCGCCGATGACCAGGCCATGTGGCTGCGAGCCCACGGTCAGGAACAGAACATCGCTGGCCGTGTAGGTCGCGGGATCGATGACCGTGATCGTCGCAGCACCCTTGCTGACGACCCAGACGCTGCCGTTCGGCGCGATGGCCAGTCCACGAGGTTCATCGCCCACCGGAATCTCGGCCACCACGGCCTGCATCAGGGTGTCGACGACCGTTACCGAATCGTTGTCGGGGTTGACGTTCCAGACCTCATCCCGGGAGGCATACTCGACGATACCGCCCGACACGCTGGGCGCATTGGCTGTCAGCGGCAGATGCACCAGCTGCGTGAATATGAACTCCTGGGTGTTTCCATCGGAGTCGCGGACCGTCAGTGTGACGAGGTGACGACCGGGCGTCGTGAAGACGTGTGTTGCCGTGTCATTCGTTGTGAACGGTGTCGGACCGTCGCCGAAGTTCCAGCTGTATTCGAGCGTCCCTACGCCGGTCGCGGATGCGACAAAGCTTGCCGTCGAGCCGCTTGCCTCCGGTGCGTTGCTTACGCCGGCGATCACGACATCCGCGATGGTCTGCTCCATCGCAATGTACGCGACCTGGTCAGTCGTTCGACTGCGCTCGCTGTCGGCGATCTGGTCTTCATCGATCGCGAGATCGAGCTCGGCGCCGTTAATCTGCGGGCCGTACAGCAGGGGCCAGCCGCCGTTTCTGCCGTCCATTCCGGCACTGGCGACGACGGCCACGTTGTAGCTGCCGCTCAGTGAATAGCGATACGGCGGCGCATTGACGACACCGAGGACGGTATCGGCGCCGAGGCCAGCCTCGTAGGCGACGCCAGCCGCAGTGCCGGAACCGCTTTCAAAGACGAGGTAGCCGACCGTTTCAGCATTCCTTGCGACCGTGGTGTCTTCCGCAACATGTTTACCCACATGGAGCGAACTGACCGACGGCGGGTTGCCGCTCGTGCCGTCGGAGGCCCAGAACACACTCCATCGATCGTCGTTGGCGGTCATCACCTGGCCCACGACGACCGGGTTGGTGTAAGCCTGTTGATAGGCCCTCGACTCGCCTACCCAGCTGCCGTTCTCGTCGGTCAGCGTCGAAGAATATTTGACGGCCTCCATCTTGAGACCGGCCTGGTCGTAGACGCCGGCCTCGACGACGACATAGTTGACCGCGTAGCCGCTGAGCGCAGTGTCGCTCGGATTCTGAACGCGAACGTCGAAACTGTTGCCTGCGGCGCTTCGGACGCGGGTGACTGCCGGCAACTGGGTATCGTCGTAACGAACGGACGCAACGACGACCGGATCGACGAAGCTCTGTGACAGAGTGACCGTCTGCCAATCGCTGCCGACGTTTTCCAGCACGCCGTTCTCGACTTTCAGGTCATTACTCGGCGGCGGCGGTAAGGGCGCGTCGCCGAAAATCTGTACTTCGGCGAGCTGCAGGTTGTCCTGGCTGGCCAGTTGAATGCGAACGTATCGCCCGTTCGCGCTTACCGCGAAATTCGTCTGCTGGCCGGCTACGCCGGGATGGAAGATCTCGACGACGCCAGCCTGTTGACGCGTTTCGAACAGGTCTTGTGACGTGAAAGGCGTCTCCGACACGAGAACGTAGAAGTCGCTGAGCCGGTCCGCACAGCAGTCGGTGCGATTCCACAAGCGCAGCGTATCGATCCCATAGACCTGTCCGAGGTCGATCTCCCACCACGCGTTCGTGTCGGACTGTGTGCTTGCCAGCGAGCCCGAGACCTCGGTTCCGGTCAGGTCACCGTCGATGGCATTCGCCGCGGAAAGATCCCCGGTTCCGGTCGCCGTAGACGACTGGCTCACGATTCCGGTCAGTGCGCGGTTCTCGAGGCGCGCATCGACGGCCGTTACGCGGATCACGTGTGCCTCGGAGGGTACGCCGCTGTCATTCACGGCGAACAGCATCCAGTAGCCCGGCGTCGCAACGTTGGGATTGCTGTGCAGCGTCACGTCGTAGTTGTTGCCACCCGTGGCGGCGAAGGCCGGACGCAGGTAGCGGACATCGGTGTTCAACCCGTGCGTCGTTGACGACATCTTGATCATCGAGAAGTACGCGATGGACTCCGACGCCCCGATATTGAAAGTGGCGCCGACCTCGACCTCACCCGATGTGCTTGAAATCACCGGCTGAACGGCAGGCGTGCCGTCCGGGTTGAACAGATACGGCGGCGAGTACACCTGGCCGTCCTGGTGCGTGGAAGCCGGCACACTGTTCGAGTTGTAACCGCTGCCCGCCGCGAGAACGCGACCGTCCGTCAGCAACAGGGCGACCGAATGGTAGTTTCGCGGGATCGTCATCGGCGCGCCTTCACGCCACGTCCCCGTGACGGGATTCCAGAACTCCGGCACGAGTATGGCGCCGTCGTCGCTGAATTTGCGGCCGGAGGTATTGCCGCCAACGACCAGGACCTCACCGGTCGGGAGCATGACGCCGTTCTGGAATTTACGCGCGTGCAGCATCGGTTGCGTAGCGGCGACGACCGGCGCGGGACCGGTCAGGTCGACGGTGAATGCCTGGTTGGTGCTCCGGGTATTGTTGCCGCTGATCCAGCCACCGGCGGTCAGCAACTTGCCTTCGTCGTACATGACCGTCGTGCCGTGCTTGTGATACCAGTCGGTGAAGGCACCGCCGACGGCTTCGTAACTGCCGTCGCCAGCGGGATTGATCCAGTGCATCTGCGGCGTTGGGCCCGAGTGGAACAGTTTTCCGTTCGGCGCAACATGGAGCAGCGGCCACCAGCGGCTTTCACCGTGACTACCCCCCGAGAAATAGTCATCGAGAACCATGTCATTGAAGTCGATGCCGGTCTGGATCCTCCAGCCACTGTCGGAATTCCAGCGATCGGGGTAGCGCTGGTTGGTGGCGGTACCAATCGCCGTAAACATGTCGCCATCCGTCAGCGCGACCGTGGTCGGGTACCAGCGACCGCCGGAGGCCATGTTTTCGATCTGTGTCCAGCTGTTGTCACGGTAGTCGAAAAGGCTGGTCCACGGGCTGTTCGTCTGGTTGCGGCCACCGTTAACGAACACACGACCGTCTTCCGCCATCGCGAGATGTGCACAGAACATGTTGTGCCCGTCGTGGAAGATTTCGACGAACTCACCGGTCGCGGGGTCCCAGGTGCCGCTGTAAGTCTGCTCAGTGCTCGGCCATGTGTCGCGTTCCGAGCCGGACCATGTCAGAACGCGGCCGTCGGGGAGGTTGGCCGCGGACACGGCGACGTGTGGCCAGGGAATCACCGGACCCCACTGCCCGTCGGCGTAAGCATCGGGCGCCGTGCCAATGACTCCGTCAGACGCTATCGGCTGGCGGCCGTTGCTCGAGTTGCTCCAGCTAACGGCAAGCACCTCGCCACCGCCCTGTTCAAAGAAGGTGACAACGATGGTGTAAGTGCCGGGAGAGAGAACGATGTTGCCTGACGCGTCGCGCGGCCCGTGCAATCCGTCGTTATCCACAACGAGCGCACCGTCGATGAAGAGTTGCGAGCCATCGTCGGAATTGGTGTAGAACGTGTAGGTATCGCTGGTCTCGACGGTGATCGTTCCGGTGAATCGAAAACCGTATTGCGAGTCACGAAGGCGGACGGAAATGTCGAAGTCTTGGGTAGTACCGGTCGTTACCGGTGTCAGAGCATCGAAGTTGGGCAGGACGCTCCAATTGCCCTCGTAGTACTCGTAGTTATAGTCGGCGAAGGCGGCCCCGAACCACAGCAACAACAGAAACCCGACAAACGGGCGAACTCGACGTCCACGCATTTAGTATCCCCTGTTCTCGATCTAACGGCAGCAGGATCGGCATGCCCGAGCGCGTTTTTGTCGTCGTCCCGGCTTCGATCCAGCGGTTAGTCACTCTCCCATCGAGATAGCGATGCATAAATCATGCCGGTGCAAGCACCCTACAGATTCCTCCTGTAATTCCGCGGTTTGAACCGATCGGGTCCCAAACACCCGTCGAATTGCGCCGCGAAAATGTAAAGAAAACCGACATCAATTCAGGGAGAAACGGCAGGGCCGCGAACGTCTTCGCGATTCGCCCTCAATGCCAGTTTGATCCGAACAAATGACCCGCAGCGCCGTGCAGGCAATCAGCCCCGGCTCGTTCTAAACGCATCGATTTTGACAGCAAGCGCCTTCGGCTAGGACGCTTCAACCAGGGCGTGAAACTGCGGTGGCCCGTAGGCTGCTGAACGCGCTTTCCTGACCTCGTTCGCAAAGTCGTCGCGAAAGCGCCCGATCCAATCACGCAGAGCGGCCGAATCACCGGCCAACGCCTTCGGCACGTGCACAAGCTCACCGACGCTCGCCACGAGCGGCCCGTCCTTGTAGCGCCGACCGAAGCCCGCGACTGCGACCGGCACGATCGGGCAACCGGCATCGAGCGCGAGACGGAACGCGCCGCTGTGAAAATGGCCGGGCGACTCGGCCTCGGGCTGGCTCTGGCCCTCGGGGCAGATCAGAAGCGGCGTGCCGGCGGCGAGGATCTTCTTGCCTTCCTGGCCGAATCGCCGGCCAGCCTCGCGGCGCGCCTCGATGAACGCCTCCTCGCTCATCGACTGCAGGCCCGACTCGACGGTCGGCACGATGATCGGCGCGAGCTTGCGATAGAAGATGTTGTGGCCGAACTCGGCGCCCGGGCTCTCGCGCACGACACGCACGGCGCTCTTGCCGCGACGCTGCCAGATCAGGCTGCAAGCGAAGGCCGTATCAAACGAGAAATGGTAGCCGTTCGGCAGCATGTAGTGTTCCGGGCACTGCATGTGATTGATGATGAGAATGTAGCCGCCGCGCTCGGGGAGTCGTTCTAGGTTGTCGACGCGGCAGTCGAGATGCTCGAAGGCCTCGGTCACGAGACGATCGCAGAGCATGCGCGCGTCTTCCGGCGTCACCGAATCGTCGATGCTGCTGACTTCATCGGTGGCCTGGACAATTGCCTGGTAGAACGCGTGTTCGGCGGCGAGGTTGTCGGCCATCTCGCGGCACTGCGCCGCGAGCAAACGCTCGTGATAGGCGCCGGTCTCCTGCACGTGCTTGAGCGTTGCGAACGCGTTGCCGACGGTCAACTGGTTGCGCAGCAGGTAGGGCAGTTTGAAGAGATTCGACGTCACCGGCAGGCGGGCCTGGTTGTTGGCGAGTGTCGCAACGATCGCGGCGATCTCCGGCTCCGCGGAGGCCTCGTCCTGGATGAGCTCGACGGCGCCGATCAAACCGGCGATGCGCATCAGCAGGCGATGCTGGAACGCGCGCCCGAACTCAGGGTCGCTCATCTGCAGCTGCCGCAGCGGCTTTGCCGGTATGCGATAAAACCAGCAGTCCGTCTCTGCCCAGACGCCGGCCTCTGCAAGGAACTCGCCATCGGCGTTCGGCACGCCGGCAACGATCGCCGAGCGATCGCGCACGCGGCGAAACGGTCTCAACCCCTCGCTGCCTTTATCTTCGAACGCAAGGCTGCAGCGACCGGTCGCCAGCAGTAACAGGCCGCCGGTGTCATCACCTTCGCGAACGACATTGTCGCCAGCCGCAAAAGACTCGAGCACGGCGATGCCGCTCAGCGCTTCGATGGCCTCGTCATCGAAGGCGGCGAAGAAGGCCGAGCGCTGCAGGCAGCTGTCGGCGCGTCCGACGACGGGACGGCGTGCACCGGCCTCGCCTGCCGCGGGCGGCTCGAAGAACACGCGGCTGCTTTGCATGCGGCGTAAGCGAAACCGTTCGAAGGCCTTGCCGACGCTGTCGAGGACGAGGTCGTAGAAGCAGATGCCGAGCTCGGGGTCGGCGTAGAAGTGTGACGCGAGCGCTTCGTGCGACCAGCAGAGTGCTGTCAGCGTCTCGGCTGCCCGCATCGTACTGCCGTAGCGATACGGCGGCAGGAAGCCGCTCCAGCCGACCGCGGCCTCGGGCCAGTCGGTTGCGACGCCACTCACCGGTTTGGTGCGATCGGCGCCCTGGCGCTCCTCGGTCGCAGCGCCTTCGAACAGCAGATAGAATGTTGTGGCCGGGTGGAACTGCTCGAAGACCAGTTCACCGCTCTCATACGTCTGCACGTCGGCCGACTCGAGCAACGCGATCAGTCGGTGCGGGGACAGTTTGGCGAAGACACGATGACGAGCCATCGTGTCCAAAAGCCTTTCGCGGATCACCTCGGTGGACATGCGCGCAAGCATAACAACAAGCAGGAGAGACTGATGTCTTTAACTGACATCGACAGCTACAACCCGCTCATTGAGGAGCCGTCGGATTTCGACGAGTTCTGGCGGGCCTGTCGCGAGACGATCGCCGAGGTCGAACCGAAGCCGATACTCGCACGCCAGAAAGCACCGGCCCTGGGCCTGCAGCTCGACAAGCTCGAGTTCACGTCCTTGGGCCAGGTGCCGATCCGGGGCTACCTGCTGACGCATGACTCGCCCGAGCCGCGGCCGCTGATCGTGCACTCGCACGGCTACAACTCGCAGCACGACATCATGCTTCACTGGGCGCGCACCGGCTGCAACGTTTGCGGATTCGACCTGCGTGGCTTCGGCCGCTCCGGTCGCCTGCCGCTGGCGAAGGGCGGCTGGGTACTGACCGGCATCGAATCGCCGCAGACGAGCATCATCCGCGGCGCCGTCTCCGACATCGCGCAGGCGATTGCCGTTGCCCGTGAACTGTTGAGCTGGCGCATCTCGACGATCACGCTGAAAGGTTTCAGCTTCGGCGGCGCGCTCGCGATCATGGAAGCCGCGTTCGACCCGTACGCGAACATGGTCGTCGCCGGGCAGCCGACCTTCGGCTGGAACAAGGAACGCATTCGGCTCGCGAAGGCCGGCTCGTCGATGGAGATCAAGCGTTTCCTCGAGGCCAACCCGGAAGAAGCCGACCGTGCGCTCGAAACCCTGAACTACTTCGACACGCTGCACTTCGCGAAGCGCATCCAGAAGCCGACGTTCATCGGCGTGGGCCTCGACGACGACGTCGTGCCGTCACGCTCGGTCATGGGCACGGCGAGCCGTTTGACGTCGCCCTCGGAGCTTCGCGTCCTTCCCGTATCGCACTCGGACGACCCGCGCGAGTCGCTGTGGAAGAAGTTCGATGACGAGTGGCTGGCCATGACCGTGGGCGGCCTGCCGGCGAACTTCGGCTCGGACGAGCGTCGTATCCGCAGTATCGGCCTGGAGGCGGATGCGGCTTAAGAGGAAATTGGGGACATTCTGCTTTTCTGGAAAAGCAGGGGAAATTGGGGACATTCTGCTTTTCTGGAAAAGCAGAATGTCCCCAATTACGCCTGTCCCCATTTACGCCGTCATGCACCCTGCATGACGAAGTAGAAAAACACCGGGGCGACGAGCCACAACAGCCCCTTGATAAAGAAGAACCAGAAGCCGACGAGGCCGGCTCGTTTCAGCCACTTCGACTTGTCGCCTTTCGTGGCGGCGGTAGCTATTGCAGTCATCATGATCGTAACCCTTCAGTGAAGTGACCGGGACCCGCGCAGCCGGCAGGCCCCGGCGCATTGATAAGTGAATCGTCGATTAGCTGGCCGCCTGAGCAGCAGGCTTCCTGAACAGCCGGCCGATCGCCGGGATCAGCATCGGCACGCTGCGCTTGTATTCCTCGTACTCCGGATGCGCCGACTTCAGGTCGTGCTCCTCGAACTGGATCGCCACCAGGATGTACAGCGTGGTCACGACGGCGAAGAACAGGTGCGCAATGGTCATCGTCGGCGTCGCCCACATGACGAACAGCCAGCCGACGTACAGCGGATGACGAACGATGCGGTACAGGATCGGCTGCTTGAACACCGGCGGCTCGTAGTCGACACCGCGCGCGTATCGCCAAGTCTGGCGCAGGCCGAACAGGTCGAAGTGGTCGATGGCAAAGGTGCTGACCAGCACGAGCAGCCAGCCGAAGCCGTAAGCTAAGTAGAAGGCAATGCTCGCCGCCTGGCTTTGCACCGCCCAGATAACGCCGCCCATCGGCTGCCACAGTGCGAACAGCAGGATTAGCGCGAGGCTGGAGAACAACACATAGGTGCTGCGCTCGGCCGCGTCGGGCACGATCTTCGTCCAGGCCCGCTTGAACCACGGCCGCGCCATGACGCTGTGCTGAACCGCGAAGACGACCAGTAGCAGCGTGTTGATGAAGAGGGCCGTGCCCAGCGACACGGTGGGCACCGAATCGATGGATTTTGGTACGATCAGGTTGCCGATGAAGCCAATGGCGTACAAGAAAGTGGCGAAAAAGATGGCATAACAAAGTACGCCGTAAGCAAGCATTGCGAAGCGTTTCATAGGTAGTTCCTCCGTCGTTACATACATAAGTTGTTGATAAAGAGATTGTTTTCTCTGGGATCAAGTCTGTGGCCGTAGCGGTTCGGAGTCATGACCACGGCGTGACGATATGCTGACGATGCAATGACGGTTGATCAGGCGGCCCAAAATGACGGGTCGAGCAGCGTGATCCGCTTCGGCGGCTACACGTTCGACACGAACGCCCGGGAGTTGAGGAAAGACGGCGAGCTCGTGCCGCTCGAGCCCAAGGTCTTCGACCTGCTCCGCTACCTGATCGAGCAACGCCACCGCGCGGTCAACAAGGACGAGATCCAGGACACGGTCTGGGCCGGCACGATCGTCTCGGAGACGGCGCTGACCCGCGCGATCATGAAGGCGCGCCGGGCCGTCGATGACAGCGCCGACACGCAGACCGTCATTCGCACCGTGCACGGCCACGGCTACCAGTTCATCGCGACGCTGGACGACAGTAAACCGACGGCGGACGCACCGCTTCCCGAGTCGGCGTCGAATAACCTGCGGCTGATCGCCCTGGCCTTCGTCGCAACCCTGATCGCGTTCTCTGCCTATCTCTGGCCCGACAAACCGGTTACCGACGATGTTCACCTCGCGATCATGCCGGTCGAGAACATGACCAATGACAATGAATACGAGTGGGTTCGTCTCGGGCTGCTCGGCTTTGCCGGCGAGCTCGTGTCGCAGACCGGCTCCTTGTCGGTCGTGCGTTCGTCGGACGCGATTCGCTTTGCTGAGACCAATGGCCTGCCGGATGACGAGAGCGCGGCGGAAGACCTGACACTGTTGAACGAGGTGTACGGCGCCAGCCACCTGCTGCGCACGCGCCTGGAGCAGAATGCCGGTTCGCTCAGACTCTCTTACACGCTGCATGCTGCCGACGGCAGCGTGGCGCGCGGCACGATGGTCGGCGATGAGCCGACGACACTGTTGAAAGGCATGATCAATCGCGTCGCCGGGTCGCTCGACGACAGCGCGGGCAGCGACGTTACGATGATCGCCGAGGACCCGTTCATCAACGAGGCCTACTCGCGTGCACTCGCCTATTCGCTGGAGGGCCGCTGCGGCGATGCGCTGCAGCTGTTCGAGGTCGTCAAATCGGCCACCGACTCGATCACCCGCGCGCATTACGAGTGGGCGGACTGTGCTCGCATCCTCGGCCGCACGCAGGACGCCGAGGACGCGTTCAGGGAAATCATCGACTCGCTGCCGGAAGAGCCGGCATCGTCACTCAGGGCGGTCGCTCACCATGGGCTCGGCACGGTATACATCCGCAGCGGTCGCGGCGACCTCGCACAGCAGACGCTCGAGGCAGGGCTGCAGATCGCAAAGGCAGCCGGCGACCGCATCACCGAAGGCAAGATTTACAACAACCTCGCGATCCATGCGAAGGACAAGCGCGAGTACGACGAGGCCCGTGCGCTGATTGCCAGGGCGAACGTCGCCTATGCCGACGCCGGGCAAGGCATGCTGCCCGGCCAGCTGCCGGCCGCGCTCGCCAACATCGACATGGCCGAGGGCAAGCTCAGCGATGCGGAAGATCACCTGGCCCAGGCACTCGCGACGTTTCGTGCGACCAACGATCGTCGCAACGAAGCGATGATGCTGAACAACTTCGGTTACCTGCGTCGCATCCAGGGACGCATCGGCGAGGCCGAGCCGTTGCACCTCGAGTCGCTCGCGATTCGGCGCGAGATCGGCGACCGCGTCGGGCAGGGCCGGATTCTCGGCATGCTGTCGATCCTGTACGTCAACGAGCAACGCTATGACGACGCCAAGGCCGCGGCGACCGAGGCCTTCGACATTGCCAGCGAGGCCAACGACCAGCTGTTCATGGGAACGGCGAAGGCGCAGCTCGCGCAGGCCGAGTTCAGCGCCGGCGACCTCGATGCGGCGCGTGCCGCCTACGCGGAGTCCAAGTCGATCTTCGAGGGCATCGATGACCTGTCGCGCGGCGCGCAGGTCAATGTGCGTCTCGCCCGCATTGACATACAGGCTCAAGACCTCGACTCGGCAAAGACGCGCGTCGATGACATCGTGCAACTCGCCCGTCGCGAAGCCCTGTACGAACCGTTGATCGAGGCGATGGAACTCGACGGCGACATCTCCGCGCTGCACGAGAAGACCGACGAAGCGATCGATCAGTACCGACAGACGCTCAACGAGATCGACGAGACCGGCTTTGTCGTGACGAAAGACCGGGTCACACGCAAGCTGGTCGAGCTTCTTCTCGATACCAACGACCTGTCGGCTGCCGAGCCCTTGATCGGCGGCCAGATCGAGAAGGGCGAGACGCCGACCGACATGCGGCTTCGGGCGCGCTTTACGTTTCTTAAGGGAGATGCGAAGCGGGCGTCGGAAATCCTGGGCGCCATGCAGACGCAGTACGCCGACTACTGGACGGCGCAGGATGACGAGCAGCTTGCGGAATACCGCGACGCTGCGAACAGCAAGACGTAAAGTTCCGAGACTGCGACGCAGCCCGGGTTACTGCTGTGCAGCTTCGGCCTCTTCCTGGCGCAGGCGCTCTTCGAGCTCACCGAGCTTCGCGAACTTCCCGCCGACCGACTCCGGAATCTGCTTGCCCTCAAAGGCCGGGTGCGCCGATCGCAGGAAGCGGATCTTGACCTGCAGCAGGTGGATATCTTCGGGGACCTGGTTGAAGGTCGCCGGGTTGTCCTCGCGCTCCGCCTTCACCGTGCGTTCGAGCTTGCGCTCGATCGAGCGGAACTCCGTGTCGGGAAGCTGGACCATCTCCAGGTACTCGCGGATGTAGTCGTTCAGTGACGAGTCGATGGACTCGATCGTGGCGTCGATCTCGTCGATCAACGGGTCGCCCGTGGCCGATACCTCGCTGAAGCCGCTCACCGTGATGGCGGCTGCGCCGACCGCGGCAGTCGTCGTTGCCGCGGCACCGTCCCGGTACCAGCGCGGCGCGTACGGCCGATCGCAGAACATCAGGTTGAACTCTTCGCGAAAGATCTCCTCGCCCATGTGGTAGACGCGCAGCTTCCACTCGCCATTCTTGCGTCGGGCGTCGGTCAGCTTCAGGTGGTCGGAGAAGAGCATGACGCCCTGGACCTTGGGTAACAGCCACGCTCCTTTGAAGTCACTGCGAACGGGCTCTTCCGGGTCGATGTCGTTGTGCGACCAGCTGAAACGGAAAGGCCGCATCATGTTCTTGTGCTTCGACTCGCTTTTGACCTCGAAATAGACACCAATGCTCTGCGTCTGCGAGCAATCGACCTGGACGGCCTCGGTCGGGCCGGTGGGTCGCCGAAACACGGTGTCGTGCACCGGTTCGCCGTCAAGGTGGGACTGTACGACGACCTTCCAGTTGTAGGCATCGTCTTCCAGTTTGTATGGCCGGACAATGCTGGTCATCGGCAGCACTTCGAGCCGCTTGGACGCGCTCGCTTCCGGGCTCGCGCACAGCATGGCCGTGCCCAGCGCGAGTGATGTTGCACAGACGTACAGAATCTTCGCGTTCATAGGCCAGAGTTTAGCAAAGCGCAGGCGTTTTCTCTTGGCCCGTTACCTCAGTCTCGCTAGCATGGCCGACACCGGATCTCGGAACTTAAGCGATGGAATTCGACCTGCAACCGACGCTGACGGGCGAACGCCTGCTCGTGCGACCGATTGCCAGCGATGACTGGCCGGGACTCTTTGCTGCCGCCGCGGACCCGAAGCTGTGGGAGCTGCATCCGGCGTCAGACCGTTACAAGGAAGACGTATTTCGCGAATTCTTCGACGTGGCACTCCAAAGCGGAAGCGCGTTCGTCGTCATCGACCGGGAGACCGGCGCCATCATCGGTTCGAGTCGCTACAACGACCTCGATGCTGAAAGAAGCGAGATCGAGATTGGCTGGACTTTTCTGTCGCGGGACTACTGGGGCGGCACAGCCAATGCGGAACTCAAGGCGCTGATGCTCGAGCATGCTTTCCGGTTTGTCGACACGGTCGTGTTCTGGGTCGGCGAGACCAACTGGCGCTCGCGACGGGCGATGGAGAAGATCGGCGGCGCGCTGCGCGACGGGACCGTCCGGAGACCCGGGGCGACTGACAATCACGTCATCTACGAGATCCGCAGAACATAAGGCCCAAAGCTTTCATTTCGTAACCGTTTGTAAAGCTTGAGCCCAGTCTATTGTCGGTGACGGGCCCGACCCTTACCGTGTACTCATATTCTTGTTTATGAGCACACACCGTGAGCCACAACGTCACTCTCGACGAGACCATCGAGGTCAGCCGTCCCCTGCATGAGGTGTTCGCCTACGTGTCCGAGTTCTCCCGCGTACAGGAGTGGGACCCGGCCGTGGCGAGCGCGAAGAAGATCACCTCTGGCGCGCCCGGTGTCGGCACTGAGTTCCAGGTCGACATGCGGGCGGGCTTTTCTCTGCAGTACCTCGTCGAAGAGTTCAAAGCCAACGAACGTATGCTGATGACGGTGGAGTCGCGCTTCTTCACAGCCTGCGAGGAGATCCTGTTCGAAGCAACTGACGAAGGAACGAAGCTTCGCTACATCGCCCAGTTCGATTTTCCGGCGCCGCTCCTGGCGCTGAACAAGATCTACCCGTCTGCGATGGACCGCGTCGGCAAGACCGCGATGGCCGGCCTCAAGGCCGCGCTCGAGGACGACTTCGAAACACCGAAGGAATCCGGCTGGCTGGCCGCCGCCGACCGCCTGGTCCTGCCCGGCCTGTGGCGCTTCACGAAACTCGGCTATCGCGCCTCGCGCCGTGGCTGGAAACCGGTGTCAGCCTACCAGGGCAACCGCCACGCGCTGATCACCGGCGCGACGTCCGGTCTCGGTCTCGCAGCCGCGAGGCAGCTGGCTGAGCTCGGCGCGCGCCTGACGATCGTCGCTCGAGACAGCGCGAAGGCAGAACAGCTCGTCTATGAATTGAAGGATCAGACCGGCAACCAGGACATCCATATCCAGATCGCCGACCTGTCGCTGATGTCGGATGTGCACGCACTGGCCGATCGCCTGCTTGCCGAAGGCAATGCGATCGACATGCTGATCAACAACGCGGGTGCGTTGTTCAATCCGCGCCAGCAGACGGCGGAAGGTTTCGAGAAGAGCTTTGCGCTGCTGTTGCTGAGCCCCTACCTGCTGACAGAAGCGTTGCTGCCGCTTCTGAAAATGTCGACATCGCCGCGCATCGTCAACGTCCTGTCCGGCGGCATGTACACACAGAAGATCGACGTCGACGATCTTCAGAGCCAGCACGGCGAGTACTCCGGGTCCGTTGCCTATGCCAAGGCGAAGCGTGGCCTGATGATCCTGACCGAGGAATGGGCAGATCGCTGGGACGACATCGCCGTCAACGCGATGCATCCTGGCTGGGCCGATACGCCGGGCGTCGAGACGTCGTTGCCCGGTTTCTATCGTGCGACCAAGTGGCTGCTGCGTACGCCGGAGGAAGGTGCCGACACGATTGTCTGGCTGGCCGCGTCCACCGAGGCAGCAAGAGTGTCCGGCAAGTTCTGGCTGGATCGGGACCAGCACCCGAGCCACCTGTCGGACCGCACGCTCGAGTCACAGGAAGAGCGCCAGCGGTTCCTCGAGCTGCTGGCCGATCTCGGCGAATCGACGCGCTCAGGCGTTCAGGAAGGCTTGAGAAAAAGCGCCTGACCTTCGCCAGGCGCTCGTGGGCCCGGAAAGGGGTCAGGCCCTCGTGGCCGTTGCCGCTTTGACGGCTGCGGGCTTCGGCTTCTTGTAACGTTTCGACATTCGATTGATGGCAATCGTTCCAATGACCGGGGCGATAATCCAAGAGACTACCTGCCACTGGCCCGGCAAGAGCTCTGCGAAAAAGCGTGAGCCGCCGAAGGCGAAGAACGCGGTGTAGGCGCCGATACCGGAACCGATCAACCCACCGAGATGCGCGACCAGGCGCTCTTTCGCGTCCAGGCGGTCGGGCAGCGTCTCGCGGAACATGCCGAAGGACGCGAACATCGAGATTCCGCCGAAGATCGTCAGCAGGATCGCTTCACTGCGAATGCCGATGATGCCGACGGTGATGCCCAATACGCCGAGCGTCACGATCATGCCCCGGTGCCACGGCGTCTTCAGGATGCCCGGTGACCTGCGTTCACGAAGTGCCATCAGGCCGTGGTGCACGCTCGAGAAGACCAGCACGGACAGCATCAGCAGGAACAGGCTCGACGTGCGAAAACTGGCAGCCAAACGGTCGGCGACCTCGGGGTCGAGCTCCATGCCGGGCCGCCGGATGCCGATCGGATCTGCAAGCACCATGACCGACGCGAAGAATGCCGTGATCGAGACGACGTACATCGCCGTCGTGTATGCCTTGCCGGCGCCGACGTGGATACGACTGCCCTTCTTCGCGAGCATCGGTATCCAGAACAACACCAGTGCCGCTGCACCAACAACGATATGAGAGGTGACGAGAAAGCTGTGTAATGCGGTCATGATGATCTCCCGAGTGTTGATCGTCATGCTAGGCGGCGGCGTCCCGTACGATCAGTGCCGCTGGTCATCAATCCAAACCGTGACTTTCGGCCTATGGCCTCGATGAGTGGCAGCGGCCAGAATAGACGCATGCAAACGCGTAAACGCCTCGAGAACCTGCAGATGGGCGCCGGAATACTGACCTGGGCGCTGGTCACCGGCCTGTCGGTGTGGATCATCTTTCGCCGGGGTGGCCAGGATCCGCTGGTGACACTGCTCGCCCTGGCGCTGACCAACCTCGCGGCCATGCTGACGGCGGGCTCGCAGAACGAGCACATCTCGTTGACGCAGAAGCGCATGGCGCATGCCGTTCAGCTCGGCAGCGCACTCGCCGTTGCCTGGGCGGTCCCATTCGACTTCCTGCCGATCTACACGATCATCTGGATCGCGATGGGCACCGGGCTCTATACAGAGCGCACGCTTTGGGTTCACCTGGTCGTCCTCATGATTGCCTGGTACCTCATCATGCGATTCGTATGGCAAGACAACAGCGCCATCTTCCCGGCCGCGCTGTTTGGCAGCTTCCACCTGTTTGCGCTGCTGACCGGGCGTGTTGCGCACAGTGCCGAATCAGCACGCGATCGCGCGGAGTTCTTGAACAGCGAACTCGTCGCGACGCAGCATCTGCTGTCGGAAGCGTCGCGCCAGAGTGAACGCACGCGCATCGCCCGCGACCTGCACGACCTGCTGGGCCACCACCTGACCGCGCTGTCGATCAACCTCCAGATTGCCGAGCGGCTGTCCGACGGCGGGGCCAGAGACAAGATCGCCGAGTCGCGCGCGCTGGCGCGCTTGCTGTTGTCCGACGTGCGCGAGGCGGTCAGCACGCTACGTGAGGAGAGCGAGGTCGACTTCGCGCAGGCCGTGAAGCTGTTGGTCGAACGCGTGCCGCAGTTGCACATCGAGCTCGATATCGAAGACGGACTCGCCATCGACGAGTTCGAGATTGCCGAGTCCCTGCTTCGCTGCATCCAGGAGGCACTGACCAATACGTTACGGCACTCGGGCGCGAGCCGGAGCTGGATACGACTGTGGCGGGAGGACGGCGAGGTGCACCTGGCGATCCGCGACAACGGCCGGCAGAAAGGCGCACTCATCGAAGGCAATGGCTTTGCCGGCATGCGTGAGCGGCTCGAGCGCCTGAAAGGCAAGCTCAGCGTCGAAACGATCGACAGCGCGCTGCGGCTGCACGTGACGATCCCGGAAAGCGTCTAGCTCGTGGCTATCCGCGTTGCACTGATCGACGACCAGACGCTGGTGCGCCAGGGCATCCGCGGGCTGCTCACCCTGTCCGACAAGGTCGAGGTCGTTGCCGAGGCCGATGATGGTGACGGCGCGATAGCGCTTGTCGAGAAGCACCAACCGGACGTTGTGTTGATGGACATGCGCATGCCGAGGATGTCCGGGGCCGAGGCCACCCGGGCGCTGGTCAGTGCCGGACACGATACGCCAGTCATCATCCTGACGACCTTCGACGATCACGAGCAGGTGCTCGAGGGGATACGCGCGGGTGCGAAAGGCTACCTGCTGAAAGACGTGTCACTGGAAAACCTGATCCAGGCGATCGAGTCGGTCGCGAACGGCGAGACGATGATCCAGCCCGCGATCACCGAGGCACTGTTGAAGGGTCTGTCGCGGCAGGAATCGGAATTCGCGAGCAGCGCGATGCCTGAACCGCTGACGCCGCGTGAGACCGAAGTCATCCGCCTGATGGCCGGCGGCTACAGCAACCGCGAGATCGCGACGGCGCTGTCCAAGTCTGAAGGCACGATCAAGAACCACGTGTCCAACATCCTCGCGAAGCTTGGGGTACGCGACCGGACGCGTGCGGTGCTGAAGGCGATCGAACTGGGGGCGCTCTAGCCCGACTATCTCACCGATTCGTCGGCGAGGTCGGTCAGGCCGCTGCCTGCGCAAGGGATTTTCCGGTTGAGCGGAATACCGGAGTGCAATTCCGAATGAGGAGAAGGCTTTGTGCAGGCCCGGGCCAGCGCAGCCGGTGAGATAGTCGGGCTGGCTTTCGCAGACAAAAAAACAGGCACGGTATCCGTGCCTGTCATTCAGTCCTCTTTCGAACCGTATTGTTGTTGCTTGCTATTCGATACCTGCGTGCAGCGTTTCTTTCGGATGCGTCTCCATCCATGCCGTTGCTTTCGCGGTTGCTGCCGTGATGTCCTCGGCCGACATCTTCTCGGCGAGTGCATCTCTTTTGACGACCGCGTCGAGATCGCCCAGCTGTGCGCCGATCTCGTACCACATGAAGCCTTCGATGACGTCTTTCTCAATGCCGATGCCGCGTGAGTTGACGTAGGCAAGACCGTTGACCGCCGGCAGGAATCCCTGCTCAGCAGACAGGCGATAGAGCCTTGCAGCCTCGACATCATTCATCGGTACGCCCCATCCGTTGGCGTGCATGACGCCCAGGTTGAACTGCGCGGGCGCGTAGCCACCTTCTGCAGACAGTCCGTACCACTTCAATGCTTGCGCATCGTCCATGTCAACGCCGAAACCGTTGGCGTACAGACGGCCGACGCAGAACTGTGCGACGGGATCGCCTTTCTCCGCATCCGGCATGCACATGTTGATGCAGGTGGCGTAGTCGCCGATGTTGTATGCCTCGATGCCTTTCTTGACTTCTTTGGCATCGCCGAACGCCGATGTCGCGAACAGCACAAGGACCATAACAAACAGCAGTTTGATGAATTTGCTCATAAACATGCCCTCCCTTACTTAGCGCGGCCAAAGGTAGGGCCGCAGCCTCGTTACATTGGGGCAGTCGGCCCTGTTTTGTTCAATCGGGATTAGTACCTAATCTTTCAGTTGAAACCGAAATGGGCGGCTTGTTTCGGCGGGGCGCGCGCCAGACGACCATGCCGGTACGCGGGAACCCATCGTCGCAGCAAATGGTCGAATGTCTGCCACATGCTAGACTGGCCAGACAGTTATGCGAATAAAGCAAGAACAAAGCATTCGCGCTGCCAAGAGCCTATTTCTGATCCTGCTTGTCGTTGCCGGCCTCTCGGCCTGCTCGGGCGACAAGGAGCCTGATGCGGAAAAGCCGGTTGAAGCGGAGACGGTCTCCGAGCCTGTTGCCGAGACGCCGACGATCCAGGATGTGCTGCCGATGTCGTATGGCGAGATGTGGGCGCCGTGGACGGGCGACTTCGACGGCATGGTCGAACGCCGCACGATCCGTGTCGTCACGCCATACGGCGGCTACATGTATTACTTCGAGGACGGCATGCCCAGGGGCGCGGCCTGGGAGCTGGCCAATCGGCTCGAAGATCACCTTAACGAAGCGCTGGGCCGCCGGAACGTCCGCGTGTTCGTCGTCGTCATTCCGCTGAGTCGCGACCGGCTGATCCCTGCGGTGCTCGAAGGCCATGCCGACATCATTGCGGCCGACCTCACGGTTACCGGCATGCGTAGCCAGCAGGTCGCATTCACTCGGCCGTTGCTCAAGGACATCAACGAGGTCGTCGTCACGGGCGCCGACATCGACGACATCGCGACGCTGGACGATATCGCCGGCCGGGAGATTCACGTGCGTCGCTCCAGCAGCTACTTCGAGCACCTGCAGGCACTGTCGGCGTCGATGCAGGAGAGGGATCTCGAGCCACCGACGATTGTCGAGCTCGACGAACTGCTGGAAACCGAGGACATCATGGACATGCTCAACGCCGGCATGATCGATATGACGGTGCTCGATGACTACAAGGCCGGCTTCTGGTCAGAGGTGTTCCCGAATGTTGCCGTACGGGACGATCTCGTCATCAACGAAGGCGGCTCGATCGCGTGGGTCACGCGCAAGGACAGCCCGGCGCTGATGAACCGATTGAACTCGTTCCTCGCCAGATACGGGCGCGGCACGCTGATCGGCAACGACACGTACAATCGCTACCTCAAGGACGCCCATGACCTGCGCTGCACGCGGACGATCACCGACAGCGATCGGCTGCAGGCGCTGGCCGAGACCTTCAAGGAATATGCCGATCGTTACGATTTCGACTGGTTGAAGCTGGTCGCACAGGCGTTCCAGGAGTCAGGGCTCCGGCAGGACCGAAGGAGCAGTGCCGGCGCCATCGGCATCATGCAGATTAAACCGACTACCGCGGCTGACCCGAACGTCGGCATCGACGACGTGACGACCGTCGACAGCAATGTCCACGCCGGCGCGAAGTACATGCGTTTCCTGTCGGACCGGTATTTCTCAGCACCAACTTTAACCGACCTCGATCGCTGGCTCTTGACCCTCGCCGCGTACAATGCGGGCCCGACGCGACTGATCCGAATACGCGAGGAGGCGCGCGACAAGGGCTACGACCCGAATGCGTGGTTCAACAACGTCGAGATCATCGCGGCGCGGCGCATCGGGCGTGAGACTCCGCAATACGTCAGCAATATCTTCAAGTACTACAGCGGCTACCAGATGGCGCTCGCGAAGATCGACGAGAGCCAGCGCAGGCATGGCGAGCTGCTCGGAGCCTGCAGCGACACGTGATCGGGGTTGACAGTGGCATCATCGGTAAAATCGCCTAAAATCCACAAAATAGCGGCTAAAATGGCCTATTTATCGCGATTTCCTATAAAAGTGCCACTTTTTCCAGCTTCTCGAAGAAACTTCCTTTGCGGACACACCGTCCTGTCTGTCCTTAAGTTCGGGAAAATAGTCGGTAAAAAGCGGCAATTTCAGAAAAAATCCGATAAATCTCGTCTCTGAGCGTGTCGTGGCCCTCTCCTGCAGGCGCTTGCGGGCGCCTGAACACCTGGATTTCGCAAGACTTCACGGTGGAAACCCCGGAACTTCACGAAAAGTCCGTGAAAGTTGCCGTTTATGGCGAGATTTTGCAGCGAAAACGTTGAATTTTCGAGAAACTCGACATTTCCGACAGAATTGAGTCTGGAGACGAAACGGGCTGCGTGAAAAAGTCTCTCCTGAGCCTCAAGAAAATCCAATCGCGGCCGATCCTAGTAATAAGTTAAGTCCGGTTCGGTCCGGAGCCAACAATGCCGGTCATCTGGTAGCAGGAGCAGGCTGATGTATATAAGGCTTTTTGCAGTAGCCCTCGCGACTCTCGTAATCGCGCAGTTATCTATGGCCCAGGGGAGCAGCCCTGGCGCCGGCGATTCTCAGCAGTACCGGCTGTCCGGCGTATTGGTCTCCGACAAGCGCAAGACCGCACTATTAAATGGGCGTCTCGTTCACGAGGGCGCCAACGTTGGCGGGGCAATCATCGAGTCCATCGATGCCAGGGAAATACAGGTTCGATTCGGTACAGTCCGGCAACGCGTCAGGATCGGCGGTTCGTTTACGGCCGGGCCTTCGGGCAAAGAAGATCGGGCCATGATGGTGGTGCGGCGCTCCGCACCCGTCAATGAGCGCCTGGCTAACACGTCCGGCGATAGAGCGCGCGCCGCTCCCAAACTCGAAGACAGTAGTCGCAGCTACAGCGTATCCGTCCGCCGTTCATCCCCTGTGCATAGCGCCGCAAGCCCATCGCAGGTCGCGCATGTGGTCGCAAGAGGTGAGACTTTGTCCGGCATAGCGCTGCACTACCGACCGGACGGCATCACGATCAACCAGATGATGCTCGCTCTGTTCGAGGCCAATCCGACGGCGTTCAGCGGCAACATCAACAGGCTGAGCGCCGGCGCTACCTTGTACATACCGGACAGTAGTGAAGCTGGCGGCCATTCTGTGTCTGCTGCGATGGCCGAGGTGACGCGTCAGAACGAAGACTGGCGTCAGGGCTCAGCTGGTACTGTGGTTCAGTTGGCGAGCACCGGTCCGCCCATCGACGAAGCGGTGGAGGCAAGGAACGATACGTACGGACCCGTTCGACGCGGTGACACGCTGTCAGACATTGCGCTCGATCTTAGTCGCGTACGGGACGATTTCAGCGCTGACCAGTTGATGATCGCCCTGTACCGGACGAACCCGCATGCGTTTGGCCGCAGCATCGGCGTCGTCTTCGAGGGGGCCGTGCTTCAGCTGCCAGACAATACCGTCATTGCCTCGCTGACCCCGGCGGACGCAGCCGCTGAAGTTCACCGGCAGATGTCGATTGCGCGCGCCGGTGGCGACAGCTCAAACCCTGTTTTCGATATCGAGACCGTAGTTTCGGCTGAGGATCATGAGCTCCTGAAAGCTCAATACTGGTGACCAGACCAATCGCCCACAATGAGACACGCTTACACGTCGCGCACCGGTAGCTCGCGCTAGGATTGCGTTTGGTTGCGAATGGCTGTG
Organism: Woeseiaceae bacterium; assembly: GCA_030065915.1. Lineage (GTDB taxonomy): Bacteria > Pseudomonadota > Gammaproteobacteria > Steroidobacterales > Woeseiaceae > UBA1847. The sequence goes on from JASJCQ010000011.1 coordinate 31,110, forward strand.
ACTATGAAACGCATTGTTAGCCTGCTACTAGTGTTGGCGGGCGCACAGGCTACTGCTGACGTTTATCGCTGCACCGGCGAGGACGGCTCTGTGACGTTTTCGCAGACGCCTTGCTCCAATGCTGCGGAACTCGTTTCCGTCGAGACGGGCACGTCTGCCACAGCTACGTCGAAGAACTGCAAGCACGCGGGACATTTCTCCGATGCCGTTGCGCGGTTGATGCGCCAGGGCATGGACAAATCAGACCTGCTGGATCAGTTTGGCGGGGCGGACGCATTCAGTCGCGACTCGATGCGTCTCGTCAACTACGTGTACCAGTTCAAGAGCGCACAGAGCATGTCGCGGGAACGCATCGTCTCGCTGACGACGACGCAGTGCGAGGCCGGCACGCTGGGCAATGTCGGTTGCAGTGCGCTGCCCGAGAAGTACACGCAAGCGGGCGGTGGCTGCAGCAGCCGTTTCTCGCCCGGCACCGCGGCCCCGCAGGCCTTCACGTTCGGCGCGGCCAACGCGGCAAGAGCCAAGAGAGACCGCGAGATGCACGAGAAAACCGCGGAGCAAGGCAGGAAGATGGCGGAACAGCGTGAAAAGGATCGCAGGATCGACGCGTGCCGCGCGGAGTTTCAGACCCGTATCGACCAGATCCAGGCGCAGATGCGCATGGGCTCAGATCCGAGCCGGCATCGGGTCGAACTGCAGCGACTGCAGCGCAAGATGGGCGAGTGCCGCTAGCGCGGTCGAATCGTTAATCGAGCGCCGGGCGATGACCCGCGTGCCAAGACTGAGAACTAACTGCTCTTGTCGAGCGTCGTGTCCCTGACGACGTAGAGCGTCGCGTCTGACTTGCTTTGACGCATATCGTCCAGCGTCTTCATACGGCTGGTGTCACCTTGATCGACACCAATATGGTCTTCGGCGCCTTCCGGTGCGTTGACGACCTTCAGCCGGAAGCTCGAGATCGCAAGAATGTCGTCGCTCCGAAGGAGCGTGCTTTTGACGAGACGCGAATTGACCGAGGTTCCGTTCGCGCTGTTCAGGTCGGCGATAACCAGCGCATCCGAGTACAGCAGTAACAGCGCGTGAAACTTGCTGACACGCTCGTCCTGAATCTGGATGTCGGCGAGGCTGGACCGGCCGATCGTTATTTTCTTATCGCTGAGCTCGTATTCGGCGACGACATCTCCGTTCTGGCTGACAATCAGCTTCGGCTTCGAGCGCTTCTTCTGCGCGACCGTGTGTGACTTCTCAATGTCGACCAGCGTCGCCGGGAACGATACGGCCTGCTGCAGCGTCCCGCGCGCTATCCTGCAGAGTTGACCTGGGTTGCCTCCGGAGAGTTCATGCATCCGATCGCAGACGTCGATAGGCAGTATCGAGTCCGGCTGGTTGACGTCGCAGGCCTCGAGGCGACCGTGAAGGTACAGCATCGATTCGTGGGGCGTCAGGGGTTCGAGTTCGTAGATGGACTCGATTCGGTCGGCAAGTGCCTTCATGCTGCTCAGGTCGAGGAGCTTGCGAGAGTCGATCGTGCCGGTGACGACTATCCGCAAGGCGTACTGGCCCTGGAACGTAATGCCGGCCAGCAGACACAGTGTACGAAGTGCCGCCGGGCGCATACGCTCGAGATTCTCGACAATGATGACCGGAGGTTGCACGACTCTCGTCTGCTGGACTGCGAAGACGTTGACCATCTTCAAGAGGTCGTCGGCGGATTCGAGCTCGGCCTGGTAACCGAACTGTTTGAGAATGTTGGTGAGCAGTTGCTCAGAGGTCTGTCCGGCACCGTCGGTCATTGCTACGGCGATGTCGCGGCGAAGCAGTGACCGGAAGCGGTCGATGACCGTGGTCTTGCCGGATGACTCGGGCCCGATCAGCGCCCGGACGCCGTAAGTATCCTTAACAATGGACAGCAGGTAGCTGACTGCGCTCTGCTGCGTTTGCAGCGGCACAACGGTCCGCGTCTCGCTCTGTTTCCCGAAGGCTCGCTCCGGGAACCAGGTGGTGATTTCAGGCATAACTTGTCACTTCCAGTCAGGCCGTCCCTGGGTTCATTCGTCCAGGCATCGCTTGCGAGCTTCGCCTGTATGCCCCGCCCTCCTGGCAGGACCCTGCGCTTCTGCGTAGCTATCGGCCGAACGGCTGACGTCTTGAGTGTTCGCCGCCGGTCCCTTCAGTCTCTAACGGACTCTAGAAAGCCATACGGGCTTACCATGCCACGAAGCGCTGTGAAGGTGACTGTCCGCATTTTGCGACAGTCCCTGTGACATAACGTGCGGGTGCGTCACTGCCGATCCCGGAACCGCCGTGTGGACAGGGAAAATACCGAGGGATTCCAAGGCATTGTGCGTGGGGCAGACGACAGGCGGGGTGAGGTTGGCCGGCAATTGGGCGAGGCACTCTCTTCGGTATCGTGTTGTGTTTTGCCGGCAAGACCTGCGCGACCGGCCTCAGGCAGCGCAAAAAAAACCGCCCTGCGCAGGAGCGCGGGGCGGTCGTCAGTGTTTCGTGCGACGCCTAAGTCATCAGGAGCGCAGTTTGTCGGCAATGCCCTCGAGCGTGTCGGCCAGCGCGGTCTTCTGTCCGCCGGCGATCTCGTTGACGTCGTCTGCCTTGTTCAGCGACTTGACGAGGCCACGCAGTTCGCGCGCCAGGCCACGATCGCCGTTGCCACTCTCGAGGCTTGCGTCCGCTTTGTCGAGCGCGGCGGCCAACTCGGCCATCAGGTCGGCCGGCAGCCCGTCAACGCGCGCCAGCTGGTCCATGTAAGCCCGGGCGACGACGGGTACGGCCGGCCAGGTCACCGGAAGCTGCTTCTGCGGGTTGAAGACCTCGCCATGATCCGCGAGTGCCGCCGCGGCGATCTCGTTCTCGGTCATGTAGTCACTCGGCGCCAGCTCGAACGTGTCCAGCCCACGAGAGATCTCGGTGCCATAGATGCGGCCGTTGAACCAGTAGGTCGACCAGTAGCCGCCGACGATCATTTCCTCGGCATCGATCGGGCCACGATCGAAGTAGGCGATCTCCTTCGGCTGCGATGAGTCCGTGAAGTCGACCACCGAGATTCCACCCTGGTACCAGGCCTGGACGAATATGTCGCGACCGGGCACAGGGATGATGGATCCGTTGTGCGCGACGCAGTTCTCCTGCTCGCCCTGCGGGGCCGGCATCTTGTAATGGCTGCGGTACACCAGTTCATTGTCGACGATGTCGTAGATCGCGTCGGCGCCCCAGTCCAGCGGGTCGTAGGCGCGGCAACGCGCGCGACCACCGCCGCCCCATTCGTCGGTGAAGATGACCTTCGTGCCGTCGTTGTTGAACGTCGCCGAGTGCCAGTACGCGAAGCCCTTGTCGACGACGTCGTCGATGCGCTTGGGCTCGCGCGGGTTCGAGATGTCGAAGATGATGCCGTTGCCCGAGCACGCGCCCGCCGCGATGCCGGCGGCCGGGAACACCGTGATGTCGTGGCACTGGTTGGTCACCCTGCTTTCCTGCGTGCCCTCGCCGTGATCACCGCCGCGCCATAGCCCGGCCAGCTCACCGGTCTCTTCGTCCGCGAAGACAGCCGGGCTGTCGATGATCTTTGCATTCCACGGGTAGTTCATCGGGATCTCGATGACGTCAATGCGGAACAGTGCCGTGCGAGTGTCACCCGGGATTTCGCCGATGCAGCCTTCGAGCTCTTCGTATTCGCGAACCGATGACGTGCCGGAATTGTAGACGATGATCTTGCCGTCCTTGTCCGGGCCGGACACGACAGAGTGCGTGTGCGAGCCGCGGCAGGTCTGCACGGCGCCAACCTGCTTCGGCCGCGTCAGGTCGCTGATATCGAAGATGCGAAGACCGCGGAATCGGTCCGCGCTGACGTCTTCGGTGATGCCCTGCAGGCCACAATCGAGTCGACCGCGGGTCTGCTCAACCGACATGATCAGCAAGTGGCCAACGATGGAGACGTCACCCTGGCCGCCGGGGCAGACGATAGAACTCAGCAGCACCGGGATGCCTGCGTCGTCGAGCTTGTAGATGTTGTAACCGTGGTAGTTACCAGCCACGAGCACGTCGCCGGCGAAAGCCATATCGGTGTTCGCGAAGTCGAGCAGCGGACCACGCTCCGGTGATTCCATGTCCTCCTCGTCTTCCTCCTCCTGGCGCGCTTCTCGGTCGCTAACGACAGGGATCTCTTCGCCTGCGGCTCTCGCTTCCTCGGCCTGGATTTCCTGCAGGCGCTCCCAAGACAGGCCCGCCGGGTTCTCCGGGTCGTAGAAGCCGGTCGGCTTCTGCTGCGAGTTGATCAGCTTGAGATTTGAGATCGCCTCACCCGCGTCGAGGAACCCGGCCGCGAGCGTTGCGCGCGGATCGGCATCCAGCTCGAGCAGCATGCCGTGCATGCGGCGGATTTCCGCGCGCTGGTCGCTGCGAACGTCGGAGACGAAGTCGAAGAGCACCGGGTCGTAGGCCGAGCCGGGCTGCTCCAGCAGGTCCTCGACCATCGTGATGGCGCCTTCGTGGTGCGTGATCATCAGCTCGAGGAACAGGCGGTCGAAGTCTGTGCTTTTCGAGTCCGCCAGGCGGGCCATCTGCTCGGGCGAAGCCATGCCAGCCATCGGCGGCATGTCGTGTTTGCCGTGGTGGTTATGGTGGGCCATCGGGTCGGCCGCTTCCTCGCCGCGGTCGGTCAGCCAGCCCTGCATGAATTCGATCTCGTCAGACTGCGATGCGTTGATGCGCCCGGCGATGTCGATGACCTCGGCGTTGTTGGTGCGGTCGGCCACCAGCTCCGCCATTTCGAGGGCCTGCTGGTGATGCGGGATCATGCCGCGCATGAAATCAAGGTCGGCGTCCGTGTAGCCGGTGTCGGCGATCTCGATGGCCTCTTCGGCGCTGAGCTCTCGCGTCGGTTCGCCCGGGGCGCCGGGCTGGACGATCGGCGCCTGCTGCGCTGACGCCAGCGATGACAGGACGAGGAATGCAGTGCCCGTGGCCGCAGCCAGGAGGCGGTGGGTTTCGGAGATGACGTTCAATGGATTGCTCCTGAATATTATTCTTCGGTCGCCGCGCGGCAGCTTGGCTATTGCGGGGCCGATAATCTAGCAGAATCAGGGCCTCTTTGCGGTCACAAAACGTAACTGGGGATGTACGCGCCAGGCCTTTTGCACGGGCCGGGCGATAGCGGCAACATAGCGCCAGATTCTTAGGTACCAGCCATGAGCACGCAACTGATCGACGTTATCGGCAATACACCACTGATCCGGCTGAACAGGCTCTCCGACCAGACGGGCTGCGAGATCCTGGGCAAGGCGGAGTTCATGAACCCCGGCGGGTCGGTCAAAGACCGGGCCGCGCTGGGCATGGTGCGCGCCGCGCTCGCATCCGGCGACCTGAAGCCGGGCGGCACGATCGTCGAAGGCACCGCCGGCAACACGGGGATCGGCCTCGCGATGGTCGGCAGCGCGCTGGGGCACAAGACCGTCATCGTCATGCCGGAGAACCAGAGCCTGTCGAAGATCACGACACTGCGTGCCTACGGCGCCGATGTGCGCCTTATCCCGGCCGTCCCGTTTAGAAACCCGAACCACTTCGTTCACACGTCGGAGAGGCTGGCGGCCGAGCTCAACGAGACCAGCGAACACGGCGCGTTCTGGGCGAACCAGTTCGACAACGTCTCCAACCGCGACTTCCATGAGCAGACAACCGGCGTCGAGATCTGGGACCAGACCGACGGCTCGGTCGACGGGTTTATCTGCGCCGCCGGTACCGGCGGCACGATTGGCGGCGTCGGGCGAGCGTTGAAAGCACGCAACCCGGGAATAACGATCGGCCTGGCCGACCCGGGCGGCTCGGGGCTGCACAACTATTATGCGCACGGCGAGATTCGCATCGAGGGCCAGTCGATCTCGGAGGGAATTGGCAACAGCCGAATCACGGCGAACCTGGCCGATTCGCTGATCGATATCAGCTGGCAGGTGCCGGATACGGATGCGATACCGCTGGTCTTCGACCTGGTGCAAGACGAGGGCCTCGTGCTCGGTGGGTCCAGCGGCATCAACGTTGCCGGAGCCGTCGCGCTCGCCCGCGAGCTCGGGCCCGGCCATACGATCGTCACGATCCTGTGCGACTCGATGCTGCGCTACCAGGAGCGGATGCTCAACCGCAGCTTCCTCGCATCGCACGGTCTGTCGATGCCGGAATGGCTTGTGCTGTAAGGCCCCGGAAGCCGGGGGACTCAGGCCTGAGCAAACGTTTCAGTCTGTTTCCCAGCCTCGTGGCCTGTTCTTGCAGCTGGCATACTTCGTCGCCTGATGTCTGATCTCACCGTCAAGAACGAACGCGGCACCGCCGTAGCAACGCAGCCACCGGGTAACCCGGACGGCAAGGGCGCGAACGGTTTCATGCTCGACTGGTATCGCACCGAGCCGCGGGGCCTCGTCGCCAAGCCGCGGCGACAGGTGCTGGCTGAGTTCTTCACGTCGATGCTGATCCTTTCTTCGCAGTTCAAGTACAAGCCGGCGATTGGCGTCAGCAACTACCTGTACCGCGTCGACGACGAATGGACGCTAAGCCTGATCGCACCCGAGCAGTGGTCCGAGAAACACCGCCGGGGATTCGTCGGCAACTGTGTGCTGCAGGCTGACCAGACCTGGACCATCGAGCCATCGGAGCAACTGCTGGAGTCCGGCCCATTGACCGAAGCCGTTGGCCGTTTTTTCGACGCCTTTGCTGAGAAAATGGACACCGACCTGACGCTTGAGGAAATCCTGCCGTTCTACGTCCGCGGCCTGCCCTACTGGCAGCGCCTGCATGCGAGCGCACTGAGCCGTTCGATTCGTGGCAGCGTAAAACTCGGTGGCCAGGCTTCGATTCGGGCGCGCGACTGGCGGCTGGCGCTGCCAGGCTCCGGCGAGACCTTGCTGCTCGGCGACGCCTGAAGTACCAGCCCTCGCCCGCAACAGCTGACGACAGCAGGCCCGATGCACTCGCGCTGACGGGCAGAGCGTCGTGTCACGGCGAAACGCTCGAATTTAACCGAAGCATTATGTGACCTGCGTCACATTCGCGGCGAGCCTGGTCGATTCGCCTGCACGCCTCGATCGGGACACTGGGTGTTGAAATGCTCCCACGAAACGATACCAACGGAAGAAGACGATGAAGGACCTGATCTCGGTATTTCTTGTCGCGATATCGCTGTCCCTGCTTGCTGGTTTCGGTGGGGCAACATTGCACGCCAACGAGACTGAAGCTGCCGAAGCAGCGACGCAGTCTTACATCATTCAAGCACAGTCATTGGACGAAGCCGTCTGGGCGGTAGAGGCCGTTGGTGGCGAGATTACGCATGAACTACGGATCATCAATTCCGTCACTGCGCTGTTGACAAAGACCCAGCTTGAGGAAGTCGCTTCGAAGAAAGGCGTCATTCGCACGTCGATCGACGGCTCGGTTGGCGCCTCTCCCGCTACACCAGGGAACTAGGCCGGCGTTTTCGACACCCCCTTGCGACCGGCCCGAGAGCAAGGCCCGAACCAGCCCCGCCGAACGGCGGAGCTTTTTTGTGCCCGAACGAAAACCTCTGGCCAGAAAAACTTACCGTTTCGCGGGTAAGGCCGCGCAGCCGGTGAGATTGTCGGGCTAGATCCAGCTCGAGATTTCCTCGAGCGTCTTTTTCCTACCGCCGTGCACGGGCACCTGGCAGTCCGGCTTGGGATAGCCGACGACGAGCAGGATCGTCGCCTTTTCATTCTTCGGGCGTTCACAGACTTCGTTCAGGAAACGCATCGGGTTCGGTGTGTGTGTCAGCGTTGCAAGGCCGGCATTGTGCAAAGCGGCAATCAGGAAGCCTGTCGCGATACCGACCGACTCCGGATAGTAGTAGTGGCTGTACTTCGAACCATCCGGGTTGATGCCGTATTTCTGGGCGAAGATCGCGATCAGCGCCGGCGCTTCTTCCAGAAACGGTTTCTGCGTATCGGTGCCGAGTGGCGCCAGCGCATCCAGCCACTCCTTCGGCGCGCGATGCTCATAGAACTCTCGCTCTTCGGCTTCGGCGGCTTCCCGAACACGCTTCTTGTTTTCCGGGCTGGTGATGACGGAAAAATGCCAGGGCTGCTGGTTGGCCCCCGACGGCGCCGTACCCGCCGCAAGCAGGCAATTCTCGATGATGCCCTCCGGTATCGGGCGACTGTCGAAGTCGCGGACGCTGCGGCGCCTGGCGATGTCGTCGTAGAACGCCTGTGCGCGCTCCTGCATCGCGGTCGCAGGGTACTCTACGTAGTTCGATAGCGGCTCGAGTTCGAGCGCGTCCGAATGGGCGGTGTCGTTCACGTGCGTCTCCTGTCTCGGTCATGGCGACCGGGGCAGGCACATTCTAAGCAGCATCGCGCCAATAAGCACTCCAGGGATGCGGCGCTACTTCCGGGCAAAAAAAAGCGGCAGCACCGTTTCCAGTGCTGCCGCCGTTTCAGGCCTTCGTCTCTTACACTGCGACAGCAGCAAAGACGAACGCGTAGAAGGCCACGAGAGCAGCCACGCCGAAGCGAAGCACTTTATGTTCGGCAAACGGCATGTACTGCATGGTCCTCAGATACTGTACAGGTACAATGTTCATAGTCTTCTCCAAGCGATTGGAAATCTGCGGCCCGCGGACAGAGGTTTTGCGAGCAGCTTCTGAACAAATGATAGGGTCGGCCGGTCGTTCAACAACCGAAAAAAATTACGCTCATAGTTGAGAAAAACTCATGATTGAGCATTGGCGCGGGCTCCAGCCGTAGCGTCCGTATTTCATTTGTTTCGATTTGTGACAGGCCTCTCGTCGCCGTTGATTTGCAGGGATTCGGGCTTGAAACAGGCCCGCACCCTTGACTGGCCGGCCGGCTCAGACAGAATGGAGAATCTCAGTCTCGGAGAAGAACATGCCGCGTCTCGTCTTGCTCGTCCTGCTCTTTGCTTTCCAAGCTGAGGCTTTTGTCTCTGACTGGATCCCGTTCGAGCAGGTCCGCGGCCACATCACGATCCCGGTCACGCTGAACGGCATTCGGACGACGGCGATACTCGACAGCGGTTCTTCCGGCAACGGGATCGCGAAGGCATTCCTGATCCAGAACGAAGGATCGTATGGCTACGGCCGCGCGATCAATATGCGGGGTGTCTACGGCGTCCAGCGAGTTCGACTCGTCGAGGGCATCGATGTCGGCATCTTCGGTGCGCGCATGACGATGGGCGAACTGATGCCGATGAGTCTCGGGCAGCACGGCTTCCTCGTTGGTCTGCCGTTCTTCGAAAACTACATCGTGCAGATCGACTATCCGAACAATCGATTGAGAATCGCCAGTCGCGAGTCGATGAACCTGAAGAAAGTCGCCAACGTCAAGATGAAGATCTCGAAGGCCTCGTCTCACCCGCTGGTCAAGGTCAACCTGAACGACGAGTACAAGACCTGGCTGACGCTCGACACCGGCAATTCCGGCGGTATTTTTCTCAAGCGCTTCGATGCGGAGCGCTTCGATTGGCTGGAGCGCTTCGGCTACGAAGACACCCTCGGCAAGGGCGTCACCGGCAAAGTCAACGAGATGGATACGTTCAACTTGCCCACGCTGGAGCTCGGGCCGTTCGAACTCGAGAACGTCGTCGTAACCGTCCCCGATGAAGGTGTTGAGACCAACATCGGTCGCGATCGCTCAAACGTCTGGAGACGCGAGCTCAACAACACGAAGTCGAGTGGGCTTCTTGGCTACGACGTGCTTCGACACTTCGTCGTAACGATGGACTTCAAGCGCAAGCTGCTGCACTTCGAAGCCGCTGAGTAGACAACGTCTCAAGCAGCGGAGGCCGCCATCTCGGCTTCAGTCTTCAGGCCGAACGCCTTCTGCATGACAATCGCCGCCGGGCAGAACCCGGTGAAGGACTGCTGGAACAGGTTTACGCCAACGAACACGGTCAACCAGACGAAGCCGGGGTGCACGAAGTAAGTCAGTACAACGGACAACAGCACCATGAATCCTGCGAAGGCCTCGACGGCGTGTTCCAGTGACAATTTCTTGTTCATCGAATTTCCTCTCAATAGTTGAAGCGGACGCGCAGGTAGACATTGGTCGCGTCACTGAGCTGGTTGAAAAATGTCTGCGGCTCGTCGCCGCCGAACAGGTTGCCGCCCGCGGTCAGCGACCATTGGTCGCTGTGGCGATACGTGTACGCCGGGCGAAGGTAGTAGTCGCTGTCGCTCGGCGAGAAGAAGGTGAATAAGGAAAACGTATGGCGATCCCTGGCCGCCCGGTACGTCAGCCGATTCGTCAGCAGGTGACGGTAGCGGTCGGGCTCGAGCGTCGGATTCGGCGAATTTGCCTCGAGCTCGTCATAGTCGAGCGTGGCTTCGAGGTAGTACTGAAGCCCCACTGTGAAGTTTGGCCGGGCCTCCCACTCGTAACCTGCCAGGGCGCGGAACTGGTCGTTGGGCAGTAGCGGATCGGTTCCATCCCTGTCGTCCAGCGAACTGTAGTAGACGACTTCCGCGTTGAAGAGTCCGGGCCCCATCGGCCGCCGCAGGCTCGCGCCGAAGGCCGCCAGCGGGGCAAACGTCGGCACCAGCGACGCGGTCAGTGCATTGGGTTGCTTGAAATAGCCCCGGTACGCATACGCTGCGTATTCGTTGCCCTCGATATTGCGGAACACTCGCAGGGCAAACTCCCCGTCGCCGATGCCTTCGTCGGGTTCTAGCGCCGAAAGGGGAGGGCTTGGGGCGACGTTGCCACCAGCGACGGGGGAGAAAAAGGAGTAGCGATTACCGTCCAGGTAGATGTCAGGATCGAAGACGGGCGACCAGACGAGGTCGACGTTAAACGCGGTGCCGAAGCGCGACAGCCTGATCGAGTTACCCGGCGCTTTGAGGTACTCGTCATCGCGCCCGGAAAAGAACGACACGAAGTCTTTCGGGAACAGGTCATTCAGGAACACGAGATCGCCGGTGCCCCAGGTCTGCACCTGGCGGCCGATTTTGACGTCCACGTTGTCGCCCACCCGAAACGCCACTGACAGGTCTCGGACCTCGGCCTCGACACCGTTTTCGATGTCGTCGTACCACGCGTCGGCCTTCAGGCTCAGCGTCGCGCGGCCGGGCGTCCATTCGGCCTCTAACCTCGCCCGCAGATCGGCGAGCGTCAGGTCTCGGTCAATGAACGGGTCATCCTGCAGGCGGAATCCGGCCCCGGCTTCGATGAAACCGGCGAACGGCAGTCCGGCCTCCTCGTCTTCCCACTCTTCGTCCCAGAAGTCGTCGTCCTGGGCGAAGCTGAGGCCGGGAAGCAGCAGTATGAGCAGCAATAATCTCACGAGCATGCGTCCCTATTCGCTGGAGCGCTCGAGCCAGTTTCGCGGCGGGCTTCTCAGCGACCGTTCGGTGAACACGTCGTCGGACAGGCCGAGGTCGTAGCTGATGAAGCGGAACTGCATGTCGGTCTGGCCGCCACCGATGTGATCGGAGACGCGGCTCCTCGTTACCGTCGCGTGCCCGTCGATGTCTTCGACTTTCAACACCTCGACGGAGCGGTAGAGCTTGCCGGCATCGTTCAGGTATTCGATCTTCATCGGGATGAACGTCTCGCGGTGGATCCACGTTGTGTAGCTCGCAAACTCGACACTCGATGCATCGAGCGGGACGTGCTTAAGGACGTAGTACTCGTCGGTGGTCTCCATGAGCTCGTGCGTGTCGTCCGACGGCCGCCGGCCAGACACGTCTTCGTAGAAGTAATGTGCGCCGACGAAGGACGTTCGCTTGTCGCCTGCCGAGATTCGCTTGACGAGGTCGAGCCCGGGCAGGTACAGCCAGCGGTCGTCGTCCCGATCCAGGTGCTTGTGCACGAGGAACACCGTGTTGCGCACGTCGGATGGCTGACTGAACACGACGAGAAACTGCTGCCCGCCACCTTCCTCGACGTCGCGGCGCAGCACGGTGAACTGTCGACGCTGCTTCCTGCCCTGCGCATCGGCGATCAGCATGCGCACCTCGGACCGGCCGTCGGCACCGGCGTAGTAGGACGCGAGATTGGCGCGCTCCACAATGGCATCGGCGTCGGTCATGTCCGACGCGATGGCATGAGCCGCCGTCAGTAGGGTCGCAAGAATGATAGCTCTGAACATGTCAATACTCCTAAGCCGTCGCCGCTGCATCCGGCGAAGGCGCAGACCGTCCGACGTCGCCGCCGAACAGCCAGCCGCCTGCCCATGACAACAGTGCAGGCAGCAGCACCAGCGTCGTGGCGCCGGACAGCGCCATGATGGCCGCCATGAACGCGCCTACCGTGATGTAGGGCACCAGCGGCGCAAAGAACAGCGGCGTAAATCCGATAGCGATAACGATCGCGTTGCGAGCGATGGCTCGGGCCGGCTCTTCGAAGATCTGCTGACTCGTTGTCTCGAATGAGCCCGTGCTGCGCAGCAGCGCTCGCGTGCGTTCGATGAAGTGGATCGCGAAGTCGACGGACAGGCCGAGCGTCAGCGAAGACAGCACGGCGATCGGCATGTCATAGTCCTTGCCGATCCAGCCGATCAGGCCATAGACGCCGAGGATCGTCACGGACAGCGGCACCATCGCCAGAAGCCCGAGGCGCACGCTCCTGAAGAGCAAGGTCATCATCAGGAACACGGCGCCGAATGCGCCGACGAGGCTTATGAGCATGCCCTTGACCATCGCGTCCTGCCAGACGACGTTGATAAACGTCTTGCCGGCCCAGCGGGCCTCGACACCGGCGGGCAGCGGGTGTTTCGCGAGGTGATCGTCCATCGCAGCGATGACGTTGCTCATGTCCTGGTTGTCGCCACTCTTTAGTTGCAGCCAGATCGCCGTCGACGTGTAATCGGGCGTCACCATGTGCCATAGATCCTGTGGCCGGTGCGAAGACTGGTACTGCAGCAGCGTCTGTGCGACGGCCGGTACCGAGCCCGGAATGTCATAATGCGCTTCGTCGCCGCCACGCAGCTCGCGATTGACGACCTTGACGACGTCGGGCAACGCATTGGTCTTGCCGACGTAGCCGGACGCATCCAGCGCCGCCTGGATGCCCTCGATCTCGGCAAGAACGTCCGGCCGCTGGAAGTAACGAGACGCCGACTGCGCGTCCTCGGCGAGTGCGATCAGGCTCTCGAGCGCCGCCATCGAATTGTCGTCACCCGTTTCGAACAACGCGTCGTCGGCTGTGGCGATGATGGCGCCGTAGAAGTCACTGTCGCTGCTGTTGCCCAGCTGCTCCGCCAGGGTTGACGCATACGGCTCTTCGATGTCGGCCAGCAGTGCCTGAGCTTCAGAGATGAAGCCTTCGGTGGCTTTCGTATCGGAGTGCGTCAACACGAAGAACGCGTCGTAGGTGCCGGCGAAGTGTTCGTTCAGCACGGTGTCGGCGACCCGGATCGGGTGGCTGGCCTTGAACCACCGAACGGGGTTGTCGTTGATCTCGATCCGCGAAATTCCGGCGATGCTCACCGCGATGAACAACACGGCGACACCGGTAATCAGTTTGCCGCGACGCATCGAGAAACGCCCCAGGCGACGCAGCATGCGCGCCAGCGGCGTCTCCGTGTGCGCAGTCTTGCTCTCGGAAGCGAGGCGCTCTAGGGCGCCGGGCGACAGCCGGACGATGTAGGCCGGGATCAGCAGGATCGTCAGCAGGAAGGCCAGGAGAATGCCGAAGGCGACGAAAGCGCCGAAGATCTGCACCGGCGGAATCGGTGTCAGCAACAATGACAGGAAGCCGACGGCGGACGTCAGCGATGTGAACAGCATCGGCGTATACAGGTGGCCAACGACTTCCGAGATGACGGCCTTCGCGTCTTTGTCGGGCCGATAGCGATCGGCGAACTCCGACATGATGTGCACCGAGTCGACGACGGCGATTGGCATCAGGAAGATCGGGATCATCGAGCTCATGATGTGCACGGTGAAACCGAAGCCGATCAGAAGGCCCATGCTGACGATGACCGTCGCCATGGCGACCAGCATGGGTGCGATGACCAGCAGCGCACTGCGGAAGAAATACAGCATCAGCAGGAAGATCATCAGGCCGGCGAGCGGCGCCGATATGCCCATCTGCACGAACATGTCGTGACCGAAGGTGTCTTCGGCGACCGGCAGGCCCGTCACGTGGAACTCGTCGTTTGACTGGAGCGACTCGGTCAGCGCCAGGATCTCCTGCGAGATCGGGTAACTGAGGTCCTTGCTTTCGATCGGCACATAGATCGCGGCGGCGCGACCGTCGCCGGACACCAGCGTGTCCTTCAGCAGCGGCAGGCGGCTGACCTTGTCGCGAATGGACTCGGCCTGGGCTGCCGTCGTCGGTGCATCGCGCATCATCCATTCGAAGCGAATCGTGCCCGGCCCTTCCTGGCCGATGTTGTCGGCGACAGCCAGCGACATCAGGTCCGGTTCGATGACGCCCTCGATGTTCAGGATCGATTCGCTTAGCGCATGCAGACTCGTCAGCGTGTCGACATTGAAGATGCCCTCATCGTGGTTGCGATTGACGATGCCGACAACGATGGCGTCGTGCAACACGAAGCGGTCTTCAACCTGGTTGTGAAAGACGCGATCGGACTGGTCCGGCGGCAACATGTTCTCCGGGTCCGTATCGATCTCGAGGCGGATCATCAGCGCCGCGGTGACCAGGACCAGCGACAGTACGATCGCATAGACGACGCGCGGCTTTTCCGTCGCGAGCCGGATGATGCTGTTCTTCATGAAGCGGTTTCCTTCAGGCGAGTTGCGCCGACCATCTTCAGCACGGTCTTCTCGTAGTAGGGCTCGGTCTTGGCCGCCTTGACCTTGTGTAGGAAGTACTTCTCGTACGCGACCTTGGCGAGGTGCACCCACTTGCCGCGGGATGCCCAGTTCGTGTTGCGCGGCGGGATTTGCGGGATGGCAACGAAGGCGACACCACTATCACCGAAGTCGGCGAGGCAAACCGCGTTCCACGTCGCGCGCTGGTCCGGCTCCTTGTCTTCGATCGCGTTTGCGATGTTGTGGGTCGTTGCGGACACCATTGACTCGATCATGTAACCGGTTTTCGGAGCCCCGGTCGGGACCGGCGTCGCCGATACCGGCGGGATGGCGACACAGACGCCGACGGCGTAGATGTTCTGGAACGTCGGATTGCGCTGGTACTTGTCGATCAGGATGAAGCCGCGAGGATTTGTCAGCCCTTCGATGTCGTTGACTGCATCGACGCCTTTGAACGCCGGCAGGATCATCGAGTGCTTGAACTCGAGGTCATGTTCCCTCTTCTCGTTGCCGTCTTCATCGTACTCGGTAAAGCGTATGTTGCCGTCAACGACGCTTTCGATCTTTGCGTTGCAGGTCCAATGGATGTGGCGGTCGCGGAGCTCTGACTCCATCAGTCCCTTCGTGTCACCGACGCCGTCCAATCCCAGGTGTCCGATGTAGGGCTCCGGGGTGACGAAGTGCATCGGCACCTTGTGCCGGATCTTTCGTTTCTTCAGTTCCGTGTCGAGGATGAACGCGTATTCGTAAGCCGGGCCGAAGCAGGACGCGGCCGGCGCGGCGCCAATCACGACCGGGCCGGGGTCTGCGGCCAGTTTCTCGAAGTTGGAGAACGAGGTTTCTGCATGACCGGTCTTGCAGATTGACTGCGTGTAGCCGTTCTCGGGTCCGAGACCGTCGACCTCTTCGAACGCCAGCTTCGGTCCGGTGGCGATGACGAGGTAGTCATACGAGACGGTCGAGTCATCGTTCAGTTCGAGTTCGCTCTTGTCCGGGTGGAGCCTCCTGACGCCGACTGAATTGAAGCCGATGTCGTACTTCTTCATCAGCTTCGGCAGCTCGATCGTGATCTGCTTCGCCTTGCGCCAGCCGACGGCAACCCATGGATTGGATGGCGTGAACTCGAACGTCTCAGAATCGCCGAACAGCAGGACCTCGTGTTCCTTGCCAAGCTGCTTCTTGAGTTCGTAGACCTGTGTGATACCGCCAATGCCGGCGCCAACTACTGCGATCCTCGCCATTTCTCTTTCCCTTGGGTGACTTGGGCCTAATATATGCGGTTTTGCTAAAGTAGTAAATACTAATTTATTTATTTCTAATTTAGAATCCGCTATATTTGGTTCACTTCAAGCGAGCCGCTACGGGCCCCAAGATGCCGGAATCCAGACAAATCAAGGAAAATCAGGAATTTAAGCTCCCGAGCAGCGACGACATGCGAAAGCACGCCGCCGAGGCCGCCGGCGTCATGAAAGCACTGGGTAATGAAAGCCGGCTGATGATCCTGTGCCTGCTCGCAGAGGGCGAGCGCTCGGTCGGTGAAATCAACGACGTGATTCCCTTGAGCCAGTCGGCCCTGTCGCAGCAGCTCGCCAAGCTGCGGCAGCAGGGGCTGGTCGACACCCGGCGAGAGTCCCAGACCGTCTACTACCGGCTGGCCAGCGGACCGGCCGACAAGATCATTCACCTGTTGCACGATATTTACTGCGGCACATAAGCCGCTGAGAGAAAGGCTATGCGCAGCGACTTTGGTTTCGGGAAGCTCGTCGGGCAGGACTTCGACGCGGCAATCGATAATGTAACTGCAGCACTCGAGCAGGAGGGCTTCGGCGTGCTGTCGGACATCGACGTCGCGGACAAACTCAACACGAAGCTGGGCGCGGACATGAAGCGCTACCGCATCCTCGGCGCCTGCAATCCGAGCCTCGCACACCAGGCGATCCAGGCCGTGCCCGATATCGGCCTGCTGCTGCCCTGCAACGTCCTCGTTCGGGAGACGGACAGCGGCGACGTGGAAGTCAGCTTCATGGACCCGGCAAGCGTCATGTCACTTGTGGATCATCCGGATGTCGCTGGACTTGCTTCTGACGTAAAAGAGAGACTGGAGAGAGTGCGTGACGCGCTCTGACAGGAGGGGGTTATGGCTGACTTCGACGACATTCTTGAAGAACTGAAACAAAAGCGCGACGAGCTTCGCGTTCAGATGCACCTTGCATCGAAAGACGCCCAGGATGAATGGGAAGAACTTGAAGGCAAGATGAAGGAATTCTCGCAGCGGGCCCAGCTGGAACGCACCGGCGAGGACGTCGGTGATGCGCTGGGAAGTCTCGGACACGAGATCAAGCTCGGATACCAGCGGCTTCGGGACGCGATCAAGAGCGACTGAGCCGATTTCAGGAGCGAACAGTCCAACAGGGTGAATAAACCAGGCGGGCAACGAAACGCGTCGTTGCCCGTTGGTCAGCTCATACTTTGCAGGCGGCCTGGCTAGCCGATCCTCGGCCGAACGTCAGCCGATCGCGATTCCAATCTGCAGTGAAAGAATACCGATGACGATAAACAGGACGGCTATAAAGACCGTGAGTGTTTTCGCCTTACTCATCATCTCGCTCTCCTTGGCGTATGCGGATTTTCTTCTTCTTACCCTCTATTTATAGACCCGCCGCGGCAGCTGCGCCAGCCTTTTCGGGTAGGTATTTTCCCTCTAGGCTGAAAGGCCCGAATCCAGCGGGCCGCAGCGGGCTTTCGACCGCTATTCGCCGGCCGCTGAAGCCGCGCGACGCAGTCCGGCGACACGCTCGACCTCATCGAGGAGCAGCGGAAATGCCGGCTCCGTCATCGAGTGGCCGTAGCCCTTCAGTTCGATGATGCGCGTATCCACGTGGCCCGCTACTGTCATCATGCGCATGAAATAGGCGTTCTCCTCGTAGCGACCGAGCAGCTCCTTTTCCCGGTCACCGGTAATAAGCAGTATCGGCGGTGCGTCTTCGCGCACGTGGTAGATCGGGGCCAGGTCATCGATGACAGGGGTCTCGCCGGGCAGCCCGCGCTCCTCGCGAATCGTGAAGTGCGTGATCGTGTGACCGCTCATCGGGATCAGCCCGGCCACAACGTTTGCGTCAATGTCGTGCGCCTCGAGCCAC
This sequence comes from Woeseiaceae bacterium, assembly GCA_030065915.1. Taxonomy (GTDB): domain Bacteria; phylum Pseudomonadota; class Gammaproteobacteria; order Steroidobacterales; family Woeseiaceae; genus UBA1847. The sequence continues at coordinate 48,999 of JASJCQ010000011.1, forward strand.
CGCTTATCCATCGTCAGCATCGACGACAGGTAGCCGCCTGCAGAATGACCGGACAGGAAGATCAGCGACGGATCGCCCCCATAGTCGGCGATGCTGTCGAAAACCCATGCTACGGCGGCCGCCGCATCCTCGATGTAGGCCGGCGACAGGACCTTGGGAAACAGCCGGTAGTTCGGGGATACGACGCAGACACCCTTGTCGACCAGCGCGTCGGGCAGGTGCTTCTCTCCACCGCGAATGCCGCCGGCGTGAAACCAGACGATGACGGGCTGGGGCATCTCGCTGTCGGGGCAGTAGACGTCCAGCCTGGCTCGGCTGTCGATGTAGTCATCCGCAGAACGTATCGACTCCGGGTAGTAGGGAATGTCTCTCTGGACGGATACGCTATCGTCGGCCTGGATCGATGTGGCGATCAGCAGGAACGAAGCTGCAGACAGGCATCGCAACGGCCTTGCGCTCACCGGCATCGGCTAGTCGACGAGGGCGAAAGTCACGTTCACCGTCGCATTGAACGTCAGCTCGCCGGGGTTGTAAGACGCGGGCGCAGCCGCGCTTTCGGCGACGGAGAACAAGTTACCGCCCGCACGAGGCTGAAACGGCACGGCGCTGCTGGCGTTAACCTTGATCGCATCTCCGAGGCTGGCGCCCAGCGTCGAGGCGAGGATCTCGGCGTTGCTTCTCGCGTTTAGCGCCGCCCGTTTCAGCGCCTCCCGATAGGCGGCCTCGCGGCCTGCGCTCTGCAACACGGGAGACGACACCTGGTTGACGCCGGCACTGACAGCGCCCTCGATCAGCTGCCCGAGTATCTCCAGTTCCTCGACGGTCACGCTGATCCGGCGCTCGGCGATGTAGCCGACGAACTCCTGCTGCTCTGTATTCCGGTTCCAGCGATACTCGGGACGCACGTTAGCGCCCGTCGTATCGATTTTGCTCCGGTCGATGCCAAGTTTGTCGGTGGCCTCGAGCAGCGCGTTTGTTTGCTCGGCGACACGGCTCTGCGCCTCACCGAGCTGCTTCGACCTGACTACGATACCCATATCCACCAGCGCACTGTCAGGCGTTGCCGACGCCGTGGCGTTACCGGACACGGAAACCGTTCTCTCGGTTTCAGGGTTCGCCCTGCCCTCATCTGCCACCGTGCATGCGCTTGCCACGAGAAGCGAACAAAGAATAATGACTCGTATCATTTTGCTTGATCCTCAAAGATTGATTCGAAACGGCTCAGGCGATGTACCACGCTATTCGCGATGCGGCATCGCGCAATGAGCCCTTACTGTGTAAACGCACGGTCTTCGTCGCACGGGTCACTCGGCGACCTCGGCCCGGGTGATGCGCGCCGGGCAATTGCCGCCGGTGTATGGCCCCAGTCCCGTGTTGACACCGGCGATCTGCCCCGACGCGATCGGACCTCGAATCCGCTGCAGGATGTCACGTGCGGTCCCGCCACTGCCGACGGTAACGGCGATCTCGATGTTCCTGACGGCAATCGGCGCATCGTTTCGAACCTGGACGATCAGGTTTCCGTTGTTGTCCGCCGAGCAGCCTCGCTTGATGTAGTTGCCGGGGTTGTCGGCCAGGTCCAGCCGGACCAGCCGTGTCGACGCTGCCTTGCCGTATTCGCCGCGGTCGGATGACGCCACCGTCCGGAAGTGCTCGATCGCGCGGCCCCGGTTGCCCCGCTCCTCGGCGATTGTTCCCAGCACGTAGTGCGCCGGCGCGGTCGGCAATAGCGAGTTGGCACGCTCGAGGTCGGCCACGGCCGCATCTTTCTGGCCGAGTTCGTTGCGGGCCAGACCGCGCTGCAGGTGGTAGTAGAAGAACTCGCTGCGACGTTCGATCGCGCGCGTGTAGTTCGTGACCGCCCAGTCGTAGTTCTTCTGCACGAGACGAACATCGCCCCTGAGGCTGTGGAAGTGCGCCTCACCGTTGAAGAGATTAATTGCCCCTTCGGCCTTGGCCACGGCTTCGTCGTAGCGCTTCTCGGCCAGCGCCTTGCGGCCTTCATCGTAGAGTTTATAAGCGGGCTCGAGCTGCCGCGTCCGCTTCAGGGCAGCCTCGTAGCGTTCGACGCCGAGTTCGCCGCCGGGCGGTAGCGTCGCGGCCGTTGCGACGTTTGCCTGCACGCGCTCACGCGATGGCGGGTGGCTCGCGAACAGGCCGGACAGCCAGTCCGTTCGCCTGCCTTCGCTCAGGCGGACGAAGGTCTCCTGCAGCTGGACTGCTCCGGAAGGGTCGTAGCCGGCGGCACGCATGTATTTCATGCCGTATTCGTCGGACTCAAGCTCGGCGCTGCGCCCGTAGCGTGCCAGGAACGCCTGAGAGCCCAGCGTCGCGCCGCCGATCGCGAGATCACCGTAATCGCTGTCGCTGGTTGCCACGGCCGTGCCCACGACGAGGATCTGCGTCAGCATGCCCCGCGTCATCTGCTGCGCCGAATGCCTGGCCGCAGCGTGCACGATCTCGTGGCCCAGCACGGCGGCGAGCTCGGCTTCCGAGTTCATCTCGGTCAGCAGTCCGCGGTTGATGGCAATCTTGCCGCCTGGCAGTGCCCACGCATTGGGTATGGAATTGTTCAGCACGACGAACTCGTAGGGCAGCGGATTGTCGCTGTAGGCGGCGATCTTCTGCCCGACGCGACTGACATAGGCGTTTAACGCGGGGTCGACGTCATAGACCCCGCCCTGCGATTGCTGAGACGGCACGTAGGCCTGCTCGCCCATCTGCAGCTCCTGCTGCGGGCTTGCGAGGATCAGTTGGCGCTCGCCGGTGACGGGGTTAACCGAGCAACCCCACAGGAGAAACAAAACGAGCAGCAGTGTAAAGTTGCGCATCGCACGCATCCGGATTCAGTCGAAGGGATTCGATTATACCGCCGGTCGGTTCAGCACGGATGTTAAGGATTACCGAGAGGACATCATGGAACTGATCGTATTCGATCTCGATGGAACGCTTTTGAATGAGCGCGGCAGGATCTCAGAGGGCACGGGCGATACGCTGGCGGCGCTCGCCGAGCGTGGCGTCGCGTATACCGTCGCGACGGGCCGCTCGCTGCACGCGTCGAGGAACATCCTGAGCGCGCACGCCTTCCACCTTCCGCACGTGTTGAAGAACGGCGTCATGATCTGGGACCCGCGGACCGACGAAGCCAGTTGGCAGAATTGCCTGACGCTCGACGAGATCGAGCACGTCATGACCGAGATGTTGAAGCAGAAGGTCTCGCCGTTCGTGTCGACGATCGAGCCGGGCGACCGCCACGGCATCTATCACCCGCCGATCCAGCATGCCATCGAGAAAGGCCTCGCCGACTATTACGCGAAAAGCGACGGCCTGCACGTCGCGCCGTTGTCGGAGCTGCCGGCGGACGCGGACATCGTCAGCATCAGCGCGATTGGCGCGTCTGCATCCATCCGGCACGTGGAGACCGTGATCGGACCCGAGCCACACCTGCTCGCCTACGCCGCACCGGCGCTTGAAGGTGGCGACTGGCGCTGGATCGACATACATCACACCGACGCGAACAAGGGCGGTGCGGTCTTGAGTCTGAAGCGGCAGCTCGGCGCGTCTCGAGTCGTATGTTTCGGCGACGGGACCAACGACATCAGCATGTTCGAGGCAGCCGACGAGAGCTACGCGCCCGAAAACGCCGAACCAGAGGTCAAGAAGGCCGCTACGGCCATCATCGGGCATCACGACGAAGACGGTATCGCGGAGTTCCTGCGCGAGCGTTTCGACCTGCCGGGCTAGCGCGGCAATCAGTCAGGTTGCGTTCTAAGCCGCGACGTGCGCCACAGCAGGAACAGCGCCGGGACCACCATCAGCGTCAGTATTGTTGCGCTGACCATACCGCCCACCATTGGCGCGGCAATCCTGCGCATGACCTCGGAGCCGGTCCCGGTGCCGAGCATGATGGGCAGCAGTCCGGCGATCGTCGCCGTAACCGTCATCATGATCGGTCGCACGCGTAGCAGCGCGCCCTCAGTGACGGCCGCCTCGACGTCGGCCCTTCGCAAGCTCACGCCCTGCGCCGCCGCCTGTTCGCGTCGTCGCTGGATCGCCTGGTTCAGGTAGATGAGCATGACAACGCCGATCTCCACGGCGACACCCGCAAGCGCTATGAAACCGACGCCGACCGCAACGGACAGCTGGTAGTCGAGCAAGTACAGCAGCCAGACCCCGCCGATCAGTGCGAGTGGCAGCGTGCCCAGGATAATTGCGACCTCCAGCAGACGCCGGAAGCTGAAGTAGAGCAGCAGCACTATGATCGACAGCGTCAGCGGCCCGATCACCGTCAGGCGTTCCTTGGCCCGGACCATGTACTCATACTGGCCCGACCAGCTGATCGAGTAGCCGGCGGGCAACTCGACGTCGCGCGCGACGACTCGCTGCGCCTCAGCAACGTAGGTGCCGATGTCCCGGTCTGCGATGTCCACGTACACCCAGCCGTTCGGCCGCGCGTTCTCACTCTTGATGACCGGCGGACCGCCCTCGACGCGGACGTCGGCCACATCGGCCAGCGCGATGTGCGCGCCAGCCGGCGTGACGAGCGGCAGCAATCGGAGCCGCTGGACGGAGTCACGCACCCGTTGCGGGTAGCGAACGTTGACCGGGTAGCGCTCGAGACCTTCGATGGACTCCGTGACATTCATGCCCCCGACGGCGGTGCGCACAATGGTCTGGATGTCTTCGATGTTCAGCCCGAACCTGGAGGCGCTGACGCGATCGATGTCGACGATGACGTAGCGCCCACCGGCAACGCGCTCGGAATAAGCCGACGCGGTGCCGTCGACGCCCTCGAGCGCCTGTTCGATCCGCTGCCCGATCTGCTCGATGACGTCGAGATCGGCGCCGGAAATCTTGATACCGACCGGCGTCTTGATTCCGGTTGCGAGCATATCGATACGGGTTTTGATCGGCATTACCCAGGCATTGGTCAGGCCCGTGTACTGCACGGTCCTGTCGAGTTCGGTCCGAAGACTCTCGGGCGTCACGCCCTCGCGCCATTCACTGCGCGGTTTGAACTGGATGACCGTCTCGATCATCGTCAGCGGCGCAGGGTCGGTCGCCGTCTGCGCGCGCCCTATCTTGCCGAACACTCGAGAGACTTCGGGGATGCTGGCGATCATCTTGTCGGTGTGCTGCAGGATCTCGCGGGCCTTGTCGACGGAAAGCCCTGGGTAGGTCGTCGGCATATACATCAGGTCACCCTCGTCCAGCGACGGCATGAACTCCGAACCGATTCGAGTGAGCGGCCACAGTCCGATCACGGTGATCACGACCGCCATCGCAAGCGTCGCGCGCGGATGGCGTATGACCCGCCGAATTACGGGACCGTAAGCGGCGATCAGGACACGGCTCACCGGGTTGCGACTCTCGGGCAACGCCCTGCCCCGGATGAAGTAACCCATCAGGACCGGAACCAGCGTCACGGCGATGCCTGCCGCAGCCGCCATCGCGTAAGTTTTCGTGAACGCCAGCGGTGCGAACAGCCGCCCCTCCTGGGCCTCGAGTGCGAATACGGGCAGGAAACTCAGGGCGATGATCAGCAGCGAGAAGAAGATTGGCGGGCCGACCTCCTCGGCCGCCTCCGAGACGACCTGCCAGCGATTTCTGTCATCGAGCGGCGTCGACTCGTTGCGCTTGTGCACATTCTCAATCATGACGATCGCCGCATCGACCATCGCGCCGATGGCGATCGCGATGCCGCCCAGGGACATAATGTTTGCGTTGATGCCCTGCAGCCGCATGACGATGAATGCCGCGAGGATGCCGAGCGGCAGCGTGATTACGACGACCGCTGCGGAGCGCAGGTGCAGGAGGAACACGGCACACACGAGCGCTACAACGATGAGCTCCTTGATCAGCGTATCGGTCAGCGTCGCGATCGCCCGGTCGATCAGTCCCGATCGATCGTAAGTCGGAACAATCTCAACGCCTTCCGGCAGACTTCGCTGCAGTTCTGCCAATCGCTGCTTGACGCCGTCGATGGTCTCCAGTGCGTTCTCTCCCCATCGCATGACAACGATGCCGCCGACGACCTCGCCTTCACCGTCGAGATCCGCTATGCCCCGGCGCATCTGCGGGCCTAGTCGCAACAGCGCGATATCCGACAACAGGATGGGCGTTCCCTGGTCATTGACGCCGACCGGGACCGACGACAGGTCGTCGAGGCCGGAGATGTAGCCCGTTGCACGCACCATGTATTCGGCTTCACCCATCTCGATGACCGAACCGCCCGCCTCCTGGTTTGCGGCGCGTATCGCGGCAGTCACTTTAGATAGCGGTATGCCGAAGGCGCGCAAGCGCTCCGGATCGACAACGACCTGGTACTGCTGGACCATGCCGCCGACAGTCGCAACTTCGGCGACGCCCGGCACGGTCTGTAATTCATATTTAAGGAACCAGTTCTGCAGGCTCGTCAGCTCGGCGAGGTCGCGCTGGCCGGTGCGATCGACCAGCGCATACTCATAGACCCAGCCGACGCCCGTCGCGTCGGGCCCGAGTTCCGGTGCCGCCCCGGCCGGGAGCTGGCTCGATACCTGGCTCAGGTACTCGAGCACGCGGGAACGAGCCCAGTAAATGTCTGTGCCGTCCTCGAAGATCACGTAAACGAAGGAGTCTCCGAAGAACGAGTAGCCCCTGACGGTCACAGCCTTGGGCACAGACAGCATTGCCGTCGTCAGGGGATACGTGACCTGCTGCTCGACGACCTGCGGTGCCTGGCCCGGAAACTTCGTCTTGATGATGACCTGTACATCGGACAGGTCGGGCAGTGCGTCGACGGGCGTCTCACGAACAGAGTAGAGCCCGCCGACCGCGACGAAGATCGCCAGCAACAACACCAGCACGCGGTTGCGTATCGACCATCGGATGATCGCGGCGATCATTTCGGCGCGTCCAACTCTTGATCGTGCATGTGCTGGTGGCTGCCGTGATCGTCACTTGCCGACATGCGGTCGAACGCCATTGCCCTGTTCGACTCCGAGTCGATCAGGAACTGTGCCGACGTCACAACCTGCTCGCCGGCTTCGAGACCGGCACGAATCGCAATCCTGTCCCCGGACTCGATGCCAACGCGAACGGCTCGGGATTTGAATCGGCCGCTGCCGATGTCAATGACGACCCGGTTCTCGTCACCACCCCGAACGACAGCCTCGCGGGGAACGTGCACGACCGGACCTGTCGGGCGACCGTCAATGCGGACACGCGCGAACATGTTCGGCAGCAGGCCGGCTCCCGGGTTTTCGAAGCGCAGGCGCACGCGTAGCGTGCGACTCTGACGATCAAGCTCGGGATAGACGTAGTCGACCTCACCGACGATCTCGGTGCCGGGCCGATAGTCGAGTGTCACGCGTGCCGCCTGGCCCGGCGCGACCCACGCCGCCTGCCGTTCAAAAACCTCGGCGTAGACCCAGACCGTGTCGAGGTTTGCGATCGACAGAACCTCGGTTTCAGGCTTGACGAACATGCCCTCTCTTACACCCAGGTGATTGACGATGCCGCTTCGATCGGCCGTGACGCTGACCCTTTGCTGCACGACACGCTCTCTCGCAAGAGTCCTAACGGCGGCGGGGGCCATGCCCAGCGCGACGAGGCGTTCCTCCGACGCGGTTTTGAGCGCGGCATTGTTACTTCTTAGCGCGGACAGGTACTCCTGCTGTGCGTTGACCAACGCCGGCGAATACAGCTCGAACAACAGCTGGCCTGCCTCGACCGAGTCGCCACTGGATGTGATCGCGAGATTCTCGATCCAGCCCTCCACTCGCGTGTGCACGTGCTGCACCGTTTCCTCGTCGTAGTTTACGTAGCCAACAGTATCTATCCTTCGCGGCAGCGAACTCCGCTCGGCTGTGGCGGTTCTTACGCCGAGATTGTTGACGACGACGGGGTCAATCGTGACGACACCAGACTCCGAATCGACCTCTCCCGCGTAGACCGGCACCAGGTCCATGCCCATCGGGGACTTGCCGGGTTCGTCGCGCCGAAAATTCGGGTCCATCGGAGCGACCCAGTACAGGATCTCCTGACGCTCCGCTACCGAAGATTCGACTGACGCCTGATGATCGTCGATGGAAAGACGGCCCAGGAAGACGCCGACCGCACCAGCGACTAAGACGGCGAGGATGATGCTCGTTGACTTGTTCATGTTTATTCTCCTCCCAGGTTCGTTATTGATGCGCGGCTCCTGGCTCGCTCGACTTCGAGTCGAACGAACTCCACTCGTGTGTCGAGTTCGTCGATATACGCGCGCATAACGTCTGAAAAATCGGCGGTGTCGCTCTGGTACGCCAGCATCGCAGCCTCGGCACTGGCGCCCGACTGTTCGAGAATTCGGTTGCTGTAGAGTTCGAGGCGACGGCTCAGGTCAGTGAAGCGGGCGTGCTCTGAGGCGAGCGTCGAACGAAGCTGTCTACGCAGGTGCTCGCGTTCCGCCTGCTCGGCGCTCCGGTTGCTCACGGCTGCCAGCAGATCACTGTCCACGGAGCGTTTGCGGAAGAAAGGCAGGTCAACGGTTACCCCGAGCGTCACGAAATCCGAACGCGGATTGCCAGATGGCAACGAACCGTCCCGATAGCTGTAGCCAACATCCACGGCCCAGGACGGCTTTGACTTCTGCTCGGCAAGCTGCGTGGCAATATCCGCTGCCGCGACGCTGGCATCAGCGGCCTTCAGAGCCGGGTGAGCGGCGAGGTTTTCTTCGAGCTCCTTCAGCGATGGCAAGCTCTCGATCGCAGGCAGGGATGATGGTAACGAGCGGTAAGCGGCGTCATCGATCCACCGGGCTAGCCCAGCTCTAGCCTGTGCCTCTGCACGGCTGACGTCGATAAGCCGGTCGTCCAGCCGGCTCAGTTCGAGCTCGGAACGCAGGACGTCCTGCTGGCTCTTACGGCCGACGGAGTACAGGGATCGCGTCGTGTCGACAAGGTCCTCGAAGAACGGCCTTGAGGTAGTCAGCAGCTCTTCGACCCGGCTCCAATAGAACACATCCAGCCAGGCTTCGCTGACCCACTGACCGACATCACGGCTTCGGGCATCGGCGCCCTGGTCGAGCGACAGCGCCTGCCGCTTGTGCAGTGCGGTGCTCAGCTCCCGTGTCTTGCCCCGCGGCATCGACTGGCGAAACGTGATGCCGGCATTGGTCATGCCTTCGGTTGAAAAGCCGCCGCTTTCGATGGGGAAATTATTGACGCCGGCTCGCAGCGTTGGGGCGGGCAGCTCGCCGACGGCAACAGCCGAGGCCTCCCGGGCGCGAGCGCGATCGCGCAGTGCGCGCTGGCCGGGCTCGGAGACCAACGCGATGTCCTGCGCCTCGCCGAGCGTGAGCACTGGGCCTTGCTGCGCGCGGCCGTGATCCGGGACGGCAATAGCTAACAGCGCGAGTAGCGTGAATGTCAGGCGACTGGCGCGAGCACCGTCGCATAATTTGAGGTCGGGTCTGGACCCGATGGATGCATACATCATGAGAACTCCGAAACAGGAAACCGAAAGTGCGGTTTAGTTTTCGGAGCTCTCTAATCCCGATAGACGCAGTGCAGTGCGTGGAGCCGTACGGTGACGGCGAGTGATCCGGGCGGCCCGGTAGCGAGGCGTTCGCCCTTCGATCCGATCAGCGGATCTAAGCAGGCTGATTCCCAGGCAACCGGCGGCAGCGTACCGGCGTCCCTGTCGAGCTTCTTGGCGCCGTCGCTGGTGATGACGTCGTCCAGCGCACAACAGTCATCGTCTGACGTGCACGGGTGCCCGTCTGAGTCTGCACCGTGGATCGCGTGCGCCGCGGCGGGGGCAGGATGCTGCAGATCTGCAGCACCGCCGAGTCCCGACAGGTGCTCGTGATGCGCCGTTTTGGCTTTGGACGGACAGTCGGGAACGGGCCCCTGATCCGCGACACCGGCAGCCATCGTGCACGGCAGCATCGCGAGGTTCAGCCACAGCAGCGAGACGAACGTCGTCAGTCGACGCGGCCGTCGTCTCAGCATTCTGCGGACTGTCAGTGAGCTGCCCATCTCGGCAGTATTAAGCAATATCGCGAACGAATTCAAGGAACTGGCGCGCATCGGGCCGGCGCCCTAGAAGGTCGAACGACGAAAATCAACGGTGACATGCGGAGAAGGACGTCAGATACTGCGTCGCCCCTGATTCACATATTCGCTCTCCATGTTTCGAAACGTTCGCTGGTACACCTTCGAAGGCCCGTGGCCTGAGTCCGAAGACAAGTTATCCGAAGCCCTGCAGAAGGCGGCGTTCCGACCGTGCGGCCCGCTGACCGAGCGCAGCAATGGTTGGGAGGCCGTCGCCCCCGAGGTCAGCGAATCGCTGGCCAGGCGAGTGGCGGGTGCCGACCTGCTGCGCCTCAGGAGCCAGTCGCGCGTGTTGCCGCATGCAGCAGTGAACGAGGAGCTCGAGATGCGGGTCGCCGAATACCGGAAGAAGGCGGGCGAAGAACCCAGCTCACGTCAGAAGCGCCGCTTCAAGAACGATGCCCGGGACGAATTGCTGCCAAAGGCGCTCCTGAAGAGCGATCGCATCAACGGCTTCGTCGATCCGAAGGAACATCTCATCGGCATCGATAGCGGCCAGGAGGCCAACGCCGAACGCTTCCTGCGAAGACTGACGGCAGCCGTTGACGGCCTGTCGATCAAACCACTGCAGTTCGCCAACCCGCTTGAGCAGTTCCTCGGCAAGGTCCTGTTCGGTGACTGTCCGTCCCAGTTCGTCGCCGGCCGCGAGTGTCGGCTGCAGGACCTGACCGACCCGAAAGCCATCGTGCGCTGCATGAACGTCGACCTGTCCGACCCGACCTTCAGGCGAAACATCGCCGACGGCATGCGCCTGACACACCTCGCGATCGAGTACGACAATGTCGCAAGCCTCGTGCTCGACATGGACGGCAACATCACGAAACTCAAATTTATTGGTGATGAAGACGAGGCGGAACTGGAGTCCGCGACCGAGAGACTCGATGCCGACTTCGTTCTGCTGACCGGCGTGCTACGCAATCTGCTCAAGGACCTGTCGAAGCAGCACGGCAAGACCGCCTGAAAGTCGGAATGGCCGACGTGTACTGCGCGGTCGGTACCTCTGCGCAATGAGCAAGCCTGAACAACCGTTCAGCCTTCATTCAGCTTCGCCTGCTACCGTGGCGCCGCCGCGACGACGGGCACTCGCAAGCTAACGATTTCCGCTCAACAAGAACTGTGCTAACGTCGCGCCCGATAGCACTCGGAGTGACGTAAGTCATTCAAATTTATTATATTTTCCACTAGGGAGAATTTCATGAATATCCGAATCCTGGTCGGCTGCGCGTGTGTTTTTGCACTGGCGTTTCCGGCTCTCTCGCATGCCGACGCAAAGGAAGGTCAGCACTACCTGTCGGCCATGCTCAGCCTTTACGACGACGACAAGGACCGTCTCGTAGACGACGGCATCTCCGGCGGCAAAGTAAGCCTGGGTTACGTGCTGAACGAAAACTGGAACATCGAAGGCGTACTCGGCTTCAACAACCCGGACGGCTTTCTCGAGCAACGGCAGACGGAGATCGGCGCCGATCTGCAGCGGGTCTTTAACCGCGAGGGAGTACTGACTCCATATCTCTTTGTCGGTGCAAGCCTGCTCGATATCGACATCAAGGACGGCGGCGACGACAACGGCATGGCGCTCGGACTCGGCGGCGGCTTCCTTGCCGATATCTTCGGCGATTCGGACGTGTCGCTTCGCGCCGAGTATCGTTACCGGGCCGACGACTCGAGCTTCGGCGACCATTTCGTTAGCCTGGGTCTGCAGATGCCTTTCGGCGATGCGCCCAGGCCAATGCCTGCGCCGGCCCGTGAGCCCGTCGACCCTGACTCCGACGGTGACGGCGTGCCCGACAGCAAGGACAGGTGCAAGAACACTCCCGCCGGTGTGCAGGTCGATGTCAATGGCTGCCCGCGCGATGCCGACGGTGACGGCGTTCCCGACCACAGGGACAATTGCCCGAACACCGTTCGCGGCGCGGCGGTCGATGCCAACGGCTGTGAACTCGACGGTGACGGCGACGGTGTTGTCGATCGTCTCGACAAGTGCCCGAACACACGTGCCGGTGCACAGGTTGACGTCGCGGGTTGCGAGATCAGGGAAGAGATCCGGCTGCCGGGCGTCAACTTCGAGACCAACTCTGCCAACCTGCTGCCGAGTGCGTTGTCGGTGCTCAATGACGCGGCCGAGACGCTGAAGCGCAACCCCAGCATCAAGGTGGAAGTTGCGGGTCACACAGACAGCGACGGCGCTGCCGCTTACAACGAAGACCTGTCGGCGCGTCGTGCAGAGACTGTGCGGGCATTCCTGCAGAGCCGAGGCGTCGACGCCGATCGCATGACGTCGCGCGGCTACGGCGAGTCGGATCCGATCGCGGATAACTCGACAGCGTCCGGCAAGGCGCAGAACCGCCGCGTGGTGCTTCGCGTAACAGAGCGCTAATCAGCGCATCGGTTTGACGCAAAACAAAGCCGGGACGGTCGTTAGATCGTCCCGGCTTTTTTTGTCCTGCTGGTTGTTTAAACCGCGCGGCGGATCATCCCTCGCCGCCGATGTCGACGCCGGCCGCCGTGTGACAGGCCACGCAGTGAACACCGATCTCCTGCGCCGCCAGTTTAGCGGCCTCGACATCCTCGGCCGCGCTGACGGCTGTCGCTGCTTCGCGCATGCCGGCGAGATAGGGATCGAGTTCCTTCGGTAAGCCCCGAACGGTCTTGTGCGCTGCCAGCCAGTTCGCCGGTACCTTGGCTTCTTCCAGGTTGCCGTCAGCCAGGGCGAAATTCAGGTCATCGAGCTGCTCAGCATGCATGTGCATGTGGTCGATAAAGCCGGCGTCCACCCACTCCCTGACTTTTTCGGGCGTAATCGCCATTGGATCGACCGCGGCCTCATCGAGGACGGTTTCAGCCGCTGATTCGACCGCGTCCGTAACCTCCTCGACTGCCTCGGCAGCCTCGTCCATAGCCGGCGCCTGCTCTTCTTCGGGCGGCGCTTTTTCTGCGCAGCCGGCGATGACCAGACCGAAACCGACCAAAATCAGCGTGTGTAATTTCATAGTACCCCCAGTGCCAGCCGGCGAATCCGCCGATCCGGCGGTGTGTTTCGAACCCCGTCACCCGCCGGGCGCCGGGATTCCCGAATTCCTTAATCATTATCCACCCGGCTACCGAAAAGCGCCACTGTATTGACCGCAATACCGGCAGGCCGGGTTAGCGAAAGAGAGTGTCCCGCTGCGCAGATCAAAGCTCCGTCGGAGTCTCCACGCTTTCGAAGAGCGCGTGCCCCGAATTGAACCAGAGCACGTTGCTGCCCGCCTCGCGGCTGAACCCCATCGCCTGTGAAGAACCGGCACAGGCAGCTGCGGCCGGGGCCTCCCCTCCCTCTGTCAGCGGTGCAGATAGTTCTTCTGCCGGGCGCGCATCGCCGTCGTCTGCGATGGCCGCCTCGATTTTCGCGTAGCGCGGATCGGACTCGAGCAACGGTGTCAGCCCGATCTTTTCACTCCAGTTGCGGATTTCCGCATTGCTGATGCAACCACTGTTGTCGGGCGAGATCATGCAGCGGCGAGCAACGGAATCGGACAAGGTATACGCAACGAACTCCTCCAGGTCCGCGACCGCACCCGTCGGCGGTGGCAACTGGATACGGTATGCGTAGGGGTGTCGATAGTCGGCAGCGTTGAAGCTGCATGCCGACGGCGTCAGGACGCATGTCTGGGCGGTATCCTGCATGGTCTTCAGCCCTGCGAGAATCTCATCCTGTGCGTCAGCCAGCTCCATCAGTTTTGCGCGCTTTGCATCCTCGTCGGTTATGGACAACGACACGCAATTGTTGTCGTCTACGCCAATCAGGCTGAATGTGTCCGGGGCATCCAGGACGGCCTGTATTTCGTCGTACAAGGTATTGTAGGCGCCCCAGAAGCTTGCCAGCTCGTCGAACTCGGACGCCGGGTGGGGAATTTCCTTGTCCGGCCAATTGAACAGAACCTCATATGGCGTCAACGCGATGTGAAAGTCTTTGGGCGCGACCATGGCCTCCGTCGCGAGAACGTCCATCTTCGCTAACAGCTGTTCCTTGCTGACCGGGATCGAGTCTCCGGAACCGCCGGTCTGGAACATCGACAGGTCCATTCGGTTGGACGCGCTGTCCGAGGTACTCTGCGCGTTCACTTTTCCTTCGAATCGCGCACCCCAGCCGGACCCACTCATCGAAGCAGACAGTTTCTCCTGTTCGGAGTGGCTGGACTGCTGGATGGACAGCACGGCCGTGATCTTCGCGCCGCCGTAGATCGCTGAAACGAAACTGTCCCCGCAACGCTCGACGAACCTGGCCGGCGTGTTCGCCAGGCGCGCCGCCTCTGGTGTCAGGCGGATCTGGCCTGACATACCCCCGCGCGGCCCTGACGCCCCCGATTCAACCGCTGACCTTGCAGGCTTCGGCGCAGCAAATACGACGCCGTTCTCCACGACGGCGTTCAACACGAAGTTTGACGAGAAACCCGTGATATTCACGGACTTTGCATACGCAGCCTTCCCTTTAGCCTTGTAGCCCATCGTTTTTACGGACGCTTCCGCGGACATGCCCAGACTCTGCATCAGCTCGTAGCTGTCGGAAACTTCGCTCATTGTCATGTACTTCGTCTGTGCCGGCTCACGGCCCTCGACAAACTCGACACAAATCGTTGGGATCGGCTCATTGTTCGACTTGCTGAATCCCCAACCGAGACTGACGCCGGTTAATGGCGCATCGACGATCGTGATCGGGTCCGCCTTGTCGGCAGGCAAGACAGGTGTTTCGGCATCGGTTTTCTTCGTCGTTGCGTCGCAGCCGATCAACAAAAACGGCAATAGCAGGCTGTACTGAATTCGTGTCAAGACGCTTTCCTCCTGGTTCAGGCCCGGCTCGCTCATTGCGGCTCGTCCGGCCATCTTATTAATCTGAGTTGCTCATAAATGCACTGCCTCCGATCTTCCTGTTTCACAGCCAGGCATTGTCGATTGATTTCAAAGGCTGTACCCCTCGCACTGGCACAATAATCCGGGATCAGGTCCAGCAGATGCTTGGCCGGCATCCCTTGCGGTCGTTGCTGAAGATACGTTGCCAACTTTTGTTGATATCGACTTTCGTTACGCTCTCGCAGTAGCGTTGAATATCGTCGCTGCTGCCCGTCATTAAACACGCCGAACAGACACTGCAGGCGAGCGGCCTTTTTCGTCTCGAGATTGTCCGCGCGCATCGCCTCTTCAGTGGTGTCGTCAGGCAGGATGTAGACGTCTGGCGATGCGCATGCGTTGTTTGCCACGGGCACTCTCGGCTCGCCCAGTCCCTCGAGGCAGTTGTTGCGCTCCTGGGGCTCCGATTTTGAATTGCACTCCGCGACCTGTGCCACATAGTCATCGTGAATTCGCGTGTCTTCCTCGATCTCCTGGTCGCTGTGGACAACATGGTTACCGATCGGTGGCGTCGCCGGCATCAGGTGCGACGCTGGTTCATAGATAAAGGGCTTCATGTATTGCAGCGCATGCGCGAGGCTCAGGGACCCTGATACCAGCACGGGCAGGTTCGTGCCTTTTGTCAGCCGCACGCTATCTACGTGAGACGCGCCCGAGTATTGGTAGACGGTAAGGTTGCCGGCTTGCCAGATGTTCGGATATCCGCCTTCACCGGTACCTGGAGGCAGCTGGTTTTGAGGTATCGGTATCGGCAGCGGACCACCCGGCGCAGGCGTACCCGTCACCGGCAAGAGCTCGTATATCGCCGAGTCCAGATTGAGCGGGCTGGGGTGTACTGTGGTGACCGCATACGTGTGCTCGGGGTCTAGCGTTGCCCGCTCCCTCACGAGTTCGATGTAGCCGCGCACATAATCGGTGGTTCTCGCATACGCGACCCCGCGGTAGTTGGCGATCGGTTGCAGTGTCCCGGGAATCATTTCGCCCGCGTCTCTCGCGGTGAAGAGATTTCGCGTAAAAAAGTTTGTGTAGAACAGGTAGAACGCCGGTATCCGCTGCAACTCATTGACGAACCGAGTCCGCCTGAACATGTTGCCCAGCGTGTCGCCGATAATGAGTCTTCGTTCCTGGTTTCGCACCGGCCAGTCCCAGATCAGCAGCGGGTCATCGGACACAGACAACACGTCTGTCGGCAAGGAGTGCGGGAAATCTGACTCTGCTTTGGCCGTGAATGCGAGGTTGCACGCTTCATCGCCCAGCGTAGCCACATCGATGTAGTAGCTGTTTCTATCGATGGACTCCAATTTCTCAGGGTACTTTCCGCCCGGATCGAAACCGGTGTAGACGTGTATGTTGTGTGCCGCGATGAGCTGGTGGGGTTGGTCGGCCAGAAACTGCGGCACCATGATCTCGAAACGCGACGGCTGGTCGGGCCACTCAGATGTCGAATTCGCGAAGTCGTGCGCCAGGAAGAAGTTGATGCGTGCGTTCGGGTACCTGTAGCGAAGATATAGCGCCACGTGCCAATTGGACGCGAGGTCTCCGAATCGAACCTGGCCGTTGAAGGTGTAGATATTGAACGTGTCTACGGCCTTTGCCGGGCGATCGGCAAAGAGGCATCCCACAAGAACGACGCTGAGCGCCAGCGCCTTTACGGCGCGAGATGTTGTCATCGACAGACTGCGCTGTCCCGACGACGACGGTCGCAGGTCAATGTCTGAAAGTTACGTCGAACAGCGAACCAGACCTGCATAAGCGCCTCCGAGTTGCCGCCAAGGCTACGTGCTCACATCGCGATGAGCAAGAGGACAGCGTACGCATGCCCACGGGGCGCGAGCAAAGCCGATTCGTCGCCACGCCCAGGCGATGATCCGAATGTCAGGTTGCAGTTGCTTCAGTCCGATTTCGCGCGGCTTGACTGGATGGCGGCAAACACCAGCAGCACGGGAACGACGATCAGCGTCGCGAGCGCCGCAGTGACACCGGGGTTGCCGAATGTGAGCGACGACGCCGGGAAGAGCGCGTCACCTCTGAAGAACAGCAGAAAGTGAATGACTAACGCGGCGGCCGACCCCGTCCACACCAACGCTACCGGGACGCGATTGAAGATAACGCCGATCAGGAGGGGCGGCGCCACAGCCGCGGTCAGCCCGTAAACCCCGGTCTGGCCGAAGATGCCCAGCAATTTCGGCGGCTGGAGATTGATGATGAAGGCTGCGACTGCAATAACGACCAGCACGACGTGACTGACCTTCAGCGCAAACGCCATCCGCTGCTCTTCCGTCTGCTGCGTCGCCGATCGGCTGATGTTCAGCACCAGGTCATTGGCCGTAATGGTCGACATCGATACGAGCAGTCCGTCGAGGGTCGACATCGCGGCAGCCAGCAGAACGACGCTGACAACCGTGAATACCCATGGTGGGAAAGTGGCCTTCAGGTACTCCGTCATGACCAGGTCCTGGCGGAACTGGCCGGTCACCCCGTCGATCAGCGCCTCATCGGGAACGGCGATGTGCGCAAAGAACCCGACGAGACCGAGCATCTGGAACAGCGTGAAGACGACAGCGAAAACGATGAGGTAAAAGCACACGTCGCGATCGTCTTTGACATACAGCGCCTTGGTCAGGATGTGCGGCTGGCACACAACGACGGCGCCGACGACGAAACCGGCGATATAGATCGAGAAGAAATCGTTAAACAGTCGTCCGTCGATATTCACGGCCGCCACGAGGCCGGGATCGATGTCACGTAACGCATCAACCGTCGAACCGGGTTGTGAGACGGCGTACACGACACAGGAACCGATCACCAGCAGCGTGACGACGATCATCAGGCTACCCTGCAGCATGTTGGTCAGCACGTGCGCGTAAGTGCCGCCAACGAAGACGTAGCCGGTCACGAAGATCAGCGTGATCGACAGAGCAACTTCATTGGACACGCCGAGCAGGCTTTGCATGACGATAGAGATGCCGCCGACAAGCAACACGACGAAGGCAAAGGACAACAGGTTCAGGACCGAGAAGTAGAGTGCGAAGCCCCGCGACTGATAGCGCTTGCCAATCCAGTCAGGGATTGTCAGGGCGCCGGTGTCTGCGCCTATCTCCCGGAACCGAAAGGACAGGATCCACAGCATCGCGATAAAGCCGATGCCGACTCCGATGCTCATGTGAAAGAACGCGCTAAACCCGTCGACGTAAACGAAGCCCGGGTTGATGATGAACGTGGCCGCCGACGAAACGCTTGCGGCAAGCGTAATGCCGACGACAAGCGGATGCATCGCGCGGTTGCCTATCGCGAAACTGCTGAAACCGCTGGTCTTGCGAAAGCCCTGCCACCCCAACCAGGACGTGCCCAGCAGGTAAACGATGAACAGGGCCCAGGCGAAACTCACTCGTTAGCACCACGCAGCGATTCAAGCGTCGCCATGATGCTGGCGATCTGCGCTCCCGACCGGGTCGCGTAGCCGTCGCCGGTATAGCCCCACCAGTCCCAGCAGCCGAGCGGGTTAAGCGGAGCCATCTTGCTGCTCGCGACCTGCGGATACAGAACCAGCAAGCGGTTGCTCTCCGCCCACTCGTTGTAGCCCGCGCCGGCGGCGAAGGCATTGTCGATGAACTCGGTCGATTGCTGGCAACCATGCAGCGCGACATGTACGCCGCAGGGCTCTCCACTCGCACAAGCTTGAGGCACGTACAGCAATGCCGTCGCGAGCATGTCAGCATCCTCGCCGCCGGGTTGCGGGATGCTGATCAGCTCACCCGTCGCTGTCGTACGCGGTTCGAGCGTACCGTTCAGGGTCTTGAGCAGCTCACCGGCCGCGTCATAGCCGCAGGCGTTAAGGTACGGCGCTTCAACGGCATCGCAGGCAACGCCCGCGTCGATCGTCGGCATACCGTGCGGCGCTTCGATATCGTCGACATAGACGATGGCATCGCCGGCCAGGTACTGGCCGTAAAATTCGGACGCGGCATCCGTAACGTCCTTGTTGATGATCTCGTCGTTGGCGCCGAGGAAAATCCAGGCGGTGTCATCTGCCAGGTTGTCTGTGGAATCCGTTCGACCCGCTGCTGCCTGCTCCACGAGATAGGCCCACAGCGACTCCAGCCTGAGGTCGCCACCCTTCATGCACGGCCCGAGGCCTGTCTGCATGGAACCGGATGCGCAGTAGTAGGGCCCGGCCGCGATGATGCCGACACCATCGAATACGGACGAGTGCGCGATGTGCAGCTGCCCCGCCATGTAACCGCCCGCCGAGACACCGGACGTCGTGATCCGCGAATCGTCGATCGTGAATGTGACTGAAGGCGCTTCGTCGGTCGCCGTCCCGCCGCCGCAGGCGGAGAGCATTAAAACCGTCAATACTGGTAATAAGCTGGAACTCTTCATGGAACCTCCGTCAGGAACGCGTCGATGCCGGCAATGCACTCCGGCTCGTCTAGCAGGGGCACGTGGCCTCGATTCTTGACGGCCGCGACTTTGAGATCGGGTTTGCGCGCCTGCATCTTGTCGATAATGTCTTTCGTCAGGATGTCCGACATTTCGCCCCAGATCAGCAGCACCGGCGTTTGTCGAAGCGAGTCGAACAGCGCCCACGGGTCGCCCTTCTGCGGGCCTACCGTCCTGACGGCTTCGCCAATGTTGTTGTCGATGTCGAGGCGGGGTATGCCTTGCTCGTCTTCCCGATAGGCACGCCACGCCATCTTGCGCCAGTCATCGTCGGTCAGGCCGGGCAGCCACTGCCCGTAGATCTCCTTCGTCTGCGTCGCAGCTTCTTCCCAGCTGCCGACGTCAGGCACGCGACCCGTGTAGGCCTGCACGCGCTCGATGCCTGCCGGGTTAATCTCGGGGCCGATGTCGTTCATGACCACGCCGGCCAGGCGCTCCGGCTGCTGGCCTGACATCGCCATCGCGCAAAGACCGCCCAGCGACGTACCGATGACGATGACCTTGTCGATACCCAGCTTGTCGAGCAGGGTCCACGTGTCCTGCACATAGGTGCCCGGATGATAGTTGCGCCATTCCTTGTCGTGCTCCGAGAAGCCTCGGCCACGGAGGTCCGGCGTCAGCACGCGACGTCGTTCGCCCAGCAGTGTGGCCAGGTCTTCGAAGTCTCGACTGTTCCGCGTCAGGCCCGGCAGGCAGATGATCGGCGTGCCGGGGTTATCTGCGCCGAAGTCGCGGTAATACAGGCGGAGACCATCCAGGCTGTCATAAAAATGCGCGTTGTCGGGTTTCTCCATGGCGTTGTCCGGTCAGGTGGAGGTGTCGGCTGCGTCAGAACGAAAGATGCGCGTAGTCTTTGCGGAGCTCCCGCTTCAGGATCTTGCCGTTCGGGTTGCGCGGCAGCTCGTCGACAAAAACGGTCGCGGCGATGCGCTGTTGCTTGCCCAGCCTCTCGTTAGCCCAGCCGGTCATTGCTTCGGCATCGATCTCGGCGCCGGGCATCAAGGCAATCACCGCCATCGGGGTCTCTCCCCATTTCTTGCTATCGACGCCGATGACGGCAACCTCGTGAACCGCCTCGTGTTCGAACAACACTGCTTCGATGTCGGCCGGATAAATGTTCTGACCGCCCGAGATGATCATGTCTTTCTTCCGGTCCACGAGGTACAGGAAACCGTCTTCGTCCAGCCGGCCGATGTCCCCGGTGCGCAACCACCGCTGCCCGTTGGGATGCATCCAGGTTGCCGCTTCGTTCTCTTTGTCGTTGTCGTGATAGCCCGCCATCATGAAGCGACAGTGCCCGACGATCTCGCCGGCCTCGCCGAGCGGCAGTACGTTATCGTCATTGTCCAGGATCACGAGGTCCTGGCCCGGGCAGGGCCGGCCCACGGAGTCGATCTTGTCCAACATGTCCTCCGGCGACAGGATCGTGACCAGGCCTTCGGTCAGGCCATACAGCTCGATGAAGCTTCCGGGCAAACGTTCGACGACGTCTTTTTTCACACTCGCGGCCAGCGGTGAACCGCAACACATGTAGGCCTCGAGACTGTTCAGGTCGTAGCGACCGAAGTCCGGGCTCTCGAGAATCATCTGGTATTGCAGCGGGACCATGGCCGTATGCGTGACCCGCTCTCGCTCGACCATGGCCATGAAACCTTCAGGCGAGAACTTTCGGTCGATAATGAGCGTGCCACCGGCAAGCATCGTCGACAGCATGGCGACCCAGCTGATGTTCGAGAACAGGCCGAGGTTGCAGGCCGTTCTTGCGCCCGAGTGGTATCGCAACGCGACGGCCATGTCGGTCGCCCAGCCTTCCCGGCATGCGTGGCTGTGGACGATGCCTTTCGGCAGGCCGGTCGTGCCCGAGCTGTAGATGATATTGCACTCGTCGCTGGCGCTTATGGAGACGTCGGGCTCGGCCGTCGATGCCGTCGACTTGAAATCCGCATACGCAGTCCAGCCGTCGATATCGGCATCGACACTGATGAAACGGTCACCGACCTGCTCGCTGATGGCCGATCGAATCGATTCGACGCGGTGCGCATGCTCTCCCGATGCGAAGACCGCTCGGGCCCCGGCGTTACCGATCATTCCGGCCACCGCGTCGTCGCTGATCGACACGTTCAATGGAACAGCCACAAGTCCGGCTCGGATCACGCCGAACATCGCCTCGGCCATCTCATAGCTGTTCTTCATCAGGATGACGACGCGATCGCCCTTCTCAAGACCGCTGTCTACGAGGGCGTTGCCGATTTGGGACGTGCCGTCCCCGAACTCCGACCAGGAGACCGACAGGTCGTCGCAAACAACGGCCTGCTTGCTACCAAGGAAGCGGGCATTTTGCGATATCGTATGAGGCAGAATCAGTGGATCAGGCGTAAACCAGGCCATGGTCTGCTCCCCCCGTGAAGTGACGCCATGGATGCGCGATAAAAATTCAACGCTCGTTGAATGGTAGTTGAGCAATCGTTGAAATTCAAACAGTGGGTCGTTACGGTGGTTCTTCGCCACGAACAAGAACAAAGCAAAAACAATGGCCAAAGAAAAACACCCGACGCGCGAGCGCATACTCGATGCCGCCGAAGAACTGTTCGCCAACAAGGGCTACGAGGGCGTTTCGGTACGACAGATCATGCGCCAGGCCGATGCGGACGTGTCGCTCGCTTACTACCATTTCAAATCAAAGCAGGACCTCTTCGACCAGGTCATGCTGCGCCGTGTCGAGTACCTGAACTCGATTCGGCTCAAGGCGCTGGAGGCTGTCGAGGAGCGTCACCCGGACGATGCGCCGAGCGTCGAAGAGATCATCGACGCGTTTACGCACCCGCTTTTGGATCTGCTGGCGAAGGAACATGACGAATGGAAGTACTACTTCCAGCTCATCGCCCAGATCAACAACTCGCCGGAGTGGGGTGGCGAGTTAATGACGCGGTACTTCGACCCCCTCGTTCGCCGCTTCATCGACGCGCTGCGCAAAGCACTGCCCGACTGCGATGAGCAGGACCTCTTCTGGAGCTATCACTTCCTGTCCGGGGCGCTGACGCTGACGTTTGCCGAGACCAAACGCATCGACAATCTTTCAGGCGGCGTCTGCCGGTCCTCGGACATGGCGTCCATCAACGAACGTATGCCGGCCTTCCTCGCTGCCGGGTTCAAGGCCCTCTGCTCGCGATAAAAACCCATTAAAAACAGGTAATTCCGCTCGCGGTTGTATTTCAACGAGCGTTCAATTAGCATTCCTTCAACGTTCGTTGAACTACGATTGCGCGTTCTGTGCGCGTCTTTTGGGGGAAAGAAAATGCAAAGCATCGATCGGCTCAGCAGGACCTGTTTAGGATTAAGCGCTGCCTTCGGCTTGTTCGTCGTAGCGCCAGCCACTGCCATCGCGCAGGACGACAGTGCTGATGAAGCGCTGTCGGAAATCACGGTAACCGCGCGACGTCGCGAGGAGACCCTGCAGGACGTGCCGATCGCCGTTACGGCGTTCAGCGGCGACTACCTCGAGGAGATCGGCATGCCCGACATTGTGGGCATCACGCAGTCGACGCCGAACGTGACGCTGGAAGTTTCCCGCGCCACCAGCACGACACTGACGGCTTTCATTCGTGGCGTCGGCCAGCAGGACCCGGTTGCTGGCTATGAGGGCGGCGTCGGCATCTATCTCGACGACGTGTACCTCGCACGGCCACAGGGTGTGGTCTTCGACATTTACGATGTTGAGCGCATCGAGGTCCTGCGCGGTCCGCAGGGCACGCTGTATGGACGCAACACGATCGGCGGCGCCGTTCGCTACGTCACCAAAGGACTGAGCGACGAGGCGGAACTCAAGCTCAAGGGCTCCGTCGGTACGTATAGCCAGCTGGACCTCATCGCGACGGGCTCCTATCCGGTGACCGACTCTTTCCGTATCGGCGGCAGCCTCGCGTCATTCACGCGTGACGGCTTCGGCGAAAACCTGACAACGGGTGGCGAGCACTACGACAAGGACGTGCTGGCAGGTCGCTTCAGCGCCGAGTTCGATGCCTCCGACGATGTCCAGATCCGCTTTTCCTACGATTACTCGGACGACGACTCCGCGCCGAAGTCGGGCCACCGCCTGACCGTCGGTAACCTGTCCGGCGCGCCCGTGCTCGATGACGTGTTCGACACGCGTGCAGGCATCGAGACGATCCCGTCCTCGAACGGCGGCGTCGGCCAGAACGTAAGGCAGCAGGGCGGCCAACTTGCGATCGACTGGGCAATCAACGACTACTGGACGTTCAAGTCGATCACGGCCGACCGCCGCGACGAATCAGAATCGCTGATCGACTTCGACAGCCTGCCGGGCAACGACTTTGACGCCCCGGTCATCTACGAGAACGAGCAGTTCAGCCAGGAGTTCCAGCTCAACTACACCAGCGGTGACATCTCGGGCGTTTTCGGCGCCTACTACATCGACGCCAACGCCTTCGATGCCTTCGACGTCGTGCTGGGTAACCTCGGCGTCACGTCGTTTACCCTCGGCGACTTCGACACGGAAGCCTGGGCGGTATTCGGCGACGTGTCCTGGGAATTGAATGACGAATGGAGCCTGTCTTTCGGCGGCCGCTACACGAGCGACAAGCGCTCGACGACGGTGACGCGTGAATTGTTCGCCGGACTGGGCTCGCCTTTCTTTGGCAACTCGGACGCCGTGTCGCTCACCGTACCCGCGCCGGGCCTGGTGCCGACCTTTACCGGTTCGCGCACGGACGAGGACTTCACGCCACGCGTCAGCCTGTCCTGGAAACCGAGCGACACGCAAAACGTCTACGTTGCGATCAGCGAAGGCTTCAAGGGCGGCAGCTTCGACCCTCGCGGCGCTTACCAGAACCCGGGCGTGGAAGAAGGCTTCGAACCGGAAACCGTTGTGTCTTATGAAATCGGCTGGAAGGCCACGCTGGCCGACGGTCGCGCAACAGTCAACGCCGCCTACTTCTTCACCGATTACGAAGACATCCAGGTACCGGGCTCGATCGGCATCGACACCGATAATGACGGCGTCAACGACAGCTTCGCGGGTGCTACGACCAATGCCGGTAAGGCAGAGATCAAGGGACTCGAGCTCGAGTCGATGATCCGCGTCACTGACTCGTTGTCGCTGATGGGATCCTTCGGCTACATCGATGCGGCCTACACGGAGTGGTTCCTGAACGACGTCGACATTTCCGGGGATCGCGAATTCCAGAACACGCCGGAGTGGGTAGCCAACCTGCAGATCCGCAAAGAGTGGGGCACCAACCTGTTCGGTATGCCGGGCAGCATTTCGATCATCGGCGGCGCGTCGTACAAGGACGACATGTTCCAGTTCGAGATTCCGAACCCGCTGCTCGATACCGAAGACTACACGCTGATCGACCTGAGCATCGGCTGGCGCGACGACGACGGTAGATACTCGCTGAGCCTGCACGGCCGCAACCTGACGGACGAGGAATACAAGGTCGCGTCCTACGACTTCCCGACGCTTGGACTGGAGGGTGTGCAGAGTGCGTTCTACGGTAACCCGATGACGGTTACGCTGACGGGCACGGTGAACTTCTGACGGAGTTTCAAGCTTCGCTCCGTCAATGAAGTTCGAAAGGTATTAGTCGCTCACCCCCCTGAGCGACAATATCGACTCAAAGGCCACACTCTCGGGTGTGGCCTTTTTTGTGTCCTTAGCCAGCAAAACCGGCGCCCTGTCCCGCTTCGCGTGTACGGATCAGCCGGCTATCCAGCACACCCGCCGTGCGGTGCTTGACGGCTTGCTGATAATCAGGGTCGGTCACCATCTCGAGAAACGCGCCCGCTGTCGGGTAACGGGCGATGAACACCAGGTCCCATTGCTTCTCGAAAGGCCCGGTCAACATGACCTCCGGGATGCCGCGCCAGATGATCTCGCCGCCGACGCGCTGGAAGATGGGGGCACTGTCCCTGCCGTAGGCTTCATAGGCCTCCGCACCGGTGGCGTCTCGACCGTCCTCGTACTCGGCCTTTTCCCTGAACAGCAGCATGTTGAGCATCATGACCGGGTAGTCTCGGGGCAACGCCTTGAAGGCGTCGAACTGGTCTCGCTCAGGATTGACGTAGTAGGTCATGGCTGGACTCCGACGGACTGGATAGTCGTCGAGAATAACCAATGGCATCAAACCGCGCACGAGCGCCGGCTGTCAGGTCGTCAGGAACAGCTTCCAGGTCAGCCAGCCCCCCATCAGCAAGATGAGAACGGCGAAGACCAGCACCTTGCCGTTCGATCCTCCCGCCGACTCGAAGGCCAGGGACTCCCAGTCGATGTCGGTCTTCCAGCGGCTGTCGTTTGCGAGGTAGCGCTGCATGGCGCGGATAACCTCGTCCGCAGACAGTTTCGTGTTGGCGCTGGCGTAGTGCTCGGCCTCCGAACCGTCCCTGTACTCGAGGATAAAACCGCCCTTCGGACCGCCCGATGTCTGTATGTAGACCTGCGAGTCCCTGGCGAGGATCGCGAAGGAATCGCCCTCGCCCGTCAGCGAGTGAATGGATCGGGCAATCAGCTCGGCCGTGACCGGTTCTTCAACCGTGTCGCCATTGACGATGAACTCGACAGACATTGTTTGTACCCCCTGTGCGCAGAGCTTAGCATCGCCGTGCTGGAATTCACGCAAGAACGCGCCGTATCCGTTACATTGTCATAGCGACCGGCAGCGACAGTCGCGGTTAGCGGGTAAATTTCGGGGGAACAGCATGCCGAGACTCTACAACGTCCTTCTTGTCACGATCCTGGTACTCGCGGTGCCGGCGACAGCCCATGCATCTATCAAGGTCGACGTGATCAAGAATCCGTATGGTGGTTCACGCAATGTGCCCGAGCTTTCAACGAACCCCGATTACATTCACGCGGCGGGGCTCGAACGGCTGATTAGCGAATGGGGCGGTGAGCTGGTTCGGCCGATACAAGACATACGCCTGGATCTCGAGCAGGAAGAACGATACGGCGCGTGGAACCGCATGGCGCTCGCGAATGCCAACTTCGCCGATGCCGTTCGTGAAGGCCTTAAAAATGACCCGATAACCATCGGCCTCCACGCCAACTGCAATGATCTCCTGGGCATGCTGTCGGGGCTCAAGTACGACGCGGAAGGTAACGCACGAAAAGTCGGGCTGGTCTTCATCGACGCGCACGGTGACTTCAATACGCCCGAGACAACGCTGTCCGGCATGCTCGGCGGCATGCCCGTGGCGGTCGCCGCCGGACACGCGCTGCACAATATCCGAAAGACAACCGGACTCAACGAGCCCCTGCCGATGAGTCACATCGTCTGGGGCGGCGTTCGCGACCTGGACCCGCTGGAGGCAGAGCGCTTTGAGGAGTACGACGTCCAACAGTTCTCCGTACAGGATATTCGAGAGCTCTCGGCAAGCCTGAAAAAGCAGATAGACGAACTCGCTGACCGGGTTGACGTTATTTACGTGCACATCGACATGGACGTGCTCGACCCGGCCGAGGTGCCGGGGCACGACCTGGCCGTCGGTGGCGGCCCGAGCAGCGAGGACCTCGCTGCCGCCATCGCTCTGATGTTCGAGAACCCCAAGACCTCGGCGCTGGGCATCGCATCGACGCCTGCGTTCAACCTCGACCCGGACGGCGTCAGCCGGCAGGCAGCACTGAACCTGATCGAAGGCGCTATCCGGGGCGCGCAGGCTCGCTAGCTGCGTCGAGCGTCCGGCAGGGCTCGTGTTTGAGCGGCTCCGTGTAGTAAGTTAAACGGGATTACTCCAAAAACGATGGTTACGCGCTATGAAAACAATAAAAATCGGGTTACTGCTTGCCGCCGCCTTCTCGCTGGCGGCCTGCAGTTCGGAAACGCCTGAAACCGAGGCCGAAGCACCCGCTGTGGAAGCGGCAGCCGAAGCGGTCGCCGAGGTTGCTGAGTCTGCCGGGATCACCAAACGTCCATTCGAGCCAATGCTCGATGGTGAGTGGATAGGCAATGGCATCTCCTACGGCGCATTCCGAGACGGCGAAGCGCCGGGAGACGTGACGTCGAAGGAAAACATCCTTGAAGACCTGCAGATCCTCGCGCCGAGGTGGAACCTGATTCGCCTCTACGGTGCTGACCCGCAATCGCTACAGGTCCTCGAAACGATCGAAGAAAACAACCTGCCGATTCGCGTGATGCAAGGCATCTGGCTCGATGGAAACAAGACTGCGGAAGAGAATGAAGAACAGGTCCGGCTCGCGATCGAATACGCGAATCGTTTCCCCGAGATCATCGTCGCCGTCAATGTTGGCAACGAGATCCTCGTTGACTGGTCGTACCACCGCCTCGATGACATCGACCTTGTCATCAGCAAGATCCGGGAGGTACGTTCGAGCGTCGAGCAACCGGTGACGGTTGCGGACGACTACAATTTCTGGAACAAACCACCGGCGCAGCGCGTTGCGGCCGAACTGGACTTCATCTGCCTACACGCCTACGCGTTCTGGAACGACAAGACCTTGGACATCGGGATGCAGTGGACCGAGGACACCTACAACGACATCCAGGCTCTTCATCCCGACCATGACATCGCCTACTGCGAGACCGGCTGGCCGACCAGCCGGGTGTACGGCGATGGCAGCTACGAGGGCGGCCTGACAGGTAAGGCCGGCGAAGCCGAACAGGAAGTGTTTTTCAACCAGTACGATCCCTGGGTCAATGAAAACAAGGTCATCTCTTTCTACTTCACGTCTTTCGATGAGAAATGGAAAGGTGGCTTCGACGGTGAGAACCCGATGGACAAAGCCGAGAAGCACTGGGGCCTGTATTTCAGCGATCGAACGCCCAAGCAGGTCTTGCAGACCGAGGAATAGTCCCGATCGTCTTTCGCCGCTTTGTGCAAGTGGCGCAATCTTGAGAGGCCGCGCCCGAACGGGCGCGGCTTTTGTTTGCCTGTGAAAGGTGAGTCTCGGTTTCCCGCATGCCCGTTGGCGCAGGGTCTTGCTTGTGTGACTATACGATGGGCGCAAGAGCTTTAGGATTCCGCAAGTGCATCGCCACACGTCAGGGTGGGTTCCATGCAGGTAGTTTCGACAGACGTCGCGATCATTGGGGGTGGCGGCGCCGGCCTGCGGGCGGCGATTGCCATTGCCGAGAGCGCCCCGGAGCTCAATGTCACCCTCGTGTCGAAAGTCGTCCCGATGCGCAGCCACACGGTCGCAGCGGAAGGCGGCTCTGCTGGAGTGACCACTGAGGTAGACACGCTGGACATGCACTTCCACGACACCGTCGCCGGCGGTGACTGGCTGTGTGACCAGGACGTTGTCGACTACTTCGTTTCGCGCTGCACAGAGGAGATGATTCAACTCGAGCACTGGGGCTGTCCGTGGAGTCGACAGAGCGACGGTCATACCAGCGTCCGCAATTTCGGCGGCATGAGCACGGCCCGCACATGGTTCGCCGCCGACAAGACCGGCTTCCACATGCTGCACACGCTGTTCCAGACGTCGATGAAGTACCCAGCCATCTCGCGTCTTGACGAGTACTTCGCTTGCGACCTGCTGGTTGAAGACGGCCGCTGCCAGGGTTTGCTCGCGATCGAGGTCGCCACCGGCGATTTTGTCCGCGTTGAGTCACGCGCGGTCATCATGGCAACCGGCGGCGCCGGTCGCGTGTTCCGGCAGAACACGAACGCCGGCATCCTGACCGGTGATGGCATGGGCATGGCGTACCGGCACGGTGTGTCGCTGCGTGACATGGAGTTCGTCCAGTACCACCCGACGACGCTGCCCGGCAGCGGCATCCTGATCACCGAAGGTTGCCGCGGTGAAGGCGGTTACCTGACCAACAAGGACGGCAACCGCTACCTGCAGGACTACGCGCTCGGCCCGGTCGTTACCGAACCCACGCCGAAGACGATGGAGCTCGGCCCTCGCGACAGACTGAGCCAGGCGTTCTGGCACGAGCAGCAGAAGGGCCGCACGATAACCACACCCCTCGGGCCCGCGGTCCACCTCGAGCTCATGCACCTCGGACAGAGAAAGCTCACCGAACGCCTGCCCTTCATCATGGAACTTAGCAAGACCTTCCTCGGCATCGATGCAGCCAAGCAGGCAATCCCTGTCTGCCCGTCGGTGCACTACACGATGGGCGGCATCGCCGCGGACGGTACAACGGCAACCGCGTTGCCCGGACTGTACGCCTGCGGCGAATGCTCAAGCGTCGGCATCCACGGCGCCAACCGGCTCGGCTCGAATTCGCTCGCTGAGCTGGCGGTGTTCGGCAAGCTGGCAGGAGAAAACGCCGCGGCCTTCGCCCGCGAGCAGTCGCCGACGACGTCATCGTCGCTTCAGTCGGCGGCTGACGCGGCCGAGGCGAGGGCCCTCGCGATCCTCGCCCGACAGGATGGCAGCGAACGGTTGGCGAGCGTTCGCGATGAGATGACGCAGACGATGAGTGACGGTATCGGCATCTACCGGACGGCAGACGGCATGCAGGCGACCTGCGACGTACTGGACGGTCTCGTCGACCGTCTCGCCCACGTCCAGCTCGACGACAGCAATCGCGCATTCAATACCGAGTGGCTTGCTGCGATCGAGCTCGGCTTCTCACTCGACGTCGCCAGAGCGATGGCCTACTCGGCGCTGAACCGGCGCGAGTCGCGAGGCGCGCACGTACGCCTCGACGAGTATGACGAGCGGGACGACCATCAGTTTCTTAAGCACACACTCGCCACATACGAAGCCGATGCGCCTCCACGCATCGCGTACTCGGGCGTCAACATTACGCGACTGCCGCCGGCCGAACGCGTGTATGGCGCAGCAGCCACGGCAACCGGAGACGCCGCCAATGCCTGATCGCAGAGAAATCGATATCGAGGTCATGCGGTACAACCCGGAGACGGACAGTGAACCGTACATACAGTCCTTCCGCGTGCCCTTCGACGAGGACACGTCGGTTCTGATGGGGCTGCAGTACATCAAGGACCATCTCGACGGCAGCCTGACCTTCCGCTGGTCGTGCCGAATGGCCGTTTGCGGCAGCTGCGGCAAGATGGTCAATGGCGTACCGAAACTGTCGTGCAAAGCGTTCCTTCGGGATTACTACCCGGGCAAGCTTCGCATCGAACCCCTCGAACACTTCCCGATCGTGCGGGACCTGGCGGTGGACCAGACCGACTTCCTCGAGAAACTCGAAGCCGTAAAGCCCTGGATCATTCGCAAAGACGAGAAGCCGCTGTCGGAAGGCACTTACCTGCAGACGCCGGAGGAGGTGTCCAGTTACCTGCAATTCTCAAGCTGCATCAACTGCCTCCTCTGCTACTCGGCATGCCCGCAGTACGGGCTCGACAATTCGTTCACGGGACCCGCGGCATTGTCACTGCTGCATCGCTATAACGCCGACAGCCGCGACGAGGGTAAGAGCGAGCGCATGCCACTCGTAAACTCGGAAGAAGGTGTGTGGGGTTGCACACTGGTCGGATACTGCTCGGAGGTCTGTCCGAAACAGGTGGATCCCGCGGCCGCGGTCAACAGGGGCAAGGTGAACAGCACGATGGATTACTTCCTCCGATTCCTGACACCTCGCGGAGGTGTGGACTCATGAGCGCACGCAACACCTACGTGCGCCCGATGTCGGGCTGGTATCGTCGCAACCCGCACTTTTTGGCCTACATGCTGCGCGAGCTGACCGCGGTCTTCCTTGCCGGGTATGCGGGCGTGCTGCTCGCGGGTGTGATCGCACTGACTCGCGGGCCCGATGCCTACGCGGCGTTTCGCGAGTTCCTTTCGAGCCCGCTGTCCGTCGGTCTTCATGTGCTGATCTTCATCGCGGCGCTGTACAACGCTTACACATGGTTCAAGGTGTCACCGAAGGCGATGCCACCGATAGTGCTCGCCGGCAGACGCATACCGGACCGTGTCATCGTCGGCTCGCAGCTTGTTGCCTGCGTGTTGGTCTTTGTCGCCATGTTGCTGCTGGCGGGCATGTCATGAAGCCGATGAAGCGATCGAACGAACCCATCTTCTGGTCGCTGTTCGGCGCCGGCGGCGTCGTTGCCTCGCTGGTGGCACCGGCACTGGTGTTCATCACCGGGCTCGCGTTGCCGCTTGGGCTGCTGGGGCCCGACGCGCTGAGCTATGAGCGCATGCTGGCACTGGTCAGCAGCCTGCCCGGCGCGCTGTTCCTGTTCGTCGTGATCTCGCTGTTGCTGTGGCACACGATGCACCGGATCAATCACAGCCTGCACGACATCGGCATCAAGGCAGGGCTCGGGGGCAAGGTGATTTTCTACGGGCTGGCCTTGGTCGGCACGATGGCAGCGGCCTACTTCCTGTTCGCGACGCCGCTGTAGGTCGACCGGTGGCAAAAAGGACTCGAATCGTGTTTCGCCGTGAAGGCCTGACCTCTTCGGAACAGTCCGCGGTGTCAGACGGCTTCCGCGTCCACGGCGAAGAGCTGGGAGCGCCTGACTATAAGAAGGAACAGGTCAAATGGGTTGTTCTTGATGAACAAGACGACATCGGCGCCGTGCTGGCCGCTGACATTCTGTGGGACTGGATGTATATCGACGAGCTATGGACGTCGCCTGAGTTGCGCGGCGATGGTCTCGGCCGAGAGCTGATGCGCCTGGCTGAGGCATTCGCGGCGTCTGAAGGTCTTCAAGGCATCTGGCTGTGGACACAAAGCTGGCAGGCGGAAGGCTTCTACAAGCAACTGGGTTACGACGAGTTCACTCGATTCGACGACTTTCCGAGAGATCACGCGAGAATCGGGTTTCGGAAGACACTGAGCTAGCGTCTCGTTGTGATTCGCGTTGCGTGGAGGGCAGACAGACGACCGTGCTGCTGGCGAACAATCGTCTTCCCGGGACGCTTGATACTAAGACTGCCCCATCGCTTCTGCAGCTGAGTTTATCCTTCGCTCCAGTTGTCCCACGCGTTCCGGTAAGTCGCCTTCACCGGCCGCTGACGTCTCTGGGGATTTCTCAGCAGCCCGTTTGCGCCCGAATCTACTGCAGCCGAGCGACAGCCTCTCTGGACCGCCCCTTCTATTGCGATCCCATGCCATGGAGCGGTAATGGCGTGCTTGCTCGTTCTTGTTCCCCCGCAATACTTCGAATACCGGGATTTTCTGCGCCAGCCGGAGTAGTATGACGAGAATGGTCAGATAAGCCCAATAACAAAGACAACAGGGGCGAGAATGAGCGGTTCACGCAGGGGTTTGTTTCACCAGGTGATCGACGCGATCTTTCGGGATATCCCGGGAGAGTTGGACCGGTTGTTCCGGGAGTCGGAGTTCGCGAGCAACCGCCTCTTTAACCAGCCGCGCGTCGTGAAGTCGCTCGGCAACGTTCCTCGAACAGCGCGTCGCTTTCACTCCTCCGCCGTCCTCGGTGTCGCCACGCTGATGCTGCTCTTCTTCGGGCCGACCTTCGACAGTCTATGCACGGCGCTTGGCCGCACAACCGTTCTGGTCATCCTGGCACTTGCCGCCGTACTCCTGCTTTTCGGCGTTATTACGAGACTTCCGCGTCTGATTCGCTGGTGGTTGAGTTTTCCCGATGAGGCCGGCATAGACGCGGCACTCTGGCTCCGACGATTCGTTGTCAGGGCAATGCTCATCTTGGGGTCAATGGTCCCGCTTGGGCTGCTGTTGATCGCAGGCTTTGCCGCCTGGGACACACTGACGCTCTACGACAACAGTCTTTGCGCCTCGGCCGCCGCCAGTCGACTGCCGTCGATCGTGCAGTTCGTTGCGTTTGCGTCGATTTCTTTGTTCTTTGTACTTTCGTTTCGGATCGGCATGCCGCTCCATCGCTCCCATCTGGTTCTCGTAACCGGACTGGTAACCATCGCTGGGGCGAGCCAGGCATTGACGGTCTTCCTGCTGGCAGACGGCGCCGAGCGCGAAGCCCTGAACACGCCGTACCTGCATATCTTTACTTTCGGCGTATTGGTCCTTTTTCTGCTCGCTTTCGTCGCCCGCTACTTCGCAATCTATCTGTTCCGTCCCGTGCATCGAGACAGCAATCGTAAAGCGCTGCGGCAGGCCGTGACGGACACGGAGTTGTTTCAGTTCCGGAAGGCCGACGTACCCAGCGATACGCATATCGTCGACGCCTTCTTTCGAGGCCTGTACGGAAACCTCGGACTCACGTTTCTTCCTGCCTGTCTCATCACGCTGGTCTCGGCGCCGGACTTTGTAAAACAGTCGTTTGCCGCCGGACTCATCATTGCCTTGTTGCTAAACACCTGGTCGAGACTCAACACGCGTTGGAACACGATATTCAGCCTTGTGAATCGGTGGTTCTTCGTCGGTTGGCCTAGCGCTATTTCCTACCTCGTTATCCTGATCGGGCTGACGCGCTTCGCCGGCGTCAGCTACGTGACGACGATCGTAGATACTGCCCCGCTCGGCTTCTTTCCGGTCTTGATCGCCCTCGGATACGCAACGCTATGGTTCTTCGAGTACTGGATTAATCGAGAGGTCGGAAAACAGTACCTGGGCGTTCTCGGTGCCGACGCAGGCGAAGACTGGATGCCGTACGTTTGCACACGCGAGGAAGGACTGACCTCCGTGATGACGGAACAACGCTGGCTACAGTTGCACGGTTCAGGCCGGGTGGCGGTGGTCGGTTACTATCCGTACGGCAAGGAAAGACGTCTCGCGTGGCATACCTATACCTACGGCGACCTGCTCGACAGGCTGCGGGCGCGTATCACCGACCTGGACGCTGAAAGCGCGTCGGATCGGCAAGCTGCGAACGCTGTGATTGACGATATGAAGCGGCGTAACAGCGTCTACTTCAGCGTCATCAACACCACGATAGCCGCCGTCCTGATTGTCGCCTTTGTACTGGGCGTGCAGGCGAACAATTCGCTGACGAGAGATCCGGTGGCGGTGGGGACGTCGATTGCGGCGGACGATCCGCGACGTTTTTCATTAGCCGATGTGTTAGCCGATCGCTGTGCAGACGACAGGTCAACTTGCGATGAGGTGGTTGCTGTTGCCGCCTCGGGCGGCGGTTCGCGAGCGGCAATGCATACCGTCGCCGTACTGAAGGCGCTCGCGGCTGAAGACAAGATCGATGACGTGGTTCTCGTGAGCGGGGTTTCCGGCGGCGGCGCATCGTTGGGTTACTTCGCTGCGCATCACGCCAGCCTCGTGCAAGGCTTCCCCGCACCGGCATGGGAGTGCTTTACGAAAGCGATGTCCGCTTCGTTCATTCAGCAAGTTGTCGAATCCATCGGCGAGATGAGAATGGTACGGCGGACGACACTAGCGCACACACTCGCCGAGTCGCTGGAGCAGGAGTACAACGGCACTGAATGTGGACCGGCGCAGACAACCGACTTTGTCGATGTCGCGAACGTGGGCCTGATATTGAACACCACGGTTGCCGGTCATCCGCCGGGAGCCACTCCGGTCGGCAGTCGATTGTTTGGGGACACAGACCTGCCCAGTACGGAGGTTGCCGGTGCGAGACTTGTGTTCACGAACCTTGCTGAGTTGTCGGCCTTCTCGACGTTTGATGAGCAAGGCAACGACTGGTCGATGGCGTACCCGGATGCGGTCGCAATGCCGTACCGCCTCGTGACGGCAGCTGGTGTGACGCTCCCCCAGGCCGCAGCGCTGAACGCAAACTTCCCGCCGGTTTTTCCCAATTCCGAGGTGCTGATCAAGAACGGGCTTGGAGGCAACCGGTACTTCGTCACCGACGGCGGTGTTACTGAGAACCGCGGCATTCTGTCACTGATTCTCGCGTTGCAAAGTGCAATCACTGAGCTGGAGCGTATTCCCGAACAGGACAGAGGCGGCTTCCCGGATATCCGAATTGTCGTCGCCGATGCGGGTTCTCTGAGCTACGGCTACAGTCCGGACCGAGGAATTGGCACGGCCGTCTCAGGTGGACCACAAGTCCTCTTGGCGAACGCGTGGCTACAGGAGATGTTGGATAACGTCATTAACAGATACCGCGAGTTAGCAAGCGCTTCGATCGACATAGAACCGCGACCGATGCCGGTAGCATTGCGGCTTAGCGGCGCAATAGGAACACACTGGATGCTTCCGGCGACCGTCTATCTCCAGGACCCGCGCACACCATTCGACTCGAGCGACGACCGGCTCTACAGGCTGGATCGGCGCGAGGCGATCTGTTTGATTCTGCACGAGACGTCTCTTAACGACGCAGCCTGCAGTGAGTTTTTTATATCGGAAAATTGGCCGCGAATTGAGGAGCTAATAAAGACGAACTAACGATTAGCTAGAGTGGAAATAGTGATGACCGCCCCCGATAGACACCCATCCACCTATCGTTATCCCCAACGCTCTTGTCCGGACCGCGGAATCGAACCCAGTTCGCCTGCCTCTGACAACAGAAGGAAGCGTGAACATGGACAGGCACATTCTACAGGGGTTCATGGGAACCGCTCCCCAATGCTCATACTCGCCTGCAGCGTATCGATTCGCGCCGCAACATGCTCGAGCGAATGCCACACCTCTGTGCGGCAGAACAGTCCGGCGCATCCCCTGAGTTCGAGTGTGTCCGGTCCGATGCGCTTTATTCTTCCGCGGTACCGTCGACCGTTCGATGGATCGATCAGGCTGCCCCGCCACCCGTCTTCAACCGCCGCGAGATCCACAATCACGCTGGAGCCGTAACCCAACTCGAACTCGGTCTCGCCGTGCCAGGACCACACAAGCTTGCCGCAGGTATGGCGCAGACTCGCGGAGCACGGTTCGAACTTTACGACCATCGCCATTCCCGGGGAAACGTACGTCCCGTGCAGTGTCAGATCCTCAAGCTGCGGATGTGCAGCGGGCGCACAAAGTAGAACAATGAAGCAGACCGCTATGGAAAGTGCGCTTGAACCCCGGTTTCTTGATGTCATGTGCATTGCGGCCTCCTGCGGTGCGGGCTCGTTCGCCACACTAAGGTGACTAGAATCGACATCAGAGTCACGGCGTGAAACACGAGAAGAACGTCGAGGTAGCCTTCGGCCGCCGGATCTACCCTGTAGGCGGCGGGCACATCGAGGACCCATGCGCGCAGCAGCGTGTAGAGGACAATTTGACTGGCGGCAGCGACCGCGAGCAATCCTGTGCCCAACGCAGACCCCCTGATGAGGAACGCCACGACTGCGACGTCCAGTGCCAAATAGCCGACATCCAGCA
This sequence comes from Woeseiaceae bacterium, assembly GCA_030065915.1. Taxonomy (GTDB): domain Bacteria; phylum Pseudomonadota; class Gammaproteobacteria; order Steroidobacterales; family Woeseiaceae; genus UBA1847. The sequence goes on from JASJCQ010000011.1 coordinate 85,531, forward strand.
GCTGCCATTTGGCTGGCGCACCGCTCCAGTCGAACCCGGTCAGGTCCAGCATGTTCATACAGTGCACTGCAGCACCGTATGAGTATGCCAAGGCGAAGGCATATCGAAGCCACGCAGGCAGAACAATCATTTCCTATCTCCCGACTAAATCATCTGCCACTGAGGTTACGCGGCACGGAAGATGGCGGAAATGACAATGTTCGACTATATTCTGCCACATGATCGACACGAAGCGGATTTGCATTGCCGCATACCCAGGCTTCGAGCTGCTCGACCTGTGCGGCCCCGCCAGCGTTTTCGCCACGGCGAACAAGTTTCTCGGGCGAGATGCATATCGGACGACGTCTGTCTCATCGAGCGGCGGACCCGTCGAGAGCTTCGAGGGCATCACCATCCAGTCGACCCCGGTTCGGCGGGCCAACGTGGGCCCGGAGGACACGGTCATCGTGACGGGTGGATTCAAGACCGCCGTGGAGGAGGCTTGCAACGATTCGTATCTTCTCGACTGGATTCGCGAGGCTCGGTCAGCGGGGTCGCGAATTGCATCCGTCTGCACCGGCAGCTTCGTACTCGCGAGCGCCGGTATTGCTCACGGGAAAACCGTTGCTACTCATTGGGCGGCCTGCAATGAGTTCTCAAAGGCATATCCCAGCGTCGACCTGAACGGGGACGCAATCTACGTCGAGGACGGGGATGTCTGGTCATCCGCGGGCGTCGCCAGCGGCATCGACATGGCGCTCGCCATGCTGGAGCGAGATCACGGATCTGAGGCGCGCACATTCGTATCGAGAATGCTGGTCGTATACTCGCATCGCCCAGGCAATCAGTCGCAGTTCTCCGAGATCCTGAAAGCACAAACAAAGTCCGGTAACCCGTTTCAGGCAGCGTTTCGCTGGATCGACGAAAACATCGGTCATCCGATCCGCGTTGCAGACCTGGCAGAGAAAACAGGTATGAGCGAACGCACGTTCTTCCGCAAGTTTTCTGCCGCAATCGGTGAGTCACCGGCCAAGTTCATAGAAAATGTGCGTCTGACCCGAGCGCGAGATCTGCTACAGGCCGGCATGCCAATCAAACAGATTACGGGTGCGGTCGGTTATCGGTCCGAGGCAGCGTTTCGCCAAGCTTTCGCGGCGAAGTTTGGGACCACGCCGACGGGGTTCCGAACACTGCATTGCGACGCTGCGGACTGAGTGTCTGGACTGTGTTTCTGCAGTGCCAATTACTTCAGCAGGCCGGACCGTAGAATTTGAGAAGCAACCCAACAGAAAGCAAGCTTGCGGTTGGCCCGAATATGGACAGGCACAATCTGAATCACGTTACCGCCTCGTCGAAACGGCTCCAGAGGCCGTTTAAGTCTTCAATTGTGGCTTGGGTTCCAAGTCAGGATTACACCCATCAGCTTGGATTTGGTACTTCAGCGCTCTTCGATAACGCGACATTAGGGTCCGGAGATACGCCGTTCATAGTCTTAGAGAGGCCATCTCTACTCGTATTTACCGGCGGATGACCATTGAGCTTTCTTATCTGCTGCGGCCCTGCGTAGGTAACACCTCCAGTCGACGGCGGTGGATTTGCTTTGCGTTCCGCGGCACCGTGTGATCGGTTCACTTGAGGATTGCTGGACGATAGCAATGTCATATCCTGTCGCGGGTTAGCGTTCCTTGCCGCGGCGTGATCGATATCGACTCCTTTAGTGTTCAAGCCGTTCTTTTCTGCAATGCTCCTATAATTTCTGTTCGAAGGGTCGACAAAGAGTCGTCGAGAACCGTTGGGCGATTCCACTACAACCGCCCTTTCTGGGCCTGTTCCGCGAGCAGGTTGAACTGTAAAACCAGATTTTTGTAAGGAATCCGGCGATCCAGCTATCGGTAGCCCATGATTCTGATTCAGATTTGAAAGATTGGGCTGACTGGTCGAACGCGGAGTACCATTGGCGCTGCTCCCGCGAATGTCGTCGACACCTCGGCTTGAGTCATTGAGGTTACGGCTATTTGCAGAATCCAATGTCGAACTCCCTCGAACCTCGACCGTACTGTTCAAGCGAGAGGCGGATGGCGGTTCGCAAACCGGGCATCGCCTGGACTGTCCGAAGACGTCCATCGATAGTAGGCCGCACATCGCGGCAGCAAGAATTGCGAATGTCACTCGATCTCTCATGATGTTCTCCTAACGATAGGTCAGTTGTCGTACACCCGTGCCGATAGCAACTCCGAAACCGGTTTGCTGCCCGATAGATCCCCAGTTTCCCTCCGCACTAACCCCCGGCGGAAGTGTAATGATGGATCGAGCAACTTCTTCCGAGACTTCGACGACGAGAGCAGCTCCCGAACGACTGAGTTGCTTGGGAGCGAGTCTCTTGACGAAACTCTCCGTCTGCCCTCTTCCTGGCATAAAGATCGCCCCAATGATGGCTGAAACTTGAGTCACCTTTGGACAAAACTGTCTGTATGCGGCGGTCAAATTCCGTACGGCGAACTCGCAATCGCTCTTGCGACGCAATGAACCAGATCCAAGATCGAAATTGGCGCATGCGAGGATCGGCTTTGTATAGAAAGTGGCTTCCTCCAGAGCAGCCGACAGCATCGCCGCCGTTGGGTTCCTACAGCTACCGTCTGGACGAATGAAGAAGTCCCCGTAGATCCCCCGATGAAACGCCAGAAACCCTTCTGCTGCATAGAGACGACCCGCCCGTTCGAACTCAAGTCTGTAAGGCTCGTCGTAGCCTCTTTTATGCCCGTGCTCGATCAAGAGCATGATGAAATCGTCGCGATCGTAGATCGGCTCATCATTGAACGAAACTAGAATATCGAAGTCGTCCGCCGGGACCGGCGAGCCAAGTGGAGTTGTAGGGCTTTGTTGCTCTGTGACAAGAATTCCTCGTGCAAAAGGCCCATTCCAGTCTTTAGTTTCGAGCCCGATCGCAGTTGGTATCAGTCCGTATTCGATTCTGTCTGTGCGCCAAGCGTGTATTGAGATCTCCAGCGAGCGGCTCAGACTACTTGCCCATTCGAGCAGCGTTGAGCCATCGGTCTGCGCACAAGTCGGCTGAATCCGTTGGCACAATAACGGATCCTCGATAAACAAACTGAAACGCAACGCGTTCGGCGCGAGAAAGCCCAACTCGATCGATCGACTCAAAGGCTGACATCTTCCTTCACGGTCCGCCGCCTCGATCTGGCCTGACGAAGGGGTTACACACGCCCATACGCCGGCTCCACCTTGAGCGAAGACTGGGATGCCTCGCCAACCGGATTGGAAGAACTCGTACTTAGTCAAGCGCTCCAGCGCATCGGACTTGATTGCGCGAGTGTATGTAAGTGCACCATCGGACGGCAGATCAAGCGCGATATCTCGACAGCGGCCGGGCTTGAGCGCTATTGTGCGAAGCTCCCGGCCCGCCAAGTCCAGAACCACCACTTCGGTGGCGTACGGAGCAACACTACAAGCTGACAAGATCGGCTCTTTGACCAGTTGCTGCCCGAGAACATCGCTGCCTGGATCAGCGGCGCGCCCGGATCCTGCCGAAGCCAGGCTCGCTAGCAGGACGAACCGCAATATCTGGGCGCTTTTGTTCTTCCTCCAGCTCTTCACGAATTCGACTCCTTCGCAAATCAGCCTAAAATCCGCCGGTCGACAGTCTCATCTTCGCAACCGCAAGACTTGCTGGGACAGCCAGCGAGACCGCTGCACTCGCCTCTCCCGCCATCAAGCCAAGGCCGAGAATCACACCGCCGACCAGCAAGACCGTTGAAACAATATTCACAACTGCGAATTCAAGTACCTTTAGAAGCGCTTTTAGCAACTCCCAGGCCGCCCAGGTCAAAAGCCCGAATACGATCACTCCAAGAACTAAATCGCCCATCATCTTCTCCTTTCATCGTTGACGCGCCGAAACGAACACGTTGTAATCTTCAAAAAGAAGATCGAACGTCTTTGTCGCTAACGCTTTTGCACCATCTGAACCCTTCAAGACACGCTTTGAGCGCCTCCTGAACAGGAGTAGCAAATGCAACAGTGGAAGCAAAGCTGGAGAATGTGCGCCCTTAGTCGATTGAAAACATTGGAGAAAAAGAATTCTTGCTGGCGGCGGGCTGCAAACGACCATGGATTGTCACCCACGTTTTCGTAATCGCCCATTTTTTGCTGCCTGCAACCAGGCACTTCGGAGAAAACTTTTTAACTATGACCAGAAGATTAGGACGCGAGAAGAAGAAATCGAAGACTCGACGCGAGAATTTGCGCAAACTAATTCGAGACAGTTATGAAGACGAGTGGTTGCCGCTGCGTCGAGAAATAGCGAAGAAATGCGGCGAAAAGTTCGCTAGAAGAGTGAAGGCTGCTCACAGCGGATATCAGAATTTCACCGGGGACATGGCTGCGGAACTTGAAGTCTCACTAAACATCGAGACTGGTTTTTTTTCACAAGAGAGCCCTCCCAAATCACCCGCTTACATACTGATCCAATGCGACGGCAATTCCGTTCAGAAACTCTTTGATCAGATAAGGAACATCGATATCGTTGATGAGGTTGCAATTATCGTTGGAGATGCCGACCTTTTTGTTCGCCTTTTCGGTACACAAGAGCAGTTCAAGGAGTTTCTGACAAAGACGATCTATAGTTGGGACTGCGACATACACCGAACCAATACGCACTTTAGCTTCGAAGACTCGTACTTTCGGCGGCCTATTCCGAAAAAAGCGAGTAAGTGAACGGTGTCGAGCTATATTACAAATGAAAAGAGCCACTTGCCGATTTCGGCAACCGACTCTCTAGCTCGAAGGGCCAGACTGGATAGTCATAATATGACGAAACGGACACCGTAAGCCCCAACCGCCGTAGACAAAAAGCCCTTTCTTCTATTGACCGACCCGCTGGAAACTCATCCGGTTATCGTTTTCTCAGGCGCTCTTTACGGATGCGGAATGGAACCCAGTTCGCCCGCCCTTTACGTTAGAGCCTCGGGGTTCCATGCGAACTGACCTATAGGGACCAGCCAAGCACGAGAGGCTTGAACTCGGTGATGGTTTCCTATTGTGTTCCGGAAACGAAGAGGCCCCCTCCTTAGATTGACTAATTAATTGGCTGGCAAGAAGAGCTTACGCTAACAAGCATCCCCGGAAGCGTTTTTGCCTGGCAGGTGCCAGATCGCCAGGAACGAGAGAGTGCGCCGATACGGATCGTCGAATGGCCTGAACGTTCGGCCGCGTCGATTGGCCGGATCGCCGTTACGGCAAGGTTGCCGTCGCGCCGTCGACGCTAGCCGTGACCGGCAATGTCGAACCGTCGTTTCGATCGATCACTTCTACTGCCGTGAGCGATGCTTGAAACGTCGTTGCTGCGGGTGGCGGCGGGTTTGCTCCACCTCCGCCACCGCCGCCAGCTGCTCCGCCGCCCCCTCCGCCCCCTCCGCAGGCGCCCAGTACAGCGCCCACAGCGAGGAGCGGGATCACTTTGGAGAATTGGGTTGGTTTGATCATCGATGGATAGTGTCGTTTAGTAGTCATAAGTCACCAGGTAGTCGCTGTCGCCAGAGGGGATGCTGAAATCCGAGACAGCGTTGAGTAAGAGCTGAAGCACACCGTTGTCCGACGAATAGCTGCCGGTGCCGAGTTCCGTATCGCCGGTTGAGACACTGCCGTCGCCATCGGCATCGGCCCACAGCCTGACCGAGGTGACATCGGCGACGTCGTTACCGCTGCCCGATGCTCGGAGTGTGATTGAATTGAGTCGCGTGCTGCCTGTGTTGCTGGTCAGGCGGAAGCGCAGCATGGGCACGTCGGTCTGTCCCGCCGCGACGGTGACGTC
>JASJCQ010000016.1 GCA_030065915.1 Woeseiaceae bacterium
ATTTTTGGCGCGCCCGGAAGGATTCGAACCTCCGACCGCCTGGTTCGTAGCCAGGTACTCTATCCAGCTGAGCTACGGGCGCTTTGTCTGTAGCGGCACGGGCGAGATTGGCCCTGCCTGAATAGGGTCGCACATCTTACTGATCGCGGGGCGGGAGGACAAGGTGGAATCGGCCGGTTTTGTGATTTTATTTTCAGGCGGCGATTTCCGGAAATCGCTTCAAAAGCAGTAGCTTCCGGCCCATACTAGCCGCTTCTGTCGCCGTACCGGCTTATTGATGACCCTGATTCCCGGATTCTTACTGGCCCTTGGGCTCGCCCTGGCGGGTCAGTTCCTGTCCGAACTCGTTGGCGAGGACATGATGGGCATGCCAAAAAGCCCGGTTTCGCCGATCATGATGGCGATCCTGCTCGGCATCCTGGTGCGAAATCTGCTGCCTGTCCCTGCCCTGTTAGAGCCAGGAATCCGTTTTGGTCTGGTGCATGTCCTCAGGCTCGGCATTGTCCTCCTCGGTATTCGCTTGAGTCTCGGTGAGGTCGGCGAGATCGGTCTGAAGAGCCTGCCGGTCATCATCGGCGCCGTCGCTGCCGCCCTGGTCATCGTCGCCTACCTGGCGAAGCGCCTGGGCATGAGCGGCAAGCTGGGGACTCTGATCGCCGTGGGCACCAGCATCTGCGGCGCAACGGCGATTGTGGCAACGGCGCCGACGATCGCCGCGAAAGACAACGAGGTCAGCTACGCGGTCGCTTGTGTCACGTTGTTCGGCGTCGTCGCTATGCTCGTCTATCCGTTCGCCGGTCACTACATCTTCGGCGGAGACACATTTGCAGCCGGGCTCTTCCTGGGCACGTCGGTGCACGAGACAGCGCAGGTTGCGGGAGCCGGACTGGTCTATCAGCAGTACTACGGTGAGCCTGCCGCGCTCGACGTGGCCACGGTGACGAAGCTGGTACGTAACCTGGGCATGATCATCGTCATCCCATTGATGTGTGTCCTGTACCACCGGAATCACTCGGACGGCGAGGAACACCCGAGCTGGTACTCGATGATCCCGCTGTTCATCGTAGGTTTCGCCTGCATGAGTCTGCTTCGCACCATCGGGGATATGGGCGACAGGCCTTTCGGTTTGTTATCGGAAGATCAGTGGCAGTGGTTGGTCGGTCAGACGAAGTCGGCAGCCGAGCTGTTGCTCGCGATCGCGATGGCGTCTGTGGGCCTCGGAACGAAGCTGAAAGATCTCGTCGCAATTGGCTTGAAACCACTGGGCGTGGGGCTGTTCTCAGCACTTCTCGTCGGTGCTGTCAGCATCGGGCTGATCAGCCTGTTCTATTGATCGATCGTCGAAAACCGGTAGCCGAGATCCAAAGGCCAACGGCGTAGTCGTGATCAACACGCACGCCGGGCGCTCTATTCATTGATCCAGCCGTTTGACCTCCACTTCGGATATACGCCCTATCGATGGTTTTTCAACGCTCTACGTAGTCTCAAGCGTTACGAATGCTACGTACATTCACGGGCTGCCGCCGGCGCGACAATAGGACGAATCCTGTCAACAACATCAGGAGGAGCAGTCATGAAACTGAAGAAACTTTCGCTGTCAGTAGTACTTCTGCTCACGGCGGGACTGGTAAGCGCGCAGGAGTTCTATGCCGGCGCCGGCCTGGGCATCGTACACGTCAAAGACTCGGACAGCTTTGTCGAACAAGGCACGAGCGTCGAAATTAAGATCCAGGACAAGACGTTCGGCGGACGCATCTTCGGCGGCGTTGAATTCACCGAGAACTTCGCCGCGGAAATCGCATATATCGAGAGCGGAACCGCCAAAGACGACGCACGCATCTTTATCGACGGCGAGGAGTTCGCCACAACCCCGATTGAGACTGAACTTTCGGCCACCATGGTGTCACTGATTGGGATGGTTCCACTGAATGACGATGTTCGTCTGTTTGCGAAGGCCGGTTACTATGACGGTGAACAGAAAGCATCGACGCCGGGTGGTTTGACGCTTCCTGGCGATGTCGTTCTCTCGACACCGGGTGCAACGGTCAAAGAAGACTCCGACGGCGCTACATTCGGTCTCGGCGCTCGCGCGCAAGTGACTGAAAGCTTCACCGTACGCGTCGACTACGACTGGTTCGACACGGACATCGATACGGTTCAATCGTTCGGACTCAGCCTGCAGTTCGGTTTCGGCAACTGAGCCTGAAGGACTCTGCTCGAACGCGGCGCACCTTGCTTGCAAGGTGCGCTAGCGGTCTTCGTGTAAGCACTCGCGTGCTAGACTTTTCGAGTGACCTGATGGAGACCCGAACCATGCGCCCGTTCGCGTGCGTTGCGATGCTGATGATTGCAGGCCCGGTTTTTGGGCAGCACGATCCCCTGTTTCAGTCCGACGAGCCGATCAAGGTCACGATCAAGGGTCCGTTCGAGCGACTGATGGAGGACCGTTCTTTCGAAGAAGAACAAGGCACGTTTACCTACATCGACGGCGACGGCGATCCGCATGAACTCAGTGTGAAGCTCCAGATTCGAGGTAAGTTCCGGAGAAACCCTGCCGTTTGTGAGTTCGCTCCGCTTCGCCTGGAGTTCAAGAAGTCGGAGGTGAAGAACACGCTGTTCGACAAGCAGGACAAGCTGAAACTGGTAACGCATTGTGACACTCGATCAAAGCGACATACGCAGAGCCTGTTACGTGAGTACCTGGCTTACAGAGTGCTCAACATGCTCACGGACAAGAGCTTCCGCGTACGTCTTCTCGAGATCACCTATGAAGAGAGTGACAGGAAGCGCAGGCCCATTACCGAATACGCGTTCCTGATCGAACACAAGAACAGACTCGGGAAACGTATCGACGCGAAGCCGGTTGACGGTGTCGACCGCATCAAGGTCCGGAATCTGCACGGCGATTACATGAACCTGACGTCGATCTTTCAGTACTTCCTGGCGAATCTCGACTTCTCAGCGATCGCATCCGCCGAAGAAGGTTCTTGCTGTCACAACCAGACATTGTTTGGAGAGGGTCAAGAGCTCTACTACTCGATTCCCTACGATTTCGACATGTCGGGGTTTGTACGGGCATCGTATGCGAAGCCCAATCCGAGATTTGGCGTGAAGAGCATAACCGCCCGGGTCTATCGGGGGCGCTGCGTTAATAACGAACACGTGGCGGAGACGGTGGCGCTGTTTCAGGCCAACCGTGAGAACATCGACACGCTGCTCGGTTCGTTTCCGTTACTGTCGAGGTTGAGCCAACATCAATTGCAGAAGTTGATACGAGATTTTTACAAGATCATTGATAACCCGGAACTGCTGGAGAAGCGGATTACTGGGAAGTGTTTGAAGCCTTAGTTGGAGGGTGAGGGGTTTGCGTTAGTTGTTGCGGATTGATCTTTAGTCACTCATCTGAGGGGAGCGATGGACTCGAATCGCCTTTGGGCGATTCTCGGGGTTACGTCCCGCCGGGCAAGCCGGCGTCTAAAACGCTGGCGCGTTTTGTTGAACCCAGTCCGCCCTCGGTGCTAACAGCACCAATTCGGCTCCTTGCGGATTGATCTTCAGTGATTAACCCGACAGTCGGGATTGATTCGAATCGGCTTTGGCCGATTCTCACCCCTGCGGGGCGCCGGGCAAGCCGGCGTCTAAAACGCTTTCGCGTTTTATCGAACCGGAGGGTTCGCCTCTCCAGCTCTCTTCGTCAGAAACAAAAAAGGCCCCTCTCGAGGGGCCTTTTTTGTTTCTGGCGGAGAGAGAGGGATTCGAACCCTCGATACGCTATTAACGTATACTCCCTTAGCAGGGGAGCGCTTTCGACCACTCAGCCATCTCTCCGAATTCTGGTTTTCAATTTTCGTCAACGCTTAGCCAACTGCACCACAGGTTGCCGGGGAGCGCGTTGACTCGTCGCTTTGCTCCTCGCCCTTCGGCCGCCCTTCGGGCGTCTGTCGGTGCTTCGCACCTCGGATCGACCACTCAGCCATCTCTCCGAATTCTGGTTTTCAATTTTCGTCAACGCTTAGCCAACTGTGCCGCAGGTTCCGGGGAGCGCGTTGACTCGTCGCTTTGCTCCTCGGCCTTCGGCCGCCCTTCGGGCGTCTGTCGGTGCTTCGCACCTCGGATCGACCACTCAGCCATCTCTCCGAATTCTTACTGTTTTTCACACCCACAAAAAACGGTGCGACCCAAATGGGGCGCACAGTTTACTGACCGGGATAAGAGAGGTAAAGCCTGCGTGCAGGCCTAATCGCCTCCAGCGGAGGCTTCCGCTGAATCTCCAGACTGTTCGCTCTGGATTCGCTCAAATATCTCTTCGCGGTGCACGGCAACGTCTTTTGGCGCGTTGATGCCGATGCGCACCTGATTCCCTTTCACCCCTAAAACGGTGATCGTTACATCGCTCCCGATCATGACCGTTTCACCGGCGCGTCGCGTAAGAATCAGCATGATTTCCTGCTCCTGCTATTTCCGAGGGCCAACCGCCCCCTTTTTGTACGCGTCGTACTCCCTAAACCGTTGTAATACTAGCGATTGTTGTCGGACATGAACAGCCAATTGGGGAAATAAGTCCACAATCGGCAAACGGGAAAAGTCTCGTTCGCAACAAAAAGGACGGTGCGTCGTGATACGGGCGCGGATCGGATCCCGGCTCTGAGGTAGCCGGCAGTCGTCAGGATGCGAGTCGGTCGGCGACCCAGGCGGACACGGAACCCAATGCCGAGTCCAGTGACGCGACATCGGTGCCACCGGCTTGTGCGAAGTCCGGGCGCCCTCCTCCCTTGCCGCCGACCTGCTCGGCCACCGGCTTGATCAGGTCGCCGGCACGGATCTTGTCCGTATTGTTTTTCGTGACGCCAGCGGCTAGCCGGACTTTGCCGTCGTCCACGGAACCGACCACGACAACGGCGTTCTGCAGCTTATCTTTGAAGCGATCGACGGCATCGCGCAGCGTCTTGGCATCGGCGCCGTCCATGCGTGTTGCGAGCACCTTGATGCCGGAGACCTCCTCGATATCGTCAGTCGGGTCGCCAGCCTTGCCGGTCAGCAATGCCTGGCGCGCGGCAGCGAGTTCTTTCTCGAGCTCCTTGTTGCGCTTCGACAGCGCGTCGACCTTCGCAACCACCTGGTCGGGCTGGGCCTTCAGCAGTGCTGCGATGTCGGCCATCGTCTGTTGGCGAGATTCGATCCATTCGAGCGCGCCCCTGCCGGTCACCGCTTCGATGCGACGCACGCCGGAGGCTACGCCGCCTTCAGACGTGATCTTAAACACGCCAATGTCGCCGGTGCGGTCCACATGCGTGCCACCGCACAGCTCGACGGAAAAACCGCCGAAGCGCAACACACGCACTTCGTCGCCGTATTTCTCACCGAACAACGCCATGGCGCCCGACTCGATGGCGTCGTCATAACTCATATGCCGAACGTCAGCCGCGCGATTCGCTCGAATCTCATCGTTGACGATGTCTTCGATCTCCGCGATCTGCCCCGGTGTGACAGCTTCGTAGTGTGAGAAGTCGAATCGCAGTCGATCCGGCGCGACGAGCGAACCCTTCTGCGTGACATGCTCGCCCAGCACGTTTCGCAAAGCAGCATGCATCAGGTGCGTCGCCGAGTGATTGAGCACGATGGCCTGGCGCCGGTCGGCATCGACAATAGCCTCTATTTTCTGGCCAGGGTGTAGCTCCCCCTCCTCGACCGCACCGTAGTGAACGATGGCCTTGCCGCTCTTCTGTGTGTCATCGACGCGGAAGATGCAGCCATCCTCCGCAAGAATGCCCTTGTCACCGATCTGCCCGCCGCTTTCGGCATAGAAGGGTGTCGTCGACAGCACGACGGCGCCGTCCTCGCCCGCCTGCAGGACGTCGACCGGATCGCCATCCTTGTAGAGTTCAACGATCTTGCTGACGGCATCGGTGCCGTCATAGCCGAGGAAGTTGCTTTCGGCCTCTGACTTCAGGTTGGCATCGCCGACGGCCCCGAACTTGCTCGCCGCTTTAGCTTTCTCCTGCTGGCCGCGCATGGCCGCTTCGAAGCCGGCCTGATCGATCGTTAGCTCCCGCTCGCGCGCGACATCGGCCGTCAGATCGATCGGAAAACCGTACGTGTCGTACAACTTGAAGACGACATCGCCCGGGATTTCCCTACCCTTGAGTTCAGCAATAGCCGACTCGAGAATCTCCATGCCCTGGTCCAGCGTCTCGGCGAAGCGGCGCTCTTCCTTCTCAAGCACCTTCTCGACATGCGCCTGTGCTTTGACGAGCTCGGGGTACGCGTCACCCATCTCGGCCGCGAGCGGTGCGACGAGCTTGTGGAAAAACAGGTCGTCCTGACCGAGCTTCTTGCCGTGTCGAATGGCGCGGCGAATGATGCGACGCAGCACGTAGCCCCGGCCTTCGTTGCCGGGCAGTACGCCGTCGGTGACGAGGAACGCGCACGCACGAATATGGTCAGCGATGACATTCAGCGAACTCGATCCATCGTTGGAAACGCCGAGTGTCTTCGCCGCGGCATCGATGAGGTTCGCGAACAGGTCGATCTGGTAGTTGCTGTGCACGCTCTGCAGCACCGCGGAGATGCGCTCGAGCCCCATGCCGGTGTCGACCGACGGCTTCGGCAGATCTTTAAGCTCTCCGTCCGCGGAGCGATCGAACTGCATGAAGACCAGGTTCCAGACTTCGACGTAGCGATCACCGTCCTCGTCGGGCGAGCCCGGGGGTCCGCCTGCGACGTCAGGGCCGTGATCGTAGAAAATCTCGCTGCAGGGACCGCAGGGTCCGGTGTCACCCATCGCCCAGAAATTGTCTTTCTCTCCCATGCGCGTGAAGCGCTCGGGATCGACCTTCATTTCATTGAGCCAGATGTCGGCGGCTTCGTCATCGTCACGGAACACCGTGACCCAGAGTCTCTCCGGCGGCAGCCCGACCGTCTCGGTCAGGAACTCCCACGCGTACTGGATCGCTTCTCGCTTGAAGTAGTCGCCGAAGCTGAAGTTGCCCAGCATCTCGAAAAACGTGTGATGCCTGGCCGTGTAGCCGACGTTCTCCAGGTCGTTGTGTTTACCGCCGGCGCGGACACAGCGTTGTGACGACACGGCGCGCGAGTAGCTGCGCTTGTCATCGCCTAGAAATACGTCCTTGAACTGCACCATGCCTGCGTTCGTAAACAGCAGGGTCGGGTCGTTGCCCGGCACGAGCGGCGAGCTCGCGACCACCTCGTGGCCGCGCTCGGCGAAGAAGTCCAGGAAGGCCTGGCGCAGCTCATTGCTCGTCATGGTTTTCATTCGATCGGTCTGGGGTTCACCAGCGGCTTTTCAACCGGCGTAGTGTACGGGAGATCGCGGGCCGGATTAAAGGATTGTCAGCGTTCGCCGACCGCCGCCATGATCTGGTCCTGCTCGAAGCCCCGGTACTGCAGGAAGCGCATCTGGCGGGCTTTCTCCTTGAACTCGCGCGGCAGTTCGGCGCCAAACTTGCGTTCACGCGTGTGCCGCGCCAGCGCCTTCCAGTCCGCATCGAACTCGGAGACCGCGACATCGACCGTCGCTGCGGCGACGTCCCGCTCTCGGAGCTCCTGGCGGATGCGTACCGGACCCTTGCCCTGGTTGTAACGTGACTGGACGAAGGCCTCGGCGAAGCGCGCGTCACTCTGCAGGTTATCTGACTGAAGCTTGAGGATGGCGTCGAGCGCGATACCTGACTCGAAGCCCGCTTTCTCGAGCTTGGCGAGGAGCTCGCCGCGAGCGTGTTCGCGGCGAGCCAGCAGGTCCATCGCTTTTTTACGCGCCTCGATGGGGCCGCGCCTGGGTTCGTCGGCTTTTTTTAGCTCGGCGATCTCATCGGACAGCGACTGCGTGTCCTCGATCATGCGTGAGCTTTAGGCCTCTTCAGCGAGCTGCTCGCCGTCGGTATCAAGCTCTTCGACCTTGGACGGCAGGAGAGCGGCACGGATCTTCTCCTCGATCTCATGCGCGACCTCCGGATTCTGCTTCAGAAATTCGCGAACGTTCTCCTTGCCCTGGCCGATGCGGTCGGACCCGTAGCTGTACCAGCTGCCGGCCTTGTCGACGAGGCCCTGGGCCACGCCGTGCTCGATGATCTCCCCTTCGCGAGAGATGCCCTCGCCGTAAAGGATCTCGAACTCGGTCTGCTTGAACGGCGGTGCGACCTTGTTCTTAACGACCTTGACGCGCGTCTGGTTGCCGATGACCTCGTCACCTTTCTTGATCGCGCCGATTCGACGAATGTCGAGGCGGACGGATGAGTAGAACTTAAGCGCGTTACCGCCGGTCGTCGTCTCGGGGCTGCCGAACATGACGCCGATCTTCATGCGAATCTGGTTGATGAAAATAACCATCGCGTTTGAACGCTTGATGTTGCCGGTCAGCTTGCGGAGCGCCTGGGACATCAGTCGCGCCTGCAGGCCGACGTGCGAGTCACCCATCTCGCCTTCGATCTCCGCCTTCGGCGTCAGTGCGGCCACCGAGTCGACGACGATGACGTCGACGGCGCCGGAGCGAACCAGCATGTCAGTGATTTCCAGGGCCTGCTCGCCGGTGTCCGGCTGCGAGACCAGCAGTTCGTCCACGTTGACACCCAGTTTCTCGGCGTACTGCGGGTCGAGCGCGTGTTCGGCGTCGACGAAAGCCGCCGTGCCGCCCATTTTCTGCGCCTCGGCGACGACCTGCAGCGTCAGCGTCGTCTTGCCGGAAGACTCCGGTCCATAGATCTCAACCACGCGGCCTTTTGGCAGGCCACCGATACCCAAAGCGACGTCGAGGCCAATAGATCCGGTGGATACGGCTTCGATGTCCTTGGCGGCATTGGCATCGCCCATACGCATGACGGAGCCCTTGCCGAACTGCTTTTCAATCTGGCCGAGGGCCTGTGCGAGCGCTTTTTTGCGGTTGTCGTCCATTTTTCGTGTCTTCCCAAAGTACTGTACGGATGAACAGGGATTATCACACATTGGTTTCGGGGAGTCAGCCCTTTATTTGGGGCGATTCCTAAGAGTTTCTGAAGATTATTCCAGAAGCTGTTGTTTCAGCGGGATGTATACCCGCTCGCCTCTGCGCTCTATCGACTCCATCAGTTCGAAGTGCGTCCACTCAGGCGTAGCCGGTTGCGCCAACCGCTGAGTTTCGAACGGCCGCGCCTGCCGGCAGACGGTCATGTGCGGTCGGAACTGGTTGGTCTCGAGCGTGAATCCCGCATCGTCGAGGATGTTCTGCAGCAGCTGGTGAAGGCGAGCGAGCTCGGTTGGAATCGACGTCGGTACCAGGCAGGCAATCCGGGGACGCGGCCAGAATTCCACGCGATCCAGGCGCGTTCGAAACGGCTCCACGTGAATTTCAGAGGTCTTTCTCAAGAGCCCCGGGATCGCCGTCTCGGGGAAATCGCCGAGGTACAAGAGCGTTATGTGCCAGTTACCCCTCGGCACGGCGCGGCCGTCGATGAGGCGGGTTGCCGGGCTGATGACGTCTCGTAACCTGTCGCGCTGTCGGCTGTCGGGCCACAACGAGAAAAACAGTTTGCGTGTCGCGCTCATGCCCGGCCTGCCAGTCTTTCCTGGACGCCGCGTATGGCGTGAGCGACCGTCATCGATCGAACCTCGTCGCGGCCGCCTGGAAACACCTGGCGATCCGTCTCAACGGCGCCAGCGGTCGACCACGCAAACCAGACGGTGCCGACCGGCTTGTCGTCGCTGCCACCGTCCGGGCCTGCGATGCCGCTGACCGCGACGCCGATGTCGCTGCCGGCGAGCTGCCTGACGCCCTCGGCCATCTCGATAACGACCGCTTCGCTGACGGCGCCGTGTTCATCGAGCGTTGCCTCGCTGACATCGAGCATGCTGGCCTTGGCTCCGTTACTGTAACTGACAACGCCGTAGCCGAAGACCGATGAGCTGCCAGCGATATCGGTCAGCACCTTGGCGATCCAGCCGCCGGTGCAGGACTCCGCGGTAGCCACGGTTTGGCCGGCGGTCTTCAGCGTGTTGACGAGCGTCTCGCCGAGCGAAAACAGGGTCTCAGTCATTCAGTATCGACTCGTACAGCGCGATATGCTTCTCGACCATCGAGTCGATGGAAAACTCGGCCCGCATCCGTTCGCGCGCGGCCCGCGAGTAGTTCGCGCGAAGTTCGTCGTCGTCGGCGAGCCGGATGATCGCGCGCCTGAGCGCGTCGGAGTCCTCGGGTTTCACGAGCAGGCCCGTCTCGCCGTGCAGGACCGCTTCCGGCAGGCCTCCGCTTTCGAAGCCGACGACCGGGACGCCGGCCGCCTGCGCCTTCAGCGTCGCGACGCCCAGACCTTCGGCGAGCGCCGGATGCACGAACAGGTCAAGGCAGGCGAAATAGCTGTCGAGATCCTCCCGGAAACCGGCAAACGTCACTCGATCGGTAATGCCAAGAGACTCCGCCTGCTGCTTCAGCTCAGCCTCCAGCGGACCCTGCCCGAAGATAGCGAGATAGATGTGCGGGTGTGTGGACTTGATGTCCGCCATGGCCTTTAACAGGAATCGATGCCCCTTGCGCGGGATCAACTGCGCAGCAGACGCGATGACGAAGGCATCTTCGGGCACGTGAAACTGGTCGCGCATATAGACACAGTCGGAGGGCTCGGCGAATTGCTCGGTATCGACCGCGCTGCGGATGACCGAGATGCGTGACGCCTCGACATCATGCTCGCGCAGAACGGCGGCGATTTTTTCGGAAATCGCGACGATGCGGCTGAACGGCCGGTAGCGCAGTGCCGCCACGAGTTTCATCTCGGTGTTGTCAACACGGCGGGATACGACGGCCGGCACGTCGGCGAACTTCGCCGCCAGCCCCCCGAGCACGTCGGCGCCCCGGCGGCTGTGGCAGTGCACGATATCCGGCTTGTAGTCGTTGATGAACTGGACGAGGCGATAGGCGAACGGCAGGTCCAGATCGCCGGCGCAGAACAGGTTTCGGACAGACAACCCCTTCGCCCGTCCTGCGGAATCGATGCCGGAGCCTGGTGGGCACACCAGCGTGCATTCGTGGCCTCGCTCAGTCAGGCCCTGCATCAGGTACAGGACCTGCTGTGGTCCGCCATAAAGATGGCGTCCCGTTTCCACATGCAGTATTTTCATCGAAAGAAAATCAAAGCCGCTCCTCGAGCGTCCATAATAGCCCCCGATGACCGCTGAAGTAAGTTCCGTGCACACTCCGATGATGCGCCAGTACCTGCGCATCAAGTCCGATTACCCGGACATGCTCGTGTTTTATCGCATGGGCGATTTCTATGAGCTGTTCTACGATGACGCGAAGCGAGCCGCCACGCTGCTCGATATCACGCTGACCTCGCGCGGAAAGTCCGGCGGCGAGCCGATCCCGATGGCCGGCGTCCCCTACCACGCGGCCGAAGGCTACCTGGCGCGACTGGTCCGAAAAGGCGAGTCGGTCGCGATCTGCGAGCAGGTCGGCGATCCGGCCACGAGCAAAGGACCCGTGGAACGAGAGGTCACCCGCATCGTTACGCCGGGCACGCTGACCGACGAGGCCCTGCTGGCCGACACCCGCGACAACCTCGTCGCGGCGCTTTTTCGCGGCAAAGACCGCATCGGGCTCGCCTGGCTGGATCTGGCAGGCGGGCGCTTCCGCATGACCGAGGTCCTGACCAACGAAGCGCTGCTGAGCGAAGTCGAGCGGCTCCGGCCTGCCGAACTGATTATCGACGAAGATGAGCGGCTCTCGATGCCGGACGGCATTCGCGTCAGCCGCCGGCCACCCTGGCACTTCGAGGAGGACACGGCCGAACGCCTGCTGTGCAAGCAGTTTGGCACGCAGGACCTGCTGGGCTTCGGTTGCGAGGGACTGACGCTGGGCGTCGCCGCAGCGGGTGCACTGCTGCAATACGTCGCCGATACGCAGAAGGCTGCGCTGCCCCACCTTCAATCGATCACCGTCGAGCGGCATGACGACGCCGTCATCATGGACGCGTCGACGCGCCGCAACCTCGAACTCGAACACTCTCTCAGCGGTCATGACGATCACACGCTGGCGGGTGTTATCGATCGCTGCCAGAGCCCGATGGGCAGCCGCCTGCTCAGGCGCTGGCTGCAGCGCCCGTTGCGGGACCACGCAATACTGCGCACGCGCTACCAGGCCGTGGAGGCACTGTCGTCGATCCGGCCCGAGCTGCAGGAGCGGCTGAAGGGCATCGGCGATGTCGAGCGAATCCTTTCACGCGTTGCGCTGCGTTCCGCCCGACCCAAAGACCTCGCGCAGCTTCGGGAGGCACTGTCACGCCTGCCGGCGCTGCGTCAGCTGCTGTCGGGTCTCGACTCGCCGCTGATCACGGAACTGCGATCGGACTGCAGCGATCACGACGACGAGTTCGGCCTCCTGGGACGCGCGATTATCGACAACCCGCCGATGCTGATCCGCGATGGCGGCGTTATCGCCGAAGGTTTCGATCCTGAGCTCGACGAGCTGCGCCAGATAGCCGACAACGCCGACCAGTATCTCGTCGATCTCGAATCGCGCGAACGCGAACGCACAGGCATCTCCACGCTGAAGCTCGGCTACAACCGCGTGCACGGCTACTACATCGAGATCAGCAAGGGACAGTCCGACCGCGCACCGGTGGACTACACGCGCCGGCAGACGCTGAAAGCCGCGGAGCGCTACATCACGCCGGAACTCAAGGCCTTCGAGGACAAGGTCTTGAGCGCACGCGAACGTGCGCTGACGCGCGAGAAGCTACTGTACGAGGGCCTGCTCGACAGCCTGCTCGAGGTTATTGGCGTCTTGCAACGGTCCGCGGCGACGCTCGCGCGCCTCGATGTGCTGGCCTGTTTCTCGGAGCGCAGCGAGGCACTGGCGCTGAGCAAGCCGGAGCTGACCGCGACACCCTGTCTCGACATCACCGCGGGTCGCCATCTCGTTGTCGAGCAGGTCATCGATACGCCGTTTGTCGCCAACGACCTGAGCCTCGATGAAAAGACCCGGCTGCTGGTTCTGACCGGCCCGAACATGGGCGGCAAATCGACCTACATGCGCCAGACGGCCCTGATCGTGATCCTGGCGCACATCGGCTGCTTCGTGCCGGCCGACCGGCTGAAGGTAGGCCCGATCGACCGGATTTTCACGCGCATTGGCGCGTCCGACGACCTGGCCGGCGGACGTTCGACGTTCATGGTCGAGATGACCGAGACGGCGACGATCCTGAACAACGCGACGCCACACAGCCTTGTACTGATGGACGAGATCGGCCGCGGCACCAGCACCTTCGACGGATTGTCGTTGGCCTGGGCGGCCGCGCATTTCATGGGTGAAACCTCGCGGGCATTCACGTTGTTCGCGACGCATTACTTCGAGCTGACGACGCTGGCCGAAGACCTCGATGCCTGCGCGAATGCGCACCTGGACGCCACCGAGCACCAGGGCCGGCTCGTGTTCCTGCACACCGTCAGGCCGGGACCCGCCAACCAGAGTTACGGCCTGCAGGTCGCGTCGCTCGCTGGCGTGCCGAAACCCGTGATTCGTCGCGCGGGCGACTACCTGAAGAAGCTCGAAGCTCAGCGCCAGTCACAGAGCCCGCAGGCAGAATTGCCGCTGGTCATCGACGACGGAGAACCCGACGCAGCGCTACGGGATGCGCTCGATGATATCGATCCGGATGAACTAACGCCGAAGCAGGCGCTCGAGGCGCTCTACGAACTGAAGAAACTCTGACGCGATCGCCGACCGGCGACGTCGTATTCAGTACAACGGATTGCGCAGGAATTCGCCGCGCTTCAGGAAGGCTGCCGCCTGGTCGGCGACGGCGCGCGAAATCAGCATGCCCATGTGACTGACGGCCATCGTGATATGGTCGTGCGCGCCGTCGAGCTGCGTCTCACTAACGGCGACCGTGCCGTCACTGGGTTCGTCGAAGCCGCCGGCGATCTGGCCGATGCCGACCGGAATCGAACCTGCGACGACGCCGACCTCGACGCGCTCACAGACCTCACCAGCCCATTCGTTGGCGACCGAGTGGATCGTGCCCTCCGGCAGGCTGCGCCCGAGGATCTGTTCGGCCCAGTTCTGGCGCGACAGGAATTCTGCCGCTCGCGAACCAGACAACGGCGAGCCGAGGCAGACGACGCGCCCCTCAAAATCCCGGTATGCACGGGACAGCATGCGCAGCGTCACCACGCCGCCGAGGCTGTGGCCGACGATGTGACAACGATCGAGCCCTTCGTCCTCGATGAACTTTGCCAGCAAGTCGGCATTCTCGTCGAGTGAACCTTTGACGGACGGGTACGAGAAGGTCATGGCATTCCAGCCGTACTCGTTCTCGAAGTGCCGCTTGACTAGCACCATGCCGTTGCCGTGCCACCAGAAGCCGTGCACGCAGATGACTGTGTCGATGGGCGTCACGCCCGGCGAGTCGGCCGTCTCTTCGCTCATCACTCGGTGCGCGGTGTCCGCAGCCGGATGCCCGTTTCCTTGAGCTGCTCGGCCGACACTACGCCCGGCGCATCGGTCAGCGGGTCGGCCGCCGACTGCGTCTTCGGAAACGCGATGACGTCGCGGATACTCTCGGCACCGGCCATCAGCATGACGATGCGATCGAGACCGAAGGCGATACCGCCGTGCGGTGGCGCACCGTATTCGAGCGCGCGCAACAGGAAGCCGAACTTCTCTTCGGCCTCCTCCTTGCTGATGTCGAGCAGGTCGAAGACGGCCGACTGCATGTCCTGGTCGTGGATACGAATCGAACCGCCGCCGATTTCGGAACCGTTCAATGCCATGTCATAGGCACGCGACAGCGCGTTGCCCGGGTCGGCACGCAGCGCCTCGGCGTCATTGACGGACGGCGCCGTGAACGGGTGGTGCAACGCGGTCCAGCGCTTCGTCTGCTTGTCCTTCTCGAACATCGGGAAGTCGACGACCCAGAGCGGCGCCCAGCCTTCGGCGACGAGCCCGCGGTCCTCACCCAGCTTCACGCGCAGCGCGCCCAGCGCGTCGTTAACGACGTGGGCCTTGTCGGCGCCGAAGAAGATCAGGTCACCGGTCTTCGCACCGGTACGCTCGACGATGCCGGCGACGGCGTCGTCGGGCAGGAACTTCAGGATCGGCGACTGCAGGCCGTCCCGGCCGGCATCGACGTCGTTGACCTTGATGTAGGCAAGCCCACGCGCACCGTAACGTCCGACGAAGGCCGTGTAGTCGTCGATCTCCTTGCGGCTTAAGGACGAGCCGCCCGGCAGGCACAGCGCCGCAACGCGGCCTTCGGGATCGGCCGCGGGTCCTGCGAACACCTTGAATTCGACGGACCCCATCAGGTCGGAGACCTCGACCAGTTCGAGGTCGATGCGCAGATCCGGCTTGTCCGAACCGAAGCGCTGCATCGCCTCCGAATATGGCATGCGCGGGAACGGGTTCGGCAGGTCGACGTCCAGCACGGTCTTGAATACATGGCGGATCAGCTCTTCCATCGTGTTCGTGACGTCGGCCTCGTCGACGAAACTCATCTCGAGGTCGAGCTGCGTGAACTCGGGCTGGCGATCCGCTCGCAGGTCCTCGTCGCGGAAGCAACGGACGATCTGGTAGTAGCGATCGAGCCCGGACATCATCAACAGCTGCTTGAACAGCTGCGGCGACTGCGGCAGCGCGAAAAACTTACCCGGATGCGTGCGACTCGGAACGATGTAGTCTCGCGCGCCTTCGGGCGTCGCGCGCGTCAACATCGGCGTCTCGACATCGACGAAGCCGTGGCCGTCTAAGAAGTCGCGCATCGCCATCGTGACCTTGTGACGGAGTCTTAAATTGTTCAGCATGTCGTCGCGACGCAGGTCGAGGTAGCGGTACGTCAGGCGCAGCTCCTCGTTGACCGTCTCATCGTGATGAAACGGCGGCGTCTCGGAGCGGTTCAACACCTCGAGTTCGTGCGCCAGCACCTCGACGTGGCCGGTCGTCATGTTCGGGTTGATCGTGCCTTCCGGCCGCTCGCGCACGAGGCCTTTGACCTTCAATACGAATTCGCCGCGGATGCGCTCGGCTTCGGCGAAGATCTTGGCACGATCGGGGTCGAAGACGACCTGCAGCAGGCCTTCGCGATCGCGCAGGTCAATGAAAATGACGCCGCCGTGGTCGCGACGACGATGTACCCAGCCGCACACTTCGACGTGCTCGCCAATCAGCGACTGTTCGACTTGTCCACAATAATGAGTTCGCATGACGCTCGCCGGAACCGGCCAAAAAAAGAGGCGGAATGTTACGGCTTGGGGGCTTTCAGGGCAAGCGGGCGGCTAGTCGCCAGCGTCAATCGACGGTGCCGGGACTTTGCTGGGGTCGTTGCGCCACGGCGGCACGACGACGCCCAGCGAGATAATCAGCTTCAACGCCTCGTCGACTTCCATGTCCAGCACGGTCACGTCTTTTCGCGGCACGATGATGATGAAGCCGGAGGTCGGGTTCGGTGTCGTGGGCACGAAGCAGCCGACCACTTCCTCGCCGGTGCGCCCCTGCACCTCGCCGAGCTGCGTCGACGTCTGGAATGCCAGGCTATATATCCCCTTCCTCGGGTACTCGACGAGCAGCACATTCTTGAAGGCATGGCCCGAATCCGAGAAGACGATCTCGGCGAAGTTCTTTGCCGCCGAGTAGATCGAGCGAACGACCGGGATGCGCTCCATGAGCCGTTCCCAGCCACCGAGAAACGCGCGACCCATGAAGTTCGCTGCCAATACACCGGTGATCAGCAGGATCATGAAGACGAGGATGACGCCGAGTCCCGGGATATTGATCGGGTCGGGCGCCGCAACGAAGCCCAGCTGGTGCAGCAGCTGACCGAGCAGCAGCTCGGGCTGATACCGCGCCGGGATGATGCCCAGCGTCTTGTCCATCTGCCGAACGGCGAACGAGATCAGCAGGATCGTCAGGCCGAGCGGGATCCAGACGAGCAGGCCGGCAACGAGGTAGCGGCGCAGGTGCACGGGTCAGGACGTCGCCGCGTCGTTCGATGACTTGGCGGGCTTGGACGACTTGCTGTCTTTGGCCGGCTTGCTGACGGACGATTTCGAATCGGACTTGCCGTCGGCCGACTTTCCATCGGCCGGTTTTCCATCGGCAAGGTTTCGTTGATTGTCTTTCTTGAAATCGGTCTCGTACCAGCCCTGGCCTTTCAGCCGGAACCGCGGTGCGGACAGCTGGCGCTTCAGGCCGGGCTGACCGCAGGCGGGGCAGTCGACCAACGGTTCGTCAGAGATCTTCTGAAGCGCGTCCAGCGTGTGGCCGCACTCCTGGCACTGGTATCCGTAGATGGGCATCGTCGATCAAACCTCTGAAAAAATGCTCGCGCATTATATAGGAATGCCGTTTTCGTGCGCGCCGACTCAAGCAGCGTTCTGAAAATCGAGGCGATTCTCGGACACGCCGACCTCGATCACGTCGCCCGGCTTAAACTTGCCTTGCAGGATCTCCTGCGCCAGCGGGTTCTCGACCTGCTGCTGGATCGCACGCTTAAGCGGCCTTGCGCCGTACACCGGGTCGAAACCGGCCTCGGCCAGCTGGTCCCTGGCGGCATCCGACAGGTGAATCTGCATGTCGCGATCGGCGAGCCGATCGTGCAGGTAGCCAAGCTGGATGTCGACGATCTTGCGGATGTGCTCCTTGCCGAGCGGGTGGAAGACGACGACGTCATCGACGCGGTTGATGAACTCCGGTCGGAAGTGCTGGCCGACGACCTCCATGACCGCCGACTTCATCTCGTCGTAGCGTTCCTCTCCGGCCAGCTCCTGGATCAGGTGCGAGCCGAGGTTCGATGTCATGACGATGACGGTGTTGCGGAAATCGACCGTGCGGCCCTGGCCGTCGGTCAGGCGACCGTCATCGAGCACCTGCAGCAACACGTTGAACACGTCCGGATGGGCCTTTTCGACTTCGTCGAGCAGGATGACCGAATACGGACGACGGCGGACGGCCTCCGTCAGGTAGCCGCCTTCTTCGTAGCCGACGTAACCCGGCGGTGCGCCGATCAGCCTCGCCACGGAGTGCTTCTCCATGAACTCGGACATGTCGAGCCGCACCATCGCGTCGTCGGTGTCGAACAGGAAGTTGGCTAACGCCTTGGTCAGCTCGGTCTTGCCGACGCCGGTCGGTCCGAGGAACAGGAAGGAACCGATCGGGCGGCGCGGGTCGGACAGGCCGGCGCGCGAGCGACGAATGGCATTGGCGACGGCGGTGACCGCCTCGCCCTGGCCGACGACGCGCTCCTGCACGACGGACTCCATCTGCAGCAGTTTTTCTTTCTCGCCTTCGAGCATCTTGGACACGGGGATGCCGGTCCACTTCGAGACGATCTCCGCGACCTCCTCCTCGGTCACGTTGTTGCGGAGCAGCGTCATTTCCTTGCCTTCCACCTGCATCGCGTCCTCGAGCTGCTTCTCCAGTTCCGGAATGCGGCCGTACTGCAGCTCCGACATACGCGCGAGGTCATTCGCTCGATGCGCGGTCTCGAGCTCGAGTCTTGCGCGCTCCAGCTCTTCTTTAATGTGCGACGTGCCAGCGAGCGACGACTTCTCGGCTTTCCAGACTTCCTCGAGGTCGGAGAACTCCTTCTCGAGACCTTCGAGTTGTTCTTCGAGGTCACCGAGACGCTTCTTCGATGCGTCATCCGACTCCTTGCGCAGGGCCTCCCGCTCGATCTTCAGCTGGATGATGCGCCGTTCGAGTCTGTCCATCGCCTCCGGCTTCGAGTCGATCTCGATGCGGATGCGCGACGCCGCCTCGTCGACGAGGTCGATGGCCTTGTCCGGCAGTTGGCGATCGCTGATGTAACGGTGCGACAGCGTGGCCGCAGCGACGATCGCCGGGTCCGTGATCTCAACGCCGTGGTGCACCTCGTAACGTTCCTTGAGTCCGCGCAGGATCGCGATCGTGTCTTCGACCGTCGGCTCATTGACGAGTACCTTCTGGAAGCGACGCTCTAGCGCCGCGTCCTTCTCGACGTACTGGCGATACTCGTCGAGCGTCGTCGCGCCGACGCAATGCAGCTCACCGCGCGCCAGCGCCGGCTTCAACATGTTGCCGGCATCCATCGAGCCCTCGGCCTTGCCGGCGCCCACCATCGTGTGCAGCTCGTCGATAAACAGGATGATCTGCCCTTCCTGCTTGGCAAGGTCGTTCAACACGGCCTTGAGCCGCTCCTCGAACTCGCCGCGGAACTTGGCGCCTGCGATCAGCGCGCCCATATCGAGCGACAGGATGCGCTTGCCGCGCAGGCCCTCCGGTACTTCATTATTGACGATGCGCTGCGCGAGGCCTTCGATGATCGCGGTCTTGCCGACGCCGGGCTCACCGATCAGCACCGGGTTGTTCTTCGTACGGCGCTGCAGAATCTGGATCGTACGGCGGATTTCCTCGTCGCGACCGATGATCGGGTCGAGCTTGCCCTGCTCGGCGCGCTCGGTCAGGTCGATCGTGAATTTCTCCAGCGCCTGCCGCGTGTCCTCGGCGTTTGGATCGTTGACCTGCTGGCCGCCGCGCAGGTCGTCGATGGCCTTCTCGACCGCGCCGCGCACAATGCCGGCGGCATCGAAGACATCCTTCAACGGCGACTTGTCGTCCAGCGCAGCAAGAACGAACAGTTCGCTTGAGATGTACTGGTCTTCACGCTGCTGAGCGAGCTTGTCCGTCAGGTTTAAGAGTTTATTCAGCGGATTGCTGATGTGTACGTCGCCGCCGGCGCCCTCGACGCTTGGCAGCCGGTCGATGGCGTCGCCCAGCTGCGACCGCAGCAGGTTGACGTTGCCGCCCGCCTTGGTCAGCAGGCCGCGTACGCTGCCACCCTGCTGGTCGAGCAGTGCGACCATCAGGTGAGCCGGTTCAATGAACTGGTGATCCAGGCCAACCGCCAGCGACTGGGCCTCGCCCAGCGCCATCTGGAATTTGCTTGTCAGTTTGTCCATTCGCATGACGCGCTCCGGAAATGCTATGCGCAATAAATAGCGCCGTTGCGGCGTTTTTCAAGCAATCCGGAGGCTGCGACTTGTACTTACGGGCGCCTGGCGATGATGCTCGCCATGCGACCGCAGGCAGCGTCGCGGCGATAGGAGAAGAACCGATCCACATCCGTGTAGGTACAGAAGTCACCCCCGAAGACGTCATCGATCCCCGCGTCCGCCAGTTGCCATCGGGCGATGCCGTACAGGTCGGCTTGCCAGCGGCCTCGCGCGTTCTCCTCGAAGCAGTCGGACAACGCATCGCTAAGACGGACGAATGCGTCGCGAACCTCCCCGCCGACCTCGAAAGACGGTTGCGCGATCGCAGGCCCGAGCCACGCGAGCAGATCGGCGGGCGGAGCCGCCATCGCGCCGACTGTCTGCGCGAGGATACCGTCGGCGAGGCCACGCCATCCGCCGTGCGCAGCCGCGATGTGTCGGCCATCCCGGCTGCTGAACAACACCGGCAGGCAATCGGCGGTCATGATAGCCAGCGTGTTGAGTTCGCCCGATCCGACGGCCGCATCGGCCGGGTCCCGCGCATCGTCGACTGAGCGAGCGACGCGCGTGCCGTGGACCTGTCGCAACCACAGAGGCTCCTGCGGCAGCGACAAGTGCGCTTTCAGTCGCCGTCGGTTTTCGCTAACGGCCTCCGCCCTGTCGTCAACGTGCGCACCGAGGTTCAGCGACGAGAAAGCGCCCTCGCTGACGCCGCCCATTCGAGTCGTCGTGCCGGCGACGATGTTGCGAGGTACCGGCCAGTCGGCGGCTATCCAGCCGAAGGCGCTGTCCGTGTTCATGCGTCCTCCCGCAACACGTCGAGCAGCGCGAGAAAATCGTCCGGCGGTTCCGCGCGAACGTCCACTGCTTCGCAGGACACAGGATGTTCGAACGCGAGCCTCGCCGCGTGCAGGGCCTGCCGACGGAAGGATCGCAACGCGTCGATCAACGCGTCACTTGCACCGGACGGCAAGGCGAGACGCCCACCGTAGACCGGGTCGCCAAGCAACGGGTGCCTTCGGTAGGCAAAGTGCACGCGAATCTGGTGGGTACGCCCGGTCTCAAGCTTCACATCGATGAAGGTGTGAGCACGAAAACGCTCGATAACCGTGTAGTGTGTCACGGCGGGGCGTCCATTGTGCTGAACGCTCATCCGCGTCCGGTCGCCCGGGTGTCGACCGATCGGCTCATCGATGCGCCCGCCGCCGGTCAACACGCCGTTGCAGACCGCGACGTAGTGCCGCGATATTTCCCTGTCGGCCAGCATGCGCGTCAATTGCGTATGGGATTCGAGCGTCTTGCCGACCAGCAACAGGCCGCTGGTGTCCTTGTCGAGACGGTGCACGATGCCTGCACGCGGCAGGCTCTCGAGCCCGGGGTCGTGATGCAGCAGGCCGTTCATCAGCGTGCCGCGCGTATTCCCGGCCCCCGGGTGCACCACCAAGCCTGCCGGCTTGTTGACGACCAGCAGGTGCTCATCCTCGTAAACCAGGTCCAGCGCGATGGGCTCGGGTTCTGACGTTACCGCCGGTTCTTCCTGGGGCCGTACGTCGACCTGCTCTCCACCGCCCACGGCGTCGCGGGGTTTCCAGACGCTGCCATCGACCAGAATTGCGCCCGCCAGCAGCCAGTTCTTGAGCCGGCTGCGTGAAAACTGGGGGAACATCTGGGCGAGTGCCTGGTCCAGACGTACTCCTGCCAGTTCGTCAGGCACGGTGCCAGAGAGGATTTCTGTCATCGCGGCTCGCGGGGCAGACCCGCCATCGGTATACTTGCGGATTTTGTCGGGTCGGCGGAGCCGGCTTTTTGGTTGAAAGAACGGAAATTCATGATCGACAGTGTAATTCAAAAGCTGACACGCGGGCTCAAACACGCCACCCTGCTCTCGCTGTTCGTGCTGATGGCAGGCTGCGCCGGCAACGATGAGCAGAAGACGATCATCCAGGACCTGCAGGACGGCTACACGGCGGCCAAGGAAGCGGCGCTGCGTGGCAACCACCGGCGTGCCATCCAGATCTACGAGCTGATCCAGGCACGCTACCCGTTCAGCAACCTGTCCAAGCAGGTCCAGCTGGAACTGATGTACTCCTATTACAAGATCGGGCAGCCGGAACTCGCGGTGGAGTCGGCCGACACGTTCATGCGAGAGAACCCGATCGACCCCCGCGTCGATTACGCGCTGTACATCAAGGGGCTGACGTATTTCGAGAACGACCCGAGCATCGTCGAGCGGGTATTCAAACGTGACATCAACAGGCGACCGCCGAAGGATGCTGAACTCGCGTACTCCACCTTCGCGCGCCTGATTGAGCGCTACCCGGCCAGCAAATACGCCCCGGATGCCCAGCAGCGCATCGTCTACCTGAAAAACCGGCTCGGTGCTTACGAGAACACGGTTGCAGACTACTACTTGAGGCGTGGCGCTTACGTAGCCGCGCTGAAACGTGCGAAGACATCGCTGGAAGAGTTCAACGGCGCCAGCAGCAATGCCCGTTCACTCGAGATCATGGCCGAGGCATACGAAGAGCTGGGCATGATGGACATGGCCGCCGACACACGTCGAATCCTGCAGAAGAACTTCCCCAATCGAGGGTGAGTTCTACCCGCGTTAGGCCCTGGCCCGAATACATTACCGACTGCGCGGGCTCCCGCTGGCCCATTGTCTGTGCAAGGACTTTTCCTAACTCGGAAATACACTCGGGTACTCCGCTCAGTCGGAAAACCTCTCGTGCAGAAAGCGGACTGACCCGCGAATCGGTGAGATAGTCGGGCTAGCCGGGGAAGCGGTACCAGCTCGTGATCGGGTAGCGCCAGTCGCGGCCAAACGCCCGGCCGCTGATCCGGATGCCGGGTGGCGCCTGCCGGCGCTTGTATTCGTTTCTCTTGACCATTTCGAGTACGCGGATCACCGTGCCGCGTTCAAACCCCTGTGCCTCGATCTCGTTGACCGACAGGTCGTCTTCGATGAACGCCTCCAGTATAGGGTCGAGCACGTCGTAGTCCGGGAGCGAGTCCGTGTCCTTCTGGTCCGGCCGCAGCTCGGCGGACGGTTCACGCGTGATGACGCGCTCCGGGATCGCCTCACCGAGCGTGTTGCGATAGCGCGCAAGCCGGTAGACCAGCGACTTGCTGCAGTCCTTGATCGGCGCGAACCCGCCGGCCATATCGCCGTACAGCGTTGCATAACCGACAGCCATCTCGCTCTTATTGCCGGTCGTCAACAGCATCCAGCCGGTCTTGTTGGAGATCGACATCAGTATCAGGCCGCGGCAGCGAGACTGAATGTTCTCTTCGGTGACGTCTTCCTCGCGCCCTTCGAACACCTCTTCTAATTGCGCCACCGTCGCGTCATAGATGGGCGCGATCGGTATCAGGTCATGCCGGACGCCGAGCAGGCTTGCCTGCGACGCCGAGTCCTCACGACTCATCTCGGACGTATAGTGAAACGGCATCTGCACCGTGCGGACGCGCTCTTTGCCGAGTGCATCGCAGGCGACCGCCAGCACCAACGCCGAATCGATCCCTCCGGACAGGCCTATGATGACGCCGGGAAAGCCGTGCTTGCGGACATAGTCGCGCGTACCGGTAACGAGCGCCTCGTAGACCCGCGCTTCGGTCGAGTCCAGGTCGCGGACGACGGTCTCGGTGCCGAATTCGATCCCGTCGTTCGAGCGCTCAATCGTGAGCGCGTACAGGCCCTCGACAAACGACTCGCCTCTGAAGACAAGCTCGCCGTCACCGTGCATGGCAAAGCTGCCGCCGTCGAACACGAGCTCGTCCTGCCCGCCAACCATGTTGGTATAAATGAGCGGCAGGCCCGTTTCCTCCGCCCGCTTGCGTGCCTTCGATTCACGATTGACCTGGCTGTCTATTTCGAAAGGCGAGCCATTGATCGCGATCGCGAGTTCCGCCCCGGCGTCCCTGAGATCGGCAAGGGGCTCCTGCTGCCAGATGTCCTCGCAGATCGTCAGACCGATCGTCAGTCCGCCCATCTCGAAGACCACCGGTTCCGAGCCGGGCGTGAAGTAGCGCTGTTCGTCGAAGACGGCGTAGTTCGGCAGACAGCGTTTCCGGTAACAACAAAGCTGCTCGCCCTCGAAGAAGACGGCGGCACTGTTGTACAGGCGTCCTTCCGACCACTCGGGGAAGCCAACCAGCAGGGCGATGCCGCTGGCCGCCTGCCGGATGTCCTCGACGGCGGCTTCGACGTCTTTACGCAGACCCGCGTGCAGCAGCAGGTCCTCCGGCGGGTAGCCGCAGATACTGAGTTCCGGGAAAACGACAAGCTGGGCGCCGAGCTCATCTCGAGCACGCGCCGCGCACTCGAGAATGCGTTCCTTGTTGCCGGAAACGTCGCCGACAATCAGATCCAGTTGGGCTAACGCGACTTTCAATGTTTGCCCCAAGGCCGGCCATGTGGCCTGGTTACATGATTTCCAGCATCTTGCTGCCCAGCTCGGCAGGCGAGCGGACCGTCGCGACGCCGGCCGCCTCGAGCGCGGCGAACTTCGCGTCGGCCGTGCCCTTGCCGCCGGCGACAATCGCGCCGGCATGACCCATGCGCTTGCCCGGCGGCGCCGTCACGCCGGCGATATACGCGACGACCGGCTTGCTGACGCTGGATTGGATGAACTCTGCGGCGGCTTCCTCGTCGGTGCCGCCGATCTCGCCGACCATGATCATGCCGTCGGTCGCCGGGTCCGCCTCGAACAGCTCCAGGCAGTCGATGAAATTCATGCCGCGGACCGGGTCGCCGCCAATGCCAATACAGGTGCTCTGGCCGAGGCCGTTTTGCGTGGTCTGGTACACCGCCTCGTAGGTCAGCGTCCCGGAGCGGGAGACGACGCCGATGCGTCCCGGCTGATGGATCATGCCGGGCATGATGCCGATCTTGCATTCTCCGGGTGTGATGATGCCCGGGCAGTTCGGACCGATCAGTCGGCAGTCGAAGTCGCGCAGGGCCGACTTCACGCGGATCATGTCGTTGACGGGGATGCCCTCGGTGATACAAACGACCAGCTTCACGCCGGAGTCTGCCGCTTCGAGTATCGCATCGGCCGCAAACGGTGCCGGAACGTAAATCATGCTGACATCTGCGCCTGTCGCCGCGACGGCGTCGCGCATCGTGTTGTAGACGGGCAGCCCCAGGTGCTCCTCTCCGCCGCGGCCCGGCGTTACGCCGGCAACGACTTGCGTGCCGTAGGCCAGGCACTGCTCGGTGTGGAAGGACCCCTGGTTGCCGGTCAGGCCCTGGCAGATGATCTTGCTGTCTTTATTTACTAGTACGCTCATGTCTCAAAGGCCTCAGGCTGCTGCCGCAACCGCTTTCTTGGCGGCGTCGGTCAGGTCATCGGCCGCAATAATGTCCAGTCCACTGTCGGCCAGCAACGCGCGGCCCTTGTCGACGTTCGTTCCCTCGAGCCGGACAACGACCGGCACGGTGACGCCCACCTCCTTGACGGCCGTGATGATGCCCTCGGCGATCAGGTCGCAGCGGACGATGCCGCCAAAGATATTGACGAGGATGGCTTTGACCGTGTCGTTGGACAGGATCAACTTGAACGCCGCCGCAACACGCTCGCTGGTCGCGCCGCCGCCGACATCGAGGAAGTTGGCCGGGTCTCCGCCGTGCAGCTTGATCAGGTCCATCGTGGCCATCGCCAGGCCGGCGCCGTTGACCATGCAGGCGATATCGCCGTCGAGTGACACGTAGTTAAGGTCATGCTCGGCCGCGGCGCGCTCCTTCTCGTCCTCCTGTGACTCATCGCGCATCTCGACGAGTTTCGGCTGGCGGTAGAGCGCGTTGGCCTCGATATTGATTTTCGCATCCAGCGCAATGACGTCGCCGGCCTTGGTCGTGATCAGCGGATTCACTTCGACCAGGCTCGCGTCGCACTCCTGGTAAAGGGTGTACAGCTGCTTGACGATGCCGCCGAACTGGCGCATCTGCGTCTTGGAAAGGCCCAGCCCGAACGCCAGCTGGCGTGCCTGGTAGTCCTGCAGGCCCGCGTCGGGCGCAATCGCTACCGTGAAAATCTTCTCGGGCGTCTCCTCGGCGACTTTTTCGATGTCCATGCCGCCGGCCGCGGACGCGATGAACGACACCCGGCTGACTTCTCGATCGACGAGCATCGACAGGTACAGCTCGCGATCGATATCTGAGCCCTGCTCTACGTAGACAATATTGACCGGCAGTCCCTCGGGGCCAGACTGGTGCGTGACCAGTTGTATGCCGAGCATCGCAGCGGCGTGCTCTTTGACCTCGTCAAGACTGCGAGCGAGCTTTACGCCGCCCGCCTTGCCGCGACCGCCCGCATGGACCTGGGCCTTCACGACCCACAGGTCGCCACCCAGTGATTGCGCCGCTTCGGCAGCTGCTTCGGGCGTTTCCGCCGCAATGCCTTTGGGAACCGGGATGCCGTACTCGGCAAACAACGCCTTCGATTGGTATTCATGCAGATTCATTACGTATCGACCTGTCAGGAGCTATTGCATTGGAAGACGCGCATTCTGGATCAAACGCAGTGATGACGCAAAGGCGCGCGGGCTTGAGCGCTCGAGAATTCGACGCCCCGACCGATACCGCATCGGGACCCGGTATCGTCTACAATCCACGCTGACCGGCTTCAAGCGCCCTGATGAACACAGAAACGGCCAATACGCACAGTTATACCGCAGCGCCACAGGCGGTGGCCCGGCCGGGCGAGACAGACGACCTCCGCTGGCGAATCCTGACGACACTGAGCGGCTTCCGTCTTTTTGTAGCGGCGACCCTGATCATCCTGTTCCTCGTCGGCACCGAGCCGCATATCTTCGGCGACCGGCATCCACAGTTATTCATCGCTGCGACGATCGGCTACCTGCTATTCTCGGTAGTCGTCCTGCTTGGCATCCGGTATCGCAACCTGTCGATCACGACGCTGGTCGCAGGTTCATTGCTCGTCGACGTCGTCGCCGTGACGATGCTGATGCACATGAGCGGCGGCATCAGCACCGGGCTGGGCGGACTGTTGATCGTGTTCATCGGCGTCGCGAGCCTGATACTGCCGCTGCGAACCCCGCCAGTGTTTGCCGCGATCGCGACTTTCGCGATTCTCGGGGAACAGCTCTTCTCACAGGTCGGTGGTTTGCCGGTCAACTACCCGGCGGCGGGATTGTTGTGCGGCATCATCTTCATGATGGCGCTCGCGAGCCAGACGCTGTCGAAAGGCATTCGCGCGAGCGAGGCGCTGGCGATTCAACGCGGCGTCGACCTGCAGAACCTGTCAGAGCTCAACGAGTACATCGTCCAGCATCTTCGGGAAAGTATCCTGGTCGTCGACAGCGACAATCGTATTCGCCTGAACAACGCGTCGGCGGCAAGGCTCCTGGGCGCCAGCAAGCGCCTGGCGGGACGGCCGCTGGCCGAAGCATCGGAAGAACTGGCCAGTCACATTGGCAACTGGCGGACGGACTTTTCGCTGTCCTCACACCCGGAGATGGTGTTGTCGGGTAATGACTCGGCATTGCGCATCACTGCTCACCTGGCGCCGCTGGTCAAGGATGGCGAGAGGAACGGTCCGATACTGATCTTCCTCGAAGACTCGAGCCTCCTGAACGAGCGCGTGCAGCAATCCAAGCTCGCATCGCTGGGGCGCCTGAGCGCGAGCATCGCGCACGAGATTCGCAATCCCGTCGGCGCAATGAGTCACGCGGCTCAGCTGCTGGCTGAATCGGACGGCGTCGATGACAGCGACAAACGCCTCACAGACATCATCCAGTCGAATTCGGAACGTGTCAGTCACATCATCGACAATGTGCTGCAGCTATCGAGGCGCGACTCCGGCGAGCCGGAGCGGCTCGCACTCGGTCCGTGGCTCGACGATTTCGCGTCGGAATTCTTAAGAACGCTCGAGCTGCAGGAAGGTGAATTGCACGTGCACGACGTCGATCCCGACCTGTTCGTCAGGATCGATCGAAGCCACCTTCGGCAGGTCATGTGGAACCTGTGCGATAACGCCGTGAAGTACGCGAGTGAGACCGGCGGCATCCACGTCGAGATTCGCGCAGGGCGTCTGGACGGCCGCGAGCGTCCGTTTCTCGAGGTCATGGATCGTGGCTTCGGCGTTGACAAAGCAACGGCGGACAAGATGTTCGAACCGTTTTTTACCGCGCGTTCGGGCGGAACCGGACTGGGACTCTACATATCTCGCGAGCTCTGCGAACTAAACCGTGCGACGCTGCTGCACCTTGACCGCGCCGACGGGGGCAGTATCTTTCGCATAGTTTTTGCGGATCCGGATCGCTGGGGGAATAAATCATCATGAGTGCGCCCGCTGCACTGGTCATCGACGACGAACCGGACATCTGCGAGCTGCTGACGCTGACGCTTGGCCGCATGGGTATCGAGACGGACTCGGCCCTGGACCTGGCCAGCGGCAAGGAGCTACTCCAGTCCAAGACCTTCGACCTGTGCCTGACCGACATGCGCCTGCCCGACGGTGACGGGCTCGAACTCGTTGAGTGGATGCAGCAGAACGTCCCGCAGGTGCCGGTCGCGGTCATCACGGCCCATGGCAATGTAGAGACGGCCGTGACAGCTTTGAAGCTCGGCGCCTTCGACTTCCTGTCCAAGCCGCTGGACCTGAACCACCTGCGTGACATCATCGAGAACGCGCTGAAGCTGAACCGGCCGGCGGAGGGAATGCAGTCCAACCTGCTCGGGCAGTCCGCTCCGATGCAGGAGCTTCGGGCCATGATCGACAAGGTCGCCAGGTCGCAGGCGCCAGTTCACATCTCGGGAGAGTCGGGTACCGGCAAAGAGCTCGTCGCACGACTGATCCATGAAAGCAGCGCTCGATCAGGCGGTGCCTTCGTTCCGGTCAACTGCGGCGCCATCCCGTCCGAACTGATGGAGAGCGAGTTTTTCGGTCATCGAAAAGGCAGCTTCACCGGCGCCGATTCCGATAAGACCGGCCTGATCCAGAGCGCGGAAGGCGGTACGTTGTTCTTAGACGAGATCGCCGACCTGCCGCTCGCCATGCAGGTCAAGCTGCTGCGAGTTATCCAGGAGAAGTCCGTGCGGCCCGTCGGCGCGTCGAAGGAAGAATCGGTCAACGCGAGGTTGCTGACGGCGACGCACAAGAACCTCAGGCAGATGGTCAAGGACGGCCAGTTTCGAGAGGACCTCTACTACCGTGTCAACGTCATCGAACTGAACGTGCCGGCGCTCAGAGAACGCGGCGACGATGTGCTCGAGCTGGCGGAGCACATCCTCAACAAGCTGGATCGCAATGCTCGGTTGAATGACGCGGCGAAAGCTGCACTACTGACATACGACTTCCCGGGCAACGTCAGGGAACTCGAGAACATGCTGGAACGCGCCGTCACGTTGTGTGCGACGGGCGTCATCGATGTCGACGATCTTGCGCTCAGAAACGAGACGCCATCGGAGCCAGGGACGGGGCAACCAGTGGCTGGCAATCTCGGAGACCAGATCGAGGATGTGCAGCGCCAGGCCATCATCGATGCGCTTGAAAAGACGCGTTACAACAAGACGGCTGCGGCGAAACTGCTCGGCTTGTCATTCCGGCAATTGCGCTACCGAATCGAGAAGCTCGGTATTAAATAGTAACGCGTGACATAAGCACTGTTACCGTTTGGCGAACGGACTGACAAAAATTGTCAGGTTGCGACAAAAGCGTCACTTTTTGTCGGTGATTGGGCACAATCGTCCCGGGCGCAGAAAACCACTATTTTTATTAGAATCAGATACTTAACGTGGTTCTTCCTATCTTGGCACGCTGCTTGCTTCATATCCATGCACAGACGATTTAGTCGAACAACACATTCTCACATTCATGGAGATACGAGAAATGAAGAAGCAGCAAGGTTTTACTCTTATCGAACTGATGATCGTTGTCGCGATCATCGGCATTCTGGCCGCGATTGCTATCCCGGCTTACCAGGACTACACGATCCGCGCGCAGGTCTCTGAAGGTCTGAACCTTTCAGGCGGTGCCAAGACGGCTGTCGCTGAGTTCTTCCAGGACTCTGGTGCACTGCCGGGCAACAACGCCCAGGCTGGCCTGTCTGCAGCTACGGATATCACCGGTAAGTACGTCACGCAGGTTGTCGTCAACAACGGTGCTATCTCCGTAACGTATGGCGATGAAGCTAACAGCAACATCACGAACGCAATACTGACATTGACGCCGGATACGTCTGGCGGCGGTTCTGTTGAGTGGGACTGCGCTGGCGGCAACATTCTTAGCACCAACGCCAAGTGGCTGCCTGCTGCTTGCCGTTAATATTGCAAGCTTGGGCTTTTGCCTGACGAAAGCCCCGGGACCTGAACCCCGGGGCTTTTTTTTGAAAAACAGAAGAATTTTGTGACGCAGGTCACAAAACCATGTGCCTGCCAGAACGGCACTGGAACGCACAGAATTGGTGCGATATAACGACGAATTGATCGGGAGTATGGCGTTGAACACCGCTACCATGAAACGACTGAACCGCGGATTCACGCTGATCGAGCTGATGATCGTCGTGGCCATCATCGGTATCCTCGCCTCTCTTGCGACCTCTGCTTACCAGACGTATACGATTCGGGGACAAGTGTCCGAGGGCGTCTTGATGGCCGCCGGCGCCAAGACACCGGTTGTCGATGCCTACCTGAACGATGGCGTCGCTCCCGCTGACCGCATCGCCGCGGGTATGTCCGCCAATGCGACTGACACGCGTGGCTCTTACGTAAGCCAGGTCGCGATCAACGACGGTCGCATCGAAATCACGTTCGGCAACATGGCGAACCAGGAGATCAACGGCGAAACCATGTTCATGACGCCGTACGAGACGGACGGAAATACGTTCGTCTGGCGCTGTGGCCAGGCGGGTGTCCCGGCGAACGGCAACCTGCTGAATGGTGGCTCCGACCACGGCACAGGTGGCTCCGTCGAGGGCCGTTACTTGCCAAGCGTCTGCCGCCAGTAAGCAGGCGGCATCCGGCAAATCGAAATTTTTGCCCTGATCCCAGCGGAATCGAGCGCGCCCAAGCCCATTTCACGGCGCTCCAACACGACCGTCGTCGCACCCACCTGAATATCGATTCGGGCGCCCAAACCCCCTGTTTAAGCCGGTTTTGAGGCCTCTCGGCACCTTTTACTTAATGAATTTCCGTTTGTGTGAAGGCGCGCACAAAATGCGGTTGATCCCGACCCGTAGATCAACGAGACTGTGGCACTCCGGTGTATTCCGCATAACGACAAGAGCTTCATGGTAGCGACGGCTTCACAGACCAATCTCGCAGGCCTGCCGAGACGACTCGTGCAGGACGGCATCGTGACCGAACAACAGCTGCTGGAAGCCACCGAAGCAGCCAAAAGCGACAAGATGTCGCTGGTCGCCTACCTCGTCAATCAGGACCTGGCCGACGCTCGCGCCATCGCCGTAGCCGCCTCACACGAATTCGGTGTCCCGTTGCTGGACCTGGATGCCATCGAGGACGACCTCGACGTCGTCAGGGCCGTGAAGGCCGACCTGATCACGAAGCACCGCGTGCTGCCGCTGGTCCGTCGAGGACAGAAGCTGTTCATCGGTATCGCCGATCCGACGAACCTGGCAGCCATTGACGAGATCAAGTTCCAGACCTCGCTGAAGATCGACCCGGTCGTCGTCGAGCAGGACAAGCTCGAAGACAGGATCAATCGGGCCATCGAGGCCGTCGATACGTCGCTCGGAGATCTTGGCGGCGATGACGACTTCGACCTCGAGAGCCTCGATATCGCCGGTGAGGAAGAGGCGGAAGACGACGTACAGCGTGACGACATCGAAGACGCGCCAGTCGTTCGCTTCGTCAACAAGATCTTGCTCGACGCGATTCAGCGTGGCGCGTCGGATATTCACTTCGAGCCGTACGAGAAGTTCTTCCGCGTAAGGACGCGCCTCGACGGCGTTCTGTCAGAGGTGGCCAAGCCGCCCGTTGTGTTGGCCAACAAGGTCTGCGCTCGCCTCAAAGTCATGTCGCGCATGGACATCGCCGAACGACGCGTCCCGCAGGACGGCCGCATCAAGATGCGGCTGTCGAAGAACCGCGCGATCGACTTTCGTGTCAACACCTGCCCGACGTTGTTTGGCGAGAAGATCGTACTGCGTATTCTCGACCCGTCCAGCGCGAAGCTCGGTATCGAGAAACTCGGCTACGAGGACGAGCAGCGCGCCCTGTACGAAAAGCACCTGGCCAAGCCGTACGGCATGATCCTCGTCACCGGCCCCACGGGCTCCGGTAAGACGGTTTCGCTGTACACCGGCCTGAACATCCTCAACGAGGAATACCGCAATATCTCGACGGCCGAGGATCC
This sequence comes from Woeseiaceae bacterium, assembly GCA_030065915.1. Classification (GTDB taxonomy): domain Bacteria; phylum Pseudomonadota; class Gammaproteobacteria; order Steroidobacterales; family Woeseiaceae; genus UBA1847. The sequence goes on from JASJCQ010000016.1 coordinate 32,283, forward strand.
GGCGGAAATCAACCTGCCGGGCATCAACCAGGTCAACGTGAACCCGAAAGTCGGGCTGACCTTCGCATCGGCGCTGAAAGCCTTCCTGCGCCAGGATCCGGACGTGATCATGGTCGGTGAGATTCGTGACCTCGAGACAGCGGAGATCGCGATCAAGGCCGCCCAGACGGGTCACCTTGTCCTCTCCACGCTACACACCAATGACGCGCCCAAGACGCTGACCCGTATGGTTGACATGGGCGTGAAGCCCTACGCCATCGCGACCTCAGTCAGCCTGATCATCGCGCAGCGCCTGGCTCGTCGACTCTGCGACGGCTGCAAGGAAGTCAAGGACGTACCGAAAGAGGCCCTGCTGAAAGAGGGCTTCACTGAAGCGCAGATTGACGGCGGTCTGACGATCTTCGGGCCCAAATCCGGGGGCTGCAAGGCCTGCAACGACGGCTACAAGGGCCGTGTCGGCATTTTCCAGGTGATGGAGGTCTCGGAGACGATGGGTCGGATCATTATGGAAGGCGGCAACGCCATGCAGATCGCTGACCAGGCCACGAAGGAGGGCGTCATCGATCTCAGGAATGCCGGATTGAACAAAGTCAAGGACGGGGTTACCAGCCTTGAAGAGGTCAACCGCGTTACTATTGAGTGATTCGATCAGCGAAAGCAGAGTAATGGAAGAGAGCAATGGCTGAATCTGCAACAGTTAGCACACCGTTTCTTTGGGAAGGAACGGACCGTAAAGGCGCCAAGGTCAAGGGCAAGAGCCTGGCTTCGAACGAGGCGGCCGTTCGCACCGAGCTTCGGCGCCAGGGTGTCGTTCCAACCCGTATTCGCAAGCAGCGGCCCAAGCTGTTCTCCGGCAGCCAAAAAATCACGACCGGCGACATCGCGATTTTCAGTCGTCAGCTGGCGACGATGCTCGCCGCCGGTATTCCGCTGGTCCAGTCGTTCGAGATCGTCGGCAATGGTCACGAGAACGCGGCGATGCAGAAGCTGATTCTGTCGATCAAGGCCGATGTCGAGGGCGGTAGCTCGCTGGCGGAAGCCATTGCGAAGCACCCGCTGTACTTCGATGACCTGTTCGTCAATCTCGTCGAGGCCGGTGAGCAGGCCGGTGCCCTCGAGACGCTGCTGGACAAGATCGCTACCTATAAAGAGAAAACCGAAGCCATCAAGAAGAAGATCAAGAAGGCGCTGACCTATCCGGCGGCCGTTCTTGTTGTGGCATTCGTCGTAACCACGATTCTGCTTATCTTCGTTATCCCCGCGTTCGAGGACCTGTTCAAAGGGTTTGGCGCCGACCTGCCGTCGTTCACCCGCATGGTGATCGACTTGTCAGTCTTCGTGCGAACGCAGGGCTACATCCTGGCGCTGATGATCGGCGCCGGCATTTTCGCGTTCTTCTACTTCAAGAAGCGCTCCCGGGCGATGCGCCAGTTCCTCGACAAGACGACGTTGAAGGTCCCGGTCATCGGACCGATCATGCAGAAGGCTTCGATCGCGCGCTACGCGCGGACGCTGTCGACGATGTTCGCCGCCGGTGTACCGCTGGTTGAAGCACTCGAGTCGGTCGCCGGCGCCACCGGCAACATCGTCTATGAGAATGGCGTTCTTGAAATGCGCGATGAGGTCGCTACCGGCCAGCGTCTGCAGCAGGCGATGGAAAACACCGAGCTGTTCCCGAACATGGTCATCCAGATGATCGCCGTCGGTGAAGAGTCTGGCTCTCTCGACGAGATGTCGGCCAAGGTTGCCGACTTCTACGAAGAGGATGTCGACAACGCCGTCGACAACCTGAGCAGCCTTCTCGAGCCGATGATCATGGCCATCCTTGGTGTGCTGGTTGGCGGACTCGTTGTCGCCATGTACCTGCCAATCTTCAAGATGGGTTCCGTCATCTGACGCGAAGCCTGCGTATTTGCAAACAAGCGGCGTTCAGAGGACACTCCGAACGCCGTTTTTTTTGAAGTCCTCCGATGATTGAACTGCTTGCCGAGTTTCCTATCGCCTTCATCGCGATCGTATTCGCATTCGCATTGTTGTTCGGCAGCTTTATCAACGTCGTTATCTACCGCTTGCCGATCATGATGGAACGCGATTGGCGGGAACAGTGCAAAGAGCTCGCCGACATGCCGGTCAACGACGTGCCGGAAAAAACCTTCAACCTTCTCGTGCCCCGCTCGCGCTGCCCTTCCTGTGGCGCGCAGATCAGCAGCCTGGGGAACATCCCGGTGATCAGTTACCTCGCACTCAGGGGTCGTTGCGGCAATTGCGGCACCAGCATTTCGATGCGCTACCCGATCGTCGAGTTCGTCACGGCAAGCCTGTGTGCGTTTGTCGCGTGGCGCTTTGGTTTCTCAGCCGAATCGATGATGGCGATTGTCATGACGCTCGCACTCGTACCCATCACGATGATCGATGCGGACCATCAATTGATTCCGGATTCTATTGTGTTGCCGCTCCTTTGGATCGGTCTTGCGATGAGCCTCTGGCATCCGTTGGCGGGCACCGAGGTGCTATTCATTGAACCGCAGCAGGCGATCATCGGTGCCATGGTTGGATACCTGAGCCTGTGGAGTGTCTACTGGCTGTTCAAGCTCGTGACAGGCAAGGAAGGCATGGGGCACGGTGACTTCAAGTTGTTGGCGGCGCTCGGTGCCTGGCTCGGCTGGCAGGCACTGCCTACGATCATCCTGATGTCGGCTGTCGTCGGCGCCGCTTTCGGTTTGTCGATGATCCTGTTCCGCGGCCGTGACCGCGCCGTCCCGATGCCGTTCGGCCCTTTTCTCGCGGCGGCCGGCTGGATTACGATGCTCTATGGCGAGGCGATCAAGGACGCCTACGTAGGAACATTTTTCTGAGAGCAAGTTCCGGGGGACGATGAATCTACACTCCGATCATCCATTCAGGGTCGGCCTGACCGGCGGTATCGCAAGCGGCAAGTCTACCGTCGCAGATCACTTTGCCGCGCTTGGCGTTCCCGTCATCGATACCGATGTCATCGCTCGTGAGGTCGTTGAACCGGGTCAGCCTGCGCTGAAAGATATTGCGGAGGCTTTTGGCAACGGCGTCATTACCGACAGTGGCGCGCTCGACCGGGCCGCGCTGCGCGAGCTGATTTTCGCTGTCGACGATGCAAGAAAACTGCTCGAAGCTATCCTGCATCCGATCATTCGCGAAGAGACTGTAAGGCAGGCCAACAATGCCGGCGGTGACTACCAGGTCATCGTTGTACCGTTATTGACCGAGTCCCCGTTGAAACTGTTTGTCGACCGCGTGCTCGTCGTCGACTGCGATAAGGAGACTCAGCTCAGACGACTCATGAGCCGGGATGGAGAGACGCAGGAGAGTGCCGAACGCATCCTGTCCGCTCAATCGAGTCGCGAGGAGCGGCTGGAGATCGCCGACGACGTCATCAAGAACCAGGGCGAACTCAACGAACTGGCCAAGCAGGTGGCGGAGATGCATGAGCAGTACCAGGCGCTGGCGAGGGCTCACAGACAGGGCTTTTAAATCAGCCGTTTGCGGTCAATGCCGGCAAAGCGCAGAATATGAGCATGCCGAAACCTGCAGGAAACCTGAACCAGGAAACCGCCCTCGAGCGAGCCAACTACGAGCTCCCGCTGAACGAGCGTATGCGGACCTTCCTGCGTCTCGACTTCCTGCATCAGCAGATGCTGCACAACAACGAAGACACGGCCGCCTGGGGTACCCGGGCGACGATCGCGACACTCTTAGACATCCTGGCGATCCTGTCCCGGGGTGATATCCGAAGCGAAGTACACAAGGAAATTGATATACAGATCAATCGCTTGCAGCGCTTCACGAGCCAGCCCGGAGTCGATACCAGCGCCCTGGACAGCGTCTTGAAGAACCTGATCGACAGCCGGGCCCAGATCGGGGCAATCGGCACGCAGTTCCTGACTTCGCTGAAGGACAGCGTGTTCCTGAATGCGATCAAGCACCGCAGCACGATCCCGGGCGGCACCTGCGAGTTTGATCTTCCCGAATACAGCCACTGGCTCCGCCTGCCCTACGAGAAGCGCGAGCAGGACATGCGCGAGTGGATGGACGCGACGCGTCCGGTCTGCGACGCCGTCGCCGAAATTTTGTGGCTGATTCGTGAAAGCGGCCAGTCGGAGAACAAGACGGCCATTAACGGCATGTTCCAACACAGCATGCAGAAAGATGCGCATTGCCGGCTGCTTCGCGTCTCGCTGCCCGGTAACAGCTCGTTGTTCCCGGAGATCAGCGGCAGTCAGCACCGCTTTACGATCCGCTTCCTCGAGTGGTCATCGTTTGAGAGTCGCGCCGTCCAGACCGGCCACGACGTCAAGTTTCAGCTGAGCATCTGCTGACCCTGTAAGGCGCTCACAACGGGCGCATCCGCTGGCAACAGCTTCGCGCCCTCGAGCTCATCGACAGAGATCCACTGAAGCTGCTGGCCCTCGAGCCCGCTTGGCTCGTCTTGCCATTCCGTTACGAGAAAGAAGTCGATCGTCACCCTGCGGTCCGGGTACTCGTGACAGAGATTCATAAAGTGTTCGAACGTCGTTGCCCGTATGCCGAGTTCCTCGACGAGTTCTCGTTGCAGCGCGTCGGTCGCAGATTCGTGCTGGCCGATCTTGCCACCGGGAAACTCCCACATACCGTGAAAAGGGCCGTCGCCTAGCCGCTCGGCGATCAGGACATTGCCACTGCCGTCGACGAGGATGCCGGCAGCCACTCGAAAGTGTCTGATCAATTAAGCTTGCCGTGGCACTGCTTGTATTTCTTGCCCGACCCGCAGGGACAGGGCTCGTTGCGCCCGACCTTGCGGCCCTCTCGCACGAAAGGCGCTGCCTCCTGCTGTCGAGGAGGCTGGGCTCCGCCGCGCTGTGGCCGGGCAGCGGGCTGTTCGCTGCTGCCTATCGTCTGTGCCTGCGCATGCTGGAACTGCATGGCCTTCTCCTGCGCCAGCCTGCGTTGCCGCGCGAGTTCGTCCACCTCTTCCTCACTCTGGATTCGTATGCGCGACAGAATGCTGATCGTCTGCTGTTTGACCTGTTCGAGCATGTCGCCAAACATCTCGAAGGCCTCGCGCTTGTATTCCTGCTTCGGGTTCTTCTGCGCGTAGGACCGGAGACCGATACCCTGTCGCAGGTGGTCCATTGCGGCAAGGTGCTCTTTCCAGTGATGGTCGAGCTGTCGAAGCATGATCTGCTTCTCGACGCTGCGCATCAGGTCGCTGCCGATCTGCTCTTCTTTTTCTTCGTAGGCCTTGTTGACCGCGTCGATACACCGGTCGCGGATGTCGTCGGCATTGATGTTCGGTTCGTCGCGAACCATCTTCGTAATCTCGAGACTCACGCCATAGTCGGACTCGAGCGCTGAAGCGAGACCGTCAGTATCCCACTGCTCGTCAAGGCTGCCGGGCGGGATGTGCATCGCAACCGTCTCCTCGATGACCTCCTCGCGAATAGCGGCGACGGAATCCTTGATCTCGTCGGCCTCCATTAACTCGGCGCGCTGATGATAGACAACCTTGCGCTGATCGTTGGCGACATCGTCATATTCGAGCAGGTTCTTTCGGATGTCGAAGTTGTGCGCCTCAACCTTTCGCTGCGCGCGTTCGATCTGTCGCGACAGCAGCTTGCTTTCGATGGCCTCGCCTTCGCGCATGCCTGCTCTCGACAGCAGGTTCTTCGTACGCTCGGGATCGCCGAATATCCGCATCAGCTGGTCTTCCATCGACAGGTAGAAGCGGCTCGAACCCGGGTCGCCCTGGCGGCCCGAACGTCCACGCAACTGGTTGTCGATTCGGCGAGACTCGTGACGCTCGGTGCCGATGATGTGCAGGCCGCCGGCATCCAGCACCTGCTGGTGACGCTGTTCCCACTCGGCACGAGTCGATGACTCGTCGCCGGTCTCCTGCAGCTCCGCGTCAAGCTTGCCGCCGAGCACAATGTCGGTGCCGCGACCGGCCATATTGGTCGCGATCGTGATCTTGCCCGGTCGGCCGGCGTTCTGGACGATGTGCGCCTCGCGCTCATGCTGCTTGGCGTTCAGTACTTCGTGGTCGATCTTGCCCTTCTTCAGAAGCCCGGACAGGTACTCGGAGGTCTCGATCGACGTCGTACCGACCAGCACCGGCTGGCCGCGCTCCGCACAGTCCGTGATGTCCTCGATGATGGCGTCGAACTTGTCTTTTTCCGTCAGGTACACGAGGTCGGCGGAATCGTCGCGCACCATCGGCCGGTGCGTCGGAATGACGACGACCTCGAGCCCGTAAATCGACTGGAACTCGAAGGCCTCGGTATCCGCCGTTCCGGTCATGCCCGACAGGTTCTGGTACAGGCGGAAGTAGTTCTGGAACGTGATTGACGCGATCGTCTGGTTTTCGTGTTTGATCGAGACACCCTCTTTGGCCTCGATCGCCTGGTGCAGGCCATCCGACCATCGGCGTCCCGGCATCGTCCTGCCCGTGAATTCGTCGACGATGACGATGTTTCCGTCCTGGACGATGTATTCGACGTCCTTCTGGTAGATTGCGTGAGCACGCAGTGCCGCATTCAGGTGGTGCAACAGCTTGATATTGCCGGCATCGTAGAGGCTGTCACCTTCCTCCAGCAGGCCGGCCTGCTGCATCAGGCCCTCGACCTTCTCCTGGCCGTCCTCGGTCATATGCGCCTGCTTGGCCTTCAGGTCAATCGTGAAATCACCGCGCGGCACCAGCTTGCACTTCGCCGTCTTCTCGCTGTCGTCGACAAGCACGACGTCCGCACCGCGGTCTTCGGCAAGCCGAACTGCCTCGTCGATGCTGAACGTGTCCTGCGAATCCTCGCCTTCCCCTGTGGTCACGGGCTTGCCGTTGTCGTCGGTCAGGCTCAGCTTCTTCGCGAGGATGTCGTAATTGGTGGGCTGGTCCTGCTCTTCGTGCTTGTTGAGCTTGGGAATCAGCTTGTTGATACGCGCATAGAGGTCGGTACTGGTCTCGGCCGGGCCTGATATGATCAACGGCGTGCGCGCTTCGTCGATCAGGATTGAGTCCACTTCGTCGACGACTGCGAAATTCAGGTTTCCCATCACGCGGTCGTCGGAGCCGAACGCGAGATTATCGCGCAGGTAGTCGAAGCCGAGCTCGTTGTTCGTTGCGTAGGTGATGTCACTGCCGTAGGCAGCTTTCTTCTCTTCCTGCGTCTGGCCGCTCTTGGCGACACCGACCGTCAATCCGAGAAACTCGTAGGCCGGGCGCATCCAGTCAGCGTCGCGCTGCGCGAGGTACTCATTCACGGTAACGACGTGCACGCCGTCGCCGCTTATCGCGTTCAAGTAGGAAGGCAGAGTAGCTACGAGCGTCTTGCCCTCGCCGGTTCTCATCTCGGCGATGTTGCCGTCGTGCAGGACCATGCCGCCGATCAGCTGGACGTCGAAAGGACGCATGCCGAGTGTTCGAACGGATGCCTCGCGTGCAACGGCAAAGGCTTCCGGCAGCAAGCTGTCCAGGCTTTCTCCGTCTTTGTAGCGTTGCCGGAACTCGTCGGTCTTGGCCGCCAGGGCAGCGTCGTCAAGCGCTTGCAGGCCCTCTTCGAGGGCGTTAATCCGGTTTACGATTTTCCCGTATTGTCTCAACATTCGCTGGTTGCGACTGCCAAAGAGACGGGTCAGAAAGTTCGCCACTCACTACTCCTGCAGGGCCGGACACAAAGCCCGGTATTCTAAGCGCTTGGGGACAAATTTGATATTCTGACCCCGGTTTTGGGGTCAAAATTCCCGGTCACAAGGCGGTTTAGCGGGAGGACTTGCGAATGAAGTTGACGGGGTTGACGCGCCGTCCGTCGCGGAGCACCTCGAAGTGCAGGTTCGGGCCCGTTGCGCGCCCGGATTCGCCCATCTTGGCGATGACCTGGCCTTTACGGACCTCGTCGCCGACAGCCACAAGGTTCTCGGAGTTGTGTGCGTAGCGGGTCGCATAGCCGTTGCCGTGCTTGACCTCGACCATCAGACCGTAGCCATAACGATCGTCGGACCAGCTGACGACGCCGTCTGCGACGGCGACGATCGGGTCACCATGACGACCGGCGAAGTCGATGCCCGTGTGGTTGGCCGGCTTGCCGGTAAACGGGTCGGTCCGCTTGCCGAAGTAAGATGAAATCCAGCCCGAATTGACCGGACGTCCCTGCGGGTAGACGCGGTCCGTCAGGTTCTGTCGTGCCAGTACCGACTCGAGAACGCCCAGCTGAGCCTCACGATCGCCGAGCTGTGCGTCCAACGAAGCCATCGCTTCGACGACGTCGGGCACGGCGGCCATCGAGCCATGGGACAACGGTTCTTCGGGACCACCGACGGCGGGCGGCGTGTCGAAATCGAATTCGCCGTCTTCAAGATCGGCCATGACCGTCAGGCGTCTGCCCAGCGCGTCGAGCCGGATCATCCGGGCGTTCATCTGGGCGATCCGGATCGCGAGAGCGTCGAGCTTGTCTTCTTTATCTTGGCGAATGGCTGCGATCGTGTCTCGCTGCCCGTCGAGTTCGTCCTGCAATTCGACGACCGTATCGGCGCTGACGCCAGATCCGGTCTGCGATGAATAGAGGTAGCCAACACCGAAACCCACGAGGCCGAGAACGAGCGTCAGTGACATCGCCATCACGCCGGCAGCCCAGCCGGACACATTGATTTGTCGGGACTTTCCCAGTCCTTTGCCAAAAATGACAACGTTCATCGAGTTAGCCTCAGATGGATCCTTTTGGAATCTGGCAAGCTCGAGCACGGTTTGGTCGACACGCGGCACGGAAGCCGACCGTTTCGAATTATGTGTGTGTGCTCAATCATTGCCTGGCAGCCCCGCTGTCGTAGGAAAATTCCCTTAGACCGGTGGTTTTGCGCCCTCAGCTTTCGCTGAGTTTGCCCTTATCTGGCGCACAATATGCATAATGTCGGTTTCCATTACAAGAACAGGGTCTTGCATTGGTGACTTCGCGCACCCGCGGAAGGCCCGAATAGCCAAATCGGTCACACTTTTATGACGGCAAAGAGCCTCGAATCCCTTCTGAACCCCGGCAGCGACGGCGATCTGGGCGGTATCGTAAGGAAAGCCAGGACCCTGGCCGACCTGACGACCGGGCTAAAGTCGGCCCTGGCAGACGATCTCGCTTCCGGGATTATCGCCGTAAACCTCAGGGAAGACGCGCTGGTACTGGTCTGTTCGAGCTCGGCGTGGGCGTCGAGGCTGCGTTTCGAGGAGCAGCAGGTCAGGGAAGCGGCGGCTTCGATCGGCCAGGCGGTTGAACACGTCGTCGTCCGCGTGTCGCGGGACGCCTGAGCGTCCGCCGTCAGGCGTAGGCCGGCGTCGCGTAGGAGATGGGCGCCTTGCCGGAATCCTTGAAAGTAGCCTCTTCCCAGGATCCCGTTTGCTCGAGCAGTGCACGCAACAGTTTGTTGTTCAGGTCGTGACCCGACTTGTAGGCGCGGAACTCGCCGATCAGCGTATGGCCCAGCAGGTAGGCATCACCGATGGCGTCGAGAATCTTGTGAATAACGAACTCGTTCGAATAACGGAGGCCGTCCTCATTGAGGATGCGATAGTCATCGAGCACGATCGCGTTGTCCATGCTCCCGCCCAGGGTCAGATTTCGTTCACGCAGCGCCTCGACGTCGCGCAGGAAACAAAAGGTCCTCGCCCGGCTGACTTCCTTCAGGAACGACGTCGATGAAAAATCGATGGTCGCAGTCTGGTTGATCTTGTTGAATACCGGGTGATTGAAGAAGACTTCGAAGTTCACCTTGAAGCCGTTGAAAGGCACAAGCTCTGCCCACTTGTCGCCGTCTTCGACCCGTATCTTCTTCTTGATCCTGACAAACTTCTTCGGTGCGTTCTGCTCCTCGATGCCCGCTGACTGCAGCAGGAACACGAAGGGCCCGGCACTCCCGTCCATGATCGGCACCTCGGCAGCGGACAGATCGATGTAGAGATTGTCGATGCCGAGACCGGCCAGCGCCGACATAAGGTGCTCGACGGTCGCTACCTTGACGCCATCCTTGACCAACGTCGTTCCGAGCATCGTCTCGCCCACCAGTGTCGGGTCCGCCTTGATGTCGACGGGATCGTCCAGGTCGACGCGGCGAAAAACGATCCCCGTGTTTTCTGCGGCGGGTCGAAGGGTCATGTAGACCTTTTCGCCGTTGTGCAATCCAACTCCCGTCGCACGGATTGCCGTTTTTAAAGTTCTTTGTCGCAGCATCGCTACATTTGCACTCGTATGCGCGTCACGCCGCTGGGGCGAAAAGCGTCTGTTAACTGTTTATTTTCGGGGGACTTACGCCGCGTCCAGTCGACGAAGGTCCGTTAATGAAGTCGCAAACGTTGAATACGTTGCGAAACTGCCACACCGGCAGCCAAATTTGCACACAGCGAACTTGTTTAGGATAGCCAGAGGTTAGCACAGCGTAGAAAAACTCTTCAAGATTTTCAGTGCCTTAGGCGAGTTTGTGATGCCGACCGGCAGCTTGTGCCATCGAGAGGCAGGAAGTCGCTGGCCCGGCAGCCAAACCGGGCCAGCGTTGCGGAGAAGAGCCTGCAGGCTTAAGCCTAGTCGGCCTGGCGCCGCAGAAACGCCGGAATATCCAGCAGGTCTTCCTGCAGTCCGGCGTCGTCCAGTCCGTCACCGACGGCTCGCTTGCGCTGCACCGTCGGCTTGTCGAGGCCATGGTAGTTGGGCTCACGCTGCTGCGCCGTCTCGGGACGTCGAACGATACGCATCGGTGTGTCTGCCGTTCGCGCCAGGCCCTGGCCGAGGCCCGTTGCGACAACGGTGACCCGAATACGATCCGTCATGTCCGGATCGATGACGGTGCCGACAACGACCGTCGCGTCGTCGGACGCGAACTCCTTGACGGTGGCGCCGACTTCCTGGAACTCGCCAATCGACAGATCCATGCCAGCCGTCACGTTCACGAGGATGCCATTAGCCCCGGCAAGGTTGATGTCTTCGAGCAGCGGGCTCGATACCGCAGCTTCGGCAGCTTCGCGTGCCCGGTCTTCACCGGACGACGAACCTGAGCCCATCATCGCCATGCCCATCTCGGACATGACTGTGCGGACATCGGCGAAGTCAACGTTGATCAGTCCCGGCCGCGTGATCAGCTCCGCGATGCCCTGTACCGCGCCCTGCAATACCTGGTTGGCGGAACGGAAGGCATCCAGCAGTGTCGTGTCGCCGCCGAGTACGCTCAGGAGTTTCTCGTTCGGGATGGTGATAAGCGAGTCAACGTACTTGCCGAGCTCACCGATGCCATGATCGGCGATGGCCATACGCTTCCCGCCTTCCATCGAGAAGGGCTTGGTTACGACGGCGACGGTCAGTATGCCGAGCTCTCTCGCGACCTGCGCAACAACCGGGGCAGCGCCCGTGCCGGTGCCACCGCCCATGCCGGCCGTAATGAACAACATGTCCGCACCCTCGATCGCCTCGTGGATCCGGTCACGGTCCTCCATCGCTGCCTGTCGGCCCGTGTCGGGATCGGCGCCGGCGCCGAGGCCCTTCGTGATGTTGCAACCGATCTGCAACGACGTTCTTACGCGTGAGCCCTTCAGGGCCTGTGCGTCCGTGTTGGCGCAGATGAACTCGACACCCTCGATTCCGGTGTCGACCATGTGCGAAACAGCGTTGCCGCCGCCACCACCAACACCGATGACCTTGATGACTGCGCTTTGGCTGTGCGCGTCCATTAATTCAAACATCTAGATTTCCTCCGCTGTGTCTTCTCAGACGTTTCCTTGGCAAATGCCAAACCTTTTATCTCTCCCGCGAGCGGGAACGTGTTCAAAACTGTCCCGAAAACCACGCCTTCATCCGATCCCACACGTCGGACAGGCTGCCGCTGACGGGGGTGCTTCTGCGCCCACGCCGCGTCAGGTTTTCATAGCCGTACAACAACAGGCCGACGCCGGTTGCATGAATGGGGTTGCGCACGACGTGGCTTAAGCCATCGACGTACTGCGGTGCGCCGAGACGCACCGGCATGTGGAATACTTCTTCCGCCAGCTCGACGGCGCCTTCCATCTTCGCGCTGCCACCGGTGATGACGATGCCGGCTGCGATCAACTCCTCGAAGCCGCTGCGTCGCAGCTCATCCCGGATCAGGCCAAAGAGCTCCTCGTAACGAGGCTCGACGATCTCAGCGAGTGTCTGGCGAGCGAGCCGGCGCGGCGGCCTGTCACCGACGCTCGGCACCTCGATCGTCTCGTCCGGGTTCGCGAGCTGCGACAGTGCGCAGGCGTACTTGATCTTGATCTCCTCGGCATACTGCGTCGGCGTCCGCATGGAGACAGCGATATCGTTGGTGACCTGGTCGCCGGCAATCGGGATCACGGCCGTGTGCTGGATCGCACCGCCGAGGAACACCGCGATGTCCGTCGTTCCGCCGCCGATATCGACGATGCAGGAACCCAGCTCCTTCTCGTCCTCGGTCAGCACCGAGTAACTGGACGCCAGTTGCTCGAGCACGATGTCGTCCACCTCCAGCCCGCAGCGCTGGACGCACTTGACGATGTTCTGCGCGGCGCTCTCGGCGCCGGTCACCATGTGCACCTTGGCCTCGAGACGAACACCGGACATGCCGACCGGTTCGCGGATACCTTCCTGGCTATCGATCAGGAACTCCTGCGGCAGGATATGCAGGATCTTCTGGTCGGCCGGAATGGCGACGGCGCGTGCTGCGTCGATGACGCGATCGACATCGTTGGGCGACACTTCCTTGTCGCGGATCGCAACGATGCCGTGTGAGTTCAGGCTCTTGACGTGACTGCCGGCGATACCCGCGTAAACCGAGTGGATATCGCAACCCGCCATTAGCTCGGCTTCCTCGACAGCACGCTGAATGGAGTGCACGGTTGACTCGATATTGACGACGACGCCTTTCTTCAGGCCACGCGACGGGTGCGAGCCGATACCGACCACTTCGATCTCGCCCTCCTCATTCACTTCGCCGACGATCGCCACGACTTTCGACGTGCCGATATCGAGACCAACTATCATGTTCTTATCCATACGCTTTGACACTTAGATGTCTGTTGCCCTTCCAGCTGCTGTGCGCACCTTCCGCATCGCTCAGTTCATGCCACTCGAGGCAAGCATCGCTTCGCGCGCCTCTTCCGGATTCGTCGGATTCGGCTGCGAGCCATCTTTCCAACCGATCGAGAAACCGCTGCCGTAGCGCACATCCACGAAATCAATGTCCGCCGCACGGGCGGCAATGAAGTCCGCTACGGCAGTGACCAGCAGCTCTGTGCGCTCGTCGACATTGCGACGCCCCAGCCGCACATCGATGCCGTTACTGAGCGTGACTTCCCACGCACCGCGCGCATCGACGGAGACGCGTTTGACGTCGATGCCAGCCGGCACGAGCCGTCGCCGAATATCCAGGTAACGACGCGCGACTTCGGCAGCTCGATCCTCCGGACCGCTCAGTCTGGGCAGCTCAGCCGGCATGTGTTGTGCCCCGTCGTCGACGAACAGCTCGCCGCGCACGTTCATCAGCCCCGACTCCCCCCAGACTGCGGCGGGAACCTGTTCGGTCACTGAAATGGCGATTCGATTCGGCCAGCGCCGGGCGACGGCGGCCTGGTCAATCCACTGCAGCGACTGAATCCGTTCCCGCATCTGCTTGAGGTCCGATGCGAAGAAACCGGCTTCGATTTCGGGCTCGATCACGTCCTCGATCTCAACGACCGAAACGCGTTGCATCGGCCCCATGATTTCGATCGATTTGACCGGCCGTTCGAGCATGCGTGACGACAGGTCGTAGGTAATCAACACCAGCGCAACGGCGAACATGGGCTTCAGTATCCGACCCCAGTTGACCCGCGGCATCGAGAGCTTCACGGGTTTCTTCTGGGGCTTACGCTTGCGCGCCTGCTTACGAGCCATTGGCAACCTCCTTGCGGGCCTGCGCGTCAGCCTCGACACTGGTTTCGAGAATGCGCCAGCAGAGCTCGGCGAAATCGATACCGACAGCTTTGGCCGCCATTGGGACCAGGCTGTGGCTGGTCATGCCCGGGACCGTGTTGACTTCGAGAACCTGCGGCTGGTCATCGCTGTCCACCATGAAGTCGACGCGGCCCCATCCCTCGCAGCCCAGCAGCTCGAATGCGCGCAGCGCGAGCTCCGCGAACTTCGCCTCGGCGATGTCCGACGTTGTGCCAGGGCAGTGATACTCGGTTCGATCCGACTCGTACTTGGCACGATAGTCGTAGAACACGCGCGGGGTCTCGATCCGGATGCTCGGCAGTGCCTCGCCCTGCAGGACGGAAACGGTGATTTCATCACCGACGATGCAGCGCTCGACGATGGCGACACTGCCGTAACCCAGGGCCGTTTCGGCGGCCTCAGGCACATCTGCAGGCTCGAATGCCTTGCTCATACCGACGCTGGACCCTTCGCAGGACGGCTTGAAGATCAACGGGAAGCCCATCTCCTCGGCGACATGCACTGCCTCGGCGCGGCTGCGAATGATCTCGTAGGGCGGCGTCGGGATTCCGGCCGCGACGAAAAGACGTTTGCTGCGCTCCTTGTCCATCGCCAGCGCCGACGCCATGACGCCGCTGCCGGTGTAGGGAATCTGCAGCCACTGCAGCGCCCCCTGGATGGCGCCGTCCTCACCGCCGGTTCCATGCAGAGCGATCCACGCACGATCGATGCCGACTTCGGCCAGGCCCTCGACGCCACGCTCCGCGGGGTCCCACAGCTGCGCATCGACGCCGCGGCTGACCAGCGCATCGAAAACCGCCTTGCCGGTCATCAGCGACACCTCGCGCTCACTCGAGTTGCCGCCGTACAGCACGGCAACCTTGCCGAATGAGCCCGGGCTGCTGATCGCCTGCCGTCGCTCGAGTCCGCCCTTCATGATTGCGCCTCGCCTACAATTCTCACTTCATGCTTCAGGCGCACGCCGTGTTGCTCCTCGACGGTGTCCTGGACGTGATTGATCAAAGACTCGATATCCTCGGCCGATGCCGCATCGGCATTGATGATGAAATTTGCGTGTTTCGGCGACACTTCGGCACCGCCAATACGGAACCCTTTCAACCCGGCCGCCTCGATCAGCCGCGCCGCGTGATCGCCCGGCGGATTCTGGAAAACGGATCCGCAGCTGGGCTGCCCCAGCGGCTGCGTTTCCTTGCGCCGGTTCAACATCGTGTCGAGCACCTCCTTGCTCGCGGTAACCTCCGGATCGAAGACAAGACGAGCCTCGAGAAACCACTCACCGGCCGGCCCGCGAACCGTTCGGTAGCCAACGTCGAAGTCTTCCGGCGTGCGCTCGCGGATCCGTCCGCTGCGATCGATCGTCTTCACTGACTCGACGCGCTCCCAGGTTTCGCCGCCGTGCGCCCCGGCATTCATGGCCAACGCGCCACCGATGGTGCCGGGGATTCCAGCGAAGAATTCAGAAGGGCCAAGGCCCCAGCGGATGCACTGTCTTGCCAGCTGGGTGCACGGCAGACCGCTGCCAGCGCGGACCCGGAGGTCGTCAATTCTCTCGAGCTGTCGAAGCAGCTTGCCCGCAGCGATGACAACGCCACGAATACCGCCGTCGCGGACGAGCAGGTTGCTGCCGAGGCCGAACCAGTGCACGTCAACGTCATCCGGCAGCCCGGACAGGAATGCCTGCAGGTCGTCGATGCTCGACGGCACGTAGAAGCGATCGGCGGTCCCGCCGACTCGCCAGGACGTGTGCCGGCTCATGGGCTCGTTGAGCCTGAGCTCACCGCCGTGTTGCTGGACCGCGGCCATCATGAAAACACCTTCGAGGCCACTTCGACGAGATACTTGCAGCAGAGGCTCATCATGAGTGCACCTTAAGACTGGGTTTACCCTTAAGGAGCTTCGGCAGCGTCGCCGCGAAGGCACCGATGTCGCCGGCGCCCATCGTCAGCACAAGGTCGCCTTCCTGCAGAACGTCCGCGAGGACCGCGGGCAATTCGTCCAGTGTCTCCACGAAGACGGGTTCGACGCTGCCGCGCGTTCTGACAGCGCGTGCAATCGCCCGGCCGTCAGCGCCCGCGATCGGCGCTTCGCCGGCTGCGTAGACGTCGAGCAGGACGAGGACATCGCACTCCGACAGGACCTGCGCGAAATCGTCCATCAGGTCGCGCGTTCTCGTGTAGCGGTGCGGCTGGAAAACGAGTACGAGCCTGCGTTTCGGCCACCCCGAACGCGCCGCCGACAGCGTTGCGGCCACCTCGGTCGGATGGTGCCCGTAGTCGTCGACCAGCGTGACTCGCCCGGAGGGTGTGTCGATATCGCCGAGGCTTTGGAACCGGCGATCGATGCCTTCGAAGCCCTCAAGTGCGCGAACAACAGCCTCGTCGGGAACCTGAAGTTCGGCAGCAACGGCGATGGCGGCCAGCGCGTTGCGCACGTTGTGCAGGCCGGGCAGGCGCAAAGCGATCCTCAGCGGCTCGCCGCCGTCGCTTCGCTTCACGTCAAAACGCGTGAGCCCCTCGTCGAACTCGATGTTCTCGGCCCGGAAGTCCGCCTCTTCAGACAAACCGTAGCTGCTGATCGCGCGACCAATGCGCGTCTTGATCTCGTCGATGCCGGGATCGTCCATGCAGACGACGGCAAGACCGTAAAACGGCAGGTTGTGCAGGAACTCGACGAAGCCGTCTTTGAGCTTCTCGATATCCCCGTCGTACGTCGCCATGTGGTCTGCGTCGATGTTCGTGACGACGGCAAGCATCGGCTTCAGGTGCACAAACGATGCATCGCTCTCATCCGCCTCGGCAACGAGGTAGCTGCCCTGGCCCAGGCGCGCATTCGCATCCGCGCTCTTGAGCCGGCCGCCAATGACGAAGGTCGGGTCAAGGCCAGCCTCTGCGAGCACGCTCGCCACCAGGCTTGTTGTCGTGGTCTTGCCATGTGTGCCGGCAACGGCGATCGAGTAGCGGAAGCGCATTAACTCCGCGAGCATCTCGGCGCGCCGCACAACGGGCATTAGCTGTTCGATCGCCGCAGCGACCTCAGGATTGGTTTCATCGACCGCGCTGGAGACGACGACCGCGTCTGCATTTTTAATGTGGTCTGCAGCGTGGCCGATGAATACGGTGGCGCCCTGCTCTTCAAGGCGCTTTGTCTGTTTGTTCGGTTTGATGTCAGAGCCCTGCACGGCGTAGCCCAGGCTGAGCATCACCTCTGCGATGCCGGACATGCCTGAGCCCCCGATCCCGACGAAGTGCACGCAGTTAATGCGGCGCATTCGGTTAATCATGACGCTCTCCCGGCTTGTTCGAGGCACACCGTCGTGATTCGATCGAGCGCATCCGGATGCGCCAGCGCCCGAGCCAGCTTCGCGCGATGCAGGAGCCCGGCCCGGTCAGACCAGCCGCGGATTTCGTCGGCGAGCATCGCAGGCGTCAGTTCTTTCTCGTCGATGATCAACGCGGCACCCGAATCCTGCATCGCTCGCGCATTCGCCGTCTGGTGGTCGTCCACGGCGGCCGGGTAAGGAATAAAGATGGCGCCGAGTCCGGCCGCGCAGAGTTCCGCAACGGTCAAGGCGCCCGCTCTGCAGATAACAAAGTCGGCCCAGCCGTAGGCTTCGGCCATGTCCTCGATGAACTCGGGCAGCTCGGCGTCGACGCCCAGTCGCTGGTATTGCTGCCGGGCCATATCGAGTGTCCGTTTGCCACACTGGTGCCGGACGACGGGCCGTGACGACACGTCCAGGAGGGCCAGCGCTTCCGGCACCGTGCGATTCAGCGCCAGCGCGCCCTGGCTTCCGCCGAGCACGAGCAGTCGTATCGGACCGCTGCGGTCTTCGAAGCGCTGCTCGGGCGCAGGCAGGTTGGCGATGGTCTTGCGCACCGGATTCCCGACCGTCTCGGCGAGGCGGTTAAAACTGCCCGGGAAGGCTTGCAGCACAACCCGGGCAAGACGCGCCAGAAGTCGGTTGGTAAGGCCAGGTACGGCATTTTGTTCGTGAATGATCAATGGACGCAGCGTCAGCCATGCCGCAAGTCCGCCCGGTCCGCTGGCGAAACCGCCCATGCCGAGGACGGCGCTTGGGCGTCGGCGACGAATGACGTTGAGTGACTGGATCAGCGCCCAGGCGAGTTGCAGCGGCGCTATGACCAACGCCAGCAGGCCTTTGCGTCGAAGACCTTTAATGCTGATCCATTCGATGTCGATGCCCGCGGCGGGCACGATTCTCGACTCCAGGCCACGCTGCGTGCCCAGCCACACGACTTCCTGCGAACGCTCGCGGAGATTCTGCGCGACGGCGAGCGCCGGGTAGACATGCCCGCCCGTGCCACCCGCCATGATCAGTATCGGCCGGGCGCTCATCGCTTCACCTGTCTGCGCCTGCGGCGTGTGTTCACGGGTTTCGCATCGACGCTGAGTTCATGATGGATGCGAAGCAATATGGCGATTGCGATCATCGTCATGATCAGGCTGGATCGTCCGTAGCTGACGAGTGGCAGCGTCAGACCTTTTGTCGGCAGCACACCCATGTTGACGCCGAGGTTGATAAAAGCCTGCATGCCGAGCCAGGTACCGATGCCGATGGCGACATAGGCCTCGAAAACGCGCTCCGACGCAGACGCCTGCATCGCGAGACGGAAGATTCTCCAGACCAGCGCGCCGAACAGGAAGATGACCAGCATCGAGCCGAGCAGTCCGAATTCCTCGGCGAACACGGCAAAGATGAAGTCCGTGTGGGCCTCTGGCAGGTAAAACAACTTCTGAACGCTGTTGCCAAGCCCGACCCCGAACCACTCGCCGCGACCGATAGCGATCAGCGAGTGAATAAGCTGATATCCGGAGTTGAACGGGTCTTCCCACGGATTCAGGAAGCCGGTCAGGCGCCTGACACGGTACTCGGCGGTCACAGCAAGCAACGCAAAGGCTGCGATGCCCGCCAGGAAAAACAGCAGGAAATCGCGGAAACGTGCGCCAGCTGCAAACAGCATCGTCAGTACGACAGCCATCAGCACCATCGCCGCGCCGAAGTCCGGTTCCGCGAGCAGCGCCACGGCCGCAAGACTCATGACGAACATGGGCCGTAAGAAACCGGAGAAGCGTTCGCGCAGGTCCTTGTTGCGTCGCACGAGGTAGCCGGCGAGGTAGAGGATGAAGCAGAGTCGGGCCGGTTCGGAAACCTGCAGGTTGATGACGCCTAACCGTACCCAGCGACGGCTGCCGTTGACCTCGTAGCCGACGCCCGGGATGAGCACGACGAGCAGCAACGCGAGGCCGGCCAGCAACAGCACCGGGCCCATGTTGCGCCAGAAGCTCATTGGAATGTAGAGCACGACGGCTCCCGCTGCGACGCCGATGGCGGCGGCCAGCAGCTGCCGTTGCAGGTAGTGCATCGGGTTGCCGACAGCGCTATCGGAAATCGCCGTGGATGCAGACGCCAGCACGACGAAGCCACCCAGCAACAGCGTCGCGACGATGACGACAAGGCCCGGGTCAAACTTGAGCGAGGTCTTCAGTCGCACCGGGAATGGCATCGTCACGTTACTGACACTCATGACGCAATCCTCCGCGCCGCCTCGGCGAAGGCCTCACCGCGTGCCATGTAGTTGGGGAACTGGTCGAAACTCGCGCAAGCCGGTGCAAGCAACACAACGTCGCCGGGCTCCGCGCAACGGCTCGCCTGGTCCACCGCGTCTTCCATGTCGCTCGCGAAGAACCGCGGGCCAACCGGGTCGATAGCCTTTGCGATCGCCCGGGCGTCCGTCCCGATCAGTACGGCGGCCCTTAAGCGATCTTCCAACGCGGGCTTTAGGAGCGAGAAGTCTCCACCCTTACCCTCTCCGCCGGCAATCAAAACGATCGGGTTCTCGACCGAGTCGATCGCGGCCAGTGCCGCGGCTACATTGGTCGCTTTCGAGTCATCGATGTAGTCAACGGACGCATGCCGGGCAACGCGCTGCATGCGGTGAGGCAGCCCCGGAAACTCGCAAAGCACTTGCAGCATGCTGTCGAGCGGCAGCTCCATCAGCGTTCCGGCGGCCAGTGCGGCCAGCGCATTCGCCTGGTTGTGGATGCCGAACATCGCCATGTCGGCCACGTCGAACAGCATCGACTGGCCGCGTGCCAGGTAGGTCTTGCCGTCCTCGATGCGCCGTCCATACGCTTCGGATTCCGGCTCGCCGAGACCGAAACTCAATCGACGCTCGACAGCCTGTGCGTGGCCTGCGATGTCGGCTTCGTCGCGGTTGAAGACGACCGCATCCGCCTGGTCGAAAATCCGGTACTTGGCGGCACGATACTCGGCTTCGTCCGCATGCCAGTCGAGGTGGTCCGGCGAGATATTCAGCAGGACCGCCACGGCGGCCGGCAGACTTTTCGTTCGCTGCAGCTGGAAGCTCGACAGTTCAAGCACATACCAGTCAGGCGTGTCTTCGTCGAGGAGATCCAGCGCCGGACAACCGAGGTTGCCGCCGGCCAGTGCGCTCTTGCCGGACGCGAGACACATGTGGTGCAGCAACGTCGTCACCGTGCTCTTGCCGTTGGAACCGGTTATCGCGGCGAAAGGCGCCTCTGCCGCGGCGACGAACAGGTCAATGTCGGAGACAATCTCGATGCCTTCGGTCCTGGCCTCCTCCAGCAATGGATGCGAATCCTTGACGCCGGGTGACACGACAATCCGATCGATGTCGGAAGGAAGACCGTTGATCTCGCCGGTGTCGATCTCGGCATCCGGCCACAGTGCCTGCAGTTCCTCGATGCCCGGCGGTTCGTCGCGCGTGTCAAAGAAACGCGCATCGCGACCCGTCCGTTGCAGGAAGCGTGCGACAGACAAGCCGGTCGCGCCCAGCCCGACGACGAGGTCCTTTTGAAGCGGCTGTCTTTTGCGGACGGCGCTCATCGTATTTTCAAGCTCGCGAGGCCAATCAGGACGAGAATGACCGTGATAATCCAGAAGCGGACGATGACCTTCGGTTCCGCCCAGCCCTTCAATTCGAAATGGTGGTGGATCGGCGCCATGCGGAAGACACGCCTGCCGGTCAGTTTGTAGGACGCGACCTGGATCATGACCGATAACGTCTCCATGACGAAGATGCCGCCCATGATCGCGAGCACGATCTCCTGGCGCGTCACCACGGCGACGACGCCCAGGGCCGCACCGAGCGCCAGCGCACCGATGTCGCCCATGAAGACCTGCGCCGGGTAGGTGTTGAACCAGAGAAAGCCCAGCCCGGCGCCGGTCAACGTGGCACAGAAGACGAGTATTTCACCGGTGCCAGCAACGTAAGGAATGTCGAGGTAATCCGAGAAATTGACGTTGCCGGTCACATAGGCGAAGACGCCGAGCGCGCCACCGACCAGTACCGTCGGCATGATCGCAAGGCCATCCAGTCCGTCCGTGAGGTTCACGGCGTTACTGAAGCCAACAATAAAGAAGTACGTTACGACGACCTGGAACATTCCCAGCGGAATGGAAAGGTCCTTGAAATACGGTATCAGGAGCGATGTCGATACTGAGTCCGTCGCCGTAACGTACAAAGCAATGGCAGCGACGAGAGCCGCTGCAGACTGCCAGAAGAGCTTTTGTTTGGCGGAGATGCCCGCCGGGTCCTGCAGAATCAGCTTCTTGTAGTCGTCGACGTAGCCGATAGCGCCGAACGAAAGCGTGACAAACAGGACGATCCAGACAAAGCGGTTGCCGAGGTCAGCCCACAGCAGTGTGCCGGCCGCGATAGAAACAAGAATCAGCAGGCCACCCATCGTCGGCGTGCCCGCCTTTGGCAGGTGTGTAATCGGCCCGTCTTCTCGAATGGGCTGACCCATCTGCCTGGAGCTCAGGCGCTCGATCATTCTCGGGCCCAGGACGAAGCAGATGACCAGCGCCGTCAGCGCGCCGAGAATGGCGCGCATCGTCAGGTAGTTGAATACGTTGAAGCCGGACTCGAACTGGCTCAGGTATTGTGTCAGGTAGAGCAGCATCAGCTATCGCCCTCCTGATCCGAACGCAAGGCCTCAACGACGCGCTCCATGCGCATGGAGCGTGAGCCTTTGACGAGCACGTTGCTGTCCTTGCCGATGGTCGGAGCCAGCGCCTTGATCAGCTTCTCGACGGAGTCAAACCAGTGCGCGTCGGCTCCGAAACCTGACACCGTGTGCTTCGACAGCGCGCCTGTCGCCAACACGCGATGGATGCCGGCCTCCCTGAGCTCAGTCCCGAGACGGGTATGCAGCGCAGCTTCGTCGGGACCGAGCTCCAGCATGTCGCCGAGCACCATGACGCTGTCACCGTCCAGCGACGCGAGATACTCACCCGCGGCCAGTACCGACGTCGGGTTTGCGTTGTAGCTGTCATCGAACAGTCGCGAACCTTCAGGACCCGGTATCGGCTTGAGGCGGCCGTCGACGGCCTCGATCGTTGCGAGACTGGATGCGATCTCATCGGCATCGAGGCCGATGCGATGCACAACAGCCGCCGCTGCGCACGCGTTCCTGACGTTGTGAATGCCGGGCAGAGGCAGTTCGACCGTCACGTCGCCTGTCGCCATGCTGAGTCGGAAACGGCTGCCGCGATCGTGCAACTCCACGTCCGTTGCGCGAACGTGAGCGCCTTCGCCGAGACCGAAGCTTACGAAGTCGATATCGGTGACCAGCGTCTGCCAGTACTCGAAGTAATGATCGTCGGCGTTCAGGAAGGCACATTCCGGCCTCGGCTCGCCGGCGAAAATCTCGCCCTTGGCCCGGGCAACGCCGTCCAATGAACCGAAGCCCTCGAGATGCGCGGGTCCCGCATTGCTCAGCACGACGTATTGCGGTTTGACCAGCGACGTCAGGTACGCGATCTCGCCGGCGTGGTTCGCGCCCATTTCAAACACGCCGAATTTGTGACTGTCGTTAAGCTTCAGGAGCATCAACGGGACGCCCAGCTCGTTGTTCAGGTTGCCCTGCGTAATCAGTGTCTCGGCCCGCGAGGCAAGGCATGCGCCGATCATCTCTTTCAACGTTGTCTTGCCATTGCTGCCGGTGATGCCGACAGTCACGACATCGAACTGGTCGCGCCACGCGGTGCCGAGGCGTCCCAGCGCGGCGCGCGTGTCTTCGACGATAATCTGGTTGATCGACGCATCGCACTCATGCGTAACAACGGCCGCGACCGCTCCCTGCTCCGCTGCGCTCGCCACGTAATCGTGGCCATCGAAATTCGGCCCGCTGATCGCGAAGAACAGCTGGTCGCGTTCGATCGTCCGCGAATCGATGCTGACACCGTTGAAACTTGCGTCGCTGCCAACGAGCTGCCCGCCCATCGCGTTGCTGACATTCATGAGCGTCGCGTTCATGTGAACGCTCCGCTTTTCCTGGCCAGGAACGCACGTGCAACGTCGACGTCCGAGAACGGGATTCTCTGGTCGCCAATAATCTGCACCGATTCATGTCCCTTGCCCGCAATGAGGACGATGTCGTCACGATCGGCTTCAGCGATCGTCCAGCCGATGGCGCTGCCACGATCCTCGATGACTACGGCCAGCCCGGGCGCTTCGAGACCGGCGACGATCCCGTCAATAATGTCGGACGGTGACTCCGAGCGAGGGTTGTCGTTCGTAATGACGATTCTGTCTGCGAGACGCTCGGCGGCACGCCCCATCTGGGGTCGCTTACCGCGATCTCGGTCGCCTCCGCAGCCAAACACGCACCAGATCCTGCCGTCGCAGTTAACGCGCAAAGCTGAAAGGGCCGATTCGATGGCGTCGGGCGTGTGCGCATAGTCGACGAGCACCTTCGGCACTGACTCACCCACAGACTGCAGCCGTCCCGGCGCGGAACGCGCGCTCTCGAGCGCACGACTGGCGTCGCTGACCGGCACGCCAAGAGACAGCATGACCGCGAGAACGAGCGCTGCATTCTCTACGTTGAAGCGACCGTAAAGCGGCAAGCTCAGGTCTCCGTGGCCCCAGGCGCTGTCGAACACGAGGTCGAAACCAGCCGCCGTCGGTTCGGCGCCGCGAATAACCACTGAGGCATCTGAGTCCGGTGCCATCGAAACGGTCACGATCGATCCCTGGCACTGCCCTGCGAGCTCGACACCAGCCGGCGTATCGACGTTGATGATGCGAATCTCGGAATCGTGCTCGAGGAACAGACGCGCCTTCGCGGCCGCATAGGACGCCATGTCGCCGTGGTAGTCGAGATGGTCGCGACTCAGGTTGGTGAACACGGCCGCCTTGAAACGGATGCCGTCGACGCGCCCCTGGTCGAGAGCATGTGACGACACCTCCATCGCCGCATGGCTCGCGCCCGCCGCGCGCAGCGCAGCCAGTCGCCGATGGCACTCGACGACATCCGGTGTCGTCATGCCGGAATCATCGTCTATCTCCTGCAGGCCGAAACCGAGCGTGCCGGAGTAGGCACAGGGCATGTCGAGCAGCTGCAGGCATTCGGCGACCAGCCATGCGACAGTGGTCTTGCCGTTGGTGCCCGTGATACCGATGACGTCGACGTCGGCTGATGGTCGGCCGTAGAAACGATCCGCGATGTCACCAAGTTGCTGCCGAAGACCGGGAACCGCGATTGACGGAACGCTGGCCGGAACGGCGTCGGCCCGCAGCGCGTCGTCGGGCTCGTAGACGACGGCGGCGCAGCCAGCGGCCATCGCAGCATCAATGTGGTCAAGCCCATGGCCGCTCAACCCCCGGCAGGCCAGGAAAGCATCACCCTCAGTCAGGCGACGGCTATCCATCGCCAGGCCGGAAACGACGACGTCAGGGGCCTCCGGCTGCGCGAGCAGGCTGGGCAAGCTGGCAGTTGTCACGCCAGGGCTCACCGGTCCAGCGCCTGTGCAACGGTGGTTGGAGAAGCCGCTGGCACGGCGTCAGGCGCAACGGCAAGCAGACGCAGCGCCTCCGCCATGACGTCGGAAAACACCGGGGCTGCCACATCGCCGCCGTAGTAAAGTTCGCCACGCGGTTCGTCGATGACGACGACGACCGCGAGCCGCGGATCGGTCGCGGGCGCGAGCCCGGCAAAGATAGAAATGTACTCATCCTTCGAGTAGCTGCCACCCTCGGCCTTCCACGCGGTACCGGTCTTGCCGGCGACCCGATAACCGGTCACGGCGGCTTCGATGCCGGTGCCAGCCGGGCGAACGACTTCTTCCAGCATCCGCCGGACAGCATCCGCCGTAGCCGCACGGACGACGTTGCTCTCCGTCGTGTCTTCTTCGAGCGCCAGCAGCGAGACCGGGTGCGCGATGCCGCCGTTGCCGATGGCGGCGTAGGCCTGCGCCAACTGCAGCGCGCTGACCGACAACCCGTAACCGTACGCCATCGTGGCCTGGCTGATCGGGCGCCAATCCTCGTACGGTCGCAACGAGCCGCGAGTCTCGCCGGGAAACGCACTGCCCGTCAGCTGGCCGAGCCCGAAGCGGGACAGCGTTGTCCACATCTGCTCGGGCGGCAGCGTCATCGCGAGCTTGGTGATACCGACGTTGCTCGAGCGGGCGAGAATCGTCGTCAGGCTGATCTCGCCGAGATTGCGCTTGTCCTCAATACGCTTTGGTCCGACCTCGACGAATCCGGGCGCCGTGTTGACGACGCTGCTCGGGCGGTATTCGCCGCTCTCCAGCGCGGATGCGATGATCAGCGGCTTGATGCTCGAGCCAGGCTCGAACAGGTCGGTCACGGCGCGGTTACGATAGCGTTCGGGCAGGTACTGCGAACGATCGTTCGGGTTGTAGCCTGGCTGGTTGGCCATGCCCAGCACCTCACCCGTCTTAACGTCGAGGACGACAATGGAACCGGACTCAGCCGTGTAGCGCTGGATCGCACTCTTTAGCGTGCGATAGGCGAAGTACTGGACGCGAAGATCGATGCTTGTCCTGAGTGTCTTGCCGTGCTTCGCAGGCCGGATACTGGCAACGTTTTCTATCGAGCGACCGTAACGATCCTTTAATACCTGCTTCTTGCCGGGTTCGCCGGCCAGCCAACCGTCGTAAGCCTGCTCGAGACCTGCCTGTCCCTCGTCATCGATGTTGGTAAAGCCGACGAGATGCCCCGCGACCTCGCCCGACGGGTAGTAGCGACGATATTCACGCAGGCGATTGACGCCCGGCAGCTCTAACGACAGGACCCGCTCCGCATCGGCGGGGCTCAGGTGTCGCTTCAGGTAGATAAATTCCTTGTTCGCACCTGCGGCGATACGAACGATCAGGTCCTCCTGGTCCATGCCGAGCAGCTTGGCCAGCGGACCGACCTTGTCGATGGCTGTAGCGAGCTTTTTGGGCTCGGCCCAGATACTGTCGACCGGTGTGCTGATCGCGAGCGGCTCACCGTTCCGGTCCGTAATTGCACCGCGATGCGCCGAGATCTTTTCCGTTCGCAGGTGACGGCTATCAGCCTGGTCGTTCAGGAAGTCCTTCGATAACACCTGCAGATGCACAGCACGGCCGGCCAGGGCCACCCCGGTCGCCGCGAACACGAACATCAGGAGCATGACTCTGCCCTTGAAAGAACGTGCTACCTGGTCTTTGGTCTGAGCGCCTCGTGTCATTGCTGCTCGATCACGTAAATGTCTTCGGAATCAGGGCGAATCAACTCGAGGTCTTCGCTTGCGAGCTTTTCGATCCTTGAATGCGTCGCCCACATGCTCTGTTCGATCTGCAGTTGTCCGTATTCGATATTCAGGTCGTCACGCTCCTGAGACAGCCCCTGCAGCTCGATGAACAGCGTCCGGCTCTCGTGTTTCGTATAGACGAGTGCCAGCGCGCTAAGCACGCAAACCACGGCAAATACGGAAATCAGGAAGACGGGAGACCTGGCGATAGTCATGCGACCTTCTCCGCGACACGAAGCCGGGCGCTGCGCGCCCTTGCGTTTGCTTCTACTTCGTCTGCAGTGGCTGCCCGCTGCTTGCCGACCAGCTTCAGGCGAGGACGAAACTCGGCGGGCACGTCCGGCATGCCCCGATACTGCTCCGTCTCCTGCGACTCGTCGCGCATAAAGCGCTTCACGATTCGGTCCTCGAGCGAGTGAAAACTGATGACACACAGCCGACCGCCCGGCGCCAGGACGTTGACCGCCTGCCGCAATCCATCTTCAAGTTGTCCGAGCTCGTTGTTGATCACTATTCGAATTGCCTGAAATGTTTTTGTCGCCGGATGCTTTCGCGATCCGTGTGCGGGTGCCGCGGCGGCCACGACGTCCGCCAGTTGCACCGTTGTCTTCAGGGGAGCAGTTTCTCTGGCCGCTACGATCGCCCTTGCAATCTTCGCGGCGGATTTTTCTTCGCCGTACGTCTTTAGGACTCGCCTCAATTCCTTTTCTTCCACTGCAGCCAGCCAGCTGGCGGCGCTGGTCCCTGTTCCCGGATCCATTCGCATGTCCAGCGGTCCGTCCCTTTTGAAGCTGAAACCTCGTTCCGCCTCGTCGAGCTGCGGTGAGGAGACTCCGAGATCCATGAGTACTCCGTCGACACGTCCGACAAGTCCTCTTGCTGCAATGAAAGCCTCAAGCTCCGCATAATCGCCCCTGATGATTTCGAACCGCTTATCGTCTTTAATTGACTCGTTCGCCGACGCCACCGCCGCCGGGTCCCGATCTATCGCTATCAGTCGACCGGCATCGCTCAACCGGTCAAGAATCGCCCTGCTGTGTCCGCCGCGTCCGAACGTGGCGTCGACATAGCATCCGCTCGCAACTACATCCAACCCCTCTAGAACAGGTTCGAGCAGGACCGGCACATGGGTGCCGTTCTCCACCAATGACCTCTAGAACGACAGGGATTCGAGTTCGGCCGGAAGACTTAAGTCTTCGTCTTCACCGAGCCACGCATCCCGCTTTTCAACCCAACGCTCTTCGTCCCAGAGTTCGAACTTGTTCCCCTGTCCAATCAAAATCGCCTGTTTCTGGAGCTCGGCAAAATCGCGAAGCTCCCGTGAAATCAGGATGCGCCCGCTTGCGTCCAGCTCGACCTCCGTCGCGTAACCGACCATAATCCGCTGGATACGACGGGCGACCTTGTTCATGCTGGGTAACCGGATGAGTTTGCGTTCCAGCTCTTCCCAGTCCGGCAACGGGTAAATCAGGAGGCAGTAGTCTTTGTCGACGGTGACAACAATCTGGCCATCACAACGCGCAGTCAGCCGCTCCCGGTACCGGGTCGGCACGGCCATGCGGCCTTTTGCGTCCAGCGTGACTTTGGTTGCACCTCGAAACACGACGACTCGGGCTGGTCCAGAAGCGCTTTTCAGGCGCCTTTTCCGGGCCGAATACCCATTTCCTCCCACTTTTTTCCACTTTTCGACACTATAGGTCTGAGTCCCGGAAGCGTCAACAGAGCGCGACAATTATTGTTTGTTGTACAGGGACTTAAGCGCGTTTCCGTGGCGAAATTGTGGCGAAATATGGTGTTCTTCGCGCATATAGATCAGTAGGTTAGACACGCTTCATCATGTGAAACATGAGAAAATTGGCTGCCAGGGTAAGAATCGGGCAGCCGCGGGGCTTTGCCACCGGTCCCGGGTCGGTCCGCGCGCGGGACTTTCCCGACTGTCGCAAAATGGCGACAGGTTATTGATTTTGAAAGGGAAAGAGAGAACGTCGAAGCCGGCCGTAAGCCGGGTTCTGTCGAGGACAATCATTCATCTGGGACGGACGTCGCCATCCGCCTCTAGCGACCTACCCGGGAGCCCGCTCGGGACCGGCGGCGGCAGTTGCCTGCCTGCTCCCCTATTTGGTCTTGCTCCGGGCGGGGTTTACCGTGCCGCGGCCTGTTACCAGTCGCGCGGTGCGCTCTTACCGCACCTTTTCACCCTTACCAGGGAGACCCTGGCGGTATATTTTCTGTGGCACTTTCCATGGGCTTACACCCTCCAGGCGTTACCTGGCGCCCTGTCCGAAGGAGCCCGGACTTTCCTCTGTCTTGAAGACAGCGATTGCCTGGCCGACTCCGGCGTTCTCTTTTTAATTGTAGCACCGCGAGCGCCAGCACAAGGATGCAAGCCGGCGGCGGAGCTCACGGTGACTAGCCCTTGCCGAGCTGCTGCTCGATCGATCTGGTCTGTTCGGTGACCACATCGCCCGTGTGCTTGGTCGTCACCGTTTCGATCAGGGCGATCCAGCACTCGTCTTCTGCGACGGGATTATGCATCGTCCCCTTTGGCACGACGTGCATGTCTCCTTCTTGCAGCAGCACGCGATCTTCCTCGTACTCGATAAGCAACTGACCCTTTAGCACGTAAAACAGCTCGTCTTCGTCATCGTGTTTGTGCCACGTGAACGTGCCCTTCACTTTGGCAACCTTGATGTATTGATTATTGACCTCGCCGACAACGCGCGGCGACCAATACTCTTTAACGTGTTGAAGCTCGTTCAATAGGTTTGTCGCTTTCAAAGGAGTCGTCATGTTGGTTCCGGAGCAAGCAATGAGGTTTATCAGCAGTGAGACTACGTCTGTATGAGAGGAGATCTCCTACTCGAACTGACGGCTCACCACATTCTTTTCTTTGCGTAGTCTGCGTAGCCTGTGTCATAGGCGTTCGCATCGAAGTCATCCGTGATCGCCTTGATGAACTGACCGGCGGACGGTACTCGCTCACTCTCATCGTCAGCCTCCCACAGGCGCGACCGCATCAGTGCCTTCGCACATTGGAAGTAGATCTCTTCCACCGAAATAACGATAACGGTCTTCGGGTACTTCCCATTCCTTTCGAAGCTCACCTTGATGTCAGCGTCTGCTGTGAGAACGGCAGAGCCGTTGATGCGCACGACATTCTTGCACCCCGGCACCATGAACATCAGGCTCACGCGGCCGTCGCGGACGATGTTGCGCAGTGAATCGATGCGGTTGTTCCCCTGCCAGTCGGGCAGCCAGAGCGTTTCGTCGTCGACGACGCGAACGACTGGACCTTTGTCGCCTCGCGGGCTGCCATCGGTACCTTCCGGACCCACCGTCGAGAGCACGACAAAACGTGACGCGTCTATCCACTGTCGGTAGAGCGGGCTGACTTTGTCCAGCACCTTGGCAACAGATGCCGGAACGGCTGCATCGTAAAGCTCTTCGAGCTCAGCGGTGGAGTTGATCGTCTGCATAGTCAATATCTGATTTATGGAGCCAGGTTACCGGGGTGCTTCATCATAATCCGCTGCACTCTCGATAAGCGACAGCATAGGATTCCTCGAAACAGTCAACGAATCCGTTGACGACGCTCATATTCGGAGGCCACTGCATCTCGACCGGTTTACCGTCACGATCTACTGCACGAAAGCTGCCCGGCTTTGGCAACGCCGCCAGCGCATCCCGAGCTTCGATGAGCCGTTGTTTGTCCTTTTCAAGGAATGCGATCGTCGCATCGATGTAGAAATTCCAGCCGAAGTAGCTGTTCTGCCCGTCGGGCTCGCGGGTGCTGAGCATTAATTCGATCGCACGTGCCGTCTGCCCACCTTTGGCCCTCATCTGGCCCTCGTGAAACACGATGATCGTTTCGTCGGACTCGTGACGGTCAATGTACTCCCGAATCAGGTCGGCAGCGATGAGCGTGCAGTCTTCGTCTTTCGCGACCGCCCGCCACCCGCCATCGAAACCCTGGTCGAACGCGTTGAAATCGAGTGTGAGCATCGCCTCGCGATCGAACGCGCACTTGCCAGTGGACGGATTGTCCGCCTCCCCTGATTTCGCCGTGTCCGGAAGCACGGAAGCCGAGGCGAGCATGAGGGCAGCGATGAGAAGGGTGAGACGCAAGTGCAGAATGCCGTTTCGGGAACAACCCGGGTTGGATACCAGTAACGGAAGATACCGCAGAGACTCAGAAATTGCCGCTTTAGCGAAGACACCTGCCACCAGCTTGCGGTATATGGCGAGCGGATTGATGGGCGACCCATCGTCGGGGTATCCGCTTTCCACGGGGTGCCGGCAAGCTGGCAGCAGGAATCAGTTCAGCCCTCTGCGCTATGGGTGATAAGGGGTGTTCAGCCCCCATTGCTCACGGCCAGTTCGGCAGGCGTGATCTCGGCGTCCTGCTCCAGGGACAGCATCGCCGTTGCCTTGATGCGCTCAATCTGGTCGCGGTACTTCTGCACGTCGTCGGCGGCATATGGCGACTCGAGGATCAGCCGGTACTGCTGCAGCGCGACGGCATAGTCGCCCTGCTTGTGTGCCTGCTGGGCAAGCGCCAGGTTACGCATATCGACCTTTCGCGACAGCGCGACGGCACGCTCGAAGCTCTGTCGGGCCGCTTCATCCCGCCCTTGTGCGCGTTCGATCAAGCCACGGTTGTAGAGCACGATGGACTGGTCGTTACGAGTCAGTGAATGCTGCCGCAGCGCTCGCGCGCAGGCGACGGTGCTGAGGGTCTCCGGCGCAGCACCTGCTGCGGCGTCGAGCGTCTCCTGGTAGCAGAGATCGGCTTGCCCGCTGACCGGTCGCGTCTCTGTGACCGGGGCTGCAGTCGCTGCCTGGGCCAGGCCCAGGATGGCGGTGCTTAAAACGATTTTGAATAAGGCAGTCATGGGGAAACTCCTTGGGTCGTCATAGTTGGGAGGTACAGACTAGTCAGGGCAACGACAGCTGACGCCCGGCTAGGCGCAACCGCGTGCTCGCGTACGTTCGACTGCACGCAATGCGCGTAGCCGCACGCATCCTCTCTGGCTATTTCGCCTGCCGCGATGTTCAATGACAGTCCGCGCAAATCCGGTGAATTCTTCTGTCTGGACTATTGTTCAACTTGCACGACGTCATGTTGCTGCTGACCGCAGCGCTGGCGGTATTGCTCGCCTTGCCGATGGCCTTGAGGCGGCAGCGACGTATGGCCGACGTCGTGCTGGCGGGTTTCATACTTACGCAAGGGCTCGCGGCACTCTATTACGTGTTCCTGTTCAGCCCGGCGCTGGGCGGGTCGACGATGGCGGCCCTGCGTACGTTCTCGTGGATGCCCATCGTGGTCTTTTATACGCTGCAGGGACCACTGCTCCTCTGGTATAGCCGCGCGATTACTGGCGAGGGCGCTATTCTCTGCAAACGGGACGTCAGGATAGTCCTCGGCGTTCTCGGCTTCGCAATCTTCCAGGCGACGGCCGTCGAAATTGCGCAGCCCGGTATCTACGCGCGTGTACCGGAGATCTACATTCCCTGGGTCCTGTCGGGCCTTAGCCTGATGGCATTGATCTTATCCGTCGTATACGGATATCAAGCCGTCGGCGCCCTGCGAGCGCACAGTCAGCGGATTCGCGACCAGCATTCCAACATCGATGACATCGACCTGCTGTGGTTGAAGTACACGGCCATAGGGTTTACGGCCATCTGGAGCCTGCGAGTATTCGCGTTCTTCGGGCCCAAGCTGGGCCTGAAGGCCTCAGCTGACTTTTTGGGAACCCTGGCGAATTTCCCGACCATCTTGTTGGTCTGCTGGATGGTGACGCTCGGATTGAGCCAGCGACAATACGCTGGCGGTGCGCCCAGGCCAGAGTCGGAACCGGAGGCCGACAGCGAACGAAGCCGGTCACCCAACCCTGCGCTGGTCGATAAGCTGGAACAGCTGATGGACGAGGTCAGGGTATACCAGGACCCTGATCTCGACGTCGAAGGGCTGGCCGACAGCGTTGGCATATCACCACGCAGCCTCTCCGCGCTGATCAACGGCCATTATGGCGTCAACTTTTATGACTTCGTGAATTCTTACCGGGTCTCGGAAGCAAAGCGCCTGCTGCAGGACCCCGACGCGAAGGACATGACGATCCAGCGTGTTTTTGAAACCGCCGGCTTCAGTAGCAAGTCTACGTTTAATACCTTCTTCAAGAAGATGACCGGCACGACCCCGTCCGAGTTCCGCAGGCTGGCGGGAAGGGAGCGGGCCGTAGCGACGTAACGCGCCGCAGACGCTCAAACCCGACCCGCGGTTGCAGCGGTCGCACTGCAGCACGCTCAATCTTCGGATTGCATCCAGTCGCGGATCTTGTCGATGCGATTGGTAACAACGGCACCTGAATAACCCTGAGGTATCTGCCGCGCATACTCTTGCGTCTCTGGCAGATCATGTATCGACTCGCGCTGGTAGGGATGGATCAACAGCACTGTCGTGCCTGCCTTTTCCATCCGATTAACGAAGCGATGCGGCCAGCCCCAGAGCACCCATCCAAGATCTACGTACATACCCGTGATCGTCTTGCGGCATGAACCCGGTACGTAACCCGTCCACCCAACTAACGTGTAGTCGCGTATGCAGCGCCGGGCCGATCCACGCGACGCCGCGATCAGTGAAGGGTCCGTCCGCTGCATCACCCTGACCGTGCTGTCGTTCCCGATAACCAGCAGCTGGCGCTTACTGTCTGATGAAAGGGCCGCCGCCAGCCGTGTCGCCGCGTCTGACGTCGTCCCCAGATCGTCTTTGACGTTGATGACAAAGCTATGCGTGGGGAAACGGTCCAGTATTTCCTGAAGCGATGGCATCAGTCCCGTGCCCTGCCCGCGAAGCGGATGACTTCCGTCGTCGGTCACATAACCATAGCCCACGTCGAGATCTCTCAACTGATGCAACGTATAGTCCGCCACCCGCCCGCTGGCCTCAGTCTTGCAGTCCAGAACATCGTCGTGGAAGACAACGAATTTTCCGTCGGCAGTGCGCCTCACGTCGATTTCCACGAAAGTGGCGCCGAACTCGAATGCCGCTTCTATCGAGGGCACCGTGTTTTCGATGTACGAGTGTTCCGGATAATGAATACGCGAAAGACATTTCCGATAGTCCTCGTGCTCCGGATACATCTGCTGCGCGACCCCCCGGTGAGCAACGAAGAGAGGCTGACCGGTACTGCCGGAGAACAGCGAGGTATTGTTGAACCACAAGAATGTCAGCGCGGCGAGAATGGAAATCAGCCAGATCTTGCGTTTCCTGCTCATCGTCTCATCGGCCGCGGCTCGTGGAATCACGACCCGCGAAGCTCGAGCATCCGCTGATAAATCTCGTTGCGTTTGCCACCGGTCAGCCTCGCCGCGATCTCGGCCGCCTGCTTGCCGGGCACGACCTGGATGAGTTCTCCGAGCAATGCGTCCACGTCGGTGCTCGATGGTGATACCGGGTCGGCGCCCTGCACGACGATGACGAACTCGCCCTTGCTCGGTATCTCGCCGTCGCTAATTGCCCGGGACAGATCACCGAGCGTGGACAGCACGCACTGCTCATGCAGTTTGCTCAGTTCGCGACCTATAAAGGCTTCGCGTCCGGGGCCGAAGACCGCGGCCATGGCCGCGAGGGTATCGGCCACACGATGCACCGATTCGAAGAAGATCAGTGTGCGCTCCTCGTCCGCCAGCGAACGGAGTATCGTCTCGCGCGCTTTCGACCTCGACGGCAGGAATCCTTCGAAACAGAAGCGGTCTGTGGGCAGGCCGGCGACTGACAGCGCCGCCGTCAACGCGGAGGGCCCGGGAATGGGCACTACCGGAACTCCGGCGTCGTGCGCCAGTCGGATCAGGCGATAGCCGGGATCGGAAAGAAGGGGTGTGCCAGCGTCACTGACCAGCGCGATCGACTCACCGCTCTGCAGCTGTGCTATGGCCTGCTCGCTGCGCTGGTCTTCGTTGTGCTCATGCAACGCAAATGTCGGTGTTTTGATACCGAAATGGGATAGCAATCGACCAGTGTGCCGCGTATCCTCGGCAGCAATATGGTCGGCCCGGCGCAACGTTTCGACCGCGCGATTGCTCCAGTCGTCCAGGTTGCCGATGGGTGTCGCTACGACGTACAAGGTGCCGCTCATTGAGCCCCGCTCCCGGTTAAACTACGCATTATGAAGCTACCTACACATCCTGCACAGTTTCTACGCTGGATACTGATCACCGCGTTCGCTGTTTCAGTCAGCGCCTGTGAGACCACGGGCGGATTCTCTCTGTCTGGCGGACCATCCGAAGCGAAGGCAACAAGGCTCGCCGAGCGTGGTGAACACGCGGAAGCTGCTGCGACATTGATCGGTCTCGCGGCAGAACGAGCGGGTGTCGAGCGCCAGCGACTGACTCTGCTTGCGGTCGACCAGTGGCTGGACGCCGAGGACATTGACCGGGCTCGCAGCGCGTTTTCTGAGGTTCCGCCTCTGAGTTCCGGTCCGCTGGCGTCGTTGTGGAGCACGAACGACGCCGGCATCGCGCTGGCAGACGGCGAATCCGAACGCGCGCTCGAGATCCTGGAACGTTTGAGCGCCCAGCCAATGTCGAACGAGGACCGCCTGCGCGTGCAGTCGCGGCGAGCGGATGCGTGGTTCGCTATGGAAGAGCCGTCACGCGCGATCGAATTGCTGACGCTTCGCGAGACCTGGCTCGACAGCAGCGATGCCATAGAGCAGAACCGTCTTCGACTGTGGAAGGGCCTCCTGGCAACTCAGCCAGCCGTTCTACGGGACGCGGCCTCGTCAAGCCGGGATGAAGATATTCAGGCCTGGCTGACGTTGGGCTCGCTTGCGGTAACAACAGGGCAACAAGGTATCGGCTGGAGTAATGGAATCGTTCGTTGGAGAGAGCGTCACGCGGTACATCCGGCGTACCTGATTCTCGATGAACTCGAATTCGACGACGACATTCTGCTGGACTACCCGCGTCGCGTAGCACTGCTGCTGCCACTGAGCGGAAGAACCGCCAGTGCGGGTCAGGCCATCCAAAATGGATTCCTTGGCGCCTACTTCGCGACAGCCGGCGGCCTGGATGACCGGCAGTCGGTGCGAATCTATGACGTCAACGCAGAAGGCGGTCCGGTCGCTGCTTACGAAGCGGCCGTGTCCGACGGCGCCGAATTCGTCGTAGGCCCGTTGCTCAGGAGCAGCGTTGCGGAACTGGCAAACGACATCCTCGTTCCGGTCCCCGTGTTGACATTGAATTATCTGCCGAACGATACGCTGGCGCCGCCCGGCCTGTTCCAGTTTGGTCTGTCGCCGGAAGATGAGGCGATTGCGGCTGCCGAGCGCGCCATTCTCGATGGGCACCAGCGAGCGGTCGCACTGGTACCGAACAGTAGCTGGGGCCGCCGTGTGTTGCAGGCCTTCGTACAGCACTTCGAGTTTCTCGGGGGGACAGCGCTCGACTACCGTATGTACACGCCGGGCAATCCGGACTACTCGCGCAC
This sequence comes from Woeseiaceae bacterium, assembly GCA_030065915.1. GTDB lineage: Bacteria > Pseudomonadota > Gammaproteobacteria > Steroidobacterales > Woeseiaceae > UBA1847. Next base: position 68,322 of record JASJCQ010000016.1, read on the forward strand.
GATCGAGGACCTGATGGCGCTTTCCGGCAGCGTTCGCAGATACAACCGGTTGCGCGCGAATATCGGCGGGCCATTGCAGTTCGACCCGCGACGCCGACAGGACACTGACTTCATCTTCCTTGGGGCCGACGCGCCTGCGGGGCGACTGCTCAAATCGCAGCTCAAGTTTCATTATTCCGGCGACCTTCCGGTCTACGCCACGTCATCCATCAATGCAATGGATGGCCGCTCAGACACGGACCTGAATGGCATCCGATTCGCCGACGTGCCGTGGTTAATCAACCCGCAGGGCTTCATCGACTATCTGCCCGCCGTGTTTCAGGAATACTGGCCGGAGCAGCGCCGCCTCGGCCGACTGCACGCGATGGGCTACGACGCCTACCAGCTGGTCGCGCCGCTGTTCGCGAATCGCTCCGGCACCATGCCGGATCTCTACGGAGCAACGGGCAAGCTGAGACTTCGCCCCGACGGCAGCGTTCGACGCGGGCTGTCATGGGCTGAATTCATTGAAGGTGAGCCGGTGCCGTTGCCTGATATGGAAGCGCCCGATGCGGAACCCATTTCTGTTGAAGAATCGGACCCGCGGGACCCTGAAGATTGGCGAGAGTCGACACTCGAGCTGTAGGTCGGCAGGCCGAGACGCGGGCACTGAAATTCCTGCAGGGAAGTGGACTGAGGCTGCTGGAACGCAATTTCCACTGCCGTTTCGGTGAGATCGACCTGATCATGCGTGACGGTGCCTGCGTCGTGTTCGTCGAAGTCAGACAACGTAAACGAAACAACATCGCTCCCGCCACGCAAACGGTTGGCAGGCAGAAGCAAACAAAACTGCTGCTTGCTGCGTCACACTATCTCGCCGGCCTCGCGACCGATGCGCCGCCGACTTGTCGATTCGATGTCATTGGTATCGATACGGACGGTGATTGCTCCTCCATCGACTGGCGCAGAAACGCCTTTCAAAGCGAATGAACTGTTAGAATCCGGCAAACTCTGGAGACCTTAATGGACAGCGTAGAACGCGTTCGAGAACACTTCACCGAGAGCCTGGTCACGAAGCAGCAGGCGATGGAAACGATCAGCGAAGCCATCGCTGCCGGCGGCCAGCTCATGAGCGAATGCCTGCTCAATGACGGCAAGATTCTCAGCTGTGGCAACGGCGGATCGGCCGCGGACTCACAGCATTTCTCATCGGAGCTCCTCAATCGTTTCGAGATGGAGCGTCCGGGACTGCCGGCCATGGCGTTGACGACAGACAGCAGCACGCTTACGTCGATCAGCAATGACTACGCTTACGAGGAAATCTTCAGCAAGCAGGTCCGCGCGCTCGGCAAGAGTGGCGATGTGTTACTCGGGATATCGACGTCCGGCAATTCGGAGAATGTGATCCGGGCGATCAAGGCCGCTCATGAGCGTTCGATGCGGGTCGTCGCGCTCACCGGTCGAGATGGCGGCAGTATGGCCGGCATGTTTCAACCCGGCGATGTGGAGATCCGGGTTCCCGCCACGCGCACAGCGAGAATCCAGGAGGTACACCTCGTGGTCATTCACTGCTTGTGTGATTTGATCGATACGACGTTACTGGGAGATGCCCAGTAGTCGGACGGTGCTCAAGTGCTTACTTGACGAGTTTCAGGTGCGGCCTGGACTGTGGCTTGGCAACGGCAACGGTTTCGTCCCTTTCGACGTTCTGCTCTGACGGATTGCTCGCATCCTGCGAGAAGATCATCCCCTGACCCGTCTCTCGTGCGTAAATGCCCAGCACCGCTTTGGTCGGAACCCAGACGTCGAAAGGAATGCCGCCGAAACGCGCCCGGAAACTTATGGAGTCGTTGCCCAGCGCCAAGTTGTGCGCGGCGCTTTCACTGATATTCAGGATGATGCGGCCGCCCTTGACGTGCTCGGAAGGCACGTCGACATTGTCGGCAGCAGCGTCTACAACGATATGCGGAGTGTGGCCGTTGTCAGCCATCCACTCGTGCATTGCGCGGATTAAATAGGGCCTTTTGGACCGGCTGCTCTGAGACACGTTGCAATAAATCCCTTCTTATTATTGCGATAGCTTACCACCATATTTGCCGGTTGCTGCCAACATGACATAAACCGGCATCGCGCCAGGGGATGCGGACCGGCGGGATTCGCGTCAGAGGCGCATCTCCTGCTCGAGTTCCGTGAGACTCTGCTGGAACGATCGCCGAGCGAAGACGCGCTGCATGTAGCCCTCGATGGCCTCTGCTTCTTTACCTAATTCGATCCCATACAGCGGCAGGCGCCACAGAATCGGAGCGATGCTGCAGTCGACGAGGGAAAACTCGTCGCTGAGGAAATACGGTTTGGCGGCGAACAGCTCTGCGCTCTGGAGGATGCCCTCGCGCAGCAGCTTTTTCGATTTCGCGCTCAGGCGCCCGTCGTTGGGGTCGGCTTCCTCGGCGAGCGAGTACCAGTCCGTCTCGATGCGGAACAGCGCCAGCCGAAACTGTGCACGCGTGACCGGATCGACCGGCATGAGCGGCGGGTGCGGGAAGCGCTCGTCGAGGTATTCGATGATGACACGGGAATCGTAGAGCGTCAGGTCCCTGTCGACGAGCGTCGGAACCGTGTGATACGGGTTCAGGTCCATCAGATCTTCGGGCAGGTCGTCGCCGATGACGTTCGAGATCTCGATGTTGATGTTCTTCTCAGCCAGGACGAGACGCGTCCGGTGACTGTGAATGTCCGTCGGGCGTGAAAACAATGTCATGACGGAACGTCGGTTGGCGATAACAGCCATAGTTGACCCCTTGAGGTGTTTTTATCGTTATCGTTAAAGCATCAGGCGTTGAGCCACCCCGGCGAAACCGGGGTGCTGCAACCCGATCTATTTAACGTCCTTCCAGATCTCTTTCTTCAGCATGTACGCGAGAATACCGAACAGCGTCAGGAACATGATGACCCAGACGCCCAGCTTGCGACGCTCAGACCGCACCGGCTCCGCGATGTACGCCAGGAAGTTCGTCGTGTCGCGCACAAACTCGTCGTAAGCCTCGGGATCCAGCTGGCCTGGAATCGCCTGCTCGAACTCGACGAAGGTCCGCGTTACCGAACCGTCTTCCCCTACCTTCTCGTCATAAACCGCGCGCTGGTAGCCCTGCAGCTCGCCGAGTACGTGAGGCATCGAGGTTCCGGCAAGCCAGCGGTTGTTCACGCCATGAGTCTGCTCTTCGTCGATGTAGAAGCCTTTCAGGAAATTGTAGATGTAGTCGGCACTTTTTGACCGTGCTGTCAGCGTCAGATCGGGCGGCGCTGCACCGAACCATGTGACCGCGTCATCCATCGGCATATTGACGTTGATCGTCTCGAACGTCTTCTCTGCGTTGAACATCAGGTTGTCAATCAACTGCTGTTCACTCAACTCGAGATGCTTGCCGATCGTGTTGTAACGTACGTACTCAGCCGAGTGACAGCCGGAACAGTAGTTCATGAAGTTCGCGGCGCCGCGCTGCAGCGACTGTATGTTGTCACGATCGATGTTGGACGGCGGATAGTCCGCTCCGCCCGCAGCGATTGCGCTCGTCGTCAGGAAGGCGGCCGTGACTAAAGCAATGATCTGTCTGGCGCTAAGCATTGTAGACAACCCTGTTTGGAACCGGCTTCGTCTTGTCGATGGACGTGTAGTACGGCATCAAAACGAAGTAGGCAAAGTAGACGATTGTGAAGACACGAGTCAGCGTTACGTAGATGCCTTCCGCTGGCTGCAGGCCGAGCCAGCCCAGCATAACAAAGCTGATGACGAACAAGGTTAATGCGCTCTTGTACATCCAGCCGCGGTAGCGGATCGATTTGACGCGCGCTTTGTCCAGCCACGGCAGGAACAGCGGTAACAGCACAGCTGCAGCCATTAACGCGGCACCGCCCGCTTTACTCGGGACGGCACGCAGAATCGCGTAGAACGGCGTGAAGTACCAGACCGGTGCGATGTGCTCCGGCGTTACACGGACGTTCGCCGGTTCAAAGTTCGCATGCTCGAGGAAATAGCCCCCGGCCTCAGGCGCGAAGAACACCACGGCCGAGAAGATGATCAGGAATATGATGATCGCGACCAGGTCCTTGCTCGTGTGATACGGGTGGAAGGCTACGCCGTCGAGCGGAACACCGTTAGCATCCTTGTTCTCTTTGATCTCGATGCCGTCGGGGTTGTTGGAACCGACTTCGTGCAGTGCCACGATGTGGACAAAGATCAGGCCGACCAGCAATAGCGGCAGCAGGATGACGTGCAGGGCGAAGAAGCGGTTCAGCGTAATGTCGGAAATCGCGTAGTCACCCTTGATGAACTCGACCAGTGCGTCGCCGACGACCGGCACGGCGCCAAACAGCGAGATGATGACCTGCGCGCCCCAGTATGACATCTGTCCCCACGGCAGCAGGTAGCCCGCAAAGGCTTCGGCCATCAGGACGAAGAAGATCAGCATGCCGATGACCCAGATGAGCTCGCGCGGTTTCTTGTACGAGCCGTACAACATCGCCCGGAACATGTGCAGGTACACGACGACGAAGAAGAACGAGGCGCCGGTTGAGTGCATGTAACGAATCAGCCAGCCCCATTCGACGTCGCGCATGATGTACTCGACCGACGCGAAGGCTTCTGCAGACGACGGCTTGTAGTTCATCGTCAGGAATATGCCCGTCAGTAGCTGGATGATCAGTACGACGAACGCCAGTACGCCGAAGACGTACCAGAAATTGAAGTTCTTGGAAGCGTAGTACTCCGTGACGTGGTAACGGAGTGTCTCCATTAACGGGAAGCGATCGTCAATCCATTTGACGACACCACCAGTCGACTTTGCGACGTCGGCTTCTGCTCTTGCCATTATGCTACTCCAGTGTCCTGCCCGATCAGCAGCAGATCGTCACGGACAAATCGATAAGGGGGAACGCGCAGGTTCGTCGGCGCGGGCACGCCCTTCAGCACGCGGCCGGCAAGATCGAACTTCGAGCCGTGACACGGGCAGAAGAAACCGCCGTACCAGTTCTCCGCCGGGCGTACCGGGAAGTCCTCGATCGGCGCGCAGCCTAGATGCGTGCAGGATCCTTCCAGCACCAGGAATTCAGGCCGCACAGAACGCGTCGGGTTGGCAGCGTACTCGGGCTGCTGCTCAACGACCTCCGAATTCGGATCTTTCAGATTGTCGTCGTTGTTCGCCAGCTCGCTGAGCATCTTCTCTTCGCGACGAAGAATGAAAATGAGCTTGCCACGCCACAGGACGCGAACGAGCTCGCCCGGCTGTATGTTGCCGAGTGCGACTTCCACGGGCGCACCAAGCGCCTGGGCGCGCGCACTGGGCTTCAGCGAGGACAGGAACGGAACCGCCACGAAAGCGGCACCTACGGCGCCCGTTATGGCGGTGGCTACGGTCAAAAAGTGACGTCTGTTGCTATCTGCCTGATCAGCTACGTCATCGGTCATCGGACACTCCTAAATCCCCGGATATCAATCTGCCTACCCGGATGTGTTTTCAGATTACGGTTTTGCAAGAATTCAGTGCGTAGAGGGAGTCTTCGACCCGGCAGGTGGGTGTCGGTACCTGCTGCATGCAATTCAGTCCCTTCGCTCTTTAGCGCTGGTCAAGCCAGCTTTGGTTGTCGGTTGCAGCAACCTCGGAATACCGTCAGGATGGTAGGTGAGCCGGTTGCTGAACGCGCGCATTATACACGGGCAGGTTGAGCATTGGCTACACTCGCATCAGTATTCATATCCGACAAAAGACTTCATTGTGCCTGGCCTCAGATCCGCGCTCCTGTTCGTTTTGCAGTCCGTCGTCGTCGGCCTCGCCGTGGCCTTCGTCGTGTTGCTGGTACGCCCTGATCTGCTGTCGTTTGTCGACCGAACGGGTGGGGGCCAGCGAGCCAGCTATGCCGATGCCGTTGAGAAAAGCGCCGCCGCGGTCGCCAACGTCTACACGGAGCGCCTCGTCGAAGACGTGGCTATCGAAGGCGACCGCCCCCGGTTCCGGGTCAATACAAGCTTCGCATCCGCCGTTGTCATTGACCCGGAAGGCTACCTGGTCACCAATTACCACGTCGTTGCCGAGGCGGCGGGCTTGAGGGTTCAGCTCAGCGACGGCCGGATCGCCGAGCCCGAGATCGTCGGTGTGGATGCCGAGACGGACCTGGCGCTGCTGCGTGTGGACGTGGGCCGCCTGCCATCGATCGCGATGGGCAGCTCGGCCGGCCTTCGGATCGGCGATGTCGTGCTCGCCATCGGCAACCCGTACGGCCTGACGAAGTCCGTGACACAGGGCATCGTCAGCGCGACCGGACGCGGGCTCCTGAACCTGACGACGTTCGAGAATTTCATCCAGACGGATGCCGCCATCAATACCGGCAACTCCGGTGGCGCGTTGATCAACGTCAATGGTGAGCTGGTCGGCATCAATACGGCGGTGCTGGCACAGGATGTGGGCACCGAGGGAATCGGGTTTGCGATCCCCGTCGACCTGGTTCGCGGTGTCGTCGACGAGATCAAGAAGAACGGCCGGGTGGTTCGCGGCTGGCTGGGGCTCGAGCCGGACGACCTGTCGCGAGCCGAGCGCAACCTGCTGGGCCTCGAGAGCAACCGTGGGATCCTGCTCTACGAAGTGTATGAGGACGGACCTGCGGCGCGCGCAAACCTGATGCCGGGCGACGTGATTCTCGAGATCAACGGCGAGCCGATCCAGTCTCAGCGGCAGGCGCTGCTGATCGTTGCGGGCACGCAACCGGGCGAAACGGTGGAACTGCGTGTCTGGCGTAATGGCAATGAATACCAGACCAGTGTCGTCGCGGGCGAACGGCCGGACAACCTGCGTCGATAAGCATCCAGCCTGGCCCGACAATCTCACCGATTCGTGGGTGAGATCGGTCAGACCGTTGTCTGCACAAGGGGTTTTCCGATTGAGCGGAATGCCAGGGTGTGTTTCCGAGAGCGGAAAAGGCCTTGTGCAGACAACCGGCCAGCGAGTGCCCGCGCAATCGGTGAGATAGTCGGGCTAGCCGCTGGTTCGGGTAATGGTTGCGCCGAGCTGCCGCAGCTTCTCCTCGATCTGCTGATAGCCGCGATCGACATGGTAGATGCGATCGACCAGCGTCTCACCCTGCGCGGCCAGAGCCGCCAGCACGAGGCCCGCGGACGCCCGAAGATCGGTCGCCATCACCGGAGCCGCGGACAGCCGATCGACACCGGTGATGATCGCAGTATTGCCCTGCAGCTTGATGTCTGCGCCCATGCGCTGCAGCTCGAGCACGTGCTGGAAGCGATTCTCGAAGACGGTCTCGGTGATGGTCCCGGTGCCTTCGGCGATCGTATCCAGCGCGCAGAACTGCGCCTGCATGTCGGTCGGAAATGCCGGGTACGGCGCCGTCCGGATATCGATAGCCTTCGGACGCCGACCGCCCATATCCAGTTCGATCCAGTCGTCTCCGGTCGAGACGTCCGCGCCGGTCTCGGCAAGCTTGATCAGCACCGCCTCCAGCGTGTCCGGCGCCGTGTTCACCGCTTTAACGCGGCCACCCGTCATCGCGGCCGCGACGAGGTAGGTTCCGGTCTCGATCCTGTCGGGTAATACGCTGTGTTCCCCGCCGCCGAGGCTGTCCACCCCCTGAATAACGATAGTACCGCTGCCGGCGCCTTCTATACGGGCGCCCAGCGTGACCAGGAAGTCAGCCAGGTCAATCACCTCGGGCTCGCGAGCGGCATTCTCGAGCACCGTTTCGCCGTCAGCCAGCACGGCGGCCATCATCAGGTTCTCGGTCCCCGTCACCGTGACCGTATCGAAAACGATGTGCGCGCCCGTCAGTCGTTCGGCCCTCGCCTTGATGAAGCCGTTCTCGACGACAACGTCGGCGCCCATCGCGCGCAAGCCGGCGACATGCAGATCGACGGGTCGGGCGCCGATGGCGCAGCCGCCTGGCAACGAGACGTCAGCCTTGCCGAATCTCGCGACGAGCGGACCGAGCACGAGGATGGACGCTCGCATGGTCTTGACCAGCTCATAAGGTGCCTCGTGCTTGTCGACCCCGCTGGCATCGACCTCGACGTCAAGCTTCTCAGTCAGCGTGACCACGGCGCCCATCGTCTGCAATAACGCGATCGTCGTGGAAACGTCTTTCAGCTGCGGAACGTTCCTGACCGTCACCGGCGACTTCGCCAGCAGAGTTGCCGCGAGGATAGGCAGGGCCGCGTTCTTTGCACCAGAGATCTGGACGCGGCCATTGAGCGGGGTGCCGCCCCTGATCAGCAGCTTGTCCAATGCTCAGCCCGCGCTGTTCTCGGCCGGGGTTACGGCCTTGATCGACAGTGCATGGATCTCGCCCCCCATCAGGGTGCCGAGCGTCTTGTAGACCATCTGGTGTCGCGCCAGCGGCCGCTTGCCCTCAAAATCCGGGCAGATCACCAGCGCCTCGAAGTGCGTGTTGTCGTCGCTTGCCACCCGGGCTTGTGCGCCGGGCAGGCCCTCCTCGATCAGTTTCGCGATATTTTCTGGCGTCATTCCTAATGATTCCGTGTACCGAAGGGCGCGGAGTTTACCTGTAAAATACGGGGCTGCCCAAGGGCATCATCGTGTATGATACGCGGCCGGTAGGCACGCAGTCCCCAGAAAACTCTTGAATTTCCCTCTACATAGCCCGTTCCGGCGCGCATGCTGATCAGTCTCCTGGAAGTCGTAGGCGGCCTGATCCTGCTGATCTGGGGAGCCGACCGGTTTGTGCACGGCGCGGCCGCTGCCGCCCGCAATTTCGGCGTGTCGCCACTGCTTATCGGCCTGACGATTGTCGCGTTCGCGACCTCCGCGCCGGAGATCCTCGTGTCGGCCGTCGCGGCAGGACGCGGCGAAGGCGAGCTCGCGATCGGCAATGCCATCGGCTCCAACATCTGCAACATCGGCCTGGTTTTGGGCTTCGTTGCAGTCATTCGACCCATCGAACTGAAGTCCGCCACGCTACGGCGCGAAATGCCGGCGCTGTTGGCAGTGACACTGCTGACAATCTCTCTTTTTCTTGATTCCTATCTGTCACGGGTCGACGGTCTCGTACTGCTGACCGGTCTCGTGATCGTCATCATCTGGCTGGCGAAGCTCGGCATGGCCTCGGCCGCGAATGACCCAATGAAGGGTGACTTCGAGGCCGAGATACCGGAAGACGTGAATATGAAGATGGCCGTCTTCTGGTTTGTTGTCGGTCTCGGAGCGCTGCTGTTCGGCGCCGAGTTGCTGGTCGATGGGGCGATTCGGGTAGCTATCATGCTCGGCGTCAGCCAGGTCGTCATTGGAATCACGCTCGTCGCACTGGGTACGAGCCTGCCCGAGCTCGCCGTGTCGGTCGTCAGCGCACTGAAGAAGGAATACGGGCTCGCAATCGGCAACATCGTCGGATCCAACATATTCAACTTGCTGGCCGTCATCGGCGTTGCGGCGGCGATCGACCCCCATGCGCCACCGCCATCGGTCCTGTCGTTGCATATCTTCGTGATGGTCGCATTCACGCTGGTCCTGTACGCAATGACCTATGACTACGAGGACAAGACAGAGCTGTCGCGAGTCGAAGGCGGCGCCCTCTTCTCTTTCTATCTCGGCTACTTTGGCTACGTACTGGTACAGAACGTATAATTGCCTGATGCCTAAGCCCGTGAGTAGTGCCAGTGCAGGATAAGCTCTCCGACGAACAACTCGTTCATCTTGCCAGGAGAGTCCTCGACATCGAGGCACGCGCCGTCGAGCAGCTCGGCGAACGCCTGGACGAGAGTTTCATTGCAGCCTGCAGACTGTGCGCCGGCATCACCGGTCGCGTCGTCGTAACCGGCATGGGCAAGTCCGGCCATATCGCGAGGAAGATCGCTGCAACCCTGGCCAGCACCGGCACGCCCTCATTCTTCATGCACCCCGCGGAAGCCAGCCATGGCGACCTCGGCATGATCACGCAGCAGGACCTCTTGCTCGCAATCTCCTACTCGGGTGAAACCGATGAGGTGGCGACGATTCTGCCGTTGGTCAAGCGCATGGGCGCGCCGCTGGTCAGCATCACGGGTAATCCCAGGTCGACGCTGGCAAAAGCAGCGGACGCCCACCTGAATGTCGCCGTGGACGAGGAGGCCTGCCCCCTGAATCTTGCACCGACAGCCAGTACGACGGCCACGCTCGCCATGGGCGATGCGCTCGCCGTGGCGCTGCTCGAGAACCGCGGATTCACGGCGGAAGACTTTGCACGCTCGCACCCGAGCGGCAGCCTGGGCAAACGCCTGCTGCTGCGAGTGTCTGACGTCATGCACAAGGGTGACGACGTGCCCTCGGTGTCGCCTGACGTACCGCTGCGTGACGGACTGGTCGAAATGTCACGAAAGGGCCTCGGCATGACGGCGGTCGTCGATGGGTCGCGCAACGTACTCGGCATATTCACTGACGGTGACTTGCGTCGTACGCTGGATGATGGCATCGATGTGCACCAAACCAGCATGTCCGAAGTCATGCACGCGGGCTGCGTCACGATCCCGGAGGATATTCTCGCCGCGGAAGCTGTCCATAAACTGGAAGAGCACAAGATTACGTCGCTGCTGGTGACCGACAGCAACGGCAAGCTGAGTGGAGCGTTGAATATTCATGATTTGTTTCGAGCGGGGATAATGTGAGCGACTTCGCGAACATTCGACTCGTGGCATTTGATATCGATGGCGTGTTTACCGACGGCCGCTTCTACCTGTCTGACGACGGCGTCGAGACCAAGGCGTTTTCGACACAGGACGGATACGGTATCCGGCGTGCGCTGGACTCCGGGCTGGAAATCGCGGTCATCAGCGGGCGAGCGTCGAAAGCCGTGTCCAGACGAATGCGGGAACTTGGTGTGCAGCACGTTTTTCTCGCCTGCAAGGACAAGGTTGCTGCGCTTGAGGACCTGGCCAGGTCCCTGGGGATCTCTACAGACGACTGTGCCTTTGTCGGCGACGATGTGCCTGACCTTTCATTGCTCGAGGTCGTTGGCTTGCCGATCGCAGTCGCCAACGCCGTCACGGAAGTCAAGGAAGCCTGCACCGTGACGACATCGGCACGTGGCGGCCACGGCGCCGTGCGCGAAGTGTGTGACCTTATCGTGGCCGCGAAACAGTAGGGCCATGCAGACCAGGAACCTCATCATCCTCGCGGTGCTTGCTATCGCAGCTTTCGGCAGCTGGCACCTGGCAAGGACGAACAACGTGGACGAAGAACTCGAAGTCAGCAGGGAACCGATCAGTCGCGGCTACTATATTAAATCGGCGAGGATCTTCGGCACCGATCCAGCCGGCAATCTCGTCTACGAGATTATCGCCGATCGGGCGGTTCAGCTGGAGGACGAGACGGTTGCGTTTTCCGATGTAAATATTCGGTACGCGCCCGACAGCCAGGTGCCCTGGACCGTCGACGCCGATGAGGCGTTGATCGACCCACGCAAGCCCGGGATCCAGCTCTCCGGGCACGTCCGTGCGATCAGCAGCGAAGGCTTCCAGGGCAGCGATACGGAAATCCGCACCGAGTACATGGAACTCGACCCGGAGTCCTACATTGCACGCACCGATCAACGGGTTCAGATCCGGATCGGCGCAAGGAGTCTGACAGCGACCGGCATGCTAGCATCGCTGCAGGAAAATCAACTGGAATTGAAATCCAACATCAGCGGCAAGTTCCTGCCGTAAGCCCATGACCCGATCATTCGTACTTGCCCTGCTGTTTCTGCCGATGTGTGCTCTGGCCCAACTGGGCGATTCCAGGTTGCCGATTACCCTCGATGCCGAATACGGCGATGTCGACGGCAAGAGTTCCATGGTGACCCTGAAGAGCCTCAGGCTCAGCCAGGGAGCATTGGGAATCGAGGCAGACGAAGGCAAGGCCAGCGAGCTGAACTTCAATGACAGTGTCTGGCAGCTTGCCGGCAATGTCGTCATCACGGTCGAGAACGGTCGCATCGAGTGCGAGACGGCCGATCTCGAGTTCTCGGACAACGAACTGAGGATCGCCAACATCACCGGAGCGCCGGCAACGTTCGAAATGACCCGAAGTGGCGTCGAAGAAACAACGTACGCCGAGGCGGGACTGCTGCGGTACGACCTTATGGCCGGTGTTATCGAGTTTTCCGAGAACGCCGTGATTACCGAGGGCGGCAACCAGATCGCGTCCGACTACCTCGTGTACAACATTCGCGAGCAGCGCATCAAGGCGCAGGGATCGAGCGAAGGGGACGGCAAGGTCAAAATCACCTTCACGCCCAGCGAGCTGCCTGAAACGGACGCCACGGAAGGGCCGGTCGAAGAAACTGACGATGGAGATGCTCCGGAATGAGCATCCTCAGCGCGCAGGATATTTCCAAGAGCTACAAGCTGCGCAAGGTCGTCAAGGGTCTCTCCGTCGAAATCAAGAGTGGCGAGGTCGTCGGCCTGCTCGGCCCGAACGGCGCCGGCAAGACAACCGCCTTCTACATGATCGTCGGACTCGTCGCAGCGGATACCGGCAGCATACTGCTGGACGGCAAGGACCTCACTGCCCTGCCCATGCACAAACGGGCCAAGCTCGGCGTGGGTTACCTGCCGCAGGAAGCATCGATCTTCAGAAAACTGAGTGTCGAGGACAACATCCTCGCCATTCTCGAGAACCGGGACGATCTCGATCGGGCAGGACGAGAGGAAGAACTCGAGAAGCTGCTCGATGAACTGCACGTGAGCCACGTTCGTACGAGCCTCGGAATCAGTTTGTCCGGTGGCGAAAGACGCCGGGTCGAAATCGCACGAGCGCTGGCTGCCGATCCCCTGTTCGTTCTGCTTGACGAGCCCTTCGCTGGCGTAGACCCGATATCTGTTCTCGACATCCAGCGGATTATCCGGCACCTGTGCGAACGGGATATCGGCGTGCTGATAACTGACCATAACGTCCGGGAAACGCTCGGAATCTGCGGCCGAGCCTATATACTTAGCGATGGCAGCCTGATCGCATCAGGACCACCCTCGGAAATACTCGAGAATCAGCACGTTCGAGAAGTGTATCTCGGACAGGAGTTTAAACTCTGAGGCAAAGTCAGCTTGAATGACGAGGCAGTTACACAGGACGTCTACATTGCGCGAGGGAATTGAGCCGACATGCTGAAACCGACACTTCAGCTCAAGCTTGGCCAGACGCTGACAATGACGCCACAGCTTCAGCAGGCGATCCGTCTGCTGCAGTTGCCCGTGCTCGACCTTAATGCGCAGATCCAGGAGGCCCTGGAAGAAAACATCATGCTGGAGATGGAAGATCTCCCCGATGTACCCCAGACCAATGCCGAGTCAACGGCGGAAGTCGAGACGATCAAGGCCGAGGAGCAATGGCAAAGCCAGACGACAGAACGCGGACAAGACAGCGGCTGGAATGGTGAGGGCCGCCCGATCAGTGAGTTTGCCGACGAGTCTGGACAGACGCTGACCGACCACCTGCTCTGGCAACTTGAAATGGAAGACTTCGGTGAACGCGAGGCCGTCATCGGCGAAGCGATCATCGATGCGATAAACGAAGACGGTTACGTAACGTCCGACCTCGACGACATAGCAGCCGTCGTGTCGACAGAGTTCGAGGTCAGTTCCGACGAAATTCTGCAGGCGCTGGCCAAGATCCAGAAGCTGGACCCGGTCGGCGTCGGCGCAAGGAGCATTCCGGAGTGCATCGTCCTGCAACTCGAGCAGCTGGATCCCAAGACCCCGGGACGTGAACTGGCGATCCGAATAGCGACGGAGCACCTCGACAAGGTCGCGTCGCGGGAATTCAGTGAGTTGCGACGCAACCTGCGGGTCAACGACGATGATCTTCACGAGGCAGTGTCACTGGTCAAGGGCTGCAACCCGAAACCGGGACAGGCCGTCAGCTCAACGGCTGCGGAGTACGTCATTCCCGACGTGTTCGTCCGCAAGGTCGATAATCGCTGGCAGGTCGAGATCAGCCCGACCGGCGTACCCCGTCTATCAGTCAACCAACAGTACGCGAAGCTGCTTCGTGGCAGCAGCGACCATGCTGTCTTGCGTTCGCAACTGCAGGAAGCCCGCTGGCTGATTCGCAGCCTCGAGATTCGCAATGACACGCTTTTAAAAGTAGCGACCAGCATCGTCGCCAGGCAAACGGAGTTCCTCGAGCACGGCGACGAAGCGATGAAGCCGATGGTACTTCGAGACATCGCCGAGGAAATCGGCATGCACGAATCGACGATTTCGCGTGTCACGACCAGCAAATACATGCACACCCCGCGCGGGGTATTCGAGTTCAAATACTTCTTCTCAAGCCACCTCTCCACATCGGGTGGCGACGAGCAGTCGTCGACTTCGGTACGCGCGAAAATCCGCCGCTACGTCGCACAGGAAAACCCGCAGAAGCCGCTCAGCGACAGCAAGATTGCTGAACTACTGAAGGATGAAGGGATCAAAGTTGCGAGACGAACCGTGGCGAAGTACCGTGAGGCTATGAATATTGCCTCGTCCAGCGAACGCAGGCAGAGACCGGTGAAGTGACAGGGATGAGAGACCCACGCATAACATCGGACAGGGCGGTCTTGAGAGGGACCGGACAAAGGGGTAAAGCGAGACTGCGGATCGGGGGCCCAGTCAGCGCGAGAACTCCGGAAACTTGGAGATAATAATATGCAGCTTAATGTTTCAGGGCACCACGTAGAAGTTACCGATTCGCTTCGAAATTACGTAGAAACTAAAGTTGAGAAACTGGAAAGACATTTCGACATCGTCTCCGATGTGCACTGCATCCTGACTGTAGAGAAGCTGAGGCACAAAGCGGAAGCAAAAGTCCTCGTAAACGGCGGTACAATCTACGCCGACGCGACCGAGGAAGACATGTACGCGGCGATTGACGGACTCGTCGACAAGCTGGAACGACGCGTCAGGAAACACAAGGAAAAGCTGGTGGACCATCACGCCAGGGACACACAGAAAAGGAAGTTTGTCTGACATAGGCTCTCTGTGCCGGCACAGACTGATTGACCATGAACGTTGCCGAAATCCTTAGCCCGGACTCTGTCCTGTGCAATGCTAAAGCCCGTAGTAAAAAGCACTGCCTGGAGATCCTCAGCGAACTGCTGGTCAGGCCACACCCGGAACAACCCGTCGACGAAGTGTTCGAGAAGCTCATCGAGCGTGAACGTCTCGGTTGTACGAGTCTGGACCTGGGCGTAGCTTTCCCGCACTGCCGCGTCGACGGCCTGTCGCAGAGCACTGCCGCGATGGTCAAGCTGTCGTCGCCAGTGGACTTTGACTCATCGGACGGTGAACCGGTAGACCTGGTATTCGGACTTGTCGTCCCCAGCGAGATAGACGCGACCCACTACGACGACATCCGCCGCATCGCCGACATGCTCAGGAGTCACGACTGGCGTGACAAGGCGAGAGCGGTTGCAACGAGCAGCGAGTTGTACAACATCATGGTTGAGACAGCGCAGACAGAAGTCCTGCCGCCGGTGGCAGGATTGGGTTCAACCTGAGTCCAGAGTGAGTGCCTCCCGTCGCTGATGAAATGCGCCTGCTGATTGTCAGTGGCTTGTCGGGTTCCGGCAAGTCCGTAGCGCTGCACGTACTCGAAGACCTCGGATTCTACTGCATCGACAATCTTCCCGCGGCGCTGCTCAAGGCTGCCGTCGTTGATGTGACGGCCGGTGTGCAACCGAAAAGCCGCGACCTCGCCTTAGGCATCGACGCTCGAAACCGCCCGCAGGATCTCGCTGCGCTGCCGGATCTCATCTCGCAGTTCCGTCTCCAGGACATCCAGGTCGACGTGATATTCCTGCAGGCCAGTGACGACGTCATTCTCAAACGCTATAGCCAGACTCGCAGACGCCACCCACTCGCTGAACACAGCCGCGAGTTGGTCGATGCTATTGCCAAGGAGCGCGAGCTGTTGTCGTCGGTCATCAACATCGCGGACCTCGTTATCGACAGTTCCCGCACGAGCATCTATGAGCTCGCCGACATCATCCGTGAGCGAGTCGACCACCGCGAGACCGGCTCACTGTCGCTGTTGCTGCAGTCCTTTGGGTTCAAGCACGGCATTCCAGCCGATGCCGACTTCGTTTTCGATTTGCGAAGCCTGCCAAACCCCTACTGGACGCTCAAACTCAGAGGCCTGACCGGACTCGACGACGAAGTCTCGGAATTCCTCGAGAGCCAACCGGCCTTCATTGAAATGCACGACGAAATACACGCGTTCCTGAAACGATGGGTTCCGCACTACAGGAAGGCCAATCGAGGCTACCTGACCGTCGCGCTCGGCTGCACCGGCGGTCAGCACCGCTCGGTGTACATGGCGGAGAAACTTGCCGGGTCACTGGATGCTTTCCACGAGTCCATCGTCATTCGCCACAACGAATTGAGCAAGCAGGGATTGACCAAGAGCTAGCGCGCCTTCTTCGTTCGCAGGGCGGGTGCGGACCGAACTGAACATCGCTACACTGTCGGCACTTCGTCCGAGGCCGATCCATGGAAGTCAGAGAGCACATGCAGGCAAATCTGCAGAGGCTGCGCGAGCAACTCGACAGCGGCCGGATGCGCTCTGCCCGGGTTATGGTGAACAGCCTGCATCCCTCGGAAATCGCGAGGCTCCTCGAGTCGCTGCCGCGAAACGAACGTGCATTGCTCTGGGGGATCGTTGACGCAGACCAGGAGGGCGATGTTCTCGTAGAGGTTGCCGACGAAGTACGCGACGACCTCATCAAGGACATGCAGACGGATCGGCTGATAGCCGCGACCGAAGGCATGGAGTTTGATGATCTGGCTGACCTCCTTGCAGACCTCCCCGAGCAGGTCACCCGCCAGGTCATACAGTCGCTGGACAAGCTCGACCGCGAACGGCTGCAACAGGTCCTGGCCTATGACGAGGATACGGCCGGCGGTCTGATGAACGTCGACATCGTCACGGTCCGGCCTGACGTATCGCTTGAGGTTGTCGGCCGCTACCTGCGTGCGCGTGGCGAGATGCCCGACGGCACCGACCTGATATTTGTTGTCGATCGCGACAACGGCTACGTCGGTTCTCTATTTCTGTCGCGGCTACTGACCAACGACCCGGAACTGCTCGTCTCCAACGTCATGTCGACCGAGGTCATGCCGATCCCGGCACACACGCCATCGCAGCAGGTCGTATGGGAATTCGAGAATCGCGACCTGTTGTCGGCGCCGGTCGTTGACGAGGCGTACAAGGTCGTTGGACGAATCACCGTCGACGACGTCGTCGACGTCATCCGCGACGAGGCGGAACACTCATTAATGAGCGCCGCCGGTCTCGACGAAGAGGACGACATGTTCGCGCCCGTCGTACAGAGCGCGACACGCCGGGCGCTGTGGCTGGGCGTCAATCTCGCGACGGCCTTCCTCGCCGCGGCGGTCGTCGACCTGTTTCAGACGACGATTGACAAGATCGTCCTGCTCGCTGTGCTGATGCCGGTCGTGCCCAGCATGGGTGGCGTCGCCGGTTCGCAGTCGCTGGTCATCATTACCCGCGCAATCGCGTTGGGGCAGATCGACAAGTCCAATGCGCCGGGAATCCTGAGGAAGGAACTGGCGGTAGGCCTGCTGAACGGGCTGGTCTGGTCCGTCGTCGTTGGCTCGGCGACCTATCTGTGGTTCGGCGATATACGCATTGGCGGCCTGATCGGCGCCGCGATGATCATCAACCTGTTCGTTGCCGCCCTCGCCGGTTTCAGCATTCCGCTGACACTGAAGCGCTTGAACATCGACCCGGCGCTTGCCGGCGGCGTCGTCCTGACAACGGTCACCGACGTGATCGGCTACGCGGCCTTTCTCGGTCTCGGGGCAATGCTGCTACTGTGACTTTCTGTGCAGGATATCCAGGTCTTCGCGGACCCAATGGGGCGCGAACAACCTCGGTATCGGCTGGTCGGATATGAAGCGCTGCAACTCGTCCCTGGCGTCCAGCGCGTCGTGATAGCCCAGCTCGATCAGCTCGCGGGTGAACTTGCGCTCGAACAGCAGATAGCTGAGCAGGCGATTCTCGCTTGAGTTACGTCCACCGATGCCTCGTAAGAGCATCCTGACGGCAAGAGGCAGCTCTTTCCTGTGTTTATGAGCGATCGAGCGGATGTCCTTGCTCGGCACGATGACCATTGTATCGATGGGACGCATTGCCGCGAACACGGCGCTCTGGTCCGACGGTACGACCGAGTCGAGGAGCTGGTTGATCCGGGTCATGCGCTCGAGGTCTGAATAAAGCCCGTCCATGAACAGCGTATCGAGCATGTAGCCCGCGATCTGTGCGAAGCTCGGCGGCTCGGTCGGGCCTCGTTCCTCGGGCGTGTTGTCAGCGATCTCGTCACGGACACCGATGACGAGAATTCGGTCGGCGCCCAGGCGAATGGCGGGGCTGAGCGGCGTTGCCTGCCGCATGGCGCCGTCGCCGAAATACTCGTCGTTGATCCGGACCGGCGGGAAGATCATCGGTACGGCGATGCTCGCCATAATGTGATCCAGGTTCAGACGGGTCTGGATGCCGGCCCGGCGGGTACGTGACCAGTCCCGAACGGATTCGTCGGTTTCAAAGAAGGAGCTGGAACGAGCGCTGCTGTAGCTCGCGGCCGTTACCGCAATGGCGTCCAGCCAGTCGTTGTCTATCGCTTCCTCGATGCGTGGAAAACGGACATTGCGACTCAAGAGCGCCCGCAGGGGTGAATTGTCCAGCAGCGACTTCGGTGTACCGACAAGCACGCCACCAAGCACGATCGACATCAGCCAGTGCAGGCTGCTCTTTAGCATCGTCAGCGTGTCTGTACGATAGACCTGGTCACAATGGAAGTTTCCCCAGACCCGCTCGAGCTCGGCGACAGCGACCCGATATCGCTTCGCTTTCGATGCCAGGACAATAGAGTTCACGGCACCCGCCGACGTACCGCTGATAATGTTGAACGGACTGGACGAGCCGCGAGGAACAAGCTCGGCTATCGCCTTGAGAACGCCAACCTGATAAGCGCCACGCGCTCCGCCGCCAGGCAGCACGAGTGCGCTCTTGATCGAATTTTGCTGTGAATCCCTCATTTACAATTGCTTACATTGCAGCCTGTCGCATTCACACCCCAAATCGTACACTAGCGGCTTATTTGCAACTGAGAAATCCATCGGATTCCAACAGGATGAATTCAATGAAAATACTGCAGACAGGCGTCCTGGCTATTGCCCTGCTGATCACCGGCATCGCCGGCGCGGAAGTTGGCGAAGGCGACATCGCACCTGGCTTCGAGCTGCCTGACCAGACCGGCAAGATACACACACTCGAGGAGTACAAAGGACAGTGGGTTGTCCTGTACTTTTACCCGAAAGACGATACGCCCGGTTGCACGACCCAGGCCTGTGAGTTCCGCGACAATATCTTCGCCTTTCGCCGGCTGAATGCGACGATCCTCGGTGTCAGCTTTGACGACGTTGACTCGCACAAGGAATTTGCGGACGAGTACAACCTGCCTTTCGCAATTCTCGCAGACACGGACGGACAGGCCGTCGATGCGTACGGCGTCCGCGGCGGTATGGGCATCATGGACATCGCGAAACGCGAGACCTTCATCATCAGCCCCGACGGCAAGGTCGCGAAGCACTACGAGAAAGTCCGGCCGGACGAACACTCCGCAGAGGTGATTGCCGATCTCGAACGCCTGAGCGCCGCCGCCGAGAGTTGATCGATTCGACGAAAAGGCGCTAGCCCGTGCAATCGGTGAGATAGTCGGACTAGCGCAGCGCCTTCATCGCCCGGTCGAGGCCGGCGACCGTCAGCGGGAACATCCGGTCCCCCATGATTTCTCGCGTCATCTTCACCGAAGGAGTGAAGTCCCAGCGTTCTTCGGGCTCCGGGTTCAGCCAGATCGACTTTGGATAGGTATCGAGCAATCGTTTGATCCAAACGGCGCCCGGCTCGTCATTCCAGTGTTCAACGCTGCCACCGGCGTAGACGATTTCATACGGACTCATGGTTGCGTCACCGACAAAGATCAACTTGTAGTCGGAACCGTACTTGTGCGCGATATCCATCGTCGGCACTCGCTCTTCGTGGCGACGGCGATTGTCCTTCCACAGGCTCTCGTAGATGAAGTTGTGGAAGTAGAAGTACTCGAGGTGCTTGAACTCGCTGCGGCTCGCCGAGAACAGTTCCTCGCAGACTCGCACGTGGTCGTCCATGGACCCACCGATGTCCAGGCACAACAACACCTTAACGGCGTTGTGCTTCTCCGGCACCATCTGGATGTCCAGGAAACCGGCATTGCGCGCCGTCTTGTCGATCGTTGAATCCAGATCCAGCTGATCTGC
>JASJCQ010000015.1 GCA_030065915.1 Woeseiaceae bacterium
TCGGCCGTCAACATCAGCCCTTGTTGATGCGATCGCGCCAGAAGTCTGAATTCTTGATGCCAAGCTGTTCCGGATCGAACGTATAGTGTTCGACCCCTTCTTTGCGCTGCCGCTCGTAGTCCTTCAGCGCTTTGAGCGCCGGTCGGCCGAGGAAGAACAGGATTAGCAGGCCAATGATGTTCAGCCACGCCATCATGCCGACCGCCATGTCGCCGAGGGCCCAGGCAAGATCCGCGGTACGGATCGCGCCGTAAAAGACCGAGGCCATCAGGACGACCTTCAGGGCCGTGAGCTCGCCTGGCACTCGCAGCGTGCGCCGGATGTAGGCGACATTGGTCTCGGCGATGTAGTAGTAGGCCAGCAGTGTCGTGAACGCGAAGAAGAATAGCGCCACGGCGACGAAAGGCTTGCCTATGCCGGGCAGCACAGAGTCCAGCGCATACTGCGTGAAGGCCGGTCCGCTCGTCTCCACCGTCGCCGGCAGGTTCTGCAGCAGGAAACCACCATCAGCACCGTGCACGTTGTAAGCGCCCGTGATCAGGATCATGAATGCCGTCGCGGTACAGACGAACAGCGTGTCTATGTAGACCGAGAACGCCTGCACGAGCCCCTGCTGGGCCGGATGCGCGACCTCCGCGGCGGACGCCGCGTGCGGACCGGTGCCCTGTCCTGCCTCGTTGGAATAGATGCCGCGCTTGACGCCCCAGCCGATCGCGGCACCGATGCCCGCCATCGGCGAGAACGCATCGGAGACGATCAACGAAATGATGCCCGGCAGCTGCGATATATTCAGTGCCACGACCGCGCAGGCCATGATGATGTACGCGAGCGCCATGAACGGTACTACGACCTGCGTGAAGTTTGCGATGCGTTTCACGCCGCCGAAAATGATGAAACCCAGGACCGTGACGACAGCGATGGCCGTGACGAGCTTGGTCTCGCCGATCTCGCCGAAATCGGTCTGGATCATCGCGCCGGAGCCCAGCGCCACCTCGGCTGCCGAACTAATCGCATTTGACTGCACGCCCGGCAACATGACGCCGCAGGCGAAAATGGTCACGAGAGCGAATATCCAGGCATACCACTTCTGGCCCATCGCCTTCTCGATGTAGTAGGCCGGACCGCCGCGATACTCGCCTTCGTCCTCTTCCTTGTAGATCTGGCCGAGCGCCGATTCCACGTAAGCGGTCGATGCCCCGAGCAGCGCGACAATCCACATCCAGAACACAGCGCCGGGACCACCGAAGCCGATGGCGGCCGCTACGCCGGCGATGTTACCGGTGCCTACCCGGCCCGACAGCGAGACCGCGAGCGCCTGGAACGACGAAATGCCCTCGTCCGAGCTCTTACCGGCAAACAGCAGGCGGATCATCTCCCTGAACAGTCTCAGCTGCACAAACCTGGTGGCAACGGAGAAGAACAGGCCGGCGCCGAGGCACAGGTAGACGAGCACAGGACTCCAGATGATCGCGTTTAGCTGGTTGACGAGGTTTTCCATGTGAATCCTTTATTCTTATTGAATGGTGCCGGGCAATAGCGGCAAACGGCGGATGGTAGCGGATTTTTTTGCGTTGTGAGGCGCGGCTTAAGGACAACTCTCGAAGAATTCGCAGATCACCGGACGGAAGGCGTCCATTTCGACGAGGAACGAGTCATGGCCCCGAATGCAGTCGAGCTCAACAAACCTTGTATCCGGGCAGACCTCCGTAAGCCCCTCTGCCAGTTCACGCTGCTGGTGAACCGGAAACAGGATGTCGGTCCTGACGCCGACGACCATCGCCCGATTGAGTTGCAGGCGTTTCAGTCCGGAAGCGATCGAACCACCGTGCTCGGCGAGATCGAAAAGGTCGGACGCCCGCGACAGATACAGATAGCAGTTGGGATCGAACGCGCCGGTAAAACGATTGGCGTGATGCTCGAGATAGGATTCGACGGAGAATTCGATGGAGAACGGATCACCAGGCGTGCGCTCCTCCGTCGTACGCTCACGTCCGAAACGCTGGTCCCATTCCTCAGCGGATCGATACGTGATCATGCCGAGTTTGCGCGCCAGGCGCTGGCCAATCAGCGGCGGGTCGTCGGTATCGTATTCACCCAGCTTCCATTTCGGGTCGGAACGGATCATCTCGCGCTGCAGAGAGCGCACGGCGATGGAAAACGGCAGTGCGCGTGCCGCCGATGAGATCGAAATGAAGTTGTTGACCGCTTCCGGGTGCCGAACACAGTATGCGAGGCCGCTCATGCCACCCATCGAACAGCCGATCACGGTATGCAGCGCCTCAATACCGAGGTATGACACGACGCCGTAGGCCGCCTCCGCAACATCCTCCAGCGTGAGCACCGGGAAGTGCAGTCGATAGGTCTCACCGGTCTCCGGGTTGATCGAGGCCGCACCGGTGGATCCGAAACAGCTGCCCAGCGAATTCACACAGATAATAAAGAACTGCTCGGAATCCAGCGGAAACCCGGGACCAATCATGTCCTCCCACCAACCGGCCGAGACGTCTTCCTCCGACGACGCCGCATGCGCCGACGGCGACAGACCGCTGAAGATCAGGATCGCGTTGTCGCGTTTTTCATTCAACGTACCCCAGGTCTCGTAGGCAAGCGTCGGTGACTCCAGGTGGCCACCCCGATGCATGTTGAATCGTCCTTCGAGGGTTACAAACTGTCTGGCTGTGGTCATGAGGCGTTACCTGCCACTCTCTGGGCCCGGTTCGTGGCCGTTGCTTTGCCGATTACTTGCGAACGTGCTTCATCATCCGCTTGCGCTTCCTTTCCTGCCGCGGAGTCAGCTTGTTTCGTCGTCCCTTGTAGGGATTATCACCTGTTTTGAACACCAGGCGCACCGGGGTTCCTTTCAACTTGAAGGCCTTCCTGAATCGATTGATCAGGAAACGCCTGTAGGACTCTGGCACACGATCGGTCTGGTTGCCATGAATCACGATGACCGGCGGGTTTCGGCCACCCTGGTGGGCATAGCGAAGACGGATACGTCGCCCCCTGACCAGCGGCGGCGGGTGCGCCGTCACCGCGCTCTCGAGCTCCAGGTTGAGATCGGTCGTCGACATGTCGCGCATCGCCGCGGCATACGCACGCTCGACGGCCGGTAGCAGATCGCCGACGGCCGTGCCGTGCAGCGCCGAGATGGTCATGCGCTCGGCGAAGTCGAGGAACGGCAGGCGACGGTCGAGCTCGTCGCGAATGTGCTTGCGCTGTTCGGGGGGCAGTCCGTCCCATTTGTTCGTCACGACAACGAGTGCGCGGCCTCGTTCGACGATCAGGCCAAGCAGGCTGACGTCCTGCTCGGTCACCCCTTCCTGGCCATCCAGAACGGCGATAACGACCTGCGCACGCTCGATCGCTTGCAGCGCCTTGATGATACTGAACTTCTCGATAGCTTCGTTGACGCGTGACCGGCGCCGGATGCCGGCGGTGTCGATCAACAGGTATTGCCGATCGTTGCGCTCGAAGGGTACGGCGACACTGTCCCGGGTCGTGCCCGGTTGGTCGTAGACGACGAGTCTTTCCTCGCCGAGCAGCCGATTCGACAACGTCGACTTGCCGACGTTGGGGCGGCCGACAACGGCGATCCGCAAGCGCTCGTCGGAATCGTCGTCCTCTTCGCTGACCTCGAAGCCTTCGAGGACAGCATCCATCAACGCACTGATGCGATCGCCGTGTGCGGCCGACACGGCCAGCGGCTCGCCGAGACCGAGACGATGGAATTCGCCGGTGGCCGTCGCAACATCGAGCCCTTCGGCTTTGTTCGCGACGAGAAACACTCGCTTGGCGTTTTTTCGCGCGAGCTCGGCAACATGCTCATCCGCTGCCGTGCGACCTTCGCGACCATCCACCATGACGATGGCGACGTCTGCTTCCTCGAGTGCGCGAACGGACTGCTCGACCATACGCTCATCGATGCCGGTCTCACCGCCGGCAACGCCGCCGGTATCTATAACCAGGTAGGGAACCGGGCCGAGCTTGCCGTAGCCGTACTGACGGTCACGTGTCAGCCCCGGGTAGTCGGCAACGAGCGCGTCGCGCGACCGGGTCAGGCGGTTGAACAGTGTTGACTTGCCGACGTTGGGCCGACCGATCAAAGCGACGACGGGCAACGTCGACATGGTCTTCAGTCGTCGTTCGCGATGTCCGGCACGCTGCGCGGCGGTCGCGACTCCTTGATCCTGTACGCGAAGACAGCGCCGTTGTCGTTCTGCACGTACAGCGTATTCGCGACGACGATCGGTGGGTTACTGATGGCCTGGCTGCCCGGTCGAAGCCGGGCAACGGGCTCACCCGTCTCCTTGGAGAAGAAGTGCAGGTAGCCTTCGAGGTCTCCCACGACAACCGTCGACTGGAACGGAACCGGCACGGTTCCTTCCCGACGCAGCAGCGACTCCTGTCGCCACAGCTCTGCGCCGGTGCGGCGCGACATGGCGAGTATTTCGCCACCGTCCAGGACCGTGTAAACGTTTGCGAAATCGGCGTGAACTCCGGCCATCGTCGAGAATTCCCGCGCCCAAAGCGCCTGGCCCGACTCGGCGGCCAGCGCGAAGATACGACCCTGGTAGCCGGCCGCGTAAACGTCCTGGCCGACAACGGCGATATGGCCATCGACGTCGGAAAGCCGGTCGAGGTCGGAGCGACCCGACGGCGGCGCCAGCATTTGCTGCCACTCGACATCGCCAGAGGACAGGTCGACAGCCATGACGCGGCCATTATCGAAACCGGCGACGACGGTACCGCTGACGGCGACAGGCGACGCGTTGCCTCGAACGGTCAGCGCGGGCGTCGATTCTTCCAGTGTCCAGCGCTCACCGCCGTCCAGTAGCCCGTACGCGCGGAGACGATTGTCGACGGTCTGAACGACTACGTTGCCGTTCCGGATCAACGGCCGGGCGAGCGACTCGCCGCCAATGAACTTGCGCCAGGCTTCCTCGCCGCTTTCGGCGTTCAATACGACCAGCTCCCCATCCT
Source organism: Woeseiaceae bacterium (assembly GCA_030065915.1). Classification (GTDB taxonomy): domain Bacteria; phylum Pseudomonadota; class Gammaproteobacteria; order Steroidobacterales; family Woeseiaceae; genus UBA1847. The sequence goes on from JASJCQ010000015.1 coordinate 4,981, forward strand.
TGGTGATAACGGCTAACCGGTCATCGCCAACGCCGGGCCCCGCCGAGATCGCTTCGTCGAGCCGGGTTCTCCAGATCTCGCGGCCGTTGTCGGGCTGCATCGCGACGACGTTGCCGTCAAAGCTCGCCGCGTAGAGTCGATTGCCGTCACCGGCAGGTCGCAGGGCGACGCGCAGGAACTCCGCGCTCTTGCCAATGTTCTTCGCCCAGCTGCGCTTTACGTCGAGAGTGGTCTCGATCGGCCGCAGCTCAACCGGCTCCGACTCCTCGTCGTCCTTGCCGCCGAAGAGGCCACAGGCAGACAGCGACGCCGCGATCAGCAGCAGACACGCATGTCTCAGTGCGGCGTTCATTCACTCGCCTCTTCCGCAGTTGCTTCGGCGTCACTTGCCTCTTCCGCTGAATCTGCAGCTTCACCGGATGCTTCCGGCGCCTCTTCGGCTTCGCCCGCCACGTCGTCTGTATCCACCGCGGCGATGGCCGGAGGCGGCAGGTCGAGCAACTTGAGCCGCACATAACCGACATCGAGCGTCTGCGACGAATTAGGCCGCTGCAACGCGTCGTCATAGGCAGCACGAGCCTCCTCAAAGTTCTCCAGCAGGACATAGGCGTCGCCGCGGACTTCCGCGAAGCGCGCCGCGAACGCTTCCGTCGCAGATTCCTTGACGATTTCGAGTGCCTCTTCCGCCTTTTCCTGGTAGATCAGCACTTTTGCCAGACGCAGACGCGCGATCTCCTTGATTTCCTCGACCCCTTTCAACGCGATCAGTTCGCGCAGCGTATTTGCCGCATCCTCGTCGCGGTTCTCGTCCATGTAGAGACGGGCCATCGCGAGCTTGGACTGGGCGACATACGCGGTATTCGCGTAGTCAGTCGCGATCTGGGCGGCGATGACCTCTGCAGCGTCGAGATCGCCGTCAACGACCTCGTCGGCAAGCTGGTCATACAGTGCCGACGCTTCCTGCTGGGCCGCAAGACGCGTATTGCCCTGGTAGTTGATGCCGAACAGCACGAGGCCGCCCAGCACGACGCCACCAATGACGTAGTTGCCGTATTCCTTCCACCAGGCTCGAAACGCCTCTAGCTGCTCTTCTTCTGTCTTCAGTTCGTCCACAGGTATTGCCCTTGAGTAACAAAACCGACGGCTTACGCCGACGCAAATTTCTCTCTCAGCGTCGCGACGAGTGCATCCATCGCGACGCTTGTCTGTTCGTCCCCGCTTCTCAGCGGCTTGACACCAATCTGGCTGGCAGCGAGTTCCTGCTCACCCAGTACCAACGCAAACTCCGCCCCGCTCTTGTCAGCGCGCTTCATCTGCGACTTGAAGCTGCCCCCGCCGAGGTTCAGTTCGACCCTGCTGCCGGGCAGCTCGTCACGCAATTGCTCGGCGATGCTGAAGGCCGTCTGCTCAGCCGCGTCGCCAACGGCGACGAGATAGACGTCGGCCGCTGCAGACGGCGTTTCGCCACCGCACACTTCGTACAGCGCCACGAAACGTTCGATACCCATTGCCCAGCCGATGGCCGGCGTTGTCCGGCCGCCGAGCTTCTCGACCAGTCCGTCGTACCGGCCGCCAGAGCAAACCGCGCCCTGGGAGCCCAACGCATCCGTCACCCACTCGAAGACCGTTCGATTGTAGTAGTCGAGGCCCCTGACAAGCCGGGGATTCAGCGTGAACTCGATGTTCGCGGCTGACAGCAGCGTCTTGAGCCTGTCGAAATGCTCGGCCGACGCGTCGTCGAGGTAGTCGATCATGACCGGTGCGGCTTCGATAATCCCTTGCATTTCAGGGTTTTTGCTATCGAGAATCCGCAGCGGATTTTGCTCAAGGCGGCGAATACTATCCTGATCCAGCTCACTTTTCACGCCGGAAAAGTAGTCGACGAGGCTCTCCCGATAGCGCGTGCGCGACTCGGGCATACCGAGCGAGTTGATCTCGAGCTTCAACCGGGAAATCCCGAGGCGCTCCCAGATCCTCGCACTCATGATGATCAGCTCGGCATCGATATCGGGACCCTCGTAGCCCAGCGCCTCGACATCGAACTGGTGAAACTGCCGGTAACGACCCTTCTGCGGCTTCTCGTAGCGGAACATCGGGCCTGTCGTCCAGAGCTTCTGCTTCTGATTATGTAACAGACCGTTGGTGATGCCGGCCCGGACCATACCCGCGGTCGCCTCGGGCCTGAGCGTCAGGCTCTCGTCATTGCGGTCGAGGAAGGTGTACATCTCCTTCTCGACGATGTCCGTCACCTCGCCGATCGAGCGCGCGAACAGTTCCGTGTGTTCCAACAGCGGCAGGCGGATCTCGTCGTAGCCGTAGCTAGCGGCGATTTCGATCAGAACGGACTCGAGATAGCGCCACGTTGCCGTCTGCTCCGGCAGGATATCGTTCATTCCACGTATGGCTTTTGGTTTCACGGAGGGGTCTCACTGGCCGCTCGTGAGCGGCGAAGGTTCTACGGTGCGGCGAGCGTAAATCTCGCCGTCTGGCCGCGACGGTCAGCATCGCTGATCGGGTAGTCACTCCCGTTCAGCTCCAGACGCACGTTGTCTGCGTTGCCCAGTAGCACCGACAACGGCGCCGCACCGGCGACACTGACCGTACGCCCCGCCCTGCCAAGATCGAAAAACAGGCGTCGACCGTTGCCGTCAGTTATCTCAGTCCAGCAATCGCCGATGAAGTTCAGGTTGAGTGCCAGTTGTCCCGTCGCGACCGCCGCAGGCACGGCGATCGGGGCTGCGGCCGCGGGTGCAACGGCTTGTTCGATCTGCTCCGACGACTCGCCGATCGGTTCCGCTGCGGACTCCGGCCGGGGCTCGATCAGATCTGCCGCGTCATCGAGACCCGTATCCGCCGTATCATTGGCAGCCGACGATTCGTCGACGATCTCTGGCTCCGCCTGCGCCGGGGGCAGAGACTCTTCGTCGCCCGGAGCCGGCCGCAACAAGAAGAACCAGGCAGCAACCGCAACAATAATCAGGATTACGACCGCTGAAGCGACCCAGGGCGTCGGTGAGGCGGCAATCTTCGGGGCTTTGCGGTCGGAAACGACCGGCGGCAGACCTTCGGAACGTGTCAACTGGTGATAGCCCATAAGGATATCGTCGACGTCGACCTTGACCAGCTGCGCGTACTTCTTCAAATGGCCTTTGGCGAAGACGGGTGCGCCGAGAGGAGCAAAATCATCGGCTTCGAGCGCCTGGACCTTCTGTTCGTCGAGGTGGAGCTCCTTGGCAATCTCGACCAGGCTGATCTGCAGCTCTTCACGAGCCGCGGCAAGCCGTTCGCCACAAAGCGGGCCCGCTTCTTCGCCAGACTGGCTTTCCTGCTCGTCGCTCACGCCGTCAGTCCGCCGCCAGGACGCTGCGTGCCTCGGCCGACATCGGGAACTCACGAATCAGGCGATCCTCGTAATCGGTCTTCGCTTTGTCGTCTCCCAGCTTGTCCTCGATCTGTACGCCGAGGTACAGGACGGCGGGCGACGGCACGCTGCGGCCGAGATAGCGCTGCAGGAATGCGCGTGCGCTCATGTAGTCGGCCACGCGGAACTTCAGCAACGTCAGCTGCAGCAGCGCTTCGGGATGATTGTTGCGCGCTTCCAGTGCCTCACGGAAGAATTCCTCGGCCTTGGCCAGGTCCGGCTTCTGCGCCATGCACACGCCGGCATTGGTCAGCGTGATTTCTGCATTGTCGTTGTTCGGGAGCTCGGCCGCTCGCTCGAAGTAGCGCGCCGCCGGGTTGTACTTCTCTTGTCGACAGAGGTACACGGCGTAGGCGTTCAGTGCGTCAAAACTGCGCGGATTGACTTTGACTGCCTGGTCATACGCGTCCTCAGCCAGACGCTGGTTCTCCAGCGCCTCGTAGGTGAGAGCGAGCGTCGTCCATGTGACAGGGCGCCGCGCATCAAACTCTATCGACAGCAGCAGCCGATCGCGCGCCAGCTCGTAGTTGCCGTTCCTGTAATAGCGGGCGCCGAGCTGATAATTGAATTCGGCGGCATCCTCTTTGTCGGCCTGGGGCTCCGGCGGCCCGGTCGTCGTCGAGACACAGCCGGACAGGATAACGATGACACCAAGGAAAAAGCTTAGTCTTTTCACGCCGTAGCCACCCCTTTTTCTCGCAACTTCACTTTGACACGATCGCTGACTTTACCAGCCAATTGGCCACATGCGGCATCTATATCGTCGCCGCGCGTCTTTCGCGTCGTCACGACCAGGCCACGATCCCTGAGCCGGCCCTGGAATCGGCGGATCGTCTCTGCCGACGAGCACTCGAACTCGGTGCCCGGGAACGGATTGAATGGAATCAGGTTCAGTTTGGCCGGATTGCCATCCAGCAGGCGGAACAACTCGTCCGCATGATCCCGCGAGTCATTGACGCCCTTCAGCATGACGTACTCGAAGGTGATGAAGCGATTCGAGTGTTTACCGGCGTATCGCCAGCAGGCGTCCAGCAATTCGTCGATCGGGTGCATCTTGTTGATCGGCACGATGCGATCTCTTAAGGGATCGTTGGGCGCGTGAAGACTGACAGCGAGCGATACGTTGCATTCGTCGCCCAGCTTGTCCATGTTCGGCACGATGCCGGACGTGCTGACCGTCACGCGGCGCCGTGACAAGCCGAACGCCCAATCGGAGATCAACAACTCCAGCACGGGGACGACCGCCCGGTAGTTTGCCAGCGGCTCTCCCATGCCCATGAAGACCACGTTGCTGACGGCGGGTTCGCCGTTCGGGCGGCGCGGCAACTCGGCGACCGCGTGACAGACCTGGCTGATAATCTCGGCTGCGGACAGGTTGCGATTGAAGCCCTGGGCCCCAGTCGCACAGAACGCGCAATCCAGCGCACAACCGACCTGCGATGAAATGCACAGCGTGCCGCGGGTCGATTCCGGGATAAACACCGTCTCGACCGCCTGGCCGAATCCGCTCTCGAACAGCCACTTGACGGTGCCATCCGATGAGTCGTGCCTGGAGATGATGTCGGGTGAGGCAATGCTCGCCGTCTGCTTCAACTTCTCCCGCAGCGCCTTCGACAGGTCCGTCATCTCGTCGAAGTCCCTGACACCGCGCTGGTAGATCCACTGCATCAGCTGCCGGGCGCGGAACGGCTTTTCGCCGAGATCCGCAAAGTAGCGCTCGAGCTCGCCCTGCGGCAAGCCCAGTAACTCTGTCTTTGCGGTCCCGTCGGTCATATCCGTCGTCGGCTAGCGCGTACGCGGGCAGACGCCGTCATCGCCAAAGAAGAACGCGATCTCGACAGCGGCCGTTTCGGCGGCGTCCGAACCGTGAACGATGTTCTCCTCGATGCTGTCGGCAAAGTCAGCACGGATCGTGCCCGGATCGGCATCGGCCGGGTTCGTGGCGCCCATAATCTCGCGGTTTTTTGCAATGGCGCCTTCGCCCTGCAGCGCCTGTACGACAACCGGTCCTGACGTCATGTAGCTGACGAGGTCATTGAAAAACGGACGCTCCTTGTGGACCGCGTAGAAACCCTCTGCCTGCTCTTTGGACAGGTGCATCATGCGTGCTGCGACGATTTCGAGGCCCGCTTTCTCGAAGCGGCTGTAAATTTCACCAATCAGGTTCTTTTGCACACCATCAGGCTTGATGATGGAGAGCGTCTGCTCAACGGCCATGCGAATTTCCTTATTTTGAAGAGTCTTGAAACTGCTAAATCAGTAGAAAGACAAAAACCCGGTCACCCGGGTTTTTGGATTAATCGGTAATTTTACGTGCCCGGGCCTTGCTGGGCAATGCGAGATACGGCCAGATTCGGGGCGTGCAACCCGCTGAGTCAGACGGTAAAGCTCTCCCCGCAGCCACATTCGCCGGCGATATTCGGATTGCGGAAGCTGAAGGCCTCGTTCAGGCCGTTCTTGACGAAGTCCACCTCGGTGCCGTCGACCAACGGCAGCGCATCGGCATCGACCACGACCTTGACGCCCTTATCCTCGAACACGATGTCTGCCTCGTCGAGCTCATCGGCGTAGTTGACGACATAGGAATACCCAGAACAGCCGGTCTTGGTGATCCCGAGACGAAGGCCGATGCCCGCCCCGCGAGAATCGAGGTAGTTCTTGACGCGCGTCGCCGCGTTTTCTGTCAGTGAAATAGCCATATCGTCCGGACTTCAGTGCCTGCGTGATTATTGAGTGTCAGGGCTCTGAATTCCAATTTCAAGAGCTCTCGCGCTCACAGCTTGCCGGCAAGCAGCGCCGACGTATCTTCGAGGACCAGTATACGGCCCGTTTTCTCCACCGGCACAGACAGGCGTCGCATTATGTCGACCCCGAATTGGGTTTCGAGCGCCGCCACGGGCTGCCCTTCGAGGTCTGCACAGAACGCCTCGGCGGCAGCCACGAGGTGCGGGCAGCCTTTCGCGCGGAAGCGTGCGGCCTCGACCTGGCCGTTCCGGGCCTCGACAGACAGTTCCACGCTGACCCCCTGCGCATCGATCCTGGCACTTGGCCCGTTCGCAATGCCGGCGTGCGCCGGTGCCTTGAACAGTCGCCGCACTTCCTTCGAATAAGGATCGCTCGTCATGCGGCCGGCGCCAGTTGTCTCAGGCGGCTGACCGCGTTCACGTAGAGCCCTGCCGCCTGCTCGACGTCCTCGAGCGTCGACATGCGCCCGAAACTAAATCGAATGGCGCCCTCGGCTTCGGCGTCCGAACGACCCATCGAACGCAGCACGTAAGAAGGCTCCTGGTTCTGCGAGTTGCAGGCCGAGCCGGTCGCAACACAGAGCGGTTCCAGGTCGAGCAGCAGGCTCTCGCCATCGACGTCGGCAACCGACACATTGACGATTCCGGGGTAGTGCCTGGAGGAGTGGCCGTTCAGCACCAGGCCTTCGACCCCCTCGATCCCGTCCCACAGAGCCGCCCGCAGTCGCGTCACGTGCGCGAGGTCGCTCGCCTGTTTCTGCTCGGCTATTTCGGCTGCCTGGCCTAACGCGACGATCAGCGGCACGGGTAACGTGCCGGGACGGATGCTCCGCTGCTGCCCGCCACCGAACAGCAACGGCTCGACGTGGCAGCCCGGCCTGTCCGCGACGTACAAGGCGCCGACGCCTTTCGGCCCGTAGAACTTGTGTGCCGTCAGCGACAGCAGGTCGATCGGCATCCGGCGAAGATCGATCGGCAGCTTGCCAGCCGACTGAGCCGCATCGACGTGATAGAGGATGTCGCGCGAACGGCACAGCTCGCCGATGGCCTCGATGTCCTGCACGACACTGGTCTCGTTGTTCACGTGCATGACAGACACCAACTGCGTCTCGTCGGTCAGCGCTTGTTCGAGATGACCGATGTCGAGCATTCCATCGGGGCCGGGTGCCAGCCACGTGACATTGAAACCCTCTTTCTCGAGTGCCCGAAACATGTCGGTGACCGCCTTGTGCTCTGTCGGCATCGTCACAAGGTGGCGCCCGCGATCGGCCCGGTACCGAGCGGCGCCCGCAATGGCGAGGTTATCGGCCTCGGTCGCACCGGACGTCCAGATGAGTTGGCCGGGATCGCAGTTCAGCAACGATGCGACCTGCTCTGCTGCAGTCGCCACGCGATGGGCACTGAGCCTGCCGGCGCGGTGCACCGACGACGGGTTGGCGAGCGTCGTCTCGTCGCACAGCGCTTGTGACAACGCATCGGCCACGCCGGGGTCGACCGGCGTCGTCGCTGCATAGTCGAGGTAGATCGAGGGCTCACTCATGACTATCTGGCTCGCGTCCTGTCAATCGCGGTCAGTACGCCGCGCAGGATATTCAGCTCGTTCCTGTCGGGTCTTGCGCGTATGAACAACCGGCGCATCCTGCGCATCAGGTGACGTGGATTGTCCGGGTCGAGGAAATTCACGTCACGCAGCACGTTCTCGAGATGCGTGTAGAAGTGCTCCAGCTCTTCGCCGGTGGCCGGCTCCGCCTCTCCCTCATATTCCGGCACCGGCTCGGCCAGGGTTGCGCGAATCTCGTACGTCAGGACCTGCACGGCCATGGCGAGGTTCAGCGAGCTGAAGTCCGGGTTGGTCGGTATGTTCAGCAGGACGTCGCAGTGGTCGAGGTCTTCGTTGGACAGGCCAGACTTCTCCGGCCCGAAGACAGCGGCGACCTTGCCACGCTCCGACTCCTGCAGGAGCTTTTGGGCGCACTCGCGTGGATACATCGTCGGCCAGCGAAGCGCCCGGGACCTGGCGCTGGCCGCGGCGACGTAGACACAGTCAGTCAGCGCATCGGCCAGGGTCGTGTACACCTTCGCGCTCTCGAGCACGTCGTCGGCGCCGGAAGCGCGAGCGGTGGCGTCCTCGTGCGGGAAGTGGCGCGGGTTGACGAGGGCGAGGTCTGCGAGACCCATGTTCTTCATGGCCCTGGCGACGGCACCGATGTTTCCCGGGTGGGTGGTTCCAACTAAAACGATTCGTATCGACATATCTGGCAAGGGAACATATCTGGAAAGGTACGAGGCAAGTCCGGTATTCTACCGCCGCGGCGATGGGCCGAATGAGTTCTTTATACAAAGTACCGGATTATGCATGCACTGCTAAACGTGGCGGTGATGGCGGCGCGGCGCGCCGGCAACACGCTGATGAGATATCAGGTCAACCTCGAGAAGCTCAAGGTTGAAGTCAAGGGACACAACGATTACGTCACGGAAGCCGATCGCAAGGCGGAATCGATCGTCATCGACGTCATCCACAAGCATTATCCGGATCACGCCATTCTCGGCGAGGAATCCGGCAGTATCGGCGAGTCGGACACCGTCTGGATCATCGATCCGCTGGATGGCACCACGAACTTCCTGCACGGTTTTCCCTCGTTTTGCGTGTCAATCGGCGTCCAGGTCAAGGGCAGGATGGAGCACGCGGTTGTATACGATCCGACGCGCCAGGAACTGTTCGCAGCCTCGCGCGGGTCCGGCGCAACGCTCGACGGCCGCAAGATACGCGTCAGCGGGCAAAAGGACCTGAAGCATTCACTGATCGGTACCGGCTTTCCGTTCCGCCAGGCGGAATCCGAGATGGATCCGTACCTCGCGATGCTGAAAAAGATCCTCAAGCATACGTCGGGTATCCGCCGCCCCGGCGCCGCCGCGCTCGACCTCTGTTACGTCGCCTGCGGCCGCCTGGACGGATTCTGGGAAACCGGCCTCGCCCCCTGGGACCTCGCGGCCGGCAGCCTGATCATCCGCGAAGCCGGCGGCATCATCAGCGGCTTAGACGGCAGCGAAGACTACATGGACACAGGCCACGTCCTGACCGGCACCCCCAAGATCTACTCGGCACTAGCCAGAACCTGCGCCAACGAAATCCGCACGCTTACCGCTAAATGAGCCAGTCACGATCGGAAAGCAGGCGTGAGAATCTAGGGGATCGATAAGGCATCGACCCGCGACCACCAAACTCAAGAAAGTTCTGAGGTGGTTCAAGGCAAGGCGAAGCTCGCATTGAAAGCGGAGCGCAGTCGTGGGCAGCCGATCAATGCGAGATCAGCGCCACGGCTTCGATCGAACTTCCACCAATCTGAAGAAAGCTCTGAGGTGGTTCGAGGCAAGGCAAATATCGTTTCGAAAGCGGAGCGTACACGGAGTACGTGAGCATTTCGAAACGATATTTAACGCGGCCTCGAGCCGCCTCAGAGCTTTCTAGGGAAGATCGTCTACTAGCTCTGGGTCTTTTACTGGCTCTGCCAAATCCTGAGCATTAACCCCAAGCAACAAGGCCGTCGCACTCGCCGTGTAGATCGACGAGTAGGTTCCGACGATGATGCCGACGATCAGCGCCGTTGAGAACGGACCGATGGACTCGCCACCGAGGAGCAGCAATGCGAACAATACGAGCAGCGTCGTCAGACCGGTGATGATGGTTCGAGCGAGCATCTCGTTGATCGAGATGTTCATCGACTCTTCCGCCGGCATGCCGCGCAGTTTAAAGAAGTTCTCACGAATCCTGTCGAAGGCGACGACGGTGTCGTTCAGCGAGTAACCGATGACCGCCAGCACGGCGGCGACGACGGTCAGGTCGAACGGCAACTGGAAGATCGAGAAGAAGCCGACGGTGATAATGACGTCATGCGTCAACGCCGCGACGGCGCCCGCGGCAAACTTCCACTGGAAGCGGAACATGACGTAGGCAAAGATCATCAACAGCGCGAAGATCATCGCGAGACCGCCCTGGTTGGCCAGCTCGCTGCCGACCTGCGGGCTCACAGACTCCACTCGACGAAGGTCGACCGTTTTGCCGCCGACTTCCAGCGCCTGCTGCAGCCTGGCCCGAATCTCACGCTGATCCGTCTCCGGCTGAGGCGGCAAACGCACGAGGACGTCGTTATCGGTGCCGAACAGTTGGACCTGCGCATCTTCGAAGTCCGCAGCCAACAGGTTGCCCCGGATCGCGTCGAGATCGGCAGCCTCCTCGTAGCCCACTTCGAGCAGGATACCGCCGGTGAAGTCGATGCCGAAGTCCAGGCCACGCGTCGCCAGCGAGAAAATCGATGCGGCGAGTACGATGACCGAGACGGCCAGCGCGATGGTTCGACGAGACTTGCCGAGGAAATCGATGGTGGTTTTTTCTTTGATCAGTCGCATGATTTCGATTCCTACACCGGCAGTGTCTTGAGCCGGCGTCCGCCGAACGCGAGGTTAACGATCGCGCGCGTGCCGATGATCGACGTGAACATCGAGGTCACGATGCCGATGGTCAACGTAATTGCGAAGCCCTTGATCGGACCGGTACCGAAGGCGAACAAAACGATGGCCGCGATCAGCGTCGTGATGTTGGCGTCCGCAATGGACGACAGTGCCTTTTCATAGCCGGAGTGGATCGCACCCTGTGCCGTATTGCCCGCCGATAACTCCTCGCGTATTCGTTCGAAGATCAGCACGTTCGCGTCGACCGCCATACCGACGGTCAGGACGATACCGGCGATGCCCGGCAGTGTCAGCGACGCGCCGAGCATCGACAGCACGGCGACGATAAAGACGAGGTTCGAAAACAATGCGACATTCGCGACCATGCCGAACCAACGGTAGTAGAACGCCATGAACACAACGACGGCAAGGAAGCCGATCTGGATGGCGTTGAAGCCTCGCTCGATGTTGTCTTTACCGAGGCTCGGACCGATGGTTCTTTCGTCGATCTTGTAGACCGGCGCGGCCAGCGCACCCGCCCTGAGCAGCAGCGCCAGGTCCCGTGCCTCTAACGCATTCAGGCCGGTGATCTGGAACCGGTTCTTGAAGATGCCGTTGATCGTCGCCGTGTTGATGATCTCTTCGGTCTTGACCGTCCGCTGTTCGGGAACGCCATTGACCATTATCGTCTCGCGGCTCGTCTCGATGAACAGCGTCGACATCGGCTTCCTGAGGTTCTCCTGCGTCGTCTTGAACATGCTCTCGCCGCCGGCGGCGTCGAGCGTGATAAACACGGCTGCCTGTCCCTCGGAGAAGCCGGACTCGGCGTCGATGATCTGGTCGCCGGACGCGATGACGTCGCGCTTCAGGATCTGGGATGGCTCCGTGCCGCGGCCCGGGTAATTTCTCGACCCGCGCTCGTTGCCCGACAGGTCGACGAGACGGAACTCCAGCGTCGCCGTGGCCGTCAGGATCTTGTCGAGTTGCGTCGGGTCCTGGACGCCGGGCAGCTGAACGACGATGCGGTCCGAGCCCTGGCGCTGCACGAGGGGCTCGGCAACACCGAGTTCGTTGACGCGATTTCTAAGCGTCGTGATGTTTTGTTCGATCGACAGGTCCTGGCGTGCCTTGATCTGCTCCTCGGTCATTCGGACCGTGATCGAGCGACCGTCGGTGGCCTCGCTGATGATCAGGTCCTGGTCCGCTTCCCGAATAACCCTGGACGCTTCGTCGAGGTCCTCGGCATTCGCCAATCGAACGCGGATGACCTGGTTGTCCAGCTCCGCGCGTGCCCGGATGCGCGCATCTCGCATGCGTTCGTCGATGTCCCGCTCATACGCGGCGAGACGGGACTCGATTGCAGACTGCATATCGACTTCGAGCAGTACGTAGACGCCGCCCCGCAAGTCGAGGCCGAGACTCATCGGGTTAAGACCCAGCATGCGGATCCAGTCCGGAAGCTTGGGCGCCAGTGTCAGTGCAACGTTGCTGGTGCGTCGATAGTTGTCGCGTAGCAAATCACCGGCCACGCGCTGCGACTCGGCGACTTCAAAGCGAATGACGGCACGGCCGTCCGCGATGTACGCGGCCTCGGATTCAATCCCGGCATTCTCGACGACCCGGACATACTCTTCGAGCTGCGATGTCGTGACGTCAGCGCCGTCTCGCTGGGCCAGCTGCACGGCGGGCGCGCTGCCGTAGATGTTCGGCAATGCGAGGATGATGCCCGCGACGAGTATCGTCAGGACAAGCGCGTTTAACCAGGCCGGGTATTTGTTCATTGCGCTCAGGCTTCTTCAATCGTGCCTTTCGGGACGACCTGGGAAACGCTGGCCTTCTGGATCTTGATCTCGGTTTTGTCTGCGATCTCTACGACGGCGTAGTGTTCGCTGACGCCAGTGATCTTCCCGAGGATGCCGCCGGCCGTCATGATCTCGTCGCCAACCTTCAGAGCGGCAACGAGTTCGGTATGCGCCTTCTGCTTTTTCTGCTGTGGGCGAATCAGCAGGAAGTAGAAAGCGCCGAAAATGACGATCATCGGGAGCAGGAAGCCGAAGGGATCGGCTTGCGGAGCCGCCTGCGCGTAGGCGTTCGAAATGAAAAAGTCCATGAGTCTGTTTCTTCTGTTTGAGCGTACTAGTGGCGGGCGACGTTCGCCCGGAAAAATCAGCGCGCAATTATGGCACAGAGGGTTTGACGTATGGGCGCTTTTGACAAAGCCAAGCTTGTCGGGCGTCAGGCGAAGGTATCGCGGATCTCGTTGTACAGCGACGACAGGCTGCCTGCTTCGATCGCAGCCCGGATTCTTCCCATAAGCATCTGATAATAATGAAGATTATGCAGTGTCGCGAGGCGCGGCCCCAGGATCTCACCACATTTCTCGAGGTGTCGCAGGTACGCAAGACTGTAGTTTTGGCAGGTATAGCAGCTGCAATCCGGGTCCGGCGGGGACGTATCGTCGGCGTATTGTGAATGCCGGGTCTTGACGACACCGCGGGATGTAAACAGCTGACCGTTGCGGGCGTGGCGCGTCGGGATGACGCAATCGAACATGTCGACCCCGCGCATGACGGCCTCGACGATGTCTATCGGAAACCCGACCCCCATCAGGTAGCGGGGTTTGTCTGCTGGCAGCATAGGCGCCGTAAAGTCCAGCACCGCATTGCGCTCATGCTCCGGCTCACCTACCGCGAGCCCGCCGATCGCGTAGCCGTCGAAATCGAGCTGCATCAGGCCTTCGGCCGAGGCACGCCGCAAGGGCTCGTAAATGCCACCCTGCACGATGCCGAAAAGCGCCTCGCCCCGATCCGGCTCTTTCGCCTTCAGCTCATCGAAGCGTGTGCGGCTCCGGTCTGCCCAGCGCAGCGACAGCTCCATTGACGCACGGGCTTCTGACTCGGTAGCAGGATACGGCGTGCATTCGTCGAAGATCATCGTCACGTCCGCGTTCAGTTCGTGCTGAACCTCCATCGAACGCTCCGGGGTCAACAGGATCCGGTCGCCGTTCACTGGCGACTGAAAGGTCACGCCTTCCTCGGTCAGCTTGCGCATGTCGGCGAGCGAAAACACCTGGAACCCCCCGGAGTCTGTCAGGATCGGCCCGTGCCAGTTCATGAATTCGTGCAGGCCGCCGTGCTTGCGGATGATCTCGGTGCCGGGTCGCAGCATCAGGTGAAACGTGTTGCCGAGAATGATGTCGGCGCCACTGTCCGCCACCTCTTCTGGCGTCACGCTCTTGACGGTCCCATAGGTGCCCACCGGCATGAAAGCCGGCGTCTCGACGCTGCCGCGCCGAAACTGCAGGCGGCCGCGCCTCGCATTACCGTCTTGTGCCAGCAGTTCCAGCTTCATTACTTGTTGCCCGGTGTCAGGAACATTGCGTCGCCATAACTGAAGAAACGATACGCCTGTTCGACGGCATGTCGGTAGCCTGCGAGGATGCGCTCGCGGCCCGCGAAGGCAGAGACGAGCATCAGCAGCGATGACTTCGGCAGGTGAAAATTCGTGATCATCGCATCCACGCTTCGAAACTCGTAGCCCGGCATGATGAACAGCTCGGTCTCGCCGGAGAATGGCGCGATGCGGCCACTGGCGGATGCCGCCTCGAGGGACCGTACCGCTGTCGTGCCGATGGCAACCACGCGGCCTCCGCGTTGCCGCGTTCGACGGACCGCGTCGACGCAAGCCTCGCTGACCACGACGCGCTCGCTATGCAGCCGGTTGCTCTCTATGTCCTCATGACGAAGCGACTGGAAGGTGCCGGCGCCGACGTGCAGCGTCACGTAAGTGTGCTCTACACCGGCGTCCAGTGTCTCCTGCATCAGCGCTTTGTCGAAATGCAGTCCGGCGGTCGGCGCCGCGACGGCGCCCGGGTCGTTCGCGTACACGGTCTGGTAGCGGTCGCGGTCCGATTCGTCGGCGTCACGTTCGAGGTACGGCGGCAGTGGTACTTCGCCGTGCGCCTCCAGGAAGGGCAGCAGCGGTTCGGAGAACGTCAACGCATACAGGGATCCCTGCCGGCCTTCGACCGTCGCGGCCAGGCCGTGGTCAAACTCGAGGACCGAGCCGGGCTTGGGCGACTTGCTGGCACGAATGTGCGCCAGCGCCGTGTTCTCTTCCTCGATTCGTTCGACGAGCAGTTCGATGCGCCCGCCCGAGGATTTGCGACCGAACAGTCTCGCCGGGATCACGCGCGTGTCGTTGAACACGAGCAGGTCGCCCGGATCGAGGATGGCGGGGAAATCATAGAAGTGACGATCGGCGATGCCATCGCTTAGATCCAGCAGACGGCTGTCGCGTCGTTCTGCCGGTGGAAACTTCGCGATCAGCGAATCGGGCAGGTGGTAATCGAAGTCGTCTATGCGCATGGGCGCGCATGGTAACAAAGCCATGCGCGCCCGTAGCTACTTCGGGCAGGCATTTCGGTTCCCGATGACCCGACCGGTGGCGATTTCAGGTGGACGTTTTGGTCCTCGACGGCCCGATCGGTGGCGATTCTACGTGCGCGTGTCAGTGCTCCGCGGCGCGACTGTTTCCTCCAGTACCGCGGGCGGTACGACGGCAGCCGCTGGAGCTGCTGGTGGAGGTGCGACCGGCGGCAACAATGACGCCGGGGCCAGCGGGCTGGCCGGAGGCAGCAAGCTGCTGCTGCGTGCGTCCGGCATCGTGACCTTAAGTGTCTTGCGCTTCTTGTCCCGCATGATCTTCAACGTGACCTCTTCGCCCGCCTCATAGGATCCGAGGATTCGCATCGCATGTCCGACGGACGTTGGTTCACGACCATCGATGGACTGCAGCACGTCACCGTCTTCAAGCTGCATGTCGTTCGAGTCCGACACGCTGATGATCAACAATCCGTCGCTGGTTCCGAAGTATCGACCCAGGCCATCGCTGAGCTCGACCATCTCCATGTCACCCCAGGCCTTGCCGACCCATGGGAAGCCGAAGTTGTAGCTGAATCCCTGCCCCATGTCGGGCGCAACGTGAACTTCCACATCGGGATCGCCGAATACCTCCACACCGCCGCCCGGTCCAAGGAAGTCGAAGGTGCGTAACTCCATCGTCTTCGGCTCCACTTCCACGGTGCCGACTTTGCCCTTGCGCAGGTACTCGACCTTGAGCTTGTCGCCCGCCTCGACGCCGGACATGAAGTCGAGCAGCTTCTTGGTAGCCGCTTCGGACGAATCCGCGCTCAGCGACTCGTCGTTGACCAGCGTCAGCACGTCGCCGGCACGCAGTCCGGCCTCGTCAGCCGCGGAGCCCGGCGTGACCGCGTCGATCTCTACTCCCTCGACCGGTCCGGCCTTGTCGCCGCTGGCGACGGTGACACCAAGTCGCGGCCGATCATTGCCTGTAAAAATCGCGCGAACGTTGCTCTGGATGTGTGGGAGGTTCCTCTGACTCAGTTCGGCAATTCTCTGAGCTGCCTCCGCCAGCTTCTCTTCGGCCTCACGCATCTGGATACGGATTTCTTCCCTTTCCTCGATCTTTTCACGCTCGACGGCGCGCATGGCTGCTGCCTGTTCGAGCTCGCGTTCGGCTTGCTCCTGGCTTGCCCGCAGGCGCATCACGCGCTGTTCCATTTGTCGCGCATCGCGGGCTGCGTCCGCGGCCTGCTGCCTCTGTGCAGCGTCGTCCTGCGCAAAGCCCGGCACGGCGAAAAGCAGGCCCGCCGCGACCGATAACAGTAATTTTCTAGCATTCATCTCTGTACTACTCCTGATCAAAGGGCGTTGCGCTGCGCCTGCGCATAACGCAGCCCAACCAGTGACTTCATCAACCTGACGCGCTCGCGCCAGAATATCTTCTCTTCCTCCGGACTCAGCGACACTTCAGGGTCGCTGAGTTGGTAATCGATCGCCGCGATGCGGTCCTCTATCTCCGCGATGGTCGCGGCGGTGCCCGCGCGCATGACGCGTGGTTCGGCCGGTATCGCGCGCAGGTCGCTCTCGAGCTGGCGGGACTCGACCATCAATGCCTGCAGCGCATCGACTTCCTGGGCATTGGTCGGCAAGCTGTCAGGCACCGTTACGGCCTGCTGCACGGGCGGCTGCTCGGGCGACCAGGCAAGCAAAATCGCGGCGGTGACGGCAGCCGCGGCAAGGCCGGACGGCAGGTACCAGCTACGAGTCGCCGCAGGTTTCTTGAGCAAGCCTTCTGCCTCCCCCTGCTCCTTGATGCGTTCCCAGACGGCACGCGGGGGCATCGTCTCTGGAAGGCAAAGTAAGCCTGACTGCAACAGCTCACGCTGGTCGGCGGTTAACCCGGAAATCATGTCTTCGTCCTTGTCGTTCGCGGACATCTTCAACAACTCCTCCACGCCGCGGCGCGGTTATCGACCTCGTCGCCTGTCTCGAGCAACGGCCTCAACCGTTGATACGCTCGCGACAACTGCGACTTGGAAAAACTCTCTGTCTTGCCCATCAGCTCGGCAATCTCTTTGTGCGTAAAGCCTTCGACATCGTGCAGCCAGACCACGGTGCGACTGACGTCGGGCAGGCTGCCAAGCGCTGCGTCCAGGTCCATGGCGGTGTCCTGCCGATACGCCGCATTGACGTCAGCGGCGTTGCCGAGATTGATCTCCTCCCAGTCCTCGCCCAGCGATTGCGCGCGGCTCGTCCAGGCCGATCGCAGGAACATCAGCGCCTTCGAGACGGCGATGCGCCGAATCCATGTGCCGATCGCCGCGTCACCGCGGAACCTGGCGATTGACCGCATGACCTCGATGAACGTCTCCTGGACGAGGTCCTCGGCGTGTGCCGGCACTCGAGTGAAGCGCAGGCACAGCGAGTACACCGGGGTTGCGAAGGATCGGTACAGAATCTCGTGCGCCCGAACGTCGCCCTTCGCGGCACGCTTGATAATCCCCGGATCCAGCGTGATGTCAGCAAATTTGCTCATATCTGCCATTTTAGATGCGATTGCCCCGAAAAAGGTCGCAACAAGTCGGTCTGGAAGCGGCACGCCTTGACGCATATACTCTGCGGCCAGCCTGACGCGGGCCCTGGCCGGGGTGGCGGAACTGGTAGACGCGCCGGATTCAAAATCCGGTTCTGGAAACAGAGTGCGAGTTCGATTCTCGCTCCCGGCACCAATTAAGGACGTCCCTTCGAATGATGCCTCGCATGAAATTCTGCTCCGTCTGCGGCGGAGACGTTAGCTATCGCGTCCCGGATGGCGACAACCGGGAACGAGCGATCTGCAACATCTGCGGCACCATTCACTACAAGAACCCGCTGATCGTCGTCGGCTGCCTCGTCGAACACGACGACAAGATCCTGCTTTGCAAGCGCTCGATCGAGCCACGCTACGGTTACTGGACCGTACCGGCGGGCTTCATGGAACTCGGTGAGTCCAGCGCCGAGGGCGCCGCGAGAGAGACGCGCGAGGAGGCATTGGCCGAGGTCGAACTGGGCCGGTTGTATGCGTCTGTCGACGTTATCGAGGTGGGCCAGCTACACCTGTATTACACCGCCAGGCTCAAGGGCAGTTTCGGCGCCGGCGAAGAGACGCTCGAGACCCGGCTGTTTGCCAAAGACGAGATTCCGTGGGACGACATTGCGTTTCGCTCCGGCAAGTTCGCGCTGGAACGATTCGTCGAGGACGGCGGTCGCGACAACACCGTGCACATTCACGAGCTCCGTCGCGTCAAGTCCTACTAGGTTCTATCTGGCAAGACTCACAGACCCCCAAACGCAAAACGGCGGGCACGAGAGCCCGCCGTTTTAACGTGTGTGTCTGAGGCCTAGTTCGCGCTGGTCGTCTTTTGGTCCAGCCTGCCGCGCAACGCCTGCGGGGGCAGGTAACCGCCGATCAGTTCGCCGTCTTCAAGCACGATGGCCGGAGTTCCGGACAGGCCGACTTCCTGACCCAGCGAGTAATGGGCCTGTACCGCCGATGCATCGCACTTTGTCGCCTCGACGGTCTGTCCCAGTTTCGCGTTGGTCAGCGCCGCCTGGCGATCCGTCGAACACCACACGGCTTCCGACGTGCTCCACGCACGCGATGCGGGTCCGTTGCGGGGATACAGCAGATAGCGAACCTCGATGCCCTGCTCCATGTAGTCCTCGATCTGCTGATGCAGGCGACGACAGTAGGTGCAATCGACGTCGGTGAATATGGCGACGCTGTACTTCGGCTCTGCCGGTGAAAACGTGATGAACTGAGCGTCGTCGACCGACGAGATCAGGTCGCGACGAGCGTCCGTACGCGCCTCTTCCGACAGGTTGACGTTCTGGTCGAGATCAATCAGGTCGCCCTGCATCATGTATCGGCCGTCGTCGGAGATGTAAGCCACGACAGAGCCCTTCTGAATCGTGTACCAGCCGTCGACCGGGCTGCCGTTGATGTCTTCTTTTTCGATGATGTCGAACATCGCCGTCACTTTCTCTCGAACGGCTTCGAGCTTGGCGTCGGCAGCAGCGATAGCGGGCGCCAGCAGCGCTACCAGGAGGCTTAATTGAAGGGTTGTGGCTCGTTTCATGAAGAACACTCGGTTGGTTAAGCGGCGGCGTCCGCGCGGCGCGATTGTATCACCTGCACATAGACCGGCCCAACGGCCCAAATGTTTCAACTATGAAACGAGATTAGCCGCGCGGATGGTGCTCGCTGTGCAGCTCCTTGAGCCGCTCGCGAGCCACGTGCGTGTAGATCTGGGTCGTCGACAGGTCGCTGTGACCGAGCAACAACTGGACGACACGCAGGTCTGCGCCCCGGTTCAGCAGGTGCGTCGCGAAGGCATGACGCAGGCTGTGCGGCGACATCTTCTTGCGGACGCCGGCCTTTTCGGCATAGCGCTTGATGATGTGCCAGAACGCCTGGCGGGTCATACGATCGCCGCGGCGCGTTGGAAATAGGTAGTCGGTCTGGCGCTCGAGCAGGATTTCCATCCTCGGGCCATCGATAAAGTCCTTCAGCCAGCGCTGGGACTCTTCGCCAAGCGGAATGAGTCGCTCCCGGTCGCCCTTGCCGACGATGCGGAGCACGCCCTGGTTGAAGTTGACCTGTGACTGTTTCAGGTTAATCAGCTCCGAAACACGCAGACCGGTTGCGTACAGCAGTTCGAGCATCGCGCGGTCGCGGTGACCGAGCGGCTCGTCGACGTTCGGCGCGCTCAGGAGCGAATCCACCTCGTCTTCACTGAGCGTCTTCGGCAGGGAGCGGCCAATCCGCGGCATTTCGATCTCGGCGGTCGGGTCCGTGGAACGCAGGCCCTCACGCATGATGTAGCGGAAGAAGCGCCGGAAGCTCGACAACTGTCGCGCCGTTGACCGCGGCTTCGCACCGCTCTCGACACGGCTTGCGATAAAAGCGAGCAGGTCGGCCTTGTCGGCCATATCGATGGATTTCCCGTCCTGCGACAAGGCGCGGCACAGCGTCATCAGATCGGCCCGGTACGCACCGAGCGTATTCTGCGACAGTCCGCGTTCCATCCAGATGGCATCGAGGAATCGATCTACCAGCGCGGTAGATTCAGCGATGAGCTTCGGGTCCTCGGTGTTCGTGTCTTTGCTCGCCATAATGTCCATTCGTCCAGTCGTAGCAGTCCCTTGCAACGCTGATGCCGCGTGGTCACGAATACGCTGGTAGGATACGCGTTTTCGCGCAGACAACCAGTTGATCCCAGTAACCGACGCGCAGCCAAGCGACGGATTTTTCAAGGTTTTGAGTATGATTTGGCCGCTTCAGGATAGGCGTGATCAGCTTCACAGAATCTTAAGAGCGTTGACATAAAGTGATCTGCATCACAAATTGCCGAAACGCCCTGCCGCGGGGCCTTTCGCGGTGAAGCGCGTGCTGACACGCCTGATACAGCTGCCATTCTGCCTGTATGCGTGGCTGGTTACTGTGATCGCCATCGTGTTTGCGCTGGTTTCGGTAACACTGGTGCCCAGCGCGACCTGGCGCTACAAACTGGCCAAAGCGGCGTCCCGCATGCCTTTCGTCCTGACCGGCTGCGTTCCGGACATCGTCGGCGCCGGCAATATCCCGTCCGGCAACGCGGTCATGGTCGCGAACCACGCCAGCTACGTGGATGGCCCCCTGATGAAGGGCTACCTGCCGTCACGCTTCTCATTCGTGATCAAGGGGGAGATGCGGGACATTCCCGTCGTCCATTTCCTGCTGCGCCGCGCCGGCTCCCGTTTCGTCGAGCGACATCGTCCCGGAGGCAGTGCGCTGGACGCCAGGCGTATCGTCCGCGCCGCGCAGGGGGGCGAAAGCCTCGCCTTCTTCCCGGAGGGCACGTTTCGCAAGCACCCCGGCATCGGGCGCTTTCGTGCCGGGGCCTTCATGGCCACGATCAAAGGCGCGATGCCGGTGCTGCCCGTCGTTATCACCGGTACGCGTGAAATGCTGACGGCCGACGACTGGATGCTTCGGCCATCCCGGATCACGATCCGCATCCTGCCGCCGATACTGCCGGACGACCCGGCGTTTGCCGATCACCGGACGCTTGCAGCCGAGGCGCGCCGCAGGATACTGGAGGCCATCGACGAACCTGACCTGCTCGAATCGGAGGCAGAGGCAGGCGCCGCAGCGCCCGCCTGACTACCCTCATACTGATATTGCCTGAACGGGCCGGTTGGTCGCACAGTAGCGCACAGTCAGGATCCACCTGGAGATGGATGTATGAGCCAAGATTCCGTAGTCATCGTTGCGGCACGCAGAACGCCGATCGGCGGCTTTCAGGGCGTATTGTCGCCGCTTTCCGCCACAGACCTCTGTGCCGCAGCCATCGAGGCCGCCGTCGCAGACTCGGGCGTCGACGGCGGGTCGATCGAAGAACTGATGATGGGCTGCGTCCTGCCGGCCGGCGTTGGCCAGGCGCCGGCAAGAATTGCCTGCCTCGCAGCCGGACTGCCGAAAAGCGTCGTTACCAGCACGCTGAACAAGGCCTGCGGATCCGGCATGAAGACCACGATGCTGGCCCATGACCTGATTCGGGCCGGCAGCGCGAAGATCGTTGTCAGCGGCGGCATGGAGTCGATGACGAATGCGCCGTACCTGCTGCCGAAGGCACGCGGCGGCTACCGCATGGGGCATAGCGAGGTGCTGGACCATATGTTCTATGACGGCCTGCAAAACCCGGCCGACGGCAACATGATGGGGCACTTCGCCGAAGACACGGCCGAGAAGTACAGCTTCACGCGCGAGGCGCAGGACGCCTTTGCCATTGAGTCGGTCACTCGGGCGCGCGCCGCAGCCGAGTCCGGCGCTTTCAAAGCTGAGATTTCGCCCGTCACGATCTCGACGCGCAAAGGCGATGTCACCGTATCCGAAGATGAGGGACCGCAGACGGCCAAGCCGGAGAAGATCCCGTCCCTCAGGGCAGCCTTCCGCAAGGACGGCACGGTCACGGCCGCCAGTTCATCGTCTATATCGGACGGCGCCGCGGCGCTGGTGCTGATGAGCGGCAGCGAGGCTGAGAGGCGCGGAATCACGCCGCTTGCGCGGGTCGTCGGTCACTCGAACTTCGCCCAGGAACCTGCATGGTTCACGACGGCGCCGGTCTACGCCATCAAGGCGCTGCACGAGAAACTGGGCTGGACGCCGGAGGACGTCGATCTGTACGAGATCAACGAGGCGTTTGCGGTCGTCACGATGGCCGCCATGCATGACGTCGGCATCGACCATGCCAAGGTCAACGTGCACGGCGGCGCCTGTGCACTGGGGCATCCGATCGGCGCTTCTGGCGCACGCATCATCGTAACGCTGCTGCACGCGATGCGAACTCACAACAAGAAGCGAGGCGTCGCCTCGTTGTGTATCGGTGGCGGCGAAGCTACGGCTATCGGTATCGAAATCGACTAGTTTTCAAGGAGCACTCATGGATCTTCAATCTGCCAAAGCCGTCATCACCGGCGGCGCATCCGGCCTCGGTCTTGCGACGGCGCGTCGCGTCATCGCCGCAGGCGGCCATGCGGTCCTGCTGGACGTCAACGCCGAGCAGGGAGAAGCAGCGGCAAGCGAGCTGGGCGATAACGCGATTTTCATTCGCACGGATGTCTGCAGCGAAGACGAAGTGCGCAGCGCGATGCAGCAGGCGAAAGAATTCATGGGCGGCATCACGCTCGCGATGAACTGTGCCGGCGTCGCCACGGCGGGTCGCACACTCGGACGCGAAGGGCCGTGGCCGACCGAGAATTTCGCCCGCGTCATACACATCAACCTGATCGGCAGCTACAACGTAACGAAGGAAGCGGCGGCGATCATGGTCGAGAACGAGCCGAATGACGAAGGCGAGCGTGGCGTCGTCATCAGCACGGCATCCATCGCGGCCTTCGAAGGACAGATCGGCCAGGCGGCCTACTCCGCGTCGAAAGGCGGCGTCGTCGGCATGATGCTGCCGCTCGCGCGCGAGTTCGCGCAGTTCGGCATCCGCGTCAACACGATCGCTCCGGGCATCTTCAAGACCCCGATGATGGCTGGCATGCCCGAGGAAGTTCAGGACTCACTGGGCAAACAGGTGCCCTTCCCGCCACGCCTCGGCAACCCGGAGGAATACGCGGACACGGCCGCATTCATCTACGGCAACGCGATGGTGAATGGTGAGACGATCCGAGTCGATGGCGCGATACGGATGCAGCCTCGATAGGTGTAGAGGCGCGCTATCAGGCTGCTGCATAGCCTTGACGAACGTCTGCTTTCGGCTGCCGATTCACCCTGTAGGAGGCCGCCTTGCGGGCGATCCGCAGGCCGGCTTTCTGACAGAACCGGACTTCCACGCTCGTGTATCGACAGCGACCGATGCGACTAATCTTCTATCCGCTCGAACAGAGACGTTTGAAGATCGGCAAGTTGATTTCCGAATGTCCTGAACGATACTGGCCGCCCCAGAAACTCCTCCAATGCTGCATCAATGGGTACAGAGGCACCTTGCTCAAGAACCTTGCGTCGATAGTCGACACCGATTTCCTCTGCATTTCCGTTGCCACTGAATTCCGAGTATAGATCTGCCGCGATTGCGAGCGACCAATCGTAGGTGTAAAAGCGAGAGCGATAGCCATACAGATGTCCGAAAGACGCATACTTGTGCGCATCGGGAATCAATGCGACGAATGGGCGATTCTCGCGCTCGATTTCGGCATTTAACTCGTCAAGATCGCGCGAAGCGTCGAAGTTGAAATGCAGGCGTAGAGACAGATCAGCAAAGTACAGTTGCCTCTGCATCTCGAGACTTCTTCCCAATTGATCGGCAGCAGTCAAGTCGCTCAGGATATCGGCGGTAAGTTCCATGTGTGAATTGCTAGTGGCGAGCAGGCGCATTGTTTCGTACTCGCTCAGAAACAACTCCAGCAGTTGTGAAGGCGCTTCAAGAAAATCGAACTCGATGCCGATACTGCTCGTAATCCCGAATTCCTGGTTGCCACTTAGGACGAAATGCACAGCATGCCCAAACTCGTGTAATAGCGTTCGTACCTGGCTGACTTCCAGCCCTTCGTCGCCTTCGGGAAAATTGCAGAGCAAAGCAATGACCGGCATCGACCGGTCTCTTATGCCGACCTGCAAAACAACTGCCTGGTTTCCATCAATCTTTCCTTCGCGAGGATGCATATCCATGAGAATCCTGCCTCGAAGCTCGCCATCTACCAGCACTTCATACGCTCCGATGTCCTCATGCCAGCCCTCGACATCAATCCGCCTGAATTCGATTCCCAGCAGTTCTCCGACGAAGTTCACTACCCCGTCGAGAGTCTGACTAAAAGGGAAATAGCTGCGCACCACTTCGGCGCTGACAACACCGAGAGCATCCTGAGCGTTCGACACAAGATACGAAACATCCCACTCAGCCAACCCTTGCTCGTCCTCGCTCTTCAGCGACGCGAGGTAGTCCGCCTCGCGCTGAGCGGAGTCGGTAACAAGTTCAGACAGTGTTTGAAGGTAGCTTGCGACCCGATCGGGACTTCCGGCCATCGTCCCCTGCATGTCGAGTTCGGCAAAGTGCGAGTAACCGTACAGCTCTGCCAACTCCTGTCGCAGAGTTAGCATTCGATGCAGAACGGGCCGGTTTTCTGGATACCCCCTCAGCTTCGACAGCCGGAGCACTTCAAAACGAAGAGCAGCATCCTCCGCGAAGCGTAGAACGGGCTGCGAATCATCTGAGCGACCGCTGATTACTACCAGGTCTTTAGCGGCATCGTATCGAGTCTCAATGTATTCGGCAGGCAGACCCCCGAGTCGATCTCGCGGTACTTCGATCGCCGAGTCGGAAGTGCGAATATTCTCGATGAACTGCGTTCCAAGGCTACCAAGCTCTTCCTGGATTTCGATTGCCCTATCGTGGGATTCTCCGGAAAATCCAACGCCGGCTGATCGAAATCGATCGGCCAGTAGGTTGAAAGCGCGCCGGGTCTCAGGCGTCGAGCTTGCGAGGTCGATGTCCATCAGTCGACCAAAAATTTCAGCAGAGGAGAATAGGTCAGTCTCGATCGACTGAAAAGACTGTGCACAGTCGCGGGCGATATTCGCCGTTGTCTCGTCCGGATGCACGAAAGCCAACGTAAGCGCGAACATCCAGCGCCCTTGTTGACTGGCGAAAATCGCGTCCACCGAAATGAGATACTCCAGAGGATCGTGCTCGGCCTCCAGAGTTGAGAGCCTCTCAATACGCGCCCGAAGTTCGCGAATATCAGCCTCGCATATGGAGGCGAGATGCGAAGCGGACACCGCTGTTTTTATTGGTGCAAGCATTCCGATTGGCAACGATTCTTCGACGACTGTTTGGCTTGCGAGAGCGCCGCTAGCTAAGAAGAGGACTGCGGTAGCCCAGATCAAGAAGACAAACCGCTGATCCTTTGTTCGACAGATACTGGGTGCTTTATGTCCAGGTTCTTTCACGTTGAACTACCTTTTGTTTGAGGGGACTACCGTGGAGGGCACTTCGGATCATAGGCTGACAGAAACAGATCACAGCTTGACGCCGCTCCCACCGTGCGGCGCCAGTCTGCTTTAGGTTGCTGGTTCAACCGGTCGACGCAACACATTGCTCAAAACGCTCGGCCGGCGTTTCAAAGTCTAACGTTTGTCGGGGTCGTTCGTTAAGTCTTCGTGCAACAGCGTTCAGCCTGTTCTGATGCACGCCCGACAGATCCATCCCTTTCGGGAAGTACTGCCGTAGCAACCCGTTGATCTGTTCGTTGGAGCCGCGTTGCCAGGGATGCTGAGGATCACAGAAGTACACGTCGATGTCAGTCGCCAGGGAGAAGCGTTTGTGATCTGCCATCTCCTTGCCTCGATCCCAGGTCAGTGACTTGTACAGCTCTCGTGGCAGCTTGTGAGCGTGTTTGATGAGCGCATTGATGACGGTCTTGGTGTCTTTGCTGTTGACCCGCACCAGCATGCAGTAGCGACTGTGACGCTCAACCAGGGTGGCGATCTGGCTGTTGTTACTGCCGAACAGCAAGTCACCTTCCCAGTGGCCGGGTACTGCGCGGTCCTCAACCTCGGCTGGCCGCTCGCGGATCGACACCGCACCAACTATGCGGCCGTGATCGGGTGTCTTCTGTGTGTGGTGCCGCGACCGGCGCATGCTGCGACGACGTCTAAGGTGTTGAACCAGCTCCTTCTTCAGGGCGCCACGGGCCTGGATGAACAGCGTCTTGTAGATCGTCTCGTGTGACACCCGGCAGCTCTCGTCGTGGGGGTACTCGCGCTTCAACCGGCCCGCTATCTGCCACGGTGACCATTGCTGACGCAGCAACCGAGCCACAGTCATGGCCAGCGGGCGGTTCAGCGCCAGTTTACAGGGCTTGGGCCGCTTCGCTCGATCCCATGCCGCCTGATCGGCTGTGTGGGCACGATAGCGACGGCGTCCGCCGTTGCGGCCAAGCTCACAGCTAACCGTTGATGGCGAGCGCCCCAGGGCCGAGGCAATCGCTCGTAGTGAACGTCCTGCAGAAAGACCTCGAGAGATCTCTTCACGTTCTGCCAACGTCAATGACAACCGGGATCGCCGTCGTGGTAATGGCCGGATGCCGCCTGTGCGACTCAGTATCCCCTGGACCGAGGTATGACTGCGTCCAAAGTGCCTGGCTATCGAGTGTAGTGACTCGCCTTTCTGCCAGCGATCCCACATCAACGCTTTGTCTTTCTCGGTGTAATAAATCCTGGTCGGATAGCCCATCTTCAACACCTCCTTCTCTATACTTAGAGATTAGGTGTTGCGCTCACCGATTGAATCCGCAGTCATTAGCGGACTATCAGAATCGATTGCCCGCAAGGCGGGCTCCAACAGGCGCCAATGTACGCTAATGGTCATGAGCAGACACCCGAGCCCAAGACCACGGATGCGTACCAACCGGTTGCAAAACACCCGCGATCACATCCCCGAATAATTCGGTCCTCCGCCGCCCTCCGGCACGGTCCAGACGATGTTCTGCGTCGGGTCCTTGATGTCGCAGGTCTTGCAGTGCACGCAGTTTTGCGCGCTGATTTCGAAACGCTTCCCGCCATCCTCCTCATCGACGACCTCGTAGACGCCTGCCGGGCAGTAGCGCTGCGCCGGCTCATCGAAGATCGGCAGGTTGTGCGAAATCGGCACCGACGCATCTTTCAGCTTCAGGTGTGACGGCTGGTCTTCTTCGTGGTTCGTGCTGGAGAGAAACACCGACGACAGGCGATCGAAGCTGATGACGCCGTCGGGTTTCGGGTATTCGATCGGCTTTGATTCGCTGGCCTTGTCGAGACTCTCGTGGTCCGGCTTCGGGCTGGTCCACGTGAAAGGCAGCCGTCCCCCGAAAATATTCTGGTCGATAAACACAATGGCGCCGCCAATCAGCGTGCCGAATTTTTTCAACGCCGGGCCGAAGTTGCGGGTCTTGTGCAACTCCTTGTACACCCACGAGTCGTTGACGCGCTGTCGATGCTTATCCAGCACACCCTGCCCCTCGTCGCCCGCTGCAAGGGCCTCATGAACGCTCTCGGCCGCCTGCATGCCGGTCTTCATGGCCGTGTGCACGCCCTTGATCTTGGCGCCGTTCAGATATCCCGCGTCACAGCCGACCAGCAGGCCGCCCGGGAAGACAGGGTCGGGCAACGACTGCAGCCCGCCCTTGTTGACGGCCCTGGCGCCGTAGGCGACGCGAGTGCCGCCCTCCAATGTCTTCAGGATCGCCGGGTGATGCTTCCAGCGCTGGAATTCCTCGAACGGCGACAGGTGGGGGTTCTTGTAGTTGAGAGCGACGATGAATCCCAAGAACACCTGGTTGTTGGCGGCGTGGTACAGGAAGCCGCCGCCTTCAGTCTTATTGTCGAGCGGCCATCCCAGCGAGTGCTCGACGAGCCCTTCGTCGTGGTTCTCCGGTTTGACCTCCCAGACTTCCTTGATGCCGATGCCGTAGTGCTGCGGGTCGGCGCCCTCGCGCAGGTTGAACGTCTCCATCAGCTGCTCGCCCAGGTTGCCCCTGACGCCCTCGGCAAAGATTGTGTACTTGCCGAGCAGCTCGTAGCCCGGTGTGTAAGAGTCTTTCTTCTCACCGTCCTTGCCGATGCCCATGTCGCTGGTCGCCACACCGGTGACGCGCCCCTCGCTGTCGTAGAGCACTTCGGAAGCCGCGAAGCCCGGGAAGACGTTGACGCCGGCATTCTCGGCCTGCTCGCCCAGCCACTGGCACAACCTGCCCAGACTGATGATGTAGTTGCCATGGTTGTGCATCGGGCGCGGGACGAGTGGCCCCGGCACCTTTCTCGACTTGGTCGGGCTGCGCATGTGATGAAACTTGTCGCCCTTGACCGGCGTATCGAGCGGAGCACCTCGCTCCTTCCAGTCGGGATACAGCTCCTTGAGCGCCGTCGGCTCGAACACGCATCCTGAGAGTATGTGCGCGCCTATCTCCGAGCCCTTCTCGACGACGACCACCGACAGTTCGGCGTTGAGTTGCATCAGCCTGCAGGCGGCAGCAAGACCGGCCGGTCCGCCACCCACGATAACGACATCAAACTCCATCGATTCGCGTGCCGTTTCCTCACTCATTGCGCTTTCCTTTTTGCCCGTTTATCGCCGACGTGTAGCGGCTTCTTTTGTAGCAGGTTACTCTTCCCCGCAGCCCGGGGGAACTGCAATACAGATTTGATGGTAAATGAATATTAAAGAGGCCTACGAGGAGAATCTCCGTAGCCACGGCCACGTTCACGACCCCGCGCAGCAGCGGGTCGTCGACATGCTCTACGACCTCCAGCATCAACTCGTCGACGGCCCGCCCGCGAAGCGAAGCCTGGTCGACCGACTGCTCGGGAGGCCGGCTCGCTATCCCGGTGTTCGCGGGATCTATTTGTGGGGAGGCGTCGGTCGCGGCAAGACGCTGCTGATGGACCTGTTCTTCCAGACGCTCGAGCTAAAGGCGAAGCGACGCAATCATTTTCATCGCATCATGCAGGAAGTTCACGAGCGGCTCGGTCTTCTCGGCGACATCGAGGATCCGCTGGACCAGGTCGCCGAAAACATTGCCGACGAGACTCGGGTGCTGTGCTTCGACGAGTTCTTTGTCAGCGACATCGGTGACGCGATGATTCTTGGGCGTCTGCTTGAACGCCTGTTCGATCGGGGCGTTACGCTCGTCGCGACCTCGAACAGCCCGCCGGCCGAACTCTATCGCGACGGCCTGCAGCGGCAGCGCTTCCTGCCGGCCATCGCGGCACTCGAAGCGAATACCCAAGTCCACCACCTGGGCGGCGACACGGACTATCGCCTGCGTTTGCTGGAGCAAGCCGGCACGTACCTGATTTCAGACGATCCGGACACACCATCGAAGATTGAGCATTTCTTTTCGGAAGCGGCCTCGAGCGCTCCGGAACTCAACCGTGTCCTTGAGGTGCACGGCAGGGAATTGATTGCTCGTCAGTGCGGCAAGAGTGTCGTCTGGTTTGATTTCGACGAGATCTGCGACGGCCCGAGAAGCCAGGCCGACTACATCACGATTGCACGTTGGTACCAGGCCGTGATCGTCACCAGTGTACCGCAGCTGACCGCGGAGCTGGAAAACCAGGCCCGGCGTTTCATCGCACTGGTCGACGAGTTTTACGACCGACGGGTGAAGCTCATCATTGCAGCGGCTGTCGATCTGGAGACGCTGTATGCCGGTAGACGGCTTCGCTTCGAATTCGAGCGAACGACGAGCCGACTGATCGAGATGCAGTCCAGCGAGTACCTGCACCAACCGCATCTTTCGTAGAATCCCCGTATTTCCAGTTGATGCAGGGCTGTCGAGCCGCTACCTTTGAGTGAGCAGCGAAGAGACCGCAACGAATGACCGACGAACTGATCCTCGAAGACTTCCTCCCGTATCGTCTCGCCGTGGTGTCGCACACGGTAAGCACCAACATTGCGCGCGTCTATGACAAGCGCTTTGGCCTGACGATCCCGGAGTGGCGCGTGATCGCCATCCTCGGTCGGTTTCCCGGGCTCTCCGCTGTCGAGGTCGCCGAGCGCACGATGATGGACAAGGTGGCGGTCAGCCGCGCGGTCACGAAGCTGATCAAGAACGGCCGTCTGGACCGCGAGTTTGCCGATGCCGACCGCCGGCGCTCGATACTGAACCTCTCCGAGGAAGGCAAACGCGTGCATGATGAGGTCGCGCCGCTCGCCCTGAGATTCGAGCGAGACTTGCTGCACGGCCTCAGTGAAGACGACGTCGAACGATTCAATATCGTTATGGAGCGTCTGCTGGCGAGAGCGAGACTGCTGGGCAACCCCTAGCCTGCCTGTCCGCCAATTCTCCGGCCCTGGGGTGTCGGCTCTTGCTACACCCTCCCAGTTCGTACCCTGATCGCGTCGAATTCCCGCGCGTCGTCTAGGCCATTTCGGTTCGTACCTTGATCAACTCGGGGTAGAAATCCCAGTCAATCGCCTTTTTCAGAAACTCGACGCCGGACGATCCGCCGGTTCCGGCTTTGTGCCCGATGATGCGCTCGACCGTTTTCAGATGGTGGAAGCGCCAGAACTGGAAGTTGTTGTTGATATCCATGAACGCTTCGCAGATCTCGTAGTAGACCCAGTGCTTCGACGTATCCTCGTAAATGTCGGCGAGTGCCGCAACGACGTCCGGATCCTCGTCGCGCATCTCGCTGAAGTCGCGATCGACGACGCTGTCCGGAATCGGCAGCCCCGCCCGCTTAAGGTGAATCAGAAACGCGTCGTACAGGCTCGGTGAATTGAGCGCGTCGACGAGCTGGCGATGCCAGTCCGGCAGATGCTCGTAGACTTTTAGCGACGAGCGATGCTTGCTACCCAGCATAAACTCGAGCAGGCGATATTGGGCGGACTGGAAGCCTGAAGCGTTGCCGAATACGTGCCGGAATTCCGAGTACTCCGCCGGCGTCAGCGTGTCGAGAACTCCCCACATCGCGTACATCTGGCTCTGGATATGCCGCATACGGGACAGCGTCTTAACTGCCGGTGCGAGCTCGTCCCGGTTGAACAGCTCGATCGCCCTCCTCGTCTCGTGAATGATCAGCTTTATCCACAACTCGGCGACCTGGTGCTGAATGATGAACAGCATCTCGTCGTGATGTGGCGGGTCCGATAGCGGATGCTGTGCATTGAGCAACTGGTCGAGCTGAAGGTAGCCGCCATAGTCATCGTCACGCGATAGCTTCGTGTGAATCCCGTCTTCTAGCTCTCGGTTTTTCATTTGGTCGTCTTCGATTCCAGTGCCTCCAATTGTAGGCACAGTCAGCTGTCCGTGCACAGGTCATGCGCACCTGTCTACCGGCGCCACGAGGTCGACAGTGCATATAACGCGTGCGTAAAATAGGCGCGCCGTAATGGGATCAGATTGCTCTGATCGGGGGTACAAAGTGGCACAAAAAGAATATCGTCGTGAAAGCGACGTCAAGGTCCAGATTCTGGATTCGATAGTTGCCTCCAAAATTGGTTCACCGCTCCTCTCGACGCGCCCGCAGAAGCAGTCATTTCTTCAGCAATACTACGCTCATGTGCCCTACGACGACCTCGCTCAGCGCCAGCCGGACGCGCTGGCCCGGATAGCCATCTCGCACCTCGAATTCGGCAAGAAGCGTCGACCCGGCGAGGCGTTGGTACGGGCCTTCAATCCGGAGATGAAAAAGCACGGCTACCTCGCTGCGCGCACCTATGTCGAAATGATAAACGATGACAGTCCGTTCCTCGTCGACTCGGTGCAGGCAGCCATCAATCGCTTCGAACTGACGGTGCAGATGACCGTTCATCCGGTCATCCGCGTTACACGCACGAAGGCTGGCGTGATATCGAAGATCCACGCCCCGGACAGTGACGAAGGCACGGCCGAGTCCTACGTCCGTTTCGCCGTCGACAAGGAAACCGACCCGGAACAGCTGAAGGCGCTGATCGCCGAGATTCACAACGTGCTCGGCGACGTGCAGGTCGCCGTACGGGACTGGCAGGCGATGCAGCAAACGATGCTCGATACGCGAGAGCTGCTGGAAAACGGACCCAAGGGGGTAGAGGCGAACTTGAGGAAGGAGAGCGCCGAGCTGCTCGAATGGATGGCCGACGACCACTTCCTGTTCCTCGGCTATCGCGAGTACAAGATCAACTACCGCGGTGATAGAGCGTTCATCAAGCCGATCATGGAATCCGGACTCGGCCTTTTCGCCAAGCCTACGGCTAGCGATGGCTCCGTCGAACTCACCAACGACATGCGGCGGCTCGCCAGAACGAAAGACTGGCTCATAATCACGAAGGCCAATTCGAAGTCGCTCATTCACCGGAACACCTACCTCGACTATGTCGGCGTCAAGCTCTACGACAGAAAAGGCCGGGCGACGGGCGAGAGGCGTTTCATCGGCCTGTTTACGTCTACGGCTTACAGTGAGAGCCCGCAAGACATCCCGCTGCTGCGGCACAAAATCCAGAAGATCATAGAGCGTACACACGTCGAGCCGCGAGGTCATCGCGGCAAAGCACTAATGCATATCATCAGCACGTTCCCGCGCGATGAACTGTTCCAGGGAAGCGTGCCCGACCTCGCTCGCACCGTGCTGGGCATTCTCAATCTGCAGGATCGCCAGCGCGTGCGTTTCTTCCTGCGACGCGACATGTTTCGACGCTTCTATTCCTGCCTCGTCTATGTGCCTCGCGAGAAATACGTTTCCGGTATCAGGGAGAAGCTCGAAGCGCTGCTCATTGACTCGTTCGAAGGCGAGTCCGCCGAATCCAGCGTCGAACTCGTCGATTCACCGCTGGCGCGCATTCACATCGTCGTCCACGTCGACACCGGGAAGCGGCCGCGCATCAGCATCCAGCAGATCGAGAAACGCATCGGCGACATCATTATCAGCTGGACGGACCGCCTGCGGGAGAAGCTCTACCGCAGCTATGGCCAACGTGACGGCCATACGCTGTTCCGCAAGTACGGCAAGATTTTCCCGGCTGGCTACCAGGAAGAAACCAGTCCGCAAGATGCGTGCAGCGATATCAATCATATCGATGCTATGCGCGAGGAAGGCCGATGCCGGCACGTGGAGCTGTTCAGGCCGGCGAGATCCGAGCCCAGCCACATGCACTTCATGGTCTTCAGCCACGGCGAGCCGATGGTACTGTCGGAAGCGCTGCCGATTCTCGAGGATATGGGTGTAGACGTTTATACGGAACGGCCGTATGAGCTGCGCATGTCTGACGATGAGCGCTTCTGGATCCAGGACTTTCACCTGCGTCACACGCGGGGGGCCGACATCGATGTGCAGGCCATTTCGACGCTGTTCGAAGACTGTTTCATGCAGGTGCTCTCCGGTAACGCGGAGAACGACGGCTTCAATCGTCTGATATTGAGTGCGGGCCTCGATTGGCGGCAGGTATCGTTGATTCGCTGCTATGCCAAGTACCTGCAGCAGTTGACGTTGCCGTTCTCGCAGGACTACCTCGAAGACGTGCTGGTCGAACGCGCCGACTTCGTCAAGCTGCTGCTGAAACAATTCCAGGTCCAGTTTGACCCGGCACTGAATGCGGCCAAGCGCGACGACAAGCTAAAGGCTGCCAAACAGGCCGTTGCGCGTGAGGTCGACAAGGCAAAAAACGTCGACGAAGACCGCATCCTGAATGCGTTCGCCGGAACGGTGAATTCGACGCTCAGGACCAACTTCTACCTCGACAGCCGGGACGAGAACGGCAAGCCCTATATCTCGATCAAGCTCGAAACCCGCAAGATCAGGGAGGCCCCGCTACCGCGACCGAAATTCGAGATCTTCGTCTATTCGACGGAGGTCGAGGGCGTGCACCTGCGTGGCGGCGACGTCGCCCGCGGCGGACTGCGATGGTCGGACCGGCGTGAGGACTTCCGCACCGAAGTGCTCGGACTGATGAAGGCACAGGTCGTCAAGAACACCGTCATCGTGCCCACCGGCGCCAAGGGCGGCTTCTTTTGCAAACGCCCGCCGGCAGGCGATCGCGCGGCGGTCATGACGGCAGGCATCGTCTGTTACCGCACGTTTATCAGCGGCTTGCTCGACATCACCGACAACGTCGTGGACGGCAAGGTGAAGGCACCAAAGGGCGTCGTTCGGCGAGACGACGAAGACCCTTACCTCGTCGTCGCAGCGGATAAGGGAACTGCGACATTCTCCGATATCGCGAACGGAATTTCCCAGTCCTACGGCTTCTGGCTGGACGACGCTTTCGCGTCGGGCGGTTCGGCCGGCTACGACCACAAGAAGATGGGTATCACAGCGCGCGGAGCGTGGGTCGCGGTGCAAAGACACTTCCGCGAGCAGGGACTGAACGTACAAAAGGACCTGTTCACGGTCGCCGGCATAGGCGATATGGGCGGAGACGTTTTTGGCAACGGCATGCTGCTGTCGAGGAAGATCAGACTGGTCGCAGCCTTCAATCACCTGCACATCTTCCTCGACCCGGACCCCGATGCTAAGGCGAGCTTCAAGGAACGAAAACGTCTGTTCACCCGCAAGGGCCCGTCTGGCTGGGACGAATACAACACCGAACTGATATCCAAGGGCGGCGGCGTATTTCGTCGCGACGCGAAGACGATCCCGCTCAGTCGAGAGGTCAGGCGCATGCTCGGTACCACCGAGACATCGATGCAGCCTAACCAGCTGATCCAGGGCATTCTCCGCATGAACGTCGATCTGCTCTGGAATGGTGGCATCGGCACGTATGCCAAGGCGACAACCGAGAGTCATGCCGACGTCGGAGACCGCAGTAACGACCACCTGCGTGTCAATGCCAGCGAGCTGGGTTGCAAAGTCGTTGGCGAGGGCGGCAACCTGGGCCTGACCCAGCTCGCAAGAATCGAATACAGCCTCAAGGGCGGCCGGATCAATACCGACTTCATCGACAATTCGGCCGGCGTCGACAGCTCCGACCGCGAAGTGAACATCAAGATCCTGCTGAGTGACGTCGCGAAGACGAAAGGCATGACGCGCCCCAGGCGCGATGAATTGCTCGCGTCAATGACGGACGATGTCGCGGCGCTGGTGCTGCGCAGCAACTACTCACAGACGCAGGCGATCAGCATGTCCGAGATTCGATCGCTTGAGCGCATCGACGAGACCGCGCGCGTGATCACGAGCCTGGAAAAGACGGGGCTTCTCGATCGCGAGCTGGAGTTTCTCCCGGACGACACCGAAATCGAGGATCGCAAGGCGCGCAAACAGGGGATCACGCGGCCGGAACTGTCCGTTATCCTGAGCTACGCGAAGATCGACCTGTACAACGGGCTGATGAGATCGAAGGAGTCACTCGAGGACTTCCTGGTGGTGCACCCGATGCGCTACTTCCCCGAGGTCCTGCGCCGGCGCTATGCAGACCTGATCCCGCACCACCGCCTGAGCCCGCAGATACTCGCCACGCTAATTGCGAACGACATCGTCAATCGAATGGGCCCGGCATTCATGCGGCGCGTGCAGCTGGACACGGGGGCCGACGTCGTTACGATCGCCCGCGCGTACACGATCGCCCGGCAGATCATGAAGACGGGACAGTTGAATCGGACGATCGAGTCGCTCGACTACGAGATTCCTGCCTCGGCGCAGATGTCGATGATGTTTGAGGTCGCGCGCGTCCAGCGGCATGCCTGTTATTGGCTGATCGAGAATTTCGGCGACACGATGCAGATCGAGCCCATGGTCCAGCGTCTCAAGGACGGCATGACAACGGTCTACACCAAGACCAGCGCGGTTGTGTCGACCGCTGCGAAGGAGCGGCACGTCGACGCGGTCGCGAACTATATTGCAATGGGTGTACCCGAAAAGCTCGCGGATCGTATGGCGAAACTCCTGCTGACCCGTGCGGCACTCGACATCGCCGATCTCGCGGCGACGTACAAGCGCAGCACCGTCGAGGCCGCCCGTGTCTATTCCGCATTCAACGAGAACCTCGGCCTGTTCTGGCTGCATGAAGGCGCAGAGCACCTCAAGGTGAAAGGCCGGTGGCAGGCGGCGGCCAGGAGCAATCTTCGAGACGAGTTCTATCGAATCCGGCGCGATCTCGCGGCGAAACTACTGAAGAGCCGCAGCAAGAAAGACGTGGCCGAACTCGTCGAGATCTATCTGAGCAAACGAGCAGACAAAGTCGAGCGATTCAAGGGTATGCTTGAGGAAATGCGGCTTCGAAACGTGGTGGACTTCTCTTCCCTGTCCGTCGCGGCACAGGAACTGCGCGAACTCATCGACGACTGAATTACATCTACCAGAAGGAAGACATCATGGCGGGCAAGCTCGTTCTCTGTCGGCACGGACAGAGCGACTGGAATCTGAAGAACCTGTTCACGGGGTGGACGGACGTGGACCTCACCGAGCAAGGCATCGCCGAGGCTCGTGAGGCCGGTAAGCTCATGGCGGAGCTTCCCTATGAGTTCGACATCGCTTACACGTCGGTGCTAAAGCGTGCGATCCGGACGCTGTGGCTGAGCCTCGACGTCATGGATCGCATGTGGCTGCCGGTCGTGCGCGACTGGCGGCTCAACGAGCGCCACTACGGTGCGCTGCAGGGCCTGAACAAGGCGGAGACCGCTGCCAAGTACGGCGATGAGCAGGTACACATCTGGCGTCGCAGCTACGATATCCCGCCGCCCGAGCTCGAGGCCGACGACGAGAGACACCCGTCACACGACCTGCGCTACGCCGGGATAGACAATCTGCCCGCCACAGAATCGCTGGCGATCACGCTCGATCGGGTGCGGCCCTGCTGGGAAGATCTGATCGAACCTGACCTGCGCGCCGGCAAGAACGTACTAGTCGCGGCGCACGGCAACAGCCTGCGAGCGTTGGTCAAGATGCTGGACGGCATGTCTGACGAGGAAATCACGGGTTTCAATATTCCGACCGGCATCCCGATGGAGTATGTCCTTGACGATGACCTAAAGCCGATCTCCCGGGAATACCTCGGCGACCCGGAGGCGGCAGCGAAGGCGGCGGCAGCGGTCGCAGCGCAAGGCAAAGCAAAGTGATCGCAGACCTTGGCGACCGCCGACCGGTCCTCGAGGGCGATACACATTTTGTTGCTGACTCGGCCGACGTCATTGGCAACGTCTGTCTGAAGGATCAAAGCAGCGTCTGGTTCCAGGCGGTCCTCAGGGGCGACAACGACCGGATCACGATCGGCGAGCGCAGCAACGTGCAGGACGGCGCGGTGCTGCACGTTGACCCGGGTTTTCCTCTCGTCGTCGGGGAAGGAGTGACGATCGGCCACAAGGTGATGCTGCACGGGTGCACGATCGGCGACAACAGCCTGATCGGCATCAACAGCGTGATCCTGAACGGCGCCAGCATCGGCAAGAACTGCGTGGTCGGCGCTCAGTCGCTGATCACTGAGAACAAGGAATTCCCCGACAACTCGCTGATCCTGGGTTCACCGGCTACCGTCGTTCGCGCACTGAGTGACGATGAGGTCGCAATGATCGGTAAAAGCGCTGCTGCCTATGTCCTGAACGCCAGGCGCTACCGCGAAGACTGGAGCAAGTCCCCGGCCTAGACCTGTAGCCTCGGGTCAGAACGGTTTCCGGAACGGTCCTCTTCCACGACGCGCACCAGGCCTTCCTGTGACGTCGATGCGACGAGCACACCGTCCTCGGTAAAGAACTGCCCCCGGGCATAGCCACGCGCGCCCGACATGTTCGGGCTATCCATGTCGTAGAGCAGCCACTGATCGACGCGTACCGGGCGATGGAACCAGAGCGCGTGATCGAGACTCGCCATGATGACGTTGCCGCGAGCAAAGCTCAGCCCGTGTGGCATCGTCGCCGTACCGAGCAGTTCGTAGTCGGACACGTAGGCCAGCAGGTTCTGGTGCAATACATTCAGGTCGGGGATCGGAGACACCGTGCGGACCCAGACATGCCGGACGGGCGGCAGCTTCTCCGGGTCCGCGAAGTTCATCGGGCGAACCGGCCGGAATTCGAAGGGTCGGTCAGCCGTCATGAAACGCCGCATCTTCATC
The DNA here is from genome assembly GCA_030065915.1 of Woeseiaceae bacterium. GTDB lineage: Bacteria > Pseudomonadota > Gammaproteobacteria > Steroidobacterales > Woeseiaceae > UBA1847. The sequence goes on from JASJCQ010000015.1 coordinate 42,980, forward strand.
GGAATCTTGTCGAGAAGGGCCTTGGCGACATCGACCGAGTTCGGCAATCCATCGGGCCCCGGGACGTCGGGCATCTCCGCCTGGTGTTCCAGTCCGTCTTCGGCCACCTGGAACGACGCGGCCAGGTTGAAGATGGGCCGTCCGTGCTGGATCGCGACCACGCGCCGCATCGAGAAACTGCCCCCGTCGCGAGCGCGGTCCACCTCGTAAATGATCGGCGCATTCATATCGCCACGACGCAGGAAGTACGAATGCAGCGAGTGAGCAACGCGGTCTTCAACCGTGTGCTGCGCTGCCGACAGCGCCTGCCCCAGCACCTGCCCACCGAACACCTGGGCACTCCCGATGTCACGGCTGTCGCCGCGGAAGATGTTGTCTTCGATCCGCTCGAGATGCAGAAGACTGATCAGGTCATCGAGAACCGGGTACAATCTCAGGCCTCGACGCGTCCGCCGTCTACAACGATTCCCGTGCCACTCACGTACACCGAGTCATCGCTCGCCAGGAACAGGGCAACTTTGGCGATATCGACCGGCTCGCCGATACGGTTGGCGGCGGAGCGGCGAATGCAGAAGTCACGCAGGTCCTTGTGCTTTTTGAAGACGTCCCGGCTGACCGGCGTCATGATTGCGCCGGGCTGGATGTAGTTCGCATTGACTCCCGAGTCGCCTATCTCGACGGCCAGGGCACGCGTGATGGCCGCGAGATTCTGCTCAGCCCGATTGCAGGCGCCCACAGCGGACACAGCAAACACGCTGCGCAAGAAACCGATGTTGATGATCCGCCCGGCCGGGCTGTTTTTGAGGTGCGGTAGCGCGGCCCGGCAGCTCGCTAGCGTCAGCTCAGCCCGAGTGTCGACGAGTCGCTGGAACTCTTCATTGGTCGATTCGACGGGCGCCTCCGGCGTCGGAGAGAACTCATTGACCAAGATGTCGATACCTCCTAGCTTCTTGGCCGCATCCTCAATCAGAGCAGGCAGTACCCGCGCGTCACGGACGTTGGACGCGATGCCCGTCACGCCCTTTACGCGCGCGAACAGCTGGTCGACGCCGCTGTTTGAACTGTCCAGCGCCACGACCTCTGCGCCGTGTTTAACCAGCGTGCGGCAAATCGCCTCACCGATGCCGGCGCCGGCCGCGGTGACGACGGCTTTGAGGCCATACAGTCGCAAGGGTTGTGCCATCAGAGAGTCTCAGGAGGTCGGGAGCTCATAGTCAGCGAATTGCTTGCGCAATTCAATCTTCTTGACCTTTCCGGTCGCCGTATGCGGCAGCTCGGACACGAAGACGACGTCGTCAGGTTTCCACCAGCTGGCGACCTTGCCATCGAACCAGTCGAGCATGCTGTCCTTTTCGATGCCGCCCTCCTCCTTCGGTACGACGATCAGCAGCGGCCGCTCTGTCCATTTCTCATGGGCAACGCCGATGACGGCGGCCTCGGCGACGCCCGGATGGCCCATCGCGCAATTCTCGAGGTCGATCGAGCTCACCCATTCGCCGCCGGACTTGATCACGTCCTTGGTTCGATCGGTGATTGCCATGTAGCCGTCGGGGTCGATCGTCGCGACGTCGCCCGTCTCGAACCAGCCGTCGTCGGTGTGCGAGCCCGCCTTGCCCTCGAGCTTGAAGTAGTCGCTGCAGATCCACGGACCCCTGACCTGCAGGGCGCCGTAGGCGACGCCATCCCAGGGCTGGACTTCACCATCGTCATTGACGATACGCATCTCGACGCCAAAAATCCCGCGCCCCGCTTTAGTCGCAAGATCCAGGCGCTCGTCCTCGCTGAGACCCTCGAGGCCCGCCTTGGGCGCGTTGACCGTGCCGAGCGGGCTCATCTCGGTCATGCCCCAGCCCTGGCGCAGCTCGACATCGTGCTTTTTGTGAAACGCCTCGATCATCGAACGAGGCACCGCGGCGCCACCCACCAGCGTGCGCTCCAGCTTGTCGAGTCGCTTGCCAGCCTGCTCCGTGTACTGCAGCAACGCGAGCCAGACCGTCGGCACGCCCAGCGCCATCGTGACGTCTTCGTTGTCCATCAACTGGTAGAGGGCCTCACCGTCGCCCATCTTCGGCCCCGGCAGGACGAGCTTGGCGCCGGCCATAAATGCCGAGTACGGGATGCCCCAGGCGTTGACGTGAAAGAGCGGCACGACCGGCAGGATAGTGTCGCTGCTGGCCAGGCCCATCGCATCCGGTGCGACGCTCGCGTACGCATGCAGGATCGTGGAGCGATGACTGTAGAGAATGCCCTTCGGATCGCCCGTCGTTCCGGACGTGTAGCAAAGCGCCGCGGCGGCGTTCTCGTCGAGCATCGGCCATTCGTAGTCGTCACTCTGCTCGCCCAGCAGCGTCTCATAGCAGTGCAGGTTCGGGAGTTTCGAATCCGGCATATGATCGGCGTCGGTCATGACGATGATGCCTTCAACGTTCGAAATCTTGTCGGCGATCGCCTCGAGCAGCGGGACGAACATCGGATCGACGCAGATGAAGCGGTCTTCGGCATGGTTGATGATGAACACGAGTTGTTCGGGAAACAGTCGCGGGTTGATCGTGTGGCAGACGAGGCCGGAGCCGCTGACGCCGTAGTAGATCTCGAGGTGGCGATGGTCGTTCCAGGCGATCGTGGCTACCCGGTCGCCTTGCTCGAGACCGAGCGCCTGCAGCGCTTTAGCGAGACGCTTCGAGCGGCTGACGGCGTCGGAGAACGTATAGCGATGCTCCGGATTGTCGGCGGTGACGGCCAGGATTTCCCGGCCCGCGTGAAACCGCGCCGCGTGCTCCGCCAGTGACGAGATCAGCAGCGGCATGTCCATCATTAAACCTTGCATCAGGTAGTCCCCCTCTAAAAGCAGCGAGCTAATTTACCACACGACTCCTGTATGATTCCGGCATGGAAAACGACACGCTTACCGTTGGCATCGCGCAGATAGCGCCCGTTTGGCTCGACCGCGAGCGCACGATGACCAAGATCATCGCGGCCACTGAGGATGCCGCCCGCCAGGGCGCCGGGCTCGTGGCGTTCGGCGAGGCGCTGGTGCCGGGCTATCCACTGTGGGTGGAACGAACCGATGGCGCCCGATTCGAATCGCCGTTGCAGAAGGCCTTCTACGCCCGGTACGTCGACCAGGCCGTCGACGTATCCGGCGGCGGGCTCGACGCACTGTGCGAAGTGGCCTCGGACCTCAGGATCGCCGTATACGTCGGCGTTATGGAGAAAGACCCGAACCGACGCGGGCAGAGCGTCTTTTGTTCGATGGTCTACATCGACGCGAACGGCCAGATAGGCTCGGTGCACAGGAAACTCATGCCGACCCACGAAGAGCGCCTGGTCTGGGCGACCGGTGACGGCAATGGCCTGCGCACGCACAAGCTGCCGCCGTTTACTGTCGGCGGCCTGAACTGCTGGGAGAACTGGCTGCCCCTTGCGCGAGCCAGCCTGTACGGCCAGGGCGAGGACCTGCATGTTGCGATCTGGCCCGGCAGTCGCCGGAACACCGAAGACATTACACGGTTTATCGCAAAGGAGAGCCGCAGCTATGTCCTGTCGGTGTCCGGCCTGATGCGAAAATCGGATATCCCGGATGACATCCCGGACTACGAAGAACTGCTTGCGAATGCCGAGGACGTCATGACAGACGGCGGCTCCTGCCTTGCATTACCGACCGGCGAATGGCTCGTCGAACCGCTGCCTGCTGAAGAGGTCGTGACGGTTGCGACGATCGATCACGAGATCGTTCGAAGAGAGCGCCACAGCCTGGACATCAGTGGCCACTACTCACGTCCTGACGTCACGAAGCTGCACGTCAACCGCGAGCGCCTGTCTACGGTGAGGTTATCGGACGAATGATGACAAAGCGGTTCAACCTGAACTCAGGGCGACTGGCGCGTTTCGCTTGCATGGCGATGTTCGCGACGCCGGCATCTTTCGCAGACCTGCCGGAAGGCTACTGGACCAGCGAGCAGGCGGACGCGATCCTCGAGAAGACGCTGGTTCTCGAACTCGAGCCGACGCTCGACAACCTGACTGACGCGGAGCGCGCCGCCCTTGTGCACCTTCTCGACGCCGGCCGGATCATGCACGAGCTGTATCTGCGACAGCGACACCCTGAGTCGATGGCTTCGCGGGATGCGCTGGTCGAACTGCATGCGTCGAACGAGAGCGCGGAAGACATTGCGCAGTTGCTGAATCTCTTCTACCTGTTCAAGGGGCCCGTGGCGACAACGCTCGACAACCAGCGAAGCAGTTTCCTGCCGGTCAGCGACGAGGCGCCGGGAAAGGCGCTGTATCCGTCCAATGCGAGCCGGGAGTTCATCGAGTCCTACGTCGCCGAGCGACCACAGATTGGCGATTCGGTATTCGGTGAGCGCAGCATCGTCCGGGCGGCAACACCGGAGTCCATAGCGGCCGACCTGGAGCGCCTCGAGCAATTTCCCGCCGTCGCCGCGCTGAGTCCGGGTCTGCGAGTAGAACTCGAGTCCCTCGAGGCTGCGCCGGGCGAACTGTACGCGGTTCCTTATGCGCTCGCGTACGCGCCCGAGCTTGAGCGCGTTCGCGGGTCGCTGTATGCCGCCGCCGGGTTGCTCGAGACGGAGACGCCGGATTTCGCCGCTTATCTCAAGTTGCGGGCGGGCGACCTTTTGAGCGGGGACTACGAGGGTGGCGACGCCGCCTGGGTAACTGGCGAATTCGGTGGACTGAACCTGCAAATCGGCAGCTACGAGACCTACGATGATGCGTTGTTCGGCGTGAAGGCCTTCTACGGTGCCAGCGTGCTGGCCCGTGACGTGGAAAAGAGCGAGGCACTCGCCGTCGCTATCGACGGACTGCAGGCAATGGAAGATGCCCTGCCCTACGATCACGGTAAGACGGTGCGTACCAGCATCCCTATCGGCGTTTACAACATCGTTGCGGATTTTGGCCAGGCTCGAGGCGCCAATACGGCAACGATCCTGCCGAACGATGCCGACCACACGCGCAAATACGGACGCACGATCCTGATCCGGAACAACATCCTGACCAACCCGGCGTTGTTCGCCGTCAGCAAGAGGCGTTTCGATGCCGTCGTTGCCGCCGAGTATCGCGATGACCTGACGCTCGACAGCGGCTTCGATCGGACGTTGTGGCACGAGGTCGGCCATTACCTGGGTGTCGACAAGACGGCCGACGGTCGACGTTTAAGCGACGCGCTGCGAGATCGTTCGGACCTGTTCGAGGAGTTGAAGGCCGACCTCGTCTCGTTGTACGTCGCAAAGGGCCTGTCCGAGAGCGGCTATTACGATCAGGGCAAGCTGGAGGCCCACTACGCTTCCGGCGTGTTGCGCACGCTGCAGCGCGTCAAGCCTCGTCCGTCGCAGCCCTACCAGAACATGCAGCTGATGCAATTCAACTACTTCATAGAAACCGGTGTCATCGAACCTGACTTCGAGACCGGGCTGTTGCGCATCAACTACGACCGTTACCACCAGATGGTTGGCGAGTTCCTCGAGCAAGTGCTGCACATCCAGTTCGATGGCGATTACAAGGCGGCAGATGCCTTCGTCACGCGCTGGAACTACTGGGAGGAGAAGCTGCACGGAAGGCTGGCCGAGACGATCAACGCCAACAGCGAATACCGGTACAGCATGGTCAGGTACGGAATACTCGAAACGCCTGAGTGAGGCCGCGCCCACCTGGACAAAGCACCCGCGCGTCAATGGCGGGTCGAACGGAATCGCTGCCTAGCCGTCGGCTTGCTCGTCGAAGAAGTACATGCCCAAGGTCTCCGCGACGCACGCAGGCTTCCGCTCTCCTTCAACCTCGATCTGAACCTCGGACGTCAGCATCAACGCCCCCGCGCGACGCCGCGCCTGCAGGACCGTGGCGCGGCCGCGGACCCGGGCGCCCACCGGTACAGGTGTGTAGAAACGCACCTTGTTGACGCCGAAGTTGATGGCCCGGGTCAGGTTCTTAACGTCGACGAAGTTGCCCGTCAGGCCGGGAATAAGCGCCAGCGTCAGGTAGCCGTGCGCAATCGTCTTACCGTCCGGCATCTCGCGTTCCGCACGCTCGGTGTCGACATGAATCCACTGGTAGTCACCGGTCGCCTCGGCAAACTGGTCGATGCGGTTCTGGTCGACGACGATCCAGTCGGAAACGCCTACCTCTTCCCCTTCCAGCGCTTTCGCGTCTTCAATGGAGGTGATAACGCGCAAACGGTAGTCCTTTAGTTCTTATCGAAAAATCTGAGCGAAAAATCTGCGGCGCCCAAGCCGGAAGGCAAGGAATACACACAAGCGTGTCTGGCCGCAAGTAGTTTAACCTTTTTTAAGGTTAATATTAGGCGTTCAACGGCGTCTGGGAGTCAGCGGTGGAGCAAGCCGAACGGATTTATGCGGCGGTCATGGCTGCCGGTGAATCGAAGCGTTTCGGCCAGCCGAAACAGCTGGTGGATATCGATGGCGAATCGCTGGTTGGCAGGGCCTGCCGCGTGGCCGGCACGGTCGTCGGGGCCAGAACGCTGCTCGTCCTCGGCCACGACTGGCGCAGCGTGTTGAAGGCCTCGGGCCATCACTGTTTCGTCATCAACGAGAATTACCGGTCCGGGCTGGGCAGCTCGATCGCCGCGGCGGCAACGGCTGTTCGTCACACGGCATCCGGTTTGCTCATAACGCTGGCGGACCAGGTGCTGGTAACCGGAGCCGACCTCGAGCGCTTGTCGGCATTGCACCAGGACAACCCCGACAGCATAGCGGTGGCTCGTTTCGGGGACTCGATCGGGCCACCGGTGATCTTCCCGGCCTGCGCTTTCGACGATCTCATGAGCCTGGAGGGCCCGCAGGGGGCCAAGACCATCGTCGAGAGCGGTCGGTACCCGGTCATCATGCTGGACTGCGACAACGCTCGCGTCGATATCGACCGGCCTGAAGACCTGCAGGCGCTAGTCGAGGCGCCGGACAACCTGACCGGCTAGCCAGGCGGTTTCGCGGTCTGGTGTTTGCTGCAGCGTTCGCAATTCACCCAGACTGACGGGCCGTCAACGTAGTGCTCTTTCTTCCAGATAGGCAGGCGAACCTTGATTTCGTCGATGATATATCGACAGGCCTTGAAGGCTTCGTCGCGATGCGCCGCTGCGACACCGACCCAGACCGCACACTCGCCGATCTCCAGCAAACCCGTGCGGTGCTGGCAGCGCGCACCCAGTATGCCGAAACGCTCGGCAGCCTCTGCGAGCACCGCCTCTCCTTCGGTGATGCAAAGGGGCTCATAGGCTTCGTATTCAAGACGTTCGACCGGGCGATCCTCGTTCTCGTTGCGAACCCAGCCCTCGAAAACACAGAAGCCGCCGGCGGCGGGCTCGGCCATTGCGTTCTTGAGCGCCTCGGAATCGATCGCCTGATCGTTGATCGTAAACACGTCAGCCTCCGGCGACCGGTGGAAACAGCAGGACGGTGTCCCCGTCTGCAACCGGTGTCTGCCAGTTCGCCATGACGTCATTGACAGCAACCTTGCAGTGCGCGGACGGTTCCGCCGATCCATGCCTGTCGCGTGTTTGTTCGAAGACGTCCGACGTTGTCTCGACGTCGAGCTCAAGAGTCTCGCTCGCGATGCCGGCCTTCTCCCGGAACGTCGCAAAGTAGCGTACGTGGATCGATTTCATGCGCTCTCCTCGAGGATGCTGCGCTTGAGGTCATCGGGCGTGTTGATATTGTCGAGCGCATCGCGTTCTGGCTGGTCGATCAGGCAAGTGTCGCTGTTGATCATGATCTTCCTCGGGCAGCGAATACCGCGCTCGGCGAAGTCGCGCACGATGGCGTCACTGCCCTCGCCGTAGATGGCGCAGAGTGGCTCCGGCAAGTCGTTGTGGACGCTGCGATAGGCGACGAAGGGCTTGCCGCTGTTTCGTTCTGCCAGCAGGCCGGCCAGCGTCCGCCGCGAGATGTTCGGCAAGTCGCAGGCGACGACCAGCCAGTCGACGTCGGGATGTTCATTCATCGCCGAGAGTACGCCGGCCACCGGGCCCATATCGTCGTACTGATCGATGATCTGCTCGAACCTGGCACGCTCGGGTTCATCGCTTTGTGCAGCACGCGTCGACACGAATGTCCGGTCGGCGACGCCATCGACCATCTTGACGGTACGGGCGAGCTGACTCTCACCGTCGTGAACCAGCAAGGCTTTATCGACACCCATCCTGCGACTCTTGCCGCCCGCGAGGACCAGGCCAAAGAGCGGGCGTTCACTCACGGCGAAAATCCTGTTTCCCACCGGACTTGGCAACCAGTTCCACGTCGCCGATGACGATGTCATGGGACAGGCCCTTGCACATGTCGTAGATCGTCAACGCGGCAACGCTGGCGGCCGTCAGGGCCTCCATCTCAACGCCGGTCTTGTGCGTGACGCGGCAGCAGGTTTCGATGCGCGCTTCGTTGCCGACGACCGTCACGCTGATCTTGCAGTCCTCGAGGCCGAGCGGGTGGCAGAACGGGATCAACTCGTGCGTCTTCTTGGCGGCCATGACGCCGGCGATAATCGCCGTCGCAAACACCGGGCCCTTCTTGCTGTGGATCTCATCGTCCTCGATCGCGTCGCGCACAACCGAAGGCAGTCGAACAACCGCTCTTGCCCTGGCCTCCCGTTGCGTGACGGCCTTGGCACTGACGTCGACCATCGCGGGCCGGTTGTCTTCATCGATATGGGTTAGCTTGCTCATTCATCCACCAATTCGGTACATCTCTACTTTCGACAGCGGGTGAGCGGCCGCGACGTCGGGGCGTCTCAGCTCGCTGTATCGGTCGGCACGCTGCAGCCAGATGCGCTTCAGTATGTCGGCCAGTTCATCATCGTCCGCGCCATTGCGCAATGGCTCGCGCAAATCCGTACCGTGGGTTGCAAACAGGCAGGTGTAGAGGGTGCCATCGGCCGACAGCCTGGCGCGAGAACAACTGCCGCAAAAGGGCTTGGTCACGGAGGATATGAAGCCGATCTCGCCCTTGCCATCGTCATAGCGATAGCGACTGGCGACTTCGCCGTCATAGTTCCTGCCGAGCGGCGACACCGGCCAGGTCTCGTTAACGGCATCCAGCAGGTCTAGCGACGGAACAACCTGCTCCATGCGCCAGCCGTTCCGGTTTCCGACGTCCATGAATTCGATCAACCGGACAATATGACCGGTGCCCCTGAAGTGCTCCAGCAAGTCCAGCACAGTGTGGTCGTTGATCCCTCTTTGTACAACGACGTTGATCTTGATGGGCGTCAGGCCTGCTTTTTCGGCCGCGGCGATACCGTCCAGGACCTGCTGCAGGTTGCCTCTTCCGCCGCTCATCGTCCGGAAAACCTGCTCGTCGAGGCTGTCGAGGCTGATGGTCACGCGGTGCAGGCCGGCATTGGCCAGCGTCTGTGCAACAGGTGCGAGAAGCATCGCATTCGTCGTCAGGGCCAGGTCGTCGATGCCGGGCAAGACTGCCAGTCTGTCGACGAGTTTCGGCAGCGCCTTGTCGAGCAACGGCTCGCCGCCCGTTAGTCTCAGCTTGCTGACCCCCAACGTGGCCGCGACGCGCGCGACGGTGTAGATCTCGTCGTGCGACAGTCTCTGCGCACGTGTCAGGAATTCGTAGTCGGCATGGTACTCAGATGCCGGCATGCAATACGGGCAGCGAAAGTTGCACCGATCCAGCAGGGAGATGCGCAGGTCATGCAACGGACGCGACAACGCGTCCTTCAGGCGCTCGTGCTCAGAACTGGTTTCCTGCGGTGCTGACATGCGGCTATCATGCCCGATTGCGATTGCCCGGAACAGCCGGCGCGGTAGCGCCGCAATCCCGCAATCGCTTATTCTCCAGCAAACACCATCCAGCAACGATATTTCGATTGGGAGACCCAATGGACGTAACACTGACCGCCGACGACATAGCCTTCAGGGACGAGGTGCGTGCGTTCTTTCGCGATGAATTTCCAGATGACATTCGCGAGAAGCAGGATCGTGGCATCCCCTTGGAACGAGAGGATATGGTTCGATTCCAGCAACTCCTGCACACGAAAGGCTGGGCTGGCGTCAATTGGCCCGTCGAGTACGGCGGTACCGGCTGGAATATCGTGCAGAAATACATATTCTCGTCGGAAATGGCGATGGCCAACGCGCCGGACATCGTGCCTTTCGGTCTTGGCATGGTGGGTCCGGTCATCTACACGTTTGGCAACGAGGAACAGAAGCAGCGCTTCCTGCCGGATATCCTCGCGAGTAACGTATGGTGGTGCCAGGGATACAGTGAGCCCGGCTCGGGTTCTGACTTGGCGTCATTGAAGACCAAGGCGGATCGCGACGGCGACGAATGGGTGATCAACGGCACCAAGACCTGGACGACCCTGGGCCAGTACGCGGACTGGATCTTCTGCCTCGTCCGGACCAGCAGCGACGTCGCCAGACGCCAGGAAGGCATCAGCTTCATTCTCGTGGACATGCAGTCACCGGGCGTGACCGTGAACCCGATCATCACGATTGAAGGCGGGCACGAGGTGAACGAGATTCACTTCGAGAATGTGCGCGTCCCTGCCAACAACCTCGTTGGCGAGGAAGGCAAAGGCTGGACCTACGGCAAAGTGCTGCTCGAGCATGAGCGCACCGGAACGGCCGGCGTGCATCGATCGGCGTTCAGACTGAACAAGCTCAGGGAGCAGGCAGCGAAATCTGTCCGCGGCGGCGAACCGCTGGCCAATGATAGAAACTTCATGCGCAAGGTCGCCGCGGTCGAAGTGGAATTGAAGGCGCTTGAGTTTACCGAGCTGCGTACGCTCGCCGCCGTATCGTCCGGCAAGGCCCCGGGGGCAGAGTCCTCGATTCTCAAATTCAAAGGAACGGAAATCCAGCAGGCGATCGATACGCTGTTCATGGAAGCCGCCGGCTATTACGCCCTGCCCTTCGTCCCGCACCAGTTTCGTTTTGATTATCCCGAAGACGAGTTCATCGGTGAAGGATCCGAAACCACGACGGCCCTCAAGTACTTCAACTTCCGCAAGGCCTCAATCTACGGTGGATCGAATGAGATCCAGCGCAACATCGTCGCCAAGCACGTGCTCGGACTCTAAGGACGGACCGCATGGATTTTTCACTCAACGATATTCAGTCGATGCTGTTGGACAGCGTCCAGAAATTCATCAACAACGACTACGATTTTGACAAGCGCCAGTCCTATTCCGACAGCGAGCAGGGCTTCAGCAGCGAGGTCTGGACGACCTTCGCGGAGCTCGGCTGGACGGCTATACCCTTCGACGAGGAAGACGGCGGCATCGGCGGCGGCCCGGTCGACCTGATGATCGTCATGGAGCAATTCGGCCGCGGCATGATCGTCGAGCCCTACCTGGCCAACATCGTCCTGGCCGGCGGCGTGTTGCGACGCGTCGCGACCACGGAACAGAAGTCCCGGTGGCTCGAACCGCTGATCGGTGGCGAACTGCAGGCCGCGCTGGCCTTCGTCGAACCGCAGGGCCGTTATGACATTGCCAATGTAGCGACCTCTGCGAGCAAGGAAGGAGACGATTGGGTCATCAACGGCAGCAAATCCGTTGTCTTCAACGGCGGCAACGCCGGGCTGTTGATCGTCCCCGCTCGCACCAGCGGCGAACAGTCGAACACGGATGGAATTACGTTATTTGCCGTGGAAACCGGAGCCGACGGCGTCAACATACAGAGCTACAAGACGGTCGACGGACACCAGGCAGCCGATATCTCATTCGACGGCGTGAAGCTCCCGGACACCAACCGGCTCGGCAATGTCGACGGTGGTTTCGCCGTGCTGGATGCCGTTATCGATGACGCAACGCTCGCCGTATGTGCCGAGGCCGTTGGCATCATGCGCATCCTGACGGAGAAAACGGTCGAGTATTCGAAGAACCGCGTGCAGTTCGGCGTGCCGATCGGCAGCTTCCAGGCGCTGCAACACCGCATGGTCGACATGTTTACCGCATGTGAACAGACCTACTCCCTGCTGGTCTGGGCTTCGATGACGGCCAGTGCCGGAGGCGATGACGCGAAGCGCGCCGTTAGCTCGATCAAGTACCAGGTCGGTACGGCCGGTCGGAAGGTCGGCGAGGAAGCGGTCCAGCTGCATGGCGGTATGGGCGTCACGTGGGAGCTCGACGTCGCTCACTATTTCAAACGTTTGACGGCGATTGGTCAGATTCTCGGCAACGCTGACCTGCACCTGGATCGCTTAGCCGCCGGCTAGCAGACATGAACTCCGGCACGGTGCATCACGATAGCGTTGTTAGGCCCTAAATCGTGTTCCCGTCCGGCGTAGTCGAGTACCTCTCTGCACACCAGGAGGTGCTCTGGCTCGCGACGCTGGTCCTCGATCTCAGTGGCACCGTGCTGCTGTACCGGCTGTTCGGCAAGGCGGGGCTGCAGGTCGCGATCGCAACGGCGATCATTCTGGCGAATCTCCAGGGTCCGAAGCTCACCGTTATCTTCGGGCTTCAGACCAGCCTGGGTGTCATCTTTTACTCCAGCATATTTTTCGCAACCGATGTGTTGTCGGAAAACTATGGACGCAAGGAAGCGAACAAGGCCGTACAGATGGGCTTTGTTGTCAGCGTCGTCGTGCTGGTCATGATGAGCCTGGCCCTGATGTTCCAGCCGAGCACGCGACCGGAGACCGCTGAATTCTCGGGCAATATCCACGACGCCTTCTCGACGATACTGAACTTCACACCCCGGTTCATTATCGGTTCACTGCTCGCCTACTACATCAGCCAAAGTTTCGACGTCTGGGCGTTCCACAAGATCAAACAGTGGACCAATGGGCGACACCTGTGGCTGAGGAACAACTTGTCGACGTTGAGCTCACAGGTCGTCGATACGACCGTGTACTCGCTAATCACGTGGTGGGGCGTTGTCGACCTCAAGACGGCGCTCGCGCTGGGCGCGGCCAAGTACGTGTTCAAGATCGTCATTGCGCTGATCGATACCGTGTTCCTATACTGGGCCAGAAGTGTTTTTCGCAAGGAGCAGGCACTCGCCTCCTGAACGATGAAACCGTCCGGCGTCATCACGATCACGACCGACTTCGGCCACAAGGGACCGTTTGCTGCGATCATGAAGGGCGTAATCCTGAATCGTTTCCCCGACGCATCGATCGTCGACCTGATCCATGATATTCCGGCGCAGTGGCCGCCCGAAGCGGGCTTTTGGGTCAGCGCTTCCTACCGCTATTTCCCGACAGGCAGCGTCCATATTGCCATCGTCGATCCGGGGGTCGGCACGGAACGGAAGATTCTGCTGGTAGAGTGCGACGACCAGTTATTCATGGCGCCCGACAACGGGCTGCTGGCGCAGCTGCTGGATAGCCACCCGGAAGCTTCCGTGTATCACCTCGATGCAAAGGCCATTGGCCAACTGGGACTCGGCGAGGCCAGCAACACGTTCCACGGTCGCGATATCTTCGCGCCGGTAGCGGCCGAGGTCGCTGCGGGCAGATTGAGGTTTGCCGACATCGGTACGTCGACCAACGAGTGGATCCCTAACTGGGTGGACCGCCCGCAGGCGACCGGTGACCAGGTATCAGGCGTCGTCATTACGGTGGATACCTTTGGCAACCTGATCAGCACGATCGAACAAGCAATGATCGAGGCCATGACGGACCCCGTCGTCCTTTTCGCCGGCCTTGAGCTGCCGATCATCGAAACTTATGGTCGAGCGGAGCCCGGCAAGTTCCTCGCGCTCGTCAATTCTTTCGGTTTCGTGGAAATCGCGCGCTCCGAAGGCAATGCCGCCGATAGTCTCGGTGCAGGTCGTGGCGCCCCTATCGTCGTCAGGAACGGACTATCCGTTTGAGGCCATCGCCTCTTTCTCGATTTTCGCCCACGAGTCACGCAGAGTCACGACGCGGTTTAACACCGGCGACTCAGCCGTGTTGTCCTGGCTGTCGAGGCAGAAGTACCCCAGGCGCTCGAACTGAACGGCCTCGCCTTCCTTGAGTTCGGCCAGCGAAGGTTCCAGCTTGGCTGCTGACACCTCCAGCGACTTCGGATTCAGAACGTCAGACAGCATTTCGGCCGAATTGGGGTTCGGAACGGTGAACAACCGATCGTATAAACGCACTTCTGCATCGATGGCATGCTGCGCAGAGACCCAATGGATCGTTCCCTTGACCTTGCGGTCACTGTTGGCCGAGCCGCTGCGTGTGTCCGGATCGTAGCTGCAGCGAAGCTCTGTCACGTTACCGTCGCCATCCTTGACGACCTCGTCACAGCGGATGATGTAGGCGTTACGCAGTCGGACCTCTCCGCCTGGCTTGAGCCGGAAGAACTTTCGCGGCGCCTCTTCCATGAAGTCATCCTGCTCGATCCAGATCTCGCGACTGAACGGGACTTCGCGGGTCCCCATCGACGGATCGTTGGGATGGTTCATCGACTCCATCATCTCGACCTGCCCGTCCGGATAGTTGGTCAGGATCAGCTTCAGGGGTCTAAGTACCGCCATACGCCGCTCGGCCGAGTCGCCGTAGAATTCTCGTACGCAGTTTTCCAGCACGCCCATCTCGATGAGCTTGTCTTTCTTTGTTACGCCCCCGCGCTTGACGAAGTCGCGCAACGCAGTCGCGGGATAGCCGCGTCGTCGCATACCGGCGATCGTCGGCATTCGTGGGTCATTCCAGCCATTGACGATGCCGTCTTCGATCAGCTGCGAAAGCTTACGCTTGCTCGTGATCGTGTAGGCCAGGTTCAGCCTCGAAAACTCGATCTGGCGAGGCCGATGGGGTGGTTTCAGCTGATCGAGGAACCAGTCATACAGCGGCCGATGATCTTCGAACTCGAGCGTACACAGCGAGTGCGTAATCTCCTCGAACGCATCCGACAGCGTATGTGCAAAATCGTACATCGGGTAGATGCACCAGGCGTCACCGGTGTTCTGGTGTTCCGTGTGACGAATCCGGTATAGCGCGGGATCGCGCAGGTTCATATTCGGCGATGCCATGTCGATCTTCGCCCGGAGCACGTGCTCGCCATCCTGGTAGTTGCCGGCGCGCATGCCGCGAAACATCTCGAGATTCTCCTCGACGCTTCTGTCACGAAACGGGCTGTTCCTGCCCGGCTCGGTCAACGTGCCTCGATATGCCCTGATCTCGTCCGCGCTCAAGCTGTCGACATACGCGAGACCGAGCTCGATGAGCTTCTCGGCGGCCTGGTAGAGCTCCTCGAAGTAGTTGGACGCGTGCGTCAACCGTTCCTGCCAGTCGAAGCCCAGCCAGTGCACGTCGCGTTCGATGGCCTCGACGAACTCGACGTCCTCCTTGCCCGGATTGGTGTCGTCGTAACGCAGGAAGGTTCGCCCACCGGTTTCCTCTGCCACTCCGAAATTCAGGCAGATCGACATGACGTGGCCAATGTGCAGATAACCGTTCGGCTCCGGCGGGAATCGCGTAACGATCTCACTGTGTTTGCCGGACTCGAGGTCGCTGTAGATTATCTGGCGAATAAAATCGCGCGGTGCTTCGTCATTCATCGGTGGTTGGTTGCGTTAGTGGAGGCGGCGTATTCTACGCGACGCGGCAGCGTATGCGACAGGATTCGCACAATCCCTGGATCTCCAGCATCTGCCTGTTCACAGAGAAGCCCATCTCTTCGGCCTTGGCCTCAAGCATGTCGGCAATCTCGGCGTCGTCGAGTTCGACGACCGCTCGGCATTCGTTGCAGATCAGGAACTGACCGCAATGATCACTGCGTGGGTCCGGGCAGCCGACGAAGGCGTTCAATGAGTCCAGTCGATGGACAAGGCCGGCGTCCATCAGGAATTCCAGCGCACGATAGACCGTTGGCGGTGCAGCAGTAAGGCTCTCATCCCGCAGGCGCTTGAGGATGTCGTAGGCGCCGACCGGCTTGTGCTCTTCCCACACGAGCTCGAGCACCCGGCGCCGCAGGGCCGTGAAGCGCAAGTCCTGCTCGCTGCAGATGGTCTCCGCTCGGTCCAGCGCCGATTTGATACAGCTGTCGTGGTCGTGCCCGGCGTCAAGCGTATGCGATTTTGTCATGGTCGTCGTCATTCGGTTTAGGGTGATTGTACACTTACAGAACTGGCTATGGACCAGCGCGAAGCGCGTGTACAATCCCAGCGTTTAAGGTACAGCGCACGGTCTTTTCATGCCTCAGATCAGTTTGCCCGACGGCTCAGTTCGGGAATTCGACTCCGCGGTCACCGGCTCGCAAATTGCCGCCGGGATCGGTAAACGCCTCGAGAAGGATGCGGTAGCCGTTCGGGTGGACGGCGAGCTATGGGACCTGACCCGACCGATCGAGACTGACGCGGCCGTCGAGATCATCACGCGCGACTCCGACGACGGCCTCGAGATACTCAGGCATGACGCCGCCCACGTACTCGCCGAGGCGGTCAAGGAACTCTGGCCGGAGACACAGGTGACTATCGGTCCGGCTATCGAGAATGGTTTCTACTACGATTTCTCACGCCCGGAGCCTTTCACCGATGCCGACCTCGAAGTTATCGAAGAGCGCATGCGGAATATCGTCGACCGCGACGAAGAGCTCAAGCGGGAAGTCTGGACACGCAACGACGCGGTCAGGTTTTTCCGCGACCAGGGTGAGGAGTACAAGGCGGAAATCATCGAGAGTATCCCCGAAGATGAGGTCCTGACGCTGTATCGTCAGGGCGACTTCATCGACCTGTGTCGCGGACCGCATCTACCGTCGACGGGACGGCTGGGCAAGGCCTTCAAGCTGACCCACGTATCCGGCGCATACTGGCGCGGCGATTCAAAAAACGAAATGCTTCAACGCGTCTACGGTACGGCCTGGGCAAACGACAAGCAGCTTCGCAAGTACCTGCACATGCTCGAGGAGGCCGAGAAGCGCGACCATCGTCGGCTGGGCAAGATCATGGACCTGTTTCACTTCCAGGAGGAGGCCCCCGGCGCGGTATTCTGGCACCCGAAGGGATGGGCGCTTTTCCAACAGCTGATTTCCTTCATGCGAGAGCAGCAGAACAAGGTCGGCTACCGGGAGATCAATACGCCCGAGCTGATGGACCGCTCGCTGTGGCAGGCATCGGGGCACTGGGATTCTTTCGGCGAAAACATGTATACGACCGAAACGATCGACGGCCGCCACTATGCGATCAAGCCGATGAATTGTCCCGGCCATGTGCAGGTGTTCAAGCAGGGCATCACGAGCTATCGCGACCTGCCCTATCGCCTTGCTGAGTTCGGTAAGTGCCACCGGTATGAGCCGTCCGGCGCGCTGCATGGCATGATGCGCGTTCGGGCATTCACCCAGGATGATGCCCACATCTTCTGCACGGCCGAGCAGATCACTGAGGAATCGCTGGCCGTCTGCAAGCTGATACTCGGCATCTACCGTGACTTCGGCTTTGATGACGTCCGTATCAAGTTCTCCGATCGCCCTGACGTTCGCGTCGGCGATGACGAGATCTGGGATAAGGCCGAGGACGCATTGCTCGAAGCGCTGAAGGTTGCCGGGCTCGACTACTCGCATAATCCCGGCGAGGGCGCGTTTTATGGACCGAAGCTCGAGTTCGTGCTGCGTGACGCGATTGGCCGTGACTGGCAGTGCGGGACGCTGCAGGTCGATCTCAACATGCCGGGCAGGCTCGGCGCGACTTACATTGGCGAAGACGGCAACAAGCATCTTCCGGTCATGTTGCACCGGGCAATCTTCGGCTCGCTCGAGCGATTCATCGGCATCCTGATCGAGCATCACGCCGGCAACCTGCCATTGTGGCTCGCACCGACACAGGTCAAGGTGCTGACGATCACGTCTGACGCCGATGCGTACGCCGAGGCACTGCTGGGGACGTTGCGCGCTGCCGGCATTCGCGCCGAGGCCGATACCAGGAACGAGAAGATCTCCTACAAGGTCCGCGAGCACAGCGTCGCCAAGATTCCTGTACTGCTCGCCGTTGGACAACGGGAAGTCGACGAAAAGACCGTCGCCGTGCGGCGGCTCGGGTCGAAAAAGCAGCGGGTGCTGCCGTTTACGGAACTGCTTTCCGAGCTCGAGAGCGAGATCGCCGAGCGCCGTGCAGGGGCGCCCGACGGCTAGCTAGCGCCGCCTTGGTTCGCTAACCTAAACGTGACGCAACCTGCACTTTGGTTGTGCGCCAGGTCACATATTGTTGATCCGGACGCCCCGTGCGCTTTGCGCTGCGCCTCCTTTACATATACTGCCTGAAGCGACGGTCCATATGGATTGGACATAATACTTTCAGGAGAAACAGGTGCCTCTCGAGCAGTTCAAAACGCAGGTTCTATTGCTTCACAGCGAGCAGAGCGCACTCGACAAGTTGAGCGCGGGCTTCAACGACAAGTACACCGTGCATTGCGCAACCAGCGGCGTTGAGGCGCTGAACACGCTGGGCGAGACCCCGATTCACGTCATTGTCTCAGCCAGCAACCTGCCGGGCATGAGCGGCGCCGATGCGCTGCGTGAAGCCAAGAAGCGTTCCCCTGATACGATCGGCATCCTGATTGCCGGCGAGAACGACAAACAGGCCGAAGCGCTCGTCGGGGACAAGGAAATCTTCCAGGTCATTCGCGGCGGCATTAACCCGAAAGACATCACGAGACTCATCGACGACGCAACCCAGCAGATGCGCCTGATGGCAATCGCAGAATCCGCCAACGACCAGGCAGCCGAACCTGCAGAAGGCACCGGCGAGCACATCGTCATGGAGACCGATGACCACGGCTCGACGATCATCAGCGATGGGACCGGCCAGCACGCAGCCCTGAATCCGCAAAAGATGGGCGAGTCGGCGCCGGTTGGCGCACAGGCCGTCGCGGTGCTCGTCATGACCAAGGACGAAGCATTCCTCGAGTCCATCAAGGAATGTTGTCGCGGCATGCATGACGTGCATACGGCGAGTTCCATCAAGGCCGCCCAGGAACTGATCCAGTCCAACTCGGTAGGAGTCAGCATCGTGGATGCCGGACTGGTCGGCCCGAACGTCGAAAAGCTGACGCAGCACCTGCAGTCACTGCAGAAGCGGCTGGTGACGATCGTCGCTGGCCGCCGTGAAGACGGCGACATGCTGATGGACCTGATCAACAGGGGTAAGGTGTATCGCTTCCTGCTAAAACCGGTATCACCCGGACGCGTCCGACTCGCGGTCGAGGCGTCGGTCAAGCATCACCTCGACAGCCCTGACAGCGCATTCCAGAAAGTCGCTGCCAGCACTCCCCCGCCGGTGGCGCCGGCGGCCGCTGCGCCCGCATCTCCGGCCCCTGCCGCGGATAAGTCGGACACTTCTGCAGAGTCCGCCGTGACAAAGATGCCGGAGGACAGCATCGTTGCCGAAGGACTGTCCAAGGTCTTTGGCGAAGACGACTCCCGGTTTGCTCAGACGGTGTCGGGTTTCGTTACGGGTCGTGGCAAATCGCAGCCCAAGGAAGATGCGCCTGTACCATCATCCCATGCACTGGACGACGACGATGGCGCTTCGATGTTTACCAATCCAGCCGTCCTGGGCGGCATTGCAGTTGCCGTGTTGGCCGTCGCCGGCATTGGCTTCTGGTTGACGTCCGGCGACGACGCAACTGACGCAATCCCGCCTGCCGTGGTTCAACAGCCTGCAGGTGGCTCAGATCGGGCACCCGAGCAGACGGTTGCAGAGCCTGCCGCACCGGTAGCCAGCGACGTCAGCCGGGAGCCGGTCAGCGAGCCGGTCGTGTCCAACGACAGCAACGGGTTGGATGACGCGACGGCGACGCCTGCGGATGCTATTGCAGCCGTTGCGGACGAGGGCACACAAGCGATGGTCGCCGCTGCCGAAGCCGCGCTGGCCGGGGATCGCCTGTTCACCCCTGTTGGCGACAACGCACTCGAGCTCTACGCGGAGGCGCTGGTGCTTGCACCTGACGATGCAGCCATTCAGTCTGCATTCGAGACGACGTTGGACACTGCTATCGTCGCGATAGAGACTGCCCTTCTCGAAGGACGACTCGGTGTCGTCGATCAGGGTGTACGCCAGGTTAGCCTCGTGCAGCCGGATCATCCGCGTCTGCCCTTCCTTATCGCTCAGCTTCAGCAGGCACAGATTCGTTCGACGGTCGACGAGGCCCGGGCGGCGCTGCGTTCGGAACAGTTCGGCGAAGCGGCCAGCGCAATTGACGCTGCCGAAAGCCTTGGCGCCGATGCGTCGACGATCGAAGGTCTGCGCGGAGAGCTCGCAGATGCCCGCTCATCGCAGGAGATCGACC
Source organism: Woeseiaceae bacterium (assembly GCA_030065915.1). Taxonomy (GTDB): domain Bacteria; phylum Pseudomonadota; class Gammaproteobacteria; order Steroidobacterales; family Woeseiaceae; genus UBA1847. The sequence continues at coordinate 63,178 of JASJCQ010000015.1, forward strand.
AGATCCTGTCGGTGGCCGGTCGCCGGCTGGACCAGGGTCGACTGCTGGCGCCGGCGAATGACAACGCTCGCTACCTGTACGATCTTGTCCTGAGAACGGACCCGAGCAACGCTGCCGCCCGACAGGGCCTGAAGGCAGTTGCGGCAACGCTCGTATTGAACGCGCGCGACGAGATCGACGCCGGCCGGCTCGGCGCGGCGGAGAACCTCCTGAGTCGTGCGGCCGACATCGACCCGAACAGCTCCGAGCTCACAGCGGCACGCCAGGTGCTTAACGACGCAAGAACAGCAGCAACACGCGCTGCCAACGAACAGGCAGCGGCCGACGCGGCAGCGGCGGAACGCGCGGCGGCAGAAGCAGCGGCGGCGGCCGCACAAGCCGCACGACCCGTACCGGTTTCATCGCTGACCCGCGTCAAATACGTCGCGCCGAAATACCCGCGGAGCGCCGAGCGGCGAGGCATCAGCGGATGGGTCGACATCATCTTCACCGTTTCACTGGACGGAAGCGTTCGCGACGTTGAAGTTCGCGGCTCCGATCCCGGCGATACCTTCGTCGCGTCTGCTATAGCGGCAGTAGAACGCTGGGAGTTTGAACCTATAAGAGAGAACGGCAGCGCTGTGGAGAAACGCGCCGGCGTCCGACTGATGTTCGCCCTCGAATAAACGAGTCGAATCACTCGAATCAGAACGCAAGAGAGAACGGCAGCGCGGTAGAGAAACGCGCTGGCGTCCGACTGATGTTTGCCCTCGAATAAACGAGTCGAATCGCTCGAATCAGAACGACGGGGAGAACGGCTCGGCTGTAGAAATGCGCGCCGGCGCCCGCATGCGTCTCATGTTCGCGCGAGGAATAACAGGACTTCAGCCGGTACCGTTACTCTAAATTGGACCAAAGTGGAGAATTTATCGCTTAAGCGGTATTCTCTGCCCGATGAACAGCGACAACGGCCGTGGCACCGACGCCAAGAAGCCACGTAAACAACAAAAACGTAGCGTCGTTACCCAACAAAAACTCCTGGCAGCGGCCGTCGAGGCATTCTCGGAAGGCGGCTTCAAGGGTACGTCCACCCGTGACATCGCGGATCGCGCCGGCGTCCATCATCCGCTGATTACCTATCACTTCAAGAACAAGGACATGCTCTGGCGCGCGGCAGTCACGGCGATTTTTCGCGAGTTCAACATCGCGCTGGTCAAGTCACTCGCCGAGTTCGAACACAGCGCGCCACGTAAACGCGCCGAGGTTTTCGTCCGGACCTACGTCAAGTATGCGCACCAGCAGCCTGCGCTGCACAAGATCATCCTGCAGGAGGCAAGTCACCCGAGTGAGCGCCTCGACTGGCTCATCGACACCCACCTGAGGCCGCTGTTCACTCCGGTTGAGGCCAGTCTCAAGGAGCTGCAGCAGATCGGAGTTGCGCCGCCCGGAAACCCGGCCCTGCTTTTTCAGATGATTCGCGGCTGCGCCGGCGGATTACTAGCGCTGGCGCCCGAAATCAAGACGACGACCGGCATCGATTTCGACGAGCCGGAAGCGCTCGATGAACTGGCCGACATGATCATCAATGTGTTCTTTTCGGGCAACTTCCGAACCGTCAGTGCAACAACTGCTGAATCTGGGCAACAATCGACAACGCAATAGCGGCGGGTCCCCGCGCCCGGATGCTCAAGCCCGCCGGGCCGTGCAGGCGTTCTGCCAGTTTTTCTGCATCCGAACCCAGATCATTCAGCAGACGATCCCTGCGCGCCGGTGGGCCAAGCAGGCCGACGTAGTTGATGTCGGAGTCTGCAATCTGGCGCAGATACTCCCTGTCGCTCGGCAAGTGATGGCTCATCACAACGGCCCGGTCATAGAGTTCCAACTTGAGGCTGGACCGCAGCGAAGACGGTTCGACGCAGTGCGTTTCCCAGGCTGCTTCGAATGCGCCACTCTCGATATAGGCGGGCCTGTGATCGACGATTGTGCAGCGCCATCCCAGCTCCGACGCGAATCTCAGCAAAGGTTCGACATCGGGGCCGGCGCCGAGGATCAACAGACGCGGGGGCGGTTCGATGAAGCTGCAGTGCAGCTGAAATCGGGTCCCCTCCTCCCCCGAGCGCGCCAGTCCGGACCGGCGCACGGCTGAGGCTGACTCCGCTGCTCGAACGAATCCAGGTAGCAGCGATTCAGGCACACCGAAATTTTTCAAGCCCGCTTCGTCGAGAAGTATCGACGTGCCAGGTTGCAAGCCGTTGCCGCCCGACTCAACCGCGGTAACCAGCACGGCGCTTGCGTCTGACCTGAGCACGCTGTCAATCGACGCGTAAGGCTCGTAGTGCGTCCCGGCGGTAATCGGCTGCAACAGGATCTTCAGGCTGCCGTCGCAGCCTACGCCCATACCCCAAAGCTCGTCATCGTCGTCAGCGAAGTCGTACGCCGCGAGCTGGCTTGCGCCTGTCTCTATTACCTGCGCCGCCCGTATGGCGAGGTCGCCTTCGAGGCAGCCTCCGGACAGCAGTCCCCGATAGACGCCTTCGCCGTCGACCAGGAGTCGGCTGCCGGACTTGCTGTATGTCGACCCGTGCGTGTCTATGACGGTTGCCAGCACGAGCGGCTTGCCGGCGTCACGGCGACTGCGAAAAAATGAGGCGAGATCGTTCATGCAAACTTGAGGTTATACCGGTATGAAGAGAAAGCCTTAGGAATCGACGTCGTTGCAGCCTGTAGCACATTGATAACGACCCTGCGATGCCCACATCTGCGGCTACAAGATAGACGTTCTGGAGTTGAAGATGAGTGTATCAACAAATAAACCTGTCGCGATAAGCGACGCGAACTTCGAACAGGAAGTGATCGGTTCCGAAAGCCCTGTCCTCGTCGATTTCTGGGCGGAGTGGTGTGGTCCCTGCCGTGCGCTGGGTCCGGTTATCGACACGCTGTCCGAGGACTACGAGGGCCGCGCCAAGGTGGTAAAAGTCGATGTCGACGCGAACCAGCAGACCGCCATGAAGTTCGCCATTCGCTCGATACCTACGGTGATGCTGTTTGACAAGGGCGAGGTCGTTGACAGCTTCGTCGGAGTCCGGCCAAAGACGGACTACGCGGCGAGCATCGACAAGCTGATCGCCTGACGTCCTTGCCTGAAGGTAGCGCGCCGCTGCACCGGACACGGCCAGCGGCGTCGCTATTCGTTAGTCGTGATCGGTCGCACGCTCGAGATCCTTCTCGATCGTGTTGCCGGCCAGGTAGTAGTGCGCCGCTGCCCACGGCAGCAGTACCAGGCAGAAAATCAACAGGCTGTAGCGCAGGGACTCCTCGCCAAAGCGGGACGCAAGCATGTCACTCAGGCCGCCAACGAGCGGCGGACCCATCGCAAGCCCGATCAGGTTGATGATGAACAGCATCAGTGCCGAAGCTGTCGCACGCATACGCAATGAGACCAGGCTCTGCGCCTGAGCTAGCACCGGTGCCAGGTACATGTTGGAGAAGAACGCCGGCAGTATGAACAGCACCAGGCACCAGAAAGCGGTCGGTGCCAGGAAGACGGCAATATTCAGAACGCAGGAAAACAACATGATCGCGGCGATGAATCGCATCGCATTCCGTTGCCTGGAGCTGCCGAGCTTGTCGGCAATGATCCCGCCACCGACAAAACCTGCGCCACCCGCGAAGCCGAGAATCAGGCCCAGCCACAACCCCAGCGATGCGATCTGCATGTCGTAGCTTCGCGTGATGAAGCTCGGGAAGAACGTGATGACGGCATAGCCGATGAAGGACGACAGCCCGGCGGCGATCGCCATGTGCAGGAAGGATCGCCGCGCCAGCAAGAACTTCAGAACCTCCATGAACCCCGGCTGTTTGCCGCTGTCGCTGCGCTCCTCCGATGCCCCGCGTTTCGGTTCGATCATCGTAAAGCGGACTACGAGCGCCAGCAGCAGACCGGGTGCACCGACGATGTAGAAGGCCTCCCGCCAACCGATATTCTGCACGACCCAGCCGCCGGCCAGGTAGGCCAGCATAATGCCCGCGGAGATGCCGACCGTGTAAAAGCCCATCGCGGTGGACCGCTGTTCCGGCGGGTACATGTCGGAGATCATCGAATGCGCAGGTGGGCTGCCGCCGGCCTCGCCTATGCCAACGCCGATGCGCGCCGCCGCCAGCTGCCATATGTTGCTTGCGACACCGCAGAGCATAGTCATGCCGCTCCAAATAGCGATGGCCCAGGCAAGCAGGTTGCGTCGATTGAAGCGTTCTGCGAGGCGCGCGATCGGGATACCGAGGGTCACGTAGAAAAGCGCGAAGGCTGTGCCCGAGAGCAAGCCCAGAATCGTATCCGACGCCTGAAATTCGACACGCAGTGCAGGCAACAGGATCGCCATAATCTGGCGATCCAGGAAGTTAAACATGTACGCGGTAGCCAGGATCAGCATCGCGTACCGGCGCGCGGCCGGTGTGAGAACCCTGGTCACGCGCTAGGGCGCTGTGCTTTCGGCATTCGGTCGTCGTGGATCGGACGCCCCACGAAATACACCGTCCTTGATCGACACGGCCTGGACGCTGCCCATCGAACCGCCGGACGGCACGATGAAGTGGCCGCGCTCCTCTAAGATTCTTGCGGTATCGGGACTGAAGCCCGTCTCGAGCTGCAGCCTGTCCGGATACCACTGGTGGTGAATTCTCGGTGCTGCCGTTGCAGAGGCCAGGTTCATACCGTGGTCCACCATGTTCGAGATCATCTGCAGCACCGTCGTGATGATCCTGCTGCCACCCGGACTACCGGTTGCGAACCAGGGGTTGCCATCGGCAAAGACGATCGTCGGTGTCATCGAGCTCAAGGGACGTTTGCCAGGTTCGATCGCGTTCGCTTCACCACCGAGCAGGCCGTATGCATTCGGCGTTCCGGGCTTCGCCGAGAAGTCGTCCATCTCATTGTTCAGGAGGAAGCCGGCGCCCTCGACGGCGATGTGGGAGCCGAACGAGAAATTCAGCGTGTAGGTATTGGAGACGGCATTGCCGAACTTGTCGATGACTGAGTAGTGGGTCGTGTCCTCGCTCTCAGGTCTTGGTTCGACGCCGGGCGCAATAGATTCCGACGGAGTGGCCTTGGTCATATCGATGCGATCCGCGAGGATCTTCGCGTAGGACTTGCTGGTCAGCCAGTCGACGGGCACGTCCCAGAAATCCGGATCGCCCAGGTGCTTGCTGCGATCGGCGTAAGCGAGGCGGGCCGACTCTGCAACGAGATGGACCGAGTCTGCGCTGCCCGCCCCCATGGCAGACACGTCGAAATTCTCCATGATGTTCAGCATCTGGATGACGTGCACGCCGCCGGAGCTCGGGGGCGACATTGTGACGATGTCATAGCCGCGGTAGCTGCCCTTCAACGGCACCCGCCAGCTTGGCCGGTACGCAGCGAGCGCTTCCTCGTCCACGAGTCCACCGTGTTTCTCCATCTCGGCGGCGATCAGGCCGGCGACCCGGCCGGAGTAGAAGCCGTCAGGGCCTTTCTCGGCGATGTCGGTCAGCGTGGCGGCCAGGTCGGGTTGCTTGAACAGGTCACCCGGCTGGTAGTCGCTGCCATCGTCTTTGTAGAAGTACCCGCAGGCCGCTTCGAACTGGCAGAGCCCTTGCCGTCGATTCGATAACAGCGCCGACAGATCGTAAGTCATCGGCACGCCTTCGCTGGCGAGCTTGATCGCGGGTTCCAGCAGGCGCTTCCACGGCAGAGATCCGTAGCGCTGATGCGCAGCCCACATGCCGGCGACGGTTCCCGGTGTGCCGGCGGACAAGTGACTGAAACGGGCGAGCATGTTGTCGACGTCGCCGTTCTCATCGAGGAACATGTCCCTCGATGCGCCCGGCGGCGCCATTTCGCGATAATCGATGGACGTGTTCTCGCCCGTGTCGGCGTCATGGATCAGCATGAAGCCGCCGCCACCGAGATTGCCTGCTCGCGGCAACGTCACCGCCAGCGCGAATCCGACCGCGACAGCTGCGTCAACCGCGTTGCCACCGTCGGCGAGCACGGCGGCGCCGGCGCGTGACGCATGAAAATTCTGTGACGCGACCATGCCCGAATCACCGAGAACCGGATGGCGAAGGTCCTGGTAGCGAATGATCGGCGATTCATCGCCGAGTGCGGTCAGCGGGAGGCAGAACGATAGAAAGGCAACAAGCAGTCGGCGCATGGGACAGACCTCGTGATCAGTCCCACGATCAAATCACAGCGGCGAACTACTTACAATGCTGCGCTAGCCCGAATACCTCACCGATTTGTGGGTAAGATCGGGCTGGCGAGAGCCCGCGCAATTGGCGAGATACTAGAGCTAGGGCAAGACGGCCTTGAACAGGAAGAAAAACAGGATCGCCAGGATAGCGCCGGCCGGGATGGTAACGATCCAGGACACAAAGATCCGCACGACAACTCGCAGATCGATGGCCTCGATACCTCTCGCCATACCGACGCCAAGCACTGCGCCCACCAGGGTGTGCGTCGTTGAAATGGGCATGCCGGTACCAGATGCAATAACGATCGTCGTCGCTGCCGCGATTTCGGCAGCGAACCCACGACTGGGAGTCAATTGCGTGATCTTCTTGCCGACCGTCGCGATCACCCGAACACCAAAGGTCGCAAGGCCGAAAACGATACCGACTCCTCCAAGAAACAGAACCCAGATCGGCAGCGCCGCCTTGGCGGCCACTGCCCCGGACTGTGCAACTGTTATCACGGCGGCTAATGGACCGATCGCATTCGCAACGTCGTTCGATCCGTGAGCAAATGCCATGCCACACGCGGTCACTACCATCAGAACAGCGAAAACGCGCTCAACGGTCGCGAAATGCTGCTCGCGCTCGGCCTCAGGATCGGCTTCGATGCGCGAAATGACAACGGCGCCTATTATCGCTATAGCTAAGGCGATGATCGAGGCCAGAAGATACGCATCCGCGGTACTCATGGTGAGGCCTATATGCTTCAGGCCTTTCAGGATCGTTACGAGCGTCATCGTGAACGCCGCCAGGAACATGTAGACCGGCACATATCGCTTGGCGTAGCGAAGTGGGTCTTCTCTTCTGAGTATCAGTAGCTGAACGGATTGGTACAGCAGGAAAGCGATGAACCCCGCTGTCAGTGGAGAAGCAACCCAACTCATAACAATGGTGCCAACCTTGGCCCACTTGACGGCCTCGACCCCAATGCCAACGGCGGCGAAACCGACGATAGCGCCGACGATGGAGTGCGTCGTCGATACTGGCCAGCCACGATGGGAGGCGACCAGCAACCAGGTTCCTGCAGCCAGTAACGCAGCCAGCATGCCGTACACCATCAACTCCGGAGTGCCGGACAATAGCTCTGCATCAACAATCCCCTTGCGGATCGTTGACGTCACCTCACCACCCGCAAGCACAGCCCCGCTGAATTCAAAGACTGCAGCTACGAGAATTGCCTGCTTAATTGTCAGGGCTTTCGAGCCGACGGACGTCGCCATCGCATTCGCGACGTCGTTAGCGCCGATACCCCACGCCATGAACAATCCAAAAATCGCGGCTAGCGCTATGTAGACCAGTTGAGCTTCCATTGATTCTTACCGTTCGACGCGAGGCATTGCTAGCGCGACAAGAGCAATTCGAGATGGCGGCCAACTCGTTCTGCGGTCCGCCCGATTTCGCCCGTGCGGGCGATAACCTGGTAACTGAATACTGCGTCGACCGGGTTGAGCGACGCTTCGACAGCGTGAAGGTTGGTCTGCAGCTTGAACAGATGTGCCTCTATTTCCTCTTCTATCTTGTCCAACTCGTTCAGCATCTCCTCGACCAGTTTCGCCTCGGCACCGCGGAAGCCGCTGGCGAATAACTCATCGAGTTCTTTGACGCTGACCGCGGCTTTCCTTACCGCGTTGATGTTCTGTTCGACAAACTCGAGAAATTCGTCGGCAACGGCTGCGGGCATCGTCAGCTGGCGGATGAGAATGGTCCCGGAGACTTCTCGCGCGACGTTTGCGATTTCGTCCTGAGATAGCAGCATGCCTACCAGGTACTCGCGAGGCACAGGCATGAACAGGCTCTTCGGTACGTGTGTCCGGATGTCCCTTTTCAGCGTGTCTGCGTCTTCCTCGAGCCGGTCGATGTCGGCCTTGAGCTTTGTTGCCGTTTTCCAATCACCGGCGGATGATGCTTCAGTGAAGGCTTTGAAACTCTCCGCACAATTGAGGGCAATGCTCATGTGCTTCTCTATGGGCATCACCGGCGACGCGCCGAATAATTCGGAAAATACGTTTGGCATAACTGCTTCCTGAGATCACAGCTTCTTGTTCTCTATTGCTACGAAACGAACCGTTACATCGTATCAACTGAAATCACCCTAGCACAGTGCTCGCATGGAGCCGCATAGTGGATTCTGCGCATATGCAGCCGAATTCAGGCCGTTCGGCCATGGTAGACTTCCGGCTTTTTTGACGAAGGACGTGGCTTATGGCCAACTGGCTGATGAAGTCGGAACCGGACGATTACAGTATCGACGACCTCAAAAGAGACAATCGCGAGCCGTGGGACGGCATTCGCAACTACCAGGCGCGCAACATGATGCGCGACGATATGCGTTCCGGCGACAATGTTTTTTTCTACCATTCCAACTGCAAGGAGCCGGGCATCGTCGGCCTGGCCAAGGTCGTCGGAAAGCCCTACCCTGATCCGACACAGTTCGACCCGGCATCGAAGTATTACGATCCGAAGAGCTCCAAGGACAACCCGCGCTGGATCCTCGTCGATATCCGCTACGTCAGGAAGCTGAAGCGCAACATTACGCTGACGGAAATCAAGCAGCAGGACGGGCTGGACGGCTTCGTTTTGACGAGGAAAGGGAACCGCCTTTCGATCATGCCGGTCTCGGACGAACACTGGGATCTGATCCTGGGTCTTGAATGATGTCGACATGGCGAATCGCGGGGGCGACGATTGCGCTGATCGTGGTGGCGATCCTTTTCGTGCTGACGCCACCGAGGCTCGAGAGCCGCTCTATCGTGCCGGAGTTACCGGGTGACCTGGACGCCTATCTCGAGGATACCGAGAGCGCGGTACCCTACCCGCTCATCGACGACACCGACAAGCGGATCCGCTGGCAGACACCGGGCGAGCGCACCGAGTACGCCATCATTTACCTGCATGGGTTCTCGGCCACTCGCCGGGAGCTCACTCCGACACTTGAAATCGTAGCCGACACGCTGGGCGCCAACCTGTTCGAAACGCGGCTGGCAGGGCACGGCCGGGCCAGCGGCGCCCTCGTCGACGTTCAGGCAGAAAGCTGGCTGGACGACGGCGCCGAGGCACTTGCGATTGGCGAGCGCCTGGGCGACAAAGTCGTAGTTGTAGGCACGTCCACGGGAGGTACGCTGGCGGCCGCGATACTCGGTCATCCGCTGGCGGAGAGCGTATCCGATGTCGTCCTGCTGTCGCCGAACTTTGCATTGCGCGACGGCAAGTCGAGGCTGCTGACGATGCCGGCCGGTCCTCAGCTCGCCGATGCACTGATCGGACCGATACGTTCCTTCAAGACGCACAATGAACTGCACGCGACGTACTGGTCGAGTACGTATCCAACGGCGGCACTCGTCGAGATGATGCGGCTCGTCGATTACGCCAACGCCAACGTCCCCGAATCGATCAATGCGAACCTGCTGGTAATGGTATCGCCGGGCGACAAGGTCATATCACCCGAGGCCGGCAAGGCGTTTCTCGACCAGGTCGATGCGCCCAACAAGCGCTTCATCGAGGTTCCCGACATCGAGGACCCGAGCAGTCACATGCTGGCAGGAGACATACTGTCGCCGTCAACGACCGAGCGCGTGGCCGCCGATATCGTGGCGTTTATCCAGGCGCCGTAGTCGGGGTCGACAACGCCGCTGGCGCTAAGAACGGATCCGACCCTTCAGCGGCGACAGGGTGCGTCTTCGCAATATTAGCAGGCCCTAGTGAAGCCCAAGCTCACGAAGTCGTTCGACGATCGGAGCGGCGCCGCCCAGCGCCAGCATGATGATGAGATCGCTGTCTTCGGCCCATGCGAGTGCATGATCAAAGGACTCGAGCTCCGTCTCGAAGTGACGGATATCCTCGTCACCGAGGCCCTGTTCGAGCAGCGTCCGTCGAATGACGGCGAACACCTCGCCATGCTGCCTGCCCCGATGGTATTTCGGTAGTTCGGAGACGACGACGCGGTCCAGGCCAATGGCAAAGGCATCGCGCGTCATTCGCTCGATCAGCGGGTCGGGTCGATCTCCGGCCTGGCCAAAACAGAGCACACGCCGCGTGGCAGGTATCGCCCTCGCCATGTCGAACAGCGCGTGCATGGCCTGCGGATTGTGCGCGAAATCGACGAGGATCTTCTTGCCGTCCAGTTCGTAGAGGTTGCAGCGACCCGGATTGTCATCCTGTTCGACGCTTTTGAGGCCGGACGCAATGTCCTCGAGGTCGACGCCGAGATGGAAGGTCAGCGCGGCCGCGGCCAACGCGTTGGCGACATTGTGGCGCGCGGCTCCGCCCATCGCGATCGGGATCTCGAAGGCCTTGCAGATATCGGTCTGGCTTTCGCTGTCGCGCATACAGAGTACGTCGCCCGACAACACGAATGCCGTTCCGCCCGACGCCAGGCTCTGCTGAATCCTCTCGTTGTTGGCGTCGAGGCTGAACCAGCTGATACGGCCATCAAAGTCGACGGCCTTCTCGCGAAGCAGGGAGTCATCGGCGTTCAGTACCAACGTTCCGTTGTCCGCCACGGCATGGCATACGATCCATTTGATGTCGAGCAGTTCACGCATGTTCGCGGAACCGAAGTCACCCAGGTGGTCTTCGGCGATGTTGGTGATCGCGGCAGCCGTCGCCTGCTCGACGCCAAGGCCACGGCGCAAGAGCCCGCCACGCGCGGATTCGAGCACGGCCACGTCGACGTCCGGATTGCGCAGTACCTGTCTTGCGCCTCCGGGCCCGGACCAGTCATCCCGGTCTATGACGGTCTCGTTGACCGCTATCCAGTCGGTGCAGCTGACGCCGACACCTTTGTGCGTCCCGCGCAGGATGTGGCTCGCCACGCGAACGGTGGTCGTTTTGCCATTGGTGCCAGTCACGAGCGCTATCGGCACGTCGTCGTAGCTGTCCCAGTCGGCCTCTGCGGGCAACTCGCGTACCGGCCATACGGACGAATGACTGCCCATACCCAGCGACACCTCATCGTCATCCCACAGCAGTGTGACACCGTGTCGCTGCGCCTCGGCTTTCAGGGCTAACAATTCGGGGTTGGCCTCCTCCGCGGCCTCTTTGCCAAGGCGTTCGATCGCCTCGGCAGCATCGGGTACGGGTTCACCGCCGAGCTCAGCGGCGATGGCATCGAAACTCCATTCGTTGATCTCCGCGGCCGCGTAGAGCTGGTCGATTTCCACGGCGAACGCGAGGCTCAAGCCGCCGGTAAGCCGGATCCAGTTGAACTCCGGTTCCGCCCAGCCCAGCGCGTCTGTGATTGTCTTTACGTGTTTCTTCCAGACGTCCGGTACGCGGTCGACCTCGTCGGCGTCACACTCGATATCGAGTATCGCTGCCGGTACGTCGAACAGCAGGTTGGGCCCCGTCAGTCGTCTCGCATCGAGGAATCGCATGGGCCTGGTCAGTCGCCATCCTCTTCGCGGGCAGCTATGCGAACGCCACGCTCGTCGCTGATAATCTCGACGTCGTCAGAGAAGGCGAAATCATCGGTCTCGGGTAGTTCGATGGATGCCGGCGCGTGCTTCTTGTTCTGCTCGACCTTGCCATCGCTGTTGAAGTAGATGATCTGCTTCCAGGACCGCCGAATGTTGTCACCGAGAATCAGCACCAGGTCGCCGGCCTCGGCCATCTTGAGCGCATGCTCGGTCGCCTCAGCCTCGTCGGGAATCATCTCGATGATGTCTTCCGGCACGCCGTTCTTTATGAGCTCCGCCTTCAGCATCTCGGGGACTTCGTCAGGGCCTCGCCCGCGAGGATTATCGTCGCGTCGACAGATGTAGTGATCGAAATGACCGCTCGCGACCGTCGCGATATCGCGAATGTCCTCGTCGCGGCGATCGCCCGGTGCTGCCAATACGACGATGCGGCGCCCTTCGACCTCGAATCGGTCGACGAGCCCACACATTGCTTTCACGGCCGCGGGATTGTGTGCGTAGTCGAGGATGACCCTGAATGGGTGTTCGTTGTAGACGTTCATACGGCCCGGCGCCTGGAAGAACGTCGAGTCGAACGTGCGCAGTCCGTGCCGTATGTCTTCGAGACCGACATTCATATTGTAGGCGAGTGCGGCAGCGAACATCGCGTTCTGCACATTGTGCATGGCACGCCCTTCGATCGTCGCCGGGATCAGGTGCGTCCACAGGAGCGGCGTGTGCGTATCGCCGTCGTAGATTGAAATCATGTGCCCGTTCATGCCCTGCTCGAGGACGAAGGCCTGCCCGCCGGCGCGGATGTGCTGCTTCACGAGCGCATGACCCGGGTTCATCGTCACGTAGCAGAGCTTCTCGGCTTCGGTGTAATCGGCCATCTGCAGGCATAAGGGATCGTCGGCATTCAGTACAGCGGCGTCGGTCGCAATCTCGACCGGGACACGCTTGACCTCCGCGAGCTGTTCGACGGTGTCAATGCCGCGCAGGCCCAAGTGGTCTGCACTGATGTTCAGGCAGCAGGCTACGTTGCAGGACTGGAAGCCTAAGCCGCTGCGTAGCATTCCGCCGCGTGCGGTCTCCATGACAGCCGCGTCGACCGACGGGTCGCGAAGGATGATCTGCGAGGATATCGGGCCGGTCATGTCGCCGGAAACGCTGAGCTTGCCATCGATGTACACGCCGTCGGTCGACGTCAGTCCGACGGTGTAACCGGTCAGCTTCAGGATATGCGCCAGCATGCGAGACGTTGTGGTCTTGCCGTTCGTACCCGTAATCGCCGCAATAGGGATTCGGCTGGGCGTATCGGGCGGGAACAGCATGTCGACAACGGCTCCGCCAACGTCACGTGGCGTGCCCTCACTCGGTGCGACGTGCATGCGGAAGCCAGGTCCCGCGTTCACCTCGCAGATACCGCCGCCGGCATCACGGTAAGATTCGGAGATGTCGTTGGTCAGGAAATCGACACCGCCGATGTCGAGACCGATCGCGTTGATCGCACGAATGGCCATCTCGCGATTGTCGGGGTGAATCGTGTCCGTGACATCGATCGCCGTGCCGCCGGTTGACAGGTTGGCCGTTGAGCGAAGGTACACGACTTCGCCGTCGGCGGGGACGGTGTCCTTGTCGTAGTCCAGCTTACCCAGCAAGCGCTCGGCCTGGTGATCGAGCTCCAGGCGCGTCAGAACTTTCTCATGGCCAACGCCTCGGCGCGGGTCCTGGTTGACGATTTCGACCAACGCTTCGATGCTGTGTTTACCATCGCCGACGACATGTCCCGGGACACGCTTGGCCGCAGCCACGAGTTCGCCGTCGATAACCAGCAGGCGATGGTCCATCCCTTCGAGGTAAGTCTCGACGACGATCGACCGGCCGTGCTCGCGCGCCTTCTCGAACCCTAACCGGACCTCGTCGGGCGTTTTCAGGTTGATCGCAACACCGCGGCCGTGGTTTCCGGCCAGCGGCTTGATGACAACCGGGTAACCGATGCGTTCGGCCGCACGGATCGCCTCCGTGCTGCTCCGGACGATGCGCTGCTTGGGCACCGGCAGGCCGAGGTCGCGCAAGATGCTGTTGGTCTCTTCCTTGTCGGATGCCAGTTCGACAGCGATATTGCCGGTTCGGCTGGTCGTCGTCGCCTGGATGCGCTGCTGGTAACGCCCGTAGCCAAACTGCACGAGGCTGTAGCGATTGAGTCTGATCCAGGGAATGTTGCGCTCGACTGCCGCATCGACGAGCGATTGCGTGCTGGGCCCCAGGGCGCGTCGCTGCGCATAGCGAATGAACGTGTCTCGCGCCTCCGGAAAGTCCCAGTCCGCCGCCGGTGCATTTTCCGGTTTCAACTCATCGGGTAGCAGGCTGTGAATCAGGTCGAGCGCGAGTGAGCTGGCCTCACGCCCTACAGCCGCGTCCATGTACTCGAACACCATGTTGTAATGCCCGGGCTGGCCGTCGATAGAACGTGTGCGGCCAAACGTCACATCGGAGCCTGCGACGTTCTGCAGCTCGATCGCGACGTGCTCCATGAGATGCCCCAGCCAGGTGCCCTCGTCCTCCCGCATACGTCGCACGAATCCGCCGGGCGTTTTGTACGAACAGCCGTGCTCGTGCAGCCCCGGCAACATGTCGAGCAGCGGCTCGACAAAGTCCGGGCCCAGTTTGACGGTAGGCCACTGCTCGAGCTCGCCTAAGTCAATGACGTGCCGAATGACCGGGAAGTGTGCCCAGACGTTCGGACCAACATAGACGTTGGTGCTTAGAATTTTCACTGCTCTCCCCTATTCGGCTCGCGCTTCTCTCGTCGCAATATTAAAACGCCCGCCGCTGATCAGGATGTGCAGCGAGACGTCCAGCAGGCTGACCGGGTCGCCGCGGCGGGCGCGGTCCATAGAAGAATAACTCAGATGCGTCGGGTCGATCACCGTGATGCCGCCGCTGCCGACGACTTCGAGCTCCTCTTCCGGCGAGATGAAAGCTGCCGTGTCCTCATCGAGTCCTACACCGACCGCGAACGGGTTGAACGCCAGGGCCGTCAACAGACGCCCGAGACGATCGCGCTGACGAAAATGCTGGTCGATGATGAGTTTGTTCGTGAGACCCAATCCCGGCGCCATTGTCACCATGTCGGGGCTTGGCGTACTCCCTTCCCGGCCACCGGCGATCATGTGCTCGGGCATGAAGGCCGCTCCGGCGGACGTGCCCGCGACGTGCATCCCTTCGGCGTTGCGGCGCCGTATGCGCTGCGCGACCTCGGTACCGCCGAGCGTTGTCGACAGCCGAAGCTGGTTGCCACCCGTCATGAAGACGCCGTCGGACTTGTCGATGTACTCGAGATCCGCGCTCGACTGGCAGTCCTCGCGTGACTCGAACGCCAACACCCGCGCATGGGGACAGCCGAGCTTGCGAAACAGCTTCTCGTAGTTGCGGCCTGTGTCCTCGAGCTCTGACGCCGTCGGGATGATGCTGA
This sequence comes from Woeseiaceae bacterium, assembly GCA_030065915.1. Lineage (GTDB taxonomy): Bacteria > Pseudomonadota > Gammaproteobacteria > Steroidobacterales > Woeseiaceae > UBA1847. The sequence continues at coordinate 78,295 of JASJCQ010000015.1, forward strand.
TGCGTGCACCGGTACCTCCGCAAAGACTGACAAAACGATCGAGAATTTCTGGGTTATGGAGTTTTTCTTCGGCTCCGCCAATCGGGATAATGTAACCACGATTCGCGTGCTGACTGACCGGGGCCGGACTCATGAATATGTCGCCTTTCTTTCTTGCTGATGCTCTGAAAATCGCGCACATTGTACACGAGCGCGTTGCTGAAACCGGTGCAAAAGAGCGCGCCGTGACGCCTTGATTTGCATCGTAGAGAGACGTTTCTCAGCCCATGAATATCCCGCTCGGAAAAGACACGACCTATACCAGTCAATACTCGCCTGACGCGCTGGCTCCGATCTCGCGCGAGACCAGTCGAGAGGGCATGGAGCAGCCCCTGCCGTTCGTCGGCGCTGACATCTGGAACGCATGGGAGCTGACCTGGCTTAAGGAAAACGGACATCCGGAGATCGCCGCCGCCGTGATCAAGTTCCCCGCATCGTCACCGAACATCATCGAATCGAAGTCATTGAAGCTGTACCTGGGTTCATTCGCGATGACGCGTATCGGCAGCGCCGAGGCTGTCCGCGAGCGAATAGGGAATGACCTCGGCGAGGCGGCCGGCAGTCCCGTCGACGTCTCGCTGATGACGGAGAAGGATCATCGCCCGGCGCTGATCGGCAAGTTGCCAGGACTTTGCCTCGATAAACTCGACGTAGAATGCAGCGACGACTCGCCGAACGCCAGCTTGCTGAGCTGTGCCGGCGAAACTGTCCGTGAAGAATTGCACTCGCACCTGTTCAGGTCGCTTTGCCCGGTGACCAGCCAGCCGGACCTGGCCAGTATCTACATCAATTACACCGGGCGCCGGATCGATGAGGAAAGCCTGCTCAGGTATATCGTTTCTTTCCGCGAGCACCAGGATTTCCACGAGGCCTGCGTCGAGCGGATGTTCGTCGACATCCAGTCAGCCTGTGCGCCGGAGAAACTCTGCGTCTATGCCCGCTTCGCACGCAGGGGCGGCATCGACATCAACCCCTGGCGAGCCAGTTACGACGCGCTGATGCCAAACGTCAGACTGTGGCGTCAGTAGCTCAAGCAGAGCCGATATCCTCATCGTCCAGTTTGTGCCCCCAGCCCTGCTTTGCTTTCAGGTAACGACGGTTGCTGTCGGTCACACCAATGACGTGTTTCACCGGCGTCACGTCGGTGAGTCCCTCGGCAGCCAGGTCGTCGAGCTTCTTCGGATTGTTGGTCATCAGGCGAAACGGTTTCTGACCGTAGAAATAACGGATTAACGCGGCTGCGTCGCTGAAGTCCCGGCAGTCATCCGGCAATCCGAGGCTGCGATTGGCCTGGTACGTGTTTTCGCCGGAGTCCTGGAGAAGGTAGGTTGCTGCTTTGGCCCACAGGCCGATGCCTCGGCCTTCGTGCCCCGACATGTAGACGAGCAGTCCGCCCTGCGCGTCGTCGTGAAGCCTCTCGACCGCCGTCGCGAGCTGTGGGCCGCACTCGCAACGCTCCGAGCCGAACACGTCGCCGGTCAGGCAGCTCGAATGCACGCGAATCAGCGGGTCGGTCCATTGCTCGGGGTCGCCGATGACAAGGACGCTATTCACCGCCATCGAGGACGCAAGGCTTGCGAACGATTCCTGCGCCTTTTCGGCGCGCAGCTTGTCCGCAATCTCCTGTATCGCCCTGAGTTCCGTGTTTCGCACGCAGGCGTACCAGTCAACCTCGTACCCCCTTCCGTGCAGGCTGAGCGGCAATGGAATCGGCCCGAGAATACTGATCGAACCACCGGGCCCGGCCGGCTCGTCCGCCGCCAGGCGGCCGCCGTCGCGACCGATCCGAATCAGCTTGCCGGCAGCGCTCAGCCTCTCACGAACGGTTGGATCGATATACGTGAACATGGGACGCGATTATGACGGCTAATCCTGAAATTCCGAGTGCAGGAGCGCAAAAATTTTCCTTGCTGACCAAAAAGTCAGTAAATATAATTACTGACCCAGTAGTCATCAATGGTCCAGGCATGGCAGAACCGAGATACCAGCGACGCAAGGAAGAGCGGCCGGACGAAATCGCCGAAGCCGCCTTCGACGTGTTTTCGGAACACGGATATGCCGGCGCACGCGTTGACGAAGTGGCCAGAAAAGCCGGTGTCAGCAAGGGACTGCTCTACCTGTATTTCAAGACCAAGGAAGAGCTGTTCAAGGCCGTCATCATGCGCGTCATCTCGCCGAAAATGGATGCGCTGATAGAACGGCTATCGGCCTCCGACCAGGGCGCCGAAGCATTGCTGCGCGGCCCTCTCCAGCAGTTCATGCAGAAACTGCCGCGCAGTCGCGCAAGAGTCGTCATCAAATTGATGATCAGCGATGGCTCAAGGCACCCGGACCTTGTCGACTTCTATTGGGAGTCAGTGGCGTCGAAAGGCCTCGCACTGATCAGCTCGATCGTCGAACGAGGCGTGGCCTCCGGCGAATTCCGAAAGACCGCCGTGTCCGAATTACCTCAACTGGTGATTGCACCGATGATGGTCGCCACGATCTGGAAGATCATCTTTGCCGATCGTTCGCTCGACACGGACCGGCTGGTCAGCACACACATCGACATGCTGGTGTCGTACCTGAAGGCGGAAGGGAGCGAGATGCGATGAGAGTTTTCCTGGTGCTTGTGCTGTTGCTGCTGGCCGCCTGCTCGGATAACGACGACGCACTACGCGTCGTCGGTGAACTGGCCTCCGAGCGTGTACTGATCACCGTCGAGACGACGGAGCCCATCGTCGACATTGCCGTTGCCGAGGGCGAGCGGGTGACGAAAGGCCAGCTGTTGCTTGAGCAGGATACGAGCCGGGCGGAGGCTCGGCTCAGTGAAGCCGAGGCTGCGTTCGCGCAGGCGAAAGCGCATCTCGACGAATTGCTGCGCGGACCGCGGCGGGAGCAGGTCGACCAGGCAAGAGCCGACGCAGAACGCGCCCAGCACGAGCTTGAATTCCGGCAGGCCGAGCTCGAGCGGGCCAGGAAGGTCTTCGAACGGCAGCTGTCCTCGCCCGAGGCGCTTGACCAGGCGAAGAATGCGCACGATACCGCCAACGCGACGCTCAAACAGCGTCAGGCGCGCCTGGAAGAGCTGCTGTCCGGCACGACAGCAGAGGAACTGGAGCAGGCGGAACAATCATTGCGGCAGGCGTCGGCAAGACAGGATGCGGCTGGCATCGACCTCGAACGTCACCGCGTCATCGCGCCGGTTGACGGGTTGATCGACACCCGGCTCTTCGAGGTCGGCGAACGACCACCGGCCGGTCAGCCGGTGCTGGTCATGCTGACAGGCAGGCAGGTGCACGCGGAGGTCTATGTGCCGGAGTCGCTGCGCGTTCGGATTCAGCCGGGCACGATGGCCAGCCTCGACATCGACGGCCTCGACGAGCCAGTGAACGGCCGCGTCCGCTGGGTCGCCAGCGAATCGGCGTTCACGCCCTACTACGCGTTAACGGAACGCGATCGCGGGCGCTTGAGTTATCTTGCCAAAATTGACCTCGTGGGATACGACGAGCGGCTGCCGGACGGCGTGCCGGTCGAGGCGCGTTTCGAGCTGGACTGACCGCGATGAACGAGAACTTCGCGATTCAGGCCAGGGGTTTGACCAAGCGTTTCGGCCAGCTCGAGGCCGTCAGCCACTTAGACCTCGACGTGCCACGCGGGCGGATCTACGGTTTCTTAGGTCCCAACGGCTCCGGCAAGTCGACGACGCTGCGCATGCTGTGCGGCCTGTTGACCCCGAGCGAGGGCACGGCAAGGGTCCTCGACACGACAGTGCCTGGCAACACGCAGGCCCTGAAGCCGCGCATCGGCTACATGACACAGAAATTCTCCCTGTTTACTGACATGACAACCGAGGAGAACCTGCAATTCATCAGTGAGATCTATTCGGTGCCGGTGGCAGAGCGCCGGCCACGCATCGATGAACTGCTGGAGCGATACGATTTGGGGGAACAGCGCAAGCAGCTGGCGAGCACGATGTCAGGCGGCCAGAAGCAGAGACTTGCCCTCGCCTGCGCCGTGTTGCACAAGCCCGAACTGTTGCTGCTCGATGAGCCGACCAGCGCCGTCGACCCCCAGAGTCGCCGCGACTTCTGGTCGAACCTGTTTCGGCTGGCCGACGCCGGTACGACGATCATGGTGTCTACTCACTACATGGACGAGGCCGAGCGCTGTCATCGCCTCGCGATTCTCGACCGGGGTCAGAAGGCGGCCGACGGGACGCCGAAAGACCTGCTGTCCGGCATTGGCATGCACGTGATTGAGATCGAATCGCCGGACACGGCGGCCGCGCAGGTCGCGATACAGCCGGTGAAACACGTGCGGAGCCTGACCCAGCTCGGTGCGAGGCTGCGTGTACTGATGCCGGACACCGTGGCCGAGCCGGTGGACACGCTGCGCAGCGTGCTGGACTCGGCGGAGGTTGACGCCCTGGTACATCCGGTCGCCCCGTCGCTTGAGGACGTCTTTGTCACCGTGACGATGAAAGAGACCGGAGACGTTTAGTGAAGGGCCTGTCGCGTCTGTTTGCCATTATCCGCAAGGAGGTCCGGCAGCTGCGTCGTGATCGCCTGACCGGCGGAATGATCGTCGGCCTCCCGCTGCTGCAGATTCTTCTGTTCGGCTATGCCATCAACACGGATGTTCGCCACCTCTCCACCGCCGTGGCGGACCGCTCAGGCAGTCACCTGTCTCGCGAATTTATTGCGCGACTTCGTCAGACGCAGGTCGTCGACATCGTCGGAACCGCAAACGGCAGCGACGGCCTCGAAGCCATGCTCCGGGCCGGCGAGATTTCGATCGGTGTGCTGATCCCGACGGACTTCGACCGTCGGCTCCTCGACGCGAACAGGAGCGCCGTGCAATTGCTCGTCGACGGCAGCGACCCCACGATACTCGGCGTCGCCAACCAGCTCCGCGAGATGCCTCTTTCCATCTCTCCCGTCTCGCCGGGCACAGACCGTCAGGCAGAGATCGAGGTCCGGCCTTACTACAACCCCGAGCGACGCACGCCGGTCAACATCGTCCCCGGCCTGATGGGTATCATCCTGATGATGACGATGACGCTGTTCACGTCGGTCGCCATCGTCCGCGAACGCGAACGCGGTAATCTCGAGTTACTGATCAATACGCCGGTGACGTCGATCGAGCTGATGATCGGCAAGATCGTTCCTTACATCGTCATAGGCCTGATTCAGCTCGCGATCATCCTGCTGGCCGGGAAGCTGCTGTTCGACGTCCCGATACGAGGCAGCGTCCTGCACCTCTATCTCGCTGCGAGCGTCTTCATCGCTGCAAACCTTGCACTGGGGCTGCTGATCTCTACTGCGGCCAAGACCCAGTTCCAGGCCATGCAGATGACCGTCTTCATGCTGATGCCATCGATATTGCTGTCCGGCTTCATGTTTCCCTTTGACGGCATGCCGGCGCTTGCCCAGTACATCGGGGAGATCCTGCCGACGACGCACTTCATCCGCCTGACGCGAGGAATCATGCTGCGAGAGGCGTCGATTATCGAGTTAATCGGCGAAGTCTATGCCCTCGCGATATTCGCCGTCGCCGCAATGACGCTGGCCGCCTTGCGATTCAGCAAGCGGCTCGACTAGCCGGCCCTGCCACTGTCGACTCGCTCAAGCTCGACGCCCCCGAGTCGCAAAATGTCTTTGAATCTGTTGAAATATTGCCGCAGCGGGCAGGAAGGAGCCGCTGCAACACCCAGGGGCAAGGACGGAGAATTCCATGAACGATCCACAGGCAGCCACGATTTTCGTCGTTGACGATGACCCGGCCATCCGATTCGCGATGCAAGCGCTGCTCGAGTCCGTCGACTTGCGCCACCAGATCCTGTCATCCGGCAACGAGTTCCTGGAACAGGTCTCCTCCGACAGCGCTGGCTGCGTCGTGCTCGATATTCGCATGCCCGGTCTTGGCGGACTGGAACTGCAGGACGAGATGAAGAAACGAGGCTACACGCTGCCCATCATCTTCGTCACCGGGCATGGCGACGTGCCGATGGCCGTCGAGGCGATGCAGAAAGGTGCCGTGGACTTTATCCAGAAGCCCTTTCGCGACCAGGAGTTGCTGGACCGGATTCACATCGCTCTCGATACGGATGAGGAACGTCGCGCCGAGCAGCAACAGCACAATGTCGTCGCCGAGCGCATCGCGCTGCTGACGAATCGTGAACGCGAGGTGTTCGAGCTCGTCGTGACGGGCAAGCCGAACAAGCTGATTGCCTATGAGCTGGGCGTGAGCCAGCGCACGGTTGAGATCCACCGCGCTCGCGTCATGGAGAAAATGGAGGCGCGGTCACTGGCCGACCTCGTCAGGATGCACCTCCAGCAATAGCGCTACAGGTTCGGGTGCTCCTCGTCGAAGCGAGCACAGTCAATGCACTCGTCGGCATAAGGCTGCACCTGCAGCCGTTCGAATCCGATTTCGTCCCCGCACTCCTTGCAGATTCCGTAGGTGCCGTCGTCCATGCGCTGCATCGCGCTGGAGATCAACGCCAGCTCCCTTCGGCTCTCGTTACCCAGCGCATCGACGACCTCGATATCTTCGAGCTCCTTGGCCCGTTCCTTGGAGTCCGGGTGATAGCCGCGGCGGACGTTTTTCTTGATGCGGTCGAGCCTGGCGGCAAGATCGGTCTTCTTGTCTTCGAGTTCTTTTCGCAGTGGCCCGTAGTCGATTGCAGCCATGATCTTTCACCGTTTCCGTGCTCTTTTGTATGACCAATCTATGTCCCACGCGTAGGTAACAGGTATTCGTAAAACCACTTACGGATCAGCATTTTCGGCCGGATCTGACCGCAGAACCCGGTGCTAAGCTACCTATTAGTGTAAGACTAGGTAGATTCCGACATCGCGTAAGCGCATCGCCTAATGGATAGTTCAGCGGGGAGAGATAGGATTTTCTCAGGCTCCAGGCTTCGGGACACCATTTGGATTAGGTCGTTATGCGGAAAATATCGAAGATTCTTGTTGTCATTGACCCCACGGTTGAAGAGCAGCCGGCGCTCGACCGGGCTGCCTGGCTTGCGAAACAGGCCGATGCGCACCTCGAGCTGTTGGTCTGCTATTACAACGAGTACCTGAGCGGAGATCGCCTGTTCGACTCACCGTCGCTGGAAAAGGCGCGTGCGGAGGTCATCCAGACGCATGAACAGCGGCTGGAGACGATGGCCGAGCCTATTCGGGCCGCTGGAACGACGGTGACGTCCAGCGTTGTCTGGGACCACCCTTTACACGAGGGAATCGTTCGACACAGCATCGCCAGCAAGGCCGACGTCGTGGTCAAGGACACTCACCACCATTCCTCGTTATCTCGTGCTCTGCTGTCGAATACGGACTGGAACCTGATTCGGACCTGCCCGATTCCACTGTGGCTCGTCAAGCCTGGCGACGTCGCAGAACACCCGGTGTTCGTCGCGGCAATCGACCCGATGAACCAGCACGACAAGCCCGCTGCTCTGGACGACGAGATTCTGCAGACGAGCAAGTCCATCGTCGACATCGTGCACGGCGAGCTGCATGCATTCCACTGCTATGATCCGCGCATCGCCGTCGCCACGGCAACCGCTAACGCTTATATCCCGGTCTCGCTGCCGTTTGATGAGATCGAGCAGCAGATGCATGACGAGCATGAGGCACGCTTCAGCGAAATCACGCGCTTCCACGGCATCGACGAAGACCATACGCACCTGGTCGCCGGTATGACGCACGAAGAGCTCCCCGAACACGCGAGCAAACTCAACGCGGACGTCGTCGTCATGGGCGCCGTCTCACGCAACCGGTGGAAACGCCTGTTTATCGGCGCCACTGCCGAACGGACGCTCGAGTTCGTGCCGTGTGACATGCTGATCATCAAGCCCGACTGGTTCCATACGCCGGTAGACGTCAGTACGCCGGACGCAGCCTGAGTACGCTCGCCAACATCGAGCATTCCGCCCGGTACGGCGGCGCAATCCATACGGCAGTCGTCGTCGCTGCCACCTGAATGTACGCCTACCTGAAGCTCCTGCACGTGACGCTCGCGATCGTCAGCGTCTCGGGTTTCATGCGGCGCGCCTGGTGGTCGGTCAACGAGTCGCCTCTGCTCAAGACCAGGTTCGCGCGCACAGCCCCTCACGTCGTCGATACGTTCTTTTTGCTGGCCGGCATTGCGATGATCTGGATCGCCTCGTTGCCGGTACTCAGCACCCCGTGGCTGCTGGCCAAGTTCGCGGGCCTGGTGGTCTACGTACTGGTCGGCACCGTCGCGATCAAACGAGGCAAAACCCGGGAGATTCGGCTGATGGCCTCGATTCTGGCGGTTGGTGTGTTCGCCTGGGTGGTCGGGATATCGATACGAAAATCGCCGCTGAGCTGGCTGACGCCGATGGTCGGCTGACCGCCTGGATTAAGGTACGAGGCCGGTCTCGACCGCGTCTCGCGCCGCGTCCAGCAACTCGTCGGTATTGATCGGCTTGCTGAAGAGCTGGCAATTCTCGACCGGCCGGGCGTCAGTAACGACCTTGGACGTGTCGCCGCTGACAATAAAGGCCGGAAGGTCCGAGTCGAAGTGACCGCGAACCAGCTTGATCACCTCGACGCCGGTCGAATTGTCCGCGAGGTGGTAATCCGTGATGACCAGGGCCGGCGGCCGCGTGAGGCCGGATATCACCTCCTCAACCTCCGTCGCCGAGATCGCACGCTCTACGGTGTAGCCTTCAGCCTCGAGCAGCATCGCCCAGGCGTCGGCGACATTCACGTTGTCTTCAACGAGCAGCACGAGACCGGTTGAGCCCATCAGGCTCTCCGTCTGCTCGTCCTCGTCGTCTTCGATGTCCTGATCACCTAACGTCGAGATCTCCAGCGCGAAACTCGAGCCCTTGCCGACGGTCGACTCGACACTGACCCGAATGTCGAGCAGGTCCGCGAGCCTGCGGACGATAGCGAGGCCGAGACCGAAGCCCTCCTTGGTCGCAGTCTTGCTGGATCCCTGGTTGAACTCGAGGAAGATGGACTCGAGCTCGTCCTCTTCGATCCCGACGCCAGTGTCCGTGACTTTCAGCCGGCACACATCGGCGTCGTGGCTACAGGTCAGTCGAACCTCGCCCTCCTCCGTGTAACGGATCGCGTTCGAGACCAGGTTCTGCAGAATCTCGCCCAAAAGACTCACATCACTGCGAATTACCGTCGGGCAGCTCTGGGCGCTGAACTTCAGTCCCTTGTGCTGGGCCTGGCGCCCAAACTCCGCCGCGAGGCGGTCGATCACCTTGGACACCGGAAACTCCTCGATCTCGGGCGCGATGGCGCCGGCGTCCAGGCGGCTGATGTCGAGCAATGAGTTCAACAGGTTGGTCATCGCCGTCAGCGAGTTTTCCTGGCTGTCGATCATGGAAAGCGCCCGCTCATCCTTGACGGTGCGGCGTAGCGCGCCGTTTAAGAGGCTCAGTGCCTGAACGGGCTGGCGCAGGTCATGACTGGCGGCTGCCAGGAAAGCAGTATTCGCTTTGTTCGCTCGTTCCGCCTCCTCCTGTGCGGCGATAATCGCTCTCTCCATCCGGGCGCGCTCGGTGACGTCACGAATCGTGCTCGAAATGAATCGGCCGTTCTCAGACTCAACCGGGCTGAGACTGATCTCGACCGGAAACTCCTCACCGTCCTTTCGTCGTCCCAGCAATGCGAGGCCCTGGCCCATGGGCCGTAATGACGGCGCCTCGAGGTACTTTGCGCGGTGGCGCTCGTGTTGTTCACGGATACGCTCGGGCAGCAGCATCTCGATGGGATTGCCGAGCAGCTCCCTCCGCGAATAGCCGAACATCTGCTCGGTCTGTGAGTTAACGATCGCAATCCGCCCCGAGGAGTCCACGATCACCATGGCATCCGGCGCGGTCTCGAGCAGCGTCCTGAAATAGGACTCAGAACCCATCGGCGCATCGATCTCTCGGACCGTGCTCGCGACCAGCAGGCCATCGGCGCTTTCCACCGGCAACAGGGCGATCTCGGCCCTGAACCGATCTCCGCCCTTACGCTGCGCCAGCAATTCCATGCCGGACAACAACGGCCGGGCATGCGGGTGAGCACCGAAAGCGTCCCGTAACTCGACGTGCTTATTTCGACGGGACTCGGGCATCAGGGTCTCGATCGGTTTGCCAATCATCTCGCCGGGCTCGAACCCGAACAGCAGTTCCGCCTTGCGGTTGGCGTAGATGATCTCACCCTCGGAATTGGAGACCACGGCGGCATCCGGGGCGGCATGCAGCAGCTGCATCGAGACATCGGCAGGCAGTTCGACAGCGGTCATTTACAAGGGATCCAGAGCGATCTTCGAGTATATCGGCAATAAGGCGACATTGCAGACGACAAACGGCCTCAAAGCCCATACGTATCGTCCCTTATATGCCGGGGTATCGATCCGTATAGGGGTGCCGATAAGGCATTGATAGCCTGCGTGCACGATGATCGGCATGGGTCATCGAATTCACGCGGTCCGACCGCACAAAAACAACTTTAACCGGGATAAAGCCTTGCAAAATTCTGCTGAGTACAACGACACCGTTGTTCGCCAGTTCGCGATCATGACGGTCGTCTGGGGCGTCGTCGGCATGCTCGCCGGCGTCTTCATCGCCGCGCAGTTGATCTGGCCCGCATTGAACTTCGAATTGCCATTCCTGACCTACTCACGACTCAGACCGCTGCACACGAACGCGGTGATCTTTGCGTTTGGCGGGTCGGCGTTGTTCGCGACAGCCTATTACGTCGTGCAGCGCACCTGCCACGTCAGGCTGGCCTTCGACAAGCTCGCTTCGTTCACCTTCTGGGGGTGGCAAACGGTCATCCTGCTGGCCGCGATTACTCTGCCTCTGGGCATTACGCAAGGCAAGGAATACGCGGAACTCGAGTGGCCAATCGACCTGCTGATCGCGGTCGTCTGGGTGTCCTTCGCGCTCGTGTTTTTCGGCACGATAGTCAAGCGTCGGATCAAGCACATTTACGTGGCCAACTGGTTCTACGGTGCGTTCATCATCACCGTGGCCATACTGCACATTTTCAACAACCTCGCGTTGCCGGTCACGCTGACCAAGTCCTACCAGATCTACACCGGCGTCGTCGATGGCATGATGCAATGGTGGTACGGACACAACGCCGTCGGGTTCTTCCTGACCGCCGGTTTCCTCGGCATGATGTACTACTTCGTACCGAAGCAGGCCGGCCGCCCGATTTACTCGTATCGCCTGTCGGTCGTTCACTTCTGGTCGCTGATCGCGATCTACATGTGGGCCGGCCCGCACCACCTTCACTACACCTCGCTGCCCGACTGGGCACAGACGCTGGGCATGGTGTTCTCGCTGGTGCTGCTGGCGCCGAGCTGGGGCGGCATGATCAACGGCATCATGACGCTGTCCGGCGCCTGGCACAAACTGCGCACAGACCCGATCCTGAAGTTCATGATCGTCTCACTGTCCTTCTACGGCATGTCGACCTTCGAGGGCCCGATGATGTCGATCAAGACGGTCAACGCGCTGTCTCACTACACGGACTGGACCATTGGGCACGTACATTCAGGCGCCCTGGGTTGGGTCGCGATGATGACGATCGGTGCGATGTACTCGCTGATTCCGCGCCTGTACAACCGTGAATCCATGTACAGCACCAAGCTGATCGACGTGCACTTCTGGACGTCCACGATTGGCGTTGTGCTGTACGCCGTGTCGATGTGGGTAGCCGGCATCACACAGGGACTCATGTGGCGTGCGGTCAATGACGACGGAACGCTGACCTACTCGTTCATCGAGTCACTGAAAGCTACCTATCCGTACTACGGACTGAGGTTGATCGGCGGAATCCTGTTTATTTCCGGCATGTTCATCATGGTCTACAACGTCTGGAAGACCATCTCCGAGCAGAAACCGGTGCCCGTCCCCGTTATGGACCCGGCCTGAGAGAGCGAATCGATATGAGACATGAAGTCATAGAAAAAAGCGTCACCCTGATGATGGTCCTGATCGTCTGCGCCGTCAGCGTAGGCGGCCTCGTCGAGCTGGTGCCATTGATGATGAACGGCGAGGTCACCGAGCCCGCTGAGAACATCGAGGTCTACTCGCCGCTGCGCCTCGCCGGCCGTGACGTCTACGTCCGCGAAGGCTGCTACAACTGCCATTCACAGCAGATCCGGCCGTTTCGCAGCGAAACAGAACGCTACGGCCCGTACTCCGTCGCCGGTGAATTTGTCTACGACCGTCCGTTCCAGTTCGGTTCCAAGCGCACCGGGCCCGACCTGGCGCGTGTCGGCGGCCGCTATAGCGACGACTGGCACTACCTGCATATGGTCGACCCGCGGGTCCTCGTACCCGAATCGAACATGCCGGGTTACCCATGGTTATCGGATCGCCTCGTGGACACAGAACTTGTAGTCAGCAAACTCGAAGCACTGCAGACCCTGGGCGACCCGTACACCGACGAGCAGATTGCGAATGCACCGGCGGAGTTGGACGGCAAGACCGAGATGGATGCGATCATCGCTTACCTGCAGGGCCTCGGCACGAATCGCAGCAACAGGCGGTAGATGAGCATGGATATCAATGATTTCAGGGGCCTTCTGACCGCCCTCATTTTCTTTGCCTTCGTCGCCATCTGGATCTGGGCTTTCAGCCGGCACAAGAAGAGCAGTTTCGAGCAAAACGCACGCATACCCTTTGACGACGAAGTTACACACGAGGAGATACAGAAATGACCGATTTCTGGCACTGGTTTATCGCGGCAGGGACAATCATTTTTGTCATCTGGTGTGTGTGGCTCGTCCAGTGGAGCGGCAAACAGGGGCCCTCTAACGTCAAGGATGAAGAGCTTGTTGGTCACAAGTGGGATGGCGATCTCGAAGAGTGGAACAACCCGGCGCCGCGCTGGTGGCTGTACCTGTACTTCATCACGATCATCTTCGCCGTCGGCTACATGGTGGCCTATCCGGGACTGGGTTCGTTTGGCGGCACGCTAGGCTGGTCGCAGTACGGACAGTACGACGCGGAGATGGAAGCCGCAGCGGCTCGCTATGAGCCGATCTACGAGCGCTTCGCTGCGATGTCGTTCGATGAACTCAAAGCGAACGATGACGCGCATCAGCTGGGTAAGAGCCTGTACGCGAGTTACTGCACGACCTGTCACGGATCCGACGCCCGCGGCGCAGTCGGCTACCCGAGCCTGACGGATAACGACTGGCTGTACGGCAACGCAGAACAGCAGATCATTACGTCGATCAGCCAGGGCCGCAACGGCATCATGCCGGCGCTCGGTCCCGCGCTGGGCGGCGACGCCGGTGTCGACAACATGGTCAGTTATGTTCGCAGCCTGTCCGGACTCGAGGAAGCCAGCGCGGACGCGATGTCGGCGCAGCCGTTGTATGTCGCCCTGTGCTCGGCCTGCCACGCTGTCGACGGCAAGGGTAACCAGATGCTGGGCGGTCCGAACCTGACCGACGATATCTGGCTCTACGGTGGCTCCACGGAAGACGTTCGCGCGACGATCGTAAACGGTCGCAATGCCATGATGCCGTCTCACCAGAACCTGCTGGGCGACAAGCGCTTGCGCATCCTGGCTGCCTATGTCGGCAGCCTTTCCGAGCGGCAGTAGAGCTTGAGGTAACGGAGAGATGATCCAGGAAGCCTATCGAGGTGCGCGGCAGTGGAGCCGTGATCGACAGGCCATCGCTATTGTCGTCTGGGTCTCTTTCCTCGCCGCGGCGGTCGGCACGATGCTGTTTTTCGCGATCTTCGACCCGGTGCAGCTGTTTGCCGACATGCACCTGTCTCGTGACGCCGGTTACGCGGTCGGTTTCTTCTTTTTCTGGATCCTGTGTGCGTCTGCAGCGGGAGTGACGGCGTGGCTGGTTCGCACGGCGCCGAAGCGAGACGCGAAGAAAGCGAAATGAGCAAAACGGACACGGCTGGCGCGGATCTCTTCGAGAGCGCGCAGAAGATCTACCCTCGCGAAATGAAAGGACGGTTTGCGAGCTTAAGCAAGCTGGCCACCCTGGTACTCCTCGGTCTCTTTTACATCGTGCCGTGGCTGACGTGGGACGGCCGTCAGGCGATCCTCTTTGACCTGCCAGAGCGCAAGTTCTACCTGATCGGCATCACACTCTGGCCGCAGGACTTCCCTTACCTCGCGGTTCTGCTGATCATTGCGGCGCTGTCGCTGTTCTTCTTCACGGCACTTGCCGGACGCCTGTGGTGCGGGTTCGCGTGCCCCCAGACGGTTTGGACGGAAGCCTTTATCTGGATGGAGCAGTGGACGGAAGGCAACCGCTCGCAGCGCATGAAGCTCGACAAGGCGCCGATGAGTTTCACGAAGTTTCGCAAAAAAGCGAGCAAGCAGATCCTCTGGGTCACGTTCTCGCTTTGGACAGGCCTGACGTTCGTCGGCTACTTCACCCCGATCCGCGAGGCCGCGATGGACGCCATGACGCTCAGCTTAAGCGGTTGGACGCTGTTCTGGGGTCTCTTCTACGGCTTCGCCACGTACGGAAACGCCGGCTACATGCGCGAGCAGGTCTGCAAGTACATGTGTCCTTACGCGCGTTTCCAGAGCGCGATGTTCGACAAAGACACTCTGATTATTTCTTACGACGAATCCCGCGGCGAACCGCGCGGCCGGCGTAAACGTGGAGCGACAGAACACGGGCTGGGCGATTGTATCGACTGCACGTTGTGCGTCCAGGTCTGCCCGACCGGTATCGATATTCGCGACGGGCTGCAGTACGAGTGCATCGCCTGTGCTGCCTGTATCGACGCGTGCGACTCGGTCATGGACAAGATGAACTACCCGCGCGGTTTGGTCCGCTACACGACGCACAATGCCGTCACCGGGCAGAAGACCCGTGTCCTGAGACCTCGCGTGTTCGTCTACGCGACGCTGCTGTTAGTTCTGATGGGCGGCCTCGTCACGTCGGTCGTGACGCGCACGCCGATCATCCTCGACGTCATTCGGGATCGAAACTCGCTGTACCGCGAGGTGGCCGGCGACCAGGTAGAGAACATCTATACGCTCAAGGTCATCAACCAGCGCAACGACGAGCGGCAGTTCCGTCTCGAGGTCCAGGGTGTCGACGGACTGGTCGCGGATGGTGTTCCGAATCCGGTCATCGTTGCTGCCGGCGAAGTGCTGACGCTGCCGGTGACGCTCCGCGCCAGCCGTGACGATGCGAAAGGCATCAACGACATCGAATTCACGATCACGGACCTCGCGTCCGAGTCAGACTCGGTTGTCGAAGACAGCCGATTCGTGGGCCCTAATTATTGATCACGGTATGATCCGGACATTCAGAGGAAGATGACAATGAATCACGCTTTGCCCTGGCACCGACAGTTCTGGCCCTGGTTCCTGATATCGATTCCGGCCGCGACGGTATGCGCCTGCATGTTCACGATCTACCTGGCCGTGACAACGTCGGATTCCCTCGTGGTGTCCGCCGAAGGCGGCGTTGACGTCGTCACCGAGCGTGCACTCGCCGCTGAGAAGTTTGCCGCTCTGCTCGATATGCAGGGTGAGCTGTACTTCGATCGCGACACCGGTCTTGTGACGCTGACGCTGACCAACCTGCCGGACAGCACGCAACCGACGGCATTGTCGCTGGATTTTTCCCACCCGGCTTTCGTCGGGCGCGACCACAGCGTCGAGCTGCTGCCCTCCCCGTCGGAGAATGTCTACGTCGGGCAACAAACGGCGCCGATGGACGAGCGCTGGTACATGGTTCTGCAGCAGGACGACTGGCGCCTGACCGGCGTCTGGGACGGCGCACAGGGCTACAATGACCGCGCGAAGCTGTCACCGCGCGGGGCCCGCTGATCGACTGCCGGACAGGTAGTCGATGCTGCTGAGGACGTCACAATGAACGGCTGCTACCATTGTGGACTTCCGGTACTGAAGACTGGCTTCGACAGCGTCGTGGACACCGAGACGCGTGTCTTCTGCTGCGCCGGCTGCAAAGCCGTCAGCGAGATGATCCACTCGGCCGGCATGGGTCGCTACTATGAGCTGCGCGACGCGCCGGAGGGCTTCATACCCGAGGACATGACGCAGCAGTTCGTCGAATACGACGAAAATTTCGATACCTATGCCGAGATCGTCGACGGCGTCGCCGCGACGACGATCTATGTCGAGGGCATGTACTGCACCGCCTGCAGCTGGCTCGTCGAGGCAACGTTGTCCGCGTCGCCTGCCGTTGAATCCGTGTCCATCGACCCGCTGAGTCATCGCGTGTACGTCGAGTGGCATGTCGAAGACCTGAGCCTCGGCGGCTTGCTCGGTCTGCTCGCGTCGGTCGGCTATGCGCCCCGCCCGCTCAGCCGGCATTCTAGCGATCGGCCTGAGTACGAGGAGGAACGGACGGCGTTGAAGCGCCTGCTGGTCGCCTCACTCGGCATGATGCAGGTCATGATGTTCGCGATCGCACTGTACGCCGGGGATGCCCAGGGCATCGACGAACGTATGGCGCACTTCCTCCGACTCGTGTCGATGGTCGTCGCTACACCCGTTGTCTTCTATTCCGCCCGGCCGTTTTTTGACGGCGCGATTCGCGGGCTGCTCGCATTGAAGCCCGGCATGGACCTGCCCGTGGCTATCGCGATCGGCCTCGCTTACGCCGGCTCGGTTTATTCGACATTCACACGTGGCGAGGACGTCTGGTTCGATTCGGTCGTCATGTTCGTGTTCTTCCTGACGCTGGGACGCTTCATCGAGATGCGCGCGCGCCAGCGCGCCGTTACGGTTGCTGACGCGCTGAAGCCATTGATGCCGGACACCGTGGTCGTACTGGATGGCAACCGGCAGCAGACACGCTCGGTAGCCACACTCAAAGTCGGCGAGCGAGTGCTGCTCCGGCCCGGCGATCACGTGCCGGCTGACGCGATCATCGAGTCCGGCGAGACCAGCGTCGATGAATCGGTCTTAAGCGGCGAATCGAGGCCGCAGGCACGCACGGTCGGCGATGAAATCGTTGCGGGCAGCATCAACCTCGACACGGCGATCGAGGCGCGTGTAACGGCGACCGGCAGTGGCACTATCCTCGGCGGCATCCAGCGCCTGAGCCGTACCGCCCTGCACTATCGTCCCGCGATCGTACAGACGGCCGACCGCATCGCGAGTTACTTCGTGCTGGTGATACTGATGCTCGCAACGGCGGTCGCGGTTGCCTGGAGCATCATCGACCCAACCCGCGCATTCGTCGTTACGTTATCCGTGCTGGTCGTGACCTGCCCTTGCGCGCTGGCCCTCGCAACACCGGCCGCGTTTGCCGCCGTAAACAGCAAGATGGCTTCGCTGAAACTCCTTCTGAAGAACTCAAACTCGATCGAAGCCCTGGCACGCTGCACGCACGTCGTTTTCGACAAGACCGGTACGCTGACGCTCGGCAAACCGTCGATCACGCAGGCGAAGACGCTGCGGGACGATCTCGACGATTCGAAGGCCATGCAGATCGCCGCGGCGCTGGAGGCCAGTTCGTCACACCCGATTGCAAACGCATTCAAAGGCGCCGAGACGCCGTTCAGGGCGCTCAATGTCAGCGTCTTGCCGGGCGAGGGTATATTCGGGCTGATTGACGGTCGTTCCTGGACGCTGGGTCGTGACCCGGACGGCGATGGGACGGCGTCACGGCGAACAGAGGCAGCGATGCGCGTCGTGCTCAGCGACGACCGCGGGCCGGCGGCGGAGTTTGTGCTGCAGGATGCCGTTCGAGCCGATGCGGCGGAGACGTTGGCTGAGCTCAAATCAATGGGGCTTCGCTTGAGTCTCTTGAGCGGTGACGGCAGCGATGCTGTCGAGCACGTTGCCGATTCGCTGGGAATTGACACGTGGCAAGCGCGCCTGACGCCGGCCGACAAGCTCGATGCGATCCAGGCCTTGCAGCGCAGCGGCGCTCGCGTGCTGATGGTCGGCGACGGAATCAACGACGCACCGGTCATCGCCGGCGCCGACGTATCTATCGCGCCGGCCGCGGCGGCCGAGGTAACACAAACCCGGGCTGACATCGTGTTTCTCGGCGACGGCCTGTCGCCGGTTGCTTCTGCGCTGACCGCATCGAAACGCACACTTCGAATCGTCCGGCAGAACCTGGGCTGGGCGATTGCCTACAACATCGCGGCGGTGCCGCTGGCGGCGGCCGGCCTCGTGCCCACGTGGCTCGCAGCGATCGGCATGAGCTTGAGCTCGCTGGTTGTCGTCTTCAACGCCCTGAGACTGAGCCGATGAGTATTCTGTACATCCTGATCCCTATCGGCCTGGTGCTGCTCGCGGCCGCGGTCGGCATCTTCTTCTGGGCCGTTGGCAACGGCCAGTTCGATGATCTCGAGTCTCCGGCGATGAGCATTTTCGACAAAGACGAGAAGAAGGACTAGACGATGGCCGACTGGCTTGCTTTTGTCGTACCCGCCCTGGCGGCTGGCCTGTTCGGCAGCGCACACTGCCTCGGTATGTGCGGCGGATTGTCCGGCCTGTTCGCGATGCATCACGGCGCGAAGGCAACCGCCTCGCAGCCTGCCCTTGCAGTCTCCTACAACCTTGGCCGGCTCGCCAGCTACGCGGCGCTCGGTGCTTTGTCGGCGTATGCAGGCCAGGGACTAACGGACATTCTGCCGGGCCTCGCCGTGCCCATCCGGCTGATGGCGGGCCTGGTAATCGTCTTGATGGGTATACAGATAGCGTTCGGCTGGCAGCTGCTGGGGCCGGTCGAGAAAGCCGGCAGCTACCTGTGGCGCCTTGTATCCCCACTGACCAAACACGTCCTTCCCGCAACATCTCCGTTGAAAGCGACGGCGCTGGGCCTTTTGTGGGGACTCTTGCCCTGCGGACTGGTCTATTCGATGCTGCTGGTCGCAATGGCCGGCTCGAACCCGCTGCACGGCGCCACAGTCATGATCGCGTTCGGCGTGGGCACGATGCCTGCGATGCTGTTTACGGGATTGAGCGCCGCTTCATTGAGCAGACTGCTGGCGAACAGGCGCCGCGGGCTGGTCGCCGGTCTTCTGCTGGTCGCTATCGGCGTCGCGACAATGGCGCTGCCGGCCTACAAGGTTCTCGGACCGGCCGACGGCGGCCACGCGCATC
This sequence comes from Woeseiaceae bacterium, assembly GCA_030065915.1. Classification (GTDB taxonomy): domain Bacteria; phylum Pseudomonadota; class Gammaproteobacteria; order Steroidobacterales; family Woeseiaceae; genus UBA1847. Next base: position 97,392 of record JASJCQ010000015.1, read on the forward strand.
ATCATCACATGACCGCAAACGTCTCCGCAGACTAGTTTCTGCCTTGGTTTGCTACCGTCGCGTCTGGCAAAACGTCTGTATCTTCTGCGTCCGCCCGGAGGCTCATGTTCCCGCAGTCGTTCGCCAGGAAGTCCAGCATTGACTCGTACAGTTCGATCTGGTGATGGAAGAAGAGCGTATTCGAGAAGTGGTCCGCCCCTTCCAGCTCTACGTACTTGTAGTACTTGTTGTGTTTGTCGAGCTCCTTCATGTAGCGCTTCGCATGCACGACCTGTACGCGCTGGTCGAGGTCGCCATGGATAATCAGGATCGGGATGTTGACTTTGGCGACCTCGTCTATCGGATTAAGCGCCTCACGCCGATAGATCTCCTGCTGCCTCTTCGTAACGCTGTTGTCACGATACCGTCGGAGGTTGAAGTTGTGCTGTTGAATCATATCGGCGACGGCCGCGCCGGCCATCGTACACTGGTAGATCTGAGGCGTACGTGAGGCCGCAGCCAGCGCCGCATACCCGCCGTAGGACCAGCCGAACATCGCGATGCGGTCGGGGTCGGCGAGACCGCGCTCGACGAGGTGCAAAGCCGAGTCATCCTTGTCGTCCTGCATCTTGTAGCCAGCTTCTCCGCCATTGATCCATGCAGTCAGGTGAAAATTCAAGCCGTAGTTGAGCGAGCCGCGATACTGAGGCTGGACAACCATATAGCCGTTGTTGGCCAGCATTTGCGCCCACTCGCTGAACACCGGCGTTTCTCGTACCCAGGGCCCGCCGTGCGGCATGACGATGGTCGGGTACGGCGGCTTACCGTTCGGTAGTGTGACGTAGGCGCGCAATTTCAGCCCGTCGCGTGCTTCGAAAGTCACGTACTCGAGGTCGGCCAACTTCTCACTCTCCAGGAGCGGCTGGCGACTTCCGACCGGAGTGATTTTTCCGTTCTTCAGCAGGTAGTAGGTGCCGGGATCCCGTGGTCCGGAGTTGTAGATAGTCATCGTACCGCCGTCACGCGAACGGCTATTGATGTTCACGTAGTGCGAGTGCGGGATAAACTGTTCGAGCTGCGCATAGGTTGCGCCCTCGATCTCATCAAAATACTCGGTGTGCTGTTTGTCCGTAAAATAGTTGATGCCGACGACGGTGTCCGGGTTTTGCCAATCGTTGCTATGGTACCGCGCACTCAAGACGTCGACGTCGGAGCGTCGATAGATCAACTCGTCAAATTTCTTCGTGTTGATGTTGAATGACCAGAAGCCCAGTTTGTCGTGGCCATTCTGGGCCGACACGAGGACATGATTCGTGCTTGTCGGGTCTATGGATTCGATGAAGAAGTCCTCGACTTCCGACTCATGTACGCGATAGATCTCTTCCCATCCGGACGCGCCAGAACGCCGGACATACCAGATGAAATCGCCTTTCGCAGCGTCGAAGCCTCGTGCCCCCCAGGGCTCGCCATTGCCATTGAACTCAATATTGCCGAGCGCCAACTTGCCGCGAATCAGTAGCTGCTTCGTGCCCTTCTTCAGGTCGAACAGCCAGTAGGACTGAGGACGAAACGTCTCGCCGATCTTGGAACCGGGGCCGTCATCGCCGCCCTCCTGGAACGAGATAATGACCTTGTTGGGCTTGCCGGGTGCGATATTGACGATTGAGGCGTTGGTCTCTTCGAACTCACGGAGCCTCTGCGTGCGGACGTTCACCGACGCGATCTTGTTCTGGTAGACACCCTCGTTCTGGCCTTCGACGATATCGCGGACCTTCTGGCGCAGCGTGAAGATGATGTCCTCGTCGCTGGCCCAGTAGAAATTCGTGATCTCCATCGGGTCAGCGTTTAAGCGAAAGGGCTCCTTCGTCAGATCGTCCGCCTCGTAGACTTCGATGATCGGGTTGCCGTCCTTCGACGGGATCTTCATCAGGCCGAGGTACTTACCGTCAGGCGACACCTGCGCCTGGTCGATCACGGCACGAAGCGCCCAATACTCGAGCGGATACGGCTCGTTGTCGATTTCAGCCTGGGCCGCCGGCGGCAGCATCAGGGCAAGACTCAGGACCAGTCCCGGGAATCGCGTCATCTTCCCCATGATCGTTTGCCTCCTTTTTGTCGGACCGAGACGCCAGCGCGCCCACAAGTCTCCCGATAATAGCAAAACTGTTTCTCGTGATACGACCTGGTGGCGGATGGCGCGGTATAGCAATGCAACGCGTCGACCGCCCGAAAAAAAGCCCTGCAGACAAAAGCCTGCAGGGCTCTTAGCGGTGACGGCCGACTAGTAGTTACTGGTTGGCCGCGGCTGTGTAGCCTCCCAGCTGGCAGTCGTTGCTCAGAAACTCAAGCATTGCCGAGTACTTTATGTGCTTGTGGTCGTAGGACCATGTGTTGAAGAAGTGATCGGCACCCTCCAGCTCGATGTACTTGTAGTTCTTGTTGGCCTTGTCCAGAGCCTCGAGGTAGATTTTCGCCTGTTCCGGCGGCGTACGCTGATCGACGTCGCCATGAATGATCAGCATCGGAACGTTGACCTTGGACGCCTCCTTAACCGGTCGGACTGCGTTGTCCCAGGTCTTGATGAACTGATCCGCCTCCCAGCCGTCGGCGAAGTTGTTACGCAGGTAGTTCATCTGCACGACCGGGTCGGAAACCACGGCTGACGCAATTACACACTGGTAAATCTGCGGTGTACGCGACGCCGCCACGAGGGCCGCGTAGCCGCCGTAGGAGCCGCCGTACATCGCCATGCGATCAGGGTCGGCCAAGCCGCGTTCTACGAGATACAGCGCGCCGTCATCCTTGTCATCCTGCATCGAGTAGCCGATCTGTCCATCGCCCTCGAATGCCGAGTGATAGAAATTGAGACCGTAATTCAGCGATCCCCGATACTGCGGCTGCAACACCAGGTAGCCGTTGTTCGCGAACATCTGGGCCCACGGCTGATACGACGGAACCTCCGAAACAAACGGACCGCCGTGCGGCATGACGACGAGGGGGTGCGGGCCCTCACCGTTCGGTATCGTCAGGTAGGCGGGTATCTGACCTCCGTCGCGGCTCGGGTAAACGATGTATTCAATGTCTGCGAGCTTCTCGGCTTCGAGCAGCGGTTGTTGACTGCCGACAGTTTCGATCCTGCCTTCGCGCAGCAGGTAGTAGGTGCCCGGATCACGAGGACCGACATTCAGGATCGTCATCGACGCACCGTCTTTGGAACGGCTGGTGATAGAGACGTTGTAAGCGTTGGGAATGATCTTTTCGAGCTGCGCGTAAGTCGCACCCTCGATCTCGTCGAAGTATTCCCAGTGCACCTTATCCTTGGCATATGAAATACCGACGATCTGATCGGGGTGTTTCCAGGTGTTGCTGTGGTTTCGCGTCGTCCACAGATCTACGTCTGAGCGACGATAAATAAGCTCCTCGAACTTCTTCGTCGTCGTATTCATCGACCAGAGCCCTTCCTTGTCATCGCCGTTGTGTGCAACAACCAGGACGTTGCCAGGCTTGGCATCGTCTTTGCCGACGACGATGAACGTCTGCGGATCGTCCTCGTCCTGGCGATAGAGCTCATCCCAGCCCTTGCCGCCTTCCGGACGGTAATAGGTGATGGAGTCGCCGGTCTGGCGCTGGAAACCGCGTGCGAGCCAGGGGTTCCCGTCACCGTCGAAGTCGATGTTGCCCAGCGCGAGCTTGCCGCGAATCAGCAGCTGCTTCGTGCCCCGGTCGAGATCGAACAACCAGTACGAACGCGGGCGGAACGTTTCACCCACTTTCAGCTGCCCGTCTTCGTCCACGCCTTCCTGCATCGAGATAATGACCTTGTTGGGCTCGTTGACCAGCAGGTTCTCGACGTTAGGGTTGGCCACGTCGAACTTCTTGATCTCTTTCTTCTTGACGTCAACCATCGCGATGCGTGATTCGAAAACGCCCTGGTTGTACCCCTCGATTACGTCTCGGACCTGCTGGCGCGCGACGAACAGTATTTTCGTATTGCTGACCCAGTAGAACGCCTGGATCTGCATCGGATCGGCGTTCATTCTGAACGGCTCTTTGCTCAAATCGCTGGCGTCGTACACCTCGATGATCGGATCGGCCTTCTTGTTCGGGACCTTTTTCAGCGCCAGGTACTTGCCGTCCGGCGAGATGTCCACGTTACTGATTACGGCGTCCAGCGCCCAGTACTCAAGCGGATACGGCTCGTTTGCAAGCTCTACCTTACTGCCTGCATTTGCCGTCGAGAATGTGGCAACACATAAGGTCGCCAAGAGCATCAATCTCTTTTTCATAGTTCCATCCTGGGGTGTTGCTTAACAGAGTTGGCCAGATGGGCCGTTAGACTAAGTCTAAGGAATTTTGGTTCAAACAAAAAGGCCCCACGGAGCGAACTCCGTGGGGCCAGGTCTTGCTTAGCTGTGATCGGACTGGCCGATCACTCGCCACCACCAAAGCTGGTTGAGACGTTCAGGAAGTAAGTCCTTCCGTTCAGGTCGTAACCGTAGCCAATCGGCGTGTTGTTGACGGCCTGGATTTCAGTGCCATCGACGAACGGAGGGTTCTCGTCAAAGACGTTGCGAATACCACCGCCAATCGTCCAGCGATCACCGAAGTAGTACGCCGAGATGTTGTGCAGGAAGTAGTTCTCGATGAAGCCGATGTCACGGCAGAGAACGTCATCCGGCGGACCGGCGCAAGCATCTGAACCGCCCGTGACTGCCTCGTCAAACGGATCGATACCCTCGATGTCCTGCTCTACAGAACCCTGGTAACGAGTCTCCCAGGAGACGCGGTAATCGTCGTAGTCGAAGCGCATGTTGATGCGGCCGCGCCACGTAGCGAAGCCGGGCTCACCCTGGAAGGCGTCGACATCATCCGGAGATCCAGCAGCGCCAGCGAACAGCGTGGAACGCTCCAGCAGGCGGTTGGCACGAACGTCCAGTGCGAAGTCGATCGGACGCTCCGCAATCGTGAACGTGTCGCCGAAGGACAGGTTGACGTCTACGCCACGTGCCTTCTCCTGGTCACGGTTCAGGAAGCCCTGATCGATGAACGTCATGAACGGCTGCGTCGGATCCGACAGGTCACGCGTAATGCGCGAGCAGAACGGGCTGGTGCCGGACGTATTGTTATAGCAGTCGTTAACGATAAACGCGTTAGACGGCTCGATGATCGTGTTAATAACCTTGATCTCGTAGTAGGTCGCGCTGACGGACAGGTCGAACGCGTTGACGTTCGGCAGGTCCCAGGCGAAACCGGCAGACCAAGACTCAGACTCTTCCGCGTCGAGCGTCAGTGAACCACCTTCAGCCGACTCAACAGAATAGCTGTTAAAGCCATTGTTGTTGGCAAGCGTCGGATCAACACCGTTGGCGACACAGTTCTGAAGCACAATTGCGTCTCGATCGTCTGCAGCAGCATCGTAGCCACCGGTCAGATCGTTGATCGCTGCGTCCGGAATGAAGCAGGGGTCAAACGTCGTAACGAAGCCCGTCTGGTTCAGCAGGAAGAGCTCACGCAGGTTCGGCGCGCGGTAAGACGTGCCGGAGGTTGCACGAATCAGCAGGTAGTCGACCGGACGCCAGCCCAGCTTGAAGGACTCGGTCCAGTTGCCACCGTAATACTCGTCGTCGGTGTAGCGAGCCGACATGTTCAGGCTCAGCTCTTCAGCCGCCTGGACGCCAGCCAGCAGCGGCAGCTCGACCTCGGCAAAGAGTTCGTTCGTCCACTTCTCGCCGACGGCGCCGCCGTCAGAGAAGAAGCCGAAGAACAGTCCGTCGCGAGCAACCTCGTCAGGAATAGACTTGATCTCGTCGTTGCGAACTTCGACGCCGATGCCGAAGGCAACAGCACCGCCCGGCAGCTCGGCGACGTCACCGGTAGCGTAAGCAGAGAAGATCGTCTGCTCGTACTCGGTGTCGAAATCGCGATTGTCGAACAGGTAGTTACGCTCGGCAGCCGTCGCGAAATCACCCGTTACGACGCCGACCGGGTACAGCTCCGGTGCGAACATGTTGACCGGTACGCAACCGGGCGCTACGTCAGATGCGAGATCCGACGCCGCAATGTCGCTGTTGAAGCCTACGATGCTCGGGTCAGAGATCTCGCAAGGCGTATTCGTGTCTGAGTAGTAACCCAGAGCCAGGTCGAGACGGTCTACGCGGATACCTTCACGGAACGAGTTGCTGTCCGACAGGGTGTGCGTGTAGTACATGTCGAACGACCAGTTCTCGAAGCTGCCGAAGTCGATGAACGGAAGGTCGCCGCGGATACCACCGACGATGCGTGTCTGCTCACCTTCGACGTCCGTGAAGTTACGGTCGCCGGCGACGGATACGATCGGGCGGGTACGGGCAGCGCCGATCGAACCGATCGTCTGGTCACAGGAACCACCGGCACTCGGATCACATCCGAAGGCGTTCAAGACCTGGTTGACGAAGTTCGGGTTGTTGTACAGCGCGTCGGCCGCGTCACCACAGTCAACACCATTCGGGTTGGCCGGGTTACACAGGTTGAACGGGTTGTTAGCCGGTACAAACGGGAACAACTGACCTTCTGACGAGTTCGAGAAGAAGTCGACAGAGGAGTACAGGATTTCGAAGTACGGCGTGAGGTTCATTTCACCTTCGAAGGTATACTCACCAAAGGCCATGAAGCTCGTCGTTTCGTTTTCCGGGAACAGGTCAGAGTTCTGCTGGCTGTCCTTGCCGTTCAGATCGTAGTCACGGAACGTCAGGTCGGTACGACCGTCGCCGTCACCGTCTACGCCGAAGCCGAAGATCGACGACTCGGAGAAGTTCGGCCAGCCACCATTGGTGAAGCCCGGCGTGTGGTAGATCGAGCCAACGTCAGGCACGCTGACGCGACCGGCGAGCAGGCCGAGTCGGCACTCATCCCAGTCCATGCCGTAGACCTGCGAGTAGAACACATCGGCGGTGCGGATGTTGCCGTTCTCGTCGATCTCGGCGTTCTTGTTGCAGCCCTCGGTCCAGGGACGGTCAGCCAGGCGGACGCGCTCGCTTTCGGTGTACTCGACACCAATACCGACGAAGCCGCGGTCGAAGTTCCTGCCCCAGGACGCGCTCAGCGTATGGTCAACGCCATTGCTGTACTCGGGTACGCGCGAGAAGATCTCTGCCTCGAAGCCGTCGAAATCCTTGCGCAGGATCACGTTGGCAACACCGGCGATGGCGTCTGAACCGTAAACGGAAGAAGCGCCGTCGAGCAGCAGGTCATACTGCTGTACGAGAGAAGCCGGGACCTGGTTCAGGTTGGCTGCTACCGGAGCGCCTTCCACACCCGCGGGCGCCATGCGACGACCGTTGATCAGAACCAGCGTACGCGCCGCGCCGAGACCGCGAAGGTCAATCGTCGTGGCACCCGGGCCGTTGTCGAGCACGAAGCCCTGGAATGTCAGGTCGATCTGCTGACCGCCTGCTGCTGATGACTCCTGCAGAATGTCGGCCGCGTCAATCAGACCGACTTCGCGAGAGATCTGTCCCGTGATGATCTGCAGCGGTGAAATGCTGGAGTAAGTGTCGCGCTTCAGGCGAGAACCGGTGACGACGATTTCCTCAGTGGCGTCTTCTTCGTCAGCGGCATCGTCTGCATCGGCGTCGTCTTGTGCAAAGACAGCCGGTGAGAGCGCAAGGGTCGCAGAAACAAATAAGCCGCCGAGTAGCTTGAGCCACGGCGACGCTTCTGGTCTATCCGTCATGGTTGTTCCCCATATGCCATTTATCTTCTGGACAGTCGCGAATTTAAGTTGACGTAACGCGCGGCAGCCCGCCTTTTCCGAATATCACCAGACACCGTCAAGGCACAAACGCTGTGTTTTTATTGGACGCGTTCGTACCGAGCTTTATGGAGTTCCGGTGGGTTCTGTTGTCACAGCACCACAATTCAGGTGGTCGATACTAGCAACGGACCGTTGAACTGTCTACGCCTTTGTTGTCATATGTTGCGAACTTGCAACATTAGATGGTTTCAGGCCGTATCTATCTGACGATGCGGCTTTTTTCAGGCAAAAACGCTGGAAAAGAGGCGTATCGACGCGACGATCAGAAAGCCCGCAAACAGGCGATTCAGCACTTTTTCCGAAAAAGCATGGGCCAGCCGGGCTCCGATTGGCGCGGAAACCACAGTCATTGGCGCGATCGCGGCAAAGCCCAAGAGGCTGACGAATCCAAGGGAACCGGTGGGCAGCCGCGGGTCGTTCCAGCCGGCGACGATCATTCCGAGTGTACCGGGAATCGCGATCGCAAAACCGAACAGTGCTGCCGTCCCTATCGCCCTGTGTATTGGCTGGTTGAAGAGGCGCAGCACCATGACCGACAGCACGCCGCCGCCGATGCCCATCATTGTCGAAACGGCGCCGATCCCGGTTGGCAGAATCGCAACGAGCGGCGTGCGCGGGATGTCTTCAGTCACCTGGGTCTGGCCGAATTGAAACAGTGTCTTCATAGCGACGAATGCGGCCGTCGTCGCGAAGATAATGGCGAGAACGTCGGAGTCGACACGCGACGCCAGGAAAGCGCCGAGCAGCGCCCCGATCACGACGAACGCGGCCCAGCGACGGACGATTCCGAAATCCACGGCGTCGTGGCGATAGTGTGCGCGCGCCGACGATATTGACGTTGGAATGATCGTCGCGAGTGATGTCGATACGGCGATGTGCATGCGGATCGTCGGATCCACGCCGAGCGTCGCCAGCGCAAATTCGAGTACGGGCACGATAACGATACCCCCGCCGATTCCGAACAGGCCTGCCATGATGCCGGCAACGATGCCGGTTGCCGCCATGGCGGCGGCGAGGACGAGCCAGGTCTCGGCTGCGCCCACGATCAGCTCGCCAGGATTTTGTAGTGCCTGCGGAGGTGTTCTTCGATGAACGTGCCGATGAAGTAGTAGCCGTGGTCGTAGCCTGCATGGATCCGCAGGTCGATAGGGACGCCGCGTTCGCGGCAGGCCGCCTGCAGCAGCTCCGGCTTCAGCTGTTCTTCAAGGTAAGGATCGTCCGCACCCTGGTCGACCAGAATCGTCGGGTACGCCTCGGGGTCTTCTACGTCTCGAACGACTTCGCAGGCATCAAACTCCCGCCACGCATTCTTGTCATCACCGAGATAATGACTCAGGGCCTTGCTACCCCACGGCGAGTGCAGCGTCGTACAGATGGGTGCGAACACCGACAGTGACCGGAACATACCGGGGTTGCGCAGGCCGATGACCAACGCGCCGTGGCCGCCCATCGAGTGACCACAGAGCGCGTGACGAGATGCGTCGCCCGGGAACTGGCCAAAGACCGCGGCGGGCAGCTCTCGCGTGATGTAGTCGTACATATGATAGTGCGCGGACCACGGTGCCTGGGTCGCATTCAGGTAGAAACCCGCGGCCAGCCCGAAGTCGTAGTCACCGTCGGGATCATCCGGCACGGTGTCACCGCGCGGACTCGTGTCGGGAGACACGAGCATCAGGCCAAGTTCCGACGCGACGCGCTGCGCGCCGCTCTTGACCATGAAATTCTCTTCGGTACACGTGAGGCCTGACAGGAAGGTCAGCACCGGGACGGGCCCCTGCTCCGCCTGCGGGGGAACGAAGACCGAAAAACGCATGTCGCAATCGTTGGCATCGGAACGATGTTGGTAGAAGCCGATGCGTCCGCCGAAGCAGCTCGTCTCAGAAACGGTCTCGATAGTCATGCGCTCAGCCTTTCGCGTCTTACTGAAGTTCTAACTGGCACGCGCCAGTCGAGTTTTCGAAGTACGAGCGTAGCGTTACCGATGGACACTCTAATCAAGTTTCTGCAACACCAACGTCGCATTAGTGCCACCAAAGCCGAAGCTGTTCGACATCGCGGTCCGGAGCCCGGCGTTATCGATGCGCTCGGTCACCAATGGCGTACCTTCGACGACCGGATCGGGATCGAAGACATTGATCGACGGTGCGATGAAATCGTTCTCCATCATCAGCAGGCAGAAGATGGCTTCCTGTGCGCCGGTCGCGCCCAATGAATGTCCGACCATCGACTTGGTCGAACCATAGTGCGGCATGGCGTCTCCGAAGACCTGCTTGATGCCCTCGACCTCCTTGACGTCGCCGACGGGCGTGCTGGTGCCGTGCGTGTTGATGTAATCGATCGGTCCATCGACGGTGGCCTTCGCCAGCTCCATGCAACGCACGGCCCCCTCACCGGAGGGTGCGACCATATCGAAGCCATCGGACGTGGCGCCGTAACCGACGATCTCTGCGTAGATCTTCGCGCCGCGCGCCCGGGCGTGTTCCATTTCCTCGACAACGAGCATGCCGGCGCCGGCCGCGCTGACGAAGCCATCGCGATTAACGTCGTACGGTCGCGAAGCCAGCGTCGGCTCGTCGTTGTACTTCGTGGACAGTGCACCCATCGCGTCGAACATGCTGGACAGGTTCCAGTGCTCTTCTTCGCCGCCGCCGGCGAACACGATGTCCTGTTTGCCGAGCTGGATCTGTTCGGCGGCCGCGCCTATGCAGTGTGCACTGGTCGCGCAGGCCGACGTGATCGAGTAGTTGACGCCCTTGATCTTGAACGGCGTTGCGAGGCAGGCCGACACGGAACTGCTCATCGAGCGCGGCACCATGTAGGGACCAATCCTGCGCACACCGCGCGAACGAAGCGTATCCGAGCTCGTGATGATGTTCTCGCTCGACGCGCCGCCGGACGATGCGATCAGGCCGCTACGTGGATTCGATACGTCACTCTCCTCGAGACCCGCGTCTTCGATCGATTTCTGCATCGCGATGTAGGCGTAGGCAGCGGCGTCGCCCATGAAACGAAGCACCTTGCGATCAATGTGCTCCTTGATATCGATGTCGACGCTGCCGGAGACGAGGCTTCGAAGGCCCATTTCCTTAAACGACTCATTGGCAACAATGCCCGAGCGGCCGTTCTTCAACGAGTCCGTGATGTCTTCTTTCGTGTTTCCGATACAGCTGATGGCACCGATGCCGGTGATAACTACGCGACGCATGAAATCTTCCTAGAAGTCGTCAGTGGAGCTGAACAGGCCGACTCTAAGGTCCTCGGCCGTGTAAATCTCGCGGCCATCGACGGACATGGATCCGTCCGCGATCGCCAGCACGAGCTTGCGGGATATTACTCGTTTGATGTCGAGCTGGTAAGTCACGAGCTTGGCCTTTTTCAGCACCTGGCCGAAGAACTTAACCTTGCCGACACCGAGCGCGCGCCCGCGTCCCGGATGACCCGACCACACCATGTGGAAACCGACCAGCTGCCACAGCGCGTCTAGGCCGAGGCAACCCGGCATCACCGGGTCGCTCTCGAAATGGCAGTCGAAAAACCAGAGGTCGGGTTTAACGTCGAGCTCGGCCTTGATCTCGCCCTTGCCGTACTTGCCGCCGTCGCTCGTGATCAGCGGGATACGATCCATCATCAGCATCGGTGGCAGGGGTAAGCGGCCGTTCTCGGGGCCGAACAGTTCACCGTGACCGGCCCTGATCAGGTCGTCATAGGAGTAAGCGTTTTGTCGCGGCGGCAGTTCGCTCGCAGCATTAGAATGATTCATTGCCGAATGGCCTCTGATGATGGTGACGTACGCGCGGCGCGCACTCGTAATCCCCCAATTCTACGCCCCGCAAAGAAGCAACGCTTTTGAATTTGCGCCAAGTCAGGAATCGTGGTTTCCCCGAAGTCTGGCAAAGAATCGGAACGCTGTAGGGGTTCAAACCGGCTTACGGATACGGACCGTTCTTGCAGTACCTCCCCGCCAGCCTGGCGCCGCAGACCGAAAAACAGGCGGTTCCAAGGAACTCAATTGCACTGACACAAACAATTAGCACCGCGGTCGAATTCAGCAGAGGCACCTTCGGAAGGAGGTTTTCAGGCCGTCGCAAAGAACTGACTCGTCCCGACAAGACCTCAGGACTACGGCGCGACCCATCTCACGGAGTCGCGGATCGCCTGGAGATCGAAAGTCACTCCGAAAGAACAGCCCCAACAGCCAGCGCCAGACCCGAAGCAGATACGGCACAAAGAGAACTCCAGAACACCGACAAAATGTCAACTGCACCCTCTACGCCGTCTACGCCTTATCGTAATCCAGCACGACCTCATCAGACTTTGGCGTCGACTGACACGCCAGCACGAAACCCGCTTCGACCTCCCAGGGTTCGAGTCCGTAATTCAGCGCCATCGTGACGTCACCCTGCCTGACATGCGTCCGGCACGTCGCACAGACGCCGCCCTTGCATGAATACGGCAGTTCGACGCCCTTCGACGCGGCAGCGTCGACGATGTTGCCGTCATCCGCCGACATGGAGAACGACTTGCGGTGTCCATCCATGATCACCGTAATCTCGGCTTGTTGCTCACCGGCTGATTTGTCGTCGGGCCTCGATACGGTACGCGGCGCGCCGAATCGCTCGGAGTGGATACACGTCGCGTCAACGCCCGAGTCCGTCAAGGCAGAGGTAACCTCGTCGATCATCGTGTCCGGGCCGCAGAGGAAGATCTCATCCGGCAGACCGTTGCGACAGAAATGCGCGATCAGCTCTTTTGCTTTGCCGCCATCGAGTCTGCCCTCGGCGATTGGAAACTCCTGCTCTTCCCGGCTGAAAATGAACTGCATCTGCAGGCGATCGGGATACTGGTTCTTCAGCGAGAACAGCTCCTCGACGAACATCGTCGTACCCTGCTTGCGGTTGCCGTAGAACAGCGTGAAGCGGCTACCCGGTTCGTCGCGCAGCACGGTCCTGATCATCGACAGGATCGGCGTGATGCCGGAGCCGGCGGCGAAGCCGACATAGTGCCTGGTCGCGGTTGCGTCGACGTCGGCATGGAAACGACCGAAAGGCGGCATGACCCGGATCTTATCGCCACTGCGCAGACCGCCCAGGGCAGCTGCTGAAAACCGGCCGCCCGGCTGCACGCGAATGCCGAGTTCGATCGGCCACTCTCCTGGTGCGGAACAAATGCTGTAGGTGCGACGCAGCTCCTCCCCGTCGAGCGTGACGGCCAGCGGCAGGTGTTGTCCGGGCTGAAACGAGAACGTGTCTCTGAGGTCCTCGGGTACGTCGATACGAACCCGCCGCGCGTCCGCGGTTTCTTCAACGATGTCAGCGATGGTGAGCGAGTGATACTGGCGCATAGCTCAGATGCACTTGAAGTATTCAAAGGGCTCGAGGCAGGCCGTGCAGCGGTAGGCCGCCTTGCAGGCGGTAGACCCGAATTCGCTGACGCACTCAGTCTCGGCCGAACCACAGCGTGGGCAGTGCACGACGCGCGTACCGGCCAGCAGGTCTCGCTTGGAACTGGCGGCAGGCGGAGCGATACCGTAGGCCTTCAATTTCTTGCGACCAGCGTCGCTGATCCAGTCGGTCGTCCAGGCCGGCGACAACACGCGTCTGATTTCTGCGTCGATGCCGTGGGCTCTCAGCGACGAGATGACACTCTGTTCGATGACCTCAGTGGCGGGACAGCCTGAGTACGTCGGCGCAAGTGCGACGGTCACACCGTCATTGACTTCAACATCACGGACGATGCCGAGCTCCGCGATCGAGACAACGGGAATTTCCGGGTCGGGTATCTGACCCAGCCACTCGAGCACCTGCTCGCGGCTGACGTCCGCCGCTACCATGACGCGTCCGGATAGGACCGTTGCAGGTGTTGCAGCTCGGCGACGAGGTAACCGAGATGTTCGCTGTGCTTGCCGTGCCGTCCACCCTCGCGGATCCATGGTGTCCCGGGACGCTCGAGCGTCGCCTCCGACAACAGCTCATTGACCTCTTCGTTCCAACGGGATTGCAGGTCCTCGGGCAAGTCCAGTCCCAGCGTTTTGCAGACACCTCGGTCGGCCGCGTCCGAGTAGAAGAATTCGCCACAGTAGCGCCAAGCCTGCTCGAGTGCTCGCTGCATCTTCTGGTGACTCTCTTCGGTCCCGTCCCCGAGACGGAGCATCCACGACCTTGAGTGCCGCAGGTGGTAGCGAATCTCCTTCTCGGCTCGCGCCGCGATCTCGGCGAGCCGCTGGTCGTTACACGCTGCGAGCCCTTCGAGCTGCATCAGGTAGAAGACTTCGAACAGGTACTGGCGAACGATCGCGTCGCCGAAGTGCCCGTTGGGTTGCTCGAGCAGCAGGTAATTCATGAAGGCCTGGGCATCGCGGCGATAGGCGTAGAAATCCTCGTCATTGCCCTCGCCGTCAAGCTCCGCCGCGTACTGGTAGAACATGCGCGCCTGGCCGATGTAGTCGAGCGCAAAATTCGCGTTTGCGAGCTCTTCCTCCAGTTCGGGCTCGCGGGTGACGAGCTCGACCATGCGTTGACCCAGGACGAGCGCGTTGTCGCCCAGCCTCTGGACGTAGATTGACAGCGAATCCGTCACAGGTTTTCGACCCCTTCCGGTACGTCATAAAACGTGGGATGCCGGTAGATCTTGTCCTCCGCCGGCTCGAAGAATGCCGAGGTCTCGGTCGGGTCGCTCGCGATAATCCGGTCGGATCGGACGACCCACAGGCTCACGCCTTCCATGCGCCTCGTGTACGTGTCGCGCGCGTTGTCCAGCGCCATCTGGTCGTCGGCCGCGTGCACGCTGCCGGCATGTCGATGGCTCAGCCCCGACTTGCTGCGGATGAACACTTCATAGAGTGGCCATTCGGCCCTGTCTTTACTCATGCGACCGCCTTGGCAGACTGTTTATCTGCGTAAGCCCGGGCCGCGTCGCGTACCCAGGCGTTGTCGTCGTGTGCCGAACGCCGCCGCTCCATGCGCTGGGCATTACAGGGGCCGTTGCCGGCGAGCACGTCGTGAAATTCCTGCCAGTCGATCTCACCGAAGCGGTAGTGGCCGCTCTCCTCGTCGAGTACCAGCGCGTCGTCGGGGACGCGAAGCCCGAGGAACTCGGCTTGCGGGACGGTGACGTCAACAAATTTCTGCCTGAGTTCGTCGTTGCTGAAGCGCTTGATCTTCCAGGCCATTGACTGTGCGGAGTGCTTCGAGTCCGCATCGCCGGGACCGAACATCATCAGCGACGGCCACCACCAACGGTTCAGCGCATCCTGTGCCATCGCCTTCTGATCGTCCGTGCCGTTGCACAGCTTGTGCATGATGTCGAAGCCCTGCCTCTGGTGAAAACTCTCTTCTTTGCAAACGCGAATCATGGCCCTTGCGTACGGACCGTAGGAGCAACGACACAGGGGAATCTGGTTCATGATGGCGGCACCATCGACGAGCCAGCCGATAGCGCCGATATCGGCCCAGTTGAGCGTCGGGTAGTTGAAGATGCTCGAATACTTGGCCTTGCCATCGAGCAGCCCCTGGACCATCTCGTCGCGCGACACGCCGAGCGTCTCCGCCGCGCTGTACAGGTACAGGCCGTGGCCCGCCTCGTCCTGCACCTTCGCCAGCAGGATGGCCTTGCGTTGCAGCGAGGGCGCACGGGTCAGCCAGTTCCCCTCAGGCTGCATGCCGATGATTTCGGAGTGGGCATGCTGAGAAATCTGTCGTATCAGCGTGCGACGGTACGCAGCGGGCATCCAGTCCTTGGCCTCGATCTTCTCTTCGGCGTCGATGCGTGCCTGGAACGCCGCCAGCTGTTCCGGGCTTTCGATCTCCGAGACATTTGCCTGCCCTTTCTGGTCCAGACCTTGTGTGTACATCCAGAGGCTCGCTTTCCTGATCGTGATCGATCAATCTGTCACATAATTATATCTTTTTCAATATTTTGTGTATCACTTTAGGAGCGGCTCCGAACGGGCCGTGGAACGCCCCCGGAACAATGCGACGACGTCGTCGTCGCCGCGAGTGATCGTTACCGTGTAGAAACCGCGGCGGCCTTCCCTGTACTCCTCGACGGCACTTGCCTCGAGTCGATCGCCGGCATGAACCGGTTGCAGGTACTCGATCGAGCCCGCGGCGGCGACGGTCATATCGTTGTAGGCATTGCAGGCGAACGCGAACGCCGTATCCGCCAGTGTGAAAATGTATCCGCCGTGGCAGATACCGAAACCGTTCAGCATGTCATCGCGCACTGGCATGACGGCGACCGCCTGGCCTGGCGCAGGTATATCGATCGAGATCCCGAGGCGCTTCGAGGCCTCGTCGCTGTCAAACATGTGCTCGGCACACCGTCGGGCCAATTCGAGATTAGACGACTCGAGGTCCGGCATGTCAGCTCGTCTCCAAGCCGCCGAAACGAGAAAAGAACTGAGCTTCGTTGCCCGGCAAAATGCCGTGTTCGGTCTCCATGGAATCGGTCAGGTACTCATCCGCGGCCTCGAACACGCCGCGGTACAGGCTGACGCATAGCTGGTACGCGCTACGTCCGTGCCATGTGGACGGCAGCAGTTCCGCCGGCAACTGCGGGTCGCGAAGCAGGATCTTTCGATACTCCTGGATTAACAGTGTGCGCAGGATAAAGGCGGTGTCGCCGCCGATAGTCTTAGCCGCTGACACGGCCCTGAGCGCATCGCTGAACATCGCCACAAATGCTTCGTAGCGACGATCGATATCGTCCAGGTTCCAGGCCAGGCGAGCCTGCGCTCGCATTGCAGGAGAACTGTCGACCGCTTCACCGTTCAGGATGACCAGCGTGTCTTCCAGGCCAAGGCGACGCACCGTCAGTCTCAGATCTGAGATATCGGGGGCCGGGTGCGCCAGCAGGTTGGCGGACAGCGCGCCGAACCCGAGCCAGCCGAACTCGCGACGTGCAGATTCCCTGTCAGCCGTCTCCATGCCGCTCAGCAACAACAGGGTCCAGCGACCGTCCCAGTCACCGGCGGGTTTGGCATAGATGCGATGCGTAGCCACCTCGAAGCGCTGACGCCCCGAGTCGGTCAGGCTGTAGTAGGAGCGTCGACCCGATTGGTTCGACTGCAGCCATCCATCCTTGACGAGTCTGAACACCGACGTACGAACCAGCCGTTCGCTAATGCCAAACTCGTTCATGACCTTAATCAGGCTGCCCAGCCAGACCCGCCCACCCCTGGGCGCGATGGAATCGCCGAAGACGGTCGTAATCAGCGAACCCGCCCGGACAGTCTGACGACTGCGAAACTCGTCGACGAGTCGGCGGCACGCGGTATCGGGTGTCATCGGCATTCGCAATTGGCTTTGTAGTGCAGCCACCGTACAATCCGATACGGAATTTTTCAATTTCTCGATATTTTTGTATCTGTCGCTGGCGTCAGGGGGCATCGCGATGAAACTAGGTAACCTGGTCAGAGACCAGTGGGTCACCGGAGACGGCGACGGAAGGACGCTGAAGAGCGCCGTCAGTGGCGATACGATCGCGACGATTACGAGCGACGGCCTCGACTTTAAGGACATCCTGAACTACGCGCGGACCGTAGGCGGACCCAATCTGCGGCAGTTGACCTTCCACGAACGCGGCGACCGGCTGAAGGCGCTGGCTCAGTACCTGAATGAACGGCGTAAGACGTTCTACGCCCTGTCGTATGAGACCGGCGCGACCAAAGCCGACAGCTGGATCGATATTGATGGCGGCATCTCGACGTTGTTTGTCTTCTCGAGCAAGGGTCGCCGCGAGATGCCGAACGATCACGTCTATCTCGACGGCGCGCCGGAAGAACTGTCGCGCAACGGGACATTCAAGGGCCAGCACATCTATACGTCCAAGCTGGGCGCGGCGATTCACATCAACGCCTTCAACTTCCCGGTCTGGGGCATGCTCGAGAAACTAGCACCGACGCTGCTCGCCGGTGTCCCCGCCATCGTCAAGCCGGCGTCCAGCACGGCCTACCTGACGGAGGCTGTCGTCCGATCGATCATCGAGTCCGGCATCCTGCCGCACGGCAGCCTGCAACTGATCTGCGGCGGCGTTGGCGACCTGTTCGATCACCTGGATTGCCAGGATACGATCGCGTTCACCGGTTCGAAGTGGACGGCCGAGAAGCTGCAGACGCACCCGAACGTCATTGCGCAGTCGGTTGCATTCACCGCGGAGACCGATTCACTGAATGCGTCGACGCTGGGTCCGGACGCGGTTGCCGGCACGCCGGAATTTGACCTGTTCGTCAAAGAGGTCGTTCGTGAAATGACCGTCAAGGCCGGGCAAAAATGCACGGCGATTCGACGCATCATCGCACCGGCTGCGAGCAGCGCCGATCTCGTGCGCGCACTGTCCGAAGCGCTCGCGTCGGTCCGCGTGGGCAACCCGGCGTCGAAGGACGTCGACATGGGTGCCCTCGCGAGCCACGGCCAGCGAGACGAGGTTGCCGAGCGCATTGCCACGCTGTCTGCAGAAGCCAGCATTGTTCACGGCGGCAGCGCCGACTTCGACGTGGTCGATGCGGACGCGCAGAAGGGTTCTTTCTTCATGCCGACGCTGCTGCATTGCGACGCGCCGCTGTCGGCCAGTGCAGTGCACTCCGTCGAGGCGTTCGGACCCGTCGCGACGGTGCTGCCTTACGAGACCCTGGACGAAGCGATCGCATTGTCCCGCAAGGGCGAAGGCAGCCTGGCCGGCTCGGTCTTCACTAACGACGATGCCGTTGCGCGTGAGCTGATTCTCGGCACGGCGGCCTACCACGGCAGGATGCTGGTTATTAACCGGCACTGCGCCGGTGAATCTACCGGTCACGGCTCTCCACTCCCCCACCTTGTCCATGGCGGACCCGGCCGCGCAGGCGGCGGGGAAGAAATGGGCGGTGTGCGCGGCGTGCTGCACTACATGCAACGCACCGCGATCCAGGGGTCACCGCAGTCACTGACGGCAATCGGCAACCGCTGGGTTCGCGGCGCCGACGAAAACACCGATACCGTGCATCCGTTTCGCAAGACATTCGAACAGCTGCGCATCGGCGACACGCTGAACACCGAGACTCGCGAAGTCACGTTGGAAGACATCAACCACTTCGCCGAGTTCACCGGCGATACGTTCTACGCGCACACGGACGAGGAAGCCGCGCGAAAGAATCCGTTCTTCGACGGCCGCGTCGCGCACGGCTACCTGATCGTCTCCTTCGCCGCCGGGCTGTTCGTCGACCCCGATTTCGGTCCGGTGCTCGCCAACTATGGCGTGGATGACCTGAGGTTTCTGAAGCCACTGAACTACGGCGACTCGCTGAAGGTTCGCCTGACCTGCAAGCAGAAGACGCTGCGCGGCGACTCGGGTTATGGCGAGGTTCGCTGGGATGCCGAAGCCACCAATCAGGACGAGGAAATTGTCGCCCGGTACGACGTTTTGACGATGGTCGCGACAGACGCTCACTGGGCATCTGTTCAATAGACGCCGGCAGCCCAGTGCCGTCAACGGCCCAGGGCGCCTATGCTAGTCTCGGCGGTGATCGCTTCATCGCACCGACGGAGAAGGACTGATGCGAACCCTGACACTGCTCGCCCTGCTGCTCGCTTGCACGGCCTTCGCGACCGAGGACACGGAAGAGAATCGAGTGAAAGAGGTCGAACGCTACCTGAACCTGGTGCCCGTCGCCGAAATGATGAGTGACATCACCGACAGCATGTCGAGCACGTTGCCGCTGGACCAGCAGGCTTTACTGCGTAAAGTGATGCAAGAGCATTTCGATGTAGACCTCCTGACCGAGACCATGAAAGACGCCATGGTTCGAAACTTCACGCTGGAGGAGATTCGGGCGCTGGCGGACTTTTATGAACAACCGGTCGCCAAGTCGGCCATGGAAAAGTCGACCCGGATGATGGGCGAGATTATGCCGGTCATCCAGCGAGAAGCGGAGCGAGCCGTGCAGGCCGCGTTAGCGCAACAGGAAGCCGCCAACGCCGGCGAATAAGGCTTTGAGTTGCGCGACGCGCTGACCACCTGTCAGCCAGCGGACTAATAGTCGTCCAGCGACAGCGAGTTATAGGGATCGGTCGCGACTTCCGGCGGCTCGAGCTCGAAGTCCGCCTCCTCGATGCTGTTCGCCCAGATGTTATGGCCCAGCGCGTCGGTGACGATGCGCGACGGTCGTCGGATGCGAACGGTGTCGCCGATGTGAGTATTCGTGTCCATACCGCTGGGTAACGGCGATCGCGCGGAAATCTTTAGTTAAGTCGGCAACTAGCCTCGCGCTATGGCGTCTGCGCCCAGCTTCCCGAAATCCGAGCCGGCCGGGTGCTGGAACAGCTTCAGGCCGAACTCTTCAATGATCGCGAACAGGTGGTCGAAGATGTCACTCTGAATACCCTCGTAAGCCGCCCACTGCGTCGTTGCCGTGAAGCAGTAGATCTCGAGCGGGATGCCGTCCGGCCCGGGGGCCAGCTGCCGGACCAGCAGCGTCATGTCCGGCCGGATGTCGTCCCGGTACTTCAGGTAGTTGAGGACATAAGCGCGGAATGTGCCGATGTTGGTCAGCCGACGGCGGTTGACGTCGTCGTCGACCTGTCCCGGCAGGCCGGCATTGTAGTCGGCCAGCTCCCGCTCCTTTTGCTCGATGTAGTCGCCAAGCAGCGCAAAACGCTTGAAGTGCGCGATCTCCTCGGGCGTCTGGAAGCGCACGGATGACGCGTCTATAAACAACGAGCGTTTGATCCTGCGCCCACCCGACTCCGACATGCCACGCCAGTTCCTGAACGACTCGGAAATCAGCCGGTGCGTCGGGATCGTCGTGATCGTCTTGTCCCAGTTCTGCACGGTGACGGTATGCAGCTGCACATCGATAACGTCGCCGTCGGCGCCCAGCTGCTGCATCTCAATCCAGTCGCCAACGCGCACCATGTCCTGGGCCGTCAACTGGATGCTCGCCACGAACGACAGGATCGTGTCCTTGAACACGAGCAGCAGAATCGCCGTCATTGCGCCGAAGCCGCTTAAGAGCAGCAGCGGCGAGCGGTCCATCAGCACAGCAATGATCATGACCAGGCCGAGCACCCAGATGATGATCTGGGCGAGCTGCACGAAGCCCTTGATCGGTCGCTCCTTCGCCACCTCGAAGGTCGAATAGATCGCGCTGACGGCGCTCAGCAAGGAACTTAGCGCCAGCGTCAGCATCAGGATCATGTACGCCATCGCGGCGTTCCTGATGAGTTCGACGAGCCGTTCCGGCATCTCGGCAATCAGGCCTACGCCACTGAAGATGATCAGCGCGGGCAGCAATTGCACCGTTCTGCCAATAACGTTGTTGTCGACGAGCGCATCATCCCAGCGGGCCTTCGTGCGTCTTGCGAACGCGCGAAGACTCGCGACGAGGGTTCGCTTGACAATCAGGTCCGCCGCGATGGCGACGACGAACAGTCCCAGGAGCTTGAGACCGGGCAGGACCAGCGGATGCAGGGCAAGTAAATCGTTTAACATAAGTTGCTCTTGAGCGGTCGGGATGTCGACGAGCCGCCGATTATAGGGAGTCGCACAGCGTTTCACACGACGCTGCCCGGCAGCGTCTTCCGTGATATAGTTTCACGGGTAACCAATAAGCCGTACCCATGCCCGAGACTGCCGCCTACCCGCTGGACAACTACGAGCTCGACGATCGATATCGCCGAGAGTCCGGACGTGTTTTCCTGACCGGCACCCAGGCGCTGCTTCGTATCGCGCTGATGCAGCGGACGATGGACAGGGCCGCCGGACTCAAAACGGCGGGTTTTATCAGCGGTTATCGCGGCTCTCCCTTGGGTGGCGTCGACCAGGAGTTGTGGCGTTCGAAGCAGTTCCTCGATGAGAACCAGATCGAGTTTCTGCCGGCCGTCAACGAGGACCTGGCGGCAACGGCGATTCTCGGCGCCCAGCAGGTCGAGACCGACCCGCATCGCGACGTCGACGGCGTTTTCAGCCTCTGGTACGGCAAGGGGCCCGGCGTGGACCGCTCCGGCGATGCGCTGAAGCACGGGAATGCCTACGGCAGTTCGCCGCACGGTGGCGTGCTGGTCATCGCCGGTGACGATCACGGCTGCGTATCGTCATCGATGCCGCACCAGTCTGATGTCGCGTTCCTGACATTCATGATGCCGCACCTGAACCCGGCCAGTGTGGCGGAATACCTGTCGTTCGGACTGTATGGCCTCGCGCTGTCACGCTTCTCCGGCATGTGGGTTGGCTTCAAAGCCATTTCCGAGACGGTGGAGTCCGCGATGTCGGTCGAGCTTCCGGACTACCCGCAGTTCGTTATCCCGGAAGACTTCGTTGTGCCGCCCGGCGGATTGCACTATCGCTGGCCGGACCTGCCCGGCCCGCAGATCGAGGAGCGCCTGGAGGCCAAGAAGAAGGCGACGCTGGCATTCACCGCGGCCAACCCGATCGACCGCAAGATGTTCGACACGCCGAACGCGCGCTACGGGATTGTCACGACGGGCAAGGGGCATCTTGACCTGATGGAGGCGCTGCGCCTTCTCGACATCGACCGGCAGGAGGCCCGCGCTATCGGCCTGGACGTCTATAAGGTAGGTATGGTCTGGCCGCTCGGCCACGAGGGCGCGCTGGAGTTCGTTAAGGACAAGCACGAGGTGCTCGTCGTCGAGGAGAAGCGCGGCATCATCGAGAGCCAGTTCAAGGAATACTTCTACGATTACCCGGGCCGCAAGCCCAAGCGCATGGTCGGCAAGCGGGACGAGAACGATGATCGGCTCGTACCGTGGGTCGGCGAATTGTCGCCGCTGATGCTCGCCGAGATCGTCGCCGGCCGCCTCGAACGGGACTTCATCGGGCTGAACATGACCGACCGGCTCGAGAAGCTCAAACGTGGCAAGAGCAATATCATCTCCATAGAAGGGGCAAACCGGATGCCCTACTTCTGCTCCGGCTGTCCACACAACACGTCGACGCGACTGCCCGACGGCTCGCAGGCACTCGCCGGCATCGGTTGCCACTTCATGGCGAGTTGGATGGACCGGGACACGGAAGGACTGATCCAGATGGGCGGCGAAGGCGTAAACTGGATAACGCGTTCGAAGTTCAATGGCGGCCGGCACGTGTTCCAGAACCTCGGCGACGGGACGTTCTACCACTCCGGGTCCATGGCGATCCGGCAAGCCGTCGCCGCCGGCACCAATATCACGTTCAAGATCCTGTTCAACGACGCCGTGGCCATGACCGGCGGACAGCCCGTCGACGGACCGCTGGACCTGGCCTCCGTCGCGCATTCCGTGCGTGCCGAGGGCGTCGACCGTATCGCCGTCGTGAGCGATGAACCCGAGTTGCTGAAGGCCGCCGACTTCCCGGCCGGCGTCACGATTTCGCACCGGCGTGATCTCGACACGGTACAGCGTGAGTTACGCGACATCCCGGGCGTAACCATCCTGATCTATGCGCAGATGTGCGCGACGGAGAAACGCCGGCGTCGCAAGCGCGGAAAGCTCGAAGACCCGAACAAGTTCGTTGTCATCAACGACCTCGTCTGCGAGGGCTGTGGAGACTGCTCCGTTGAGTCCAACTGCCTGTCCGTGGTGCCGAAGGAAACGCCTTTCGGCAGGAAGCGCCAGATTGACCAGAACACCTGCAACAAGGACTTTTCCTGCGTCAACGGTTTTTGCCCGAGCTTCGTGACGGTTGAAGGCGGCCAGCGCAAGAGCGCGGCGGCAAAGGACTATTCGAGTGAGCTTGCCGCGATTATTGACGACCTCGAACAACCGGACATCCAGCCGATCGACGCGACCTACGACTTGCTGGTCACCGGCGTCGGCGGCACGGGCGTCGTCACGGTTGGCCAGTTGATCACGATGGCGGCACATCTGCAGGGCAAAGGCGCAACGGTACTCGACTTCATGGGCTTCGCGCAGAAGTTCGGGCCGGTGTTGAGCTACATACGCCTGGCCGAACAGCCCGGTAGCATCAACCAGGTCCGCATCGAGGAATCGCGCGCCGACGCACTGATCGGTTGCGACCTCGTCGTCAGCTCCTCGCCGAAAGCCTCATTAACGTACAGCCAGGGCGAGACGCGCGCGCTGGTCAATACCGCCGAAATGGCGACGGCGGACTTCGTGAAGCGTCGCGATGCGTCGCTCGAGGCCGACCGCCGCCTGGGCGCAATCAAACGCGTCATGCAGGAGTTCACGACGATCGATGCCAACCACCTGGCCTCCAGGCTGCTCGGCAACACGATCTACGCCAACGTCATGATGCTCGGCGCCGCGTGGCAGCTCGGGCTGGTGCCACTGACCCGCACGGCGCTTATGCGCGCTATCGAGCTGAACGGCGTCGATATCGATCGAAACAAGCAGGCCTTCGACTGGGGCCGGGTGGCGGCGGCAGGCTCAGATCGACTCCGGCACCTGATCGATGAACCCGAGCAGATCGTCGAATCGGTCGAGGATGCCATCGCGAGACGCCGGGACTTCCTCGTCGACTACCAGGACGAGCAACTCGCCGAGCGCTATGTCGCGATGGTTGATCGTTTCCGTGACGCTGAACACGCACTGGCCAGCAGCGTTGGCAACAATAGAGACCTGAGCAGGGCTGCGCTCAAGAGCTACTTCAAGTTGCTGAGCTACAAGGACGAGTACGAGGTGGCCCGTCTTCACGCGGAGACCGGATTCGTCGAACGCGTCCGGCGCGAGTACGGCGACACGGCAAAGCTCCGCTATCACCTCGCGCCGCCGATCCTGAGCCGTGGCGTCGACGGCCGTGGCCGTCCGCGAAAGCGCGAGTTCGGCGCATGGATGTTGCCGGTCTTTCGACTCCTCGCGAAGCTCAAGTTCCTGAGAGGTACGGCGTTCGACCTGTTCGGCAGGACCGATGAACGGCACATGGAGCGGACGCTGATTCTCGAATTCGAAGAACAGGCGGACCGACTGCTCGAGTTGCTGGACCACGACAACTATGAACAGGTCGTTGCTATCGTCGAGTGCTGGATGGATATCCGTGGCTACGGCCCCGTGAAGGAGACGGCGGTTCAGGAAGTTCGGGAACGTATGACGAATAGGCTGTCCGCGCTGTCGACACCAGCCAGCAAAGCCGCGTAGGCGGATTCGCTTCCGTGTAAGCTGTCGCCTCGCCCTGATCGGAACCCCGTTTATGAACCCTCCAAGCCAGTCGCCAGCCCGACAGTCAGTTGAATTCGCTGCGCCCGCGCGAAAGACACGCGCATGACGTCACCGCGCTATGAATTCGACACGGTTCCGTCACCCGGCGAGACGCAGACCATCGCGCCTGGACTTGAGTGGCTGCGAATGCCGCTGCCACTGGCGCTGAATCACATCAACCTGTGGCTGCTCGAAGACGGTGACCGGTGGATCATCGTCGACACCGGCATGTTCACCGATGACGCGAAAAGCGTCTGGCAGGACGTGTTCGATTCGGTGTTCGCAGGCCGGCCGATCGGTCACGTCATCGTTACGCACCTGCACCCGGATCATGCCGGCTGTGCCGGCTGGCTGACGGAGCAAGCCGGTTGCGACCTGTGGATGACGCGCGAGGAATACCTGCTGTGTCGCCTGCTCGTGGCTGACACGGGACGCGAGGCGCCGGAGGAAGGCCTGCACTTCTACCGAGCCGCGGGATTCTCGGAAGAAGCGCTGGACGCGTACCAGCGCATCTTCGGTTTCTTTGGCCGGTATATCTCCGAGTTACCGGAGGCCTATCACCGCATCGCCGAGGACGACGTGCTGTCCATCGGCGGGCGTGACTGGCGCGTAATCATAGGGCGCGGCCACTCGCCCGAGCATGCCTGCCTGTACAACGAGTCCGACAACCTGCTGATCTCGGGCGACCAGTTGCTGCCGACCATTTCATCCAACGTCGGCGTCTACCCGACGGAACCGGACGCGAACCCGCTGAACGTCTGGATGTCGACGCTTAAGAATCTCAAGCAGCAGACCGATCCGGACGTACTCGTGCTGCCCGCCCACGGCAAGCCGTTTCGAGGCGCGCACGATCGCCTGGACACCCTGATCCAAGAACACGAACAGGGCCTCGAGAAACTCCTCAAGCATTGCAGCGAACCGCGACGCGCCGTCGACGTCTTTCCGGCGTTGTTCAAACGCGAGGTCGGCGCCGACTCGATGATCATCGCCACCGGCGAAGCGCTCGCCCACCTGCACTACCTGGTGGACCTGGGCGAGATCGAGAAGCGCGACGACGATTCGGGCGTCAGCTGGTTTACTACTGTCAGGTCGTGAAGCCGATCGTCTCGGCCAGGTGGATCGACGCGACGAGGAACACGGCACCGGCCGCAAACAGCTTGAGCAGCAGCGGACCGACGAAGCGCACCCAGGCGCCGTAGGGAATTCGCCCCAGCGCCAGCGCCCCCATGACGAGCGCACTGGTCGGAACGATCATGTTCGTCAGGCCGTCACCGAACTGGTAGGCGAGCACGGCCGTCTGTTGCGGTACGTCCGTCAGTGTCGCCAACGGGCTCATAATCGGCATCGTCACGTAGGCCTGGCCGCTGCCGGACGGGATGAACAGGTTACAGATCGTCTGCACGAGCAGCATGCCCAGCGAGGCCACTTCCGGACCGGTATTCTCCAGCACGCTCGCGATCGCATGAATGATCGTGTCGATGATCTGGCCGTCGGACAAAACGACCTCGATAGTTCTCGCGAAGCCGATCAACAAGGCGGCTGCCGTCATCTCCGCAGCGCCCTGGATAAACGTGCGGCTGGTCTCGCCGGCCGGCAGTCGCGCGACGATGGCGGACACGATGCCGATACCAAGAAAGACGGCATTCAGCTCGGCGATGTACCAACCGAAAGCCTTGACCCCGTACACGAAGCCAATCAAGCCGATCAGGAACACCACGAGCACGGCAACACGGCGAGGCGTCAGACTGATGTCTTCCGGGGCCTCGAAGCCATTGCTGTAATCGACGTGGGCGACGAGGCTCGTCGACGGGTCGCGCTGTACGCGCATCGCATAGCGGTACAGGTGATGGAACGCGATCACGAGGAACACGGCCATGATGACCAGGCGGTAGCCCATTCCTGACGTCAGCGGTACGCCCGCAATATTCTGCGCGATCAGCACGCCAAACGGGTTAGTCCCGGCGCAGGCCCAGCCGATGCCGTACGGCACCCAGACCATGCCCATAGCGACGATTGCGTCCATGCGCATCGCCAGCGACATCGAGACGATGATCGGGACTAACGGCACGTACTCCTCGCCCATGCCGATCGTGAAGGCGCCGAAGCTGAAAATGAAGAGGCAGCCGGAGATCAGGATCCACGGACTATGCCCCAGCTTCTCGACAGCACCGTGCAATGCCGCATCGATCGCTCCGGTCCTGCGAAGCACCGCGATGACGCCGCCGACGAGGAACACGAGGAAGATGATGTTCTGCGCCTCGGCGAAACCCTCGGATATCGCCAGCAAAAAATGCCACGGCATCATCGTGACTTCGGTCTCTTCCGACGCCGCGGTGTAGGAACCGGCGACGACCATCTCGCGCGCTGGATTGTCGGGGTAAGGCTCGCGGTCGAAGCTGCCTTGCGGCAAAACGTAACTCAACAGTTGCGCGACGACGATGAACGAGAAAATCAGTACGAGGGAGTCGATCGACCAGCGGCTTTTTGTCATCGGTCAGGCTTGTTCTTATTGTGACCGGCCAAAGCCTATCACAGCGGACGGCTTATCCGAGGGCTTCGTTCCGGGCAAAAAGAGAGGCCGGTGATTGCTTTCACCGGCCTTGTTCTGCCTGTCGAGGCTCGTGACGTACTGTGCGGATCAGCGTCGCTTGTTGATACGCTCGCCCCGGCGGTCCAGCTGACGATTGCGTGATTCGCCGCGCCGGTCTAATCGATTGTTGGCGCGATCGCCCCGATTATCGAGCCGTGTGTCAATCCGATCACCCTTCCGGTCCAGTCGGCTGTCGACACGGTCGCCCTTGTTGTCGAGGCGCGTGTCGATACGATCGCCCTTGCGGTCCAGGCGCTCCGACAGGCCTTCCCGGCCATTCTCAGCGGCGACATCGGAACGACGGTCCAGGCGATCGTTAATCCGGTCGCCCTTATTGTCCAGCCGGTTGTCGACACGATCACCGCGATTGTCGAGTCGCGTATCGATTCGATCGCCCTTGTTGTCGAGGCGGTTATCGATGCGGTCGCCGCGGTTGTCGAGGCGTTCCTCGATTCGGTCGCCGCGTTGATCCAGGCGCTCTTCGGCTCTATCGCCCGGGTCTGCAAGTGCTGTGCTCACGAATCCTGTCAGAACGACGGCGCCTACCAGTGCTGTGTACTTCATGTGACTACTCCCTTTGACACGTTGCTTTGTACGGTACAACGGGGCGTCACAGGATCGGTTGACAGCCGAACCGGAATTTCGACGTTACATAACGTCAGGTGTGCATTGTCAGCAGCGGGATACGGGACTCGTAGATCAGGTGTTCGGACGTGCCACCGAACATCCGCTCGCGCCAGCGGCTCTTACTGTAGGCGCCGGCCAGCAACATATCGGCTTTCGCCTCCTGCGCCGTATCGAGGATTTCCTTCTCGATGTTTCGACCCCTGGTGTGCACGCATTCAGCCTTGATGCCATAGAACAGCAGGTAGTCCGCGAGCTGCTTTGCTTTCGGACCCGGTGCATCCTCGGAGCCGGCGCTGACGATCGTCACGGTCTCGGCTTCGCGCAATATGCTGATCGTGGCATGCACGGTTCGAGACACCGACGGACTCTGGTTCCACGCAATACAGACGTTCTTTCCGATGTTGCGTCGGCCCGCAGCCGGCAGAATCAGCACGGGTCGTGCGGAGTCAAACAGGGCGGCTCGTAGAAACATGTTCGCCACCTTGCCATCGCGTGCCGGTCGCGACACGACAACGAGGTCGGACATCGGCGCGTCGATCGCCATGATCCTGTCCGGCGAGCCCACGCGTTCGTAGTAAATAGCGCCCGGCTTCTCGCGCGGTCGCTTGATGATGTCGTAGCCGCTCTCTTCGGCCATCCGTTTAAACAGGGCTTTCGCCGATGTCGGCGCGCTCTTGGTCTGCTTCTTGCGCCAC
The DNA here is from genome assembly GCA_030065915.1 of Woeseiaceae bacterium. GTDB lineage: Bacteria > Pseudomonadota > Gammaproteobacteria > Steroidobacterales > Woeseiaceae > UBA1847. The sequence goes on from JASJCQ010000015.1 coordinate 126,195, forward strand.
GCCGCCTCGGCGAACTCGGGAGACAGGCTGACGCTGGACGATCGATGCGGGCGTATGTGGCAGCCCTTGACGGTGGCCCCGACACGATGTCCGAGATCGAACGCCGTCTTCAACGCTCTGGCGCTTTCCGGGCGGTCTGCGACCGGTGTCATGATTAAACGCATGGCAGTCTCCGTGTTTGACGCTTACTAACGATAGTCCTTTGGCGGCCGGAAGTCATATCGGCATTATCCGAGACTGACACGCGTCAATTGGCCGCGGGTCGACAGTATGCGATGCCGACGTTCACAGTCGCCTGCCGGCGATTCGCGTGTGCTAGTGTTCGGCCTGTCAAAGGCACAAGCCCAGTCGCATGACCATAAAATCACTGGCCGTCACCGAAGGCGCCGACCGTCCGACGGCTGAGACCTTTATCGGCATGCGTGAGCGAGGCATCGATATCACCGTCGTATGCCCGCCCAGCAGTCAGCAATGGCAGCGCCTCGTCGACGCCGGAGTACCCGTCATCGACATACCGCTGAAACGAAACTTCGACAAGCAGGGTCAGCGGCGACTGCGCGAAGAAATCGTCGGCGGCAATTACGACATCCTCCACACATTCAACAGCCGCGCCGTCACGAATGGCATCGCCGCGAGCAAAGACCTGCCAATCAAGATCGTTTGCTATCGCGGTATCGTCGGCAACCTGAGCTTCCTGGACCCGATGTCGTGGATGCGTTACCTGAACCCGCGCATCGATCGCATCATCTGCGTCTGTGACGCTATTCGGCGCTTCTTCCTCAACATGCGACCCAAACTCCTGCGCATGCCGGAAGGCCGGCCCGTCACGATCTACAAGGGGCACAAGCTCGAGTGGTACCAGGACGAGCCCGCAGACCTGGCCCAGTTCGGCATTCCCGAAGGCGCTTTCGTCGTCGCCTGCACAGCCAGTTACCGGCCGCGCAAAGGCGTCGAGTACCTCGTCGCGGCGATGGGTCTGCTGCCGGCCGACATCCCGGCACATCTGCTGCTGGTCGGCAACATGGAGGCGAAGAAGCTCACTCGGCAGATCGAAGACAGTCCTGCGGCGGACCGGATTCATCTTGCGGGATTCCGCGATGACGCTCCGGCCGTCGGCGCCGCCTGCGACGCGTTCTGCCTGCCCTCGACAAAGCGCGAGGGGCTGCCTCGCTCGGTCATCGAGGCGATGGCTTACGGCGTGCCGCCAATCGTGACCGACAGCGGCGGCAGCCCTGAACTCGTCGAGCACGACGTCAGCGGTATCGTTGTGCAGGTCAAGGATCCGGTTGCTATTGCGCAGGCTATCGAGCGGCTTTACCGGAACCCGGAGCTGCGTCGCGCGATGGGCGACGCAGCGAGACGACGCATCGACACGGACTTCAGGAACGAAGACACGGTGACGAATACCATCGCGCTCTACCAGGAGCTGGTGCCGGGTAAGTAGAAGACCGTAGTGAACATCAGCGTCCTGAGGTAGACACTGGGGCGATGGTTGCGCCGGTCGACAAAGATGAGATGCCGTTTGTTGCCAACTGCAGGCCGCTCACGGTAACCGCCCCGTTCCGGTGGCTGAGCGCCGGCCTCAAGGACTTCAGGGACGCGCCCAAACAGAGCCTCGTCTACGGCGTCAGCGTCGCCATCATCACGGCGGTTGTCGTAGCGCTGGCCTGGAATCGCGGCAGCCAGTGGATTCTGTACGCGATGCTGGGCGGCTTCGTGTTCATGGCGCCGCTTTGCTGTGTCGGTCTTTATGCCATCAGCGCGCAGCTCGAGCGTGGCCAGGCACCGTCGATCACACGGAGCTTCCGCGCCGCATTTCGACGACACATCGGCAACGAGATGGTCTTCGCTCTGGTCCTGCTCGTGATCTTCCTGGTCTGGGCGCGCGCGGCAATCATGGTCACCGTCTTTTTTCCGACCGACGGCGATGCAAGCGCCGGCGAACTTGCCGCCTTCCTCGGCATCGGTACAACCGTTGGCGCGTTGTTCGCCGGCGTCACATTCTCAGCCAGCGCCTTCAGCCTGCCAATGCTCGTGCATCGCGATGTCGACAGCGTCACCGCGATCGTCTCATCGATCAACGCCGTGTTGCGGAACATACCGGCGATGCTGGTGTGGCTGACACTGGTCGTCGGCGGCTTGCTGCTGGGCATAGCGACGGCCTGCGTGGGCCTGGTCGTGATCGTGCCGCTCATTGGCTACGGCGCGTGGCACGGTTACCTCGAAACAATCGAGGCGGACGAATTCCCGAGACATACGGTCGGCATCACGTCGACGCCCCGCGACACGCCCTCAGTCAGCTAACTGCAGCGCACAGTACGCAGAGCCGAGCAGGCCCGGCTGCTTGTACATGATGAGCTGCGTCGGGATGCGCTCCATCAGCGAACGGTGACGACCCTTGCGCTCGAAGCCGGAGCGGAACAGGCTGTTGGCCACGATCTCGGGATAACGTTGCGTGATGCCGCCACCGATGTAGATACCGTCGTAGGCACCGAGTGTCAGTGCAAGATCGCCGGCTACCTGGCCGAGCACCTCGAAGAAGAGTTGCACGGACTCGGATGCCAGCATGTCTGTGTTATCGATAGCCGCCTTGAAGATCTCAGCCGGCGACAGGTGGATGCGGTTCTCTTTGTGAATCTGTGTCAGCGCCCAGTAGATATTCTCGAGACCCGGCCCGCTGACCAGTCGCTCGCAGGACACACGGTCAAACCGGTCGCGTAACTTCTTCAGTACTTCGATCTGTACGGCCGTTTCAGCGGCGAATCCGCTGTGCGCCGCTTCGCCGGAAATCGGTATGAAGGTATCGCCGTACTTGCGCAGGCCAACCGCACCGAGGCCGGTACCGGGGCCAAGCACGCCCAGCATGTAGTGGTCTTTCTTTAACGGCTTCGGCAAAGGGAGGCCGATCGGCAACAGGTCATCCTGATCGATGAACGGCATCGAGTAGGCGATCGACTCGAAGTCGTTCAGGATCAGCACCTTCGAAATGCTGAATTCCCGTTTCAGCGATTCACCGTCCAGCAGCCAGTGGTTGTTCGTGAACCGAACGCGCTGATCGACGACCGGTCCGGCAGCCGCCAGGCAGATAACGTCCGGCATGCCGGACTCGACCTGCTCCAGGTAGTGCTTGATAGACGCATCGGCAGACTCGAAGTCATCGCACTGCAGCGTGATCTCGTTGGAGAATCCTGGCTTATCGGTGCTTGCGAGGGCAAACCGGGCATTCGTGCCGCCAATGTCGCCAACTAGTAGGCAGGGACTGCTCATTTGTCTAATCCGTGTTCAGCGATCGCAAAGCTTAACGGCTTCCCGCGGCGTATTGCCACTCGATGCGCGAACGTCGCCTGCAAGACGGTGCAAATCAGTTGCCGCTAAAGATGCTGGCGCCCTCTTCGGCGCTGGTTGTCTGCGTCCTGAACGTCACGAACATATCCCGGCCCATGCCGTTGTGACTGTCTGTCAGGTCGGGCACATCCGGCTCACGCGAATCCAGCGGCTCGTCCGTATCTGCATGCAGCACGCCGGCCTCGGCGTCAATGCTGATGACGTCGCCGTCGCGTATCAGTCCGAGGCTGCCGCCGGCCAGCGCTTCGGGCACGACCTGTATCGCCGCGAGAACTTTGCCCGACGCGCCGGACATGCGGCCGTCGGTCAGAAGTGCGACGCGGAACCCGCGATTCTGCAGTACGCCGAGGTAGGGCGTGAGCTTGTGCAATTCCGGCATGCCGATCGCTTGCGGCCCCTGGAACGCGAGCACGGCGACGAAATCCTGCTCCAGCTCGCCCGCGTTGAATGCGTCGGCGAACTCCTGTTGTGAGCGGAAGACGCGGGCCGGTGCCTTGATGGCCTGGTGTTCCTTCGCGACGGCCGACACCTTCACCATTGCACGGCCAACGTTGCCGTGCACGAGCCGCAGTCCGCCTTCGGCATCAAACGGCTCTGACGACGGCCGGACGATGTCCAGGTCCAGTGACTCTCGCGGCGCCGGACGCCAGTCCAGGCCATCATCTTCGATGAACGGCTCTTTGCAGAAGTTGGACAAACCGTGTCCCAGGATGGTCAGCACATCGTCGTGCAGCAGGCCAGCCTCGAGCAGCTCGGACATGATGAAGCCCAGACCGCCTGCCGCGTGAAAGTGATTGACGTCGGCGATGCCATTCGGGTAGACGCGCGCCAACAGCGGTATACAGCGCGACAACTCGTCGAAGTCCTGCCAGTCAATGATGACGCCCGCGGCGCGTGCCATCGCGATCAGGTGGATCGTGTGATTGGTCGATCCGCCCGTCGCCAGCAGACCGATGATCGAGTTCACGACTGCCTTCTCATCGACGACCCGGCCAACCGGGATGTAGTTGTCGCCCAGATGCGTGTTCCGCAAAACACACCTGACGGCCTCCTCGGTCAGGCGCTCACGCAACACCGTTCCGGGATTGACGAACGAGCCGCTGGGCATCTGCAGGCCCATAAACTCCATCAACATCTGATTGCTGTTCGCAGTACCGTAGAACGTACAGGTTCCGGCGCCGTGGTAGGCGGCCGACTCCGCCTCGAGCAGTTCGTCACGGCCGATCTTGCCAGCCGCGAATTCTTCGCGGATACGGGCTTTTTCCTTATTCGACAATCCGGACACCATCGGACCCGCCGGGACAAACACGGTCGGCAGGTGGCCAAAAGACAGTGCGCCGATCAGCAGGCCCGGTACGATCTTGTCGCAGATACCGAGACACAGCGTTGCGTCGAACATGTTGTGAGACAGAGCGATACCGGTCGACAACGCGATCACGTCGCGACTGAACAGCGACAGGTCCATGCCGTCCTGGCCCTGGGTTACACCATCGCACATCGCCGGCGTGCCGCCTGCGAACTGCGCGATCGCCCCCTCAGCGAGCGCGGTCTTCTTGATCGCCTCAGGATAGGTCTCGAAGGGCTGATGTGCGCTCAGCATGTCGTTGTAGGCAGAGACGATCGCGATGTTCGGCACCTGCCGACCGGACAGCAGTTTCTTTTCGTCCTTCGTGTTCGCCGCCATGCCGTGCGCAAGGTTGCTGCAGGACAGCGACTTGCGGCTCGGCCCCTCTTCCGCTGCCTTGTCGATCCGGTTCAGGTACGCCGTGCGCGACGCCTGGCTTCGTTCGACTATCCGTTGGGTAACGCGCTCAATCGTCGAATGCATCTGATTTTCCTCAGGCCGCCCAGTAGACGTGAACGGGCGCTTTCTTCTGGCGCAGCAGTCGTGTGACGGGGTAGCTGGCGTCGCCCGCCTTCGCCTTCTCGATGACAGTCTTCTTGGCCTCGCCGAAGATCAACAGCACGACCGCGTCACTGCGGGATATCGCGGACATCGTCAGGCTCAGTCGCGGATGCGGGCTGGCCTGCGTGTTGACTGCCATGCACAACTCGGGATGGTCGGCAGACAGGCCGCTTTCCAGGTCGTTGGCATCGGGAAACAGTGACGCGAAATGACCGTCCTCGCCCATGCCCAGCAATGCGACCGAGAATGGAATCGGGAGCATCTTGAGTTCCGCGTTCAGTTCAGCAACGCGCGCCTCGATATCGGCCTCGGCGGAGTACATTGGATGCAGCGTCGCCGCTGCCGCGTTGCCTCTCGTCAGTGTCTCTCGTGCCTGGCGCTCGTTGCTGTCTTTGTGATCGGCCGGCACCCAGCGTTCGTCACTCAAGACGAGGTCAACGCGGTCCCAGTCGAGTTCTTTCTCCGACAGCGCCTCGTAGCAGCGTCCGGGCGAACTGCCGCCCGTGATAATCACCGAGGCGCGCCGCTGCAAGTCGAGTCGTCGTTCCATGCAGGTCGCCATGAAGTCCGCCGCTGCAACGGATGCCGCCTCGCGGGTTTCGAAAATAAAGTCTTCCATGAAAAAACTCCGCTTACTTGTCCGCGTACCAGGAACGCCCGTCGCGATCGAGCAACAGCGAGGAGGCGCTCGGCCCCCAGGTACCGGAAACGTAGGACTCGACATTCTGTCGCGATGATTCCCAGCTTTCGATGACCGTGTCGACCCAGTGCCATGCGGCCTCGACCTCGTCGCGTCGCATGAACAGCGCCGGGTTACCGCGCAGGACTTCCATCAGCAGCCGCTCGTAGGCGTCCGGATACTGGACGCCGAAGGTCTCTTCGAAACTCAGATCCAGCGATACCGAACGAAGGTCGAATCCGCCGGGGCCGGGTTGTTTCGCCATGACCGACAACTTGACGCCTTCGTCGGGCTGCAGCCTTATCGTCAACCGGTTCGGCTTAACGTTGTACTGCTGCTCCGGGAAGATCGAATGCGGCACGTCCTGGAACTGCACGACGATCTCCGAGTGTTTCCTGGTCATGCGCTTGCCCGTACGCAGGTAGAAAGGCACGTTCGACCATCGCCAGTTCTCGATCTCGAGCTTCACGGCGACGAAAGTCTCGGTCTCACTTTCGGCGCCGCCCAATTCGTTCAGGTATCCGTCTACCGTCTCGCCGTTAATCGCGCCAGGTGAGTACTGACCGCGGACGGTGTTCTCGCGAACACGATCCGGCCCGATCGGCTTCAGTGCGCGAAGCACCTTGATCTTCTCGTCGCGGACCGCGTCATGATGCAGACTGCTGGGCGCTTCCATCGCCACCATGCAGACGAGCTGCAGCAGGTGGTTCTGCACCATGTCCCGGAGCGTTCCGATCTTGTCGAAATACTCGACGCGGTTGCCGACGCCGAGGTCCTCGGCAACCGTGATCTGGACATGGTCGATCGCGCCGCGACGCCACAGCGGCTCGAACAACGAGTTGGCAAACCGCAGCGCCAGCAGATTTTGCACCGTCTCCTTTCCGAGGTAGTGGTCGATTCGATAGATCTGGTTCTCGTGGAAGCACTTGCCGATAGCGTCGTTGACCTCACACGCCGACTTGAGATCGTGGCCGAGCGGCTTCTCGAGGACGATTCGCATCTTCTTGGTGATCAGGCCGTTCTTCTTCAACCCTTTCGCTGTCGTACCGAAGACCGCCGGGGCCGTCGCGAGATAGGCAACCCGGATACGATCTTCCTTGCCGGACAGCAGCTTCTTCAGTGCCTCCCAGCTGTCGTGCGCGTAGGCATCGACATGGGTGAAATGAATACGCCGGCTGAACGTCTTCCACTGCTCGGCATCGAAGTCACCTTCGTCGAGGTTGGACTTCAGCGCGCTTTCGACCAGTTCGAGATACTGTTTGCGGCTGTGCTTGCTCCGGCTCGCCGCGATGATGCGGCTATCGCCGACGAACTGCCCGTCGCGATCCCTGTGATACAGGGCCGGCAGCAGCTTGCGCATCGCCAGGTCGCCGGTGCCACCAAAAATGATCAGGTCGAATTCGTCGACCGGAACGAAATTTCCCATGATTAGCTCCCGTTAACCTGTAACTTTACTACGTGACGCCCGAAATCACGACTAATGAATTCGATTTCAATAGGGTTTTCTTGTAGTTTTGCTACATGCTTCAACTGATCGAAAATCGCTTGGGCAATCTCAGCCCCGCCGAGTCTCTCGTTGCCCGGTGGATTCTCGCGCACCCGCGGGACGCGGCAAACTCGACGCTTGCAGCCGTCGCCGCCGCCTGCGAGGTCAGTGAGCCAACGGTCATCCGGTTTTGCCGGCATCTGGGCCTCGGGGGTTTTCGCGACCTGACGCTGAGGCTGACCGAATCGCTCAGTCAGCCTTCCTCGTTCGTGCACCGCGATGTGAGCCGGGACGACTCGATCCAGGACGCGGCAGCCAAGGTCATGGACTCGGCGATCCGGACGCTCGTCAGTCAGCGCTCGCTGATTCGTAATGTCGACATTGGCGGGGCCGCCCGGATCCTGGGGCAAGCGAGACAGATCATCTTTGCCGGCATCGGCGGATCCGGCCACGTATCTGACGACGCGCAGCACAAGTTCTTCCGGCTGGGTATCCCATGCTCTGCGCTGTCGGATCCGCCGAGTATTCAACAGTTTGGAGCGATCGCCGAGAACGGCGACGTACTCGTACTCACCTCTAACAGCGGGCAGTGGCCGGAGCTGATTGCCGCGGCCTCGATGTCGCGGCAGCGCGGCGCCGCGGTCATCGCGTTGACCGACCCCACGTCCGAGCTGGCCTCCGCGGCGGACATTCTCATTCCCTGCGGCTCCCAGGATGAAACCAGCGTTTATACGCCGCGAAACTCGCGACTCGCCCAGCTGGCCATCCTGGACGTCCTCCAGGTTGCAACCGCGCTGGAGCTCGGTGACGCGGCGGCGAACCGTCTGCGTCGCACCAAATTGGCGCTGAGCGGCGATTTAACTGCGTGAACCCCTGAGTTAGGATAGGGGCGAACCTGCCACAGCCACGGATGTTGGCGAGGCGCCGGGTATCGCCGGGCGGCGATGACGCCGGAAATGCAATGACGCGCAGCCGGACACTGATGTCGGAAACCACGGAAAACTCTTCACCAGAACGCAAGCTTCGGGTCGAGAACCCGACCTCGCGTGATATTGCGGACATCGCCGGCGTGTCGCAGGCGACCGTGTCTCGCGCGCTCAGGGACAGCCCGCTGGTACGAAAAGAGACGCGCGAACGCATCCAGGCTATCGCCAGGGAGCTGAATTACTTCGTCAATCGCAATGCCGCCGGCCTTCGCACCCACCAGAGCAACACGATTGCTCTGCTGATGTTCGACGACGCCAGCGAGGGCGAAGATACGTCGCAGAACCTGTTCCTGTTATCGATGCTCGATGCGATCACGCGGGCCGCCGCGCGCTACGGCTACGACGTGCTGGTGTCGTTGCAGCAGCTGCACGATGACTGGCACATCGAGTACCAGGCGAGCCACCGCGCCGATGGACTGATCCTGCTCGGTTATGGCGACTACGTGGAGTACCGCGAGAAGCTTGAGGCGCTATCGAGGGCGAACACCCGGTTCATGATCTGGGGACCGGTGGTCAAGGACCAGCCCGGTCATTCGTTCGGCTGCGACAATGATAACGGCGGCTACCAGGCAACCGGCCACCTGATTTCCCTGGGTCGCAAGAACATCGCGCTTATCGGCAGCACTTCCCGACGCAGCCCCGAGCTGGCTGCCCGATACACGGGCTACGTGCGCGCGCTAGAGGACGCAGGCCTCGAAGAGAATCCCAAGCTCGTGCTGACGGCGCAGAACTCTGAGCAACAGGGTTATGCTGCCGCGATCGATCTGCTGGAGTCCGGCGAACCCTTCGACGCCATCTTTGCCGTGACCGACCTTATCGCGATCGGCGCCATGCGCGCCTTGCAGGACAACGGGATTTCGGTACCGGAAGACGTCAGCATCGTCGGATTCGATGACATGCCGCTCGCCGCGCACGTCAGTCCTGCGCTGACCACGGTTCAGCAGAATGCCCGCTTCGGCGCCGAGGGGCTGGTTCGCGGAATCGTCGGCATGATCGAGGGCAAACCGGTTTCCTCGACGTTGATGGCGCCAAAGCTGGTCGTCAGACAGTCCTGCGGCGCCATCAGGAACGACTAGCTGGGCTCCGCCTCCTTATCGACAAGCATCGCAGCGGCGCCGGCGATGACCATCAGAACGCCGCCGATCATATACGCGAAGATCGCAGATCCGTCGAACAGCCAGCCCACGACGAGACCCAGGATGCTCGCGGCAACGAGCTGCGGAATGACGATGAAGAAGTTGAAGATTCCCATGTAAACGCCCATCTTGTGAGACGGCAGGTTGCTCGACAGCAGCGCGTAAGGCAACGACAGAATCGAGGCCCACGCGATGCCCACGCCGACCATCGGGATCAACAGCATCTTCGGATCGCTGATGAAGTAAAAGCTGATCAGGCTCACTCCGCCGATGCACATGTTAACGAAGTGGCTGGCGCGACAGCCGAGCTTGGCCGCCATGATCGGAATGGCTATCGCCGCCAGGGCCGCGAAACCGTTGTATGCGCCGAACAGCACGCCGACCCAGTCGGCGCCGTTGTTATAGGCGGCCGACGCCGTGTCCGTTGTCCCGAAGTGATGCTTCGTGACCGCGGCAGTGCCATAGATCCACATCGCGAACAGCGCGAACCACTGGAAGAACTGGACGACGGCCAGTTGTTTCATGACGCGCGGCATATGAAAGAGATCGTGCATGATCTCAACCATGCCGTTCTGTGTGTGACCGGCATTTTGCAGCCAGCCGGTCGCGATCTGCAGCAGACCGAAGGCCGCGAAGCCACCCGCCATGACGTACAGCTCCTTCTCCAGTCCGAGCGTCGTGATGGCGATCCACCCGGCTACGCCGACAACGGCCCAGATAACGCCTCCACCCAAATACTTGCTCGACGGACGCTGCCGCGTGTCGTCTGCCACGTGCTCCGGCGGCCGCGCCGCGTCAAAAGCCGCCAGTTCCTCGGGCGAATATTCCTTGGTACGAAACACCGTCCACATGACGGCGACGAAGAACGCGATACCGCCAAGGTAGAAGGAGAGTTTTACGGACTCCGGGATCACCCCGGGCGGTGCCGTGTTACTCACGTCGAACCAGTTCGTCATCATCCAGGGCAGCGCCGAGGCGACGACGGCGCCGATACCGATGAAGAAGGACTGCATCGCGAAGCCCTTGGTGCGCTGACGCTCCGGCAACATGTCGCCGACGAACGCACGGAATGGCTCCATAGAAATATTGATGCTGGCGTCCATGACCCAGAGCATGCCGGCGGCGATCCACAAGGTGGGCGAGTTCGGCATCGCAAACAGTGCCAGCGAGGCCAGGATCGCGCCGACCGTGAAATACGGGCGACGTCGTCCGAAGCGCCCCCAGGTGCGGTCGCTCATGTAACCGATGATCGGCTGCACAATGAGCCCGGTCAGCGGAGCGGCGACCCACAGGATGGGCAGGTCTTCAACCTCGGCACCGAGCGTCTGGAAGATGCGGCTGACGTTGGCGTTCTGCAATGCAAAGCCGAACTGAATGCCAAGAAAGCCGAAGCACATGTTCCATATCTGCCAGAAAGAGAGAGCCGGTTTTTTCTGCATGGTTTATTCCTCAGGCTCGATGCGGATCGCTGCGCCGCCCCCGGGCGCCAGCGCTAATTCGAGCGTGTCTTCCTTTCCAACGGTGCTCTGCCGGATAACGTATTCATACGGGCTCGACTCCCAGTGCGCGTCCGGGCCATCGCCGTAGACGGTGGCCCGATAGCTTCGATCGCCGTCGAGGAAGCCTAGCGGCAGTGAGAGGCTGCGAGCTTGCTCATCGGTTATCGCACCGATGTACCAGTCGTCGCCGCCGCGCTCCTTGCGCGCAAACGCGACGAAGTCACCGACCTCACCCGCCAGCGCGATGCTCTGCTCCCAGTCCGTCGGCACGTCGACGATGAACTGGAAGGCGTCCCGATATCGCTCATAATTCTCACGCATATCGGGGACCATCTGGATCGGGCTGTAGATCGTTACGTACAACGCGAGTTGTTTCGCCAGCGTCGTCTGTACTCGCCTGGGCTTATTGTCGATCTCGAAATCGAGGTCGAAGACGCCGGGCGTGAAGTCCATCGGTCCGGCCAGTAGTCGCGTATAGGCGAGCATGACTTCATGTTCGGGCGGGTTGCCCGGGTTGCCCCAGACGTTGAATTCCTGTCCGCGCGAACCCTCACGTGACAGCCAGTTGGGATAAGTGCGGCGCAGGCCCGTGTCCTTGACTGGTTCGTGCGTGTTGACGCTGATACGACGCTGCGCCGCCTTCCGGATATTGGTCAGGTGATGACGAACGGCGAACTGGCCATCCTTGTGCTCGAGGTGCGTCTGCCCTTCTTCGTCAACGCGTTTCAAAGAGCCGGTGCGGCCGACGTAGCCTGTCTTGACCTGCCGGACGGCGTGTCGCTCGAGCAGGTCGAGCGCCTCATCCATCTGCTCCTCGTAGTGCGTGACATGCCCGCCGGTCTCATGGTGGCCGACCAGCCGCAGGCCTTTCTCACGCGCGTACCTCGCCACTGCTGCAAGGTCGAAGTCCGGCGCCGCCTTCGTCAGGTCCTGGGTCGGCTCGCCTACGTAGTCGCCGTCCCAACCCACGTTCCAGCCCTCTACCAGGACACCGTCGATGCCGTACTCGGCGGCGAAGTCGATCTTCGCCTTCGCTGCGGCGGTGGTCGCCGCGTGGCGTGGACCGCTGCTCCAGGTGCCGAGCCCCCGATGGATCTCCCACCAGATGCCCGCGTACTTGCCGGGCTCCACCCACGACACGTCGCCAAGCACGTTGGGTTCATTGAGGTTCAGAATCAGGCTGGAATCGAGCAACCCCATTGCAGACCGCGCCAGCTGGATCGTACGCCACGGCGACTCAAACGGTAACGAGACCTTGGCCTTTGTGCCGTCCGACCACGGGCGCAGGTCAACATCGAACTGACCGTCGCCGGCGGCGATCAGGCGGTAGGCCGGATAGTCGACAAGAGCCGCCTCGTGCAGGGAAAGGTGCGCTCCATTGTCGAGGCGCAGCGTCATCGGCGTGTGCGCCGTCGTCACCTCGTCGATCGCGGTCGCCTGGTATAAGTGCTCATACCCCTCGTGGCCGTCCCCGGTCTGCCAGAACGCTGTCCCGGCACGGTTGATAACGAACTGAGTCAGCTCATCGATCGTCCGGATAGCGAGACCGTCCTGCTCGGGAATCTCATAGCGAAATGCGAGCCCGTCGTCGAAGACCCGTACGTGGACCGCCATCTCGAATTCGGCGAAGCGCAGCGAGTAGACTGCTTCGTTGTAATGATCGCGGACAAACCGTCGCTCGCCCCAGGGCTGCTCCCACGTCGCATCGTTGGACCTGCGCGCCACATCGATCCGGCTCAGTCCCCTGGAGAAGTTGTCGCTATCGTCCGTTGTTAAGCCCAATCTCGACTCGGCGATGATCTCCTCGTCGTCGAGCGTGACGGTGTAGACCGGATAGCGGCCGGACGGATCTTCCGATTGGGCGAAAGAAAGCTGGAATTGAATGCTGCCGTCCGGCGAACTGACGCCCTCCGCCCCTGCCGCCAGCGACAGCATTGCGAGCAGGACGCCGATACCGAGCCTCACGCAGGCTCCGCCCTGCAGTGATGATTGATGTAGTCACGATGATCGGGCATGACGCTCGCCGCTTCTCGCATGACGCGCCGGAGGCCTTCGAGACGCGCCGCTGCATCGACATGACTCCTCTGGTCGGTCAGCGGATCGTAGCGCTCAGGCGTGACAAACTGGCCGATGAATACGGCCAGCCAACTCGGATTCTGGAACAGCTCGATACCGGTAGAGACAAGGCGACCGTATGACCGGAAGTGGTCGATCTTGTATTGCAGGCTGTCCGGGATCGACATCGATGCGCAGTACTGCCAGAGCGGCGAATCATCTCGTTCCGTCGCGCAGTAGTGCAGGATCAGGAAATCGCGAACCGTTTCGTATTCGGCCTGCGTCAGGCGGTTGTACTCGTCGATGGCCAGCGGATCGAGATTGCGGTCGGGGAACAGGGCCAGCAATCGGGTGATGCCCGTCTGGATCAGGTGCAGGCTGGTCGACTCCAGCGGCTCCATGAAGCCTGCCGAGAGGCCGATGGCCACGACATTCCTGTTCCAGAATTTCTTGCGTCGGCCGGTCTTGAAGTACAGGAAACGCGGGTCAGTGATCGGATCGCCGTCGAGATTGTCGAGCAGCGTCTGCGCCGCCTCGTCCTCGGAGATGAACCGACTGCAGTGCACATAGCCGTTGCCAATGCGGTGCTGAAGCGGGATGCGCCACTGCCACCCGGCCTTGTGCGCTGTCGAACGGGTATACGGCGTGAACTCTCCGCCGTGCGTGCATTGCACCGCCACTGCCCTGTCGCAGGGCAGCCAGTGCGTCCAGTCGACGTAGCCTGTCTCAAGCGCATCCTCGATGAGCAACCCGCGAAAGCCGGTACAGTCGACGAAAAATTCCGCTGCGACGGAATCGCCATTGTCCAGCGTCACCGAAAGCACGTTGCCCGTCTCCGGGTCCAGCTCGACGTTGTCGATCTTGCCCTCGATCCGGGTGACCCCGAGATTCTCGGAGAACTCACGCAGGAAGGCCGCGTACATACCGGCGTCGAAGTGGTAGGCGTAGTCGAAGGTCGACTGGACCATGCGTGGGTCGCGGGTCGGCCGGTCGAACTTGCAGTCGCGGGCCGCGACCCATGCCATGCAGTGATCGTCCAACACGCTGGGGTCGCCGTTGGCTTTCGCCCGCAGCCAGTGATGGTGCAATGGCACCATATCGAATTCGGCACCGTACGGCCCGAACGGGTGGAAGTAGGTGTGCCCTTCACGGGCCCAGTCGACGAACTGGATGCCGAGCTTGTAGGTACCCTGTGTCCGTCTCAGGAAGTCATACTCATCGATGCCGAGGCGCTGGTTGAACAGCCGTATCGGCGGGATCGTCGCCTCACCGACGCCGACGGTACCGATCTGGTCGGATTCGACCAGTGTTATCTTGCAGTCCCCGCGGACCGCATTCGATAACGCGGCTGCCGTCATCCAGCCGGCAGAACCGCCGCCGATGACAGCAATGTGCCTTAGGCTGTCGCCCGAATTTCCCATCGATCCCCCCGCAGGCCGGTACGCAACGGCCTGTCATCAGCAGCCTGGCGAACCCCCTCGCCCAGCCGTTTTTCAGTTTAGCAACAAGGGCTTCCGTGTCACCGATGAATACGTATTCAGTACCGGAGCCTTCAGCGACTGTCTAGAATACCGGTGGGGGTATAGACTGCAAGCGTCCGTTTGGCATGCTGTTTTGCCCGCCGTGAACCGGCCGGTCATTGCTAAAGGAGCTAACATGTTCAAGCGTCTTGCCTGCGCAGCAGTCACTGCGATCTTCATCACGAGCCCCCTGTTGGCCACCGAGATAGAGCGGGTAGAGCCCCCGTTCTGGTGGCAGGGATTCGAACACACGGAGTTGCAGCTCCTCATCTACGGAGAGGGCATCGGAGAGTTCGAACCCTCTGTCGACTACGATGGCGTCACGCTTGCTCGCGTCGAGAAGGTCAAAAGCCCGAACTACCTGTTCGTGTACCTGGCGATCGATGCGTCAGCGGAGGATGGATGGCTGGACCTGGTGTTCACCAACGGCTCGGAGACGATCGACTACCGCTACGAGCTGCGCGAAAAGAACCCGGACCCCGCGTACACGGAAGGCTTCTCGCAGAAGGACGCGATCTACCTGCTGATGCCGGATCGCTTCGCCAATGGCGACACCAGCAATGACGTCAGCGAGAAACTCGGTGATGTCCTCGACCGAGACGATGACTACGCGCGGCACGGCGGTGACCTCGCAGGCATCGTCGAGAATCTCGATTACATCGCCGATATGGGATTTACGCAGATCTGGATCAACCCGATCCTCGAAAACCGCGTTGCGCGAGCCTCGTATCACGGCTATTCGACGACCGACTACTATCTCGTGGATCCGCGCTTCGGAACGAACGAGCAGTACCGTGAACTGGTGAGCACGGCACGCGACAAGGGCGTGGGAATCATCATGGACCTGATCGTCAACCACATCGGCGACGGTCACTGGTGGATGGACGACCTGCCGACGGATGACTGGCTGAACTTCCAGGACGAGCGGACGATCACAAGTCATGCAAGGACGGTCAACCAGGACCCTTACGCATCCGATTACGATCGAATGATGCACGTCGAAGGCTGGTTCGACACATCGATGCCAGACCTGAACCAGCAGAACCCGCTGCTCGCAGACTACCTGATCCAGAATGCGATCTGGTGGATCGAATACGTTGGCCTGACCGGTATCCGGCAGGACACCTGGCCTTACCCGTATAAAGGCTTCATGTCAGAGTGGGCGCGCAGAATCATGGAAGAGTACCCCCACTTCAATATCGTCGGCGAGGAATGGAGCCTGAACCCGGCCATCGTCTCCTACTGGCAGCGCGGCAAAGAGAATCCCGATGGCTACGTCTCCTACCTGCCCAGCGTTTTCGATTTCGCATTGCAGGACGCATTGGTTGCGTCGCTGACCGAGGAGGTCCCGGACTGGGACAGCGTCTGGAAAAAGACCTACGAGTCGATCGCCAACGATTTCATGTTCCCGGATCCGAGCAACATCGTGATCTTTCCGGACAACCACGACATGGATCGGATCTATACGCAGCTCGGTGAGGACTACGACCTGT
Source organism: Woeseiaceae bacterium (assembly GCA_030065915.1). Taxonomy (GTDB): domain Bacteria; phylum Pseudomonadota; class Gammaproteobacteria; order Steroidobacterales; family Woeseiaceae; genus UBA1847. Next base: position 142,300 of record JASJCQ010000015.1, read on the forward strand.
ATCGCATGGCGATGGTGTTCTTCGCGACGATGCGGGGCATCCCGCAGTTCTTCTACGGCGACGAGATCCTGATGTCGCATACCGGCACCAGCAGCCACGGCGCACTTCGCATCGACATGCCGGGCGGATGGGAAGGCGATGATCGCGATGCCTTCAGCGGCGACAACCTGTCGGATGACGAATCGCGAGCACAAAACCTGGTTCGCAAGCTGCTGAACTGGCGTAAGTCCGCCGATGTCATTCACTCAGGCGCTTACATGCACTTCGCACCGATCAAGGACGTCTTCGCGTACTTCCGGTATGACGACACCGATACCGTCATGGTGGTTTTCAACCGCAGCGACGAGACCGAGACGCTTGGGCTGTCCCGATTCGCCGAACGATTACAGGGCGCCACCTTCGGCACGGATGTGCTGAGCGGCAAGCGGTTCAGCATGAAGAAACAGCTGGTGCTCGAGCCCCGCTCGGTGCTGCTGCTCGAACTCGAATAACAGCAGCGATTATCCTGTGGAGCCTGTGATGACGAGCAGAACGACCGGTGTGACCAGCTGATGGCGTTTCGACTGATTGCCGCAGCCCTGCTGCTGACGAGCGTCGCGGCAAGGGCGGACTTTGGTGACTACGAAGACCATGCCCTGCTGGGGCAGTCCCTGCTCGTCGAAACGACGATGGGCAGCATGAGAATCACCGCCGTCGATGACTCGGCCTTCTACGTGCATTACGTCGAAGACGGCGTTGCGCAGTTGCCGTCCTTTGCGCTGGCCGGCATCCCCGACCCCCAGGCGACGGCGTTAACGGCAAACGAAGACGCCATCGAACTGGTCATCGATGGGCTGACGGCGACGGTGACCCGGTCACCCGTCACGGTGAGCTTCAGCAGGAACGGTGAACCGCTGGTCGCCGAGGAACACGGCTACTTCAACACAGAGACGCTGCGCGGTTTTCGTTTTCACCTCGACGACGACGAGAAAATCATGGGCGGCGGCCAACGCGTGCTGGGAATGGACCGGCGTGGCAATCGTCTGCCGCTCTACAACCGGGCGCACTATGGCTACGAGACACGGTCCGAGCAGATGTACTACGGCCTGCCGGCCGTCATGTCCGATGATCGCTACATCATCGTCTTCGACAACAGCGCGACCGGGCATATGGACATCGGCAAGACCGAGCCGGATGTCTTGCAGTTTGAGGCGGTCGGCGGACGCACGGCTTACCTCGTCGTCGCGGGCGACAGCTACCCGGATTTGATCAACAACTACACGGACGTCACGGGTAAGCAACCGCTGCCGCCGCGATGGGCCTTCGGAAATTTCGCGTCGCGCTTTGGTTATCGCACCGAAGCCGAGACGCGCAATGTGGTCCGGCGCTACCGCCGCGCCAAGATTCCTCTCGATGCCGTCATACTCGACCTGTACTGGTTTGGCCCGGAAATCCAGGGCTTTATGGGTAATCTCGACTGGGACAGGGATGCGTTCCCGACGGCAGAGGATATGATCGAGGATTTCCAGCAGGACGGTATCCAGACAATCACGATTACGGAGCCGTTCGTACTCAAAGCGTCGACAAACTGGGAGTCTGCGGTTGAGAATGAGGCGTTGGCATTGAGTGTGACCGGCGAACCCAGGCGCTTCGACTTCTACTTCGGCAATACCGGCCTCATTGATGTGTTCAACACGAAGGCGCGTGACTGGTTCTCAGACTTCTACACGCGTCTGTATCGCCAAGGCATCACGGCGAACTGGGGCGATCTTGGCGAACCCGAGGTGCACCCGTCCGACACGCTGCACTACGTTAGCGACGTGGACATGATTGCCACCGCCGATGAACTGCACAACGCGTACGGTCACCGGTGGGCGCAGATGGTTTTCGAGAATCAGCTTCTGCATGACCCGGACGCGCGACCGGTAGTCATGATGCGGTCAGGATTCGCGGGCACCCAGCGTTACGGCATGATTCCCTGGACCGGCGACGTCAATCGTACCTGGGGCGGGCTGAAGCCCCAGGTCGAGCTGAGCCTGCAAATGGGGCTGCTCGGACTCGCCTACACGCATTCGGACCTCGGCGGCTTTGCGGGCGGCGAGACCTTCGACAAGGAAATGTACATCCGCTGGCTGCAGTACGGCGTATTCCAGCCGGTGTACCGACCGCATGCGCAGGAACACATTCCCCCGGAGCCGGTCTTCCACGACCGCGAGACCCGCGAGATCGTTCGCGACTACATAGAACTGCGCTACCGGATGCTGCCTTACAATTACACGCTGGCCTACGAGAACAGCATCAGCGGTATGCCGCTGATGCGACCCATCTTCTTTGAAGACGAGCGCCAGCCGGATCTGATTGACATCAAGGACACCTTCCTCTGGGGCGACGCGTTCCTCGTCAAGCCGGTGACCGACCCGGGATTGAGTGTCGTACCCGTGGACCTGCCGGCCGGCGTCTGGTTCAACTACTGGAACGGTGCGAGGGCCGAAGGCAATCAATCCGTTGCGACGCCGGTGACGCTTGAAACGATACCTGTCTACGTCAGGGCGGGTTCCTTCGTCCCGATGGTCCCGCTCGTCCAGACGACGCGGGACTACTCGAGCGAGGTTCTCGAATTGCGCTACTACGCGGATTCAAGCGTAGAGCAAGCAGACGGCATGATGTTCGAAGATGACGGTGCCAACGGGCGAAACCTCGAGCTCGGGGACTTCGAGATCCTCCGCTTCGCGGCGACTCACTCGGACGAGCTTGCCATCGAACTGACGCGCAGCGGTGAGTACAACGGCATGCCGCTTAAGCGGCAAATAGAGCTCGTTATTCACAACTGGATCGACAAGCCTGTCGACATTCGAGTCAACGATGATCCGGTCGAACTGAAGCGCCGACTGCGGCGCAAGGGACAGAGCGCCTCCTACGATGCGGACGAACGCCTGCTGTCAGTCCGGTTCGACTGGGATCATTCGCCCCTGACCATCACCGCCCGTTAACCACGATACGGAAGTGAACCCATGCGAAAACTGTTACCCATGCTGTTGCTGATACTCACGGCCTGTAGCGCGGAGCAACCCACTGAGATGGCTCCGGAACCCGCTACGCCGGCTGCCAAACCGGTCGTCTACCAGGTATTCACGAGGCTTTACGGAAACCAGGAGACGACGAACAAGCCCTGGGGGACAATCGAGGAAAACGGCGTCGGCAAGTTCGCCGATTTCACGGACCCTGCCCTGGCCAGCATCCGCGAGCTTGGCACCACGCATATCTGGTACACGGGCGTACCGCATCACGGCGTGATCCGGGACTACCTTGAGATCGGCATCACCGACGATGATCCGGACGTCATCAAGGGCCGCGCCGGTTCGCCGTACGCGGTTAAGGATTACTACTCGGTTAATCCTGACCTGGCCGTTGACCCGGCTAACCGTCTCGCCGAGTTCGAGGCGTTGATCGATCGCACGCACAAGCATGGAATGAAGGTCATCATCGACATCGTGCCGAATCACGTGGCGCGCAATTACGAGTCGATTACCAGGCCCGACGGGGTCGCCGATTTCGGCGCGAACGACGACACGAGCGTCGAGTACGCACGCGATAACAATTTCTACTATGTCGTCGGCGAGGACTTCAAAGTGCCGGAATCGCCCGACGGCTACGCACCGCTTGGCGGCGACGCCCATCCGCTGTCTGATGGAGCATTCGACGAGTCCCCTGCAAAGTGGACGGGCAATGGCGCTCGCTCCCCGCAGCCGGACTTCAATGACTGGTTCGAGACGGTGAAGGTCAATTACGGCGTCAGGCCGGATGGCAGCTACGATTTCGATGAATTGCCCGAGGAAGCACGGGGCTGGGACCACAGCGAGCACGCGGCCTTCTGGAGTGACCGGGACGTGCCGGACAGCTGGACGAAATTTCTCGACATCGCGCTGTACTGGACGGACAAGGGCATCGACGGTTTCCGCTACGACATGGCGGAGATGGTGCCGGTTGAGTTCTGGAGTTACATGAACTCGGGCATCAAGATGGCGAACCCCGACGCGTTTCTTTTAGCCGAGGTATACAACCCCGATCTGTATCGCGATTACCTGCAGCTCGGCAAGATGGACTACCTGTATGACAAGGTGGGCCTCTACGACACGCTGAAACCGATTATGCAGGGCACCGGCAGTACGGACGCGATCGCGCCGATTCACGCCGAAGTGTCCGACATCGCCGATCACATGCTGCACTTCCTCGAAAACCACGACGAGCAACGCATCGCCAGCGACGGATTCGCGGGCGACGCCGAGAAGGGTCGACCGGCCATGGTTGTGTCGGCGCTGTTGAGCCGCTCACCCACGATGCTGTACTTCGCGCAGGACGTCGGCGAGCCCGGCGACGGCGATGCCGGTTTCGGTGATCCGACCCGGACGACGATATTCGACTACTGGGGTGTGCCGACGCATCAGCGATTCATGAATGGCGGCCGTTTCGACGGCGGCGCCTCGACCGAGGCCGAGAAAAAGCTTCGGGATTTCTACGTCCGGCTGCTGAGCTTCAGCGCCAGCAATGTCGCGATGACCGGCGAGTACGCAGAAATCCACTCAGCGAACCGGGAGTATAGCGACAGCTATGACGAAGCCGTCTTTTCGTTCGTCCGGTGGCAGGACGAGGAGCGGCTGATCGTCGTCAGCAACTTCTCGGCGGACGATGCGAAAACGCTGTCAATGACGGTGCCATCGGACATACTCGAGGCGTGGTCATTGCAGGACGGCAGTGTCGCGCTGACCGAGCAGCTCTATGGCGAGAACAACTCGGAACTGGTCGTAGCCGACGGAGCAGGCAGATTCGAACTGACGCTTGAGCCACTGGGTTCGGCGGTACTCCGGGTCGGCGACTGATTCAGCCGCCGCTGCAGGCTACAGAGGTGGCCGCACTCAACTGCCGTCCTGGCCCGGTGCATCGACGATGGTGAATTCCTTGCGCTCGAGGACGGTGCCGTTCATGTCAGTAACGAAGAACAGGTTCTTCCACGGACGACGGTAGCTTTGCTGGCCGATTGTCGAATACATCGTGATGTACTGGCCCATCCGGACGGTACGGATCATTGGCTGCTTGAGCTTCGCAAGCTTCCGTTTATTCGTCACGGACCCGGGCGTGACCGCCCATTGCAGCTTGATGTTGGTCACCGCTCCCTCGGGCTTACCGTTAACCTTGAGAATAAGCCCGTAGTTCGTTCCGGTCACGAACGGTACCGTGTCCGTTGTTACCAATTCCTGGTCCGTCACCATCGCCTTGTCGGTCTCGAATGTCGTGAATATGCCGTGATCGACGATCTCGACTGACAGTCCGTCGACCTTGTCGAGGCCGCTTGCGCAGGCCGTCAGGCCCAGTGCGGCAATCAGTACGAAAATGCTTCGGCTCATGTTCCCTCCACGGCGGCACAGTGCTTGTTCAGGTAGTCACGGTGATCGCTCAACGACGCAGCGCGGCTGGCAATCACCTGCCGCAGGCCGCCGAGAAACTCGGTGTTTTGCTGCTCACTGATACGCTCTGACAGCGGGTGGAACTGTTCGGGATAGATGCCCTGCCCGAGCATGACCTGCACCCACGCCACCTCCTTGAACAGGTCGCCGTCATCGTGCAGGATTCGGCCGGTTCTCCGGAACAACTCGATTTTTCGCGTCAGCGGCTCGGGTACGGACATCTCCCGCCGGTCGATCCAGAACGGGCTATCGGTTCGTTCGTTCGCATGGTAGTGCAGGACGATGAAGTCGCGGACGCTCTCAAACTCATAGATCGACTCTCGATTGAACTCATCGATCGTCGCTGCATCAAATGCCTTGTCCGGGAAGTACTTGATCAACCGGTCGATACCGCTCTGCACGAGATGGATGCTCGTCGACTCCAGCGGTTCCAGGAAGCCGCTCGCGAGACCGAGGGCGACGCAATTCCTGTTCCAGAATCTCTTGCGGCGCCCTGTCGTAAAACGAATCGGGCGCGGATCTGCCAGCGGCTTGCCGTCGAGGTTCTTCAACAACACAACCCGGGCCTCGTCGTCCGACAGGTACTCGCTGCTGTACACATGGCCATTACCCGTTCTGTGTTGCAGCGGAATTCGCCATTGCCACCCGGCTTCCTGCGCCGTCGATTGTGTGTAGGGTGTCAACGGTTCGACAGACTCACAGGGCACCGCCAGCGCACGATTGCACGGCAACCAGTGTGTCCAGTCCTCGTAACCCGTCTCCAGGGCCTGTTCGATCAACAGCCCGCGGAATCCGGAGCAGTCGATGAACAGGTCGCCATCGACCGCTTTGCCGTTCTCGAGCGCGAGTGATTCGATGAAACCGCTCTCGGGATGCAGCGAAACGTCAACGACTTTGCCCTCGGTTCGGACAACGCCATTCGCCTCACTGAGCCGTCTGAGGTATCGAGCAACCAGCGACGCATCGAAGTGATAGGCCGGCACGATGCCCGTCAAACCGGTGTTGCCGAAGGTCTCCATCGGCTCGTATTTATTCTGGTCGGCGGCGACGGCGTTCAGGCAATAGTCCCAGACGCTGCTCTCATCGCCTGCTGCCCTCGCCCGAAGCCAGTACGGATAGAACGACAGCATGCCGAGCGGGCGACCCAGCTCGCCGAACGCGTGAATGTAGGAATCGCCGAGCTTGCCCCAGTTGTTGAACCGGATACCGAGCTTGATGGAACCCTGCGTATTGGCGAGGAAGTCGTTCTCGTCGATGCCCAGGACCCTGAGCAACAGCCGGATCTGCGGGATCGTGGCCTCGCCGACACCGACGGTGCCGATGTCGTCGGACTCGATCAGCTCTATCCTGATGAGCGGCCCCATTACGCGGGCAAGAACGGACGCCGTCATCCATCCCGCCGTGCCGCCGCCGACGATGACTACCTTTTCGATTGAATCAGACAAGGGGCTTTCCCTGTTCTTGCAAGCTCCGAGCTTAAAGTAAAAAGCCCCTGCCGAGAAATCCCGGCAGGGGCCATAAGGCTCGGGGGAGAGGCCTTATTCGAACGTGTATGACGCTCCGATCATGTAGGACGAACCGTAACGCTGGTAGTCCTTGATCAGTTGGTCGTCTCCGAAGTTCGTGATCAGCGGCTCATCCGTCAGGTTGTAGCCCTGCAGCAACAACGTCAGGCCTTCGAGCTGCCCGGAGAAGTTGTAGCTGATCTGTGCATCAACGAGATTTTCGCTGCTGATGTCAGAGAAGAAGCGACCGCCGCCAAAACCGCCGACCTCACCGAGGAAGTCGGAACGATAGCGACTGCTGATACGCGCCGAGAACGACTCATTTTCGTAGTAGAACGTAACGTTGGAGACTTCCTCTGACAGTCCCGGAATCGGGATCGTCGGACCGTCTGCGATCGGCCGGATCGAGCTGTCCGTCTGCGAGTAGTTGCCGACAAGACCGAAGTTCCTGATCGCGTCGTGAATCAGCTCGCCGCTTAAGGAGAAGGCAATCTCGACACCGGAGATGTCGCCGCCTTCGCCGTTCTGCGGAACGCTGCGGAAGCCCTGCGTCGTGCCGAGGATGGCCGGCTCGCCAGTGTCCGGGTCAATCGGCAGCGGATCCGGTACGGGGAACTCGCTGAAGTCGTACAGTCTCGGCAAGGTCACCACGAACTGCTCGATGTCCTTGTAGAAGTATGCCAGTGATACGTAACCGGCACCGTCGGCAAAGTACTTCTCGTACGACAGATCGATGGCATTGGCGACCCACGGCTCCAGCTCGGGGTTACCGCCACCGCCGCCCCAGGGACCGTTGCCGGGGTCGGTTGCGGTGATCCTCTCAACCTCGTCGCTGAAGGACCAGTCGACACTGGCGCGCATCTCGTCCATGCGAGCTCTTGCCACGGTCCGGGCCAGCGCGAAGCGGAAGTAGTTGTCGTTGCCGACATCCAGCGTCAGGTTCACGCTCGGCAGGAACTCGGACCAGTTGGTTCCGCCCTCGTTCAAGATGTTGCCGTCACCGGTATTCTCAGCCGCGGCGAATGCCCTCGAGAACTGGTCGACATCCATGTACTGGAAACCGAAGTTACCCTGCAGCGGGAAGCCGCCGAGCTCGGTGTCTACGCCGAACTGCACGTAGGCAAGGTTGACGTCTTCCTCTACGAACCAGCTCTTGACGACAACATCGTCATCGACGTTCGGGTTGAACGTGTAGATGCCGCTGTTGAACGCCGCGATCGGGTCGTAGCTGATCATGCCACCGGTAATACCGAGGAAGCTCAGGTCTGTCGTGCCCAGCGGATCAGGAATCGGCGCTTCGAGCGCCCCGCCCTGCAGACCGAGGAAGAACTCATCGACGTCTTTGTCCTTCTCGCGGGTCGCAAAATTCGCACCGATCTCAACGTTATTGATCGCGCCATCAAGCTCACGCTCGATCGACAACGCGATCTGTTGCAGGTCGTCGTTGATGTTGAAGTTCTTGTTGTAGCCGACCTGACCGCCCGGCACCTGGTCGCCGCCCCAACCCTGCGGGCTGGTCAGAACGAGGTTCGTGTAGTCCGTGCTCGAGCTGAAAACAGCGCCTTCACTGGTCATCTGGAAGCCGAGCTCGTCGAGATCGCAATCCGGCTCCACGCAACCGTTCTGGCCGGTGCCAGAGTAGGTTTCGATGTCGATGTCGTAGCGATCGACTTCGGAGATGCTCAGGTCAACCGTACCGACCCAGTCTTCACCAATGTTGAAGTCAACGTTGAAGCCGGCCGACAGCAGCTCGCTGTCTCGATCCAGCGCGTCGTTGCGCACGACGCCTTTCACGCCGTCGAACGTTCCGGATGTGACCAGGCCGTTGCTGGCCTCCGTGTTAATCGCGGGCACGCCGCCCCAGACCAGCGGCAGCTCGATACCGCGCAGGAGCTGCTCCTCGTTGAACGTCGAGTAGTAGATATCCAACGCCGTGGAAACCGTGTCGGTCGGGATGTATTCAATCACACCCATATAGCCCGTGCGCTCGAGTTCGGCGGACCGAACATAGGGCTTTGCGCCGCCGATGATGGCGTTACCGTCGTCATCGTTCGGGAAGCCCCAGGCGTTGTAGCGTTCTTCCTGGCCCGGGTTGCTCATGTGCGAGATACCCAGCGCAATACCCAGCGTGTCGTCCATGAACTGGTCGACGTAGGAGACCGTGGCGCGCTCGCCGTCGTCGGCGGAGCCGGCGTTCAGTGCGTCAAGCTCGGTCCATTCGTAACGAATGTTGGCCGACAGCGTGCGGCGGCCGTGTTCCAGCGGACGGATCGTGCGCATGTCCGCCGTTCCGGCAAGACCCGCACCGATCAGCGACGCATCCGGCGTCTTGTAGACGACGACGCTGGACAGCAGCTCAGACGGGTACTGGTCGAATTCGACGCCGCGGTTGTCACCGGTAGAAACCTGTTCGCGACCGTTCAGCAGTGCCGTCGTGAAGTCCGGGCCGAGACCGCGAACACTCAGGGACTGGCCACGACCGTTCAGGCGCTGAACTGTCAGACCCGGCAGACGTGCGAGCGCTTCTGCGATCGACGCATCCGGCAGTTTGCCGATATCTTCAGCGGACACCGCCTCGATGATGGAGTCGGAACTCTGCTTCATCATCATCGAATTGCGGAGACTACCGCGGAAGCCCGTTGTAATGATTTCCTCGATGACCTCTTCTTCTTCAGCCTCCTGCGCAAGCGCGGCGCCCGGCAGCATCATCGCTCCAGGTAGCGCGGCGGCAATCGCCAGAGACAGGGCCGTGCGGCGCACGGTCTGAAGAGGCAGTAGTTTTTCGTCCACGGCGGACGGCGCGGTAGTGCGCGTTGGTTTGACCATCTGGATTCCCCCCGGGTTGGTCTATGACAGATTGAAGTTTCCACATCCTAAGAAAGTCGACGAAGGCCGGCAACCACTGCAAACGTATTCATGCTTTGAATACGTATGCATAACTCGTACTGACGGCGCACTGGCTGCTAAGTTACGCTGGCACCGAAGCGAATGCCTGAATCGAGGCGAATCAGGCACTTGAGTGTGGTCGGAGCGATCTGCGCCGGGGGGCAGCAGCGAGCTCAAGAAGACGGTTTTCCGGTCGTCGCCCGGCGACCGCAGGCCGCAAGGTGCAAAGAAAGAGCACGAAGATCGGGGATAAGTCATTGAACATAAATTCTTTTCCGGCCAACAAGCGCGCCGGCGTCAGCCTGCACATTACCTCGTTACCCGGACCGTTCGGGATTGGCGAGCTGGGCCAGAACGCCTTACGTTTTGTAGACAAGCTAGCCGGTATGGGCATCGGCGTCTGGCAATTCCTGCCCACCGGGCCGACCGCGTACGGTGATTCTCCCTACCAACCGCTGTCGACATTCGCCGGCAATGAAAACCTTATTGATGTCCAGGACCTGATCGAACTTGGGCTGATCGAGGCCAAGGATGCCGCCGCATTGCGCGAATTGCCGCATGAATGTGTCGACTATGGCGCCCTGATCCCGGCCAAACAGGCCATCGTTTCACTAGCGGCCAGCCGCTTTGCAGAGCGCGCACCGGCCGCGCTCAAAGCCGATTTTGACCGGTTCGTCGATGCACACGAAACAGACTGGCTCAATGACTATGCGATCTTTCGCATCCTGAAAGAGCAACATGACTTGCGCCCCTGGCCCGAGTGGGAGCGTCGGTACGTCTACCGCGAGGAAGCGGCGCTGAACGACGTTGCGGGGTCAAATGCGGCCAGGATCGAGACGATCAAGGTCATGCAGTTTTTGTTCTTCAAGCAGTGGGCAGCCATGAAGACCTATGCGAACGAGCATCGCATCCGGCTTTTTGGCGATATGCCGATTTACATTGCGCTCGACAGCTCGGATGCATGGGCGAACCGCGAAATGCTGCGCCTGGATGAGGCCGGCAGGCCTGAGGCCGTCGCCGGCGTCCCGCCCGACTACTTCAGCGAGGACGGACAGCTGTGGGGCAACCCGCTGTACGACTGGCAAAAGCACGCAGACAACGGCTTCTCGTGGTGGATCGATCGCGTCACGGCGACGGCGGAGCTCGCCGACATCGTCCGCATCGACCATTTCCGCGGTTTCGAATCCTATTGGGCCGTGCCTGCCGACGCTCCGACGGCGCGCGATGGCGCCTGGGAACCGGGGGTCGGTGACGAATTCCTGACCGCGCTGAAGGGGTCGCTCGGGTCACTGCCGATCGTCGCTGAGGATCTCGGGGTCATTACGCCGGAGGTCGAGGCCCTGCGTGACCGATACGAGATTCCGGGCATGCGCGTCCTGCAGTTCGACGTTGCCGACCCGGACTTCAGAATGGAGGACATCTCGGAGAATTCGGTTTGCTACACGGGAACCCACGACAACGACACCACGCTCGGCTGGTTCCTCGGCAGCCCGGGAGACATTCGGTCACCTGAAGAGATTCAAAGGACGCAGCAAATGGCGCTGGCGATCACGGGCGGCGCGCCTGAGACCATCGCCACGGACATGATTCGGTTGGCCTTTTCCGCGGCATCGCAGCTCGCCGTCGCCCCGATGCAGGATTATCTGGGGCTGGGCTCGGAGGCCCGAATCAACGTGCCGGGAACGTCCAAGGACAACTGGCGCTGGCGCGTAACGGATTCCCAACTGAGCCCCGAAGTCTGCGACAATGTGGCCGAACTGGTCACTGCGTCCGGTCGGAGTCTCTAACTAAATCGAAGAACTAAACGGGAACCACGTCCCGGACTTCACCATCTTCGCATTGGCATAATCCAACCCGAAATCGATGCGGAGCCCGTAAGCTTATGAATTCAAACAGCCAATCCGACGACGCGCGTTTTGTCAGCCGACTGACACGCCAGACCGTTGCGCTTATTCTCGCGGGCGGACAGGGTTCGCGTCTGCACGAGTTGACCGCGTGGCGAGCGAAGCCGGGGCTGCACTTTGGCGGCAAGTTCCGGATCATCGATTTTCCGCTGTCGAACTGCATGAATTCGGGTATTCGCCGAATAGGCGTTCTGACACAGTACAAGGCGCATTCGTTGATCAGCCACCTCGTGAAGGGCTGGTCGTGGAACCAGTCCCCGGTCGGGTCTCGTGAATTCGTCGAAATCCTGCCGGCCTCGCAGCGCGTCGGAGGCGAGTGGTATCGCGGCACCGCTGACGCCGTGTACCAGAACCTGGACATCATTCGTACGCACAGCCCGGAGTTTGTCCTCGTGCTGGCGGGCGACCACATTTACAAGATGGACTATGGCCACATGCTGGCCGCGCATGTCGATCAGGGCGCCGACATGACCGTGTCCTGCCTCGAGGTCCCGCTCGAAGAGGCTGCGGGCGAATTCGGCGTCATGACCGTCGACGAGACGGGGCGTGTCATCAAGTTCAAGGAGAAGCCCGAGAATCCCGACCCGATCCCGGGCAAGCCCGGTTACTGCCTTGCGTCGATGGGTAACTACCTGTTCAACACGGACTTTCTATACGAGCAGGTCATCAAGGATGCCGACACGCCCGATACGCAGCACGACTTCGGCCGCAACGTGATCCCGTCGATCATCAACGACTACCACGTCTATGCCTACGCATTCCGCGACCCGGAGACCGGCAAGCAAGCGTACTGGCGTGACGTAGGAACGCTGAACGCTTTCTGGGAAGCCAACATGGAACTCGTGTCCGTGACACCGCAGCTCAACATGTACGACACAGAGTGGCCGATCTTCACACACCAGGAGCAGGCGGCGCCGGCCAAGTTTGTCTTCGATGAACATGACCGCAAGGGTTTTGCCATCCAGTCGATGGTGTCCGGCGGCTGTGTCATTTCGGGCGCGCGAATCAATCGCTCGCTGCTGTTTTCGAACGTCCGCGTGAGCTCGTATAGCGAGGTGACGGACTCGGTGATCCTGCCTGAGGTCACGATCGGTGAGAGCTGCCGGATTCACAAGGCGATCATCGACCGCGGCGCGACGATCCCGGCCAACACCGTCATCGGCGAGGACGCAGAGGACGACCGCAAGCGTGGCTTCCGTGTCACTGACAAAGGCGTCACGCTCGTGACGCCTGACATGCTCGGGCAGCAGCTTCACTTCACACGGTAACACTCAGGTACACCGGCATCGCCAGCAAGCACGTCATATTCATTGCCGCGGAGAATGGAAGCCTGCCCGGAGGAAAGGTGGGCGGCGTCGGCGATGTCATTCGCGATCTGCCGCCGGCAATCGTTGCTGAGGGCTGGCGCGCGACGATAATGACGCCATCGTTCGGGCAGTTCCACCAGGAGCCGGGCGCCGAGCCGATCGGTCGCTACAAGGTGCTGTTCGGCGGCGAGGAACATGACGTCGAGTATTTCGAGCTGGACGCGGAGATCCGAACCATCCTCGTGCACCACCCCATCCTCGCCCCGACCGATCCGGGACGCGTCTACCATGACGACGGCGCCTCCCGCCCGTTCGCGACGGACGCCAGCAAGTTCGCGTTCTTCTGTGCTGCGTCTGCGGTCTGGATTGCCGAACAAGCGTCGCCGCCCGACGTCGTTCACCTGCACGACTGGCATGCAGCCTACTACCTTGTGATGAAGAACTTCACGGCGTTGAAATCGAAGCTTCAGGACATTCGCACGGTCTTCACGATTCACAACCTGGCCTACCAGGGTCAGCGGCCATTCGAAGGCGACGCGTCCTCGCTGGTCGCCTGGTTCCCGGGCATGGACTACGAGCCTGCAGAGCTCGCTGACCCGCACTCGCCGTCCGCGATCAATCCTATGGCGTTTGCGATTCGGATGGCCGACCAGGTCAACACCGTGTCGCCGACCTACGCGCACGAGATCTGCATGTCCTCCGATCACGGCCGTGGCTTCTTCGGCGGCGAAGGTCTCGAGGCCGAAATCTCTCACGCTGCGTCCGAGGGACGCTTGCACGGCATCCTGAATGGCTGCGACTACGACGTGCAGCATGAGCGTCGGCCCGGCTGGCTGGAATTCCTCGAAGCGAGCGAGCAGACCCTGCAGGGATTTCTCGCGAAGGAGCCGGACGACCCCGTGCACCACAGGGCGCTCGAGAACCTGCGCGCATTACCGAAACGGCGCCCCATGCACGTGCTGTCCAGTATCGGACGCGTGGTCGATCAGAAGATGCAGCTCTTCTTTACAACGTTAAACGACGGCCGTAGCGCACTCGAGCACATCCTGGACCGCCTCGGTGACAAGGGCGCGTTCTTTCTGCTCGGAAGCGGCGACAAAGGCCACGAGGCCACCCTCGCCGACATCGCCGGAAAACACGCCAATTTCATCTATTTTCGAGGCTACTCGGAAGCCTTCGGTAGCATGCTTTACCGTTGCGGCGACCTGTTCCTGATGCCGTCGAGCTTCGAGCCTTGCGGTATCAGCCAGATGCATGCGATGCGCGACGGCCAGCCGTGTGTTGTGCACGGCGTCGGGGGACTCCGTGATACCGTCGATGACAGCAACACCGGATTCGTATTCGAAGGGATGAACCCGCCGCAGCAGGCCGCGAATTTCGTGGCCAGCGTCGGCCGGGCCATGGACATGAGGCGTGACCATCCGAGCAGCTGGGCCGATCTGAAGACGCGAGCGGCCGCCTGCCGGTTTGACTGGGCCAGCTCGGCCCGCCAGTACATAGAGACGCTATATGAGCACAATAGCAGCAGACACTAAGCGGCATAAGGACGCCTTCCAGGCGTTGGTGGAAGGTAATCATGCCGACCCGTTTTCCCTGCTCGGCGTTCACCGCTCGGGTAACCGCCGGGTCGTTCGAACACTGCAGCCGCACGCGAGCCGGGTAGAGATTGTCGACGCCGAGGGTAGCGTACTTTCCGAGATGGAGAGGGCGCACGCCGGGGGCCTCTTTATCGGTGTCCTCCCCCCGAGGAAACGCCATTACCTGCTGAGGATTACGAATGCGGGCGGCGACAGTTACACGATCGAGGACCATTATCGCTTTGCACAAACCCTGGGCGACATGGACCTGTACTACCTCGGCGAAGGATCGGACAAGCAGATCTACGAGAAGCTGGGTTCGCAGGTGCGGACCATCGACGGCGTCAAGGGAACGCGCTTCGCGGTCTGGGCGCCCAACGCCAAACGCGTCAGCGTCATCGGCAGTTTCAATGACTGGGATGGACGTCGTCACGTCATGCGGCTGCACCCGGCCAACGGCATCTGGGAGATATTCATTCCGGGCGTGCAGTCGGGCGACCAGTACAAGTATGAGTTGTTGGACAGCGACGGCCACCTGCTCCCTCTGAAGACAGATCCGTATGCGTACTATCACGAGGCGCCGCCGGGCAACGCATCCATCGTGTTCGAGAGCACCTACGAGTGGCAGGACCAGGACTGGATGAACCGCCGCAGCAGTACCCCGGAGATGGACGGACCGATCAGCATTTACGAGGTCCACCTGGGCTCCTGGCGACGCAAGGCGGACGACCACAATCGTTACCTGTCGTATCACGAGCTCGCTGACGAACTGGTTGGCTACGTCAAAGAGATGGGATTCACGCACGTCGAGCTGCTGCCGGTCTCCGAGCATCCGTTCGACGGCTCCTGGGGCTACCAGCCGATCGGTATGTTTGCGCCGACGTATCGCTTCGGCGATCCCGACGACTTCCGCTACCTGGTGGACCAGTTCCATGCGGCCGGCATCTCCGTCATCATCGATTGGGTCCCGGCGCACTTCCCGCGCGACGAACACGGGCTGCGTCGCTTCGACGGCACGGCGCTCTATGAGCACGAGGACCCGCGCAAGGGCGAGCACGCCGACTGGGGCACGCTGATCTTCAATTTCGGTCGGCGCGAGGTCGTCAACTACCTGCTGGGCAGCGCGCTTTACTGGATTCGAGAGTTCCATATCGACGGCATCCGCGTCGATGCCGTCGCGTCAATGCTCTATCTCGACTATTCCCGCGAAGACGGACAGTGGGTTCCGAACGAGTTTGGCGGCAACGAAAACCTCGAGGCCGTCGAATTTCTGCGCACGCTGAACCGGGAAGTGCACGGCTACGGCGCGACCTCGTTCGCCGAAGAGTCCACGGCGTGGCCGGGCGTCTCGCGACCGATCGAAACCGGCGGCTTGGGATTCACGTTCAAATGGAACATGGGCTGGATGAACGACACCTTGTCCTACATGAGCGAGGACCCGGTCCACCGCAAGTACCACCATGACAAGATGACCTTCGGGCTCGTCTACGCATTCAATGAGAATTTTGTGCTGCCGCTGTCGCACGACGAAGTCGTGCACGGCAAGCGGTCCCTGCTCGGCCGCATGCCGGGCGATGAATGGCAGCAGTTCGCGAACCTTCGGGCCTACTTCAGCAGTATGTACGCACACCCTGGCAAGAAACTCCTGTTCATGGGCAGCGAGATTGCGCAGTCACGCGAGTGGGCGCATGACCAGTCGCTGGACTGGCACCTGCTGCAGTATGGCTTCCACAGCGGCGTGCAGAAGCTCGTTCGTGACCTGAACCACCTGTATCGGTCTACGCCGGCGTTGCACCAGATCGATTTCAGCGGCGACGGTTTCGAGTGGATAGACTGGAGTGACAGAGACAACAGCATCCTGAGCTGGATACGCCGCGATTCTCAAGGCCGTCACATCGCCTGCGTGACCAACTTCACGCCCGTCGTTCGCGAAGGATTCAGGCTCGGCGTTCCGGAGCACACGCAGTATCGCGAAGTGCTGAATTCCGATAGTCATCATTACGGCGGCAGCAATGTCGGCAACGAGCCGCAACACGCAGAAGAACAGGGCGCCCACGGTCGCCCCTACTCTCTCGTGTTGACGCTGCCACCGCTCGCTACCCTATACCTGACACCGGAGAGCTGAGGCTCTCCAGGAGATCACTATGGCTTCTAACATGGATACGTCGACCGGTATCGGCGACATTGAATTGCTCCAGGCGCCGGACCTGCCGATGACGGCAGACGCCATCCTGAAGGACTTCACCCACTACTTCGGCAAGATGCTGGGGCGCCGGACGATTCACACGCGTTCGCCGTTCCTGTACCAGGCGGTTGTGTATGCGGCCCGCGATCGGCTGATGGAGCGCTGGGCGAAGACGTCGATGGCCATCGAACGAGACAGCAACCGGCGCGTCGCCTACCTGTCGCTGGAGTTCCTGATGGGCAGGCTGCTGCACAACGCATTGCTGAACCTCGGCATCGAGGGCGAAACACAGGAAGCGTTAAGCCGGCTCGGCCTCGAACTCGAACAGGTCTACGACAAGGAGGCCGATGCGGGACTCGGTAACGGCGGGCTCGGACGCCTGGCGGCGTGTTTCCTCGACAGCTGCGCAACGCTTGGGCTGCCCGTCATGGGTTACGGCATCCGCTACCGCTACGGCATGTTCCACCAGACGATCGAGAACGGCTACCAGGTCGAGGAGCCGGATGCGTGGCTTCGCGAAGGCTTCCCGTGGGAGATCGAACGCATCGACTATGCGCAGACCGTGCAGTTTGGCGGTCGCACGAGCACATACACGGACCGCAAGGGGCGGCTGCGCTACCAATGGGTGGATACGGAGAACGTGCTCGCGATCCCGTATGACGTACCGGTGCCCGGCTACAACAATGACATCGTCAATACGCTCAGGCTCTGGTCGGCGTCCGCCACGGACGCGTTCGATCTCGGCGAGTTCAACCAGGGCAGTTACGCCGATGCAGTCGCGGAGAAGAACGCCGCCGAGAACATCACAATGGTCCTGTACCCGAATGCCGAAACGGAGAACGGCCAGGAATTGAGACTGAAGCAGCAGTACTTCCTCGCGTCGGCCAGCCTTAAGGATTCGCTGCGCTTCTGGATCGACCAGCACGGTGAGGACTTCACCGAGTTCGCGGACAAGAACTGCTACCAGCTGAACGACACCCACCCGGCCATTGCCGTTGCGGAACTGATGCGCCTGTTGATGGATGTCTATGGCCTCGAATGGGATGCCGCGTGGAAGATCACGCGCAAGACCATGGCGTACACGAACCACACCCTGCTGCCCGAGGCGCTGGAGATGTGGCCGGTCTCGATGTTCCGCCGCCTACTGCCCAGGCTGCTCGACATCATCTACGAGATCAACGCGAGGTTCATTACCGAGGTTTCGCAGCGTTGGCCGGGTGACAGTGACCGCGTGCAGCGCATGTCGCTGATCCAGGAAGGCGGCGAACCCATGGTCCGCATGGCCTACCTTGCGATTGTCGGAAGCTTCTCCGTCAACGGCGTTGCCGAGCTGCATTCGCGGCTGCTTAAGGAAGGTCTGTTCAAGGATTTCGCAGAGCTCTGGCCCGAGAAATTCAACAACAAGACCAACGGAGTCACGCAGCGACGCTGGCTCGCGGCCTGCAACCCCAAGCAGGCCAAGCTGATGTCCGACAAGATCGGCGACGGCTGGGTCACGGAACTCTCGCAGTTGTCGAAGCTTACGGAATACGCTGACGACAAGCAGTTCCAGAGCGACTGGCGTCACGTCAAACTGGCGAACAAGGTTCGGCTCAAGCGCCTCGTGCAGGAGCAGACCGGCATAGAGCTGTCGACGGACATGATGTTCGACGTGCAGGTCAAGCGCATCCACGAGTACAAGCGTCAGCTGCTGAATGTGCTGCACGCCATCCACCTGTACGACCGTATTCGCCGCGGCGACGGCGAAGGCCTGTCACCGCGCGCGATTCTCATTGGCGGCAAGGCGGCGCCCGGCTACGTGATGGCAAAGAGCGTCATCAAGTGCATCAACAACGTTGCCCGCGTCATCAATACCGACCCGCTGATGCAGGACAAGCTCCGGCTCGTGTTCTACCCGGACTACAACGTCTCTGCGATGGAAGTCATCTGCCCGGCGGCGGACCTCTCCGAGCAGATTTCGACCGCGGGCAAGGAAGCGTCGGGTACGGGCAACATGAAGTTCATGATGAACGGCGCGGTGACCATAGGCACGCTGGACGGCGCGAACGTAGAAATCCGCGAAGCCGTCGGCGAGGAGAACTTCTTCCTGTTCGGCCTGACCGTCGAAGAAATCCAGGCGCTTCGTGGCCAGTACGATCCGCAAGGCATCATCGATGCGGACGAGGACTTCAGCCGCGTTATGCACCTGCTCGACAGCGGACATTTCAATCGCTTCGAACCGGGCTGTCTGGATGCCGTCATCCAGTCGATACGCGAGCCAGCCGACCAGTGGATGACCGCCGCCGATTTCCGCAGTTTCGTCGATGCGCAGGCGCGCGCCGATGCAGCCTACCAGGACACCGAGGCCTGGACGCGGATGAGCATATTGAATGCCGCGATGTCAGGACGCTTCTCGACCGACCGCACGATGCAGGACTACAACAAAGACATCTGGAACCTCGAGGCGATCGAGCTTAACGGGAATTGATGCGGGCGGGTAATCCTGGGCAACAGGGCGCAACGCCGGTCGATGACGGCGTCAACTTTGCGCTGTATTCCTCGGTCGCCCGGCGCGTCGAGTTATGCCTGTTCGACGCGTCGGGTAACGAGACCCGATTCGATCTGCCCGAATGCACCGACGATACCTGGCACGGCTTTCTGCCCGGTTGCGAGCCCGGACAACGCTACGGTTTCCGCGTGCATGGCGACTACGATCCGAAAATCGGTGCCCGTTGTAACCCACACAAATTGCTGATCGATCCCTATGCGAAGGCCCTGGCCGGAGAATTCAGCTGGAACCCGGCGGTCTTCGACCACGACAAGGAAACCTATGAGGCGAGCATTGTCGACAGTGCGGCGTTCATCCCGAAGTCTGTCGTAACCGCACCCGACGATAATCCAATCGCGCCCTCGCCCCGCATTTCCTGGGCGGACACGATTTTCTACGAAGCGAACGTGCGCGGCTTCACGATGCGACACCCCGACGTCGGCGCGCAAGCCCGCGGACGCTTCGACGGGATGCGGTCAGGCGCTGTACTGGCGCACCTGAAGAGCCTTGGCATTACTTCGCTGGAGCTCATGCCCGTGCAGGCCTTCATCGACGAGCACCACCTCGCGAGGAAGGGATTGAGAAACCTGTGGGGGTACAACACGATCGGCTTCTTCGCGCCCATGCCGCGTTATGGATTTGAAGACCCGGTGCAGGAGTTTCGTGACATGGTCAACGCGATTCACGATGCCGGCATAGAAGTCATACTTGACGTCGCCTACAACCACACGGGTGAAAGCGACGGCTTCGGGCCGACGCTGAGTTTTCGAGGCATCGACAACCTGGCGTACTATCGCACCCTGCCTGACGATCCTTCGGCCTACATCAATGACACGGGCACCGGCAACACGATCAATGCGGACCATCCGCAGGTACAGCGCATCATCGTCGACAGCTTGCGCTACTGGGTGACAGAGATGGGTGTCGACGGTTTCCGCTTCGACCTTGCACCTGTGCTCGGGCGCCACGCCGACGGTTTCTCCTCGACGCATCCGTTACTGCAGGCCATCACTCACGACACTGTGTTGCAACGGGTCAAACTGATCGCCGAACCCTGGGACCCGGGCCCGGGCGGCTACCAGCTCGGACAGTTCCCGCCCGAGTGGGCAGAGTGGAACGACCAGTTCCGCGACACGACGCGACGATTCTGGCGCGGTGATCACGGCGTCTCCGGTGAGCTCGCAAGACGCATTCATGGCTCGGCCGACATCTTCGACAGTAACGGCAGGGTGCCGGCATCGAGCGTCAACCTGGTGACCGCTCACGACGGCTTCACGCTTGCGGATGTCGTCAGCTACGAGCATCGGCACAACAAGGCCAACGGCGAGGACAACCGTGACGGTCATGCCCATAACTTCAGCTGTAATCATGGCGTCGAGGGCCCGACGACAGACCCGGGTATCGTGGAGGCGCGCCGGGCGCATCGCCTTAACATGCTGGCGACGTTGATGTTTTCGCAGGGTACACCGTTGCTGCTGGCCGGCGACGAGATAGGCCATACGCAGCACGGCAATAACAATGCCTACGCCCAGGACAACGAGCTGGCCTGGATCGACTGGTCAGACGCCGAAAAGGACCGGGATTTCGTGGATCAGGTGCGGGAAATGACGAGACTGCGTCGCGAGCTGCCTCTGCTGCGGCAATCGAGATATCTGCACGGACAAGTAGAAACGGATACGAGCGTTATCGATATTGACTGGCTCGATATCAACGGAAACCCCATGGATGACCACGCGTGGACTGACGCGTCGATATTCACCGTCGCCTACTCGTATGAACGTGTCGGTGAAGAGCAGGTGTTTGCGATGCTGTTGATCAATCGGGGCCGACGTCCGGCACGCTTGTCACTGCCCGAGTGGGTGATTGGCAGCGACTGGCACATCGCGTTCGTGACTCAGGGTGAGGCGCTGGCGATCGATGGTCGAACTGTCGGTTTGCCGCCCCACTCGGTAGCGTTGGTCAGGGACGGCCAGCGTTAGTCAAGAGGCGCGCTATCTGCCTGCGAAGACGTCCCGCATACCCTGGCGAGTGACGCAACCGCATTTGTCCTGCCCGGCGAAACTCTGACAGTAACTGATGTAGCCGACGGGACACTTATGCTTGATGCCCTGCCGCTCTGCTTTTCTCGCAATCAGCCTTTCGCGCTTCTCGACCTCTGACCAGTCGCCGGTCAGCATCGCATCGTTCTCAAGCTGTTCGAGGCTCTTCGTCTGCGCACAACCGACGAGAAACAGCAGTATCAGAAATCCAAATCCTTTCATGTCACGTTCTCCGCTCAGGTATTAATCGCTACAACCTGCGGATAGGAAGTACCAACCGTGTACGCCTCGGTCGGTGACCCACGCCTCATAATCATGTTACGAAATAGTTCGAGAATCCGTCTTGCATTTCACCAACATTCGACCTTGTTGGATAAGGCCCTGCACCAGACACTTGTTGCACAAAAGCAACAAAATCATCACCTTTCGAAAGTGTGATGCCCTTCACTGATTGGACAGTATAGCGGTGAAAAAACTCCCGCCTGCGCGCAGTTTTTTTAAGCCTGGCGCCCCTGCATCGGCAGCTGCGTCGTGTACTTCACACGCTTCAGAACGAACGTGGAACTCGCGGAGTGAACGGCGCGGTGCTTAAGGATTTCCTGGTTCAGGAACTCGGTGTAGGTCTCGATATCGGGGACGACGACGTGCAGCACGTAGTCCCGCTCGCCGGCAACGGTGAAGCACTCGGTTACTTCATCCAGCCGATTGACGTGATTCTCGAACGCCAGCCGATTCTCGTCCGTGTGCTCGGTCATCGATACGGCCAGCAGCACCTGGATGTGGAAACCCGCCAGCTGCGGATCCAATAGCGCAACCTGTCGTTCAATCAGGCCGCTGTCCTCGAAGTCGCGAATCCGCCGCCAGCATGACGTCCTGGACATGCCGGCGATCTCGGCCAGGTCTGCCTGGTTTCGCGTGTTGTCCCGCTGGAGCTCATCCAGAAGGATCCGGTCCGAACGACTGAGCTTCATATGGACTTTTGTCTCGTAAACTGTAAATAAATGAAACTATTGTTTTAGTTTATATCATTACGTGACTATAAATGGGCAGTTATTCGGACGAAATCGCGCATAATGACCGAATAGGTAACGAATTTTTGCAGGTGATTTCCGATGACTGACTTGTTTGAAAACCCCATGGGCCTCGATGGCTTCGAGTTCGTCGAGTTTGCCGCGCCGGATCCATCGTCGATCAAGGCCGCATTCGACCTGCTCGGATTCACAGCGGTCGCGAAGCATCGCTCGAAGAACGTCACGCTCTATCGGCAAGGCGGTATCAACTTCATCCTGAATGAAGAGCCCCGCAGTCTCGCCGATTACTTCTCCCAGGAACACGGGCCGTCGGCCTGCGGCATGGCGTTTCGTGTTCGCGACGCGCACGCCGCCTATGGGCGCGCGCTGGAGCTGGGCGCCCAGCCGATCGAAATTCCGACCGGCCCGATGGAGCTGCGTCTTCCGGCCATCAAGGGTATCGGGGGCGCGCCGCTGTACCTGATCGACCGCTACGACGAGGGCTCAACGATTTATGACATCGACTTCGAGTTTTTCGACGACGTGGATCGCCATCCTAAAGGCTGCGGCTTCACGGAGATCGATCACCTGACGCACAACGTCTACCGCGGCCGTATGGCTTACTGGGCGGATTTCTACGAGCGACTGTTCAACTTCCGCGAAATTCGTTACTTCGATATCAAGGGCGAGTACACGGGCCTGTTCTCCAAGGCGATGACCGCGCCGGACGGCAAGATTCGCATCCCTTTGAACGAGGAGGCGTCGCGGGGCACCGGCCAGATCGAGGAGTACCTGATGGCCTTCAACGGTGAGGGCATACAGCACATCGCGCTGTCCTGCGACAACCTGATCGAATGCTGGGATCGCCTGCACAAGCGGGGCCTCGAGTTTATGACGCCGCCGCCGGACGCCTACTACGAGATGCTCGACGAGCGCCTGCCGGGACACGGTGAGCCGGTTGAAGAACTGAAGCCACGCGGTATCCTCGTCGACGGGACAACCGAGGGCGGGCCGCGCCTCTTGCTGCAGATCTTCTCGAACAACATGGTGGGTCCGACCTTCTTCGAGTTCATCCAGCGCAAGAAGGATGAGGGCTTCGGTGAAGGCAACTTCAAGGCGCTGTTCGAATCCATCGAGCGCGACCAGATCGCGCGAGGCGTCGTCGACACCGAGGAATCGGCCGCATGAAACTGAAACGCATTCATCACGTCGCGTATCGCTGCATCGATGCGAAGGAAACCGTCGACTTCTACCAGCGAATCCTGAATATGGAGTTCACGATGGCCTTCGCCGAGGACCGCGTTCCGTCGACGAAGGAGCCAGATCCGTATATGCACGTGTTCCTGGACGCCGGCATGGGTAACGTTCTGGCGTTTTTCGAGCTGCCGACGAAAGAGTCGATGGGTCGTGACGAGAACACGCCGGCCTGGGTCCAGCACATCGCGTTCGAACTCGGCAGTTACCAGGAGTTGCTCGATGCGAAGTCGCGCGTCGAGGCCGAGGGTATCGAGGTCGTCGGCCCAACCAACCACGGCGTGTTCCAGTCGATCTATTTCTTCGATCCGAACGGGCACCGGCTCGAGCTCGTCTGGAACAACGGCACCGAGGAGCAGCTCGAAGAGTTGAAACGCGTCGCTCCCGCCATGCTCGAGGAGTGGAGCCGGACCAAGAAGGCGCCACGGCATGCCGCCTGGCTGCATGAGCTGGAATTCAAGGGGGACGTCACGTGAGGCTTGCGTCGATGAAGCAGGGTCGCGACGGCCGGCTGGTCGTCGTGTCCGACGACCTCGAGCGTTGTTTCGACGCCGGCGACATTGTGCCGACGCTGCAGGCGGCGCTGGATCGATGGGACGATGTTGAGGGGCGGCTGCAGGAACTGTCCGAGGAGCTTCGCTTCGCACGGGGTAACGCGTTCGTACAGGAAGAATGCGCCTCGCCGCTGCCGCGCGCCTACCAGTGGGCGGACGGGTCTGCTTACGTCAACCACGTGGAGCTGGTCAGGAAAGCCCGCGGCGCGGAGATGCCGGAGAGCTTCTGGACCGACCCACTGATGTACCAGGGCGGTTCAGACACCTTCCTGGGTCCACGCGACGCCATCGTCATGGCTGACGAATCCTGGGGCATCGACTTCGAAGCAGAAGTCGCCGTCATCACGGGCGATGTGCCGATGGGCGTGAGCGCCGAAAACGCCCTCGACTGCATCAAGCTCATCATGCTCGTCAACGACGTGTCGCTCAGGAACCTGATCCCGGGTGAGCTCGCAAAGGGCTTTGGCTTCTTCCAGTCGAAGCCGTCCAGCGCTTTCTCCCCGGTCGCTGTTACACCCGACGAACTTGGCGACGCCTGGTCTGACGGCAAACTTCACTTGCCCATGCTGTCATTTCTCAACGACGAGGCCTTCGGCGAGCCGAACGCCGGCGCCGACATGACGTTCGACTTCGGTCAGCTGATCGCCCACGCGGCCAAGACGCGCCCGTTGAGCGCTGGCACGATCATCGGCTCAGGCACCGTTTCCAACAAACTGGACGGCGGTCCGGGCAAGCCGGTTTCGGAAGGTGGAGCCGGCTACTCCTGCATCGCCGAGATACGCATGATCGAGACCATCGAGGATGGCAAGCCCAAGACCGGATTCATGAAGTTCGGCGACCGGGTTCGAATCGAGATGCTGGATGAGGCGGGCAAGAACGTCTTCGGCAGCATCGACCAGGTCGTGGAACGATACACGGGACCTTAAGGAATGGCGACACTCTACTCATACTGGCGCTCGACCGCGGCTTACCGTGTTCGGATCGCGTTGAATCTCAAAGGCATCAAGCACGATATCGTGTCGGTCGATCTGAAGCCCGGCGTTGAGGACCACCGGGCGGAGGACTACGCGCTAAGAAACCCCCAGAAGCTGGTGCCGTTCTTCGAGGACGACCGGGTCACGATAGGCCAGTCGATGGCGATCCTCGAATACCTCGAGGAACGCTACCCGGAGCCGGCCTTGCTGCCGCTCGATCCACAGCTGCGTGGCGAAGTCCGGTCCGTTTGCCAGCACATCGCCTGCGACGTGCACCCGCTGAACAACATCGCCGTGCTGATCTACCTGAGCGAGGAGCTCGGGGCCAGCGATGCGCAGCGCGACGCATGGTATACGCACTGGGTGCACCGGGTTTTCGATTCGATCGAGCCGATCACTGAGCGACACGCGGGGCCGTATGTCTTTGGCGAACAACTGACGCTGGCCGACGTCCTGCTGGTACCGCAGGTCTTCAACGCAAGACGCTTTAGCGTGCCGCTGGACAACTACCCGGGCATCGTCTGGGTGACCGATTATTGCAATCGACACGCGGCCTTTGACAAGGCGAGACCGGAAAACCAGCCCGACGCCGAAGAATAAGGTCGAGCCTAGTACTCGGCGGCGAGCGCCTCGTCGAGCATCTCGATCAGCTGTTGCCGCGAGAACTCGTAGGGCTGGTCGCGGTTCAGCTGCGCGACTTTGCCCAACGCGGCGCTAATGGTCAGCGTCGCCTGCTCCAGATTAGGCGTCACCATGTAGCGCCGCTTCGGTTTTTCCGCCGTCATTACGTGCAGCGCCGCCTCGGCCACCTCGTCGGGTTCTTTCAGCCCTTCGTTCGAGGCTACCATTGCGTCGAACTGCTGCTTCTGCTCGTCCGTCGGTTCAAGCCCTGCATCCTTCATCTGGTCCAACGTGTGCTGCACGACCTTCTCGCGGATCCGGGACTTGTACCCGCCCGGCTCGATAATGCTGACGTGAACCGAATGGTCGGCCATCTCGACGGCATAGGCATCGGTGTAGGCTTCCGTCGCGAACTTGCTCATCGAATAGGTGCCGCTGTACCGACCCGACAGGTAGCCTGAGATCGATCCGATCAATGTCGTACGACCACCGCTCTCGATGAGCATGGGCGCGAATGCCTTGTTGACCCGGTAGGGACCGTAGACATTGACGTCGAAAACCCAATCGATGTCCTCTTCCGGCACGTCGTTCATCGGCAGGTAGGCCGCAACGCCGGCATTGTTGACGACGCCGTAGAGGCCCCTGCCCTGCGACTTGACGAACTCGACGGCGGCGTCGATCTCTTCATGACGTGTGACGTCCAGCCTGACCGAGCTGATGTTGCCTATTGCGTCGAGCATCTCGAGGTCAGCCGGTTTCCGGGCGCCGGCGTAAACATAGAAACCGTTGGCGGCGAGCTTTTTTGCGATCGCCAACCCGATGCCACTGCTGGCACCGGTGACCAGAACGGCCTTCTGCTCGTCGTGATCGGCCGCCGACGCCGGCGTCGGCATGCTCATGGCGATCACGAGCGTGATGGACACGATTTGTAGCAGTCTCTTCATGGTTTCGACCCCCTGTTCCAGTCAGGGCACCATTTGAACATGGCTGGTCAGGCGGCGCATCTGCAAGCCCCCCTGCACGCAGAATGTTGCGGCGCCGCGATATACCCAGGGAAGCAGTTCAGGCCGCGAAACAATTCGAAACAACTCGAAACGATTGGGTCACCCTCAACAACGCCGGTTAGAGAAGAATGTCGGCCGTTCTCAACATCATCTTGGGGTTCCCATGAAATTCAATAAATTGTTTGCCACGGTGGCAAGCCTCTTCGTTCTGGCCGCTTGCTCGTCGAGCGATCCGGAGCCGCTTCCGGACGCAGGCGACGACGCCGCTGTAACGGCGCCGGCCTTCATCCAGGTTCTGCACGCTTCTGCCGATGCTCCGCCTGTCGATGTCCTTGTTAACGGCGCGGTCGCTATTCCTGACTTCGACTACAAGCAGGGTTCAGGCCTTATCGAGCTCGAGCCGGCAACCGAATACCAGATCGCTGTCAGCGCTCAGCTGCCCGGCGATGACGCCGTTGTCATCGGCGGTGAAGGCGAAGAGGTCTTCCTGACCTTCGACGCAGGCACCATCACGACGATTTCTGCTATCGGCAACGCCGCTGAGATCGGCGCCAACGTCTTCACGCAGCTGAACAACAACCCGACGTCGGGCAATGCTGAAATCTCTGTGCTGCACGCGGTACCGGGCGCAGGCGAAGTCGTCGTCTACGCCACGGCTTTTGATGCGGACCTCGCAGCAAGCGCTCCTGTCGGCACGTTCGACTTTGGCGGCACGCTCGGCCCGGTCGAAGTACCCGCTGGCGAGTACCAGATCCGCGCAGCGCTGGCTTCTGCTCCGACCACCGCGATCTTCGACTCTGGCGCCATCGACGTTCCTGCCGGACGCTTCCTGATCGCTGCTGTGCCGAGCACCACCGGCGGCGACTCGCCGCTTAGCCTGACCGTCCTGACGCAGACCGGCTCCTTCGAGATCTTCGACGTGAGCACGCAGGCTGTCGTTCGCGCTGTACACAACGCAACGGACGTACCGGCTGTCGACATCGCGGCTGGCGGCGCCGTCGCTATCCCGAACCTGACGTTCCCGAACGTCAGCGACACGATCGAAGTCCCGGGTGGCACGTACACGATTGAAGTCGCTCTCGAGGGTCAGTACCCGGCTGGTGTTGCCATCGGTCCCGTCGACCTCGACTTCGACACGGGCACCGTCAACACCGTCGTTGCTCGCGGCACGATTCTGAACGACGACCTGGATGCGTCGCAGCTGGCCGAAGACACGCGCTCCGTCGCGCTGTACTCGAAGGTTCGCGTATTCCACGGCGCCTCGACGGCTCCGGCTGTTGACGTCTACCTGGTTGCTCCGGGTTCGACCGACCTGTCTGGCGGTCCGGCAATTGCCGGGCTGGACTACGCAGCAAGCTCCGGCTTTGCTGCAGTCCCGGCCGGTACGTACGACGCGATCGTCACGCTGGCAGGCACCGAAACGATCGCAATTGGTCCGGCTGCTCTGCCCGAGCTGACCAACGGCGATGTCGTAACGGTCATCGCTCGCGACCCGATGATGGGCTCCGAGGAGTTCGGACTGACTCTGTTTACTGACTAGGCAGAGCGTCGACAAAATAGAATACGGACAGACGCTGTTTGATAACCAAACAACGATTGACCCAATTCAAAAACACCCCGCCTCGGCGGGGTGTTTTTTTTGCGCGACGCATTCAGCGGTCGGCAGGCCGAACCAGGAATGTATTGACGGTAAGGCGCCCGGTCGCCGGGTCGGACGATAGCGCGACATCGTTGTGAATATCGGCCGAGTGCAGGTTCATGCCACGGTAGATGACCAGTCGATTAAACCGGGCCTCGCAGTGATCGATCTTCTCAAAGAATTCGGTGCTTTCGCCGATGTAACGGGGTTGCGGAACGCCACTGTCCCTGATCTCCGCTTCCAGTGTGTCCTTGAACGTCGCGAAGCGATCCGTCGTCACGGTCTCGAAACCGGTCGAACGATGCCGGTAGAACGACGTGCCGCCCATGTCTGGTCCGCACAGGTAGTGCAGAACCGCGAGCTTGTCAGGGTCCACACCGTCGTAGTGCGGGAACAGCTGAATCGGCATCAGCTCTTCGGGAGGGGTTGTCGCGATCGAATACATGCCCTCTTCGTAAGCAGGCGCGGACGGATAAGCAAAGACTTTCGTAAAGACGGCTGCCAGGCTCTGCAGCACGAAGCCCGCGTACCAGTCCGGTACCGTTGCACGTATGCCCGGGTAGTAAGGCCCGATCTGAGAATACTCGCGCGCCGCGGCATCCTTCAGCAACCTGTCCGGTTCCGGGAAGAAGTCATCGATGATGACAATCGGCTGCTGCTCTTCGCCTTTTAACCTGACACTGACTTTTGGCATTCGATAATGGCCGCGATTCACGTGGTTTCAGCATCGCATAAAGTCTGAGCGGGCGAAAAGCCTGCTTGCATTGCTTTGGATATCGAAGCACCGGGCAGACCGTTCACTCTGCGACGCAGGCAGCTGGGCAGCACGCGCTTTTCTGATACTATCCGGCGGCATTCAGGGAGCGCGTGACGATGCCAGGCCTCACTCAGGAGTTACAAGCAGAACGCGATTCCCGTTCAGCGGCAGCGGTTCCTCCAGCACGCCGCGCGTCTCCGGCGGCGGTACGCTGATGCCTTCAATCCGGCTTGGCTGCATAGCCGCACTCCTGCTGCCGATCCTGCTCTGGACACAGCCAGTATTGGCCGAGGACGAGAGCCCGTCCGCGTGCGATCTGTTCAGCAGTGCATCGCCGTTTGACCTCGAGTCACTTGGCGAGCGTCTTGCCGCCAGCGCAGTTGGATGTGACCAGAACCGCCTGGTGCTCGACTTCGGTATCGCCGAAGCTGACTCCATGCTCCCGCTTGCCGAGGCGGAGCGATACGTAAAGGACGAGTTCGATTTTTACGGTTTAGCCGGCTTTTACTCGATCACACGACTCTCCATCGTCAATGCTGATGGAATAAGCCGTGTTGAGGAACACGTCGAGCTTTCCGGACGGGACTGGCTGTCGGTGATGGGCCGGTTCACGACGATCGGATTGAACGCGCCTGGCGCGACGGTCGAGATCGATGAGTCCGGCGCCCGCCTTCGCTGGCAGCGAGGCAGCCCGGTCCGGCTGACGGCGGTTGTCGGTAGCAAGACGAACCTTGCAGATATCGATCCCGTCTTTGCAAAGACGCGCTACTCACATTTATGGGACTGGCTGGGCGCGCTGTCGCTCGCGGTAGAAGCCTCGCTTGAGTTTCTGCATTCGTCCCTGGGCATGAGCTGGGGCTGGGTGATCGTGATCTTCTCCGTGCTGGTCAAGATTCTGCTGCTGCCCGTGTCGTTCATGACCGTCCGTTTTCAGCGATCTGTTAGCCAGCACCAAACGCAGCTCGAGCCGATCCTCAGGGAGATCAAGGAGAACTACGACGGCGAAGAGGCGCACAACCGGATTATGGCGGCGCACAAGGACCTCGGGATATCGCCCTTCTTCACGTTGAAGCCGTTGCTGGGCTCGTTCATCCAGGTACCGATCCTGGTCGCTATCTTCAATGCACTGGGCGAGATGCCCCAGCTTGCCGGTGATTCCTTCCTCTGGATCGGGGATCTGGCCTATCCGGATACGATCGGCCAGCTGCCCTTCGCTATTCCGCTGCTCGGTAACACGGTAAGCCTGCTGCCGTTCGTTATGACCGTCGTCACGGTCGCATCGACGTTGCACTACAGAAACCGTCACGCCCCCGCAAGCGCCGTTCAAGCCCAGAAAAAGCAGCTCTACCTGATGGCCGCCGCGTTCTTTGTCCTGTTCTATCCGTTTCCCGCGGGGATGTTGTTGTACTGGACCATGGCCAATATCCTGCAGTGGGCGCAGCAGCAACTCATCAAGGTCTGACACCCAACCATGAGCAATCTTGTTGAACAAGCTATCCTGGAGCAGCGGCAGCAAATTTCCCCTGTCGAGAAGCAGTATTCGGATATCGACGTGGTGTTCGAATTGCATCGGCTGCTGCACGCGGAGTCGCTGTCCGAAGAGGACGACGATTTTCTCGACCAGGCCATGCGGCGAATCGATATCGCGAATCGGCTGTTTCCGCATTACACCAACGACTGGCAGAAGCAGCCCGGTGACCCGATCGGCGATCCATGGCTGTGCGTGCTTGCCCTTCTCGCCTACCGACGCGTTTGCACACAGAGAGACGCCGGCGCGAATGACGCCAGCCTGCTGAAGCCGCTGAACTTCCTGCTCAAGTGCATGGACCTGACCGATAGCGAGCACTTTGCCGAGTCGAGCCCGCTTCGGCAGGAAATCCATTCGCATCTGGATACAGCACCTGCGGCAGGCGCGCTCGAAATTTTCCGGCCTCGAGCGGGCGACCGGGCGGGCGCTGCGAAGCCGCGGGAAATCGACCTGGCCGTCCTGTTTTACGAGGGCCCGATCGCGCGAGCGTACCTTGAAACGCTGAAGTCCATGGGACTGAAGCCGACACGCATCATCAACCTCATCGCGTCCCGGGACATCGCGACGAAGAAACCGGTTGGACGCTGGATGCCGGGTGCCATGCGCCGACCCTATGCTGCGAGTATTCAGCAACGAAAGATCCACTATTGGCCCGATCAAATTCGCCGCAGCAGCCCCGGGCTTTTCTCTGCGATCAGTGACTGGGTCAGTTCGAATCTCGGGTTTGAGCGGTCGACACTCGAAGGCGCGTTGCAGATGACTCCGTTGACGACCTACAGCGATCGCGTCGACGAGCGACTGGTCACCGGCCTGAATGATCCCGAACTGTCCGAGTCCCTGGCCGCCATGCCGGACACGGCAATGCTGTTTACGGGCGGCGGCATCGTCCCGAAGTCCATTCTGGACATTCCGTCGATTCGCCTGTTGCATGTGCACCCGGGCTTCCTGCCGGACATTCGAGGCGCCGACTGTATGCTGTGGTCCGTGCTTTTGACGGGAGCGGCTTCCGCCAGCAGCTTCTACCTCGCGCCCGGGATCGATACCGGCGACATCGTCATGGCCAAGTGGTTGCCGGCGCCCCGGTTTGCTGCCGATTGGGCAAACAGTCCCACCAAAACGCTGTATCGTGCCGTCTGCTCCTGGTATGACCCCTGGTTGCGAGCCTCAGTGCTGCGCGAAACGCTCGCTGCCCACGACCACTACTTTTCGATGCCATCCATCGAGCAAAATGAGACCTCAGGCACACAGTTCCATTTCATGCACGATAAAATGCGGCAATCAGCGCTTAAATCACTGTTTCGGCAGTAAGTAGCGAGCGTGAGAGAATCTGGACGAAGGAGCCGCAATGAACAAGTTCATAGCAACGCTGGGTATCACCCTGTTGACGCTGTCGCCGCCAGCGATGGCGTATATCGATCCGGGCTCGGGCAGTGCCATCATGTCAGCGATTGTTGGATTCTTCGTGGCCATCGCAATGGTCATCAAGACCTATTGGTACAAGTTCAAGTCACTGTTTTCATCGTCATCGAAAGCGGACATCGAAGAACAAGCCGAGGACGGGCACGGCGAACAGTCCTGATATGTAGCGCGGCGCCTGACTGACGGA
The DNA here is from genome assembly GCA_030065915.1 of Woeseiaceae bacterium. GTDB lineage: Bacteria > Pseudomonadota > Gammaproteobacteria > Steroidobacterales > Woeseiaceae > UBA1847. The sequence goes on from JASJCQ010000015.1 coordinate 174,618, forward strand.
GAGCGACTTGAAGCAGCCCGCCAATGACGTCTTCTTCTTAGGCGCCGGCAAACCTGCACGGGGCCGAACGCCCGCTGCCCTGAAACGGGTCGCCCTCGATACACGGGCGCTCGACTGGCAGATCCAGAGTATCGACGCGACGGAAGGTACACGGCTCACCTTTATCGGCGGCTACCAGGTCGATGAGGTCATTCGCAACTACCCGCAGCTGAACTACGCGGTGGTTGCGGACTGGCAGGGACATTCGGCCCTGCATTCACTGTTCAAGGCGCCACTTCGAAAAGTCCCGACAACCATCCTGTATGCCGACACGATTTTCAGAAAGAATGTCATCCAAAGTGTCGTCGAGGGCGATGCGGACGTCGTTTACGGTGTCGATTATCACTGGCGGACACGTTATCGATCACGCAGCAGTCGCGACATCGACATCGCTGAGGTCCTGAAGCTCGACAACGAAGACGGCGGCCAGACCATGGTCGAGTTCACCGGGCTGATGCACTTCCAACCGCATGTCGTCGAGTACCTGATCTCGCTCGACAATGCGACGATCGGCAAGTCGTTGCCCGACTTGCTGCAACATCTCGAGGCCTCCGGCTTCAACACCCAATCCGTTGATGTCAAAGACGGCTGGGCCGAATTCAATTCACCGGACGACATCGCGCACTTTGTCCTCGGCAGCAAGGCCGAGACGCTGGAGCGCCTGGCGCCAGTCGTCACCCGGAGTCACATCGGCGACCAGGTGACCTTCACCGAATCCGATTGGCGGTCGTCTCGCGACGGACTCCTTCAGCGAATTCAAAAACGCTTTGCGGGTAAACGACTCATCGTCCGAAGCAGCGCAAAAGCAGAAGACAACTGGGACTCCGCCAACGCGGGCGGCTTCGATTCGCTGCTCGGCGTCGACAGCTCGCGTCACGAGGATGTGGTCCGGGCCGTGGATGCCGTCATCGAGTCCTATGGCGAAGATCGCGAACCGGAGCACGACCAGGTGCTCGTGCAGGAGTGTATCGAGAACGTGTCGTGCTCGGGCGTCGTGTTTACCTGCGGCCTCGAGACAGGATCGCCCTACTATCGCGTCAATTTCGACGACTCGAGCCAGTCGACGGAATCGGTGACGTCGGGCGACGGCGGAGACCTTCGCACGATCCTGGTCTTCAGGGATGCGCCGCAGGACATCGAACTGGCAGACCCGGTGATCGCACCGGTGCTCGACGCGATACGCGAACTGGAACAGATCCTGGGCTACGGGAAACTCGACATCGAGTTCGCGATTGACAGTGAGTCCACGGTGCACATCTTCCAGGTGCGGCCGATATCGGTGGACCATAGCGACTACGATTATTCGAGAACGCAGATCGCAGAGCGCCTGGAGAGTGCGAAGGCCAGGTTCCTGGCGCTGCAGAAGCCATCGCCGTTCGTGCTTGGAAAAAAGGCCATCTTCGGCAATATGCCGGACTGGAACCCGGCCGAGATTATTGGAACACGACCGCGCCCACTGGCATTGAGTCTGTACCGCGAGTTGATTACCGATGAAGTCTGGGCGCGGCAACGCGCCGGGTACGGATATCGCGATGTGCGGCCACAACCGCTCATTACCGCTTTTTGCGGACAGCCCTACGTCGACATCAGGGCCAGCATCAACTCCTTCATACCTGCGGCCCTTCCGGACAAGTTGGCCGCTCGACTGGTGGATGCCTATCTCGGCATCCTGCTAAACAATCCTGCAAGGCACGACAAGCTGGAGTTCGAGGTCGCGTTTACGAGCTGGACGCCGGACTTCGCACAGCTCGCCACCGAACGCCTCGGTCCGGCCGGAATAGTCGCAGCGGAAGTCGCCGAGTTGGAGGAGGCCCTCAAGTCGATCACTTGCGACGCCCTGATCAGGTTGTCGAGCGACATCGGCTCAGTTGAGGTATTGGCGACCCGCCGTGAGTCGATACTGGCCGCAAAACTCGATCCGGTCGACCGGGCCCTGACCTTGATCGAGGATTGCAGGGAGTACGGCACGCTGGCGTTCGCTCACGCGGCGCGAGCCGGCTTTGTTGCGACGAGTTTCCTGAAGAGCTTCAGCCGTCTCGGGATCCTGACCGACGAACAGGTGAACGACTTCATGCGGAGCATTGGCACGGTGACTCGCGATTTCTCCGAGCTCAAGGCGTCATTGCAACGTGGCGAAACTTCAATCGATGAGTTGCAGAAACGCTTTGGGCATCTTCGGCCCGGCACCTACGACGCGACGGCGAAGGCGTATTGGGAAGAGCCGGAGGTCTACCTGACCGACGCTAGTCATGACGAGTCCGATCACGGCACGACACCATTTACCTGGCCGGAGTCGGCGCTCGAGGCGATCGACGGGATATTGGAGAATCTGGGCTCAGCGCTGGACGGTAGCCAGTTTATTGCATGGCTCGCGGACGCCATCAAGGCGCGAGAGTCGGTCAAGTTTGCGTTCACGCGAAACCTGAGCCTCGCTCTCGATGCGCTGATTGACTGGGGCGAGCACGCGGGAGTCGCTCGCGAGCAGCTCGTCTACCTCGAGTACGGCGACTTCAAGAACCATCGCATCGACGCCCTCACGGTCGACGACATGAAGAACCTGCTGACGCCCCGTGAGGCGCGCATCGCGACCGGCGAACTCATCGAATTGCCGCAGCTCATTACATCCGAGCAGCAGTTCTACTGTTTCGAACGATTTGCGTCCCAGCCTAACTTCGTTACGCTTGGCCGCGTCGAGGCCGAGGCGCACGCGTGGCGATCCAACGATGCGGAGGAACTGGATGGCAAGATCGTGTTGATCCCGCAGGCAGACCCCGGGTACGACTGGCTGTTTGGCCGCGGCATCGTCGGGTTGATCACCTGTTACGGCGGCGCCAACTCGCACATGGCGATCCGGGCGGCTGAACTCGGCATGCCGGCGGCGATCGGCGTCGGCGAGCAGCTGTACGAGAAACTGTCGTCTCTGAGGCGGCTCCGTCTCGACTGCAAGAATCACCAGGTTGGACCGCCATGAGCGGTCGCCTCGGAATTACACAGCGAGTCGACGTGGTGGACGCCTACGGCGAACGACGCGACTGTCTTGACCAGCGCTGGGCCGAGCTGGCGGCGTCGATCGGTATGACAATCGCTCCACTATCGAATATCCCGCCAGAACGGGCGGCCGAGTTGCTCGATGGACTGGACTTGGCGGCGCTGATTCTCAGCGGCGGCAATTCGTTGAGCGCGGCGGACCCGGACGCCCCGGACTGTGCACCGGAAAGAGACGCCTTTGAAGCAGCGGCCATACAGTGGGCCCTGCAGCATGACGTCCCCGTGCTGGGCGTCTGTCGCGGCATGCAGATGCTGAACGTATGGTTTGGCGGGTCGCTTGAGAAGATCGACGGCCACGCCGGCACTCACCACGCGGTCTCAGCGACCGGGGCGTCGCCGCTTCCGACGAGCCGAACCGTCAACAGCTACCACAATTGGGGAATATCGATCGAAACACTGGCAGAAAACCTGGATGTGCTCGCACAACATGAAGACGGCAGCATAGAGGCCTTTCGGCACCGCACTCACCGTGTAGACGGCATCATGTGGCACCCCGAGCGCGAGACACCGTTCAACGATGAGGATCTTGAGTTTCTGAGGTCGTTTGTCGCATGACTCGTGCACTCATCCTCGCGGCCGGCGAAGGCCAGAGACTGCGTCCGCTGACCAACGAGCGACCGAAATGCCTCGTTCCCCTGTTGGGCAAGCCCATGTTGCTGAGGCAATTGGACGTCATGAAACGTTGCGGCGTTTCCGAGATCGAGGTGATTACCGGGTTCTGCGCCGGGAAGATCGAGGAGCTGGGCCTGTCCTGCAGCCATAATGCGGACTATGCGCAGACCAACATGGTGACGACGCTGTTCTCGGCACGCCAGTTCATCGACCGAGAGGGTGACCTGCTCATCGCCTATGGCGACATCGTGTATGAGCAGGAGGTCCTGCAAGCGATACTGGATTGCGACGACGATGTCTGCGTCGTTGTCGACCAGAAATGGCGCAAAGCCTGGGAATTGCGTTTCGACGATCCGTTGTCCGATGCAGAGACGATGCTGATTGACGCCGACGGGTACATCACGGAGCTGGGCAAGAAACCCGAGAGCTACGCGCAGATCCAGGGGCAATACATTGGCCTCATCAAGATCAGCGGCGACAGGATTCGCGCTCTGATCGACTTCTACGACTCGATGGACCGTTCGGCCCTTTTCGACGGCAAGGACTTCGCAAACATGTACATGACCAGCTTCCTCCAGGCGCTCATCGATGCCGAATGGAAGGTCCGCGCGGTGCCGATTGATGGCGGATGGCTTGAAGTCGATTCCGTGGACGACCTGCAGATGTACGAACGACTGCATGCCAGCGGCCAGTTAGCGGACGTCTGCACACTCGACTGAGATGAGGCGGACGATTCGCTCAATCCTGGATGCTGCAACCTTCTTCGGCTTGCCGCGTGAACAGCGGCAGATCGTGTTCTATTCAGAAGGAACGTCTTACTGGGCGCACCTCGAAAAGCTACTTGGCGCCGTGCTCGAGTCCGGCACCGTCAACGTTTGCTACATCAGCTCACAGCACGATGACCCCGGCCTGCAGCTGCGCCACGATCGTCTGCGCACGTTTCAGACGGATACCGGCTGGGTCCGCAACTGGTTATTCGAGAATATGCAGTGCGACGTGATGGTCATGACCATGCCGGACCTCGACCAGTTCCAGGTCAAGCGTTCCAGGCACCAGGTTCACTATGTTTACGTACAGCACTCGCTGGTCAGCCTGCACATGGCCTACCGCGATCACGCGTTCGACGGTTTCGATACGCTGTTTTGCGCCGGGCCACACCACATTAAAGAAGCACGTGCCCTGGAGGCGCTGGACAAGCTGCCACCGAAAAACCTGGTCGAACACGGCTATGAGCGCCTCGATCGGATTCTGGATGGTGAAGAAGTCACTGCGGCGAAGGACAAAAACCAGCCGATACACGTCTTGCTTGCGCCATCGTGGGGACCGCAGGGCGTCATCGAGATCGCAGGCAAGCAGCTCGCCGGTATTCTGCTCGACCGAGGTTTTGGCGTTACGGTCAGACCACACCCGCAAACCTCCCGGCTGTCGGGCGATCGCGTCGACGCGATCTGCAGCGCGTATGGCAGCCACCCGCTGTTCGCACTGGACACGGATGTTGCCGGTGAGACATCGCTGCGACAGGCCGACCTGATGATCAGCGACTGGTCGGGTGCCGCGCTGGATTTCGCGTTCGGGCTCGAAAAACCGGTCCTGTTCATCGACGGCCCGAGGAAGGTCAACAATCCGCGCTACGAAGAGATCGACATTGAACCGTTCGAAGTGTTCGTTCGCGACCAAGTCGGCAAGCTATTGCCTCGTGACGAACTCGAGCGTGCGCCCGACGCGATTGAGGCACTGGTTCGAGAACACAGCGGATCACATATCGCTGACGTCCGCGACGCGAGTGTCTTCAATGTTGGCAGCAGCGCTTCTGCAGGCGCCAAAGCTCTCGCGCAATTGCTCAGCAACTAGTCTACGAGCAGCACAATCTGGTCCAGGTAGACCTGCTCACGGTATTCGATCGACAACAGGTGTTCACCCTCAGGCAGCGACCACGTCTTGTTGAAGGTCTTCCAGTCCCATTGGCGCGATATCGGCATATCCCAGATGTCGGAATCGCCGCCGTTCAATCGTATGAAGCTCGAGTTATTGTTGCCGTTCGGCGCAATGATGCGGGCCCTCAACCGAACCGTCGCATCCCTGTCGAGTTCGAAACGGAATGACTTGTTGCCGTTACTGACGTAAGAACCCTTAACGCCCGGCAGATCAGCGGCGACATCGGCAGACCTGCTCAGTGCGCCCGCCTCCGCCTCGAAGACCTCGTTGAGGGGAACAAGCGGGGCGACGGCCAACAACTCCGAAATATCCGGGCTCGCATCCGGCAGCGGAATCTCTTCTACGAAAATGAGATCCCGTCCTTCCACTTTGTGCTGCCGGAAGTGAGTCTCGTCGATAACGACATTGTAACTTCGCTCGCGACTGGCGAACGCCTGGGCGTCCGGTTTGCTGAGCGAGAACCCCTCGTGTAACGCCGATTCACGGCCAATGACCTCGTAAATCGTAGGCGCGATATCGATCAGGGAAGCTTCGATTGATGATGTAACCAGTCCCTCAGTTGACTCTGCTGTCGGGAGCTTCAGCAGCAACAGGCTTCGATTCGAGCGGTACTTGATGGGTGTCAGGTTCGTTCCGTCCACCTTGTAGCGTTCGCCATGATCGCCGTGTATCAGGATCAGGGAATCGTCATAGCGGCCCAGAGACTTCAGCCGATCGATGAATTCGCCAATCAGTCGAACCGCACACTGCGCCTGCACAAGCACGTTGCTCTTGCTCGTTTCCTCGCAGCCGGCACCCAGCACGAACGGATCGTGCGGCATGATCAGGTGAATAAACGTGTACCGACCGCGGGCAGGCAACAGCGCCTCCTGCTCGAGGTATTTCTGAAACCCGAGACTGGATTCAATCGGCGCCGAACTTGCCAGGAAGGTGCGGGCTCCGAGGTTCTGCAAGTCGTTGGCGCTGATCAGCCACCCGCGCCGGGCAAGCGCCCGGCCGATGACGGCCGGCAGCGTTCGGTACACCCAGAGGGCCATGAATGCGTCGTCATTCTGAGGTGGCGTAACGTCGATGTTGTTCGCGTGCTGGACCATCTCGTCAAACATCGTGTAGTCGAACTCATAGAGTTTCCGGCTGAACGCGATGGTCGAGTAGCCGGCATCCTTCAATTCGTTCAGCAAAGACGCGGAGGCGTTGAACCCGGCCGCCTGGAAGTCGCGCTGGGACATCGAGAAATCGTATTCTGCACCGAGGAACACGGACGGTAGCGACCATATCGTGTGCTCGTAGGTCGCTGACGCTTCTTCGTACCACGTAACGCCGTCCATCTTCATCCTGTCGCTGTCTGTCGCGACCAGGCCGAAGATGTCGCTCTGAAACCCATCCAGGACGATGTGGTAGATGTTTGGCAGGGTCTCATTAGCCGCGAGCAAGCTCAGCTCGGAGTCGTCGACTGCCTCGACGGGCGCTGCTGACTCGGCGCCGGTGTAGAGTCGCAGACCCTCGGAGGCCGCAAACGCCACGCTCAGTATCGCAAAGAAGCTGACGACTTTTTCATGACGGATACGTCGCGCCAAGGCTACCGAAGCCGCAACGTAGATCGCAATCGCCAACAGCACTCCGCCGAACTCGTCGAGAAAGTACAGGGGTGCCTCGCGCAGCAACGTAAAAACGAGAAAGAACGGCCCCGCCAGGTAGTACAGCCACATTCTCGACGGACCACTGCCGCGCTCAGCTGCTGCACCGCTCTGCGGCATCAGCAGGAGCCCGATGCCGAGTGCGAACACGAGTCCCGCTGCAAGCGCAAACGGCATCAGCAGGCTGAGCTGGTGGTTGAGTTCCTGCTGGCTGGACAGGTAGACCGTGATCGCCGGTGACAGGATCAACAGTACCGGTGTACCCACCAGTGAAAGGACGGCAATTGCATTCGAGCGAAGGTTCATGACATCAGCTTATAACGGTTTCGATTGCGACAACTCACCGATACACCGCCTGAGTATCCGGCGCGGCTCTCGATGTCGCAATGGGCAAAATACCGGTTGAGCGGCGCTATAACTGTGACGGATTCCGGTTCTTCAGAGGATTCCTGAAGCGCAGCAGCCGCGATTTGAGCGGCAATCGGACAATATGAATTCCGTCCCGCGGTGCGTCAGGCTATGCTGCCGCCTGGTTATCTCGAAGGAGGATCGCCTGTGAAAGCTTTTGTAACGTGCGTCTTGCTGCTGATTGCTTCCGGCTCTGTCGCATTTGCTGACACCATTGCCGTCATCGGCACCGGTCAGGTTGGAAGCGCACTGGGCCCCGAGTTTGCCGCGCAGGGTCACGACATCGTCTATGGTTCGCGGAATCCGGACAGCCAGAAGGTCAAAGACCTCGTCGCAAAGACACCCGGAAATGCCTCGGCCACGCTGCCCCAAGACGCCATTCGCGAAGCCGATATCGTGGTGCTCGCCGTCCCGGGCATGATGGTCGAGGATATCGTACGCGGCCTCGGCGATCTTTCAGGGAAGATCGTCATAGATCCGACAAACCCGTTGACGGGGGACTGGAGCAAGGAGATTCGCATCGGCGTATCGACGTCTAACGGTCGCATCATCCAGGACGCGGCTCCGGATGCGTTTGTCGTCAAAGCGTTCAGCACGCTCAACTGGCGGCAGATGGTCGAGCCCGGCGGCGACATCTCCATTCCACTGGTCGGCGACAGCGATGAAGCGAAGGCGAAGGTCGCGGAAATCGTCAGCGGCATGGACCTTCAGCCGATCGACCTCGGCGATATCGACAACGCTCGCTGGGTTGAGGGTATGACGATATTGCTACTGAACAATCGAATCGCGGGGCGACCACCTTTCGAGTATCACCTGCGGGTGGTCAACGAATGACAATTGGCAGGACCTTCGTCGTCCGCGAGCCGGGAAACAATCTGTGAAGGCGGCCTGGTACGAGAGGCAGGGAGCACCTTCGGAGGTCCTGAAGGTAGGCGAGCGTCCAACGCCGGAGCCTGGGCCAGGCGAAGTCCGAATCGCCGTGCGTGCCTCGGGCGTCAATCCGGGAGACGTCAAGAAGCGCACCGACCAGTTCGGCACCGGCATGCCCTTCCCGCTGGTCATTCCGCACAGCGATGGCGCTGGCGTTATCGACCGGGTTGGTGCAGGTGTTGAAGAAGCTCGCATCGGGGAACGCGCCTGGTGTTTCGGAGCGCAGAGCTATCGCCCGTTCGGCACCGCAGCAGAGTATGTCGTGGTCCCGGCGTACCAGGCGGTGCGTCTGCCCGACGGTGTTTCATTCGAGCAAGGCAGCTGCCTCGGTATTCCTGGAATCACAGCGCATCGCGCCGTCCATGTCGGCGGACCCGTAGAGGGTCGCGTGGTCCTCATCCAGGGCGGGGCCGGTGCTGTCGGGCAATGTGCGATTGGCCTTGCGAGACTTGCAGGCGCGACCGTCGTGTCGACCGTCCGCGCGCCCGCCGATTCGGACGCTGCGACAGCGGCCGGCGCACATCATGTCATCGTGACAAAGGACCTGGCACCGGATCAAGTCATTCAGGACATAGAGGCCCACGCGCCAGACGGGGTGGATCACATCGTCGAGGTGGCCTTCCACGCGAACATCGAGATTGACGAGCACCTGCTAAAGCAGGGAGGCTCGATAGCCGCGTACGCTACGGGTTCTCCGGCGCCAACGATTCCCTTTTGGCCATTGGTGTTCAAGAACGTGAATCTCCACTTCCTCGGCAGTGACGATTTCCCGGTCGAAGCGAAGATCTCAGCAGCGCAAGCGTTGAATAGCCTGCTGGAGAATGCCTGGCCCGGATATGACATCGGCGCGTCAGTCCCTTTGGACGATATTGCCAACGCGCACGAAATGGTTGAGCAACGAACGGTCGCCGGGCGAGTGACAGTTACCGTGGGTCGCTAGCCGCAGAGTACTGATTTGGCGCAAAAAAATAGCCGCCCGCGTCTGTTAGACAGGAATCAATGCACGGGGACGAACACAACCGTCACTCCCCGAGTGCGCGACGCGACCGACCTCTCGCGCGCCGTCAGCCGACCCGGCCGTGCAGCCGCCTAGCGCTGCACGCCTCGACCCGGCGTCCAGGGTACGCCCGCAGCGTCCATGGCCCGTTTCAGCGCCGCATACTCCTCGTCGATAAGCGTTGAAAGGCCCGCGACAACCTCGGTATAGCGCTCTCGCGCGATCCGGTACGACTTGCGTTGCTCAGGCGTCGGCCCGTATGCCTGCGCCGTCGCGGAGTACCGCGCATGGAACAGGCGAGCGGTTACCGTCATCTCACCAATGTCGTTGTAGATCGCACGCTGTGGGTTGTTACTCAGGCGATCGCGCGACTCTTTCAGGCGCTGCTGAATAGCGTTCGCGGTCGCGTACAGCGAGCCATCGTCCACCGAACGCTCCAGCGTGTCCTTGACGGCATCGAGCTCGATAACGATCTCATCGATCGAGGCAACCGTGCCACGGGTGGCCCGGACCAGTTCGTCCAGTTCGCTTTCGAAGATGACGCGCTGCTCCTGCGACGTGCCTGGCAGCACCGGCTCTTCGCGAACAGACACGACCTCGAACTCCTGCGATTGGCCCGTGTCCGACAGGACGCCGTCGACGCGCCTGGACATCGTTACGCTATACGTTCCGGGGGCAACGAGTACACCGTCGTCATCGGTATACGACGTCGATTCTTCGGCGCTCCACGGCTGCAATGGCGGGTATCGGAGATTCCACGCGACGCGATTGAATCCCGCTTCTGCCGATGCCTCGATCTGGCGAACGACGTTACCGGCGGAGTTCCGCACGATGAAGACAATTGCAGGCTCGTCTTCACGCTCTTCGTCCAGTATGACGTCCCAATCCGGGAAGCGGACGTTCTCGTTATTATTGATAGCGTCCTTTTCCGCCTCCTGCCGTGCGTCTTTCTGGCTCTGGAGGCCATCGGCGACGTAGTAGGTGAACATGGCGCCGAACGGAGGATTCGGAGCAACGTAGTAGCTGTCGCCCTGGCTTGCCTTGCACGTTGGCTTGCTGCATCCGAGCAGGCGCTTCTCCACGTACCACGGTGCATCTCGCACCGGGAACAGCGTCTCGCCTTCTGCAAGCGCGGATTCGGTGACGTTCCGCAATGGCGTGTAGTCATCGAGCACGTAAAAGCTTCGACCGAACGTCGCACCGACCAGGTCGTTCTCGCGCGTCTGTATGACCAGGTCCCTGAACGGAATGTTCGGCACGCCGCCTTTCAGCTTGGTCCACGCACTGCCGCCATCGACCGTGAAGAACACGCCAAACTCCGTACCCACAAACATCAGGTCGGGATTCACGTGGTCTTGCACGACGCGCCAGAGGATATGCCGCTCGGGCAGGTTGCTCGCAATGCTCTTCCAGCTGCGGCCGCGGTTCTCGCTCTTCAGAATGTAGGGAGCAAAATCACCGTTCTTGTGGTCGTCGACGACGACATAGACCGTATCCGGATCGTGCAGGTCCGCTTTGATGTCATTGACGAAGAAGCGCTCAGGCACCCCGGGCAACCGGTCCACGCGACGCCAGTTCTGACCGCCGTCTTCGGTAATCTGGATCAAACCGTCGTCGGTGCCCGCGTAGATCAGCCCCGGGACGATTGGCGACTCCGACACGTTGACGATCGTATTGAACATCGACATCGCATAGAGGTCCCAGGGCGAGTCGTAGCTCCACGTCCGGCCCATGATGGGCAGACGCGTACGATTCTCGTTGCGTGTCAGGTCGCCAGAGATCGCAGTCCAGGTATCGCCGTAGTCATCACTTCGCCAAACCCGCTGCGTTGCCGCATAGATGGTCTTCGAATCGTGCGGACTGATCAAAATGGGTGCATCCCAGTTGTAGCGCTCGGGTGGGTCGCCCTCCGCGGCCTGCGGACGGATGTAGACATTCTCGCCGGTACGGCGATCGAATCGCGTCAGGTTACCTTGCTGCCACTGTGCGTAGATGATGTCGGGATCGTTCGGATCGACGGCCGACTGATGGCCGTCACCGCCCAGGGTCACGAACCAGTCGCTGTTCCTTATGCCCGCAATATCCATCGTGCGTGATGGGCCGCCCTGGCTGTTGTTGTCCTGTGTGCCGCCGTAGACGTTGTAGAACGGCGTGTCATAGTCCACAGCCACCTTGTAGAACTGGGTGATCGGCATGTTGTGGACGTAGCGCCAGGTTTCGCCGAGGTCGAAACTCTCATAGATACCACCGTCGTTCCCGACCAGCAGGTAATTCTCGTCGTCCGGGTCGAAGGCCATGGCATGATGGTCTACGTGCTTGGTCTCGTGCCTGAGCCTCTCGAAATCCTCTCCGCCGTTGTTGGTGACGTGCAGGTGCACGTCCATTTGGTAGACGCGATCGAACTGGTGCGGCGACGCGAACAGTTCCTGGTAGTAATGCGGGCCCGTGCCGCTCGAGAGATACTCGTTCATCTTCTCCCAGGTCTCGCCGCCGTCGGCTGAACGCCAGAAACCGCCTTTCCGGTTGTTCTCCTCGATGGTCGCGTAGATGACATCCGGGTCTTGCGGGCTGATGGCGAGGCCGGTCTTGCCTTTGTTCCCCTCCGGCAGCCCTTCGGTGAGTTCGCGCCAGGTCTCCCCTCCATCTTCGGACTTGTGGATGCCCGTTCCGGGCCCGCCGTCCAGTAGCACGGCGACACTGCGTAAGCGTTGCCAGGACACCGCATACACGACGTCGGGGTCACGAGGATCCATGTGCACTTCCGACACGCCCGTGTACTGATCGTCATCATCTGTGTTGCCCAGCCCGTCGCCGAGTACCTTGCGCCAGTTTTCTCCGCCGTCGGTCGATTTGAACAGGCCGCGATCTCCGCCGCCCGACCAGAGGGGACCCTGCGCTGCGACGAACATCGTATTCGAATCACGCGGGTCTATAGCGATCATGCCGATGCGCTCCGAGTCTTCGAGACCCATCTTCTCCCAGTTCTGGCCGCCGTCACGGCTGCGGTACAGACCATCGCCATAGCCGGCGTGGCGGCCGCTGATATTCTCGCCGGTACCTACCCAGATCGTGTCCGGATCGTTAGGGTCAATTGCCAGGCTGCCGATAGAATAGGAGCCTTCATCGTCGAAGATCGTCGACCAGGACGTACCGCGATTCTCCGTCTTCCAGACACCGCCGCTACCGACAGCGACATACCAGACGCTACGATTCTCGGGGTGAATGGCAATGTCCGAGATTCGCCCGGACATGAACGCCGGACCGATACTCCGGAATTCGAGGCCCTTGAACGTCGATTCATTGAATCCCGGCTCGACATCGGCATCGTCTTCGTCCTCGGCGAATGCCAGTGGCGCGACGAGTGTGAGCGTGAACAGAGAAATAAGGTATCGGCGCATGACGTCCCCCTTTGTTTTCGATTATTGAGCGTCACGAGTGCAGCGACGCACAACTCTAGCAGGCGCGATAAACGCCGTCGACAGACGAACAGCATCGTTGAATGAGCGCCGCTTACAGGCAGCCTTGGTGCCGGAATCGCACGAGGTAGCGCCACCGACGAATAGAAAAGATAATGCCAATAGGCAAATCTGCGGGGAAAAGCGATGAGACTCGGTATGATCGGGCTGGGCAAGATGGGCGGCAACATGGCACGGCGACTGCGCCGTGCGGGCATCGAGGTCGTTGGATTCAACCAGGACGTCAAGGCAACGGATGCGCTCGCTTCGGAGGTCGGACTGATCCCCGCCGACTCCGCGGAGGCCCTGGTCACCAAGCTCGATGCGACGAGAGTCGTCTGGCTGATGTTGCCCGCCGGTGACATTACTGAATCGTACGTGCAGCAGATGCAGGGTTTGCTCGAGCCGGGTGACGTCCTGATCGACGGCGCGAACTCCTACTACAAGGACTCCATGCGACGCGGCGAGTTGCTTGCCGAATCAGGCATCCTTTTCGTCGACGCGGGCGTCTCCGGTGGTGTTTGGGGGCTCGAGAACGGCTATGCGCTGATGGTGGGCGCGGCAGAAGAAGCGTTCGCGAACGTGCAACCGATCATCGAAGCGCTGGCGCCGGAGCGCGATCAGGGCTGGATTCACGCCGGCCCGGTCGGCAGCGGTCACTTCGTCAAGATGATCCACAACGGCATCGAGTACGGCATGATGCAAGCCTATGCAGAGGGCTTCTCGCTGATGAAAGGCCGAGAGGACTTCAACCTCGATCTCGCAGAGATCGCCGAGACCTGGCGGCACGGGAGTGTCGTGCGCAGCTGGCTGCTCGACCTCACGGCCAGAGTGCTGGCAGAGGACCAACAACTCGCCGATGTCGATCCGTTCGTCGCCGACTCCGGCGAGGGCCGCTGGACTGCGCTGGAAGGCGTCGAACAGGGAATACCGACCCCGATTATGAGCCTGGCTCTGATGGCCCGCTTTGCCAGCCAGGGTCAGCAGGACTACTCCGGCAAACTGCTCGCGATGATGCGAAACCAGTTCGGCGGCCATTCGATCGGTTCACCTGATGACTGACTACGGCGGCGCGTTTTACGAACCGCCTTCGGTGGTGCTTTTCTACTTTCACCAGATACAAATTGGCCCCTCTGCGAGGGGCCTTTTTGTATCTGGTGGTGATGGGTGGAATTGAACCTAGTCGGGACGCAAGATGATGGAACGGCTCGCACTGTGATTGTTCAAGGTAGGGTAGCCCCTTAACCTGATCGTCGAGCCTAGATATCGGGGCTGCTGCCAACGACCATCGAAGGCACCATCGGCAACAATTCCACGCATCCCCAAACGATAAGGGCGGCCCCGTGTGGGCCGCCCTTGGCGTTTGGTGGTGATGGGTGGAATTGAACCACCGACCTGCGGGTTATGAGTCCGCCGCTCTGACCATCTGAGCTACATCACCGAATTTTGTTGTGCAATTCTACCGCGTCAGGGTGGAATGGGCCTCCCATTCGGTCGGCCTGTCGCGGGCTTCGCGCCGCTCGGATGACTCACCAACCTGCGGGTTATTTGTTCACCACTCTGACCCTCCGAGCTACATCACCTAATTTTGTAGGTTGTCAACGGGAAGCGGCCAATCCAGCACTGTCCCTCGAAGGGCCGCAGATTGTCCTTTTGGGCACTACGAGTGTCAAGAAAAAACGGGGAAAATGCTCACTTTTTCCTATAATGCGCTGTCCTTTAGACACGATGACCCCGATGTTCGAGAACCCCGAAATCAGCCTCGATGAGCTGCCCCGCGTTGAGAGCGTGAGTTGGCAGCCCATGGACGATTCATTGGCTTTGCAGCTGGTGATTCAACAGCTGTTTGTCGTTGCCATCATCGCGGCGGTCTCGATCGGCACCAGCCTCCACCCGAATGTGACTTTCCTGCCGCTGTGGCTGCACCTGTTGATTCTGGTTGCGATCACGATCCCGCTCGTGGTCTGGCCCTACTACTCCGTCAAGAAGCGCGGCATCGCCGTCAGGGACAAGGACGTGCTTTACAAGTCCGGGCTCGTTGTCAATCGCGTGACCGCGATCCCGTTCAACAGGATCCAGCACGTCGAGACCAAGCAGGGGCCGCTGGACCGGCAGTTCGGGACGGCCAGCTTGCAGATCTTCACGGCCGGCGGGTCGAAGGGCGACCTCGATATCGCAGGCATGGAGCGGGATCGCGCCGAGAGTCTCCGTTCGATGATCTTGAAGCGCATTGGATCGAGCGTTGAAGAAAGCTGACGAGTGGCGCCGCACATCGCCGCTGGCGGTGTTGTTCTTCCTGGGACGGTTCCTTAAGGGTCTCACCAAGAATGCGTTCCAGACGCTGGCGCCTCTCGCCGCGCTGCTGGTTACGTTCCAGGGTTCGATCCTGGATAAGCTTCTGGTTGGCGTTGCAGCGGCGGCAGTTCTCTCGATAACGATTTCCGTGCTCGGCTACCTGTTCTTCCGATTCAAGATCGGCGAGGACTCCGTCCTGATCCGTGAAGGCATCTTCACGAAGAAGCAGCTCGACATCAAATTCGACCGCATCCAGGGCGTCGACACCGAGCAGAACGTCGTCTACCGCTGGTTCAACCTCGTCAACATCCGTTTCGACACGGCGGGTTCTTCCGAGAGCGAGGGCTACCTGCCCGCCGTCACATCGGAGTTCGCGGAAGACCTGCAGGACCGGATCGACGGGCGACGCCAGTCAATATCTGCTGACAGCGAGCCGGAGACGGAAGGCAGCGTTCCCGAAGCCTCTCCGATGCTGACGCTCGGCTGGCGGGACATGGTCAAGATCGGTCTGGCGGACAGACGCGCGCTGATCATTTTCGCCGTCATCGGACCTTTCCTCGAGCAGCTTGGTGACGGAGCTGACAGAATCATTACGGCTTACGCAGAATCCGCGTTTGACCGCGTGTCCGAATTTGGCTTCGCCGGTGGTTCGCTGATCGTCCTCGCCGTCATCCTGTCGATCGCACTTCTGCTCGCCCTGGGTTCTATCGGCGCGGCCGTGCTCCGATATCACAACTTCGTGTTGACGCTCGACGGCACGAAACTGCGCTCCGCCGGCGGGCTCCTGACGCGGCACCAGGTGTCGATGAATGTCGGCAAGGTCCAGCGAATCAAGATGTCCCAGGGGATTGTGCTTCGCTGGTTCGGTCGCTTCCGCCTGTCCGCCCAGCAGGCGAGCAGCAGCGACAATCAGAAAGAAAGCAACAGCTTCAAAGTGCCGCTCGTCACGCAGGAATTCGGCGAGGCCTTCAGCCGGGAGGTGTTCGCACCGGAGGCTTTGAACGTCTCGTTGAATCCGGAATTCGAGAGCTTTACGCACATCTCGCGCCGCTACATTGTCTCGAGGACGCTGATGATCAGCTTGCCGATACTGGCCATTCTCGGCACGCCCGCGACGTTTGCGGCCGGCCCGTTCGCGGCCGTATTGCTCGTGATTCCGGTCCTGGTATTCCTTGCTACACGCCGCTATTGGCGGCGATTCGGCTACTATCACGACAATGATGCGCTGGTTCGGCGCACGGGCTTGATCGGCTACAGCCTGCAGGTGTTCCTGTTTCGTAAAGTCCAAAGGGTGACCGTGACGCAGTCGTGGCTGCAGGAACGCAAGGAACTGGCGGGGCTGAAAATATTTCTCGCGTCCGGGTCGGTGCGCATCCCGTTCATGCCGATCGAGGACGCCAATCGGCTACGCGACTATATTCTGTACAAGGTCGAATCCAGCCGGAAAGCATGGCACTAGTCCGATGACACAGATCAGCTTCCTGTTCGTTCTCGAAATGCTGGGGACCGCCGCGTTCGCGATCAGCGGCGCGCTCGCCGCCGCCAGGAAGGGCATGGACATCTTTGGCTTTTTCGTACTCGCGCTAATGCCAGCCGTAGGCGGCGGCACGATGCGCGACGTCATACTCGACCGCCACCCGGTATTCTGGATCGACGACGTCCGATACGTCGCCGTTGCGCTCGCAGCCGCTGTCGTCGTGTACTTCAGTTTTTACCGACCCGGCGGTCGCCAACGGGTCCTGATCTGGATGGATGCGATGGGCCTCGCACTGTTTGCAACCCTGGCGACACGCATCTGCCTGGAATTCGAGACTGGCGCCACCGTCGCCGTCATGCTCGGCGTTGCCTCGGCTGTCACCGGCGGCATGATCCGCGACATCATCTGCAACGAGATCCCGCTGATCCTGACACGCGAGATTTATGCGACCGCGGCCTTCGTCTCGTCGGTGACGTTTGTTGCCCTCGATTATTTCGGTATCGACAGCAGGATTTCGCTGAGCCTTGCCGTCCTCGCGGGGTTCGCCGTGCGAGGACTGAGTATAGTATTCGACTGGACGCTCCCGGCCGCGAAGCCGAGATCGTAAGCGTCAGGACTGCGCTTAGCCCTCTTGTTGATTGGCGCAATCGATGCAGAAGCGCACGGTCGGGTCGAACTCGAGGCGCTTTGGACTGATGGGCTCGTCGCAGGACTGGCAGAAACCGTACTCGTCATCGTCGATGCGTCGCAGCGCCGCCGCGATCTGCCTGAGCTTCTGTTCCCGGCGTTGCTTCGATGAGGCCGCCATCGCCTGTGCCTGCATCGCGTCCATCCGCGACAGGCGACCTACACGCGCCTGGTCCAGCTCGACGACGCCGGCGGACTCGTCGCCGGTCTCGGCGACCGCCTGAAGCTCCGCTCGAAGATCGAGAAGGGCTTGTCGAAAGTCGGTCGCCACGGGGTACGGTTCGTTCAGACGTTGAACCGGAAGTGCATGACGTCGCCCTCATGGACGATGTAGTCCTTGCCCTCCAGGCGAAGTCGCCCTGCTTCCTTGGCGCCAGCCTCGCCGTTCCCGGCAATGTAGTCGTCGTAGCCGATGACCTCGGCGCGGATGAAGCCCTTCTCGAAGTCCGTGTGAATCTCGCCGGCAGCGTTCGGCGCCGTAGCGCCTATGCGGGTCGTCCACGCACGCACCTCTTTCGGCCCGGCCGTGAAGAACGTCTGCAGGCCAAGCAGCTTATAACCCGTCCGGATCACACGGTTGAGGCCCGGCTCCTCGAAGCCCAAGTCGTCGAGAAACTCCTGCTTGTCCGCGTCGTCGAGTTGGGCGATTTCCGCTTCGATGGCGGCGCAGATGGCGACAACCTCGGCACCTTCTGCTTCCGCGTACTGCCTGACGGCATCGAGGTGGGGATTGTCTTCGAAGCCGCCCTCGTCGACATTGGCTACGTACATAACGGGCTTGGCCGTGATCAGGTGCAGCTCCTTCAGGACCTTGTTCTCGTTGTCGTCGAGATCCAGCGACCTGACCGGTTTGCCCTCGTCGAGATGCGCTTTGACCCGTGCGATGGTGTCGCGAATGTAGATGTCTTCCTTCTTCGCGGTCTTTGCGTTGCGCTCGGCCTTAGCCAGCTGGCGTTCGACGGATTCGAGATCGGCGAGCGCGAGTTCGGTATTGATCGTCTCGATGTCGTCGATCGGGTTTATCGCGCCGGCGACGTGCGTCACGTCGTCATCCTCGAAACAACGAACGACGTGGGTGATCGCGTTCGTCTCGCGGATATTCGCGAGAAACTGGTTGCCCAGGCCCTCGCCTTTCGACGCACCTGCGACCAGGCCCGCGATATCGACAAACTCCATCGTCGTCGGAATCAGCTTTTGCGGGTTAACGATATTCGACAACGCAGTCAGCCGGGGATCCGGCACCGGAACGACACCGACGTTCGGCTCGATCGTGCAGAAGGGATAGTTCTCCGCGGCGATCTCCGCTGCGGTCAGTGCATTGAACAGCGTCGACTTGCCGACGTTTGGCAGACCGACGATTCCGCATTTGATGGCCATGCTTTGTTACCGTTCCTTATCGCGTGTGTGCAGCTTCTTCATCGCTGCGTTCAAGCCTTCCTCGACGAGCGTCGGCATGACGTCGGCCGCCTCGTCGATGTTCTTGAGGATCGCAGCCTCCGACGATGCATTGGCTCGCTTCAGCACGTAGGAGGTGACCTGGTCCTTATCACCGGGATGCCCGACGCCGAGGCGAAGCCTCAAGAAGTCGTTGCCGCAGTGCTTGATGATGTCCCGCAGGCCGTTGTGGCCGCCGTGACCGCCGCCTTTTTTCAACCGAACCGTGCCGGGCGGCAGGTCGATCTCGTCGTGTGCGACGAGCAGCCCCGACACGTTGTTACGGTAGTAGTCGAGCAAAGCACGTATCGGCTGTCCGCTCATGTTCATGAAGGACTGCGGCTTTGCCAGCCAGATGTCCTTGCCCTTGATGCTGATGCGGCAGACGTCGGCGTCGAACTTCTTGTCGTAGTTGAATTGCCCGCCGTACTGCCGCGCCAGCTCGTCGACGAACCAGAACCCGGCGTTGTGCAGGGTCTTCTCATACTTGTCCCCGGGGTTGCCGAGGCCAGCGATCATCGTCAAGTTCATCATGCAGCCCTGCCTGAAACGAAAAGACCGCGGCGGCTCGTGCGGATTAGCTCCCGCCCGAAACCGGCTGCGGTCCTCTCAGGTTCGCACCTCGCGGCGCGTTTAGCTCTCGTCCGATTCGCCTTCGGAAGCCTCGGGCGCCTCGCCCGCTTCCTCAGCACCCTCTTCTTCGACAACCTCTTCCTCAACCGGCGCAGCCTTGATCTCCTGGATCGAGACGATCGCGTGGTTGTGCTCCGGACCCTGTGCGAGTTCCGGAATCGTGACGCCCTCCGGCAACTTGATGTCAGACAGGTAGAGCATCTGATCGAGCTCGAGTTCCGACACGTCAACGTCGAGGTACTCCGGCAGGTGACGCGGCAGACAGGTGATCTCGACATCTGTGATCAGGTGAGACGCCTTACCACCCTGCAGCTTGATGCCTGGTGCTACGTCTTCGCCGACGAAGTGCAGCGGCACGTTCATGCGGATCTCTTCGTCTTCGACGATGCGCTGGAAGTCCATGTGCATGATAAGACGTTTGGACGGGTGACGCTGCAGGTCCTTGAGGATCGCGGCCTGGCTCTTGTCGCCGACCTTGATGTTCAGGACGCTGGAATAGAAAGACTCGCTTTCGAGTTGCTTGATGACCTTGTTGTGATCAAAGGTCAATGAGCGCGGCGGACGGCCGGCGCCATAGATGATTGCAGGAACTTTTCCTTCGCGACGCAGGCGGCGGCTCGCACCTTTCCCCATGTCTTCCCGGTAGTCCGCAATCAGGTCGAATTCTTCAGCCATGACTGAACTCCGTTAACTGATTGATTGGATTGGAATATTTTGATCGAACACTCATCGGAGCCTGCGACCGACGCCGAAGAGGTGGCGCACTATAGCGCAGCGCCGCGCGAATCGCCAGTGAAATCAACCACTTGATTCGCGGGGCCGCGCAGAGAAATCCTCTGAGAGAACACGTTGTCTATTGGCAATCGCGCTCAGCCGCGGCTGAGACGAGGCGAAGGCGTTTACGCGGAGCGTATATCAAGTACGTGACGCATTTTCGAGCGAATTCGACGAAGTACCAGCCCGACTGAACGCGATTCAATCTACGTACAGGGACGAGACGGATTCCTCGTAGCTTATCCTGCGCATGGTCTCCGCCAGCAGCTCCGCCGTCGAGAGCTGCCTGATCTTCTCGCAGGCCCTGGCGTCCTTTGACAGCGGGATCGTGTCGGTCACGACAATCTCATCGAGGGCCGACTTGGAGATGCGTCCGACGGCGGGGCCGCTTAAAACAGCATGCGTGATGTAGGCACTGACGCTGGTCGCGCCTCGGTCCTTCAGCGCCGATGCCGCCTGGCAGAGCGTTCCCGCCGTGTCGACCATGTCATCGATCATGACGCAATTCTTGCCTTCAACCTCGCCAATGATGTTCATCACTTCGGACTGGTTGGCGCGGTCGCGACGCTTGTCGATGATGACGAGGTCGGCGTCGTCGAGTCGCTTCGCCAAGGCTCGTGCGCGAACGACACCGCCGACATCCGGCGACACGACCACCATATCGTCGAATTTCTGTTTCCAGACGTCGCCGAGGAGTATAGGTGACGCGTAGACGTTGTCCACGGCGATATCAAAGAATCCCTGGATCTGGTCGGCGTGCAGATCGACGGTCAGCACGCGATCGACGCCGGAAGTTCCAATCAGCTTCGCGACCAGCTTCGCCGTGATCGGCACGCGCGACGAACGGGGCCGTCGGTCCTGCCGGGCAAACCCGTAATACGGAATTACGGCCGTGATGTTTGCAGCAGAAGCGCGCCTCGCGGCGTCGACCATGACCAGCAATTCCATGAGGTTCTCGGACGCCGGTGGGCAGGTCGGCTGCAGGATGAACACCTGGCGGCCGCGGATGTTCTCGAGTATCTCGACGTTTATCTCGCCGTCGGAAAACCGGCCGACGTGGGCCCTGGCCAGTGGTATTCGAAGGTAGCGCGCGATATTTCGCGCCAGTTGCGGATGTGCGTTCCCGGTAAAGAGCGCAATAGATGCCGGTTCCACGGTCTCCCCTCAAAGACAGGTATGGCTGGGGCGGCAGGATTCGAACCTGCGAATCACGGGATCAAAACCCGTTGCCTTACC